>JAJFFC010000030.1 GCA_021776795.1 Planctomycetota bacterium
TCTGGCAGACGAAGATGCGCTTGTGGTGGTCAGCGACTAGAATGGAGCGGTGAGGTGTGGTTTGCATGTTTCTCCTTTAGAACCGCGCACAGGTCTCCGGCAAATGGGTGGCCTGGCGGAGCCCCTCTACACCATCTAGACATAGAGGAGCAAAAACATTGGGCAGACGATCCAAAGGGAGTGGCGCGCGTGACAACAAACATGCGCAGGGCGGTGGATTTGTTGTGCGCGAGCAGCCTGATCTGGAGACGGTTCTCAGTTCCAGCGAGAACCCCCTCCTCTTGGTGCTTGACGGCGTTCAAGATCCGCACAATCTCGGAGCTTGCCTTAGAACAGCGGACGGCGCTGGCGTAGCTGCGGTCATCGCTCCTCGGAATCGGGCAGTCGCCATCACAGAGACCGTTTCGAGGATTTCTTGCGGCGCGGCAGAAAGCGTAGCGTTTATTCGAGTTGGGAACATCGCACGAACCCTTGAGGAACTTCGAGACCACGGGGTCAAGTTGGTTGGAACTGCTGACGGTCACGGATCAACATCCCTCTATGAGGTCGACTTGAGTGGGCCAATCGCATTGGTTATGGGCGCCGAGGGCAATGGCCTTCGGCGTCTCACTCAAGAGGCCTGCGACCAAGTGGTACAAATACCCATGCTGGGGAAAGTTGACTGCCTAAACGTCTCTGTGGCGACAGGAGTGTGTCTATACGAAGCGCTGAGACAGCGGACGAGCCGAAGCAAGTAGTCATTGAACAGATCAATTTCGACCGAGAGAGAGCATCTGCCGATTCATGCCTAACCAGCCGCTGCAACAGACCCGCTACGCGGGCTGCTGAATGGCAATCCCGTTATGCCGATAGGATTGATACCGTGAGTCCCGGAGATAGGCTCTCCCGAACATTGCATCTTAGTGATTCCAGTAGCGCCGCGTACCATACGCGGAATGAAAAGGGACACAACTCTTGTGGTGGGAGCTAGTGGCGCCACAGGGCGTCTGCTTGTTGAGCAGCTACTCCGCAAAGGCATGAATGTCCGAGCGATTGTTCGGGCAGGCAGTGCTTTGCCAAGCCACCTTCTCAGCCATGAAAACCTGACGGTGATTTCTGCAAGCATCTCAGACATGCCCCAAGCTGAACTGACCAAAGTCGTCGCTGGTTGTGGATCATTTGTGTCTTGCCTCGGGCACAACCTAAGCTTCAAAGGAATCCTCGGTAAACCACGCAGATTGGTGACTGATGCCGTAAGGAATATCTGCCAAGCTGTTTCTCAGGGAGAGTCGGACAGGCCTCTTAAGTTCGTTCTCATGAACACCACTGGCAACATCAACCATGACCTAAATGAAGTCGTTTCGGTGGGGCAAAAACTAGTACTTGCCTTACTTCGCCTACTTGTTCCTCCACATGCTGATAATGAGCAGGCAGCGAACTATTTGCGTCTAAAGGTAGGCCAAGATAATCCCCAAATAGAGTGGGTAGCTGTCCGCCCAGATGGGTTAATCAATGAAGGCCAAGTGGCAGATTATGAGCTCCATGCATCACCAACCAGGAGCGCCATATTCAACGCTGGGAAGACTAGTCGGAGGAATGTAGCTCACTTTATGTCAGAATTAATCACGGAAGAGGGCTTGTGGAATGAGTGGAAAGGGCAAATGCCAGTGATTTATAATACGCCATAACCAGGCTCGGAAGGAAGGCCAGTGCTACACTCCGTTCTTCAATTGACTGCTGAAAGGAAACAGAATGAACATCAAAGAAACGGCGAGTAAATTTTTCGACGCATGCGAAACAGGTAAGGGCTGGGAAGAATGTCAACAATACTGCCATTCGAATGCCTCCTTCTCTGCCCAGGCTGGTGCGCTTGCAGAGGTCGAAACCCTCGAAGCCTATTGCGACTGGATGAAAGGATTTTTCACTCCAGTTCCCGATGGGAGGTACGAACTTCGGTCATTTGCTGTAGATGAGGAGCGCAAGAACGTGACAGCTTATGCCGTGTTCATTGGCACCCATAGCGGAGAAGGCGGCCCTGTTCCACCAACTGGAAAGCAAGTTAAGGCTGACTATGTCTACGTGATGCAGTTCGAGGGCGACACAATTAGGCACATGACCAAAATCTGGAATGACACGATCAGTCTTCAACAACTTGGATGGGCTGGTTGACCAGTGATGGGATAAGCCATCCAGTCAACTCGAAGATTTGCTTGCCCCCAGCGGTTTTTCTACAAACGAATCACCCGCTACCCGCGCTGCTGAACGCCAATCCCGTTGGGCTGGTATCTCAACGGAGTAATTACATGATTAGATTCTCCAGAACAGATTTGTTGGCTCTCCCCGCCATTCTAATCGCGATGGCTTGTTCGACCCATGAATCAGTAGACGCCATCGCCGATTCGGTCGCAGACTTCTCCGGTAAGCAGGGCCTGAACGAATGGACGTACGGCTATTGGGATGAAAGCAAGGATGTAGATGGTTGGTATGAACAAGCTAGCGACTTCCGGTTGTTTAGTAGCTTTGGCAGCGATCCAATCAACGGCTTGAGCCTGCATTCGGAATTCACTACAGGCGCTCTGTGGTTTCTTGACGATGGTAAGCACTACACATCTCTCTGGGCCGAAGGTGGCCACCCTCATGGCTCTATGAACCTGGGTTCTTATGCCAGGGCCAATCAATGGGTGGTTCGTCGCTGGACCAGCACTGTCAACGGATCCATCGAAATCAGCGGACACGCTGGCAAGGTCATGCCTTGCGCGTCTACTCCATATGAAGCAGAGGTGGATAGCGGGGGGCAGGAGTACTCCGTCAGGGCAACGGTAGAAGTAGGCACTCCGGTGGATTTCCTCATCGGTCCAGGCACTGGGATAGGGGTCATGAGATTTACAGCAAGGCTTGTTGAGTCGTAAGTCTATGGCTTAGGCGATTGGCGCCAGGATCAATCGCCGCCGCGCGCTTGGCACGCAGCCGAACAGCAACCCCGTTAGCATGGCGGAGAGTTGATAGAATTCGTATCATCGTGCTTTCCCAGAGGGTGGCACGAAAATGGACTTCTACTTTGCGTATGGAAATAATATGAGCAGTCAGACAATGCTCAACAGGGTTGGTTTAGGCCATTTCCAATTCATCAGCATGGCGCAGCTTGATGACTTTCGGTTGACCTTTACTACAGAGACTCCTGAGTGGGGTGGTCCAGTGGCGGATTTAACACCTGTCGAAGGGGCTGCTGTATTTGGCGTTTTGTACCAGGTAGATCAGGTCGCGTGGGACAAACTTGAACCCCACGAGCCTACATATGTCCAAAAACAACTCCCGATCTCTCTGATCTCCACTTGTTCCTCCGATATCGCCAATCTTCCGGAGTTACGGAATGCAGAGGCGATTGAGGCAAAGGTATATATTGTTCCTCAACAACTCAAGATACCCGAAAGACCGCCAGTTCCAGAGTACTTGAACCGTGTGGTCTCCGCCGCAATTGAGCGTGGGTTGCCTCAAAATTACATAGAGCGCTTGTTGAGTTATCGATAGATGAAGGCCATAGTTTTACTTGAGATTGCTGCAATTGCCCCGTTTGTTTGGGGGTCGGCCGCAACTTGTGGCCCCAACGTTCAGGAGGACCTGCGCCGCCGACTACAGGTAGTACAGCACCAGCGTCAGGAACAGCAGCATCGCCATCCACAGCATCATGCTGCCGGTGGGCCAACTGCGCGCGAGGGTGCCGGTCGGGCGGTGATGGCGGACAATGCTCCGCGTCACCCAGCCGAGGCCACTCAAGGCGAAGCCGCGGAAGGCGCGGTCGGCGCGCTGGATGCGCACGAACAGCCAGTTCAGGGTGGTCGGCGCTAGGCGGCGGTAGACCCACTGCGCGTCGAGGTGGATCGAGCGCAACTCCGGCGGGTAGACGTGGTACAGCTTGAGCGAGGTAAAGGCCAGTGCCGAGAAGGCCAGGAGCTGGAGCTGCGCCAGCACATGCGAGGTGTCGTAGGCGCTGTAGTCGGTCGCGTACGGCAGCAGCCCGTAGAGCATCTCCGGATAGCAGCCGATACCGATGCACAGCGCCGCCGCGAGGCTCATCGCCACCAGCATGTTGGTCGGCGGCTCGTGCGCGGTCTTCACGTACTTCGAGTCGTGGGCGAAGAAGGCGAAGAAGGGGATCTTGATGCCAGCGTGGTGGAACACGCCGGCGGCGGCGAACAGGAGCGCCAGCCAGACCACGTCGTAGCCCTCCTTCAGCACTGCCGAGACGATCATCGACTTGCTGACGAAGCCGCTGAACAGCGGGAAGGCCGAGATTGAAGCCGCCCCCACGAGGCACAGCAGCATGGTCTTCGGCATCTTTTTGTACAGGCCGCCGAGCTCGGAGGCGCGCATCTCGCCGGTGACATGCAGCACCGCCCCCATGCTCATCATCAGTAGACCCTTGAACACCACGTCGGTGCAGGCGTGGGCAACCGCGCCGTTCAGCGCCAGCTCGGTACCGATGCCGATGCCCACCACCATGAAGCCGAGCTGGTTGATCAGGCTGTAGGCGAGCACCCGGCGCAGGTCGTTGGCGACCACCGCGTAGAAGATCGGGAAGCAGGCCATCGTCGCGCCGACGTAGATCAGCACCTCGGTGCCGGCGAAGCCGCGGGCCAGGGCGTAGATCGCCACCTTGGTGGTGAAGGAGGCCAGGAACACCGTGCCGGACGGCGTCGCTTCGGGGTAGGCATCGGTGAGCCAGTTGTGCACCAGCGGGAAGGCGCTCTTGATGCCGAAGGCCACCAGGATCAGCCAGCCGCCCGGGGAGTCGGTGCCGATCCAGTCGAAATCGAGGCTGTTGCCGGCACCGGCGTAGGCGAGGATGCCGACCAGCAGCAGCACGCCGGAGGTGACCTGCACCAGGAGGTAGCGCAGCCCGGCGCCGAGCGCACGGTCGTCGCCGCGGGCGCAGACCAGGATCGCCGAGGTGACCGCCAGCAGTTCCCAGAACACAAACAGGGTCAGGAGATCACCGGCGTAAACCGCGCCCACCGCGCAGCCGGCATAGGCCAGGGAAGAGACCAGCTGCGTGGTGTCCTTGAGGTGGAGGGAATACACCACCCCGAGCAGGGCCGCGACATGGAACAGATAGCCGAACAGGGTCGACAGCGTGTCGATGCGCAACGGCGTGAGGGTGTAGCCGAGCAGTTCGAACTCCACCGTCGCGCCCTGAGTCTGCGACCACACCACGAAGGCGCCGACTACGGGTGCCGCGACCATCAGGGCCGCACGCAGGCGGCCACGGGTGAAGACCGCCGCGATCGCCCCGAGCAGCAAGGGCAGTGCCGGGAAAATCTCAAGCATCGTGGCCCTCCTCCTCGGAGTTGTCCGGCGGGTAGGCGGTGGGGTGGTAGAAGTCCTCGCCGCGCATTACGACCCGGCGCAGCACCTTGGCCAGCAGTACCAGCACCACGCAGCCGACGAAGCCGTAGACCGCGTAGAAGCCAACCATCGCCTCCCAGGGGTGGTCCACATGCCGGTGCAGGACCAGGTCGAGGCCGAGTAGAATCGCGCACAGGACCAGCAGGCCGCGGATGACACGGCGCACGTTGCGCGGGTCGTCAAAGAGATGCTTCTTCCCGTCGCTCACGGCAGGACCCCCTCGGCGAGCCGGTGCAGCGGCCCCGGCAGGAAGAACAGGAGCAGGCAACCCACCGCCGTCACGCCGATGGCGAGGCGACAGGCAAGCGGCGAGGCCAGTGCCAGCGCTTCCCCGTCGGCCAGCACCGGCCGACGGAAGAAGCCGCGCACCGGGATGACCAGCAGGTAGGCGATGTTCAGCAGCGAACTGGCCAAGAGCACCGCGGCGAGCACGTACTGGCCGGCGTCGAGGGTGCCCTGCACCAGGAACCACTTACTCCAGGTGCCGCCCGTCGGCGGCAGGCCGACGACCGAAAGCGCGCCGATGGTGAAGGCCGCCATAGTAAAAGGCATGCGCCGCCCCAGTCCGTCCAGCTCGCTGACCTTCTTCCGGTGCGCCGCGACCAGGAAGACGCCGGCGCAGAAGAACAGGGTGATTTTGCCGAAGGCGTGGGTGGCGATGTGCATGCTGCCGCCTACCACGCCGCTGGCGGTGCCGAGCATCGCGCCCAAGGTGATGTAGCCGAGCTGGCTGATGGTCGAGTAGGCCAGCCGCGCCTTCAGGTTGTCCTTCTTCATCGCCACCGCGGAGGCGGCGAGGATGCCGAAGCCGGCCAGGTAGGCGAGGAACTCGGCGCTCGCCAGTTCGCCGATGCGCTCCAGGCCGAATACGTAGACCGCGACCTTGAGCACCGTGAACACGCCGGCCTTGACCACCGCGACCGCGTGCAGCAGCGAGGACACCGGCGTCGGCGCGACCATCGCCGCGGGCAGCCAGCGGTGGAAGGGCATCATCGCCGCCTTGCCGGCGCCGAAGACGAAGAGCAGCAGCAGGATGCCGAGTAGGGCCGGGTCGGCGTCCGCCGGGAGGATGCCTCCGGGCACGAAGTCCAGGGTGCCGGCGAGGTGCCAGGTCCAGATCACCGCGAGCAACAGGAACATGACCGAGGTGCCCATCAGGATCCCGAGGTAGATGCGTCCTGCCCGCCGCGCCTCCGGCGTGCCGGCATGCGTGACCAGCGGGAAGGTCGCCAGCGTCAGCAGTTCGTAGAACAGGAACAGCGTGAGCAGGTTGGCGCTCATCGCGATGCCGAGCGTGGCGCCGATCGACACCGCGAAGAAGGTGAAGAAACGCGTCTGGTGGTCCTCGCCGTGCCCCCGCATGTAGCCGATCGCGTAGATCGAGGTGACCGGCCACAGGAAGCCGGCGACCAGCGCGAAGAGCAGGCCGAGCGGTTCCGGCGAGAGCGCGATCTCCAACCCCGGCAACGGCCGCGCCAGGACCACGGTGGTTGCCGTGGCGGCATCGAAGCCCGCGACCAACGCGCCGACCACGCCGAGCAGGAGGGCACCGGTGGCGAGGGTGACGGCCTCGCGCAGGTTCGGTCTGCGGCGCACCAAAAGTAGGCCGAGGGCGCCGGCGAGCGGCAGCACCAGCATGGCGACAAGCAGCGTGGCCTGGTCCATCAGCGGTTCACCTCCAGCAGGGCCTCGGCGGCACGCTGCGCGAGGCCGGCGGTGAGGTCGGTGTTGATGCCGAAGTAGAGGTTGGCGAAGGCAAGCACCAGGATCGGGGCCAGCATCTGCAGGGGCGCCTCGTCGATCGCAGGGGCATCGGCGGCCGGGCGCTCGAACCAGACCACCTCGACCAGGCGCCAGATGTAGATCAGGGCGAGGATCGAGCCGAACAGGACCAGTGCCGCCAATGGCCACAGGCCACTCTCAAGCGCGCCGAGCACCAGGTACCACTTGCTGACGAAGCCGACCGTGCCGGGGACGCCAATCAGGCTCAGGCCGGCGACCAGAATCGCGGCCGCAGTCAGCGGCATGCGCCGGCCGAGGCCAGCGAGATCGCGGATGTGCACCGAGCCGATGCGGTACATCACTGCGCCAAGGGCCAGGAACAGGGCGCCCTTCATCAGCGCGTGATTGAAGATGTGCAGGATCGAGGCGGTGACGCCGTCGGTGTTGGCCAGGCCGATGCCGAGCACCATGTAGCCGACTTGCGCCACGCTCGAGTAGGCGAGCATGCGTTTGACGTTGCGCTCGAACACCGCCACCAGTGAGGCGGAAACCACGCCCAGGGAACCGAGGCCAACCAGCAGCGCGTGCAGCGGCATCTCTCCCAGCGAGAACTCGACGCCGAAGATGCCGAGCATGATGCGCAGCAAAGCGTACACCGCGACCTTGGTCGCGGTCGCGCCGAGGAAGGCGCTGACCACCGAGGGCGCATAGGCGTACACGTTCGGTAGCCACAGGTGCAGCGGAAACAACGCCACCTTGAGCCCAATGCCGACGGTGAGGAAGGCGAAGCCGGCGCGGATGGTGCGCGTGTCGGCCACCTCTGGCAGACGCACGGCGAGGTCCGCCATGTTTAGCGTGCCGGTCATCATGTACATGAAGCCGATGCCGATGAGGATGAAGCTCGCCCCGATGGTGCCCATCACTAGGTACTGGAAGGCGGCATTCAGTGCCCTTCGGTCGCGCCCCATGCCGATCAGGGCATAGGAGGACAGCGACGAGATCTCCAGGAACACGAACAGGTTGAAGACATCGCCGGTGATGGTCATGCCCAACAGGCCGGCCAGGCAGAGCATCAGACAGCCGTAGAAGTAGTAGCGGCGGCTCTCGGGGATCTCGCGTTCGACGCTGGGCCGCGCATAGGTCACGACGGCGACGGCGATGCCGGTGACGGTCAGCAGCACCAGGGCGCCGAGGAAATCGACGTGGTAGGCGATTCCCCACGGCGCCTCCCAGCCGCCCAGCGCATAGTCGATGGCGCCCTCGCGCGAGACCTTCCAGGCGATGGCGCAGGCGGCGGCGAAGCTGGCCACCACGGCGGCCAGCGCCAGGTGCCAGGCGGCCCGCGCGCGGCCGATGAGCACGATCGCCGGCGCGGCGACCAGCGGCGCCAGCACCACCAGCACCGGGAGATGATCGACCAGGTTCAGGATTCGTCCTCCGTTCCGTCCTGCCCTGCCTCTTCCGCCTGGAGGTTCATTTCGGTGATTTCGTCCTCCTCGACCGTGCCGTAGGCGGCCTTGATGCGCACCGCCAACGACAGGCCGACGGCGGTGGTGGCCACGCCGACCACGATCGCGGTCAGAATCAGCACATGCGGGAGCGGATTCGAATAGACGGTCACCCCCTCCTCGAGGATCGGCGCAGTGCCGCCTTCGACCTTGCCGATGGTGATGTAAAGAATGAACACCGCGGTCGAGAACATGCCCAGGCCGATGACCTTCTTGACCAGGTTGCCGTGGGCGATGACCACGTACAGCGCTCCCATCATCAGGAACACGGAGACCAGATAGTCATACATCGTCGCGCCCCCCTTCCGACGGCAGTCGGAGGCCCGAGAAGGCGTTGAAGATCGACATCACCGCACCGAACACCGCCACGCCGATGCCGAACTCCACCAGCAGAATGCCCAGGTGTTCCCCCTTGACCGGGTCCGTGGCCAGCTTCGAGTAGTCGAGGAAGGGACCGCCGAGCAGCATGCCGGCCACGCCGACGCCGAGGTAGATGAGGATGCCGATGGCGATTAGGCGCTCGGTCCAGATGTGCGGCATCACCCGCCGCGCGTCTGCCTCGCCGAAGACTAGGTCGTAGACGATCAGCGCGGTGGCGAAAATGACGCCGGCCTGGAAGCCGCCGCCTGCGCCGTAGTCGCCGTGGAACTGCACGTACAGGCCGAACAGCATCACGAAGGCAATCAGCACCTTGCCGACTACGCGCAGGACCAGCAGGTCGCCAATCGCCTCGCGGCCGCTGCTGCGGCCGCCGCGCACGCGCGTGCCGAGCAGCATCATCACCGCCAGCCCGGCGGTGAAGACCACAAAGACCTCGCCGAGGGTGTCGTAGCCGCGATAGCTGGCGAGCACGCCAGTGACCATGTTCGGTACCCCGGTCTCGCGCGGTCCGTCCTCGATGTAGCGCTTGGCGACGTGGGTGTGGGCCGGCGCCTCCGGGTCGCCGAAGTCCGGCGCATCGGTCATGCCGTAGACCAGCGCGGCGCCGGTCAGGCCGACCACCACCAGCGGCAGGGCCGGCGAGTGCTTGTGGCGCTGCTCGTAGCGCCCGGTCAGGCGTAGCGTGGAGAGCAGCAATACGGTGGAGACGCCGGCGCCGACCGCGGCCTCGGTGAAGGCCACGTCCACCGCGTCCAGGTCCATGAACAGGATCGCGGTCAGGAAGCTGTAGATGCCGAACAGGATTGCGGCCGCAAACAGGTCCGTGCTGCGCACGGCGGCGATCACCGTCACCACCAGCAGGGCCAGCATCCCTAGGTTGATCAGCTGTTCGATGACTCGTCTTCCTCCCCGGCGTCCGCGGGGTCCACGCCGGTGGTCGGCAACTCGCCGTCGAGCAAGGCGCCCTTGACCAGCGCATGGGTCGAGGTCGGGCTCGTCGACAGCAGAAAGAACAGCACCATCAGCAGCTTGACGGTGTCGAGCGAGGGCTCGATCTGGAGCATCACCCCGCATAGCAGGAGTGGGGCGGCCAGAGTCTCGGTGATGCTGTTGGCGTGCACACGCGAGAAGAAATCGGGCAACCGCAGCAGGCCGACGGCGCCGGTGAGGCATAGGAAGCCGCCCAGCAGGAAGAAGATCCAGCTCAAGACCTCGATGATCATCCCCATCACGCGTCCTCCTGGATGCCGCGGCTGCGCGTCCACGTGCTGGCCTCGAAGTAACGCATGATGGCGACGGTGGTGACGAAGTTCACCATCGCGTAGAGCAGCGCCACGTCGACATAGCTGTTCCAGCCGAGGCCATGCCCTCCGACCGCTACCAGCAGCACGGTATTGGTGCCGAAGTTGTTGGCGGCGAGGATGCGGTCGTAGACACTCGGCCCGAGAACGGCGCGAATCAGCGCCAGGACCATCGTCACGAGGATTGCGAGGACTGCGGCGAGTACCACGTCAGAGCTCCAACTTTCCAATGCGGTGCTCCATCGCTCCTGCCCGCAATTCCTCGAGGTTCGCCTCGGCGAGGCTGTGCACCATCAGATGCTCTTTGTGGGCGCTGGTGGTCAGCGTCCCCGGCGTCAGGGTGATTGAATTGGCATAGAGAGTCTTCTTCAGGGGCGAGCGGATGTCGGTGTCAACGCGTGTCCAGGCCGGGGAAATGGGCAGCGCCGGGTCCCAGATACGGCGGGCGACGTCGGCACTCGACTTGACCGCCATCCACAGCAGCCAAATCAGGTAGCGGAGCAGGCCGATGGACGGCCGCGACCAGCTGATCTGGGCGTCGACGCGGTCCATCCGCATGCTTAGCCAGACGACCAACAGCACGGAGCCGAAGCCCAGGCCGAGCAGCAGCGTGGTGGCGTGCCCGGAGAGCAGGAGCCAGAAGGTGAATAGGGTCACCGTGACCACGGCGTAGTGGGCCACGTCGATCTTCTCGGTGGGAATCGGTTCATCCACGAACAGCAGGCAACCGACCCCGCCGGCGGTGTCCGGGAGCGCACCCTCGGCGACCTGGGCGACCCGGGCGCCGGTCTCACCGGCGAGCCTCGCCAGCTCCTTGAGCAGCTGGGCCGCGCGCACCCCGCGGCTGCCGCATTTCACGCAGCGGCGCGGCGGGCCCTCGGCCTCGCGGATGGTCCCGCAGGCGTCGCAGGCCCAGCCGTCCAAGGGCGCGAACCCTTGCTCGAGGAAGAGCACATCGGCCTTGCCGGCACGCAGCGCGGCGATGCAGGCACGGGTGCCGACGGCGCCGGTCTCTCGACTCTGCTCCTCGGGTTCCCGACCCAACGCGCCCAGGAACCGGCGCAGATCGCGGTCCTCGCCCTTCCCACCGGGTCCGGCGGTCTCTGTCGAATCCGCCGATGACATTGAGCGGGATTCCGTCATCGGCTGTTGCGCGTCGCTCCCAAGCCGGGAAAATAGCATGGCTTCGCGAGAAGACGCAAGCGGTGCCGAACGAGATGCGGGGACGCCGAAGCTCCTGGCGTCGCTCCTTTATGGCTCTGGTTTGCAACAGCGGTTGCCATTGCCTTGCAAGTATTTCGTGGTAGCTTGCGTCCTGAGCAAGGGGGTAAGCTCAGTTGCGTCAGAAGCCTGGATTTGGGTCACCTTCCACTCTGTGAACCAGGTCGCTCACGACCTAATCCCTTAGCCGCGCACACGATGAAAGACCTTCACGATAGTGGACAATCTCAATCTTCGATCTCTCGCGGGATTGGAGCAGGAGCATTCTTCATTGACCTAGCCATCTATTTACCGGCTATCTTCCTCATAAGAGAGGTTTACTTCGATCGTTTTGGGTTTCTAGCTAATGGACTCTTTTGGTCATTCACGGGATTGGCTGTTGCAGCTTGGAGAATGAAGGCAAGAGGAGTGACTTGGCATGAACTCGGTCTTTGCAAGCCCGCTCATCTTAAACAGCTGGGAATCGCCACGGCGGTTACTCTCGGAATGGCTATCGGGTCCATCATCCTCTTTGAGATTCTCAAAGATCAGTTCTCGTGGAACTTGTCTCCTGACACTTCGAATGAGGCAGCAGTCAGCAAATTTGGCAATCTAGAGGGCAACTGGATTCTGTTTTTTTCCATAATCCCGGTGATCTGGCTCGAGTCATTCCTCGAGGAGATATTGGACCGAGGATTCATGATGAACTGGATTGAGAGAATGTTCTCGAGCACTTTGGTTGCCACGATCCTTGCGGTGATTCTCCAGGCAGTGATATTCGGTTTTCGACACTCGAATGATTTCTCTGAACGGTCGATTACTGTCGGCCTTATTGGCCTTGGCATGGGGCTGGGTTATGTGCTTTTCGGTCGAAACCTGTGGCCTCTCATCCTGGCCCACTGCATCCTGAATACCGTGTCTATGCTTGACAGAGTAGGGTGAAACATTGGATTCCGAATAGCCTACCCCGTTAGGCACACCTCAAGGAAACGCCTCATCCTTCTGCTTTCACTGACTTGCATCCAGTGCAGCAGACCCTCTGTGCCAAACGCTTACTAGAATGGGAAGCATGAGCGAAGCCTTCAAGCCACGCGTCGGCGGAGTCCTTAGCGCCGACATCGCCGTTCCCGAACATGAACGGGAGTTACGCTTCTACTCACGCGTTCTCAGCACGGGCAAAATCCCATTATGGCGCGAAGACTTGATGAACAATCATGGCATGCCGATTATCGGCTTGGGCGCGCGCATCCCGGAGTATGCCGACTTGCCATTACAATGGATGCCGCACATTCAAGTTACCGATGTTGCTTCCAGTGTCGAGCGCGCGCTTCGTTTGGGCGGCAGTGAGTTGATGCACGGCAAAGATGACCACGGCGAAAGTCAGTGGGCGGTCCTCAGTGACCCTAATGGCGCTGCATTCGGAATCATGCCGGTCGTGCCTGCAGAGGCCATTCCTGCACCAGATGGCGATGGCCCTTCGGATTCCGCTGCCACTATGGGTCGCATTGCCTGGCTCGATCTCACCGTTCCCGATGCCTCGGCAACGCGAGATTTCTACCGCGAGGTGGTTGGATGGTCCGCGCAAGATGTTGGCATGGAGGACGCCGGTGAGAAATATGCTGACTACAGCATGCTCTGCGAAGACGGGAATGCCGCGGCAGGAGTTTGTCACGCGCGTGGAGTCAACCAGGGCCTGCCGGCCACCTGGATGATCTACTTGCCGGTGGGTGATCTCGAAGAAAGCTTGCGGCGTGTCGAAGAGGAGGGCGGCAAAATCCTGAAAGCGACACGAGGCTCCGATGGTGCGTACTCCTATGCCGCCATTCAGGATCCAGTGGGTGCGTTCCTAGCGTTGGCGCAATGAGTGAGAGTGAGTCCCAGGAGTTAAGGCCTTCGCCATACCTATCGAGAATTCATGCCGTGATATTCCTCATTCCGGCTCTAGGATTCGCTTTAGCCATGCTCCTTGGGGGCAATTTTGCAATTCTTGGTGGTCCCTATGCCGGCTCCATTTACCGAGATTGGCAATCCTGTTGCACCGAAGTCTCGGTTTCCCTCTCCTATTGGGGACTGGCCGCAATCGGGGTTGGATTGGCCCTTCAATTTATGATCAAGCCAGGTTCTCTGAATCGCGTGCGCTATTGGGTTTGGGCACTCTCCTTCGTCCCATGGCTTTTGGCTTGTTTTCCCTCTTTGGCGCATGCGGTTAGCTAAATCGAACTGGCGCAAGGTGATGCACTGCCCTTGGCAAGGCAATAGGGAGCTATGAATAAAAGTGACAAGGGAGAGAAATGCTTCCTCGCGAGCTGCCTAGCCTTCCTGGCCGCATTCCTTGTGATTGATTTTGGACAGGCCGACAACACGATTGCCTTCAGACCCGATTATCACGGAGGGTGGTGGAAAGCTTTTGCGGGCAGTAGCTCAGGAAAGATGACTGATGGCGGCGCCGCGCTTTTGGTGATTGCAGCCGTAGTCCTATTTTGCCTTGCCATTCGCTTCTCAAATCAGTCTGAGAAATCGGAGTAGGTTGAAGCGCTTTGCACGAACCATGTTGAACTCTCGCGAACAAGATTTTCTGAACAGCTATCTCGCCACGCTTTCGCCAGATGAGCGCGAGCTGATTCCACATGTGGTGGCCGAACACTTCTGCGCAGAGGAACATGGCGCAAACCAATGCGCAGAGCTCGTTCGCATCGGCAAGAAAGTGGCCACCTGCAGTATGAAATATTGGTATGACATCGGGGAATGCCCGATGCCGGTCGTCAACAGCTTGATGATTGTTCTCGACTGGTCCGGCAAGCCGACTTCCATCATTCAGACCACCGAGGTCTCCGAATCTAGATTTTGCGATGTCAGCGCAGAGCATGCGCATGCTGAAGGCGAAGGAGATCAAAGTCTTGCCTGGTGGCGCCGTGCGCACCATGACTTCTTTCAGATGGAGTGCGCAGGAGCCGGGATTGAGTTTTCAGAGGAGACTTTGCTTGTTCAAGAGCGATTTAAAGTCGTTTATCTGGCAGACCCTGATTAGGGAAGTTCCTGCCTAGCTTGCCGCCCAACTTGATTCAATCGTGGTGCCAGCGGTGCGCAGTAGGCTCAAGACTGGGCACCGTGCATCTACTTGGCTTCCTAAGACGCGGGCTTGCTCTTCACTCACACCCGCCACCGAAGCGGAGATGCGCACTCGCTCAAAGCAACCTTCCGAGTCCTGCGCCATTCCCATAAAGCCAGCCAGGTTTAGAGAAACCTCGAGCTTGATTTGAACTTTCCCGGCATCGATCCCCATTTCTTCCGCGACGACTTGTGCTTGTTCATTTTGGCAACCAGCGAGGGATGCTACAAAATGATGCATGGGATTGGGTCCGCTGTTTGAGCCTCCATCCTCTTTGGGCTCGTCTACCTGAAATGCCCACTCGGTGTCAGAAATGTCAACACGGGTAGGCCAGCCGCTGCCAAGGGCAGTAGCGCGAAAGTCTTCGATGTGAGTTTGATCAGTCATGGTGATTCTCCTATGGGCGTGGTTTCGCGGACTCCCAGGCCTTGTGACAAGAATCTTTCGCTACAATCCATGCGGCAAACTTACTCTCAAAATGAAAATCCAACTCGCACCGTGATAGTTCTGACGGTGGTTTTCTACTTTGGACTTAAGTGGGCGGATTAAGCGAAGTTGAGTACACCTTGGCCATCTCATACCCTCGAAGCGCACCCCTTCCTCCTGAATGGGAGGTAGCCATGGGCCTTCAGGTTTACCTCGAAGAAAACGGTTTCCTGAAGGAGGCTTATGATGCACCGCGGACGCCCGCGACTTTTCTAAAGGTCAAGTTCTCCGTGCCGAATCCGCCGAGGCACCGCTGGGCGATAATGCTGCACGACCTCCATCACGTTGCGACAGGATTTGGAACGAACCCCGCAGGGGAAGGCCAGCTTTCGGCATGGGAATGTCGTAGGGGATTAAGGAGTCTTGGCTTTTATGTGGGCTCCATTGTGTTCAGTGGATTCTTGCTCGGACTCTTGGTGGCACCGATCAAGACCGTCCAGGCGTGGAGAGCTTCAAAGTCCGGAACCTCCTTGTTTCACCTTTCTGAATTCAGCTATGAGGACTTATTGGCGTTAAAAATTCATGAACTCCGAGAGCTCATGGGCATCGCTCGTGATGGCCTGTATCACGGGACCAGGGGGTTGCATTCGGGTGCGCCGAAGCCGGTGGCAGATGACTAGGCAGTGCTATCATCGCTTTGTTACTGATTGATTTTGCAGCCGCTTGGATGGCGAAAGCAAACTGGCCTGCGCGTAGGGGAATCGGGTTGATTTGAATGATGACAGGTTTATTCTCATGAGAACGGCAGAAGCAAAAGGCAATAGTGAGCTGACGACCCTGGCACGATGCCTTGGCGGGTGGGCCGTTTTTTACCTCTGTACCGTTTTCACCGGATCCTTTGGCTGGCAGATTCTCAGCTATGCGTTTTACTATCCGATTCCTGTAGGAGCTTTGCTTGTTGCCATATCTTATGCCTATGTGTGCAAGCGCCACCCGAAACAATACGTTTTGAACCTGCTTCTTGCCCTTCTTGCGTTCTCACTCTCTTGGCCGCTCCTCCTGTTCGTCGTTTTTGTGCTGGCGGCATAAAGGGCTGCTCCCATGAATCAAGCGAGTCACGCTACTTGGAAATCCAGACTCCTGTGGATTGGTTATCTGCTGGTGGCTTCCTGCGTTGCCCACCTAATGGGGTGCTGGTTATTCCTGCTCGCCCTTGGCATGACGGGTGGCCCCAGTTTCATTTGGGAAGGTTTTTTCTTCAGCCTGACGGCCATGTTCACGGGTTTCCCTTTCATCGCGGCAACATGGGCAATGTTCACTTTACCGCTCTCCGCCGTTTGCGCTTACCTGAAGTGGTATCAAAACCTTTGGCTGACGACAGGCGTTGGCTTGGCCAGCGGTGCATTGATCTCGGGAGTTATCACGGCGGTTCCTGGGGCACTCGTGGCCGCGCTGTTTAGTGCATTCACTCGCGAATGGGGTGGCTACACAAAATCTAAGTCGCCTAACTAGCAGGAGTACACCACAGTTACCCGCACCCGCATTTGTGGGTCTGCGCGTTTGATGAAATACGCACAGACCGCGCTTGGCAACGGCGAACAAGGAGTTCGGTTGGGACTATGATGAGTAGCCTATGAACAAAAGCAGAAACGCGAGGAGATCAAGAAGGGGAATGCCGCGATGGCATCCCGTGCTTTGCTTTTCTATGGTCTTATATCGCCGTGTTTATTTTGCTCAATGCAAAATTCCCTTTCGAAGGATGGCAGGCTTTCTTCCAGTTATGCAGTACGGTCCAAATGTGCGCGCAAATGATGGGCGTTTTCCTCATTGTCGAATGTCTCATCTCAATATTTCATCTACGTCAATGCCGGTCAACTATCTACTCTAATGTCATGAGCAGAGTCTGGTCCAGAATCTCTAACGCTTCGGGCCAGTTATCGGCGTGGCCCTTGCGTGACTTTTCATGGGGAAAGCCGGAGTGGGTTAGCCGTAAATGCGTCCCGCTTTCTTGCGGGACCAACTCGATGCGCAACACGGTTTCGGCGCCCTCAGTACCGTTCTCACCGGTCACCCAAGCCATCTCGACAAGTTCATTCTTCTTCAGCTCCAAAAAGCGACCATAGTGAGGGTGCCGCCCCCAATCGCTTCGGTTGTAGAAGAAAAAGGGTTGATCCACTTTGGCGGTCATGAGCAGCTCACCGGATTCAGCAAACCAAAGATCCATGCGCTCAGTCCACGCGCGGAATAGGTCTTCTGCGTTGGCTTTCATCTGGCGCTCCACCGTCATGGTGAGTATTTGAGCGGAAGTATTGGGTTCAATCTCGGTGCGCAAGGGTTCTCTCCGATTGCCGGCCTTTGGGTGCATGATGCGAGGCAAGCCATACTAGGACATCGCCCACGGAATCTTGGTTATTGAGGTAAGCTAAGGTTCCCCTCTTGTGGTCTCCATGCGTGCCTCCCTCTCCCTTCTTCTTCTCCTGCTCCTGTGCTCCAATTTGAGCGCAGCGCAGGTTCGCATCAATGAGGTGGTTTCCTCCAACGTCAGCGGCCTCGAGGACGAAGATGGAGATACCTCCGACTGGATTGAACTTTGGAATTACGGAGGAGGGGCGGTCAACCTGGGCGGTTGGGGTCTGTCTGACAACCCCGCAGACCCCCACAAGTGGGTCCTTCCTGGCATGTCGATTCCACCAGACAGCGGCCTCCTGCTCTACGCATCGGGCAAGGGCGATGTCACCGGCAGCCAAGAGTTTCTCACTCTCGTCACTTCAGGCGACTCCTTTGACTATTGGCCGGGCGGCCAGGCGGTGGCCGCGGGATGGGAGCTTCCGGGTTTCGTGCCGAGCGGATGGGGCCAAGGCCCGAGTGGCTTCGGCTTTAGCGATGGCGACGACGCCACAATCATCAGCGACAATTCGGTGTTCATTCGTAAAGAGTTCACACTCACCCAAGGCGATATCGACTCTTTTGAGCAGTTGTATTTCCATGTCGACTACGACGATGGCTTTGTGGCTTATCTCAATGGAGTGGAGATTGATCGCGACAACATGACCGGCGTGAATCCTCCGCACAATGCTTTTGCCGACTCCTCGCACGAGGCAGAACTCTATGGCGGCGGCACGATTCACGGTATAGAGATTCGTGATTTACCAAACCTGCTCATCGATGGCACCAATGTCCTCGCGGTGCAAGCACACAATGTGACCGCCGGTTCCTCAGATCTGAGTTTGATTCCTTTCCTGACGGCAGTGCGTCCTGCCGCAGTTCCTGTCGGTCCCGACCCACGGCTGAAGATTCCCAACTACCGTCCCTTCCACACCAACTTTAAGCTCAAGGCTGAAGGGGAGAGTTTGGCTCTCACCGACAGCAACATGGTGTTGATTGATTCGCTCGATACAGGGCGGATGTATGCCAATACCTCGGTTGGCCGCGACACTGCGGGCGCGAACCTATTGATTTTCCAGAGAACCACAGCCGACGCACTGAATACTGAGCCAGGCCGCATCGCCTATGCTGAGAATGCGGGCGCAAGCCCAGAAGGCGGTTTCTATCCCAACTCGATTTCGGTGACCTTGACGGTTCCGCCAGGAACTGTGGTGCACTACACCTTAGACGGCAACGAGCCAACCACGGCAGACCCGCAGTACACCGGCCCGATTAGTATTTTCCTTGGGGTGACGCCATTGCGTGCTCGCGCCTTCGAGGCCGGCAAGTGGGGCAGTGTGGTGACGACCGAAACCTATGTTGTGGGCCCGGTGCCGCAAGACTTACCTGCGGTCTCCGTGGTGGCGGAACCGAATGATTTATTCGGGCCGAACGGCATTTACACCAACGCTTTTGGCCGCAGAGAAGTGCCGGCCCACGTCGAGCATTTCAGCTTAGGCGGAACCCGCATATTGAGTCAGGACATCGGCCTGAAGATTCATGGCGGCTTTGGTTCGCGCTTTAATGCGCAGCTGAGTTTGCGTGCGATTGCTCGCGGTGGTTATGGCCCAGGAACCTTTGAGGCCGATCTGTTCCCTGAACTTGGTTTTGATTCCTACAAGCAGTTCTTGTTGCGCAATGCAGGCAATGATTGGTGCTATGCGCACATGCGCGATGGCCTCATGCATCGGATTTCTCAGCCGGAAGACATCGAGATCATGGCCTTCCAGCCCACCGTGGTATTCCTCAATGGCGAGTACTATGGCATCCACAACTTGCGTGAGCGGCAAGATGAAGACTATCTAGCTTCACGCAAAGGCGTGGACCCCGATGAAGTCGATATCCTCGAGCTGCGCGATGGCGAAGTTATCGAAGGCGACCGAGAGCACTGGGAAGAGACTCTCGACCTGGTGAACAACAGCAACATGAATGACCCCTTGGTTTGGGCCGAGGTCCAAAGCCGGGTCGATACCGATAACCTTGCCGCCTATTGCATTATGCAGGTTTGGGGTGGCAACGATGATTGGCCGCAGAACAACATTAAGTGGTGGCGCCCAAGTACGCCGGAAGGTCGCTGGCGCTGGATGCTATACGACACCGACTTCGTGTTTGGCCGTTTCGATTCGGTTCACGTCAATGTGCTGAACCATCTTTATGGCAGTAATGCCGACACAGCGGTACTGTTCCGCGCCCTGATGGAAAATGACGGATACCGTCAGGGCTTTGTGAATCGCTACGCAGACTATCTCAATCAGCATTTCCGCCCACTGCGCACGCGGCAACTGATGTTTGAGATTTACCAGGAGATGAGTCCGGAGATTGATCGCCATATGACTCGTTGGGAAAACCAGGGGCCATTTGGATTGAACATCAGCCGAGCTTCCTGGCTTGCGGAGCTGCGGGACATCAGTAGCTACCTTGGCGCGCGTAATAACATTACGCGTCAGCAAGTGCGTAACAAGTACAACATTCCTGGCGACTTCACGCTGTCTCTGGATATCTCGCCCGCGGGTTCGGGCAGCGTGCAGTTAACCGCGATTGATATCGCCGAAGCGTGGAGTGGAATCTACTTCCAGTACGTGCCAGTCGCCATGACGGCAATCCCTGCTCCGGGTTGGGAGTTTGATTCGTGGAGCAATCCCTTGCTTCCGCAGCAAGCCCAAGTCGAGATCATTTCCGATGGCGCACCCTATGGCGTCAGCGCAGTATTCCGGCCAGCTGCGAACGCAGGCATGGTGATCCATGAGATCAACTACAACTCAAGCTCCGGCTTTGACCCCGGTGATTGGGTGGAGCTTTACAACAACAGTGCTTCCGCCATCGACATCAGCCTCTGGACCTTTGAGGATTCTGGCTCAACCTACACCGTGCCTGCTGGAACCACGATTCCGTCGGGAGGCTATTTGGTTCTGGCTAGTGATGTGAACCAGTTCACTTCCACTTATGGGGCTGGAGTGACCGCTCTTGGCGACCTCGGCTTTGCCTTCAGTGGCAGCGGAGAGCTCCTTCGCTTGCGCGATGGCTCTGGTGTCTTAGTCGACGAAGTCGATTACGATGACTCTGCTCCCTGGCCGACCACGCCCGATGGCATCGGTCCAACCCTGGAATTGATAGATCCCAATCTAGACAACAACGCCGGCGCGAGTTGGCAGGCTAGTTCTGCAGTGGGCGGAAGCCCTGGTCAATAGCTGGTGAGAGCGCGGTGCCGCTAATCCTTCTGACCGGAGCAACCGGCTATATCGGTGGTCGGCTCCTGCGCCGCCTGGAGACCGCAGGCTACGAAGTGCGTTGTTTGGCGCGTCGCCCTGAATCCCTGCGCGAAAAGGTAGGGGAGGGCACCGAGGTCGTTGAGGGCGACGTCTTGGACTGCGCCAGCCTGGATCGCGCGATGGAAGGCGTTGCAATTGCCTACTACCTTGTGCATTCCATGGGCGCGAGCGGTTCATTTGAAGATGCGGACCGTGAAGCGGCGAGGAACTTCGGGGAAGCAGCGAAAGCCGCTGGAGTCCAACGCATGATTTATGTTGGCGGTCTTGGTCGCGACGAGGAAGATTTGTCGCCGCACCTGCGCAGCCGTCATGAAGTGGGTCATGTTTTGCGCGAAAGTGGGGTGGGTGTTATTGAGTTACGTGCTTCTGTGGTGATTGGTTCGGGCAGCCTATCTTTTGAGATGATTCGTGCCCTGGTGGAACGACTGCCGTTCATGGTTGCGCCGAAATGGGTCAGTGTGGAAGCGCAGCCAATTGCGATTGATGATCTCTTGGCATATCTGCTGCAAGCCATCACTCTGCCCCCGGAGCAGAACGACATATACGAAGTGGGTGGGGCGGATCGTGTGAGCTATGGAGACATCATGCGCGAATATTCACGCCAGCGTGGATTGCGCTTGTTCATGGTTCCGGTTCCATTCTTGACACCCTATCTTTCCAGCCTTTGGCTCGGCTTGGTCACTCCGCTGTATGCCCGCGTGGGGCGGAAATTGATTACCTCGCTGATTCATTCGACAGTTGTTCGTGACCATCGCGCACTCAAAATCTTTTCGGTGCAGCCGATTGGCGTGGCAGAGGCGGTGCGTCGTGCTTTGTTGCGAGAAGACCAAGAGTTTGCCGAAACTCGGTGGTCCGATGCCGTGTCTTCTGTGGGCCAGCCGCGCTCTTACGGTGGGGTGCGCTTCGGCACTCGCTTGGTCGATGCACGAACGATTCGCGTGGCGGCACCAGCGGCATCCTGTTTTGCGCCGATTCAAGCCATCGGCGGAGAAACCGGGTGGTATCGCTACAACTGGCTTTGGCGCCTGCGCGGCTTCTTAGATCTTCTGGTGGGCGGTCCTGGAATGCGCCGCGGTCGGCCACACCCGTTTTTGCTCAAAACCGGCGACACCGTAGATTTTTGGCGCGTCGAAGAGTTTGAGCCCAATCAGCGTTTGCGCCTTTACGCAGAAATGAAGTTGCCTGGCCGTGCTTGGCTCGAGTTTGAAGTTGTCCCCGATGGCGAAGAAACCATCATTCACCAAACGGCCATCTTCGACCCAATTGGTTGGTTCGGTCGCGCCTATTGGTACGGTATTTATCCACTACACCACCTCATTTTTGGTGGCATGCTGAAGGCGATCGGGCGCGCCGCGACTACAGCACGGTGACGATCACCGAATCCAACAGCATGTCATTCAGCTCGGGCACACCATTGATGATGGTGTCGACGCCAAACAGGAATTCATGAGTCCCGACTGGTAAGCCAGACCAATCCAGAACAGTGTCTGAGGCGAGTGGATACATCGGGCCCTGGTACATCGGCAGGACCCCTAAAGCCCATTGGCTTTGATTGAAGTGGCGCCAACCGGAAGGCGCATTGACGACTAGCCACCATTCGCTTGGGTCGGTGCCCAAGGTTCCCGGCTCGACTTGGATTTCCAGGGTCAGGTTGGCTCCGCGCACGATAAAGGCTTCGGTGCCCTGGCCATTGGCGGTAATGCTGACAAAGCCAGCGGCTTGCAGTGTGGCATAAGCATCGATGCGACCATGGCCCCAATAGGGGTCCTCGCCTAGAGTTCCCAGGTCGACGCACCCGGCAAAAATGCTGGCCTCGACTTGATCTGGGGTGAGTTCAGGGCGCAGGCTCCAAGTGAGAGCGGCGAGCCCTGAAACCATAGGAGTTGCGGCACTGGTACCACTGCCCACAGCCAGCGCGCTGACCACGCCGGTGCTGTAGATATCGGTGGCTGGTGCATAAACATCAACTGCGACACCGAAAGCAGAAAAGCTGGCTTTGGCATCGGCGGGATCGGTGCCGCCGACAACAATGACATCGTCCCAATCAAACCAACTGAGGTCGCGTTGATCATTGCCGGCGGCCCAGAACAGCAGGCTGCCAAGGCCCTTGACATAAGCGCCCGTGGTTTGCACCGAACTATTTTCGACGCCGGTTTGGCTGACGTTGATGCATTTCGCACCATTCTCTGCCGCCCATCGTGCACCTTCGGTAATGTTGTGCAGATAACCGCCTCCCGGCTGGTTGTAATAGCGCACGGGCATCATTGAGAGGTTCCAACCCATACCCGCCACAAATGTGCCGTTGTTTCCTGTGGCACCCGCCAGGCCGGAGACAAAAGTGCCATGGCCGTCGACATCGGTGACATCGCCGCCAAGGCTTTGCGCGAGATCGTCATCGGAGTTGTAGCCCGAGACTAAGGTGCCCACGAGGTCGGGGTGATCTAGTTGCATGCCGCCATCGACAATCGCCACAATGACACTGGAATCTCCGGTTTCGATTCCCCAAGCTAGTGGTGAGCGAATCTGGTCATGGTGCCATTGTTGCCAATAGCTGGCATCGTTGGGAGTTTGCAGCGTGGGAAAGCAAATCCAATCTGGCTCGGCATATTCGTAGTCTCCTGTCTCCATCAGCCAATGCGCGTATGAGTTTTCATTGTGGTGAGGAGGAACGGCAACGATGTACTCATCGGTTTGCGCCACAAACTCGACAACATGTTCCTGCAAGCGGCTGACGGCGCGCGCATGATGCCCTTCGCTTTGCTGCGGGCGCACAATCATGAGCCCTGAGAATTCTAGTTGACCCGGGCGCTCCACAAATTTGGCATTAGGGTTCGCGGGCGATTCTTCTTGTGCGAAACTAAGACCACACAGAGAGACTAGGGTTAAGGTGCATGCAGTAGGGATATGCATGCTTCCATGCTATCCGAAATCTCTCGACAGGTTAATTGGGGGCCTCAGGGCGGAGGCCAAATATGCTGATAGAATCGCTTAGGCTCATGACTCCTCTAAAGCCATTCATTCTAATTCTATCTTGCCTGGCGATGACCTCTTGTTCGCACGCCCGCCATACACCAGACTCTCGCTACACTTCCGAGGTAACCCGAACACACCGGTTGGCCCTTTCACGGAAAACGAACATGGAGATTTGAAGTTTGAGGGACCGCCGGACTACTACCACCATGCTTCGCAGTCCAAGGGGAAAAGTGAGGCACTCCTCAGTAGTCTATGTTTGCTAATTGTCCTGACCTCCTGTCAGGGCAAAAATGCGCAAACGGTGACCGTGAAGCAGGTGTTAGGCATGCTCGAGGAAAACGCTGACCAGCCTTATGGCTGCCGCATCGTTGCAGAGCTCAAGTCTTTCTGGATTGACGAAGATACTCTGGATAGATGGCAAGCATCAACCGAGTTTTATCATGAGAAGCGATGGGTGTCCTGCCTGGTTTCAGACTTAGCCATTAACCTCATGCCATATCAGCGACTGATGGAGAAGCGCATGAACGGCATCGTTCATAGCCTAGAAGACAATCAGCCAGAAGACGAGTTGCCCTTTTGGGAATGCGGAACATTCCCCAAAAACCCCACAGGATTGGCCGGCTATGACATTTACCCCGCTGGTGGTTGGGATCTCTGCTCGCAAGCCAGAGGCCTCTTGACGGATTTCCCACCTGACCACATCAGCTTTGAGGGGGAAGAAATGCGCATGTCCTGGGAGATCATTCCTGCCGAGTTGAAGCAGTTTCTTTACGATGGCTTCCCCCTTCGTGGCGTGAGGGCTGACATCTCCGAAGTCTCCCTTGCTTCCCTGTCCCTGGCGATAGATGTCTCCGAAGGGGTTCCCCTGCGCTTTGCATACGCGTGGAGCAATGGCGAATCCTGGTCCCTCGAATTTCAGGACTTTGCCCTACTCGAGCAAGACTATCAGGAGAAGGTGGACCACCTAAGGTCACGCATGAGTGCGCCATTCGAAATCGGTTGCTTCTGCGACGGCAAGATTTACGAGGTCGAGTTGGAACTCCCCGAGCCCAAGTAATCATGAGAGCAAACTTGCCCGAACAAGTGCGCATCGGCGGCTTGTCCAAAAGAGAGTTGCTGCACTCTCTGGGCAAGCAAGCGGTGCGGTGGAATCAAGCTGCGGAAGATTTGTTTGCCGATGACCGCTTCCAGCTCTCAGCGCAAGAAGTCAAGGTGCCCATTCTGGTTCATTCCCTCGCAGACCTAGGTTTTGCCGATGGCGCCACATACCCGCAAATCATGCTCCGCGCTCAGGGGCAAGGCTTGCAGGAATGTCCTTTGGAGTTAGGCCCGCACCTGCGCTTGCAGTATCAAGAAGCCACGGAGAGCGACCAACTAAGGAAAATCTCTTGTTCTGGGAATGCCCCCCTTGGCTCTCTCACGGTCGCCAGTCGACCCCTCGATGAGAATGACGAAACGCCAAAGGGCTTCTACCTACGAAGCCTAGATGGCGAACGCTGGCTGCGCGGCTATTGGGCAGACTTTGAACATGTTTGGAGTGGCGACGACCACTTCGTTTTTGCCTGCTAAGGTGAACGCGAACGGATGACTGCACCCCCCAAGCATGCGGAC
Organism: Planctomycetota bacterium; assembly: GCA_021776795.1. Classification (GTDB taxonomy): domain Bacteria; phylum Planctomycetota; class UBA1135; order UBA1135; family UBA1135; genus OFTM128. The sequence goes on from JAJFFC010000030.1 coordinate 25,307, forward strand.
GCCTTCACCCCGGCAGAAATTGCTGCCAAGGTGGAGACTCTGGGAGTCGCGAAAGCACATCTCCCAACCTTCTCACTCTTTGTGCTGGCACTATTGGCTGGCGCCTTCATTTCCCTAGGCGCATTATTCTTCACGGTGGTGATGACCGGCGCCGACATGGGCTTTGGTTTGTCGCGCCTGGTTGGAGGTGTCAGCTTTTGCCTAGGATTAGTTCTGGTGGTTGTGGCCGGTGCCGAACTCTTTACCGGCAACAATTTGTTGGCCATGGCCTGGGCCAGTCGCTTGATTAGCACGCGAGAAATCCTGCGCAATTGGGTTTTAGTGTACCTCGGCAATGTCGTCGGCTGTCTGGGCACCGTGGTCTTGGTGGTGTGGGCAGGTACCGATGGCCTGGGCAACGGCTCGGTACATGACACCGCTCTTTCGATTGCCTCAGCGAAAACCGCCTTGCCCTTCGCCGAAGCTTTCGCTCGCGGCATATTGTGCAACGCCCTGGTTTGCCTCGCGGTTTGGCTGGCGATGGGCGGGCGCAGCGTCACCGACAAGATTCTCGCGGTCCTGTTTCCAGTGACCGCCTTTGTAGCGCTCGGTTTCGAGCACTCCATCGCCAACTGGTTTTTCCTCCCTTATGGATACGCGCTCAATCCCGAGCTCGTTTCGATTGCAGGAGTGCTGAAGAATCTGTTGGCGGTCACTTTGGGCAACCTTGTCGGTGGTAGCTTGTTGGTTGCCGGCGTGTACTGGTCGGCTTACTTGCGCGGACCTTCACACCACATCGAATCATGAGGTTGCCGCACCATCCAGAGGCCATCGAATCCCTCCGTGCGCCCACCGAGCAGGAGCCTTGGCGAGTTCTCATCAGCGCGTGTTTGTTCGGGTGGAAGGTTGCCGTGGATGGCACAACCTACGGCCTGGATCAGGCACGGCCACCATGGTTGGATAGCCCTCTGGTGCGCCTGATTCCTTTCTGCCCCGAAGACGATCAGTTGGGCACTCCCAGGTCTATGCCAGATTTACACGGAGGCGATGGCTTCGAAGTCCTTGCTGGCTCGGCCAAGGTATTGGGCCCCGATGGAATCGACCTCACCGAGAAAATCATTGCCGGGGCAGAGGCAATGGCGCGATTAGCCCTTGAGCACCAAGTCGATTTTGCGCTACTGACAGATCGCAGCGGCACTTGTGGTAGCCAAGTCATTTCACTTGGTTGCCGGCATGAGGAGCCGGTGCAGTACAAAAAGGGGGTTGGGGTGGCGGCCGCACGATTACTTCAGGATGGAGTGCACATGGTGAGCCAACGTGATTTCCTGACTTTAGAAAGGCTCCGGGCTAAATTGGAGCGAGGTTACCAACCCGATGAAACCTCCTTGGACCATCATGATCACCCCTGGGTCCGCGAACACCTTGCTTAATCCGATGAAACGCTTCCTCCTTCTCACGAGCATGTTTCCTTTGCTGATTTCCTGCTCACCCTCCGCGGTCATCCCCGCCGAAGAGCTCGAAGTTGTTTGCGTTTCTGGAAGCTCTTCTGGCATGAAGATGTTTCTCCAGTGCCCGCCTTCCATCACCTTCGTCGGCGCCCACATTCAGGAAATCGGCAACACTCGCGTGGTGACCTTCCTCAGGGAAGAAGGCAACTCTTCACTCCCGTTGAATGCGCCCGCCACGACCCAGGAAGAAGGAGCCTTCGCCGGCACCCAGGTCATTACGATTCCGTTTACCCCGGGACAGCGAGAGCAGTACGGTGAGTTTACGGTGCGGATCGCAGATGAGGACTACCCCGTGTACAGCTGGAAGGAAGCGGGCAGCTAAGCGTGGAAGAGCAGGACATCGCCCTGCTTTGCGAGCTATTCGAAGGAACGCCGCGCCAAGGCCCGGGCAGTGAAGCCACCACTCGGCGCGCCTTGGCCTGCCTTCCGCAAGGATTTCAGCCGCAATCCATTTTGGATTTAGGTTGCGGCACAGGTGGTTCTACCTTGGTTTTGGCCGACCAAACGACGGCGCACATCACCGCGCTCGATATGCACCAACCTTTTCTCGACACGCTGCGGCAAGATGCGCAAGCGCAGGGTTTTGAGAAGCAAATCACGATGGTCTGCGGCGACATGGCCAAACTGGAAGACGTCGGCGATTCCTTCGACCTTCTGTGGGCAGAGGGGAGCGCCTATTCCATCGGCTTCGAGCATGCGCTGAGTCTATGGCGCGCGAAGCTCCGCGCTAACGGCTGTCTTTTTGTCAGTGAACTGACGTGGTTCAGCACTGAGCCAGCTGAGGAAGCCCGCGCCTTCTTCGCCAAGGAATATCCCGAGATGAAAGACGAGGTAGCACTTCGGGAGTGCGCCGAAAGCCTTGGCTATCGCGTTGTAGAGACCTTTCGCTTGCCCGCCGAGGATTGGCAAGCCTATTACGCTGGCCTAGAGCCGTCGCTGGAACGTTGCCGCGAGCGCCATGGCGAGCACCCTGTGTTCACAAGTACAGACCAAGAACGCGAGATTTATGAGGAATTTGGAAGCGATTACGGCTACTTAGGCCTCATGTTGGAATGGCCTTCCCTGCGGGGTTGATGATCTACAGGTGTCCGAGGTCAAGAATGAAAGCGACAAGCCGCGCACCAATCTCATCATGGATTTCTGGGCTCGGTGAAGCGTTCCAGGAGAAACCAGAAGTCTTTGCCGAGTTGGTGAGTTAAGCGACTTCCGCGCAACCGCGGCAACGGCCACGCACGAGGACTGAGATTTCCTCGACCTGCAAGGCAACTTGACCTTGGTAAGCCAAGTTCGCAGTGCCGCCAAGTTCATCCTTCTCCAAATCGGTGAGGGAGCCGCACACCGAGCATAGAAAGTGGTGATGGGGCTCGCGATTCGGATCGAAGCGCACTGCGGAGCCAGGGTGCTCCACGCGGTGGAGGAGGCCTAGGTTGGCCAGCACTTCGAGCGAGCGGTAGACCGTGGTCCGCGAGACTTCTGGAATGGTCTCCGCCAATTCGCCGTAGATCTGGTCCACTGTGGGGTGGTCCTCGCGGCCAGAAAGGACCTCCAATAGGGCCCGCCGCTGCGACGTCAGTGGCAAGCCAGCTGCGGCGTAGCCACTCATGAGGCGCTCTAGGCGGTGCTGTTTGGTGTCGGTATCCATGATGTCGAGAGCAAATCTCTAGAAAGAGATTTTAACCCGCTTTGCAGGGGTTTCACGGATAAATTTGCGAAAGTAAAGATTTACCGAAGGGGAAATGTTTGCAATTAGGGGGGAATTGGCCTATGATTAGAGTCCTCAATCGCGCTCGGGGAAAAATCCAGGCGCCAGAAACACTCCCACAATCTCCTGATCCATCATGAAGCCCAGTCGTTTCCTTCCCATCCTGCCGCTTGGATTCGCCCTGCTTTGCATTGCACCTGACATGTCTGCCCAAGAACAACCACAACCAATGAGCCAAAAGCCCTTGTCCAATGAGGACTGGTGGCCCAACCAGCTAGACCTCGAAATCCTTCATCAGAACTCGCTGATGAGTCACCCGATGGGCGCGGATTTTGACTATGCCGAGGAGTTTGCCAAGCTCGATCTCGAAGCCCTGAAGAAAGACCTGGCTGGGCTTATGACCACTTCGCAAGATTGGTGGCCAGCAGACTGGGGCACTTATGGCCCTCTCTTTATCCGCATGGCCTGGCACAGCGCGGGCACCTACCGCGTGGGCGATGGTCGCGGTGGCGCTTCCGATGGCACCCAGCGATTTGCTCCCCTCAATAGTTGGCCCGACAACGCCAATCTCGATAAGGCGCGGCGATTGCTGTGGCCGCTGAAGCAGAAATACGGCCAAAGCATTTCCTGGGCCGACCTCATGGTTCTTGCCGGCAATGTTGCCTTGGAATCCGCTGGCTTTGAAACCTTTGGTTTCGCAGGTGGCCGCGAAGACGTTTGGGAGCCGCAGCAAGATGTGTTCTGGGGCCCCGAAGGAGAGTGGCTCGGCGATGAGCGTTACAGCGGTGATCGTGAACTGATGAAGCCACTCGCCGCAGTGCAAATGGGTTTGATTTACGTGAACCCAGAGGGGCCTAACGGAAAGCCGGATCCACTTGCGGCCGCGCGTGATATTCGCGAAGCCTTTGGCCGCATGGCCATGGACGACGAAGAAACGGTCGCTTTAATTGCAGGCGGTCACACCTTAGGCAAAGCACATGGCGCAGCCAAGCCGGATAACCATGTTGGCGCCGAGCCAGAGGGCGCAAGCTTGGAAGAACAAGGCCTTGGCTGGAAGAACTCTTACGGTAGTGGCAAAGGCGCCGACACCATTACCAGTGGATTAGAAGGCGCGTGGACCGTCACGCCAACGCGTTGGTCTAACGGCTTCTTGGCAAACCTCTACAACTTTGAGTGGGAGTTGACCAAGAGCCCTGCTGGCGCCCATCAATGGACGCCAAAGGGTGAAGTGAACATCGTTCCCGATGCCCACATCCCCGGTAAGTTCCAGGCGCCAATGATGTTGACTACCGACATGGCACTCAAAATGGATCCGATCTACGGGGAAATCTCTCGCCGCTTCTATGAGAACCCGGACCAGTTCAACGCGGCCTTCGCACGCGCCTGGTACAAGTTGACTCACCGCGATATGGGACCGGTTTCGCGCTTGCTTGGACCGGAAGTCGCAGAAGCACAGCTTTGGCAAGACCCTATTCCGGCGGTCGATTACGAACTCGTGAACCAGGAAGACATCGCCCAACTCAAACAGGCGATCTTGGCTTCCGGCGTGAGTACCTCGGACTTGGTGTCCACGGCATGGGCCTCGGCGGCAAGCTACCGTGATAGCGACAAGCGAGGCGGGGCCAATGGGGCACGAGTGCGTTTGGCTCCCCAGGTGGACTGGGAAGCGAATGACCCTGAGCAGTTGCGCGAGGTTCTTGGCGCCTTGGAAAAGGTGCAGCAGGACTTCAATCAGGCGCAATCCGGAAACAAGAAGGTCTCGCTGGCCGATGTCATCGTGCTTGGTGGTAACGCCGCGATTGAACAGGCGGCCGCAAGCGCTGGTCAAAAGGTGGACGTGCGCTTCACTCCCGGCCGCACCGACGCCTCCGCAGAAATGACCGACGTCGAATCCTTCGCGGTCTTGGAGCCTGCGGCCGATGGCTTCCGCAACTACTTCACCAACGAATCCTTCTTCCGTCCGGAAAAGGCTTTGGTTGATCGCGCGAACCAGCTCACGCTGACTGCGCCGGAAATGACTGCACTGGTCGGCGGACTACGTGTGCTCGAAGCTAACTTCGCCGATACCCGTCATGGAGTGTTGACTGCCCGCCCGGGCGCATTGAGCAATGAGTTCTTCGTGAACTTGCTCGACATGAAAACGGAATGGCGTAAGTCGGCGCAGAGTGACTACCTGTTTGAAGGCATCGATCGCGCCACCGGCGAACAGAAATGGACCGCAACTTCGGTGGATTTGATCTTCGGTTCGCACTCGCAACTGCGCGCGCTTGCCGAAGTCTATGCCAGCGAAGACGGCAAGCAGAAGTTCGTGATGGACTTTGCCGCAGCTTGGGCCAAGGTCATGGAGTTAGACCGCTTCGACCTGAACCCAGCTCGTCGATAAAACCCTACAAGAGCTCGGTCAAGGCCTTGCCGGAATCGGTACTCCTTGTTCCCGAAGCGCCTGCAATCCCGGATGATCCGGGGCCAAACGCGTCGCACGGAATAAGGAGTTGGTCTGGACCGGGCTCTTGCTTTCTTCTTTCTCTTCCGGCTCGGGAACGACGTCGCAAGACCATTCCCAAATCACTTTGCCCGAGGGGTGAACCTCAAACACGAGGCCATCGGCGCCGGAGCAAATCAGCGTGTTGCCATTGGGTAGGCGCTGCACTCCACTGATGAAACTGGAGTAGAAGTCTTCGGGGGTTTCCGCTTCATACTTCCAGTTGCTTTGGGCGGGGCCAAAGCGCTGGCCCTCTTCGTGCAGGTAGATGCCACGAGAATCTTGAGCCGGCCACCATTCTTCAATGCTGGACCAATCTCCGCCGTGACGGCCATTGCCGTTATTAAACGCGAGGAGCCCGCCAGCGCCAGGCAAGCCTTCCTCAATCCACTGCACATCGTGTTGGCCAACCAAAATGCGGTCTTCCAATGATCCCATGCCGTAGGCGGCGGGGTTACCCCAGCGATAGACCAGATCGCCGCCGCGTTGCTGCTTGCCGCCAGTAGAGGAGGCCGCTTCTGCGGTGGTGGTGGAATGATCGATCACCCAAGCTTCATCAAAGCGGCGCACGCTGATGACAATCAGGTCGAGGCCTGGGTGGTAGTCAATCGCGTTGGTGTGCATCCAGTCGGCATCGCGATATTTGTTGCGGCGCTTTTGCTTCTCGGTGAGCGGAGCATCTTTATCGGCATCGGGGTCATCGGGGCCGTCATGGCCATCATGTGAAGGCGGTGGTGGGGGATCTTGTGGATCATCTCCGCCGGCGTAACCCATGGCGGCAAGGTGGTCCATTTGCGCATCCATGGCTTCCGGCGACATCAGTTCTGGATCGCGGTCCCCATTGATGTCAATTCGTTCTGGGTGATCCGCAACTACGCCGAATCCTTCGCCATCGGCATCAAAATCTTGAATCAAGTGGTCCCAGGCATGCCACTCCCAAACAATCTCTCCACCATCTGAGCCAAAGGGGCGGATTTCGAAGACGGAATCCGGCCAAAATTCTTCACCACGCAAAAGCTCCGGGTCACGCCCACGGGACAAGGCTTGGTTGCGTGAATGCTTGACCCAAGCGAGCAACAGGATGTTGCCATTAGGCATGATTTCAAAATCATGATGGGCATGGCGATTGCTGTCGGCCATGCGATATTCCCAGAGAATCGTGCCATCGGCGGCAATCTCTTGAAGGCCACCACCAATGCCACCGCCCTGGAAATCAACATCATCTTCGATGCGCATGGCACGGTAGATGGTGCCGCGCTCCGTCAGGTAAACCGAGTTGCCAGGTTCCCATTCGGTTTCCCAGGAATGAACAGTCTCACCCTGCATGTCTAGAAGGAACACGTCTTGGCTTTTCAGCGGTGTGACCAAAAGAAAGCCTTCATAGGGAGTGTCGGAACCCCAGCCCGCTCGATCTGGCGCAGGGATGGGCGTAGAGTTTGGTTCGGTGGAGCCAGAGCAAGCCAACAACAACGGCAGCAAACAGGCGAGGCTTAGGGAGCAGCGCATCCAGGCATTCTACGCAGACACGCGCCACTTGCTATGCTTGCGGCACAAAGGGAAACACAATGGACTTCACCATGAAACTGCTCGCGGTGGGCATATACGCCGCAATTTTGTTAGTCATTGGCTACCTCGCCTCAAAGCGAGTAAAGAGCATTCGTGACTATTTCGTGTCCGGGAAAAATTTAGGCTTCTTTAATGTGGCCTTTTCTGCGCGGGCCACCGGGGAAAGCGCTTGGCTGCTGTTGGGCTTGACCGGCATGGGCTATGCCGTGGGCGTGCAGGCGTTTTGGGTGGTTCTTGGTGAAGTGATTGGCGTTTGTGGCGCCTGGATTTTTATGGCTCGGCGATTCAAGCGCCTCACCGACCACTACGACTCCATCACGGTTCCGGATTACCTGGAAGCTCGTTTGCGCGATTCCGGACATAGTTTGCGCCTAATCGCGGCCTTTGCTTTGATGGTGTTCGTGCCGATTTACGCTGGCGCCCAAGTCTTTGCCACTGGCACCGCGTTCCATGCCTTTCTAGGTTGGAATCACTATCTGGGCGCCGCCGTTGGCTTTGGCGTCGTGATGTTGTACATCACGAAGGGTGGATTCACCGCGGTAGTTTGGTCCGACGTCTTCCAAGGCAGCTTAATGGTGGTGGGCCTAGTCGCCCTTCCTTTGGTGGCCTTGAATTACCATGGTGGACTGGCCGAGGTTAAGGAGTCATTGATGGCGATCGATCCCCACTTGTTGTCTTTGCATGGCCCAGGGGAAGAGGGCCCAAGTAGCGGTGGCTGGACGACGTCCTCGATTATGGCCATCCTAGGAATGGCCGCGATTGGCATTGGGTTCTTGGGAGCCCCACAAGTCTTCGTGCGATTCATTTCCATGAAAAATGAGAAGCAGATTCTTCCCGGCACGATCACGGCGGGAATCTGGACAGTGCTTGCGGATTCGGGCGCCGTACTCGTGGGAGTTTTTGGGCGCGCGATTTACTCGCCGGAGGCTCTTGGCGGCAATGTAGACAATGTTCTCCCGGTCATGGCACAGGGCTTATTGCCGGCCTTCTTTGCCGGTTTGTTCATCGCCATGGTGCTCAGCGCCATCATGTCGACGATTGACTCCTTGCTGGTCGTGGCCTCCAGCGCTGGCGTGCGCGATTATTGGCAAAAGTCTCGTCACCCAGACATGACCGATGAACAACTGGTCGGTCTCACGCGCAAGGTGACTATCACGCTATCGCTGATTTCCTTCTTGATTGGCATCGGGATCATGATGGTGGATAAGGAGAACGGAGTCTTTTGGGTCATCATCTTTGGGTGGTCTGGAATCGCCGCAACGTTTTGTCCAACCATCATCTTGAGCGTGTTCTGGTCGAAACTGACGTCCTTGGGAGCCAAGAGCGCGATGGTTGCCGGCTTCCTGAGCGTGCCGCTGTTTAAGTTCGCGGTCCCGCCGCTGCTCGATGCCGCCGGCTTAGAAATCTGGTCTAAGCATTTGGAGTCACTCGATGTCCTCTTGCCATCTTTCGCTGTCGGCTTCCTGGTCGCGATTATTGCGAGTTTATGTGACCGCGCCGGCCAAGAGAAGGTCAAGGACGTAGCGGAAGAAATGCGTCGGATAGGATAGGGGCATGTCAAAAAATCAAGCACAGGGCATTATCCGATTACTGGCTCTGCTCTACATCCTGACCAATGTGATTGGCCTTGCCCAATCGGTGGTCAATTATTTAAGTGGAAAGTTCCTTTATGAAGGCCCCGCATGGATCATTGGGGGAGAGGGCAAAGAGTTTCTTTATAGCGCCCTAACTAGCTATGGTGTTTCCATTCTTGGCGGAGGCATCATCCTGATTTACTCTGCCGAGCTGGCGAGCCTTGTCGTTCGCGCCTATAGCCAACCTGACTCCAACGAGGGAGAGCTCCATGCCTAAATTTGCACTCCTGAGCTTCATTGCTGTCCCTGCCCTCGCCTGCTTGGCATCGTGCAGTACGCCAGACCCTGAGCAGGGGCCATTGCAAGTCGACTTTGGCGAAGAAGTCTCCCAGCAGTACCGCGACATCCTCTTCCAAGCCGAGTCCTTAGAGATTGTCGCTCTGAATCCTGATTGGACTACGGAAGAATCGCGCCAAGATCCAATGACCCTGCATGGCTACGGTGTGCGCGGACGTGCGATATTGGAAGAGCGCAGTCTACGCTTGGAACTCCTTTCCGCTCTTGCCCAGGGCACTAGAGAAAACGACACCATGGCTGCGGCCTGTTTCAATCCTCGCCACGCCATCATTGCCGAAAGCAATGGTCAGGTTTGTGAAATCATCATTTGCTTTGAGTGTCTGACCTTCCAAATTTGGGATGGCACCACGCTGGTCGAGGGCGCACATCTTTCGGAAACCCCTTGTCGCACCTTCGACCGCATCTTCGCCGATGCTGGCCTTTCTGTAGACCCTCATCACTAAGCCCCATGTCCGCTAGCGATAACCAGTTGCACTACTTAGAAATCGTGACTCCCAACATCGAGTCGACTCAGGAGCACCATGAAACCGTTTTAGGTTGGGAATTTGAAGGCCCAATTCCAGAATTGGGCAATGCCATGATTGCCTCCATGCCAGGTGGCGGGACCTGCGGCATTCGTGCCCCCATGCACGACATGGAAAAGACCACGGTACGCACCTATTACCTCGTGAGCAATCTCGAGGATTCAGTGGAGATTGCCATGGCCGCGGGTGGCGTCTTGGCCTTGCCGCCGACTGAAATTCCAGGCCGAGGTCGCATCGCGATTTATATGCTTGGTGACATCGAGCAAGGTCTTTGGCAGATCTAGAGCAGGCTCAGCCAACTTGGCAACAGTGGGTCGGGCAGTCGATTCGCCGTGCTGGATGGGTGCCCTTCAGCTTCTTTGCCATTCACCTGGCGGCGAGCAAAGGCTTTGAAGCCTATGAACATGTTCCTTGGCTCGATATCCCGATGCACTTTTTTGGCGGAGTTGCCATGGCCTATTTTTTGGCGGCCAGCCTAGATGATTCCGCGGCGCCCAATGTCTTGGGAGATTTGAATCCCTTTGGCAATTTCCTCTTCGCCTTGTCCGCAGTCGGAGCCATTACCGGCATTTGGGAGTTCGCCGAATGGACCACGGATTCACTCGGTTGGACTTCCGCGCAGCTTGGCCTCGACGACACCATGCTCGATATGTTCTTGGGCATGGCCGGTGGCCTGCTTTATCTGCTGTTCTGGTGTCAGCGCAAAGGCACTTAGATGGTAGGCTGAGTCCATGTGGACTCTCCTTGCAGCACCTTTGTGGATGATGGCACAAGAACCCGCACCAGCTGTTCGCGAGCACCCACAGCTGAAGCCCATGGAGCACCGTGTTGAGCAACCGGTGGAGCTTGGGCAAGTTCGTTGGCGCCGTGACTTCGCCAAAGGATTGCAAGAGGCCGAGCAGGCCAAGCGCCCAGCCCTGCTGTTATTCCAGGAAGTCCCTGGCTGACAGGGTTGCCAAGACTATGGTGCGCAAGTTTTGACGCACCCGCTCGTAATTGAAGCCGCGGAAACGCTGTTTGTGCCCATCGCCGTGTACAACAACACAGAGGGCGACGAAGACGCCAAAGTCCTTGCGCGCTATGAAGAACCAGCATGGAATTACCAAGTGGTTCGCGTGGTCGATGCCAATGGCGCAGACTTGATTCCGCGAGTTGCGGAAGACTGGACCAAGGCGGCCGTGAGCGGCGCGATGGTGAAGAGCCTGGTCGCGGCAAAGCAAGAAATACCGCGATGGCTTTCTCTGTTTGCCGCAGAGGAGCAAGCACTCCAACGCGGCGTCGAAAGCGCGATCTTCGGCATGTCATGATTCTGGGTTGGCGAGGCCGAGTTCGGTCTCCTCGATGGAGTGATTAAGACGCGGCAAGGTTGGATTGGTGGCGTCGAAGTGGTCGAGGTCTGGTATGACCCCCAAACGCTGCCGTTCCCCAATCTGTTGGCCGTGGCCGAGAAGCAAGATTGTGCTCGTGGGGTTTGGTCCAGAAGCGAAAAGCAGCAGGCTGTCGCGAAAGCCAAGGTGGGAGAACGGGCCCAACTGTTCTCCGGTGAGATTCGTCTCGATGCCGAGCAAAAGTATTACCTATGGAAGTCGCCGCTCAAGGACCTGCCTCTGAGCGAAGCCCAAGCCTGTCGAGTCAATGCCAACCTGAAAGGGGATTGGCAGCGCTATCTCTCCCCTTGGCAAAGAGCTCAGGCGAAAGAGTTGATACAAGCGGCCAAAAAGGCAGCAAAGAAATCTGATACCGATCGATGAGAAAAGAAGCCGTTCCTTATTTAAGCGTGCGAAATGCCGCCGCGGCGCTTCCCTTCTACAACCAATTACTTGGTGTGGAGCCTTCAGTCCTTTTGAATATGCCTGACGGTCGCGTGATGCATGCCGAATATCGCTTCGAGGGCGGGCGTATGTATCTCAGTGAGGAGCTTCCCGAGCATGGAGGAACGCCAAGCCCGCAAACTCTGGGAGCCACGTCGGTCGCCATCCATCTATATGTCGAGGACTGCGACGCCCTCGTCGCCAAGATGCGCGAACTCGGCAGCGAAGTCTTGATGGGACCGGTCGATATGTTTTGGGGCGAACGCTTTGCTCGTGTGCGTGATCCCTTTGGGCATGAGTGGGGCGTCACCACCAAACTCCGCGACATGACGCCGCAAGAGATTGAAGCCGCGGCTGCAGCGCTGTTTGCTGGCGAAGATTCCTCGACGCCATAGGTCATGAAATCGAAGAAGCCCTACCAGGCCAAGCTGAAGCCAGAGCAAGAGCCAAGGCTCACCGTGGATAAGCGCACCGGTGAAAGTTTGCTTATTCCTACACCCATGATGCTCGCGGAAGAAGTGCGCAAAATCCCGAAGGGGAAAGTGCGCAAGATTGGCGTACTGCGCAAAAAAATGGCCCAGGCCGAAGGCGCTGAGAAAACCTGCCCTTTAGTCACGGGCATCTTTCTGTCGATTTTGGCTGGCGCTGCCGAGGAATAGCGAGCTTCTGGAAAGAAGCGTTTTGTTGCTCCCTATTGGAGAGTCATTCTCGATGATGGCTCAGTGCGCAGCAAAGAACCACCAGGGATAAAACGCCAACTTGAGTTATTGCGCGAAGAGGGACATCGGCCGGTGCAGCGCAGGAAGAAGTGGTTCCTAGAATAGGGCATGTTGGCAACCCTCCCCCTATTGCTTGCGACTGCCCTAGCTCCTGCTCCGCAGGATTATCAAGATGACATTGCCGCTGCTCTAGAACTCATCGAAGAGAACTGCGGCGACCTGCTCAAGGTCAAAGAGATTTCTTTCTCGAAGCTGGAGAAGGAATTTTTGAAAGCGGCAAAGAAGGTCAAGAGTGACCAAGAAGAGTTCGTCTTGTTGGTGCGTTTGGTGGCGCGCCTGGAGGACGGTCATGGTGGGGTGCGCCTGACCAAGCTCACCGAAGGATTGAAGTGGCCGGAAGATGATTCCCGCTATGATCCTCGCCGCACTTATGGCGACCCCGGTTTGGCCATCTGTAAGGTGGGTAAGTCTTACTACGTCAAAGCTGTCGCCGGTCCCGCTGAAGACGCCGGGCTACTACCAGGTTCCGAGATTCTCAAAATCGATGGCGAGAAGCCGAATCAGTGGATTGAGGCACGTATCGCCGAGGGGCGAGAGCTCATCAGTTGGTCCACTGACCATCAAGCGTTCTTTTGGGCAACCCACTGGGGCCTCGCCGGGGTCCAAGGTTCGCGGCTGAAGCTGGAAGTCAAAGAGCCAGAAGGGAAGAAGAAGAAGCGCACGATCTCGATTACCAAATCCCGCATTCGCATGCCCGGCCCGGCTTTTTGGCCTGAAGGTTTGCAGTGGGAGAAAGACGTGGCCTGGTGCACCCTGCCTTCCGGTTATGGCTACATCTACTTGCGCCGATGCAAAGGCGAGCTCCCGGAGTTGGTCGAACATGCGCTAGGCGAGCTCGGCGATGTTCCTGGTTTGATTCTGGACTTCCGCGGAAACAGTGGTGGCGGTTTCGATCACGATGATCTCTTGGGCCGCTTCATTCCCGCAGGGGAACAAATGAGTTTCACCAAGACCTACTCCTCGACTGGCAAACTCCAATACGGTGGTCCTTTGGTGGTCATCGTCGATGGCACTGTGGTCAGCGCGGGCGAAACGGCCAGCGGGATGTTCAAAGAAGAGGGGCGAGCCCTCATGATCGGAGAGAGCCCCACTGCTGGCATGTCTGCATCGAAGCGCACTTTGGACCTACCTTCCGGGAAGTTTCAGCTCTATCTCAGCGTCTATTCCAATAAGTCGCGTTGGCAAAACGGAAAGGGCATCGAAGGATTCGGCGTGGAACCGCATGAAACCATTGCCTTTAACCCTGCAGACCTTGCTGCCGGCTTAGACACACTCATTCTCGCGGCCGAGGCCCGCTTGCAAAAGTGGCCTAAAAACAAAGTGCCGTACAAGCCTGACCAGTTTGGTTGGGAAGCTCCTTAATCCCATTCGCCATGTCCCGAGCCATTTCCCTGCTGAGTTTTCTTTTCCTCTGCTGTGTTTCGCTTTCTGCACAAACGTATGCAGAGGCGGTCATGCAAGAGGAGCACGGTTTGCGTGAAGACGCCAAGCGTACGCTTATCGAAGTTATCTTGGAAAGCAAATACGCATCTCAGCGTGCGTCCGCCCTTTATCTCCTGGGTGCCATTGCCTTGGAAGAAGGTGACCTGGTCATTGCCAAGAAGCGCTGGGAGCAGGTGCGTAAGGACTATCCGGAATCTTCCGAGGCCAAGAAAGTCGCCCAACAAGAAGAAGCGATTGCCTTACTAGCCGGTGTTTCCCAGTACCGCTCGGCGGCGAATCCTCTTGCCAATCTTTACCTGCGATTTGGCGATCAATGGTCGCAAGGGCGCGCGACAATCTTGGCTCCAGAGTTCGATGACCTGCCCAAGGTCGAGGCTGCGGCGGAATGGTACGACCTCGTGGTTCGCGAGTTTCCCAATTCCGATGCCGCCCGCATTGCCATGGAATCCAAAATGCTAACCCTCTTAGGTTGGCAAGACGAAAGTGGTTCTTCCCATCGGCATGGTCTTGCTTATGACTATCAAAAGTACATGCCACAATTGATCGTGGCATTCGAGGAATACGTGGGCACCTTCCCGGAAGCGTCTGCGCGGCATGCCTTTCGCTTTCTGATTGGGCAAGCTTTTTACAACGCCTTGGACTTCGAGCAAGCCAAGATCTGGTTCCAGGGTGTCATGGAGTCCGATCCAAGCCAGCGGTCTCTATTCGGCCATCTCGCCCGCCTGCGCCTACTTCAGCTAAAATAATCGGTAGCTGCTAAGCTGTAGCCATGAAACTGGCCCATTTAATCTCGGCACTTTTCTTATTCCTTGCCTTGTTTTCTTGCCAGACGGCGCCCGCGGACATGGACCAGGGTTCATGGATTGGCTTCCGCCCGCCAGCCACTTATGGTGATCCCGGCGCAGTGGCTTGGAGCGGTGCATCCGGCGACCAATCTCTGACTTGGTTTGGCGAGCCGCAGTGGTTCCGGTTGAGTCGTGTTGCGGAAACCGTGGATCAAGCCGGGCGCGCGGCACTCTCTTTTGAGATTGCCGAAGAAGATGTCATCTCCTTTGGAGACTTCACGGAAGCTTTGATTGGGAAACAAATGGCAGTTGAGGTCGATGGGGAAATCTTGAGTGCGCCCTTCGTGCAGTCTCGACTTCCTGGCGTAGGAATCCTCCAAGGCGGCGCCAATGGTTTCCGCGAAGAAGAATTGCAGAGGCATTTGGCGGCATTGCAAATGAGATAAACTAGGCGCATGACCGAGGACACTTCTACACCGTCCCAGCGCCTATGGACGGAAGTCGACCAGTACCTCAGTGCGGCGATGGTGCCGCCAGTTGCCGCCATCGAACAAGCCCTGGCCGACGCCGAAGCGGCTGGCTTGCCGCCGATCAACATTGAAGCCAACCAAGGCCGCTTCTTAGAGTTGTTGGTGCGCATGTCCGGCGCCAAGCGCGTTCTCGAAATTGGCACTCTCGGCGGCTACAGCACCCTATGGATGGCGCGTGGTCTTGGCGAAGACGGTCAGCTCGTGACTCTGGAACTCGAAAAAGCCTGCGCCGATGTCGCCCAGGCCAATTTCCAACGTGCTGGTGCACAGGAGCAAATCCAGCTCCGCCTTGGTCCGGCGCTCGACAGCCTGCAAGCCATGATTGCGGAAGGGGAGGCGCCCTTTGACTTCATTTTCCTCGATGCCGACAAGGAAAATTACCCGAATTACCTGCCGCTGATTATGCAGCTCTCCCAAGCAGGAACAGTTCTCGTAGCAGACAATGTCGTGCGTGGTGGCCAAGTCATCGACCAATCCTCGACCGAAGCCAATGTCATCGGCACGCGCCGTTTCAACCAAATGCTTGGGGAAAATCCACGACTCGACGCTACGGCACTGCAAGTGGTCGGTGCCAAAGGCCACGATGGGCTGGCCTTTGCCCTAGTCACCGCATAGAGCGGCGTGGCGGATTTCGCGCAGCAACTACAAGCCGGAGCGGCCTTTCATCGGCCACAGGGTGGTCCGTTGCGGCCGCGTGAGCCACGTGCGGATGGCGGCTTCGGTGCGCTGCATCAGGCGCAGGCGCGCGCCAACCAGAAGCTGGGAAACGGCCTGTTGACTAATCTTAAGCTCTTGCGCTACAGGAGCTTGGCGCTTCAAGCGGCGGTAGGCGCGCACGGCCTGCATGCGCTGCTTGGTCAAATCTAATACCAGGCGGCGGTGTAAAGCTGCCGTGGCGTCGGCCATGGCACGTTCTTCTTCGCTTTTGGCCGGGAGATCGAAACGGAAAGCTTCGTGGCGGGTCATGGAGCGTAGAGCGATAGCCGACTTAGAGCGCACGGCTTCGTCGCGACCGGCAGCGCCAGCAGGTGGCGCCACAATCAGGGCGAAGCGCAGGGGCACAGGCCACGCGGCTTCTTGAATCGCGACCGCAACATCGAAGGCGACTTCGGTTTGGTCGAGAATCAGAGTGGCATGGTCTCCGCTGCGCTCGACGGTGAGGTCGGCGGTGAGGTGCGCCTGGAAAGGCACCAAGGCCTGGCTCACCGTGGCCCCCAAGGCAGTTTCTAATGCCTTCTTAGACGGGGGAGCCACCCCGAATGCCAAACCGAATCTTTGCGCCGCAGCCATGCCGGGACAATGCTAGGTGCTTGTCGCCTTGGTTTCCAGGCCTTCCGCGAGCCTTCTGAATTTTCCCCCTATCTAAAGGGGCCAAGGCAAAAAAAATGGTGACCTCGCCCTGATATCCTGAGCGCGCCTACCGAGGAATCCCCATGAAAATCCGCGCCGCTGTTTTAGAAGAGTTTGGACAACCACTGGTGGTCCAAGATGTCGAGCTTGCCGCCCCCAAGGC
This sequence comes from Planctomycetota bacterium, assembly GCA_021776795.1. Taxonomy (GTDB): domain Bacteria; phylum Planctomycetota; class UBA1135; order UBA1135; family UBA1135; genus OFTM128. The sequence continues at coordinate 41,860 of JAJFFC010000030.1, forward strand.
CGGCGAAGTCTTGGTCAAGATCAAGTCCTGCGGGGTTTGTCACACCGATCTCTACACGGCAAGCGGCGTCGACCCCAGTGGCTATTGCGATTGCGTCCTTGGCCATGAAGGCGCCGGCATCGTCGAGGAAGTGGGCGCGGGTGTGACCAGCGTCCAGCCCGGCGACCACGTGGTGACCCTGTTCTCGCCAGAGTGCGGCGAGTGTGTGAACTGTCGCAGCGGCAAGACCAACATTTGTACCGCGATTCGTGAGCAGCAGGGCCAAGGCTACTTGCCCGATGGCACTTCGCGTTTGTCGCGTGCTGCTGGGCCACTGCGCCACTTCATGGGCACCAGCACCTTTGCCGAATACACCGTGATGCCGGAGATTGCCCTGGCCAAGGTGAACCCGGAAGCCGATTTAGATGCCATCTGTCTGCTCGCCTGTGGCGCGACTACCGGCATTGCCGCCGCGTTGTGGAAGGCCGAGGTCGAAGCTGGCAGCACCGTGGTTGTGTTTGGCGCCGGCATGGTTGGCTTAGGCGCGGTGGCCGGCGCGAAGTTGCGCGGCGCAGAGAAAATCGTGGTGGTCGACATCAGCGATCATCGCCTGGAGCTTTCCAAGCAATTCGGCGCCACTCATACCGTGAAGGGCGGACCTAATGCCGTGGCCGAGATCCTCGACATGAGCGATGGCCTCGGCATGGACTACACCTTTGAAGCCACCGGCATCGTCGATGTCATGGCCCAGGCTGTGGAATCCGCACGCATGGGCTGGGGATTGGCGACCATGCTGGGCGTTGCCGGCAAGGGCGAGACTTTGGATATCGTGCCGCGACTATTGATAACCGGGCGCAAAGTGCAAGGCGGCAGCTTTGGAGGGGCCAAGGGCCGCACCCATGTGCCGCAACTGGTCGACATGTACATGTCCGGCGAGTTAGACCTCGATGGTTTCGTCTCGCATCGCATTACGCTCGACGAAGTCAACAAAGGCTTCGACCTCATGCATGAACAAGACGGCATTCGTTCGGTAATCCAGTTTGCCTAAAGCCACGATGGATTGCACCGCGATACAAAACGCCGCCGGCGAGCGCCTCGATGCGACTTGGCATGAAGCGCAGGGGCAGATTGCCATGGGTCCGGAGAACAAACCCTATGTGGTGGTCATCGGCCATGGAGTCACCGCAAATAAGGACCGCGAGTGGGCGCTGTGTTTGGCGAAAGCCCTTGCTTCTGGTGGCTTTTACGCGCTACGCTTTTCCTTCTCTGGCAATGGCGAGTCCGAAGGGCGCTTCGAAGATTCTTGCCCCAGCAAAGACACTGCCGACCTTGGCGCAGTTCTTGACACGCTTCAGGCATTCGCCGTGATTTATGTCGGCCACTCCATGGGGGCTGCCGTGGGCGTACTGCGCGCCGCCCAAGATTCGCGCATTCACAAGCTCGTTTCGCTGGGCGGCATGGTCGACACCGCCGATTTCGCCGAGCGCAAGTTTGGCTCGCTCCGTCCAGGCCAAGACTTGATGTGGGATAAGCCCGAGTGCCCGCTATCGCAATCCTTCCTTGACGACATGCGCACGATTGCTTCGGTTGAGCCCCAAGCGCAAACCATTCAGATTCCGTGGCTCTTGGTGCATGGCAGTGAAGACACCGTGGTGCCGCTCGCGGAAAGCGAAAGAATGGTTCAGACCGTGGTGCCAGCCCCTGAGTTGCAGGTGCTGGATGGCGGAGATCATGTCTTCAGCGGCGCAAGCAGCCCAGACATGGCCGCGCGGGTGCTCAAGTGGTTGCAGGCCTGAACAGGTCGTCCCATTCGCGATCGAGCTGAGCAAAGGCCGCGGTCGGGTTTGGCACGCATAGCTGTTCGCCCTTGCGTTGTAGCAACCCTGCGCGCGCCAACTTTGCCAAGCCGTCTTCGACTTCATAGTCGACTTGAACACCAAAGTGCTCGGCCAAGTAGGCTTCGACTTCTAGATCGAGTTGCTCGCGCCTGAGCCCATGTTCTTTGGTGGCGAGGAAAGCATACGCCAAAATCGCTTCCTTGGATTCTTCGAGCTGGGCGACATCGGCGAGGTGGACTAAGGCGCCGTAGTTGTTGTCTAGGTTACAGAAGTACAACTGCTGGGCCAAGTCAGCGAGATAGCGGGTGCGGGTGACAAAGATTTTGGAGACTTGGCGCCAAAGAACTCCGGCCAGGCCGGCGATGGCCAATGCCCAAGTCGTGGGATTGGCTGCGGCGCCAATCTTCGTGACTGTGGCAAGCACGCCGCCCGCAGTGCCGCCGCCACCCGTCACGCCGATTTTGAGTTTGTCAAAGGCACGCATGCGCACGCGTGTGTTGGGGAGAAGCATCTCCAAGTCGGACTGCGGCACATCGCGGAATAGCTTCAGGTACAAAAAACGTGCGTCTTCTTGGCCCTCTTCAGCACCTGGCGGCAGTTTCAGGAACAAAAACAAGCGCCGGTATACCGGCGTTTCCCATTGCCGCTTCTTTAGGTAGAGATAGCGCCAGTCGCGGGCTTCCTCCTGCCGCGTGTAGAGACCACGATAGTGAATGCCGAGTTCTTCGAAATCCTCGAGATCGACACTGACCGCTAGGCCCCGCGGAGACACCTTGGTTAAGGCTTGGTCTAGCCCTTCTTGCGGAAGCTCGACGTAGTTTGCTTGGCGCAGCAACTCCACTAAATGCACATGCAAGCGCTCGCGCAGACTAACCGCTTGCTCGGGCGAAGCTTCCTCGCGCGAAACCGTGTCCGTATCGGGATCCAGTGCGCGATAGCAAAGGCGCAAATCCGCCAGAAGGTCTTGTAGTTTTGCCCGCTGTAGCGCGGTAAACAAACGCAAGAAACGCGCAAAGTCAGTGCCGAGTTGCGGACTTTTGCGCTCGGTTAGGGCGTCGGCCAGCTCTTCGAGGTCGACGGGGAGAAAGTTCTCTTGCATGCGGCTCAGGCGCCGCTGCCAGGATCTTGACCGCGGAAGCGGGCAATGGCGGAAACGCCGGTCGCTAAGGGTAGAACCTCGGTCATCGGCATGGTCAAGTAAATCGCTGCCAAAGTGGCCAAAGCGAAGCGCATGCGTGGGCTGAATTCATAGAAAGAGGTAATCCACCAGCCCACAGTAAAGCCGATGAAGCCGCCGAAATAGATCCCGAGCGGTCCAAAGGTGGCAATGTCGAGCGTGTCGAGAATAAGGCCCCCAGCCAGCGGCCCTAAGGCGCGGTAAAACTGTCGGAGGATTTTGGTCATCGAGATGGTGCTGAGCGGTCCTATGCAGGATAACAGCAGGGCGCCCAAAGCCTGCTGGACAAGCTGCGGGTTCCGTGGCATGGTGCAGCCATGAAAGCACTCCCCCTAAAGCTGCTTGCTCCATTCCTGCTGCCACTGATTGCGGCATGTAGCACGGTTTCGCAGCAGTCTGCCCCCGAAGCCAAGTTGTTTCCGGGCTTAGACAGCTTCGGCAAAACCATGACGACCGAGTCAGCGCAAGCGCAGGCGTTTTTTAATCAAGGCATGACCTTGTTGTATGGATTCAATCATGACGAGGCCTTCCGCTCTTTTGAACAGGCTTCACGATTAGACCCGGAAGCTGCGATGCCGTACTGGGGCATGGGCTATGCGGTGGGTATGAACATCAATGATCAAGAGATGACAGATGATCGTTGGCAGCGGGGATGGCACAACGCCGAAATGGCGATGAGTGTTTTAGACAATGAGCAGGAGTGGGAAAAGGCTTTGGTGCAAGCCTTAAGCCATCGCTACGTTTATCCGGCGCCGGTAGATAAGCGCCAGTACGACGAAGCCTATGCCGATGCCATGCGTTCGGTTTACGCAGACTTTGGCGATGACCCCGATATCGCGTGCCTGTTTGCAGAGTCTTTGATGGACTTGCAGCCATGGGATTACTGGACGATTGAAGGGAAGGAGCCAAAGAGAGAAATCGAAACGATTCTTGGCGTCCTAGAGTCGGCACTGGTCAAAGATCCTCAGCACCCAGGTGCTGCGCATTTCTACATCCATGCGATGGAAGCGGGGCCTCATCCAGAAAAAGCGGTCCCCTATGCCGAAGGATTAGAAGCCCGCATCCCTGGCGCGGGGCACTTAGTGCACATGCCGAGTCATATCTATGTGCGAGTGGGGCGCTATGACGATGCCGCCGAAGCCAATGTGCGCGCAGTTGCTGCGGACAAGAAGTACTTCTCGCAATCTGATGACCAGCTTGGCATGTACCTCATGTACTACGGCCATAACCAGCACTTCTTAGCCTACGCCTCGATGATGGGCGCCCGCTATGACGATGCCATTTCTGCGGCGCGTGAGTTGCTCGCAGACATGCCCGAACAGGCGTTAATCGAGATCGCCCCCTTTGTCGAAGGGATTATGGCTACGGATTACCACGTGATGGTGCGCTTCGGCAAATGGGAGGAGATTCTGAAAATGAAAAAGCCCGAGGGTGACCATCGGAAAATCTCTCGCGCAGTTCATCACTATGCACGCGGGATTGCTTTGGCGGTTTTAGGGAGAACGGAAGAAGCCCGTCAGGAACAAGTATTGTTCTTGGAAGAGCGAGAAAATGTTCCTGATGACTGGCTCATCATGATTAATCCCGCACATGATGTTCTGCCGATTGCAGAAGCCATGTTGGAAGGAGAAATCGCCTATCGCGAAGGCCGTCTTGAGGAAGCCTGGGAAGCCTTACAGCGTGGCATCGAAGCCGAGGATCGCCTGATCTACGATGAGCCTCCGGCCTGGATGCTGCCGGTGCGCCATTCCAAAGGTGCGCTCATGTTGGAAGCAGGCCTCGCCAAGGAAGCAGAGCTCCTTTATCGCGAAGACCAAGAGCGCCACCCAGGAAATGGTTGGAGCTTGTTGGGCCTAAGCCAGGCCTTGGCCGCGCAAGGCAAGATGACCGAAAGTGCAGGCTTCGCCGAGCGCGCCAAGCAAGCTTGGAAGAGCGCAGAGGTCATGCCGACGAGCTCGTGCATGTGCGCCCCCTAAGGGGGTTCGGATTAGAGTTGAAGTTCCAGGGCAGAGCCGACGGCTTCTGTCCCGGAATAGCATTGCGCGCTGACTTGACTGGGGGCAGGGCCGGGGACTCTTAGCTCGAAGGCATCGGATAGATGACCGATGCGATCCTTCACCACGTATTCCGTGGTCGTGCCGTTTTGAGTCAGGGAGTAAACCACATGGCTGAACTTCACGAGTTCCTGCTCGGGTAAGTGGAGCTCGAGAATGGTGGTGTTCGGCCAGCGATCCATTCTCGCCCGAAGCTCCGCTTGCTCCACAACATGGCCGGGTTGCACCTTCTGCTTCTTGAGGTTGATGGTCAAGTCTTCCGCGGCCAATCCCCAATCGCTGCGCTCTTGCAGTTTGAGCTCCTTCAAGATTACCGGCTCATGCAGCCAAAAATCGCGCGCCGCCAATGGGGCTCCAAAAGCGGAAACGGGCCCGCCACCCGCCGGAAGAAGAGGAGGATTGCTGAGGTAGCTGGTGTGAATCAACTCTCTTCCGTAGAGGGCTTTGCCAATCGAAGCAAAGAGCAGGAAGGTTGGTTTGCCCCCAATCATGCCCCAGTAGCGCTGCTCCAGATCGACGCGTTGCCTGAGGTCGAAGCGACGCTTCAATTCTCCCTCTTCAGCGACCGGCACCTCGGCGATTTCCATGCGGCTACCGTCCTCGGCAAGCAAGGTCGCGCGGATGGGTACCGCGTGGTAGCCGTAACTCGAGGTCGAGAAACGGGGGATCCCACCTGGGTATTGATTCAAACGCATGGTGGTGACCCTGGTCGAAGTCTCGATGCCCGCCTCTTCCGCTTCCAAATCACGCTCGGCCCATTCGATGCTCTGCCATTGCGAAAGGAATGCCGGAGAAGCCATCAGCTCGACGACGTAGGGAGTTGCTGGCTCCTCAGCGTAATAGTCGATGAATTCAGGGATGGCCATGAACCCCATCTCCCAAACCAGCTGCGGCTGTTGTGGAAGATAAGGGGAAGCCAGGTAGACCGGCGCCTCCAAGATGATGTCCTCGCGCTCTAGCTCGGGGAGGAAGGTCAAGGTGCAACGAGCGATGGCCTCTTCGGTGATTTGCGCAAGCATGCGCGGGCGATCTCCGGGGAGCGCGGTGAAGTTCAAGCTTTGGCCACCTTGGCCATGAAGACTCCAAGAGCTGGAAGCGACCTTCCCCAGCAAGTTGACGTCCCCTGTAATCTCGGTATCGACATTCCAATGTGGTGTTCCTTCGAGCAAACCCCAATAGCGGTCACGCACTTCTAGCTGCAGGCGTGGAGCAATCAGCTGCGGCGCCGGGATATGCGGCGTGGCCGTAACCGTGGTCACTTCGCGATTGCTATCGTGCAAAAAGAAGGTGATGGCCTGTTGGTCGAGAGTCTCGATATCGCCGAGGACCTTTGGCGGCTTGACGCCATATTCGGCATCCTGAAGCGTCAATTGGCGTTGGCCACCCCATGCTCTTGGCACATGTGCCTCGACTTTGAGAATGGAATCCAAGCGATCCTGCGGACCCTCCAAACGTACCCGACTCAGGTGACGGTCCGGCGCTTGGCGCAGGAGTTCGGCGACGTCATGCATCTCTAGGTCGAGGTAAACCGCACTGTTGCGCAGGGCCGTTGGCTTCAGCGTGCGACCCAAGGTGTGCGTTTTGCCATAAGCATCTAGGATCTCGGCTTGAATCGAGATTTCTTCTGCACCAGTCTCGAAGGTCAACCGGTAGCCACTTTCTGGGCCGGGCGTGTCCTCTTCCTCGCGGTGGAAACGGAATGCACCTTCGGGCGTGCGCCAAATCACTTGCGAGAAAGCCCAAATATTCGCGGTACCCTGAAGCGCTAAGGAATAGCGATAGCGTGGTTCACCACCAAACTCGCCGAGGTATTCACACTTGTCTCCTAAGGTGATGACATCTCCTTGGTTAAAGAGCTGGCTGGGATCAGGGAATAAATCCAGCCAGGACTCATCGGTCGGGACTACGATGATGTCATCGGAAATCGCCGGCGTGGTCCAACCGAACTCTGGGTGCTCGATGTTGAAGCGAATCGAGGCGCCGCTATCAAAGGGCACATCGGTATAGCCAGAGTAGACATAGTGATAGGGCTCCGGTCCACCAACGTGGCGCGCGACCTCTGCAGAAAATTCCCCATGGCGCTGAATGCGCATCATGGCCGAGGCAATCAAGGGCTGCCAGATTTCTGGATAGCGCAACTTCAGCTGATAGAAATACCATGCACGCGGTCCATCATGGCCTTCTAGGCGCCAATCAATCTCTAAGAAGGCATGATTTTTGTTCGGTGCCGTGAAGGCACCATCGGGCAGCGGCAGAGAATATTCAGTGCCATCGCGGAACTGAAGGTTGGCGAAGCCGCGAATCGGTTCCAAGCTCTGCACATTGAGATACGCATTCTCGGCCAAGCTCCATTGCGGAGGTAGGCCGCCGTCATGTTCATACTTCGGTGGAGCTTGCTCGGTGGGACCAGACAGGATTTCATATTCAATCGACTCGAGGGCCTGCCAATCGGCATCACTCATCTGTGGAAGAAAAGAACTACGGTAAACCGGAAGGTTGTCCTCGTTGCGCTGGTACAGCGCATCATGTCGCTGCATATTCAAGGGGCGCGCGTCCTTGCCGCTTTCCATCGTCATCATGCGTTCCAAGCGCACGGTCTTTCTCCCGGCCAAGGTGGCCACACCCTGAATCGAAACCGAGGGAGAAAGCGTCATGGCGCTGATACGCAGATCTTCTCCCTTGGCAACCACGATTTCTTTGGTGCCCTCCAGAGTGGGAACGGTCCAGGTGAAGGACTCGAGCTGGCTCAGCAAGCTATCTTTGGCGCGCGCAGTCGCGGTGTAACGAAATCGCTGGCGACCTTGTTCGTCGACATCGGCATAAGTGCCAAAAACACTCAATTCAAAATTATCGCTGGTGACGGTTTCATACTTGCCGTCTAGGCGCACAATTGGCTCTTTGGTGTCACGCATAACTACAGCGAACTCCACTAGGTTCTCTTTGTCTTGGCCAAGGTTGTATTCGTCGAGCAAATCATAGGACACCCACAGGTAACCGTTTTCTCCCCAATCGGTGCCCCAGCTGTTCATGAACAACAGGGCTTGGCGGGCGTCGTTGTAGCCGACAATGGCCATCGCGTGATAACCATGCGGCTGATCTGGGCGTCGCGCCACGCTTCCTCGGTCGTGAACTTCCTTGGTGTATTGCGCGAACTCGCCGTACATGAATTCTGGATTCACTCGAGCGCAAACCAACACAATGCCGCCCTCCACTAGTGCGCGCTTGATGGCCATGACATCGTTGGCCAAGTAGTAGTCCAAGATGCGAAAGTTCTGGGCTTCCCTGACCGCTTCCGGTTTGGGTTGGGTCAAGAAGTCATTAGGCAGGTAGGGGGCGGTGGCCAAGGTCGCGCTGCCCGACGTTTCCAAGAGCTTCAAGGCGTCGGGCAAGAGGCTGCCCTCGTCGACCCCTTTGTTGATTTGGTTGTAGATAAATGTTGGTGAGAAAATACGGCTAGGGTGATCCGGTTTCCAGCCCTGGTCCACGGCCTCGAGGTAGGAGCGGCCGGCGTATCCAAAAGCCCAAGCCACACAGTCGTTCATGGTTTGCCGCCCGATTGCGGGTAGCCAGGGCCGCAAGTCGAGTGAGCTCGGCAACTCATCTGGCATCGCACCGCTGGTGACCGGAGCGAGGTCCTTGGCGGTTTGGCTGTCCTGGCGGCTGCCCCCCTGTGCCCACAGAGCTTGGGGAAACAAAAATGCAGCAACGAAGCAAAGGCCCGGTAGCAAAAGATGCATACTAAAAAGATAGCCTCAGCTAGGCGGCATTTCCATGAATATCGAGAGCTTCGACTCTCCCTTTCTGCCGTCACCCGGCCCTCTCTAGCGCCCTCGATTGGAGCGCTAGAGGAAACGGGACTTCGTTAGATGGAAGAAGCGCCGACGAGGTCAATTTCCATGATTCGCTGGACCCAGGCGCGCGTCTTCGGAAACTGCGAACCAAGACTCAGGCGCTCGGCAACAAAGCGCATGGGGCCTTCCGCTAGGGCGGCGGGATCTTCCACCGTGGTGTATCGAAGAAAGGATGCCGTCGAGAAGTCGGCCGCATTTGGCTGCTCACCCATGAGGTAGGGCTGTTCGGCAAGCGCCTCTTCGAGAACTTGTGGGACTTGATCGAGCATCGCCTGTGCCTTAGCCGTCGCGGCATCGTCAATCTCTTGGCTAAAGGCCTGAGTCGCAACTAGGCGCAGAATGCCGCCGAGTTCAAAGCCAAAGCGTTCCCACTCCTGAATCTTTTGTTGGCATTCACGGTTGTCCGAGAACAGTTTTGGGCCAGGGAAGTTGGCATCGAGATAGCGCATGATGCCGAACGAATCGTAAACGACCTTGTCGCCATCGACGAGAACCGGGGTAAGTGGCTGCCCCGAAGCCTGGATGACCTCTTCGCGGTCATCGAAGCCTTGGACCTCGGTCGAGCGGAAGGACAAGCCTTTGTACTTGAGCGCGAGGCGGACCTTGGTGTTGAAGGGAGAAGGGGGAAGAGTCAGGAGGTGAAGTGTTGTCATGGTTAAGGTGCAATCGCTTGCAAATGGCAAGTTATCTATTTCGGTTGCGAAAAGCAAGAGAATTTGCCAGAATCTGGAAATGGCGCGTCAAGAGCAACGCTCCGCATGCCCTATCGCCTGCGCACTCGATCTCCTCGGAGACCGTTGGACCCTACTGGTCGTGCGCGATATGACCTTGCTGGGTAAGACGCGCTTTTCTGAGTTCTTGGAATCCCCAGAAGGCATCGCCACCAATGTGCTGAGCGATCGCCTTCAGCGATTACAAGACTCTGGCATTGTCATCAGCGGGAAAGATTCCGAAGACGGGCGCCGAGTCCTCTACGCCATGACCAAGATGGGCTTAGATCTTCTGCCGATGATGCTCGAGTTGGCCGTTTGGGGCGCCAAGCATCGGCCGCAAAGTGGTGTGCCCAAGGAGCTTCAGGAGCGCTATCTCGCCGACAAGGATCAGTTTTTGTCCGAGCTCAGAGAGCGCGTCAAGCGATCCAGCTCAAGCATTTTGCCGGCCGAATAGCCGCGGTCGTGAAACCAGCGGACCTGTCCGTTGCCGTCGACCAACATCACCCGGATGTTGTTGCCCTCTTCGCTTCCGCTAAAGGCCTTCATGCGCTTGGCGTCATCGCCATAGAGGGTGACCACGCTGCCCCAATCCTCTTGCGGGATTCCTCCACGCATGCCGTTGTCGATGAAACCCGAGGCCATGCCGCCGAAAATGCCGGGGATGGTCGGCAGCTCCCACAGATTGGCGGGAGTTTGCGCTTGCAGCAATCCGAACAGCCAGCGGTCGGCGTCGAACTGAGCGCGCTGCTCATAGCCGACCAACACGATGGTGGGGCGGCCATTGTCGGCGCGGGGGATGGTGATGGACTCGCCCTCGAGGCTCTCGCCGGTGACCACGGGGAATGCCATGCCCATGACGTCTTGTCGGGGTGTTGAGCTCTGACAGGAGCCGAGGAGCATGGAGACCACCAAAAGGAGGGTGGCGGCTGAGCTGAGGTGGAGGAGGGTTTTCATGCCGTCACTGATGCCTTCGCGGCGGATTTGGCCTTGGATGCAGAAGACTCGGTATTCTGGGGCCATGAGAATCAATCCTTGCGTTGGGATCCTGATGACTCTGCTCGCGGGCACATTGGTTTCCTGTGGCGGCCCCGATTGGGGCGCAGAGTTAAAGAAGGACACCAACTTTGGCCGCGCCACAATGTTCTACACCGAGAATGTGGATCAGGCTTTGGCGCAGAAGGTATTCGACCGCATGATTGAAGCCAACTATAACTTTGCCTCGAACTTACCAGAGCAACTGGATCGCATCGATGGTCGCTTGACTCTTCGCCTCGGCAATGACAACGAAGATTCGATTGCGGAAGTGATTGCGACTGGCGAGGAAAGTGGAGTCACGAGCTACATGCACGGCCTTGCCTATGTTCTTTCCCAAGCAGCAGGGGGAGAACCGGTCGACATCATCCTTTGTCGTGAATCCCTTGACGATCCGTTCTACACCGTAGTGTGGGATGAAGGGAAGTAGATTGCCTGCGGCCTACGCCTCTTGGTTTGCGGCCGCACTGTTGCTGGGCAGTATTGGCGCTTGCGTCCATCCACCGCAGCAGTGGTCGTCGCGGTCTTTTGCAAAAGCTCTGCAGGACCGGCCCCTGCAAGAAGCCAAGGTCTTTGCGCCTGGTTTGATTTCCGACGGCATTTATCAACGGGACGCAGCCTGGTCTTCCTCAGGAAATCTTTTTCTCTATACACAACAACAAGGGCGACAGTCCTGGATGATGTTAGTTGAGAAGATCGATGGCCAATGGCAAGAACCTCAGCCATTCTTTGCCGGTGATTCAGAATCACGTAGTTTCGAGCCTGCATTCCAACCCGAGACGGAACGACTTTATTTTGTGTCCGATCGCCCCCTGCCAGGAGAAACTGAGCGTGGGGATTTTAATATCTGGCGCATTTCCAGAACCGACGGTGGCTGGGGCGATGCCGAAGCACTGTCCTCGGCCGTCAACGACAAGGGCCATGAGTTCTATCCGTCTTTGACCGCGAATGGAGATTTGTATTTCACCGCGGCACGAGAAGATGGCGTCGGCGGCGAAGATATCTGGGTTGCGCATGCTGCGGATACGGGCTTTGCCACGGCACAGTTGCTGGAAGGTGGCGTCAATCTTAGGACTGACGAGTTCAATGCCGCGGTGAATGCCGACGGCACCGTATTGGTGTTTGGTTCTGTACGCGAAGATGGCCCAGGTGGGGGTGATCTCTACTTCAGTTTGCATGAAGAAGATGGATCTTGGTCTGATGCTTCTTTGCTCGCTGGCGTGAATACTCCCGCCCTAGATTTCTGCCCCTCCTTTGACCCGGATGGAGCCTATCTTTGGTTCACCAGTACGCGTACGGAAACCAGCCAAAATCAAGGTAATTGGAGCGAACAACGCCAACGATGGCGTCAGCCGGGAAACGGCTTTGGCGACCTTTTTCGTATCCTCTTGCCCCTGCAAGAGGCCGACTAGAGAAGACCATGGTTCGTATCAGCTTTACGCCAAACCTACTGCGTCACGTGCAAACACCTGCCGACGCGGTCGAGGGAGACAGCATTGGCGCGGCTTTAGAGGCTTACTTCCAGCTCAACCCAACCGCACGAACTTATGTGCTCGATGACCAAGGCATGGTGCGCAAGCACATCGCTATTTTTTTAAACCGCGACATGATTCCCGCAAGCCAAGCTTTGGCCACCGAAGTTCAGGAACAGGATGAGTTGTATGTCGCCCAAGCGCTTTCCGGAGGATAAGAATGACTCGATTTTTAGTAGGTACACGCAAAGGCCTGTTTCGCGTGGAGAAACAAGGCCCTGGCCAATGGACCATCGCCGACAGTTGGTTTCTCGGGGATCCGGTGCCGATGGTTCTCGCCCAAAAGCAGGGTGATGACATTCTTGCTTGCCTGGATTTGGGCCACTTCGGCAACAAGATGCGCCGCACTCGTGACGGCGGCGTCACCTGGAGGGAAGAAATCGCTCCGGCTTACCCAGAGCAAGCTGAGGGGGTGAAAGAAGTGGACCCGGTACGCGGCCTCGAAGTGCCGTGGAGTGTCAAGTTGTTGTGGTCTTTGGCTGCTGGCCCCGATGGCACGCTTTGGTGCGGCACCATTCCTGGCGGCTTGTTCCGCTCCGAAGACGATGGCGCCACTTGGTCTTTAGTGGAATCGCTTTGGTATGACGAACGACGCAAGAAGTGGTCCGGCGGCGGCTACGACTTTGCTGGCATTCACTCCATCTTAATCCACCCCGGAAATCCACAGCACATCACCGTTGGCGTTTCGGTTGGCGGCGTTTGGCAAAGCCAAGATGGAGGAGCGAGTTGGGAAGTCATCGGCGAAGGCTTGCGCGCGGAATACATGCCCCCAGAAATGGCGCATGACCCTGAGGCGCAAGATCCTCATGTCATCGTGTCCTGCGCGGCGGCGCCGGAACAATTGTGGATGCAACACCACAACGGCATCTTTCGCAGCCATGATTGGGGTCGCACCTGGACCGAGTTTCACGATGTGAAGCCAGCCGTGTTCGGCTTCGCCGTTGCCGTCCACCCCAAAGATCCGGAAACCGCTTGGTTTGTGCCAGCCATCAAAGACGAACAACGCATTCCTGCCGAAGCGCGCCCCGTGGTCACTCGCACCCAAGATGGTGGCAAGAGCTTTACCATTTTGAGCGAAGGCTTGCCCGAACCTCCGGCGTATGACTTAGTGTTCCGACATGCCCTCGACATCAATGGCGACGGCAGCGTTCTTGCTTTTGGCAGCACCACCGGCTCGCTTTGGATTAGCGAAGACCAGGGCGAGAGCTGGCAAGTGGTGAGCGAGCATTTGCCCCCGATTTACTGCGTTTGCGCCGACCAATAATTCCCTTCCATGAGCCGCAACATTGAGATTAAGGCACGCTTGCATGACCGCAGAAGCATGGAGCAGATTGCCGCAAGTTTGGCAAACTCTGGCCCAACGCTGCTGCACCAGGAAGACACTTTCTTTGCCTGCGCTTCTGGGCGACTCAAGTTGCGTGTTTTTGCCGAGGGGCATGGTGAGCTGATTTACTACCGCCGCGCCGATGAACAGGGCCCCAAAGAGTCTTTCTACTTACTGACGCCCACCAGGGCCCCGCAAAACTTGAAAGAGTCTCTGCGCTTGGCCAATGGCATTTTGGGAACCGTCATCAAGGAGCGCACGCTCTACTTGATTGGGCGCACGCGAGTGCACCTCGACCGGGTCGAGGGCTTGGGAGATTTCGTCGAGCTCGAGGTGGTTCTTGCCGAAAACGAAGCGCAAGCTGTTGGCGAACAAGAAGCCGATGCCCTGATGCAGCAGCTTGGCATCGCCAAGGAAGATCTCGTGCGAGGTGCCTATTTCGATTTGTTGGCACCCGTCTAAGGCCACTCGCGCTATGCTGGCGCCATGTCCGATGGCTCCTTCTTAGAACCGGTACTTGGCAGTGCTCTGCCTTGGCTTTACCTCGATTCGGCGGTTTGGACAGGCGTCGGCTTGCTGGGCAACGGCATGTTCTCTACGCGTTTCTTGTATCAATGGCTTCATTCCGAACGCAAGAAGAAGCTGATTGTGCCGCCAGCCTTTTGGTATCTGAGTTTCTGGGGTAGCTCCATTTCTCTGCTTTATGCAATTCACCTGGATAAGCTGCCGGTGATTTTGGCATTCTGTTTCCTGCCCTTCCTTTATGCAAGGAACATTGCGCTCTTGCGGCGTGATCAACGACTCGAGGAACAAGAAAAACCATCCGCTGCCGTCGCCGGCCCCGCGCCCGAAGTGGTTTCGCTCAAAGATAAGTTCGCCGAAATCACGGAGCATTGGCAGCCCAGGGTGATTGCTCGGGTGCAGGATATGGAGGTCAAGTTAGCCAAACTACGCGGCGATTTTGTGTGGCATCAGCATGAAAAGGAAGACGAGCTGTTTTGGGTGCATCAGGGGCAATTGCGGATTGAGTTGCGCAATGGCCGGCTCGATCTTGGACCGGGTGAAATCGCTGTGATTCCGCGTGGGGTCGAGCATCAACCGATTGCCGAAAAAGAGGTCGAAGTGGTGCTGATTGAGCTGCAGGGAACGCGGCAAACGGGTGACAACACATAATGCTGGCGAGGGCGAGGGCGACCGCTAGAATCGCCCTTTCATGCTTCCCGCGTTGCTCACCCTACTCACTCTTGGCTTGGCCCCAAGCCAGCCACCTCTGTTTCAGGAGCCCTCGGAAGAGGCTGCCGTAGCTGCAGAGGAATCCGAACCGAAGTCCCCCGAAGACGACAGCAAACTCAATGCGGGTTTGTTGTCGTCGTACAAGTTCCGTTCGGTGGGGCCGGCCCTGATGTCAGGGCGGATTTCCGATATCGCGATTGACCAGAAGGACCCCAATACCTGGTACGTCGCCGTGGGTTCGGGAAACATGTGGAAGACCACGAATAACGGCACCACATTTAAGCCTATCTTTGAAAAGTACGGTAGCTATTCCATCGGTTGCGTCACGATTGATCCGAATGACTCCAGCCGGATTTGGGTCGGAAGTGGTGAAGCCGTGGGCGGTCGCCATGTCGGTTACGGCGATGGCATTTATCTGAGTGAAGATGCCGGCGGCAGTTTCCGCAACATGGGTCTGAAAGAGAGTGAGCACATCGCGAAAGTGGTGATCGATCCTCGCGACTCCAACAAGATTTTTGTCGGTGCGCAAGGACCTCTGTGGTCCGCCGGGGGCGAACGTGGTTTGTATCGCAGCCAAGATGGCGGCAAGACTTGGGAGCAAGTGTTGGCCGGTGGAGAATACACCGGGGTCACCGACGTGGTGATGGATCCGCGTGACTCCCAAGTGCTGTATGCGGCAACCCACCAGCGCACGCGCACAGTTTGGGCGCTGATGAATGGCGGACCGGAATCCGCAATTCACAAGTCGCTAGACGGCGGCACCACTTGGAAAAAGCTGAAGAAGGGTCTGCCTGGGGGCAACAAAGGTAAGATTGCTCTTGCCTTAGCCCCCGAGAGCCCAGATGTGGTCTACGCAACGATTGAACTGGGTAATCGCACTGGTGGTTTCTGGAAATCAGACAACGCCGGCGCCACTTGGAAGAAGCAAAGTGATTTCATCAGCGGTGGTACTGGCCCTCACTACTACCAAGAGATTTGGGCCGACCCGCATCATCCGGGCACCGTATACCAAGCCAATGTGCGCTTGGCGCGGACCGAAAACGGCGGCAAAGATTGGGGCACGGTAAGCCGCAGCACCAAGCATGTCGATAACCACGCGGTGGCCTTCCGCCCTGATGACCCAGAGTTCTTGTTGGTGGGCTGCGATGGCGGCCTTTACGTTTCGCATGACCGTGGTGCCAGCTATCGCTTTGTGCCCAACTTGCCACTGACGCAGTTTTACAAGGTAGATGTCGACAATGATTGGCCGATTTACAACATCGTTGGCGGCACTCAGGACAACAACACGCAGTACGGGCCGTCCGAAACCTATACTCGCCAAGGCATCCAGAATAGTGATTGGCGCATCATCATTGGTGGTGACGGTCACGACAACGCCATCGACCCGAGCAACCCGGACATCATCTACGGAGAATCACAGCAAGGGTTTATCCGTCGCTATGACCGGCGCTCAGGTACGTCCGTCGATGTTCGCCCACAACCGGATCCCGGCCAGGACAACTTCCGTTTCAACTGGGATGCCCCCATTTTGATCAGCCCGCACGACCCGGCCCGCGTGTACTTTGGATCGAACTATCTGCACCGCAGTAACGACCGCGGCGAATCCTGGGAAACCATCAGCGAAGATATGTCGCACCAGCGCGATCGCTTGCAGCTGAAGATCATGGGTCGTTACTGGGATTTGGATGCCCCCTGGGATGTCTATGCCATGTCGATGTATGGAAACATCACTTCGATTAGTGAATCGCACCAGGTCGAGGGCTTGCTTTACATCGGCACCGATGATGGTCGCTTTGCCGTGAGCGAAGACAGCGGTGGCAGTTGGCGCGTGATTGACCAAGTGGGCGATGCCCCGCTTGGCGCCTTCATCAACGATGTGAAAGCGGACCGTTTCGATGCCAACACGGTTTACGTCGCTATGGACAATCACAAGGAAGGGGATTTTCAGCCCTACCTAATGAAGAGCACT
Source organism: Planctomycetota bacterium (assembly GCA_021776795.1). Classification (GTDB taxonomy): domain Bacteria; phylum Planctomycetota; class UBA1135; order UBA1135; family UBA1135; genus OFTM128. Next base: position 58,562 of record JAJFFC010000030.1, read on the forward strand.
GACCGCGGGCGCACTTGGACTTCTCTGGTTTCTGATCTTCCCGACCGGCACATTATTTGGCGACTGGAGCAAGACCATGAGCAATCTCGCTTGCTCTTCTTGGGCACCGAATTCGGCATCTTCTGCTCTCTCAATGGCGGCGAGAATTGGATGGCGATGTCCGGTGGCTTGCCGAAGATTCCTTTCCGAGATTTGGCGATTCAGAAGCGCGAAAACGATTTGGTGGGTGCATCCTTCGGGCGCAGTTTCTACATCCTCGATGACTACTCCACCCTGCGGAACCTGAGCGAAGACTTGCTCGAGCAGGAAGAGTTCTACATCTTTCCCGTGACCGATGCGCGCATTCTGCAACTAACCAACACCCTCGGCGGTCGTCATGGCTCGCAAGGAGATACGCATTACTCAGCGGATAACCCCGAGCGCGGCGCACTGATTCGCTATTACCTCAAGGAAGGATTAAAGACGGCGAAGTCCGAACGTCAGAAGGCAGAAACGGAAGCGGCGAAAGAGGTCGAAGACCACGAGGGGAACCCTTACCCTGGCTGGGATGTCTTGCGCGAAGAGAAGCGTGAGGAATCGCCCAAGCTCTACTTCGAGATTCGCGACCAGAAGGGCGATTTGGTGCGCCGCCTTACGGGGTCCAGCAGCGAAGGCATGCAGAGTGTGCGCTGGGATTTACATTACGGCACGCCTGGAGGCGGCCGCGGACCTTGGGTCACGCAGGGGGAGTACCAAGTGCAGGCCTTCCGCGTACAACAAGGAGAGATTAGCCCATGGGGGATGTCCCGCACCATCATGGTGCAAGACATGCTCGACTCGGCATTGCCGCCAATGGATCGTGAACAAGCTCTTGCTTGGCACATGGAAGTTGGTGAACTGCAAGAAGTGATTTCGGCAAGTTTGCGCTTGCTCGACGAAAGTCTCGATGAGGTGGAATCTATGAAGCAGTCGGTGCGCAATAGTCGCGTGGCCGATTTGCAGCTAGGTGAAGACCTACGTGCCTTGGAGCTTGCCATGCAAGATGCCCGCCGCGCGATTGCCGGCGACTCCCTGCGCACAGATCATGGTCATGAAGGTGCGCCTAGCATCCGAGGTCGGATTTCGAGTGCTCGCTGGGGCTCGATGAGCAACACCCATGGCCCAACCAAGACTCAACAAAATCAAGTCGAGATTGCGCGCACGGAGTTCACGGCGCTTTACCCCGAGGTGAAACGGTTGATTGAGGTCGAGCTGCCTGCACGCAAGGCCGATGTCGACGCTGCTGGAGTGAGCTGGACCAGTGGTCGCGCTCTACCTGACCTTCCTCAATGAGCAAGAAGATCCGCTGCGCTTGGTGTGGCGATGACCCCCTGTACCTCGCCTACCACGACGAGGAATGGGGGGTGCCGGTTCATGATGACCGTGCCTTGTTCGAAATGCTCACTTTGGAAGGAGCGCAGGCCGGCCTGAGTTGGCTGACCATCTTGCGCAAGCGCGAGGGCTACCGTCGCGCCTTTCACGGCTTCGACATTGCACGAGTTGCCGCCATGACAGAGCAAGATGCCGAGGTTCTGCGTGAAGATTCGGGCATTGTGCGCAATCGTTTGAAGATTGCCTCAACCATCCGCAATGCCAAGGTTCTGCTGCAGATGCAACAGGAGCATGGCTCTTTCGGCAAATGGTTGTGGGCATTCACCGCTGGAGCACCCATCCAGAATTCCTTTGCCGACATGGCTTCTCTGCCAGCGGAAACTGAACTGTCCAAGCAAATCAGCAAAGAACTCAAGCGCGCCGGAATGAATTTCGTAGGGCCGACGATCATTTACGCGCTGATGCAAGCCATCGGCATGGTGAATGACCATGTGGTGGATTGCTATCGCTATCCCCAAGTGCAAAAACTTGCACAGGATCCGGTTTGATTCGCGAACATCTTTTTCACAAGCGCGCGGCGGCCGATCCACTGTTTCGGTGGCGCGGCGGTGAGGTCTCACGCCTCGAAGCCTTCAGCGATGCGGTCTTTGCACTCACGCTGACCCTATTGGTGGCCTCTACCACGGCTCCCAAAACCTTTCATCAGTTGTGGCTGACCTTCCGGGACCTGCCTGTGTTCTTGGTTACCTTTGCCACGCTAATGATGGCTTGGCAGTATCACTATTCCTTTTTCCGCCGCTACGGCCTGCAGGATTTTGGCACCACGGTGTTGAACGCAATCTTTCTATTCTTGATCGTCTTTTTGGCGTATCCGTTGAAATTCCTGGCGACCTTCCTGTGGTACCTGATCATTGGCGTTGATGTTGAGGCCATGTTTGTCCTGCCGATGGGCGTGGAGTTCCCCGGCGGAGAAGGTGGTCAGCGTGTATGGATGATGATCCTCTACGGGTTGGGCCTGCTTGGAGTATTTGGCATGTTTGCCCTGCTGCAATTACGCGCATGGAGTAAACGCAAAGAGCTCGAGCTCGATGAACTCGAGCGCTACATGACCATCAGCGGTTTAGGTCACCACCTCATCACGGTGGTGGTGGCCATCATTTCTCTCATCATCATCTGGTCCGATGGCCAGCCCGGTGTCGCAGGAGTGGTGTACTTTCTGCTGCCTATCTCACACTGCGGATTCGGTTGGTACCGCGGTGCCAGCGCCCAACGCATGCACAAGAAAATGTCCGAAGCCTAGTCTTCTTCGGCAGGCTCTAAGGGCTTGCGGAAGAGATAGACAAAGCGCGAAGTGGTGTCGCGGCCGGCGCGATCAGGAGCAAAAATGCTCCAGTCCATGGTGTCTTCGGCATCGGTGAGCAGATAACTTTCGGCTTCGAGCACAAAGCCAGCAGCTTCGAGCTCCTTCTGCACCAAGCTCGCTTCGACCCGGTGTAGCCGCTTGCCTTCGCTGATGCCTGCTCCTTCCTTGGCATGGTGGTCGACCACGCCGAACACGCCACCTGGCTTGAGATGAGCAAAGACCATCTTGTTGAAGGCGGCGCGATCGACTTCTTGCCACTCGAAGTCGTGATAGAAGCGCACCAAGATGGCCGCATCTAAACCTTCGGGAAGGCCGACGGCATCAAACTCCGTGTCGAGGCGCACCACATTGGGCAAGCGGTTGTCGGCGAGCCGTGCGGTCAATGGCTTGTCCGCGAACACACGAAGCGGAATCTCAGTGTTCTGGCAATACACTTTGCCTTCTGCGCCAACGGCACGTGACAAAATCTCCGTGTAATAACCATCACCCGCCATTAAGTCGGCGACGCGCATGCCGCGCTTGATGTCAAAGAAGTCGAGCACCCGAATTGGCTGGCGATTGCCATCGCGGGCGAGGTCACTCGCGAGGCGGTCGGGGTGAGCGACGGCGGCGGCGACGGGGTCATCCACGTTGCTTTCCCAGAGTAGAGGCGAAGCTGCAGCACCCGCAGCAGTGAGGAGCAGGGCAGGAATCCATAAGCGCATGCCCCCATCCTAGGGGATGGATGTGACCAAGTCGTGCCCGAAGGATTCCGGCTTGGAGCCCTAGAAGCGACGGAACTTCTGGCCGGGGCGGTTGCCGCCCTTGTTGAAGGGGCGCTTGCCACCTTTGTGGTGGCCGCCGAAGCCTCCGCCGTGGCGTGGACCATGATGGCCACCGCCTTCGCGGCGTGGGCCGCCTGGCTGGAAGTCTTCTTCGCGCTCTTGGCCAGTGACCTTGGCGATGTCGAGCTGCTGCCCGCACACGCGCGCGCGCCGGAGGTCTTCAAAGATTTCGTGAGGCATGCCTTCGGGCAAATCGACCGTGCTGAAGCCTTCGTAGATTTCGATGCGCCCAACATGCTTGCCTTCAAGGCCGGCTTCGCCAGTGATGGCGCCAACAATTTGCCCTGGGCGCACACCATGGTGATGGCCGACGGCAATGCGGAAGCGCTCCATGCCTTGCTCCGTGGATGGACCGGGCATTGGTTTGCGCTCGCGGCGCGGTTCGCGGTCTTCATAGCCACCCCGACCGCGATCTTCATAGCGGTCACGGCCTCGGCCTTCGTCGCGGCGCTCGGAGCGGCCACGGGCTTCATCGCTGCCGCGCGTCTGGCGATAGCTGGTCATGTCGGCAAAGTCGACATGCAGCGGGCGATCCTTTTGCGCCATGGCAGCAAGTGCACCAGCCACATCTTCTAAGGGAACGCCAGCCGACTCTGTGAACTCACGCACCAGATTGCGGAAGAACTCGGCGTTGTCGTCGTTCATGGCGGCGGCAATCGTCTCCTTGAAGCGAGCGACGCGCATGTCGGTGATGTCTTCATTCGAAGGCATCTGCATGGGTTCAATTTCGGCGCGAGTGGCGCGTTCAATCGATCGCAGCATGCGCTTTTCGCGCGGCGTCACGAACAAGATCGCCTGACCCTTGCGGCCTGCACGCCCGGTCCGCCCAATGCGGTGGACATAAGACTCGGTGTCGTAAGGGATGTCGTAATTGATTACATGGCTGATGCGGTCGAGGTCGAGACCTCGTGCGGCGACATCGGTCGCGACCAGAATGTCGAGCTTGCCGGCCTTGAAACGGTCGACGACGCGCTCTCGTTGCGCTTGTGCTAGCTCGCCACTCAAAGCGGCCGAGGCATATCCGCGCGACTCCAATCGTTCGGCGACCTGGCTGGCGGCAATTTTGGTACGGACGAAGACAATCATGCCGTCGTACTCTTCGAACTCGAGAAGACGGGCCAAGGCCTCGAGCTTCTGGTTGCCATTCACCACGCGGAAGCGCTGGGTAATGGTAGTGGCGGTTTGGGTCTTGACCTTAATCGTGACCTCGGCTGGGTCGGTCAAGTGCTCCTGCGCAATCCGGCGGATTACCGAAGGCATGGTTGCTGAGAACAAAGCGGTGCGGTGGCCCGAGGGCAACTGCTCGAGAATCCATTTCACATCGTCGATGAAGCCCATGCGCAACATTTCGTCGGCTTCGTCGAGGACCAGAGTTTTCAGTGCTTCCAGCTTTAGTGAGCCGCGCCGCATGTGATCCATGACGCGGCCAGGAGTGCCAACCACGACGTGAACCCCGCGCTTGAGTGGACGCAACTGCAGGTTGTAGGACTGTCCGCCGTAAATCGGCAGGACATTGAGCCCTGGCATGTGCTTGGCATAGCGCTCAAAGGCTTCGGCCACCTGAATCGCGAGCTCACGGGTAGGAGCTAACACCATCACCTGCGGGGCGTTGGTGACTAGGTCCATCTGCTGCAGCAGTGGCCACGCAAAGGCGCCGGTTTTTCCGGTTCCGGTCTGGGCCTGGCCGACGACATCGCGGCCAGCGAGCAAATGAGGCACAACTTGTGCCTGAATTGGGGAAGGAGTCTCGTAGCCTGAGTCGGCTAGAGCCTTCAAAACGGGTCCAGAAAGGCCAAGCTCCTCAAATGTAGGCAGAGTGGGCTTGTCGCTGAGTTCTTGTTCGGTCATCAAAACGGGTTCGGAGCATTTCCGAACCGCCCATTCTAACAGGGTTTAGCCATCTGGCCTCAGGGAAATGAAGGGGCCTGATACCCTATTGCCATGCGTCTTTTCACCCCGTCGCGAATCCCCGTGCTGCTGCTGGCAGGCCTCGGATCCTTGACCACCTTGGCAAGCGCCCAAGAGCCTGAGCCACGGTCCAAGCCAGAGCCACACCGCTCTCCTGCCACGCCACAGGCCGATCCTGGCCTGGCCTTTGCCCCGGCTCCCATCGAAATTGATGGGTTATTGGCCACACCCATTGATATCCACAAGGTGATGGCGACAGCTGTCTTTGACTTGGAGACCGTCAAGGCCAATGCCACGGCCGAAATGCACTTTGTCATGAGTGCGACCGGCATGCCGATCTTCGACCTGCGCCAGGACATCGTGAAGGTCTGGCTAGATGGGGTAGAAATCGACCCCGCCACCATGGCCGCACATGATTTCGGTCCTGGCGCATCCACCATGCGCATTTTGGAGCGCACACTCGAAAGTCAGTCCGAGCATGTTCTGCGCTTCGAGTACCCCTTGCGCCAGCCACAATCGCGCCAGTCGGATCCGATTGGCTGGGGAGATTTGAACACCCTGACCTGGGATTTCTTCTTCTCAGATTTGAATCCGGGCCGCTACCTCGAGATGTGGTTCCCCTCGAACCTGATTTACGATCAGTTCCCGTTCTCTCTGGAGCTGCAGCTGATGAATGCAGCTAGCAAACACCTGCTCCTGACCAATGGCGCGGTGGAAAGGAAGGGCGAGCACCACTGGCACATTGTGTTCCCAAAATACTTCACGCCTATCTCGCACATGCTGACCGTGGTCCCCGCCGCCGATGTCGATACCGGGGAGAAAACGATCACCACTCCAGATGGTCAGAAGATCAAGCTAGAAGTCGCCGTACGCAAAGATGCCGGCGCCACCGTCAAACAGACCATCAAGATGACGGCCGACGCAATTAACGAGTTCACCGAAAGCACCGGCCCTTGGGTGCATGGTCCGCGCTGCGTGGTTTATGTGTGGCCCGGTAGTCGTTCCATGGAATACAACGGTGCAACCACGACCTCCATCGATGCGCTTGAGCATGAGCTGTTTCACAGCTGGTATGCCAGAGGCGTGAAGCCCGCCGACCAAAACACCGGTTGGATGGACGAAGCTTGGACGATGGTGAACACTTCGCGAGTTAAGAAATCTTGGCTTGATCAAGAACCAACTAGCCCAGTCCAGCTGTCCTTTGAGAACCCCTGGAACCGCACGACTCCTGGCCTGTCCTATAGCTCTGGCGCGAAGTTCTTTGCTCAACTCATGGGCCGAGTGGGTGTCGAGGAATTCCGCAAGTTGATGGCCGACTTCTACGTGAAGCATGCCTTGCAAGTGGTGTCTACCGAAACGCTTCAGGACTTCCTGATTCGGGAAACTGGCGATGAAGGTATCGAAGCCATGTTCTCGCGTTATGTCTACGGCAAAAACGTCGAGATTCCTTCTAAGGGTTAGCACTCTGAATCTACGTTACAATCTTTCCATGCGCACTCTCTCGATGCTTTTGATGGCAATGGCTCTAGTGGCTTTGCCTGCCTGTTCTAGTGGGGAAGAAAAGCCCGCTGATACCGGAGTGAAATCCACTCTAGATGATGTCACCAACGGAGCAGAAAATGCCTCGAAGGATGTGGCCGAGGCCATTTGCTGCGGTGGCGCTTGTGAAACTCCAGCTGGTTTCTGCTGCTCCGATGGCACCTGCCATGGTGGGCATGACGAGTTGCCGGTGTACCAGCCTTAGTCCGATTCCTCCCGGAAACGAAGAGCCCAAGCGAATCGCTTCGCTTGGGCTCTTGTCGTGTTTGGCTTGGACTAGAGGCCGATCCGATTGGAAAGCGAGGACAGTAAAACCCCACCAGCGCCATACACATCGAGACTGATGGTGTTACTGCGCTCGAGTAGATCTGCGGGGAAGGCCACGAGCCATTGATTCTGTGAATTCAATTCCACAGCAAGTCCGTTGAGGTTGAAGACCACTCGCTGCAAAGCTTGGGGTGCGTACATTTCCCCCGGCAGTGCCGGGATGTTTTGCAGATGAAACTCCGTTTGCACCTGGCCGTGGGAAATCGTGCGCGTGGCTTGGACTGCAATGCCTAGGGTATTCTGCTCGAAGCCCACCGAACTTGGGCGCTGAGGCATGCGCATGACCTCGCCCTTGACGGGATTTTGTAGGGCTTGCAGCGTTTCGGTTTCTAGTGCGGCAAGATCTGGGGAAGCCGCCATCGGCTCATGTGCTTGCGCCACCGAGAGAAAGCCAAGCGCCGTTGCGGCCATTGCCAGCAGTGAGAAGAGAATGAGTTTTTGCTTCATGACTATTTACTGAGAGTGGTGCTAAAGGATTGGGATTGATCCACGCCTTGGTCGTCTTCCATATGAATCGTGACTCTGCCGGCGAAGGAATGGTCTTGCCCATCTTCCAGGGCATTTTGGATGGCATCTTGGACACCGGTACTAAAAGACCCACTGGTTCCTGTGACATTGACCCCTGCGGTGCCCTGGGTGCTCGTAAACAGATCCACTGGTGGTGGAACAACACGCCCATCAATCACTGCCGTAAGTGTGATGGAGGTAATCGTCCACCCGTTTTGATTGGTGTGCGCGGACATGGACCCGGTGCGCACCTGGCCAGAGCCGATACAGGCCTCGCCATTGTTGAGGTGGAAGTCGACCTGGTCGCTATGGAAACGGACGTCATCCATACTGGCCCAGCAGCACATCGGCGAAAGCGTACTGCCAACAACGAGCGCTAGATTTAAGAAAAGCTGATTCATGAAACTCCTGGTTAAGGGCAAAGGCAGACCATCTGCCCTGCATTCAGGAGACGGATAATTCAGCTCTGCGGCACAGAAGAATCACTCAGGCCGGCAATCGCTTGCAGGAAGTCATCGCCTGCCTGCAAGCGCAAAAACTCCTTGCGCTGCTCCTCGGCGGCAGGGAGCATGGCGCCCTTGACGAGGGCCTTAAAGGCCTGTTTCAGCCTTCCCAGGGCCTGATGCGGTGTCGCGCCCCGCTCCAGCATGCGCCGCTCATAGTCGCCCATCCACGACACGATTTGCGCCACGCCCATTTCGATCTTAGGTAGCTCGGCCAAGCGGCGCGCGTAGTCGCGGAAAATCCACGGGTTGGCCATCGCGCCGCGGCCCACCATGACGCCATCGCACCCGGTTTCCGCGAACATACGGGCAATATTTTCTGGCGAGTTGGCGTCACCATTGCCATAGATCGGCAAACTCACGACTTTGCGAACCCGACGCAAGCGCTCCCAATCGGAAGGGTCGCTATAGCGGTCGGCGCGCAGGCGTGCATGCACCGACAGCACCGATGCGCCGGCTTGCTCCACGCGCTTGGCAATGTCTTCCAGGTCCCTGTCATGCTCAATCCCAGAACGGATTTTGGCAGTGACGGGAATCGGACAAGCCTCGACCACCGTGCGCACCACCCGTTCCAGCAGCTGCGGATCAGCCAACAGCGCTGAGCCAGCGCAATGTTGGAACACTCGCGGCGCAGGACAGCCGAAATTCAAATCTACAAAGGCCGCGCCAGCTTCAGCAGCAAGCACCGAGGTCTCGGCAATCGCATCGGGCTTGTTGCCCATCAACTGAATCCCCACCTGCACCAGCCCCGCGCGATCTTGCTGCGGCGGCGGACCCAACTCCTTGCGCAAAAACTCCAATGGCAAGGGATGGTCGGTCACGCGCAAGAATTCCGTACACGCAGCGCCCACCGTGCCCGGTCCATTTTCCTCCAAGACCAAGCTACGGAACGAAGCATCGGTCACGCCCTCCATCGGCGCGAGATACAACGGCGGGTCAAAGCGCAGTGCGCTCACGAGCTACTTGGCTTCTCCAAAATCTCGATGTCATAGCCGTCGGGATCATGCACGAAGACATACTTTGAGCTCATCTCGGGTCGACTCTCGCGCGACCACCAACCCTGCTTTTCAATTTCGGCTTTCACTGGAGCAAGGTCATCAACATATAGCGCGATATGCCCAAACTGATTACCCAGCTCATAATCACGTCCATCGTGATTGCAGGTCAACTCCAGGAAGAAGTGTCCCGATTCATCGGTCAGGAAAACCAAGGTGGCTTCGTCGCCGATGTCATGCCGCCGCGTCTCGCGCAGCCCCAAGAAGCCGGTGTAGAAGGAAAGCGAGCGCTTCAAATCGCGCACGCGAAGCATGGTGTGAGCCAAGCGCATGATTTCCTATTCTAGGACATGACTCTTCCCGACCTCACCGGCCGTGTGGCCGTCATCACTGGAGCTAGCCGCGGGCTCGGCGCGGCGATGGCCAAGGACTTTCAGGCTCGTGGCATGAAGCTCGCCCTGTGCGCTCGTGGCGAGTTGCCCCTTGCCGATGGGCCGGATGTTCTCACTTCCCGCCTCGATATCGCCGACGAAGCGGCCGTTCGTGCCTTTGCCGATGCCGCCGCCGCCAAGTTCGGCCGCATCGACCTGTGGATCAATAACGCCGGGGTGCTCGAGCCCGTCTGCGCGGCGCGGGACCTCACTACCGAAGCCCTACAGAGGCACTTCAACATCAATGTATTTGGCGCGCTTTACGGCTGCCAAGCCATGCAGCGGCATGTCGCCAGCCACGATGGAGAGGGGGTCCTGATCAACATCAGCTCCGGAGCAGCCTGGGGTGGCTACGCCGGTTGGGCTGCCTACTGCATGGGAAAAGCCGCTCTGGACCGGCTCAGCGAAACGATTCAGCTGGAAGAGGCCGCTCAGGGTTTGCGTACCTATGCGGTGGCCCCAGGAATCATTGATACCGGCATGCAGGCGACGATTCGCAGCTGCACCGAGGAAGTCTTTCCGATGGTGGACAAATTCCACGAATACAAGAATAATAACTTGTTTAATGAGCCGGATTTTGTCGCGGAGCACCTACTCCAGCTCGCCTTTGACCCGGATGACGACCGCAGCGAGGTCGTTGTCCGTCTACCGGCCCAAAAGGAATCCTAGATAGGGGAGAAAAACTGGAACCTTTGGGCTCCTAGCGCCATCCTAGTTCACCCCCGCACCTTCCAACCTGCCTCCCTACACGCATGAAAACACTTCTTCCGCTTTTGGCCATCCCCGCGCTGGCCTTTGCTCCCCTCAACCCTGACACGTCCGGCCCATACACGGATAGCCACGGAAAAGTTTGGAATCGCCTTCCGCAGGTCACCGATTTTGCCGCTGTCGCCGATTTCGACGCCGCAATCGGTCATGAGGTCTTTACCACCCGTAACGGCCATCAGTTCCAGTTTGACCGCGCCATGACCCCGGCCGAGCAAACGCAAGCTCTTGCCGATCAGCTCATCGCCCGCGCCGCCCAGCCCTATGGTGGTTCTGGTGGAGCGATTCGCAGCGTGGTCACCGTCAACCACCCGGTCGACGAAGAGTTCCGCGGCCTTTACGCCACCACTGCTGCCCTGAAGACTGCGGTCCTTGGTGAAGTTGCGGTTTGCGACGCGGCCCTTAACTCCAATTGGGGTATCGACTTTGTGTCTCAGTCCGGCAATGCCTGGGACTCCAACGACAGCGCCGACATTTCCTCCTTGCTCGACGAAGCCTTCAATGAGCATGGCTACAACGGCAAAGACATGATGATTGCCCTGTCCAACGACCCGACGCCCAGCAGTGCGATTGGCATTGCTTACATTGGCCTTCCTCGTCAGTTGACTAAGAAGTATCTGGGCTTTGAAGGTGAGATTATGCAGCACGAAGCTGGTCATAACTACACCCTGCAGCACTGCTGTGACCTCAGCTGCATCATGTACCCAAGCTTGATTGCCTCCAACCTCGGTTCCTTCCACAACTACAATGAAGGCTGCAGTGGTCAGAACCACTCCAGCGTCATGAACGCCCAGAAGAACCGCTACTAATGGCGCAAGCCCTGTTGGGCCCCATGAAGACGGAGAGCCTTTCGAGGTTCTCCGTCCTTTTCCTTGCACTGGCAGCCGCTTTGCCAATGTCTTGCAGCGATGCCGATCCGTCTTCTACGCAAGGCGCCGGCAAAACCGCACCGCTTACGCAAGGACAAGCTGAGGAAGGCCTGTCCCTCGATGGCGATTTGTTGTGGGAAACCGCAGCGTTGCCGGCACCCAAGAGCATGACCATTGCTGGAGCTGTCGTGCCGCCAATGGTGGTGGAGGGCTATCTGGAGTCACCGTGGACGGAGTTTTCTGGGCTCGGCCAAGATGGTCGCAGTCTAGAGGACATCACGGCAGACTTTTATGCCGACGGTCACGAGCGTTTTGGTGAGTTAGTGCGCGGCGTGTTACTGCTGCGCGAAGCCGAATCGCAGTTCCCCGAACTCGAAGCCGATGAAGTCGGGCACTTCCGCGAGCAAATGCTTCGAGCTGCCGGGGAAGCCGTTTTCGACGCGATTGAGCGTCGTTACGGTCCGGAAGGGGTGACCGCACATGTCGAGCGTCGCCTGCGATTGACCAAGCTCGAAATCGTATTTCAGGAGTTCGCTCCCGAAGTCACAGATGAGGAGCTGTACGAAATCTACGACCGCGAGGTCCTCGCCAACTTGCCTGAGAATAAGGCCACGATTGAAGGGGTCGATGTCTCCTTCGCCGCAATCGCTCCGAAGCTCCGAGCCCCCCTGCAGCAGAAGAAAACGCGCCTCGAAATGGAACGGTGGATTGACGAGCACATCGGTGGTGTCGAGGTCGTGGTGGAGCTTGCCAGCGGACGCGTATTGAAGTGGACCGAGGAGACTCCAGAGCCTGCCAAGACTGGCTCTGCCGCAGCGGCGGAATCGAACTAGGTCTGCTACCTTGGGCGGCGATGCCCGCCTCTGCCTCCCGCCGTTTTCGTGCCAAGTCGCGCCTGACTTGGACCCTTGCCGCTGTTGCCCTTGCGGCTTTCCTCCTGCCATGGAGCAGTGACTCCCTAGTCGCCGACGAAGGCGAATGGCTGCCGGAGCAAATCGAGAACTTCGATATGCCGGCGCTGCAAGCACGCGGTCTGGAGTTATCCGCGAAGGAGCTTTGGGATGGCGAGAAGGGATTGCTTTCGGCCGCAGTGCAAATCAACGGCTGCTCTGCAAGCTTTGTTTCGGATCAAGCCTTGATCGTGACCAACCACCATTGCGGGTTCGGTGCCATCAATGCGGTCAGCACGGTCGAAACGAACTATTTGCACGATGGCTTCATCAGTGAATCCTTGGAACAGGAAATTCCGGCCCCTGGCTATCGCGTTTCTTTCGTCAAAGGCTACGAAGATGTCACTGCGCAAATGCATGCGGCGGCGCAGAGTGCTGGTGCAAATCCAGCAGATCAAGCGCGAGCCGTTGCTCGCGAACGGAACAAGCTTGAACAGGAAGACCTCGGCCCAAACACGAGTGCGATTGTGGTGCCCTACTTCGAAGGGCGCGAGTGGCGACGTATTCTGCGCACCGAGTTGCGCGATGTGCGCTTGGTTTATGCGCCACCTCGCGCGGTGGGGGAGTACGGTGGCGAAACCGACAACTGGATGTGGCCGCGACACACTGGAGACTTCACCTTCTTCCGCGCTTATGTGGCTCCGGATGGTTCGCCAGCCGACTACAGCCCCGAGAACGTGCCTTACAACCCGCCACGTTTTCTCGAGGTTGCGCCTGATGGCGTGAATGAAGGAGACCTTGTCATGATCATGGGCTATCCCGGTCGTACCGAGCGCTACCTATCCAGCATCGCTGTGGCTGCGCGTGAGAGTTATTACTACCCCATGCGCCGCATCGTCTTTGGTGAGGTGATCGATGCGCTAGAAGAAGCAGGCCAGCAAAGTGAAGAGCTTGAACTGCAAGTTCAGTCCACGATTAAGAGCTATGCCAACGCTTATAAAAATGCTGACGGCATGGTGTGGGGGCTCGCGCGCAACGGTGTGGTGGCGCGGAAGGCAGAAGAAGAGATTTCCTTGCGCGAATGGATTGCCGCCGATTCTGGGCTTCAAGACAAGTTTGGAGGGGTGGTCGACCGTTTGCTCACTCTAGACTTAGAAGAGTATGACCGCCAAGAGAAAGACTTCTTATTGGATCAGCTGCGCTTCCGCTCCAGTGTCGTACGCGGCATGGTTGGTCGCCTGCAAGGCGGTCAAGAAGTCGAGCCCACCACATTGGAAGAAGCCCGTGGCATGTTGGCTTCGGTGGACCGTCGCGTGTTGGAACTGCTCTTCACTTATGCCGACAAACTCCCGACTGGCCAGCGTTTGACCGATTACGACCAGTGGCGCAAAGATGGTGGCAGCGCCGATGACCCCCTTGGTCTTGCAAAGTCACTACTCGACGACTTGGCTGAGCAACAAGAGTTTCGCATGCGCGTGCGTGGCCTGCGTCAGCAAGTTGGCCCGCTGTGGATTGAAATGCAAGAGCTTCGCCGCGGCAAGAGCTTCTACCCAGATGCCAACTCCACTCTGCGCCTAAGCATTGCCACCGTCAAAGGCTATGCCCCGCGCGACGGTGTGCAGCATGCGCCCTTTACTACGGTCGATGGCCTGATTGCCAAGAATCAGGGCGGCGGCGACTTTGATGTGCCCTTGCCCATCTTGTCTGCCGTGCGCCAAGATTCTAGCTTGGGCAAAACCAGCGTGTGTTTCCTCGCCGATGGCGACACCACTGGCGGTAACTCGGGCAGTCCAGTGGTCGACGGCAAAGGTCGCTTGGTCGGCCTGAACTTCGACCGCGTGTTTGAGAATGTGAGTGGCGACTTCGGCTGGAATGCCGATCGCTCACGCAACATCTCCGTCGACATGCAATATGTCCTGTGGCTGATGCGCGACATCTGGCCAGCGCCTCGATTGCTCGCGGAAATGGGCCTGTAGCCCAGAACAATACCATGGATTCCTCACCCGCCAAGATTGTTGTTGGGCGCGAAGAATGGTGCTCATTCCCGACATTGGGCCTGCCTGCAATCAAAGCACGGGTGGATTCTGGTGCGCGCACCTCCTCCTTGCATGCCTTCAACATCCAACCTTTCCGTAGAGAAGGGCAACCTTGGGTGGGCTTCGAAGTCCACCCACTGCAGAATGACCGACGCACCGTCATCCGTTGTGAGCGCCCTGTTGTCGACCGCCGCACGGTCAAGAGTTCGAGCGGGGTTTCAGAGCGCCGCTATGTGATTTCCACCGAAATGGCTCTTGGGGAAAGCGTCTTTGAGATTGAGGTCACCCTGGCAAATCGCGACTCCATGGGTTACCGCATGTTGCTCGGCCGCGAGGCCATGAAGGGCCGCATGTTGGTCGATCCGGGACTTTCCTTTTGCATGGGCGAGGTTAGTGAGGAAGCACTGACGAAATCTTATGGCCGCCAACCGGCAAAGCCTGCCGGGTTACGGATTGGTGTTTTGGCAAGTAACTCCAAGCTTTATAGCAACCAACGGCTGATGGAAGCGGGAGAAGAGCGCGGCCATGAAATGAGCTTCTTAAACATTAGCCAATGTTATATGAAGCTAGATGCGACTAACCCCGAAGTTTATTCCCGCGGCGGCAAGAGTTTGCGTAATCTCGATGCCGTAATCACCCGAATTCGGCCCAACATGACCTTCTATGGCTGCGCGTTGACGCGCCAATTTGAAAGCATGGGTATTTACACGACCAACAGCTCATCCGCGATTACGCAATCGCGTGACAAGTTGTTTTCTTTGCAGCTGTTACTCAAGAACGGTGTCAGTATCCCGACGACTGGCTTTGCCAATTCACCGATGGACACCAAGGATCTCATCGAAATGGTTGATGGGGCCCCGTTGATTGTGAAGCTACTCGAAGGAACCCAAGGGCGCGGTGTGGTGATGGCCGAAACACGCAAGGCTGCAGAGAGCGTGATCAATGCATTCAAAGCGCTGCGCGCAAACCTTTTAGTCCAGGAGTTTATTAAGGAAGCCAAGGGTATCGACCTGCGTTGTTTCGTCGTCGGCAACAAAGTAGTGGCTTCGATTCAGCGCGAAGCTGCCCCAGGAGAGTTCCGCGCCAACCTCCACCTTGGTGGTACCGCGGCGATTGTGAAGATCACCCCTGAGGAGCGAGCGCTTGCGATTCGTGCCGCCAAAGTGTTGGGTTTAAAAGTTGCTGGGGTCGATATCATTCGTTCAGCCAAGGGACCACTGCTGCTTGAGGTCAATTCCTCGCCTGGCCTCGAGGGGATTGAGACCGCCACCGGCAAAGATGTCGCCAGCATGATTGTGGCTTCGATTGAGCGCAAGCTGAGGTGGGAGCGTCCCCTTGGCGCCAGTGATTTGGCCTTGCCGTAACGATAGCCCCATGAGCTGCCAGGCGCTTCTGGTGCGAAGGACGCCGGCGCGCCGAATCCGAGGCCTTGACCATAGACCCGTAGGGTCTAAATCAGCTTGGCCACGATCAGGCCGCGCTCAAACTTTGAGCCGCCAGCTGTCTGCCACCCAGTGGCTTGCGCCAATTGTTGGCTGAGTTCGCGCAGTTGCTCTTCGCTGCCACCGCGCAGCTCTAACTCGGCCTCGAAGCCTTCGTGATAGCGGTCGCCGTCTTCCCAGCGCACTAAATCCATACTGGCTTCGACCCACAGGCCATTCCAGGCGCCGCCGACCACGCCGCCCGCATGAAACTGCAAACGGTCTTGGCGCACAAAGAACAGTCGTTTGAGGGCTTCGTCTTCAATCAACTGGTGCAAGCGGCCATCGAGCACCTGGGTGCTAAATACTGGTGTGGAGCCTCCTGCCCAAGCCACATCTTGCTCGATTTCTTCGCGCTTGGCGACGCCGCCAGCATCGGCAGGCTTTAGTGCTTTCATGGTTAAGACTTTGCGCGTGCCTAAGTCACGTAAGCGCAGCGCCCAGCCGGCGCGATACAAAGTTAGGTCGTCGGTGTCTAAGTAATGATCGCGCGCAATCTGTCGTTCGGGCTCGGCGCAACTCAAGCCCAAGCCCTCTAGGTGTTGTGGCAAAGAGAGAAGCTGGTCTGCTGTGGGCGCAACCAGCTTCACTTCGATTTCGAGTTCTGACACGTGGTCAGGAATCGGGGCAAAGAGAAGACTTCAAGAATTCTCGGTTCATGCTGCCGATGAAGGTGGCAGGAATCTCTTTGGGGCACACTGCTTCGCACTCGTAGTGGTTAGAGCAGGCGCCGAAGCCTTCGGCGTCCATTTGCGCCACCATCGAAAGGGCACGCTCTTTACGCTCGGCTTGGCCTTGCGGAAGGTGGGCAAGGTGGCCCATCTTGGCGGCAACAAAGAGCATGGCCGAACCATTGGGGCAGCTCGCCACACAAGCACCGCAACCAATGCACGCCGCGGCGTCCATCGCCATGTCGGCGTCTTTCTTGCGTACAGGAAGGTTGTTGGCGTCTTGTGCGGAGCCGGTGTTCACCGACACGTAACCGCCAGCCGCGATGATGCGGTCAAAGGAACCACGGTCCACGACCAAGTCCTTGATCACGGGGAAGGCGCGCGAGCGGAAGGGCTCGATGTGAATCGAGTCGCCATCTTTAAAGGCGCGCATGTGCAACTGGCAAGTGGTGGTGCCTTCTTGCGGGCCGTGTGCCACGCCATCGATTACCATCGAGCAAGTGCCGCAAATGCCCTCGCGACAATCGTGGTCAAAGGCAACCGGCTCCTTGCCGTCGTGAATCAAATCCTCGTTGGCCTTGTCGAGCATCTCGAGAAAAGACATGTCGGAAGTGATGCCGTCGACCTGGAGCATTTCCATACGACCGCGATCCTGGGGGCCGGCTTGGCGCCATACGTGAAGAGTCAGTTTCATGCGTAGATCTCCTTACTTGTAGGACCGGGTCGTGAGTTTGACGTTCTCAAAAGTGAGTTGTTCTTTGGAGAGTTCCGGGCGGACGTCATCTCCTTTGTATTCCCACACCGCGGCATGCGCGAAGTGTTCGTCGTCGCGAAGCGCTTCCCCTTCCGGGGTTTGGTGTTCTTCGCGGAAGTGCCCGCCGCAAGATTCCTCGCGAGCGAGTGCATCTTCACAGAGAACTTCGGCAAACTCGAGGAAGTCGGCGACGCGGCCAGCTTTTTCGACCTCGGGGTTGAACTCGCCAGCGCTGCCGGGCACAAAGACTTCTTTCCAGAACTCTTCGCGCAGCTTGGGGATATCACGCAGAGCCTGCTCTAAGCCTTCACGGCTACGGCCCATGCCGCACTGATCCCACACGATTTGGCCAAGCCGCTTGTGGAATGATTCCACCGACTTCTTGCCGCCGACCGACAGCAAGCGATCGATGCGACCTTGCACCTCCTGTTCGACTTGGTCGAAGGCGGGGTCGTCGGTGGCGACGGCACCGGAACCATCGAGTGGCACCTCTTCCGCGAGGTAGCTGCCCACCGTGTATGGCGCGACAAAATACCCATCGCTGAGGCCCTGCATGAGCGCTGAAGCGCCGAGGCGGTTAGCGCCATGGTCACTGAAGTTGGCTTCGCCGAGGGCGAACAAACCAGGCACCGTGGTCATCAGGTTGTAGTCGACCCATAAGCCGCCCATGGTGTAGTGCGAAGCCGGGTAGATGCGCATCGGCACTTTGTACGGGTTCTCGCCAGTGATCTTTTCATACATCTGGAACAGGTTGCCGTAGCGGGCGCGGATTACGTCTTCGCCGACGCGCTCAATTGCGGCGGCAAAGTCGAGGAAGACCGCATAGCCGGTGGCGCCGACGCCGTAGCCGGCATCGCAGCGCTCTTTGGCGGCACGCGAAGCGACATCGCGCGGGACCAAGTTGCCAAAGCTCGGGTAGCGACGCTCTAGGTAATAGTCGCGCTCGTCTTCGGGAATGTCATTCGGCGCACGCTGATCGTCCTTTTGCTTCGGCACCCACACCCGACCGTCGTTACGCAAGGATTCACTCATGAGCGTCAGCTTGGACTGATGCTCGGAGCTCACCGGAATGCAGGTGGGGTGAATCTGGGTGTAGCACGGGTTGGCAAAACCAGCGCCACG
This sequence comes from Planctomycetota bacterium, assembly GCA_021776795.1. GTDB lineage: Bacteria > Planctomycetota > UBA1135 > UBA1135 > UBA1135 > OFTM128. The sequence goes on from JAJFFC010000030.1 coordinate 76,897, forward strand.
CTTATAGGCGCGGTAGGCGGCAGTGACATTGGAGCCCATGGCGTTGGTGCTCAGGTAGAACACGTTGCCATAACCGCCAGTGCACAGGAGCACGGCGTCGCCGGAGAAGCGCTTCATTTCGCCGGTGACCAAGTCACGGCTAATGATGCCGACGGCGCGGCCATCTTTCTTCACCACATCGAGCATTTCGGAGCGCACATGCATGCGTACGGTGCCTTTGCCGATTTGCCGTTCCAGCGCCTGGTAGGCGCCGAGCAACAACTGCTGACCGGTTTGGCCGCGGGCGTAGAAAGTGCGGCTGACTTGAGCGCCACCGAAGGAGCGGTTGTCAAGCATGCCGCCGTACTCGCGGGCGAAGGGCACGCCCTGGGCAACACACTGGTCAATGATGTTGTTCGCGACCTCGGCCAAGCGATAGACGTTGGCTTCGCGGGCGCGGTAATCACCACCCTTGACGGTGTCGTAGAACAAACGCCAAACCGAGTCGCCGTCGTTGGGGTAGTTCTTGGCGGCGTTGATACCACCCTGGGCCGCAATCGAGTGCGCGCGGCGTGGCGAATCCTGGAAGCAGAAGCATTCGACGTGGTAGCCGAGTTCTGCCAAGGAGGCGGCCGCCGAGGCACCGGCGAGGCCTGAGCCCACGACCAACACTTTGAACTTGCGCTTGTTTGCAGGGTTCACCAACTTCATGTTGAAGCGGTGATTGGTCCACTTTTCTTTGAGCGGACCTTCGGGAACTTTCGAATCGAGCTGGAATGCCATGGTTTCGCTCAGCCGACGAGGCCTGCAAGGATGGAGAGAGGCATCGACAAGTTGCCGATGAGAAGGAAGATGGCCAGAGCAGGCCCGACTTTGTCGAAGCCGCTAGCGTTGCCCGGCCGCCGCAAGCCAAGAGTTTGCAGCATGGACGAGGCGCCGTGACTGACGTGCAAGCACAAAACCACCATTGCCACGGTGTAGATCGCGGTGGTGGGCCAGTGTTGGAAGCCGGCGATGACCATGCCGTAGACGTCGTGGCGTCCTTCACTATCGAGGGCGCCATAAGTTCCAGCGGGATCGACCACGCCGACCGTGAGGTGTAAAACGTGATAAATCGCGAATAGGAGAATCAACACACCGCTGACCCACATGGTGCGCGCTGCGAAGGTCGTCGCCTGATCCTTTTGCTGGTGGTAGGCCACCGGGCGCGCCGCTCTGTTCAGTTTGACCACACGAATGGCCGCAATGATGTGCGCAAGGAAGGTGCCGAGAAGAACCAAGCGAATCACCCACAGAAGGGGACCGAGGCTCTGCAGCTTGGCGGCGTAGGCGTTGAGGGCATCGGCACCGAGGTAAACCTGCAGGTTGCCGAGCATATGCCCGATGACGAAGAGCACCAGGATGATCCCGGTGACTGCCATCAACGCTTTTGCCCCGATTGAGGATTTCAGAGTCGTGCCAATGCTCATTTGAGCGGAAATCCTAGCACTGCTCGAAACCCCTCCTATCCTGAATAGGCCATTCCTTACGGCTTTTTGGCTTGCCGCAATATATTCGCCAATTATGCCGAATTTTTAGCTCAGTATGGCTCAGCGCGGCTGCTCCCTTGGAGTCGGCTGCTGGCGCGGGGAAGCCTTTTTGGAGCCCTGCTTTAGGGTGCTTCCCTTAGGTTCCACCAAACCACCAGGGGGGAGTACTCGCAACCCAGGCCCCCTTGGACCAGGTCCAGACCGCCAGCTGGTGTCTGGAACATGACAGAATTGGCAATCTGTAGGGAACCCAGAAGCAACATGATCTGGGTCTGTTGTCATGAGGTAATCCTGGCCATGGCATTGGATGCAACCATCCACCACGCCGATGTGCATAAAGTCTGCGGGCGGGAAGCTATTCGTCTGATGGTGGCACAGCTCACACGAAGTCGGGTATCCCCAAACCGTATGGTTCGGGTCACTCGTATTTGCGTAATCTTGTAGGTGGCATTGGGTGCAGTTGTCCACCACGCCAGCGTGAGAGTAAATGATTTGGTCCCAACGCGTGGTCTTGTGGCAAGAGATGCAGTCTTGCGAATAACCCCATAAGCTGTGATTCGGGTTTTGCGTGGCAAGGAAATCGCTGACGTGACAATCAGCGCAATCGTTTTGAGTCACGCTATGGTCAAAGGCAGATGGGCTCCAGGCATTCACCGTATGGCAACGGTCGCATGACCTTGGCAGGTTAAAGGCAAGGTGGTCCAAAGAGGTGGAAACGGTGAACTGAGCTTGGTGGCAGTCATTGCAATCAGAGGAAACAGGGTTGAATACCTCTTGAGCATGGCAGCTTGCGCATGAGATTTGATGACCACCAACGAGAGGAAAGGAATCATGAATAAATCCTTCTTCCGCCCAGCTGGTCGGTCGATGGCAGCGATCACAATTCTCTACCCAGCCTTCCTGAAAATGGTCTGGAACGGCGCGCGCAAGATCTGGTTGGTGGCAAGAGTTGCACTCCACGCTTAAAGGTTCCATGTTGCCAGACCCAATGCCAACGTGGCATCGGTCACAGGTAATTACCGCGTGGGCTCCGAACAAGGGGAATCTGGTTCTTGCATGTTCCGCAATTTGCCCGCTCGCTTGCCAATTTTGCTGCTGATGACAGTCTAAACAGCGATCGCCAAGTTGCTGTTGGTGTACATCGCCATGGCATCCAGCACACCCACGCTGTGAGAAGTTTTGCACTGGGCCACGGTCATTGTGGCAGCGAAGACACTGGGCCTCGGCATGTGCCCCCTCCAGCGGGTAACCAGTCTCCTCTTCGTGATCGAAGGCGAAATCGGCTCGGAGTGTAGTCCAATCTTGAGAGGTGTGGCAGAGGGAGCAGTCTGCCGGAAAGCTTGCATGCGGCACGACAGGGCCACGATCCTTCCACCAATACTGAATTCCCTTTGTGCCCTGAATGGCGCAGGCGATCCCTCCCCACAGGATGAGTATGGCAAAGGCAATCCAGGTTCGATTTGTTTGTAGGCCGGGTGTTGGAGTCATGACTGCTTAGAATCTCCTTTGGAGGAAAAGGTTGAGTGAATAGCTCTTCTGCTCATTTCCAAAGCGTTGCCCAATTTCAGTAGAAATACTCCACTGGGAAGAACTCCAGTAATCTAATGATAGACGCAGGTCTTGCTGGGTTAGGGATCCTTCGCCATCCACAGGGCGATAGCGAGCCGCGTCCCAGAACAGACTGAGATGTGTTTGCCCAAATCGAAGAGACTGGCCAGCACGCAGTCCAAGGGCCTGATTGTCATTCCCTTCGTTTGAGTAAACGCCTACCCAAGTTCGCGAATTTGGTCCTAATAGGGAGACCCATTCCCCGCTGAGGTCGCCTCCGGTTCCGTCCCTTTCACCGGACTTCCAAGCATCTATGCGCCCGTTTAGGCGAAATGTCTTTCCAATGCGCACCCATGCCCCGCCATCGATTCGCGTTGTTCCTGCTGCGAGGAGATCTTGCACTAACAAGGTATCTCCCTGAAAGCGTGAAAGTTGCGGTAGCTCCCAATGCCTAAATCCCAGGTTGTAACCGTGGCGTTGAAGGTTCCAGCGCAAGTCTGACGACCAAATAGAAATTGCAGGACCATTGCTTTTTGCCGTATCTGCAGAGGTGTAGAAATCGATCCATATGGAGTTCGTCCATGAGAGCACTTGATTGGAAAAGTAACTTGCACGAATGATTCCCAAATCCCGATCTGGCTTGCCTTGATGCCAACTCTTTTGAAATCCAGCAGCCCATTGCCATTGATGATTCTCACCCGCGTGGTCCTGATACGTAGCTGCGATCTGGAAATCGTCACCACTTCTGTAACGCTGACTTGGCTCCGGGAGGTATCCAGCGGTGGCGCCAATTTTGGCTCCACTGGAAAGCCGATACTCTCCTTCCACCCCATCAAGTACGCCAAACTCAGGGACGGCAGTCTGCAGGAATCGCCCCGCCTGCCAATGAATTGGATTCTCTCTGGTGCCTCCATGAGAGTATGAGAGACGTTCTAGGCGTAGTTCGGTTTCTTGATCTCGCGGATCTTGACTGCGCTGAAAGTCTCGATAGTCAATATCGAACTCGAACTGAAGATTGCCACCGTGATGGAATGGATTCTCCCCTTCCAAGCCTGCTCCGGAACGGGCAAAAATTGAAGTGCTTGGGTTCAACTTCTGCTCTCGAATGGTGTCGAATACGAAATAACTTTGGCCGCGCCAAATCTGAGGCCTTTCTTCGATAGGGGATTGCGCTTCTGCAAGAAGAGGAAGGCTTGGATCGAAGGGAGTCTTGGGTCCTTCCCATTCAGGGGGAAGTACCGGTAACGGCGAGTTTGGGTTTCTCAGGTGATCGTCTCGCTCTTTTCGGCCTCCAGTGGAAGGTTTACTCGCCAATTCAACTGGAATGCCAACCCCAATGCGAGCATCAATTGCCTGAACGAGAACCCAAGCGGTACGTTCCTCGGTACTTTGTACGATACCTCGGATTGGGGCACTTCCAAAGGGGCGAAACCAAACCAGATCACCCGGTTCAACCTGATCAGATCTTCCTCGGTCGATTTGAACCAAGTTGTTATTTACCAGAATGGTTCTGGCCGGGGAAGAAGGGTTTTGTTGCGCACTCAATCCTGAGGCAGGAAATGCTCCAGCAAGGAATATCAGAAGAATGAGTCTGCAGTTCATCTTCCAGACTCAGTGCGACCTGCACTATGGCAATCTATACATTGATTGCCAAGTGGCTTGTACTGAATCAGTCGTTGTCCCTGCGCTGTGAGCCTTTCCACGTGGCATGCGGAACAGTCCAGCTGCGCATGATTTTGATCCAATGCAAAGGTGGATAATCGGTTGTGCGCAAAGTTAGGGATTTCGAATGTCTTGATTCCAGAATCATGGCACTTTAAGCAATCATTGACCCCTTTCTGAATAAATTGACCAAGATGCGGATCGCTATGGCAGTCGGTACAGCTAGTGCCGATCGCTTCCCCAAAACTCCGGCCAAGTGGGCCCTGCTTCCCCAACGGTTGATGACAGGAAGTGCAGTCGGCCTCCAGATGTGCGCCTAGCAGGGGAAAATCTGTCCATTTTTCGTGGTGAAAATCCACCGGAGACATCTTGCGGAAACTAGAGGTTGTATGGCACCGCGCACAGTCAGTCTTGCCATTCACCGTCAGCTCCAAGTGAGGTCGCTGGAAGGTCCCGGCATGAGGATCTTGGTGACAGGTAATGCACTTTGATGGATCTCCAGGGTAATGATCTTGCAGGCGACCGAGCCTTTGGCTGACTTGGTCGACGCCGTGGCAAGAGGCGCATTCGGCTTGATCGTGTGCCCCTGTAAGGGGAAAGGATGTCCAGGTTCCGTGATCAAATTTGCTGGCAGGGACCTCTTGGAAACTCTCCGTAGAATGGCATCGGGCGCAGCCAATTTTCCCCTGAATGCTGTGCGGTAAATCATTGCCAGAGAAGGATCCAAGATGGATGTCTTCGTGGCAACCTACGCAAGAAGCAGGGTCTCCTGGGTAGAGCAGGGAAACCTTGCCGAGGGTTCGTCCATGCTCGTCTGGCAAAGAATTCCGCTGATGACAAGCCTGGCAATCGAGCTGATCATGGCCTTTAGTCAAAGGGAATGGGGTCCATTGACCATGGTCAAATTCCCGAGTTAAGTCTTGAAAGTCAGTTGGTTGATGACATCGTGCACAATCGCCTTCCGGAACTGGATCTAACTTCTCAGAATAGGGTTGGAATGCATTGTCATGGGGATCGGTATGGCAATCCACGCATTTGGTCAGCGTTCCTAAGAAACGCACGGGCTGATTTTCAAGATGAACATCTGGCTTGTGGCAATCTTCACACTTCACCGTGGCATGAGCGCCGCGCAATTCATAAGACTCTTCGTTGTGCCGAACGAGAGAGAAATCATGTGGGAGGAATGCGCTTGGCTTGTGACAGCTAAGGCAATCCTTTTCTTGATACTTTGCGATATCAAATTGCCCAGCATGAGGGTCTTGATGACAGCTTGCGCAATCGTTTGCATTGCGCTTTGGATAGCGCAGAGAAAAATCTTCCTTGCTTTCGCGAGTCCCATGACATTCCTTGCAATCCAGGTTGGCATGGGGTTCTTCTAATGCAAATCCACTCGCCTTATGCCATGGGTCTTTCCACCTGGATTCGGTTTGAAGAAATGTCTCGTCTTGTTCCGAATGACATAGTGCGCATTCATCGCGACCCACACTCTTCCATTCCTCGGGATAATGGGTGTTCTTGAGAAAAGAATTGGTATGCGGACTTTCATGGCAGGAGGCGCAATTTCTCCAGGTGATTTCCAAATCCAGGGGGCTTAACGCTTCCACCGAATAGGAAGTTTCTGATTGATGGCATTCCGCACAATCCAAGCCTGAGTGCGAACCATGGAGCGGAATCTCCTTGAGGTGCGGGAAACGACTAAGATCGGCAAAATCATGTTCCTGGCCATGGCAGGATTGACAAGATCGCTGCATTTGCCCCTTGTGCGGATCCTCGTGGCAGGTCGTGCAGTCTTGCGAGAGCCCTAGAAACCTCGGAGTCTCTTTGGGAAGAAGGTTCACCAAAGCTTGCTGGTGGCATTCCTTGCATTCCAGGGAATCATGAGCGCCCTGAAGGTGAAAATCTAAAGTCTCATGGGCGAAGTCCTCTACCTTGCCCAAACTGGCTTGGCGAAAACTGAAATTGAGAAGTTCGTGGCTGGGAGAAGTGAGATGCTCAGGATGACAGGAACCACATTGGGCTTGCTGGATCATGCCGAGGCTTCCGTGAAGCCCTTGGCCCGCCAAAATATCGGACTCAATAGATTCGTGGCAGGCCAAGCAAGAAGGCCCTAAGTCGGATGGCTGATTGCCATGGCATTGGACACAACCATTCCGACCTTGAAGCTCGGCCACCCCGTGATGACTGGGAATGAGTGGTCCTGGGCTTGGTTCTCGGATATCCAGAAGCGCAAAGGCAAGAATCCCCATTAGGGCTACCGCAATCGGTATCCACCGAATCGAAGCTTTCATGAGGACCCTCCTAAATTGCCATAGCGGTATGCGTACCAAATATGCGCAGCCAGCAAGAGCACGACTAACAAGCCAGCCCAGCGATGGAGGTAGCGCCAACTGGCTAACAGAGATCGGATGTCTTCAAAGTGGCCAGCAACTAGGGCATCTCGGTGGGCGCGCTTCGCCACTTGAAGAACCTGGGAGAGTGAAGTTGCATCCACCTTTTGGCGCCTCCCCTCACTCGCCAATCGGCGTGTCGTCAGGCGAAGGTCACGCTGCGATTTGATGAGCCCCACGATGCTCCCAACAGCGCCGTGGTGCCATCGAGTTCGATCAATCAGCTCGGCAATTTCCCGCCTCGCAGTTTCGCCGAATCCTCTGTGGACACTTGCCCAAGACTTCGCATTGGTGTGCAGATTCATGAGTGCTTCTTCTAGCGCCTGCTCTCTGCCGTTTGCCACTCGTGGGACGAAGGAATAGAAGTAGCGCCCCAGGGCTCCCGTTCCCACCAAAAAGGCTAGGCCGATGATGGCGTGGCCCCCGAGATTGTTGTCCCAAGAAAAACCGCTGTGCAGTATTGCCAAAACTAGGGCCAGCATGCCTGTGGAGATATGAGCGCTCATCCATTTGCTCAAGCTACCTGTCTTTAGTGGCACAGAGCGACTTCGTCGGACGAGGTAAAGAAGATTCGTGCAAATCAGGAATGCGGCCGCAATACCGGCAAACAGGCCGACTCCCTTTGCTGGTCGGAGCCAATTGTCATTCTCGTTGGACAAGCGGTCTAAGGCATTTGCCTGGTAATAATCCGCGTTCCACAGCCCCCAAATCAGAAGAATCCCAACCGCAAGAGTTGCGACGAGAAATGGCAGAAGCAGGCCAACTCCACGCTCAGCAGGTGGATCTTGATTAGGGCCGAGCGCCGGATCAAAGGAAACTCCCGCCTCCTTAAGAATTGGCATCGGCGGACTTCCGCCAATCAGGACAAAGACCTGGTCATTAGGGATTGCTAGTAGAGGCGTTGGTTTTCCCTCTCTTTTCAGCAATACTCGATCGAGCTCAATGGAGTGAACGGTGGTCTCAAGGTGGACCTGGATTCGTTTTTCGCGCAGTGCTTCTTGCAGAAGAAGGTGGTTCCGCGCGCGCAATCGAAAGAAGGCAGATCGCCGGTAACTCAAATGGACTTGATTGCCCGTTTGCTCTGCCAATCCCAATGCCGCCTCAATTGCGCTGTCGCCACCACCGACGACGAGGAAGTTTCCATTTTGATAAGCATGGGCGTCGATTAAGGAATAATTGACCTTGAGCAGGTCTTCTCCAGGGACATTCAGTTTGTTGGGGATGCCTCGACGCCCAAGAGCAAGGCAGACCGACCGAGTTCGAAATGCTTTAGCCTCTGTCTTGACGGTAAAGGATTCGTCTTGATCTTTCTGGACAGACTCCAAAACGAAACCTTCCTGAATCGGCAATTGATGATCAAAGCAGAGCTTGGTCCACAACTCCATGAGCTCTGATTTTTGATAAGTCCTTCCTTCAATCTTTCCTCCTAAGGGAAGAGTAATCTCATGGGTGTTAATGAGCTTCTGCCGCGGGTACCGGGCGATGGTCCCGCCAATCCGATCTTGTTCCAAAGTGATGAAGTTCAGCCCCAGGCGCTTGGCTTCGAGCGAGCACGCTAACCCGGCAGGTCCTGCGCCAATGATGCACAAGTCCAGCAGCTGTTCGCCTTCCCCGTTGGGAATCACGGGCGATCGGAGATTCGCTTGCTGCTTCCGGGTAAATGCGCCGCGCGCACTTCTTGTTCCATGGTCTACCGCTGTGCGGATTAAGGCATAGCCGGTAACTTCTCCCGCCAGAAACAATCCTGGACTCCCAATCGCCTCCATCTCTGGCAGAAGAGCAGGAAGATCTTCTCTGTCTTTCCTGTCAGCCATGGTCAAGGCGATAGCGCCGACAGGGCAGTTGGCAGCACATTCACCATGACCAATGCAGCGGGAGCCATGGACGACCGCTGCTTGCCCATGCAATAAATCTAGAACCCCCTGCTCGGGGCAGGCCCGAATACAACTGGCACACCCAATGCAGCGGCTGAGGTCCACCCAAGGATGCTCGAGGCGGGCATGGTGGCTGCCCGTTTCTTTGGCCAATTTCCTCGCTTCGAGTCCAGATCGTAGGGCGGAACGACTAGACCTCCATAGGAGCCACGTGGCTATCGCTAATAGGGCGAAGAACCCGGTGGCGGGGATGGCGAGTGGAGGTAGCGACATTGCGATGCCGGGGGGCAACAATTGCTCTACCTCTTAAATAGCGAAAATCAGCCGCGGAAACCGTAAAAATACTTGTCAGAACAGGGAAAGACCTCAAAAACGAGTTCTTTTTTTGGGGGGGCGGGGTGATGCGCATGGAGTTCATGCCTTAGGTCGCTGCCCATGCCAGGCATGACCATTCTTGGACCTAGCTCAGGGGCAGCAGGGTGAGCAGGCCAAGCAGGGCGGGAAGCGCCTGAACCAGAAGGATTCGGCGATTCACGGTCAGGGCGCCAAACACACCTGCGACAAATACGCAGGCCAGGAAAAACACGCTGATGCTTTTTCCAGAGGGCCCAAGAGTCAGGCTCCAGATCAATCCGGCAGCTAAGAATCCGTTGTAAAGGCCCTGATTCATGGCGAGTACCTTGGTTTGGGCGGCCTGCTCGCGACTCAGGCCAAACACGCGCCGTCCAAAGGGGGTGTCCCACAGGAGCATTTCGAGCACCAGGAAAAACAGGTGGAGGGCGGCCACAAGGCCAATCAAGAGGGCGCTCCAGGGCATGCCGACATCCTACCCACAGCTAAATCATGGCGTTTCAGCGTGAATTTCGTGGTATTCTTATGAATAGAAAAACGGCCATTTAACACCGTTAAAGGCTATATTTCTCCCCCTCAACCCATGACCATATCCTTCAGAATCCTCACACTCGCCGCTGGTTTGGGCCTCGCCACACCTGTTGCTGCCCAATACCAGCAGCCACTAGGCGACACGGACTACCTCGATGCCCAGGAAAACGTCTTCCTGGAGGGGGAGGTTACCTATGTCACGGTGACAATGCTGCCGGCCGACTTGCAATGGCTCCTGAACAATCCAGATACCGATACGTATTTCGACTGTTCGGTCACGATCAGTAACTCGCAGCTCAACGAGACTCATGACAACGTCGGCATTCGCCCGCGCGGAAACTCCCAGCGCGATGCCAAGAAGAACCCTTGGAAGCTCAGCTTTAACGAGTTCATGCCAGGTCGTCGTTTTCACGGGCTGAAGAAGATCAATCTACAAAGCGATTCGACCGACCCATCGATTTCGCGTTCGACAACGCAGTTCCGGATTTTGCGCGAAATGGGCGTGCCAGCTTCTCGTGCGCATTATGTGTGGTTGCAAATCAACGATGGCTCCACAGTGAGTGGGCTTTATGTGCACCACGAGCAAGTCGACGAAATTTTTCTCAAGGCCTGGTTTGGCAACGATGATGGCCGTCTGTATAAATGCCGCTTTAAAGATGAAGGGGCGAACCTCACGGTGCAGGGCACCGGTGCGCCAAGTGAATACGCTGCCCTCGAAGATTATGAAGAGCAGAATGCCGGCGGTGATTTCATTCTGCTCGCCGAGTTCATTGATTTCATCAACAACACCAATGATGCCACCTTTTCTGCAGAGGTTTCGAATTGGCTTAACGTCGATGGCTTCCTCCGTGCCCAAGCCACAGATATAGTCACTGGCCAATGGGACGGCATGTGGATTGGAGGCAATAACTATTACCTCTATGAGAACACCGACACCGGTCGCATGGAGTACATCCCGTGGGATCTCGACCATAGCTTTGGCATGGACTACTTCTTTTTCCCGATTTTCGGCGCCTTTGGCACCAACTTCGCGACCAAGGCTTACCACAACTGGGGCAATGGCGGCTTTGGCGTTCCCGGCAATGCACCACCTCCGCTGATCGATCGCTTGCTAGATATCCCCGAGCAAGACAACGCCATGCTGCATTACAGCCATGTCGTTTCTCAAGGACCATTTCATTCCTCGCAAACCTTCCCGCATATTGATGCCGGCAAAGCACTGCTGAGTCCGTTGGCCTTCACTGGGGCATTCTCCGGCTCGAGCATGGACAATGGTTATGACAACGGTGATTTCCAAGCTGCCTTCGATAGTCCTGGTGGCTATTCGGCATTCAGCAACCCTGCAACTTGGGGCTTGAAGCCCTTTATCGATCGTCGTCAGCGCTTTATCCTCGAGGACTTCCCACAGGTTATTCCTACTCCGCGCGTCTACATCAATGAGCTGGTTGCGGACAATGAAACGACCTTGGCCGATGAGGCCGGTGAGTTTGACGATTGGCTAGAGCTGTATAACGACGAAGATTTCGACGTCGACCTCAGTGGTTGGTCACTCAGCGATAAACCAGGCGAAGTGGGGGCATGGGAGTTCCCCGCAGGAACCGTTCTTCCGGCCAAGAGTTACCTGCTGGTTTGGTGCGATGATGATGGATTGCAGGGCCCTCTCCACGCCAACTTCAGACTGAGTGATAACGGCGAAACCGTGCATCTTTGGAGTTCCGCGGCAACAGGCCAGGTCATGATCAATGCCATGGTCTTTCCGGGCCTAGCCAATGACGAAAGTTACGGCCGCATTCCCGATGGTTCCCCCAAGGAAGCGATTCTGCCTATGGCGACTCCCATGGCGAGCAACAACGGCACGAGCTTAGAGCTCCTAGCTGCCGGAAACTGTCCAGGTCCACAAAGCTTACATATCTCGGGGGCAGCCCCTGGTGCTGCGGTGTACCTGCTGGCTTCTTGGGGCAGCGGAAGCTTCACTATTCCCGCCGGTTACCCCTGCGCTGGTTCGGTACTGGATCTTGCCGGAGGCACGTTGCGCTTGTTGGCCACCGTCAACGCCGACGTCAACGGTGCGGCAATCTTAAACCTCACTTTGCCTGCTGGCGCTTGTCAGCAGATTTCGGTGCAGGCTCTCGATGCCTCTTCCTGTGCCATCTCTCCTCGCGTCTCTATCTAGGTCTTGATGAGCGACGCACCCTGGGGACTCGACCGCACTTTGCGTTCACGATTTGAGTGCAAGTATTTGGTCAGTGAAGAGATTGGGCAAGCCATTGTGCATCATGCCAGCCCCTATTTGGAGCTGGATCACTTTTCTGCACGTAGCGAAAATCATCGCTACCCTGTGCACAGCTTGTACCTTGATGGCCCTGGATATGAGTTGTACGAGACCACAAACCAAGGCATGAAGAATCGCTTCAAGCTGCGCATTCGTGGTTACGACAGCAATCCCGAGTCGCCCTTGTTTGCCGAGGTCAAGCGCCGTGCCGACCGCGTGATTTTGAAGCGTCGCGCGCTTATCACCAGGGCAGATGCGCGTGCTTTGCTGAAGGGCGCACCTCTTCCTGCGGACAGCCGCACAGCGGGCGCTGAGTTTGCCGAGTTTCGTTCCTTGGCCGCGCGGTTGGCTGCTCGCCCATCCGTTTATGTGTCTTACTCGCGTGAGGCCTATGAAGCCGTCGGCCCCGAGCCCGTGCGCTTGACGCTGGACCGAGAATTGCGCAACGCGGCGCCTAGTCTTTCCGACCCCTTCGACTTTGCTGCCCAAGATTGGAAGGTGACTCCCTGCAAGCAGACGATTTTAGAGTTAAAATTCACGGACAGTTGCCCGCACTGGGTAGAGCAATTGATTCAGCGATTTCGGCTCGACCGCTGCTCGGTAGCCAAGTACATTCTTTGCTTGGATAACTACATGGCCCGCGAAGCGCACATGCAAAGGAGACTTGTTTAGTGGAGTGGTTCTTTCGGGAACTCTCCAATGCAGGCAGTGGCGGTCCGGAGTATTCGGTGCAGGCCATGGCTTTGGCCATGCTGCTGGCCTTTGTGATTGGCCAGTATTTGGCATGGGTCTACGTGCGGGTCCATAGCGGCCTGTCTTACTCGCGCACCTTTACCCAGTCCTTGGTGTTGCTGACCATGGTGGTGGCCTTGGTGATGTTCGTCATCGGTAACAGCATCGTGACCGCCTTCGGCTTGATTGGCGCCTTGGCCATCATTCGCTTCCGTAACGTGTTAAAAGACACGCGCGACACCACATTCATTTTCTTTGCCTTGGTGTTGGGTATGGCAGTCGGCTCGCAGCGGCACATCGCCGGCATCGGCGGAGCCCTGGCCCTATCTTTGGCGGCCTTCTACTTGCACTACACCCGCTTTGGTTCCTTGGCTCCTTATGATGGCCACCTCAACTGCCGTTTAGTGGGGGAGCGTCGCCAAGACAAAGATGGGCAACTTGCCCAGGTATTGCGGGCCCATTGCCGCAGCTCCTCGCGCGTTTCGGTTCGCGAGTTTGGTGGTGGCGCAGAGCATGTATATCAAGTGAGCCTGCGTGACCCCAACCGTAGTCCAGAGTTCATGACCGCTTTGGAAGGCCTCAATGGAGTCGAAGAAGTCGGCCTTGTCTTGCGTGATGAGTACGCAGAAATCTAATGGCAAAGCTCAAGCGCATTCCCATTCCCTTTACGCGGCGCCTCGAAACCTTTCAGCGTCAAGTGTTGCCGCTATTCGTGTGGCTGCTCGCCATCGCTGGCGTGGTGTACCTGCTCGAGCAAGAAGAAGGGCGCTTCCACTTCGTGGGTTTGGCTGAATCCCAAGAATATGTCGTAGCCTCTCCGCAAGACGGCCTGCTGCAGGAACTCTTTGTCGAGCTGTACCAAGAGGTCGAAGAGGGAGAGCTGCTCGCGGCCATGGATTCCCGCATCCTGACCGCCGATCTAGATGTCGCCAACGCCGAAGTTGCTCGCCTCGATGCCGAGCAACAGTCTTTACGCGCAGAACTCGAATCCGAATCGCGCGAGCTCGCTCGTGATTGGGAAAAGGACTACCGACGCTTTGTCATGGATGGCGTGGGCTTGCAAATTGACATCCTGCAGGCACGAGTCGAGTTAGAAACCGACTTAGTCGAGGCTGAGCGCCTGCGCATTTCCGCAGAGCGCGCAGCGTCCTTGTTGGAAGCCAATGCTGGTTCCGAAGCCGATGCCGAAGACCTGGCTCTGGCACGCGAAGTTGTGCTGGCGCGAGTGGCCACCAGTCGTGATCTCCTGAGCGAACTCGAAATTCAGTTCGCTTCTGCCCAACAGCGCACCTCTGGTTTCGCGATCACCGAACCGGATATCACATCTTTCGCGCCGCGCCTGGAAGCGTTGCGCCAAGCCATTGTGGTGCAAGAGCTGCGCTTGCGCTCGCTCGAAATCCAGCGCGAGCACATGGTCATGCGTGCACCGACGCGTGGCGTGGTTGCCTCCCTGGCTGCCTCCAAGGGCCGCAGCTTGGTATTAGGGCAAGAGATTTTGCGCATCCTTCCGCATCAATCCGACGTAGTGTTTTTCCAACCACATCTAGCCGCCGCAACAATTCAAGTTGGTGCTAAAGTCGAAGTGACCCGCTTCGGTAGCCAGAAGGTGGTCGAAGCAGTCGTGACCGATGTCGCCCCCCAAGTCGATGCCATTCCGGCTTCGCTGTGGCGCGATCCCGCCGTGGCGGAATATGGCCGTGCTACCCGACTCAGCCCAACACCAAGTTTGCACTTGGTGCCGGGTGATCCGGTGCAGGTTCGTTTCCTCGCCGATTAAGGGCTATTTCTCTACGGCCACACGTTGGCCGCGCATACTTCGACCAGGCAATAGGTCGGTCAGTAACCAGGTGCCGGCTTTTTCTGGTGCGCGGAATTGAAGCACCACGCTTTCTCCAGGGGCGATGGCCGGACTGGTGAAGATGGTCTCGAGTTGGAGGCGTGCGAGTCGTTGCTCAGGACTTTCCCATGGGTGGACCAGCTCACCTTGCGCTTCCTTTGGAGAGGCAGGGGTGGTGCCACGAAGGTCCGCCATATAGGCCGAAACCAATTCGATTTCCCGTTCGGTCAGCGTGTCATTGAAGGGCAACATACCGCGTTCGATAAGACCGTCTCGCACGAGCGGAATCATGTCCTCACGATTGCGCAGGTGCAGGTAGTAGTCGTCGGTCATGTTTGGACCGACTAAACCTCCACCGTCGGCAGCATGGCAACTGAGGCAGTGCATGCGGAACAGGTTCTGCTGTTCATCGGTGGGCTGGAAGCGCGCGGCTTCTTCTTTGGCCAATTCATGCTCAGCTGAAGCGGAAAGCATGGCATAGGCCTGGTAGCGAGTGGTGTGATTGGTCAGGCGTAACTCGACCATGCCGCCGGCGCGCAAAGTCCAGACCACAGAAGGATTGGCTGCGGCTTCGGCTGGAGCCACAAACTCCACCAGCTGCACTTCTAGGCTCTGCGCCTGCATGATGCCCTCTTGGTTGATGTTGCGAAGGGTCGTCAGGCCTGCTTGGAACCAAGGCAATCCACGTTCCCGTAAGGGGATTTGGTCGAGAATATCGAACAGGGTGTTACGGAACGTGAAGTCCACGGGGTTTGCCTTGCCGGCCGCCATCGCACGAATGGCTTCGCGACGAATCAAGCCAGGCCAATCCACTTGCAGCGTGTGATGCACGACAGGCTTTGGGGCAGCGCAATCTTGAGCAGTCCAAACTTCACGCCCGGCCTGATCGAAGATTTGGATTTGGTAGCCTTCAAGACGATTGCCAAGTTCGCCATCGGTGCGATTCCAAAGGACAATCTCTTCGAGTGGGTAGTCGGCGCCAAGATCGACTTGCCACCACGAGTTAGCCACACCTTCCGCGGTGTGAGTTTGACCGCCATCGCCAAACTGACCACTGTGGTTGCCGTCGAGTGCTTTTTGCGCAACCCCGCCCCATGCCTCGCTAGATTGAGAGGCGGTACCACGTGGGCCGATGTTTTCGCCACCACTCCAGACTTCCACTTCCGCGAGTGTCAGCGGGCGCTTGGCGGGAAGAGTGATGCGCACCACGCTGCCACGCACGACGTCTTCCTGATCAGGACATCCTGGCCAAGCATGGGGCGCCTGAATGAGGAAGGCCAAGTAGTTTGCGCGAGAGTCAGCTCCGATAGGGCCAAGTAGGCGCGAAGCCTGCAAGGCGTCGATCATGGCTTGCGGTTGCTCGATGCAACGCTTCCACAAGTCCCCCGGAGGGGCACTTGGATCCAAAGGAGTTTTTGCCAGCGGACTTTGTGCCTTCATGATCGCGGCCAGTGCGCTCACCCGAACTTCGGCGCGTTTTGCGGCAAAGGCCAGTGGCTCTAGGTCTTGCACCAAGGTGGCCAACTCCTGCGCTTCAAATAGCACCAAGAGTTCATGCAAACCAGAGGGTTGATGGGTAGGCAACTGGTCCGCAGCGCGCAAGGCTTCGAGCCAAGCCGTTGCTGCTGGCGCGGCGCCCTCTTTGTTCCGCCCCAAAACCTCTAAGGCTGCGCGGCGTTGTGCCGCCGAGGCATCTGGGCGCATCAGTAAGGTGCCCGCGGTCACTTCCGTCGGCCAAACCGAAACTAACTCTTCGGTACTGAGTCGATTCGCCAGGATTCGATTGGCCTCAGGATGGGAGTAAAGGAACAGCCACGGCGCTTGCATCAGCTCGAGCCATTGTGGCTTTAAGAACAGCAAGGCTTGATCGATGGCGTAGTCAAGCCAACGGTCACGCGGGCCCTCAGCGATTTGTAATACCGCTTCCACGGCGGCTTCTCCTGGTACTCGCGTGGCCAAACTGGCAGCTTCCAAGCGTACCTGGGGGGCTTCATCCCGCGCGACAAGGCCGAGGAACTCATCCATAACCGGCGCAAAGACAAGATTGTCTTTTTCCATGCTGATGGCACGCACGACGGCCGCACGCACGCGCGCATCTTGTGAGCGATACAATTGCTGCGCATGTTCGAGCTTGAGCAAGCCAGCTTGCTGACGCACCCAAAAATGCTCCAGAGCATGTAACTCATGAATCGGCGGCTGCTCGTTCATCGCTACCTCAATCTGCTCGGCGGGGCGCGTGCGGAACTCACGGCGTATGCGGTAGCGTAAGCGTGTATCACTGTCGGCCAAGAAGGGAAGGAGCTCAGCGGCGGACAGCTTGCTGAGGTCGCCCATCGCTTGCTCCGCTGCTTCTGGGCGACGCGGAGGGGCAGTCTCCTCGCCGACATAACTCACGCGCCACACACGGCCGTGGCTATGGTCGCGCTTGGGGTCGCGGATACTGTGTTGCATGTGGCCAATCAAAGGATTGAACCAATCAACGAAGTAGAGGGCGCCATCGGGGCCGAACTGCAAATCGATGGGGCGGAAGTTGGGGTCAGGACTGGAAAGCAAATCCCAATGACTCTCTGCCATGACGCCAGAACCGTCCTGCGCCAAGTGATGCCCGCGAATGCCCTGGAAGCCAATGGTGTTGGTGACGAGGAAATCGCCTTGCACAGATTGCGGGAACATGTGTCCAGTGACAATCTCGGCGCCAGCGGTGGGGCGCACGCGCGCGGTGGTGAAGGGCTCTAGGCCGCGGCGGTAGCGGTCGTATTCCTTATCCGTGGTGATAGGGGCGGCAAGGTAGTTATTGCCATCGGAGGCATCGCCAATGTAATCCTGACCGTAGGCATCGAAGACATGGCCCCAAGGATTCCAAAAACCGAATGGGGTGTGCACTCTCAAGCGACCCGTATGTGGCTCCCAGCGGAAAACCGCGCCATCTTTCACGCGTACCGGACCATAAGGCGTTTCGACCTGACTGTGGTGGAAGGTGCCTTCTTGCATGTAGAGTCCACCGCCTGGACCCCAAGTGAATGCAGAAATGGCATGGTGAGAATCTTCGGTGCCAAAGCCTTGCAAGACGACTTCGCGGGTATCGGCGCGGTCGTCGCCGTCGAGGTCTTGAAGGAACAACAAGTTGGGTTGTTGCGCCACATAGGCTCCGCCATCGCCGAGCTCAAAGCCGGCGGGGAGGTACAGCTTGTCAGCAAAGACAATCACTTTGTCGGCGCGGTGGTCACCGTTGGTGTCTTCGAAGATCAATAACTTGCCATTGGGCTCTTCGCCGGGAACTACCTGAGGATAGGTGGGCATGACCGAAACCCACAGCCGGCCTTGGCCATCGAAGGTCATGGCGACAGGGTTCTCTAGCTGCGGGAAATCCACTTCGCTAGCAAAGACCGTGGCGCGGTACCCCTCTGCCAAAGTCATGCTGGCTTCGGCTTCCTCGGGAGACAACACCGTAATGTCTTTAGTGAAGTTAGACGGAATCGTCGGCAGTGGCGGAAGGCCGGACAAGTCGACCTCGGGCACCGCGTCGAGATCTTTGGCCTGGGCCAAGGCATGAATGCGTAGATCATGCGCGGCGACGAGCAGGTCGAGGTTATGCATTTCGCCAGGAAAGCTGACGCTACCGAAGGGGTCTTTGCGCCCACCATAGATATAAAAACCATTGATCGCGCGATGGCGATACCACCAATACTGGGACTTCTTGCGTACCTCTTGAAGGATCGCCATGAAGTTGTCATCGGGATAGGGAATGTCTTGCGTGAGGTAGAACAAGAGATTCATGCCCAACTCCATATGCCCCATCTCGTTCAAATGAATGCCATTGATCGTTTTGCGCTCGTCCTCGGGATAAACGGTGTCGTCTTGGACCTCGGCCGCCCAGCCAAAAGCATTGAGGAAACGCACCTGACAACGCTTGGCCACTTCCTCCATGGCGTCGACATAGGGCTCGAGCTGCTGCAGCAACGGAAGATTGCTGGGGTAGCGCCCGCCGATGTTTTCCGGCGCTATCGGCGACACCAGAATTAGTTCTGGATAGCTTCCATCGGCAAGGCGACGACTGCGAACGCGTCGCACAAAGTCCTCGAGGTCTTTACGGAATTCAGGCAAGCCCTCTTCGCCGGCAAAGCTTTCGTTGAAGCCAAAGAAGGCAAAGATGGTATCGCTTTGCAGCGCTTGCAAATGCTCTTCCATGGTGCCGAAGGCTGCGGGGCGCGGCTGAAAGGTCAGGGTGTCGGCCGACCAACCTAAGTTGCGCACATGAAGTTCATGGGTGGGGAATGCGCGATGCAATGCGGACTCAAAACCGCCAAAGAAGGACATGCGTTCGGCAAGCGTGTTGCCGACAAGGGCAATCTGCGCGCCTTGCCGCGGTTCCCATTTCTCAGGCAATCCTTCCGGCCGACGGCCTGGCACCGCACCCCCATAGGCGTCGGCAGTTGGGCGGAAGGGGTGGAACATTATCGGCGCGCAGCCGATACTCGGAATCTCTGCTTCGCGGCCGAGTGCCCACATGATGCCGTTCAAGGAAAGAGTGCGCATGGATTCCTGTTCAAAGTCGCCGGGGTGCCCCAAAGTGGTAAAGAAAACGCGCTGTCCATTCTCGCGCTCACGCACCCAAGCCAAGGGTTGCGACACCGGGAAGCGATCTTCCTTGTCGGCATGAGAGCTATTGATGGTCAGACCATCCAGGAGAACCACGGTGTCGTCGGGAAGCTTGTCGCCACCACCGCTGACGTGATACAGCCAAGATGGCGCTTCAAACTCTTCGACGCCGCGAAGGACGGGGTGCTCGGTAGCCTTCTTCCTTAGAAAGGCACGCGTGGTAGAGCGATGGCCGTGGTGCGTAATCCAACGCTGCCCAAAAAACTCCACGCTGAAGCGATCATTCCACTTCGCCAAAGGATGACCTTTGGGATACAAGAAGGCATGGGTAGAGGTGCGGAAGCCGACCATCGGGCGACCTGACTGCGCATAGTTCAGAATCATCTGGAACTGCTCCTCGGGCAATGCGCGGAAGCGTGTGAACTGCACCATTAGGTCGGCAGTCTCCAGCGCTTCGAGCCCCGGAATGTTGGTCAGGTGATTCGGCGCAATGAAGCCATGCTCGTCTTGTGCATAGAGAACCGTGGTGCGACACCCGTATTCACGCTCCAACAGTTCCGCGAGTAGCGGCATGGACTCTTCAGAGCGATACTCCTCATCGCCAGTGACGAAGACCACATGTGGACGGGAATCGGGCTCCTGCGCAGGGAGGGCGCAGAAAAGGAGTGTGCTGAGGGCTAGGAACACCCGCCTAGATTAACGATGCTCGCCGAACCGACGGCAAGTCGTTACGTTGAACCCCTCATGCGCAAGCCTCTCATCCTCATCGCCGCAATTCTCGGCCTGCTGATGCTGTTGTGGCTGCGAGAGGACGAGCCGCGGTCGCTTGCGGAGCCGGCCCGGCAGGAAATCAACATGCCTGCAGCCGCAGACCCACTGCCACCCCTAATCGCCCCTGATGCGCCTGGCACAACGCTTCATCAGATTCAGCGTGACCAGCCAGTAGTGGAGATCAACTCAAGCTCGACCCCTGAGGCCGCTGAAGCCCTCACGCTCATTTTGCGCTTCTTCGCTGCCGAGACTTTGCAGCCTGTATCGGGGGCTCTGCAACTTTGGCAAGTGAACCTGCCCGAGAATGAGCAATGGACCGCAGGCGATCGACTCGTCTTGGAGACCAAGGCGCAGGATGGCCGCCTCGAAGTCCCCAACCTGTCCGCAGGTGAATATCGAGTTCATTGCTTGTTTGCTGTGGAGGGCTCGCCGGCCTCCGCCGCTTTTCGTTTGCAGCACGACCAACAGCAGGTCGAACTCAAGGTCACCATGCCGCATAAGGAAGAGGCCCATATCACCTGGGTATTTCGCAACGGTTCTTTGCTGTGCGGGGATCAGGAAATCTTGGAGCGCCGGTGGGCGGGAAATAGTTCCAGTATGAATTCTCATCCCGATCCTGTTTGGGCACAGGAGCGCAGGCAAAAGATCGAAAATGAAGAGACCATGACCTTTCGTGGCCGAGGAGCAGGCGGGCGCTTCGGTTCGCGTTCCCATCAAAGCTGGCGCGAACAGATTGATGGCGAAGGTCGCTACCCGCTGAACCAGATTGAGCAGAATTCACGCTTATGGGAAAATCAATCCTTCAGTCGTTGGCGCCGAGGCGGGCGCGAGGACATTCGACTCTCAGTGAGTGCGCAAGGTACCGGCGAATATGCCGCAGTTTTTCTTGAGCCAAAGGAGGTCCAACAGCAATTACGCTTTCCCGCTGGCTTCGAGCCTCACGATGTCACCAGCGAAATTCAAATCCAATGCGAGGCGGTGCCCTTTGGCCTCAATCCGCAGCAACAAGAGCAGCAAGTGGTGCATCTGGAGCAGGCATGGCAACGCTCGACGGTCAGCATCACTCTAGATGTTCAAGAGTTTGCCCCAGTTTCCCTGACTTGGCGCCCCATCGACGGCCCGTTGCCGGTGATTGCACTCCTGCCCCGAACGCCGAGCGAAGAGAGCGACTAGCGGTGCAACGTAGCGGCGGCGATGGCTTAGCGCTACTTCAGCACAAAGGTGTTCATCACCGCGCCGAGCACACCAAAGATGGAGATACCGGCAATCAGTCCGGACACAATCGGAATCAGGTAGAACTCGGAAGACTTCTCGCCCTTCTTCATCCAGATTGCGGCAATCATGGCGCCGATGAACATGGACAGTGGGTAGTTGAAGGGCAAAATCAAGCCCAAGCCCACGCCCGTTGCGGAAGGCAGCCATTTGCGCTGCTTGGGGAAAATCATTTCCAGTGCGAGCATGGCGGCGCCTAAGCCCAAGCCCCAGAAGATCATCATGCGGTGCATCGGGTGCATGGCGTCGAGTCCACCGCCAGTCATGACCTTGGCGATGGCCATCCACGCCTGCGCGGCAGGTGCCGGGAACTGCGTGAACATGGTGCCGTCGGCCTGGGGTTGAGGCGTCATGACCGAGACATCGGGAACCAGTAGATAGAAGCCGAGCACGGTGGCTGCGGTACCTGCGGCAATACCCCACATCTGGGCGATGAACTGGCGGCGCGGGTTTGCGCCAAGCAGGTAGCCCGACTTGAGGTCGTTGAGCAAGTCTGCTGCTGAGCCCGCGGCATTGGCAGTGATGCTTGCCGACATCAGGTTGGCAGTCGCCGACTGCGGCATGATCGTGCCGAAGGTCAGCTGCATGATTTTCCCCATGGCGCCGACGGGAGTGATGTCGGATTCGCCCGTGGCGCGGGCGGCGACCATGGCCAGGAAGAAGGTCAAGCCCACGGCGAGCACGCCAAAGAAGGGCGGGATGTCAAAGGCCAGATAGGCAATCAGAATGGCGGCAGCGCCAGAAACCGCCACGCCGATGGTGAACCAATTGCTGGGTACCTCAGTGTTGCGCACGATTTCGGGAATGTCATCTTCGTTTTTGGACCGGCCCAAACCGGAGAAGGCGCGCAGAATGGTGCGCCACTGGCTGAGGAAGTGCAAGATGCCGTAAGCAACCATGATCGAGACGCCCAGCCAAAGCCCCACTTCTTTCCACGCCGAAGACGGGTGCTTCACCGCGGCAAAGGTTTCGGCCTCTTGAATCTCGACCAATCGCTCATACATGAGCACGGAGGTGGTGTCTCCGGGGCGGTCGGCGTCGAGCTCCATAGTCTCGACTTTGCCCAACTGCTCTGCGTAGCCTGGGAACTGCTCTTTGATGGGAGCGATTGCGGCAATGAGCTCTTCAGGAGAGCTGGCGGCGGAGGTGCCCTCTAGATTTTGCTCCAGAGCGGCGCCGTAAGGACTGGTCCAGACATCGGCACTGGCAGGACCGCCGAGACCGTAAACCAACACTAAGCCAGCAATCAGCATCGAGAAGCCGATGCGCACGCCAACTAAGGCGCCCGCTGCAATCATGACCGGGTTCACATCGAGAGACATGGTCCAGGCCGACGGCGCGTAGGGGGCTTCTTTGCCATCGACGATTTGTGTGCCCGGAGCTGGGAACTTGTCGAAGATATTCAGGTGGCCGGGCAAGATTGAAGAACGGACCGTTTCCATTTCTCCGGTTTCCTCGTTCTCTACCGATTTCTTTAGCCATTGGAAATCCAAGCCCAAGGAGAACATGGCACCGGTGATGGCCGAGTAAGCCAGCACTTTGGCCTTGCGCATGGCAGTCTCGCCATGGGAGTAGAGCGACTGCAGAGTCACCGCGGCGGCGGTTCCGGAAGGGAACTTGAGGCGGTCGCGGTTGATCAAGTTCCGCTTCATGGGGATGGCCATCAGCGTGCCCAAGGCGGCTAGCGCAATGGTCCACCCGACCAACACAAAGGGATTGATGTGAACGCCGAGCGGATTCTCCGGCGTGACCGAAAGCAACAGCAACGCGGCAATCGCCGAAACCATGGTGCCGCCTGTCGAGTAACCAGCGGAGGACGCGGTCGACTGCATGCAGTTGGTTTCGAGGATGGTCATAGGAGACTTCGCTGCCCCGGAGCGGACCATCAAAGTCCAGATCGAATAGGACAGAATGCAGGCGGTGATGGCAACACCCAAAGCCCAACCTGTCTTGAGGCCGATATAGAGATTGGTGAAGGCGAGCAAGAAGCCCAGCGCAGAACCCATGAGGATGGCGCGAACCGTCAGCTGCGGGACATCGGCACCGCGATAAATCTTCTCGTACCACTCTTCCTCGCTCATCTCGAGGACCTTCTCCGGTCCTATGTCGAGCGGGGCATATTTTTCGGCTTCTTCAATCGATTGCGGTGGTTTCTGGAACAGCGCCATGGCAGAAAGGTAACGTGGCCTAAGGTCAGGAGGGGAAAAGAGTTCGGGCGGATTGCCTAGGGCGAGGCGTCGCCGGGATAAGTGAGTCCAGAAACGCCATACCAGGGGAGGATTTCGACGCGGAGGCGACCGGAAGCCACTGCAGGGTCGCTGGCGGCGAGAGCCTCGGCCTCTTCGCGGGTTTCGACGTCATAGAGAAAAAGCCCGATGAAGGGGTCTTCAATCTCTCGCTCGTCGTAGAAGGGGCCAGCTAGGGCCATTTCTCCACTGACGGCAAGCTCGCCGATGCGCGCTAGGTGGGCGGCCTGAAGTGCCTGGGAGTCTGCCTCCGCAACCTCATCAAAATAGTTCGGCCCGCGGTAGATCATGCCGAACCAATACTGCTGCATGGTCATTTCGACTTCCGCCCCGGCTGCCGGTTTGGGCTCGGCTTCCGAGGTCTTTGGCGGCACTTGGCAGGCCGCCAGGAAGGGGAGTAGGAGTACGGTGGCGAGGAGCAAACGCATCGTTTCTCCATGCTAGCGTAGACCCGGTAAATGGAGCCTTCCTCCCACGTGACCTTTATTGTGAACCCGGTTGCCGGAGCCGGTCGCAGTGGTCGACAGTGGGCAAGCCGGGAAAGCCTCGTGCGCGAATATTTTCCGCAGGCGGATATTCAATTCACGCATGCGCGCGGAGACGCGATTGGTTTAGCGGCTTCCGCTGCTCAGCGTGGGCAAGAGTTGGTGGTGGCGGTTGGCGGTGACGGCACGCTGAATGAAGTGGTGAATGGTTTGATGACCGTAGTGGAAGGCAGCCGACCGTGTTTGGGTTTGCTCCCCAGTGGCAGTGGCGGCGATTTTGCTCGTGGGCAGGGCGTACCGAGTGATACCGACGGGGCCTTGGCTTTGCTTGCCGAGGGGCCAGCGCGAAGGATAGATGTCGGGCAGCTGCAATGCGGCGCCCAGGCGCCGCGCTTCTTTCTCAATGCCGCCGATGCTGGCGTGGGTGCGCGCGTGATTGAGCGCATGCAGCGTGGGCGTCGCTGGCTTCCGCCACGTGGGAGCTATCTGTGGCAATCGGTGTGCGGGTTACTGGCGTGGCGCAATCCCGAAGTTTGTTTCCAGGCCGACGACGGTCCCGAAGAGCGGGTGAAGATCAAGGCCTTGGTGTTGGCGAATAACGCCTACTTCGGCAGTGGCATGTGCATCGCCCCGGATGCCAAAGTGGATAGCGGCGAGCTGGCCTTTGTCGTGTTTGGCGATTTGGGGCGACTTGAGGCGGTGCGGCGCTTGGGGGAAACCTATGCTGGCAAGCCGATTGAGCACAAACGCATTACCTATCGCACCTGCCGCAAGCTCAAGGTGACGAGTGCCTCTCCGGTCCCGGTCGAAGCCGATGGCGAGCTGATGGGTTATCTGCCCTGGACGGCCGAGGTCCTGCCCGGAGCGTTGCGCATGATGCTTCCGCCGAAAGCTTAAGCGACGAACCATGCATCGACTCCTTCGTGGCGGCCTGCTTGCTGGAGTGCTTGGCGAATCATCGTCCGTGATTCTGCATTGGCCACGGAACAAAGCAGGGGCAGGGGCGGATTGAGTTGCCCGAGTTCTTCCAAGGCAATCACCGGCGCTTGGCCGATGACTTGGCCGATGCGCGCCGGGTGCACTTCGACAATGGTGTGGCATTGCCGTTGCTGTTTTTCCAAGGCGCGGCGCAGCTGCTTACCGGTGCGTCCGTAACCCAGTAGGTGGTACTGCTCATGGTCGCGCAGTGGCCCAGCTGCTAAATGGGAAGCGCGGCAGCGGGTGAAGGACTCTTGGCTGTAGGCCGGTGATTGCTGAGACAAACTTTGGGCATCTAGGCGCCAAGAATGCAGCACCTTGGGCGCGACCCCTAGAGTGTGGCCCGCGGCGAACATCCGCAGCAGCAAATCCCAATCTTCTGGCCAATCTACCTCTTGCCAAGCCTGTTCGCGCAGAACTTCCTGGCGCAAAAGGAGAGTTGGATGCCCGAGAGGCATTTCCAAATAGCGTTCGTGCGCGATTTGTTCTGGACTGCGGTCTTGATTGAGCCAGCGTTCATACGCCAATCTCCCGTCACCCACTTTGCGCCGGGGGAAATAGCGCACCCAGCTGCCTACGCCACTCCAGCTCGGGTTTTGCTCCAGCGCTTGCCGTTGCAAAGCGAGGCGATCGCAATGCATGAGGTCATCGGCGTCGAACAGGGCAATGAGCTCCCCCTGGCAGCGTTCCAACCCCAGGTTCCGTGCCCCAATCACGCCTAAACCACCTGTCTGGAGCAAAGTAAAGCGCGAATCCTCTGCAGCGAAACGGCGCACGACCTCGGCGCTTTGATCTTGGGATCCATCGTCGACGACCACGCATTCCCAAGAAGAAAAACGCTGCCGCGCCACACTTCGCAGTGCGGCGGGCAGCGTTGCTTGAGCGTCGCGCGCGGCGATTAAAACCGAGACGCGCGGCTTTTGCTCAGGTGACATTCGCGAACAACAGCGTGTTCAAGATGGCGACAATCACGCCAATGATGGACACACCGGCAATCACACCCGCAGACACTGGCACTAGGTAGTTGTCAGCAGATTCTTTGCCCTTGTTATTCCAAACTTCCGCGATGATCGCGCCAATCAGCATGGCCAATGGGTAGTAGAAAGGCAACACCATGCCAAGACCGATACCAGTCGCCGAGGGCAGCCACTTCTTGAACTGCGGCAGGAACTTCTCGAGCAAGATGATCAGCGTGCCCAAGCCGAGGCCATAGTAGATGGCGGTACGGTGCATTGGGTGCATGTTCTCCAGGCCCAGTTCGAAGACTTGGGCCACCGCCTTCCATGCCTGCGCGGCTGGCGCCGGGAACTCAGGCTGTTGCAGGGTGCCGTCGGCCAAAGTCTTGGGCACCATCGCCCAAACATCGGGAACGAGAAGGTAGAAGCCGAACACCGTCGCAGCGGTACCGACGAAGATTCCCAAGAACTGAGCAATGAACTGGCGCTTCGGGTTCGCGCCGAGCAGGTAGCCCGACTTCAAGTCGGTGAGCAAGTCTGCTGAGGAGCTCGCGGCTCCTGCGGTAATGCCGGCCGACATCAAGTTCGCCGTGGTCGACTGCGGCATGAGCACACCAAAGGTCAGCTGCATGATTTTGCCCATGGCACCCGTTGGGGTGATGTCCGATTCGCCCGTCGCGCGGCAAGCGACTAGCGCGAGCAGGAAGGTCAAAAGCACGGCAATCAAGCCGTACTTAATCGGGATGCCAAAGGCGTAGTGAGCGGTGCCGACGACGCCGGTTCCAGCGATAAGGAACCCCCACAAGAACCAGTTGCCAGGGACTTCAGCCGGGGCCTCATTGCTCTGGTCCTTTCCGCCACCACCCGCGAACCCCTTGATGGCGCGCACAATCGTTTTCCATTGGAACGCGAAACTTAGCAAGCCAGAAGCCACCATGATCGGAACGCCGAACCAGATGCCGATCTCCTTCCAGGCCCGACCTGGGTGTGTGGTACCCCAAATCTTGTTTCCCTTGAGGTCGGTCGCTTCCATGCCCATACCCATGGGGCCGAGCACATAGGCCAACACCAGTCCGCCAATCGCCATCCACAGGCAAATGCGCAAGCCAACCAGCATGCCGGCGGCAATCATGATGGGATCGCTATCGAGCTTGATGGTCCAATCGGAGGGCAGGGCCTCTCGCGTAACAGCGCCAGTTTCCCGGTCGATGACCTCGCCATTGGTGGGCAAGATGGAGTCGAAGGGTTTGGTCGTGGAAGGCAACAGCGGCACATTGTTGGTCAACTCCTGGCCCGCATCATTGGTCATGGGCTCCTTCGTGACCGGGTCAAGCACCTGCTTGCTGACCACATTCAAGCTGATGAGAATTTTCCAGCCTGCCGACGTAAGGGCCGCCCACATCAGGACGCGCGCCTTCTTGAGCGCCGTGGCGCCTTCGGAATAAAGCGATTGCAGGGTTGCCGCCGCCGCCGTTCCGGAAGGGAACTTCAGGCGCTCGCTATTGATCATGTTGCGCTTCATCGGAATGGCCAAGACCACACCGAGCATGGCGAGGAAGAAGGTCCACACCACATAGACCCAAAGCGGCTGATGCAAGCCATCAGGGTTGTCCACGGTTTGCGACAGCATCAGCAAAGCCGCCAGCGCCGAAACAAAGGTACCGCCGGTCGAATACCCGGCGGCAGAGGCCGTCGACTGCATGCAGTTGTTCTCGAGGATGGTCATCGGCGTTTTCGCCAACTTCATCGCGAGCATGACTTGCCACAGCGCATAACTCAGAATGCACGCCGTCAAGGCGACCCCGAGGTGCCAGCCTGTCTTGAGGCCGATATATAAGTTCGTAAAGGATAAGAAGAATCCGAGGAAACTACCCATCAGAACCGCGCGCAGCGTCAGTTGTGGGGCATCTTCTCCGCGATAGGCCTTGGCGTACCACTCTTCTTCGCTGAACTTCGCGACCTCATCGGGTGGAATGTCGAGCGGGGCGTTTTTTTCCACCTCTTCGGCGGTGAGTGGCGGCCTTTGGAACCATGTCATGTTTGGATTTTAGGGTAGACTGGCCTCCACGGGCTAGCCCTCCCGATCCGACTTTGATGACCCCCACGCCATCCCTCTCGAGGCTGCTCACAGAGGCATTGTTTGCCTTTTGTGTGGCCACCCTAATCCTAGCCCTGTTGTATCCAGGGCAATCGGGCGTCGACCTTGGCACGCTCTTTCTATTCTCCTTTGTCACAAACGCACCCTTGTTTGCCCTGGGGGTGCTTGCCGCGGCACTGCTGCGCCGGGTGACCGGGAAAGCCTTTCCGGCCTTAGGTCTCATGATTGGCCTGGGGGTTCCGCTCTCGGCCATGGCTGGCACTTTGTGGTTCCTCAAGAGCGGTCATGCTAAAGCCATGCTGGAAGGCGGCGGCGTGGTGCTCTTCCTGTTTGGCCTGGCTGGATTGTTGTGGCGTCCTAAGTTTGCACTCCCGAACAAGATTTGTGTGGCAGGATCCCTCGTCGGCTTACTGGGCGCCGCATTGCTGCTCGCGGGTGTCGGTCGCCAAGAAGTTCCCGGCATTGCCGATGACATGATTCCGCGGGCGGCCCTTCCTGGCGAAGAGCCACTCGCCGAAGCCACCACGCTTCCAGATGTGGTGTTGATTTCCATCGACACTTTGCGTGCCGATGCCGTGCTTTTCGAGGACGTTGCCACACCCAACCTCGATCGCCTGCGCGAAGGTAGCCGTTGGTCGCCCTATGGTTTAGCCGCCACGCCTTCGACGCTCCCCAGTCACATCACCATGATGACCGGGGAAAGCCCGTTCAAGCATGGCACCTACACCAACCTTGGCATTCTGACTCCAGAGCCCGATACTCTCGCGAGTGTGTTTGCCGAAGCGGGCTATCGCACGGCCGGAACGGCGGCGAACGGTTTGTTGTCTCCCCAGAATGGCTTCGCCCGCGGTTTTGAAAGTCTAATCAATGTCGGCACCGGCAAAGATGGTTCAGAGAATCTCAAGCAATTGGGTACAAGTAGCCGGCGCAACAACTGGATTTCAGCATTTGCGAGCGATCGCTTTTGCATGTCCTTGACGACCATGATTATTGATCGCCGTTGGGCACTGAAGGAAGAATGGAAATCTCTGAGCGCTTTGGCCTTAGCGCCCAAAGTAGAGATGGTAGCTTCGGAGCACTTGCGCCAACTTCACGAAGGCGCGCGCCCCTACTTTTACTTTCTGCACTTCATGGCGCCGCACGCTCCGTATGATGCACTTCCGCCCTTCCGTGGGCAGCTGAGTCGTGATTTGCCGATTCCGGAGTACCTGAAAGGTATCAGCCTGGATTCCAATGATCTCACCCACATCGTGGGCCGCAACCTACGCGCTGGTCATCCGCAAGCGCAACAGGGATTGGATTTAGCGCGCGCCCGCTACCACGAAGAGTTGATGATGGTCGACGACGCACTTGGTCGGTTGTTTGGCCAGATTGAAGCCACGGGGCGGCCCACCATCATGCTCTTCACCAGTGATCACGGCGAGGCATTCGGGGAAAACCAATTCATGCGCCATGGCAATAATGTGTTTGCTCCTGCAATCCGTATTCCCTTCATGCTAACGGGGCCAGGGATTGAACCTGGCCAGTTCACGGTGACGCCGCGCTTGGCGGACATCCCCTTGACCTTGCTGCGCGCGGCAGGACTGCCAGTGAAGTCTTTCCAGGAAGGGCGCGATCTCTTGGCACAAGAGAGCCTTAGCAAAACACCCTTTTTTGCGGTGCATGAGAACCGCTTTGCGGTTTACCACGACGGCTACAAAATGACCTTTATCTGGAATGCCAACGATGGCCCAGCAAGTGCTTTGGAGCCCCTCAACCTATTCCGCATCGAAGAGGGCGAAGCCGGGTTGCGGGAAGAGGAAAACTTGCTTGACCGTCCTGATATGGCCGAGGTCATGGCAAGGCTCACGAAGCTGGCGGAAGGTGCACGCGATGGCTCCACCCCGACGGTGCGTCGGGAGTTCTCCAAGCAAGATTTATTGAAGCTTGCGGAACTAGGCTATGCCTTCACCGACGAAGGCAATGCCGTCGACGATTGATGCGGTCTACTTGGCGCGCGGAACGCACAACACCGGCATCTTGGCGTGGCGCAACACGGCTTCCGCAACAGAGCCCAACACCAAGCGCCGGAATCCGGTGCGCCCGTGCGTGCTCATGATGATCAAGTCGCAGCCGTGCTCATTGGCGTAATCGGCAATGGCCTCGCCAAAGTCAGTGGCCAAGGTGGTATCGCATTGGACGTTGACATCGTCGCCTAGAAGTGGGCGACGCTTCTCCAGCTCGGACTTGGCCAACTCGACCAAAGCCGGAGTCTCGGGGTCATCGAGTGGCGGGGCCAACGGGGCACCATGTGGTGCCACCTGAAGATTCTCCACCACATTGAGCAATGTGATTCGAGCGCCCTTATCGCGCGCGGTTTCCTGCGCGAGCGTGAAGGTGCGATGGGACTCCTCAGAGAGGTCGGTCGGGACCAGGATGTGAGTAACCTTCATGTCTTCAGGATAGCTTGGCGT
This sequence comes from Planctomycetota bacterium, assembly GCA_021776795.1. Lineage (GTDB taxonomy): Bacteria > Planctomycetota > UBA1135 > UBA1135 > UBA1135 > OFTM128. Next base: position 107,457 of record JAJFFC010000030.1, read on the forward strand.
CGTAGCGGCGCACGCCGTAGTCGTAGATTAGAAGTAGAACACCCGAGCCGACGCCAATCAGGGCGAAAATTGCCCACATGGAGTAGGGCTCGTACTTGTCCCAGAGGTGCTGCTTGAACTCCATTTCCGACATTCCTTCCTCGGCGGCGGCCATCTCAAACACGCGGCTTCGTTGGAAGGTCGAGGCAATGTATTTGTCACCAGCCTCTTCGCCGCCCTCGGCGTCTTTGGTGGCCGCTTCCTCGAGGAGGCGCTGTCGCAGATCCTCTAGACCAGCGGGGGGCACATGCTTTTGCTCTTCCAAGACCGCCGCAAACTCTTCTGCCGTGGCCGGGAGACTGTCGGCATTGATGAGCCAAAGCGTGACTGCGGCAATGTCGACTTGTTGTCCATGCTCGAACAGCAGGCCTTCGAGGGGATCGAGGCCCTCACGTTCCTTGGCACTGATGTCGTCGCGCGTTGGGGCCACGACCGACCACAGCGGCGCTAGGCGATCTTGCAGTGCTGGTAGATCCACCTCTTCCGGCATGCCGGGCAAGAGCAGCATGAGGTTGGCGTCGAATGCCGGAATGCCAAGGTTGCTGGAGAGGCGCCTTGGGTAAGCCTTGGCATCTTTGAGCTTGGCCAAAGCCTCGCTTTCCTCTGGGTCCGTTTGCAGTATGGCCAACGCTTGTTGCCGAGCTTCTGCGACTGCGGCCGCGGAATCTTCGGGGGCGTAAAGCGCAGCAAGAACTTCGATTTCGGTGCTGTCGTCTAGACCCTGAATGGCATCGGCGATTTCATCTTCGGTGAGCAAGGCCGCGATTTCCGTCCGGCTGCGGTTCTCGGAGAGTTCCTGCATCGAAAGGTTGACCTTGTCACCACCGTTTTCATAAAGACTCCCGGCAACTAGGCTGCCGATAATCCAGCCAATGCCGGTCGTGGCGTTGGCGAAGCCCAGGAAAAGGCCTTCCTTACCTTTGGGCGCAATCTCGTTCATGTAACGCAGCTTGGTCGGGCTTGCGACCATTTCGCCGATGGAGAAGAGGCCAATCGCGAACAGCGTCCACCATCCGTTCATGGACATGCCGAGCATGTAGATGGTGATGGCGGAGAGGAAAATGCCAATCACCATGACCGGAAGGCTCTTGAACTTGCCAGTGATGAACCCGAATAAGAAGGCGAAAATCATGATCATGGCTGCATCCAGGTTGATCATCATTTCCTGAGGGAAGTTGCCGTTGTCTTGGACCGGCACCCAAGAATCGGGAAGAATCGACTGCAAGGAAGCCACGATGGCGCGCGAGTCGACCCAGTCGTTGATGAAGTTGGGCAGGATGTCGAACAGCTGATAGAACATCAGCCAGAAGCCAGCAAAGGACATGGTGAAGAAGAACACTCGTGGGCGGAAAAACTCCTTCACGGTATCTCCGAGGACATGCTTGGCGTTTTTGCCGTGATAGCCCTCACCCTCTTTGCGCTTAGGCTCTTTGAAGAAGAACAGCGGCAGGAAGTTCAGCGCGATGGCCACTGCGCAGACCACGAACACCCACTTCCACTCCATTTGGCGCAGGAAGGCGGCAGCCAGGGGTCCAATGAAGCCACCAATGTTGACCATCTGATAGAAGATGCCCCATCCAAAGGAACCGCTTCCCTTGGGCATGGCATTGGCAATCAAGCCCTGAACGCCGGGCTTAAAGATGGCGGTGCCCAGTGCCAGCAAAATGGCGCCGGCAAAGAAGATGGGGTAGGTGTACTCGCCGCCCGCTGCGCCGCCCATTTCGGCGATGCTACCGCCGTTCGCCACGGCTGCGATTTCAATCGCCCAGCCCATGACCAGGTAGCCCATGATCTTGACCACCGTGCTGATGGCGATGTTGAGCTTGTAGCCGTAGCGGTCAGCGAAGCCACCAGTGAAGATCGGCACAAAGCTTTGCACCATCGCCCATACGGCAAAAATGAGGCCTTTTTGCTCGTGACTTAGTTGCGGGCCGCCATTTTCATAGGCGAGCACCATATAGATAGGGAGAACGGTGCGTAGACCGTAATAAGAAAAGCGCTCGACGACCTCGATCCAATTCGCCCACCAGAAGGTTTTCGGGAATTGGCGCAGCTGCTCAAGAATACCGGTCGCGGGAGGGGCAGGTGTCTGGTCGCTCATGAAGCGGCCACGTTAGCAGAGTCCGCGCGCTCTGGGACGCCCGAATTGGCCCATCGCGGCCCTATCCTAGAGCTATGGAAAACGCCGCCGCCGCCCTCGATTTGGCCGCCGTCAAAGATCACGTCGACCGCATTTGGAATCAAGAGATTGTTCCGCAGTTGGTTGAGTACATCGCCATCCCGAACAAATCCCCATTGTTCGATAAGCAATGGCAAGAGCATGGCTACATGGACCAGGCGGTCGAGTTGATTGCCGCTTGGTGCCGTGACCGCAAAATCGCGGGCTTGTCGCTCGAAGTGGTGCGCCTGCCCAACCGTACGCCGTTGATTTTTATGGAGATCCCGGCCTTTGGCACCGCGCAAGATGGCGACACGGTTCTGCTCTATGGCCACCTGGACAAGCAGCCGGAAATGACCGGTTGGCGCGAAGACCTCGGCCCGTGGAAGCCGGTGCTCGAAGGCGACAAGTTGTATGGCCGCGGCGGCGCCGATGACGGCTACGCAGCCTTTGCTTCGCTGACGGCTTTAGAAGCCGTGCAGAAGTTCGGCGGTAGCCACAAACGTTGCGTGGTCATCATCGAAGCATGCGAGGAAAGCGGCTCGGTGGATTTGCCGTTCTACATCGACCACTTGGCCGACCGCATTGGCGAGGTGAGCTTGGTCGTGTGCTTGGATTCGGGCGCCGGCGATTACGAGCGCCTTTGGAGCACGACTTCTTTGCGCGGCATGATTGCCGGTGACTTGCGCGTAGACATTCTGCGTGAAGGTGTGCACTCCGGAGATGCCAGCGGCGTGGTGCCTTCCTCTTTCCGCATCATGCGCGCTTTGTTGGAGCGCATCGAAAGCGTGGCCAGCGGCGAGATGTTGGTCGATGCTCTACATGTCGAGATTCCGCAACAGCGCCGCGAACAAGCAGGCGTCGTGGCCAAAGTTTTGGGCGATACGGTGTATAGCGCCTATCCCTTTGTGGAAGGCTCCGAGCCTATGGCTTCGGACCTTGCCGAGTTGGTGTTGAACCGCACCTGGCGCCCGACCCTAAGTGTGACCGGAGCTGGTGGCTTTCCCGCACTCGAAGATTCCGGCAATGTGCTGCGCCCCTTCTCCGCGCTCAAATTGAGCTTCCGTTTGCCGCCAACGGCAGACTGCAAAGTTTGCGAAGACGCCATTCGCAGGGTGATTGAGACCGATGTCCCTTATGGCGCCAAAGTCACTTTTGTGGCCGAGAAGGGCGCGAATGGCTGGAATGCACCGCCTTTGGCGCCTTGGCTCGAACAAGCTACCGATGCCGCTTCTAAGGCCTTCTTTGGCCAAGCACCGGCCTATATGGGCGAGGGCGGCTCGATTCCTTTTATGGGAATGCTGGGCGAAAAGTTCCCACAAGCGCAGTTCATGATCACCGGCGTCCTCGGTCCTGCATCGAATGCCCACGGTCCCAATGAGTTCCTGCACATTCCCATGGGCAAAGGATTGACCGCTTGTGTGGCCAAGGTCATCGACGATCACGCCAACCGCTAAGTCCGCCGCAAAAGAAAAGCCCTGCGCTTCCGACTGGGAAGCGCAGGGCTTTTGCTTGGGTAGTGCGCCTTAGCGTGAGACGACGGAGGCGACCTCCACCAACTTGCTCGCGCGTTTGCCAACCGCGTTGCCAGCATTTTCACTTGCGAAATCAGCCAGCTTCTTTTTGGCCTTTTCATCTTTCGGGCTGTCATAAAGTTTGGACTCGATCTTGGCCAAGTCTTTGGCAGCTTTGATGATTTCCTGCATCTCTTCTGCTTCGAGCTTGGCTTGAATCTCCGCGACCTTTGCGGCCATGGCCTCATTTCCCTTCACGCTCTTGCTAAGCGTCTTGAGCTTGGCTTCGGCGTCCATTGGGTAGCCGTTCTCCAACATCCAGGTACTACGAGCCAGTTGGCTATCGAGGTTTTCCTGGATAGTGATCAGGGCGATTTCCGCAGCTTCGATGACAGCATCGGGCTCTTTGCTTCCTGGCTTGGCCTTGGCCTTTTCGGCGGCGACCATAGCTTTCGCGAGGTTGCCCTTGGCCATTTCGGAATAAGCCTTGGCGACAGCCTTGGGCGTTCCTTCTGGTGCACCACTGGCCTCCTTCAACATGCGCTCCAGCTCATCTTCGATCTTGCCCTTCATGCTGTTGGAGTTGCCCTTAAGGACAACCTTGCCTTCGGCATCGAGCAGAGCAAAGGCTGGCAATCCATTGCCGCCAGAGCTGAACAGATAGTCACTGGTCCAGATGGCTTGGTTGCCAAGCCACTTGGCCTTCAACGCCACGTTGACCGCTTGCTCTGGAGTTGCGTTTTGCGAGTGCACCAACACCACCTGAATGGCGTCGCCGTATTCTTCTTGTAGCTTAATGGCCGCCGGCACGGACGACCCAACACAATACGGTCAGTTGATGCCCCAGAAGTCGACCAGGACGGGCTTTCCGCGCAGGTCAGCTTGGCTCTTGACGCCCTGGGTATTGAAGCTCTTCTCACCGAAGGTGTAGTTCGGTGCATCGCCGATTTGGACCCCGCCTTGGGCGAGGGCTGAGGAAGATAGGACGGCCGCAGCGACAGCCGTGGTGATTGGGTGGAAGCGCATGGTGTCTATGATACTCGTCAAAGTCGTAATCTGGCAGCCACTTCTTCGGGCCTTTCTGATCCGCAAATGGCACTAGAAACCGCCACACCCACGCGGCTGCCCAGGAGCTCGCGATTCTCGGTGGTGATACCGCCGATGGCGAGCAGGGGGAGGCGGCAGAACAGGCTGGCAGAGAGCACCGCATCAGGTCCTAGGCCGGCGGTGTAGCCCTTGGTGGCGGTGGGAAAAGCAGGGCCAAAGCCGAGATAGTCGGCCCAGCCACTATCCTGAGCCGCTTCCATCTGCTCCAGGCTGTGGGTAGACAAGCCAATTAGCTTGTTTTTGCCTAGGAGTTGCCGCACTTCGCGCGGGGGAAGGTCGTCTTGGCCGACATGAACGCCATCGGCATCACAGGCCAGGGCGACGTCGACCTGATCGTTGATGATCAGCGGCACACCGGCTTGTCGGCAGCGTGGAGCCACCTCAAGTGCCCAATCCAGAAACGGGGCAGTCGCGAGTTCTTTCTCGCGCAGCTGGACCAAATCAACGCCACCTTGGAGCGCGCGGTCCAGGACCTCAAGCGGCTCGAGCCGGCATAAGGAGCGGCTCAAGAGCAGGCAGAGGTGAAAACGGCTGGGGGACAAGGGCGCGGTCATGCGCCCTACAGAATAGAAGCTGGGGTTCTAGGCCGCGCAGAAGACCAGGGGAATGCGCGGCCGAAAACTCAAGAAACGCGCTTCGAGCCCTTTTTACGGGCGTCTTTATCCGCCTGCAGGCTGCGCAGGAAGGCACGCTTGTCGGCGGAACTGAACAGACGCACTTTCGCGCCGCAGCTCACGCAGAAACTGGCTTCTAGGCTTTGGAGGTACCGCACGTAGTCGGTGCAACGGGGGCAGTACTTCTTGTCTTTGTAGTAATCGGTCTGTGGCATCACAAACGGAATGGAGGAGGTGGAGGTGAAGGAAAGATCGGCCCGAGGGCTTGACTAACGCTACCCCCAGATACGCTGCCGGGCACCAAGAATTGGGTGTATTTTTGGAGAATATGGCCCCCAAAACTGGCGAATACAAGGAATTCGCTTTGTGGACACACCTGTCCTAGGCGACGGCTAGCTGCCCAGTTCGCGCCTAATTTCTAGGAGAACAGTGTCATCCTGTTCTTTCTCTAGGACGCGTTCGAGCGCCCGTTGCTCCCCAATTTTTGATAAAGCCCAGACCGCGTGGCTGCGAACCAGGGGTTCGGGGTGTTCGCGGGCGGCCCATTCCAAATCCGCCGCGCCACGACCCAAATTGCCGAGAACGACGCAGGCGTTGCGCAACAAACCGGCCCAGCCGGGGCGTCGCAGTGGGGAACCTGTGAATAGCTTGTGGAAAACGGGCTCCTCGACGTGGAGAAGCTGTTCCAAAGTTGTGAATTCCAATGCTGGGTGCAATCCCCAGTCTTCGCTGAAGTCCAAATCACGTGGGCTAAAAGGGCACACCTCTAGGCACAGATCGCAGCCGAAGACCCAGTCCCCCATGGCCTCGCGCCACTGCAGCGGAATCTCACCACGATTCTCAATCGTGAGATAGGACAGGCAACGGCGGGCGTCGAGCTGATAAGGAGTGGGGAAAGCCTGGGTCGGGCAAATATCTAGGCAGCGAGTGCAGCTGCCACAGGTGGCTTTGCGCGCGGGGGGTGGCGCCCAATGGGGCAGCACGACGTCGACCAGAAGCTCTCCCAACATGACCCATGGCCCATGCTCGGGGTGCAGGAACAAAGTGTTTTTGCCCCTCCAGCCCAGTCCTGCACGCAAGGCCCATTCGCGCTCGAGGACAGGGGCGGCATCGACGGTGGCGCGGTAGCGGGTGGCGATTCCTTGCGCACGCAGCCGCTTGCCGAGTCGCTCTAGGCGCTTGCCCATGAGTTGGTGGTAATCGCGCCCTAGTGCATAGCGCGCCACGCGGCCCCCTCCAGCAAAGCCACCGCTTGGTCGGTGATAGGGCAGGGCGAACAGCAAGGCGCCCTCGGTCCAGGGTTTCCACGAACGTAAATCAGGACCCAAGGCCACCGCGCGCTCGAGATACCTCATGCTGCCTTGATAGCCCGCATCTAGCCAGGATTGCAGGCGAGTTTGGAGCGCGCTGTCGTGCTCAGGCAGCGGATTCGCGGGAAGGCAGCCGCGCAGCACGAGACCGACCTCCTCCGCCACTGCGGAGAGGGTTTGTACCTCGCTAGGAATGGGTTCCATGTTGGGCATTATCCGAGAGTTGGGGGTAGGAAAAAGCCAAAGAACCGAAGCTTGGTATCGTCATAGGGGAAGGTCCATGAACCTCATGGCCGTCTTCTCGTTGCTTTGACCGATGAAACGCTTTTTCGCGCCCCTGCTCCTTGCTTTATGTTTCCTCCTGCCGACGCCCGCCGCGGCGCAATCTGGCATCCAGGACACGCCCGCTGTGCCGACGGCTTTACGCCAGGCGCTCCTTTCCGGAGATACCACCGCCGCCCTGCAGCTGATTGATCAACTACAAAGTGCCGGCGGTGAGGGCACCGATTTCTGGGCATATCTGCGTGGTGTCGTCTTGGAGCAAGAAGGCGACGATCAGGCTGCGGCCGACGCCTTCCAAGCTTTCGCGCGCGACTACCCCGAAAGTGCATGGCGACGCAAGGCAGCCTTTCATCAGGCCGATGCTCTTTCTTGCTTGGGCAATTGGCAAGCAGCGGAGGCAATCATTGAAGCCGAGGTCAAGGCGTTGCGCGGGGGCGAGCGCCAAGCAGCCTTGGCGCAGATTTATCTCGAACGCGCAGAAGAGTTGTCGGCACGGCGTGAAGGTTCGGCTTCGTTAGAGCCGCGCAACCTGGACCGCGCCTTAACGCTATATCGCCAAGCATTGGCCCTGGACTTGCCGCATGATCTGCGCGCCAAAACTTTGGGCCGCGTGGCTTGGTGTGAACAAGAGGCAGAACGTTGGCAAGGTGCTGCAGCTTCTTATGTGACTTATCTCAAGGTCAACCCCGATGACGAGCAAGCGCAGTTGGATTTAGGGGAGTGCTATTTGCGTAGCGGCAACAAGAGCGAAGCTCGCCAAGTGCTCGAGGACGTGGCCGCCGCCACCGAAGACAGCGAAGTGCAAGCCATGGCCATGTTCATGATTGGCCGCGCCTTTGGAGATCGCGCGGAAGAACGGCGGATGGCAGTAGGCGCGTTCCGTCGCTATCTCGAAGCGCATCCTCGGCATACGAAGAGCAGTGCTGCGCGATTCAATGTCGCACGCCTGCTCGACCACGCCGGAGATTTGGGCGACAGCCTCGACGCCTATCGAGATTTCTTAGTCGCGCCAAAGCCAGAAAGTCAAGAGATTGAAATTTTGGAGCAAGATCTATCCCTGCGTCGGCGTGCGCTGATGCACATGGCTTCGGTGCAAACGCGTTTAGGTAGGCACCAAGATGCGGCTGAAACCTATGGCCGTTATGTCACTCTCTACCCGGATGGGCCGGAATGGGCACAGGCGCAAGAGGGGATGGTGAGCGAGGAGTATGCGGTCGGGCGCAATGCCTTGCAGCAAAAGCAATGGGATTTGGCGCGCACTAGCTTCACCGCCTTTGCCGCCGCGCATCCGTTGGATCAGCGCAGCAGGGAAGCGGCTTTCTTGTTGGGTGACATCAACCGCCTGGAAGCCAAGGACAAAGATACCGAAGACCCGGAACGCGTGCGCTTGCTTGGCCAATCTGTTCAGCATTGGAGTCGTTTGGCAGACAAGTTCCCTGGATCGCCGATCGCATCTCGAGCGCTGTATACCAGCGGCATGGTGTATGAGTTCGACCTGCACGATGTCGAAGCTGCCGTGGAGCAGTATCGGCGCTGCGATTTTGGCGATTACGCCTATCAAGCGCGGATGCGTTTGGCCGAAATGACTGAGGAGTCGCTTGCCGTGCACACGCCGCGTAGCTGGCGAACCGACGAGGCAGCACGCCTCAAAGTCGACGCCCGTAATTTGGAAGAGGTCAAGGTTCAGGTGTATGCCTTGGATCTCGAAACCTACTTCCGTAAAGAGCTGAGGCTCAAAGGTGTGTCCAATCTCGACCTCGACCTGATTGCGGCAGATTTGGAGTACACCTATCGCTTCGATGGGTATCAGCGGTACAAGCCCTTGGAATCGGAAATCGCGCTGCCAGTCGAGGGTCCAGGAGTCTGGGCGGTTGCCGTCAGCACCGAAGACCAACGTGCCACCACCTTGGTGATACGCAGTGACCTGGATGTCATTCTGAAGGCTTCCACGGTGGATTTGATTGTCTTTGCCGAAGACCTACGCACGCTGGAACCGGTTCCTGGCGCCACGGTTTTGGTCGCCTTCCCGCGAGGCGGCGCCGATGGCATGCCACGCATGGTGGAGTTCGTTTGTGGCGAAGATGGCGTCGGTCGCCTGGACCTCAGCGAGCTAGATCTGAACGACCCTTCCAACCCAAGGGTTTTGGTCAAAGAGGAACGCGGACTGGCCGCGACTTGGGCAGGCACTTCAGGGCTTTCGGCGCCGCGTTCCTTGCAGCCGCTGTCGGTATTGGACAGCGATCGCTCGGTCTATGCACCCGGAGCTTCGATTTCTTATCGCGCGATTTTGCGTGATGCACAAGATGGTGCTTGGACCTTCACCCCAGGCAAGGATTACACGGTGACGTGGCGCGAGCCAGGTGGCCGGGTGCTGTGGAAGGAAAGCAAGACTCTCGATGCCTTTGGCACGCTACATGGCACTCGCACTCTCGATGAATCTTCTCCTTTGGGCACTTATCAAATCATCGTGATGGACCGCGACCGCGAAGTGGTGCGGCGCCATGTGCAGGTGCAACGCGTGGAGTTGCCCAAGATGGAACTCACTTTGGAAAGCGACCGCCCGGTGTATTACCGCGGAGAAGAGATCGAGATCACCTTCCGAGCGCAACGCTTCTATGGCGCGCCGATTGCGAACACCGCCCTCACCTTGAATACGCCGGACGGTCGCGAGCATCGCTTGCGCACCAACCAAGATGGCGAACTGACTTGGACTTTCGATACGCGCAGCATGGCACGGAGCGGGCGCCTGGTCTTTAATGCCACCATGCCCAGCGAAGGCGCGTCGACCAGCCACTTTGTGGTGCTCTCCGCCACCGGTTATCGCGCTTCCTTGCGTTTCGACAAAAACTTGCCGATTGCTGGCCGCTCAGTGCAGGTTGCCCTGCAAACGAATCTTGCCGATGGCAGCCCAGCCTCTCGCAGCATGAGTTGGGAACTACAGCGGCGCGATGCCTTTGGCCTTTATGTTCCGGTGGAAGGGCAGAATGGCCAAGCCACGACCGATGACGAGGGATTGGCTTCTTGGTCGCTGAGCCCCGAACGCGGTGGCAACTACCGCATGCGCGCTTATGGCGAAGATCGTTTTGGCAATCCGATTGTCACCGCGACCGATGTCTTTGTCTCGGGCGAAGAGGACCCTCAGAAGTTGCGCTTGTTGAGCGACCTGCGTGAACTCGATGCCGGCAGCATGATGGAACTCGAGGTCCTGAACCGCGCTGCCCCAGGCTTGGCCTTAGTCACGGTCGAAGGTGGCAAGATTCTGGAATACCACCTGCTGGAAGTGCCTGCTGGCGTCAGCAGTCTCAAGCTTCCCGTGGCCACCTCTTGGTTCCCGAATGTTTCCGTCGCGATCGCGATGATGGATGACAATCAGTTGTGGCAATCGGCTCATGATTTCCAGATCGAGCGGGGCTTGCAGATTTCGATGACGGCTGCCAAGGACATTGTGATGCCCGGCGAGGAAGCCGAAATCACGATTGAAGTGCGTGACCAATTGGGCAATCCGGTGAAAGCTTCGCTGAGTCTTTCCGCTGTCGATGCCGGACTACTCGCCCAGTATCCCCGTGGCTTAGTCGACTTGGACCAGCTGCCGGCGCAGCTGGCTTGGCGAAGCGCTTCATTGCAAACCAACTCCAGTTGTTCTTTCGAATATTCTGGCGTGACGGTGCAATTGGCAGAGGAATTGCTTGCAGAGTTGGAGTTGCAGCAAGCCGAAGAAAAATGGGCTGAGGGCAGCGATCGAGCTCGTCAAGAGTTGGCTCGCCGCGCGATGCCTCCACCCGCATCCCCATCCACGCCCACGACTCCTGGCGTCATCGCTGGCGGCCGTTTCCGGGGGGCGGAAGACATGGATGCCTTTGAGCCAGTGGAAGAGATGGAGCTCTCGGAACTTGGTTTCCTCGACGTCGGCGGCGGAGCAGGTGGCAAATCTGGCGGCCGCGGTGGACGAGGTGGCAAGCGAGGCAAAGCGCGCCTGACTCAAGAGGAAACTCTCGGCCCGGACTCTTCCTTGGCTTACTGGTCGGCCACGGTGCAGGCCGATGCGCAAGGCCAGGCGGTGGTGCGTTTTGAAATGCCCCAGCGCAGCACGCGCTGGACCTTGGACTGCCGCGGCGTCAGCCAAGAGGGTTCGCTTGGACAAAGCTCTTTGGAACTCGTGAGCCGCGCAGATTTCTTCGTTGACCTCAGTACTCCGGCGCGATTGCTCGAGGGCGATCGCCCTGGATTCCTTGCCACCGTGCATAACCTCAGCGGTCATGCTGGCGAGGTCGAGTTGGAATTGGTGGTCGACGCCGGTGCGCGCCAAGTGGCCAAGCACCAAGTTCAGATGCCTGCAAACGGAGAGGTACGCGTCATGCTGCATCTTCCCGCTGCCTTGGAAGGAACGAAAGCCGAAGAGGCCGAGCTGCGTTTGTTGGCAACTGCCTTCTTGGAGGGGGACGCGGAAAGTCCGATTGAACTGCAAGCTTCCTTGCAGCGCCGTCTGCCGATGCAGCCTTGGGGCTTGCCTCGTGTGGATCAAGAAAGCGGTGTGCTGCAAGGCGCAGGCACCTTAGTGGCCTTGAACTTGCCGAAGGGGCACTACAGTCCAGAGGCGACCTTGCGCATTGACCTCGGTAATAGTGTCGACACGGTGTTGGTGCGCGAAGCGATTGCCGGCTCGGCTGCCGCCATCGGCCGCTTAAGCACGATTGGTAGCCATCTCATGCCACAAGACTCCACTGTGCTTGGTCTTGCCACTGAGTTGCAAGGGCGTTTGGCTGTTGCCCAACACTTGGCGCAACTGGAATCCCAAGACGATCGCATGGGAGACCCTATGGCATTGCGCAGTTTGGCTAGCCGCGACTTATCGATTTTGCTTTCGCTACAAAAGTCCGATGGTGGTTGGGCATGGAGTGGCAGTCGTCGCGAATCGTTTGCCGAGTCGAGTGCGGCAGCGACAGTCGCCTTGGAAATGGCTCGCAAGCAAGGTCTGGATGTACCTAGTGGTGCCCTGGCGAAGGCCCGGGTGTATCTTAAGCAAGCCTTGAGCCAAAACCCCAACAATGCCGAAGTCACCGCGCAGCTTTTGGATGCGTTATCGCTCTCCGGCAACGCGGATTTCGGCGTCGCCAATCGCCTGCACCGTGATCGCAATCGCTTGTCGTCGGCAGCCTTGGCGCACTTGGCGCGCGCACTTCACCGTCTGAAGAGTACGCCCATGGCCGATGAAATCTTGACCACCATGCTCGCTCGTCGTCAGTCGGGCGAAACGCCTTGGAGCGGGAAAGGTGGCGCGGGCCGTTATCGCGCCGATGTCGCGATGGATGCTCTGGCCTTGCTCGCCGTGATGGAAGTCCGGCCACAAGACAGCGTGGTCGCAACTTTGGAGCAATCGTTGTGGGCCAATCGCCCGTGGCCACAAGGTGGCCCTCATGGCAAGGCGCTGGTGGCTCTCGCCGCTGCACGCCAAGGCCAAGCCGATGCCCGCAATGTGCGCGTGATGATCAGCATCAATGGGGGAGAAGAGCAAGAGTATTCCCTCAATGCCGGCCGTCAGCTGCAACTCTCGACTCCACTGCTCAACGCCACGACCGCGCAAGTGCGGATGTCGGTGAAGGGACAGGGGGCACCTGCCTTCCGCGTGAGTCTCGAGGGCTTTGACAACAATCCGCAATCACAAGACGTCGGCGGACTTTCCTTTCACCGCGCTTATATGCTGGCACCTGAGCCGATGTACGACGGCCGTGCGATTCGCACCGGCTTTGGCGTGACCAAGGGCTTAGAAAGTTGGCGCAATACCGTGACCTCTTTGGATTATGGTGGCGTCGCGACGCTGGAAGTCTTCTATCGCACCGATCGTGGTCTTGGGCGCGAGGTCAACCAAGACTTCTTGGTTCTGGAAATTCCTCTGCCCGCGGGAGCGCAAGTGGTCGAGTCTGGATTGCAAGGCGATTACTTTGACTATCAAGTCCACGATGGCGTCGCCGTCTTTACGCTTGGGCGTCCAGAGCGCTCCGGAATGATACGTATCCCCTTGCGTGGTTTGGTTCCAGGCGAGTACCGATTGCTACCTCCGGTGTTGGCCGATGCCTATGACCCGAGTCACGCCGCGGTCGGCGAGGCCATGAATTTGACCGTGCTGGATCCAGGTTTGGCGCGCAGTGATGAATACCGCGCAACTCCCGATGAGTTGTACTACACCGGAATTGCTGCCTTCGATCGCGCAGACTACGACACTGCTTGGACCATGCTGCGAGCTCTGGAGGAAATGACCACCGGAACTCTACGTGTGGATCAACTGCGCGAGTCGACCCGGCGCCTCCTCACCATGGCCTTGGCCCGTGAAGATGCTTCGGCGGCGGTCAACGCCTTTGAAGTCATCAAGGAGCGCTTCAGCGACGTCGTTATTGGTTTCGATGAGATCACCGAAGTTGCCGACAGCTACCGTGAGCTAGCTGAGTTTGAACGCGCGGCGCGAATTTATCTGGCGATTGCCAGCGAGACCTTCGGCAAAGACTTGAAGGTGGTGGGCGTGCTGGAAGATTTGCAGGACTTCCATGGCTCGGACGAACTCATGCTGCGCTTGTGGCAGGAGTATCCAGACTACCCAGCAGTGGTGGAAACGGGCCTGACTTTGGCCGACCGTTTGCTGCAGAAGGCTCCTTCGGCACATCAAGATGCCAGTCTGCGTGGCGCACGTCGCGATCGTGCCGTGTTGCTGTTCGAGTCTGTGCAGCAGTTAAACCACTTCCTCGCGCTGTATCCGCAGAACCCTTTGGCTGGCGATGCCGCCTTGAACTTGGTCAGCGCATACCTTGCGCTAGAGGATTACGAAACCGCAGCAACCTTGGGCGCGGAAATGGCCGAACGCTTCCCCGAACCAAAGTTCGCCGACGCCTTTACCTACACCCAAGCGGTGGCAGAGTGGTACCAAGGCAACGACACCAAGGCAGAAACCCTTCTGCAACGCATCGCTGATGCGGAATACCTGCGTGAAGACGGTGGCATCAATGTTTCGGAGAACCGCGACTTAGCTTGGTACATCTTGGCGCAGATTCACCACGCCCGTCGAGACTTTAGCGGAGCTGCTGGGTACTACGATCGCGTCGATCGTGTCTTCGCCGACGCTGCCCAAGTGCTTTCGGGATTCCGCCGTCGCGCTTTGGCTGTCGACGAGATCACCGAAGTGCGTCCAGGGGAAACCGCCATGGTGCCGCTGCACTTCCGCAACCTGGAAGAGGTTGAGCTGTTGGTCTATCCCGTGGACTTGATGACTCTCTATCTTCGAGAGCGCAGTCTCTCCGGCATCACCGAGGTCAACCTTGCCGGTATCCATCCATTAGTGGAGCGCACGGTGACTTTGGAAGATGATGGCTCGATGCGCACCCAAGACGTGGAGGTTGCTCTCGACCTTCCCGAAAGCGGCGCCTATCTAGTGATTTGTCGCGCCAACTCCCTGCACGCTTCGGGCATGGTGCTGGTTTCTGACATGGAGCTAGAAGTCGCCGCCGCCCCAGTGCAGGGGAATGTGCGCGTGCAAGCGATTGACCGCGGCGACGGCAGCTACCTCGGCGATGTCGATATCCGTGTCATCGGCGATCACAGCGGACGCCTGGTCCGCGGCCGCACTGACCGCCGTGGTTTGTTCAGTTCCAATGATGTGTTTGGCGCCGCCACGGTCATCGCGCGTTTCGGTCCTCGGGACTACGCCTTCTACCGCGGTTCGCCTTCGCTTCCCCCGGCCTTTGCCAATGATCTTCTGCCGGATCAGAGCGCTGGCGTAGAAATGTTGGGTTCGGAGGCCTACTTTGATAACGTCATGCGCTTCAATGGCGTGCAGCAGGAATCGCGGGCGAAAAATCTGCAAGAGCAGCAGCAAGGCGTTTATCTCGGCGTTTCAGTCGACAAGGTGAAATAGCTGCAACCACAGGGCGTCGGGTATGGTCAAAAGGCCATGCTCGACGCTCTCCTCTGCTGCGCACCTCTCTTGATTGCTCCCTGCCAAGAGGCAGAAGCTGCAGCTCCGCCGGTGGTGGAGTCGCCGACACCGGATTTAGAGCCACTTGAGGTCGTGGCGCGGGTGTGGATTCCTTCTCCCGCGGCATTGGTCGACGGCTTCGTCGGTGAGACTGGCCTGCTCGATGGTTTGTGGGAATCCCCGTTGTGGGAATTGGCACAAGACAACCCTGGCTTTCCCTTGGCGAAGATGGCGTGGACCAACTTTTTGGCACCGGTGGATGGGCAACTAAACGCCTTTTTAGATGCCTTTGCTGGCGATGGCCTGACCCTAATCGGCGCTCGCCGTGGTGATGGTCCTGTGGGTTACGGCTTCGTTGCCGCCGCCCAAGATGCCGACACCGCCATGGAATGTCTGCAGCCGATGTTCAACCTCGCCGGCGTGAAGAACGCGCAAATCCGTGGCGAGCGTTGGAGCCTGATGTGGAAGCAAGCTGGCCTTGCGCGCAACGGGAACTACTTCACTTACGCAGGGAGTGAAGCCAGCGCCTTGAGATTGGCTGCGGAACTCGCTGCGGAAGAGGACTCCAAGCGTGGAGTCGAGAGCGTCCTTGCAGCCAACCCGAGTGCCACGGCATGCGCTTGGTTCGACTCCGCCGTGTTCCAGCAGAACAAGCAAAATCCGCTACCACAAGATGCCGGCGCGAGTTTGTTGGGTGCCGATTGGCACCAGGCATTGCTTGAGGCAGAAAACTTAGGGGTGGCGTTGTTTGCCAATGCCGATGGCTTGCGCTTGCGCCTCGAGGTCGAGGCTTCGCAAAGCTTGCGCGAAAGCCACGCGCCATTCTTTCCTGCGGTGTCGAGCCTTCCTCTGCCGGTGCTGGAGAACACCATGGCAACCATGATCATGCCGCGCGATCTCGGAACTTGGTGGAACGCACGCGACCTCTATATGAGTGAAGGCGCCGTGGCCAACACCGTCGAGGGCGACGCCAACATGGCGCTCCTATTCGGCCGCGATCCTGGCAGCGAAATCTTCGCCCAACTAGAGCCGGTCATGGCCATAGTGGTGCGCCAACTCCCTGCCGATGAAGCGCGGAACCTCGAAGTGGAATATCCCGCGGCGGCTCTACGCTTGAAGAAACAGGAAGGCGCAGCGGAAGACCTCGGCGCGGCTTTTGCCAATGCCTTCCAAGCTGCTGTGGTCTTCGCCAACTTCTCCGATGGCGCCATGGGCGCCGAGTTGCTGGCCCTAGATGTCGAGCGCGTTCCCCGTGGCAAGCTCTACACCGGTCGCTATCCCAAACTTGCCGAGGGCGCAATGGCTCCTGCCCGCCACAACCTATCCTTGGCACTATTACTCGCCGATGATGGAGAGATTTGGTTGAGCTCCTCGGTGGGCTTGCTCAAAGAGATTGCCTCTGCGCCGCGCCAAGAGTACTCCGTCGATGGCATCGCCATGGAAATCGAAATGGAGCCGGTGGTGGCCTTGTTGCGTCGCGACCGCGATGTCCTGATTGCGAACCGTTTACTCGAAGAAGGCGGCGATGAGCAAGCTGCAGAACAGTTCGTGGACTTGGCCCTAGAAGCCATGTCCTACTTCCAAAATGTCACCATGCATAGTCGTTTGCAAAATGGTCGACTGCAGTTGGAAGTGGCGACCCAAATCGAACTTTAAAGCCATGGCGCCTTTGCCGCGAAGCCCAGAAGAACATCTCGAGACCTATCAGCCAGAGCTCGGCCATGGTCCTTGGAATGTTGGCTTAGCCGCTCACTTCTTGCGCCGCGCGGTTGGGGGCGGACGCCCGGGCCAGGCGGCAAAGGCGGTCGAAGATGGCGAACCTGCTCCGCTGCTTAGGGCTGTGTTTTCTCCGCGGGATGCCAAGCGCCGCCAGCAAGAACAGCGCTGGGCGCGCCATGGCCGAGCCCTTGCCTTGGGCGATCGCCATCCATGGGCTGCAGGATGGCTGATGCGCATTCTTGCCGATGACCGCGCCCCCGGCATGCGCCTGACCTTGTTCTGGCATAGCCACTTTGCCAATGCGATTAGCAAAGTGCGCGAGTTGTCGTGGATGGAACAACAGCAGCAGAGCTTTTTGGCTTACGGCGAAGGCCCTTTTCTTGAGCTGGCCAAAGCGATGCTGCGCGACCCCGCCATGTTGCGCTTTCTCGACGGCGATGCCAATCGCCGCGGCTTGCCCAACGAGAATCTTGCGCGCGAGTTCCTGGAGTTGTTCACTCTCGGCGTGGGGCCTTACACCGAAACCGATGTGCAAGAAGCGGCACGAGCATTGACCGGCCGCACCGTTCGCCGCGGTGCCTATCACGCCGAACCCTTGCATCATGACCGCGAAAAGAAGATCGTCTTGGGCAAAGTCATTCAAGATGGCGATGACCTCGCCGAAGTGTGCGTTGCCCACCCCGCCTGCCCGCGCTTTCTGGTTCGCCAGCTTTGGCAGTTTTATGTGTCACCTTCCATGCCCGAAGGGGTGGAAGAGCTGCTCGCTGCACGCTGGCGTGAGCATTCCCTGGATATGACTTGGCTGTTGCGCACGATGCTTTCCAGTCGCGCCTTCTTTGCCCCCGAGGCAGTGCAATCTTTGGTCGCCTCGCCAGTTGATTTTGTGGTGAGCACCATTCGCACTCTTGGCTCACGCCCGCAGCTAAGCGCGGTGGAGAACGCCTGCGCTGCGATGGGCCAAGCACTTGGAGAGCCTCCCGGCGTGCAAGGCTGGGCCGGAGGCGAATCTTGGATTCACACCTCGGCCTGGTTGGAGCGCACGCGCTTTGCCGAGAACGTCGCCTATGGTCGCCAAGACTTTTTGCGCGATGCCAAGAAACTTCCTGCGCCACAAGGCAAGTCCAGCAAGGAGCTGCTCGACGACTTGCTTCAACGCTTCTTGCCGTCTGGATTGGCGCCTGCCCGCCGCGCTTCGCTACTGGCGCAACTGGAAGCCGAATCGCTTCATGGAGAGCAAGCACTCGCCAAGGCCGGCTATGCAGTGCTTTCCCTTCCTGAATACCATCTGTTTTAAGTTAAGGAACGATAGCAATTCCTACGGGAATGCTGCTCCTTCTTGGAGGGCCACTGAGGAGGAAATCCACCCCGGCGGCATAGATGGTTTTGCCAACCAATCCGCTAGAAAGGCCTGCCGGGAAAGTCATGCTTGCCGAGGCCCGAGCTTGAGCATCGAGGGTCCCATGCATGTTTGTGGTGGCCATCGGATAACTGCCTACGGCAGAAGCGCGCAATAGAGGCCCATCATCCAGCGGGACTTCCACTCCAATTCTGGTCGGTCCACGTCCAGTGCTCGATAAGAGGATCCGGTAGAGATTGCCCGACGTTCTCTCGGGAAACCGAAGTTCGAGAGAAATGGTTCCGCCGAGAGCAGCAGAGACTTCCACCTCACTAGAGTGAATCATGGAATAAAAGGACAGCGCCTCCACGATTCCAGAATTGGCAATCCCTTGGATGTCGGCTTTAGGAACGGCACCAAGAATTTCCGGAACGCCGTCTTGATTCAGATCTCCTGCGAGGGAGAAATTAGCCACCTTGTCCGTCGTCCAGGAAGATTTCCATTTGAATAGTGGCCAGTAGTCCCGCCCAGAATGGATAAACAGTTGGCCGTTATTGACCAACATGATGTCGTCGTAGCCGTCTTCGTTTTGATCACCACAGGGAAGACCGGAATCCACTCTGTCGTCCCATCGATGCAAAAGAGAGCCATCCTTTCCGGAGTAGGCGTCTAGAACCCCACTTTCCGTGCGATCACTGCCGAGGAGTAGGTCCGGGTAGCCATCTGCATTGAGATCGCCAGCGCCGTGAACAAAGCGGGCGTAATAATCATCCGCAGTGGTGCCGTCCCATTGAAACAGCATGCTGCCGTCTGCGCCGGAGAAGGCATAGGCGGAGCCTGCAAAGCGGATTCCGCCTGGGCTCGCTTCGTGCGCACCAATGAGAATGTCTGGATAACCATCCAGGTTGATGTCTCCAATGCCGGCAAGTGACCGACCTAATAAATCATAGGCGCCGTAGCCATGCCACTCTTGCAATCTAGAGCTATCGAGTCCGGAATAGAGGTAAGCCGACCCGGCTTGCTGTAGGCCTCCGGGAGAATTGTTCAGGGATTCGCCAACGAGCAAATCGGGGACGCCGTCCAGGTTGATGTCTCCAGGTCCAGCAAGGCTGCCGGAATCTTCTGCGCGAAAAATACCCTGCACCGGAAAGCTGCGAATCTGGATTCCGGTTGCACCTGAGTAAGCACGGATTTCTGGGCCCGGAAAGGAATCGTCTCCAATGACGAAATCTGGGATGCCGTCAAAATCAATATCTCCGCCTAGCGGAACGATGATTTGACCAAAGTGTTGGTTGGCGGCAGATCCTCTCAAGTCATAGATGGTGGAGCCATCGATGCCGGAGATTAATACGACGGCGCCCGTTTCATCGAATGCGCCAGAGTGGCGCGGGGCGCCCAACAAAAAGTCTGGCACACCGTCGAGATTGACATCGCCAAGAGCAGCAAGGCTGCTCCCAAGCTCCTCATACCGTTGGCTGCCAATCCACTGGTATTGAGATTTCACAGAACCTCCTGCGGGCTGGTCTACTTGCGCGACCGCGGAAAGAGTGAGTGTTAGAACGGAGAGAGAGGAGAGAATCATGATGAGAAGATTTCAATAGACCTATGGATAGTAACAAGAATAGAGGATTTGGCTCAATTTCCCCGATTAGACGCAACTCGGTGGCAGCGTGTAGGGTCCAATAGTCATGTCTGCCCTCCTCCCATGCCTCTGGGCAGTGATCGCTTCTGAATTTCCTAGGGAATCGACATGAATCCTTCACGTCGCCGCTTTCTGCAACTGTCTGCTCTTGCGAGCGGAAGTTTGCTTCTGTCCCCGCAACTTGTCGCCCAGGCCATGCGCCCGACGACTGGCGATCGGCGCTTGGTGCTGTTGTTCTTGGAAGGCGGTAACGATGGCCTGAACACGGTGGTTCCTTTCGAAGATGACCTCTATCACCGCGCGCGCCCGAAGCTGGCCTTGCGCCCCAGTGCGAATCTTCACCTGAATGATTCCCTGGCCTTGCATCCAGAACTCGCACCCTGGATGCCGCTGTTCCAGGACGGCAAGTTGAGTGTTGTGCAAGGCGTCGGCTATGACCGCCCGAACTTGTCGCATTTTGTTTCGCGAGACATTTGGCACAGTGGTCAGCGTGAAATCTGGAAAGACGAAAGCACCGCCAGTCGTGTGGTCGCCACGGGTTGGGTCGGCCGAGCGACTGCAAGCATGCAGCACACCCTGCCTCCGGTAGCGCTTGGCGCTTCGGAAGCACCGCTATTGCTGAAGGGCCCTGAGCGCGACGGCTTAACCGTGCGCAATCTTGGCAGCATGACGATGGGGGAGAACCCACTGCGCCCAGAAGTCGCGCCGCCCACGGTGCAAGATGACATGCCGGCCATGGACATGCCGAAGGCGACTGGCCCACTGGCGCGTTTGGCGGCCACCGCCGAAGACGCGATGGCCACAGCGCAACGCTTACGCGAAGCCGCGTCGAAGATTCCTGCTGGTAAGAACTACCCCAACACGGGCTTGAGTGCACGCCTTAGCGAAATGGCGCGCTTGGTGCGCATCGAGCAAGGTCCACCCGTGTTGTGGACCCGCCTCGGTGGCTTTGACACCCACGCACTCCAAAGCGGAACTCACAGTGCCTTGTTGCGGGAACTTTCGCGCAGCACCTCGGCCTTCGTCGAAGATCTCGCCACCGACGGCAGCTTGGACCGCACCTTAGTTTTGGTGTATTCCGAGTTCGGCCGCCGCGTCGCTGAAAACGGTTCGCTCGGTACTGACCACGGCACTGCCGGTCCGGTGTTCGCCCTCGGTGGCGGACTCCAAGGCGGCGTGCTTGGTGGCGCACCTGATTTGCGCGCATTGCAGCAGGACAACCTGGTGGTGGAGCGGGATTTCCGCGCCCTCTTCTCCGAAGTGCTTGCGGACTGGCTGGGATGGCCCAGTGCAGGACTTTTCGACGGCGCGTACGCCGACGGCAAGTCCCGCATGGGCCTTTTGGCTTTACCCTAAAAAAGCCGAAGGCATAGAGAGAGAGCCTGCCCGGGGTCGGTTTTCCCCCTCCTCCCCCGAGCAGGCACCTCTAGATGAGATAGCCGAGCTAGGTGGCTGAATACCTAACTCGCCATAGGAAATGCAAACGGCGTGCCAAAGGGCGAAACCCATTTCCTTGGCTTCTGTGTGCTTTCCTGCTCTGGCCTTGTGCGTGAACGCACGACCCATTCCTAAGGTAGAATAGGCCCTTGCCACATCCGCCTCAGACCCAGGTGGAGGGGCAAAAACCGGCATGAACATCGATTTCGAGGAGCAATTCGGCGTCAACGCCGGCTATGTGGAGTCCCTTTACGAGCAGTGGCGCGCCGAACCGAGTTCGGTAGACGGCGAGTGGGCAGCTTGGTTTACCCAGGCCGACGCGACCAGCGCGGCATCGGGATCGAGCTCTGCAGCGCAAACCGCCACCGCCGCTCCGAGGGAAGCGGCTACGGCTCCAGAGGCCAACGAGGTTGACGCCGAAGCCCTGCGCGGAGTGCCGGCGCGCATCGCGGCGAACATGAACGCGAGTTTGTCAGTGCCGACGGCGACCTCGATACGCACGATTCCGGTCAAGGTGCTCGAAGAAAACCGGAAAATCATCAATGCGCATATGCGCGACCGCGCTCTGGGCAAAGCTTCGTATACGCACTTCATTGCCTACGCCATGGTCAAGGCCGTGGCCGAAATGCCCAATGTGCAGTCCTACTTTATTGAGAAGGATGGCAAGCCGTGGCGGATGACGCCGCAGAAGGTGAACATCGGGATGGCGATTGATGTGGGGCAAAAGGGGCAGCGCAGTTTGGTCGTGCCGAGCATTAAAGATGCAGCCAGTCTGGATTTCAAGCAGTTCTTCGATGCCTACCAAGACATCGTGGCGCGTGGGCGGAATGGCAAGTTGACCGCCGCCGATTTTGCCGGCACCACCTTTAGCCTGACCAACCCCGGCGGCTTCGGCACCGAGGCCAGTGTGCCACGCCTGATGCAAGGCCAAGGTTTGATTTTGGCGACGGGCGGCATTGGTGTGCCGGTGCAGGCACGCAGCATGAACCCCTCGATGCTCGCGGAAATCGCGATGAGCCCGGTCATGACCATCACCAGCACTTACGACCACCGTACGGTCCAAGGTGCGGAGTCGGGTTTGCTGCTAAAGCGCATTGAAGAACTGCTCGAAGGCGCCGATGGCTTCTGGCAGGACATCTTCTCGGTGTTGCGTGTGCCTTGGTCGCCAGCGCGGATGGACGAGGACCATCACGATGCCCGTAATGATGACAGTGCTTCGCAACAGGCCAAGGTTTGGCAGTTAATTAGCGCATACCGCACCCGCGGTTGCCAGCTCGCGGACTTGGATCCGCTGGAGTACCACCCGGACATGCTGCCGTCGCTCGATCCGAGCTGGTACGGCTTCACGATTTGGGATTTGGACCGCGAATTCCTGACCGACGGCATGTGTGGCAAGGCTTCGATGACCTTGCGCGAGATCCTGGAAGTCTTGCGTGAGACTTACTGTCGGCGCTGGACGTTGGAATACATGCACATCGTCAAGCGCGAGCGCAAGCATTGGCTTCGTGCGCGCGTGGAGTTGCGGCGCAATGAAGATGTGTTTGACTTTGAGCACCGCAAGCGCATTTTGTCGCGCTTGGTCAGGGCGGAGAACTTTGAGCAGTTCCTGCACACGCGCTACCCAGGCAATAAGCGCTTCTCGCTAGAGGGCGCAGACACGCTCATCCCCACCTTGGCGGAAATCGTAGACCGTGCAGCGGGCACTGGGGTCAAGCGCGTGATCATTGGCATGGCGCACCGTGGCCGCCTCAATGTCCTCGCCAACATCCTGAACAAGTCTTACCGCAAGGTCTTTGGCGAGTTTGAAGGGGTTCTGCTTCCTGGAGAGCAGGAAGGCTCCGGCGATGTGAAGTATCACTTGGGCCAACGCGGCACCTACACCACCCCAGATGGCCAAGAAGTGGAGATCATTCTCGCGGCCAACCCCAGCCACCTCGAAGCAGTGGATCCGGTGGTTTGCGGGCAGGTGCGGGCTTATCAGGACCTCGACCAAGATCTTGAGCGCAAGGAAACCTTGGGCATCTTGGTCCACGGCGACGCTGCCTTCACCGGCCAAGGTGTGGTCGCGGAGACGCTACAGATGTCCGAGCTTCCGGCCTACCACACTGGTGGCACCATCCATGTCGTGGTGAATAACCAGATTGGATTCACCGCTGGGCCGAAGGATTTGTACAGCACCTACTACTGCACCGACATTGCCAAGGTGGTGCAAGCCCCGGTGCTGCACGCCAACGGCGATGCCCCCGAGGCGGTTATGCGCGCCACTCATGTCGCCGTGGATTACCAACGCGAGTTTGGTGCCGACGTCGTCCTTGATATGGTCTGTTACCGCCGTCGCGGTCACAACGAAGGCGACGAGCCGATGTACACGCAACCGTTGCTGTATCAGCGCATCGCCAATCACCCGACCGTCCGCCGCTGGTACACTTCATTGCTGATTCGCCGCGGCATGATGACGCGCGAAGAATGCAATGCGATTGGAGAAGAGTTCGACGCCGAGTTGCGGGCTGCGCTAGAGGCTTCGCGCGAACAGGCGCAAGAGTTAAAGCAGGGCGAAGAGCTCGTGATTTCTGTGCCCCCAGAGCCTTGGTCCGACGACGACTATGCGGAAGAGAGCATGTCCTCGATGGAGCCGG
The DNA here is from genome assembly GCA_021776795.1 of Planctomycetota bacterium. GTDB lineage: Bacteria > Planctomycetota > UBA1135 > UBA1135 > UBA1135 > OFTM128. The sequence goes on from JAJFFC010000030.1 coordinate 131,211, forward strand.
CGACGGCGGAAAGTTTGCTCGCTCTCGTTGAGCGCTGCAACGCCATGCCGGAAGGGCATGTGGTCCACCCCAACTTGTTGCGTCAACTCAAGCGCCGCGAGGAAATGGTGCGTGGCGACCGCGATCTCGATTGGGGTTGCGCCGAGAATCTAGCTTGGGGCACTTTGGTCGAAGCTGGTGTTGGTCTACGTTTGGCTGGCCAGGACGCTGGTCGCGGCACCTTCTCGCATCGTCATGCGGTGATCCGCGATCAGCGGACGGCGCAAGACTATGTCCCTCTCGCCGATCTCCGCGAGGGCGTGCATGTCGAGGTGCGTGATTCTCTCCTCAGTGAAGAGGCGGCCTTGGCCTTTGAATACGGCTACGGCCTTGCCGACCAACAAGACATGGTGGTTTGGGAGGCCCAGTTTGGCGACTTTGCCAATGGTGCGCAGATTCCCATCGACCAGTTCCTGACTTCAGGAGCCGCGAAGTGGGGCCAGCAAGTCGCAATGACCCTGCTCCTTCCTCATGGTTATGACGGCCAAGGTCCGGAGCATTCCAATGCACGCCCCGAACGCTTCTTGCAGCTAGCCGCAGAGGGCAACTTCACGATTGCCAACTGTTCGACTTCCGCCCAGTACTTCCATCTACTGCGTCGCCAAGGCCAAGTGGTGGCTACCGCTGCCGCAGACGACACGCTTCGTCGCCCCTTGATCGTGTTCACACCCAAATCCTTGTTGCGCGACCCACGCGCGGCGAGTCCCTTGGAAGATTTCCTTAGCGATGGCTTCCAGAGCGTGATTGTCGAAGACACTGCCGATACTCCGCGGCGCATTGTCTTCTGCAGCGGCAAGGTCGCCCATGACCTCGCGGATTACCGCCGCGAACACGGCCATCAAGATGTCGTTCTCGCCCGCCTCGAACAGCTGTATCCCTTCCCGCGTGCTGCGGTGGCCACGTTGATTGAGCGCTACCCCGAGGCAGAGTTGCTGTGGTGCCAGGAAGAACCGCGCAACATGGGTCCATGGGCTTCGATGTTGCAACGCTTCCGCGACTTGCACTGGAAGATTCGCTTCGCCGGTCGCACTTCTGCCGCAAGCCCGGCCACGGGTAGCTACAAGCGCCACCAAGCCGAACAGGCCAAGCTTCTGGCCGACGCCTTCGCGCCGTTGGAAGACTAAGCACGCATCCACTGGCCGATGTTAGGCTGGCGAGGTGAGCCGTATTCTCGTGGTGCATTGGAAGCCGGAAGAGGCAGGTAGTGGCCTGGCCTTGTTGCGCAAGGCAGGGCACGAGGTCGAGGTCATCAGCCTTGAGCGTTTGCCGTCTCATGGCCGCCATTTTGCCCATTGGTTTCGGACCACCAAAGCGACGTCGAGTATTCCGATCGTATTTGTTGGTGGCGTGGAAGAAAAGGTGGCCATCGCCCGAGACTTATTGCCCGACGCCTTGTGCTGTTCCTGGTCACGGATTCGCGACGGAGATCAAGTGCTGCAGCTAGGCGGTCCGGCTGATTTACACCCCATCCTTGGCGCGGATTTACCAAGTCGCGTGGAAGTGATCCGAACCGAAGATGAGGACCTTTCTCTGTTGAGTGGCATCGACACGGTGCTGTTGTTCTCCGCTTGGCTGTTGGAGTTGAAGCAGTGGTTCCCTCAAGCTGCCAAACTGGTCGCCCCCAGGCGAGCCCTTTGGATTTGTTGGCCGAAGAAATCTTCAGGGATGGAAAGCAACGTGAGCAAATCGGCAGTGATGGCTTATGCGCGCGCCGTAGGTTGGTCCGATTTGAAGATTTGCCGCGTTGACGACACCTGGTCCGGACATATGTTCCGTCCAAAGCGCAACCCTAAGGTTCGCGGGCGCTAGGAGAGTTCATGTTGTCACGCCCCCTGCAACTACTTGCGCTTTTTATTCTCTTGGCCTTGGGGCTGTGGTGGGTCTTTAGCGGCCCGAGTACGCCCCCTTTGCAAGGCACTAATCCTGACGCGGCGAAGGTAGAGCAGGAGATTGCCGCGGGAACCCTGTCGCCTGAAGCGCTCGGGGGGGCATCCTCGGTGGTCTCTGAGATTGAGCGCGAAAAAATCCTGCAGGGCGCTTTAGAGCGCGCGGAAATAGATACCAGTGCCAAGGGTGCCCAGGTGACCGTGCTCACGATTGCACGTGACGGTGGTTTGCCGCTGGCGAATACCGAGGTTTGGTTGCTTTCCGATGCGGGAGAATCTCTGGCCGAGCTACGCGAGATGGGAGATCTCTATGAAGCGATTTTGGAACGACTTTCGGAGAAGGGCAAAACCTGGTTCTCCGATGCCGAAGGCAAGGTGCAGATGACGATTCCAGAGGGCAGGTTTTATTTGGTAGCCAGGTCCGGCGAGCTATATGCAGAGCTTTATCGCAACCACGCCGAAGACGGACAGATCTTTTGGTTGCAGCTTCACCAAGATCATGACTTGCGGGTGCGAGTCATCGATGAACGCGGCGAACCCTTAGCCAATTTCCCCTTGGCTTTAGATTTCGAGCATGCCGATTGGACGCAACGACTAGCCCAATTCTCTTCCGATGCCAATGGACTCGCTGTACTCGATCACGTAGAGGCGCGGATTCCCTCCCAAGATGCTGGAACTCGGCTGATTGTTCGTGCGGAAGCACCTTTCCGCGAAGCGCCGGAGATTGCCTTGGACTTGGAAGACTTTCCCGACGAGTTTCTTTATCAAGTTCCTCCTTACGCTTCGGTCACCTTGGTTCCGATGCGTGCCGATGGCGAAGAAGGCTGGAGGGAAGAGACTTTCCTCCAGCGCCATCAGGAGCAACAAGATCAATGGAGCGAAGTCTTTGGCGCCGATGCTCGCCCAGACATGGGGATGGGCCGTGTTACCGCTTTCCGCGGCGAAGCAGACTATCCCTTCGTCGGCCTTGGTCTCGAGCTAGATGCGGGCGTGCAATTTGGAATCGGTAGGCTTCCCACGGTGAAGACCTTTGCTGGGCCATTTCGCTCTGGAGAGAACCTCCGTGTTGAGGTGCAAGAAGTGCACGCAAGCCCACTCTTGGTGTTGCGTGCTGTGAACGAGGCAGGCGAACCCTTTGCTCATGCCGACGTCGACTTGCATTTCCGCTTGACCGGTGCGAATTTTCGTTATCAGTTGAGTGAGCGCATCCATCTCGATGCCGATGGCCGCGGAGAATGCCCGATTACGATTGGTCAAGGCGAAGGTGTTTCCGGATCGATGGTGATCGACCTGAGCCTTCCGGTAGTATCGCCAGACCTTCGCGCCAAAATCGAGATTGAGCAGGAGCTTGCTCCGGGACCATACGACGCCGGCGAAGTGATCTTCTCCAAGGGTCCGGTGTTGTGCTCCGGTCAGGTCGTGAACCGAGCGGGCGAGCCTGTGCATGGTGTTCGCCTGCGCTTGATGCATCAGACGGCAGGCGGCTTCTGGCAGACGCTGAACCGCCAGGTTTATCCGGTAAATGAACAAGCTCAGTTTTCCATCCACGGCGAATCAGCCACTGAAGATCTTCTTTTGGTCGCACGCCATCCGTCGTATCCGCATCAAGAGATGGAAGTGAGAGCAGGAAGTCAGGGAGTTTCCTTTGTGATGGAGGAGGGCTATCGGGTTTCCGGCCAAGTGCGTTTCGATGCCGCAGTCAACCCGACGAATCTCCGGGTGTTCTTGGCCACCGCGGATATTCCCGCCGCCGGCTTTGACCGCTATTGGGAGCTGCCAGCTGCCACACTGCAGCAGGACGGTAGCTTTTCCGTGTTGACCTTAGACCCAAATGCGCGTCAAGTTCTGTTGATTGATGAAGAGAGCAGCGCCATCTTGGCCAGCGTTCCCGATGTCATCCCATGGTCGGCATCCTCGAACGGAGACCCTCGCCTCCAATCCTGGGATTTGCGCGATCAGGTTTTTCGCTACTTCTTACGCTTCCGTGACTCCGAAGATTTACCGGTCAACGGGGTCGACCTGACGATTCAAAGTGTGAAGTCTTTGGCATCCGGCTCGAATGCTCAGGCAACTTTTCACCGCGGCTTTGGAGAGCTTTACCTGCCCGAACGGCAACTCTCCTTCTTTGCGGTGGGGAGTGGTACGACTTCCCTGAATGGCACTTGCCCTCAGCCGGGTGAATATGCCTTTACTTTGGACAAGGGAATTTCGGTAGAAGTGCAATTGAATCCTTATCCAAAGCTTCAGAACAATCAGCGCTTGGAGCTGGTGCTGGACCTCGCTAGCAATCCTGAGAGATCCGCCAGTTACTGGATGCATAATTTCGATGCTGACGGCAAAATTACGGTCGCAGTCCCGGATCCTGGAGAGTATCAGGCTTACTTGAGAGTGCATCTTCGCCAGGAAAACGGAAGCATGGTCACCTTCGACTTCCCCGAGTCGGGTCCAAAACCAATCTGGACGATCGACCAGCAGTCGACCGTCCAGAGTTTTGTGTTAGATCTCGACGTAGCGGCGTTACAAGCCGCGATTGACGAACGCCTGAACTAGTGGTGGGCTACGGTCATCCAGCCGGAGCTGGAGCCATAGGCATAGCGTTGGCTGCTGGCGTGATAATCCAAGCTGCTGACGCGCGGTCCGCGACCAAGGTCGATCGTGGCCACTTCCACAGGAGTGAAGACTTCGGAAACCCGGATGATGCCACTGAGGTCGCTGCTCATGAGCAAGCTTCCGCCAGCAACCCATTCCAATCCAGTGACGCCTTCCTGCTGAATGCTGTGGTCATTCACAAAGGCACCCGTGTGGTAATCCCAAATCTTAATCGAAGAGTCGACGAGAGCTTCACCACCACCCGTAGCCAAGTGGATGTTGTCCGGGTGAAACTCCAGTTCCGAGACCGAACCCAGGTGCGCGCCAAGGCTGCGCACCAACAAGCCAGTGCTGGTTTCCCAAAGGTTCACGACGCCATCATTGGCGCCCGTGGCAAAGGTCAGGCCATCAGGAGAAAAGGCGACGGACTGAATAGGAGAGCCATGTGTGACCGACAGGAGGACTGCGCCGCTTACCGGGTCGGAAAGAGTGGCGATGCCATCTTCAGAGCCAGTCAAAACTTGGGTTCCGGAAGGGGACCAAGTCAAGGAGGTGACAAACTCCGTGGTCGGCGCAGAGTTCACCGGCGAGGTGCTTCCTGCCTGGAAGAAATCTGCACCCCCAACGACCACGCCGGACCAACCCAGAATGTTGTAGGCCGCAGCGAGGTCGGTGCCACTCGGGCTAAAGCCAAGCGAGGTCATGCCCATGCCCGAGCTTCCGCTTAAGGTGGTGATTAAGGAGCCGGTTGCAGCATTGCGGACAAAAATCTCACGCGAGAATTCATAACCGTAGGCGACGAAGCGCCCATTTGGTGAAAATGCGACCGTGCTGACGCTGCCGACGACGCCCTGGTCTTGAATCGACCAATCCACCTGAGCGGAATATTGTGCGGCGCCTGCCGTTGTCGAGAGGATGGCGGCGCAGAGTCCTGCGCAAAGGCCAGAGAAAAGAGAGGGGAGCTTATGATGATCCATGGCCAACTTTACGCTGCAACCAGGAGCCAGTTAGCCTGAATCTACGGGCAAATTTGCAGGCGCAAGCTCGCTTGGATGGCGCGCCATGGATTCTCAGCGACTCCTGCCTCTGTCGCGAAGTGCGGCCAACGCTGCACCGCCTCGTGGACTTCGGAGAGAATCGCAGAATCGCGACCGCGTTTCATCGACACCGAACGCGCGCACTCGGCAAAGTCTTCGGCAACGAAGCCAGAAGTTTTGCCATTCACGCTCATTTGGTGGCGATTGGTCCAGGCGCCGTCGGGGTTATAGCTATAGGTGACATCATAAGCCGGGGATAAACGCCACTCGCCTTCACGGCTCATCAAGAACGCAATATTTTTGGTGTGGTCATCTTGGTTGCGCGCCAACACGTTGAATACCATGCGCCGAAACTGCTGCTCCACTTGAGCCATGGGCAAGCCTAAATGGCGCATCAAGAGCATGGTTTGCTCATAACTATGCGCCCCAGCCTGATTGAAATCAAAATGCCCGAGTGCACAAAGGGACTGCATGTGCAAACGATTGCCGCTCGGCGTGCGATCAAAGCGCCGGGTCATGAAGTGGTGCCGACCACCTTCAGAAAATACACGGCAGGCGCTCATGTCGATACCAGCTGCCACAGCCATGTGGTGATACGCGAGTTCAATTAAGCCATAGCCCTGGGGTTGATCGAGTTCGCGATCGCGATTGCCGCGTACGCCGTCAAACTTCAACACCCACGGCTCAAAGCCGGCGGCGACATCGGCCTCGCCGGAGCGCACCTCTTTGGTTTTGGGGTTCCAAGCGATGACCGCTTTGGCGCGGGCTCCACCCGCCGAAGTGCCGACACGAAGGATATGGCGCACTCCTTGGGCATGGTCGTGGCCGGCGAGTTTCGCTTGGAAGCCTTCGCGTTGGTGCAAGATGCCATCGGCAAGTTCGACTAGGGCAGCCACGTCGAGAGCCTCAGACTGGGTGGCGCTGCGGTCGTAGACCGGGCGAAATTCCAAGGCGCCCATGCCGCGGCTGCCGGTGTAACACAGGCGTTCGACCGGATGAAAACTCTGCGGGCTGCGGCCTTGCGAGGCGAGCCAAGCATCGATGAGCGCATTGCCGAAGCGATCGGGGAGGACATCGGCAAGCATGCCAGGTAGTCCATGAAAGCTTTCACGCGGCAGGGCGGGGAAAGAATAAATCGCCGAGGACAGCGGCATATGAATGGGCGCAACCTCAATTCCGCTGGCGCGAAATTCTGGCGTGTATTCAAAGAAGCCGAGCTCCTGCGCTTCATCCCAGCGGATGGCGCCAATGCGGGTGCCCCAAAGCTCGACGCCGGCAACGGTCATGATTCATCTCCCCAAGACCAGTCCCCATCTTTGGAGTCAACTTGCTCTGGCTTGCGTGGACCACGTGCGCGTTGGCGGGTGCCGCCGCGACGGGAGAGAGCGTCGATGGGGCTCAACGATGGCTCGGGCAAAAGGCCGCTGAGGTTGTCGAGTAAACCAAGCACGCGCAGAATGCGGATGACCGCCACGAATTGAGTTGAGGCACCAGCTTCCAGGCGCTTGACCGTGCTCAAGGAAAGGCCAGCCTCTTCCGCTAATGCAGACTGGGTGAGGTTGCGGTTGAGTCGTTCGCGGGCCAGCCGTTGGCCTAGCTCAGACAGGACCGATTCATCGTCTCCCCACAGCCCGTTTGTAGTTGGTATTTGAGCCATAAATCCCATAATAGGGGAGTAATAGCTCAAAGGCGAGTCTTTGTGGAAAGAATCGGCGTGCCTTGCCGTGAGCTACAATAGGGGGATGCTGACCCTCCTGCAGAACGCCGAACTCTACACCCCAGAAGCTCTGGGACGCTGCGACCTGCTGCTCGGCGGCGGCAAGGTCGTGGCCATTGTGGCGGCAGGCGAAGGCCCAGCCCAAGCGTCGGGGCAGGCGGTGCAGATGCTCGATCTTCAGGGGCAGCGCGTGATTCCTGGCTTGGTCGACATCCATGCCCACATCACCGGCGGAGGTGGTGAAGACGGGGCCTCGACCAAAGTGCCGGCACCGCTGTTCGCAAGTTACGCCGCAGCTGGGGTGACTTCCGTGGTCGGTCTATTGGGCACCGACGATGTCACCCGCTCCACCGCCGAAGTTTTGGCCGGAGTGCGCGGCTTGCGCGAGCAAGGTTTGTCGGCTTGGTGTTGGACAGGCGGCTATCACTTACCGGCCACCACACTGACCGGTTCGGTGCGTGGAGACATTGTCCACCTCGATGCGGTGATTGGCGCCGGAGAAATTGCCATTAGCGATCACCGCTCGAGTCAGCCCACGGTTCAGGAGTTGTTGCGAGTCGCCAGTGATTGTCATGTCGGTGGCTTGATTGCGCGCAAAGCGGGCGTGTTGCACTTGCACCTTGGTGACGGCGAACGCGGATTGGATTTGATCCGGCAGATGCTCGACATCAGCGAATTGCCTGCGCGCGTGTTCCAGCCAACTCATGTGAACCGCTCCAAGTCCTTGTTTGAGGAAGCCCTCGATTTGGCCAAGCGCGGTTGCCATATCGATGTCACGGCATTCCCCGTGGTCGAGGGCGAAGATGGCTATTCCGCCGCCGAAGCCGTGCAGCGTTATTTGGCCTGTGGCTTGCCTGCGGAGCGGATTAGCGTTTCTAGCGATGGCGGCGGCTGCTTGCCGGTGTTTAACGACCAAGGCGAGATGATCAAAATGGATGTTGGCACCAGCGCAGCTCTGATGGAGGCGATTGCCACTTTGGTGGCGAACGGGCGAACTCTGGAGAAGGTGCTTCCCGCCTTCACCAGCAACCCGGCGCAGCATTTGCGACTTGCCGGCAAGGGCGAACTTACCCCAGGGGCCGACGCCGACCTAGTGCTGCTGAGCGACACCGTCACCGTGGAACGCACCATGGCTGGCGGGCGTTGGTTAAACTAGTTCGTGTCTATTTCACGGATTGTTGCCCTTTTCGCGGTCTTAGCGCTTGCTCGCAAAGGTATTCCTTTGAAGAGTGGCCCGATGCGAGTCACCTAGTCACCGAGGAAGAGCCGCCGCAAGTCCCGGTGGAGCTTTCGCAGGGAATGAGAGCTGCCAATGATTTTGAAGACTCCTTTTCGCTGAGCGCTCTTGAAGGAGATCCAAAGGCCACTCCAGCAACTTTACCGACGCATGTCCAAGAAGCCTACAGCCGATTTGTGGCATGGAGCTCGGGCAACCGAGAGGGCTTGGAAAAGCTGGAGGACTACATCGGCGATGTTCCCTTTATGGTCATCAGCAGGACCGACTTCCCACTCCTGTTGGAACTCTATCGAGATCAGCCTGAGGTGCGAGAGGCATGGTTTCACTTGGCGCAGATGCAGTGGAATCTAGGCACCGACGTTTTACACGACCTGGTTCCTGCAGAGATTTGGCAAGCGCTGGCGGAGGATGAAGCCGTCACCCTAGAAGAAAGGCGACGCTGGAATGCCAAGTATCCGATTGACCGCGGCGCGATTTACCCGCGGTTGGCCAGAGGCATGAAGGACTGGATGGGCTTTTGGCCCACTGCATCGGCTAAACGCCTAGACCAGCGCTTTCCCGAAGGCTTGCCCATCGAGGAGAACCAGCGCTTGGTCAAGATGATGGAAAGGCTCCTTGCCGAGCCCACTCCAGGGCATGGCGAACCAGGGCTTTCGGCAGAGGATTTAGCCTGGCTCAAGACCACCGAGTGCTACCTCGATTTGCTCCCCGCCATGCAATGCTTCGGCACCGATAGCTGGCTGCCGTGGATGGTGCCTGAAGACGGCAAGTAGCTTCGGGGAGGGGGCCTAGGCACTGCTAGAATTCCCCCCGAACATCATGTCTCGCGGCTACATCATCCCCATTGGAGGGGCCGAGGAAAAAGACCTCGATCCATCCATTCTGCGCCGATTCGTTCAGACTTGCGGTGGCGAGTCTGCCCGTCTGGCGGTCATCCCCACAGCTTCTCAGCTGGCCACGACTGGCCCGCGCTACGTAGAGCTGTTTCAAGAACTTGGCGCGGCCCATGCCATCAGCCTGCCCTTCGAAGATCGCGCCGATTGCGAGAAGGAAGAGTGGCTGGAAGAGCTGCGCACCGCCACCGGCGTGTTCATCACCGGCGGCAATCAGTTGCGCCTGTCGACCACGATTGGCGGCACTTCGGTTTCGGAAATCTTGCGCGTGCGCAATGAGGAAGAAGGCCTCACGGTGGGAGGGACTTCCGCCGGCGCCTCGATTCTGTCCGAGCACATGATTGGCTACGGCGATGAAGGCACCACCCCGCGCTGCGACATGCTCGCGCTCGCGCCAGGCTTTGGCCTGACCCACGCCGCCATCATTGACCAGCATTTTCAGCAGCGCAATCGACTCGGCCGCCTGCTCACAGCCCTGGCCTTCAACCCGCGCCCAATCGGCATTGGCCTCGACGAAGACACTGCCGCCTTTATCGATCCGGAGGACAATCTCGAGGTCGTCGGCAGCGGTGCTTTGACGATTCTCGATCCTTCCGAAATGGAGTTTTCGAGCATGGATTCTGCGCGGCGCCACGAACCGTTGGCCATTCTCGGGATGAAGCTCCATATCTTGACCGAGGGTTGTACCTTTGACATTCCTAGCCGCACTGCGAAACACCCCTCCATCGCTAACCCCTAAGCTCCCATGAAGATTCTCGATCGCTCCGTCTACCTCGGCCCTAGCCTTTACGCGCATTTTCCGGTCATTCGGCTCACGGTAGATCTCGGAGAACTCGAGGAATGGCCATCTGCGCGCCTTGGCGAGACTTTCATCGGCCGTCTCTTGGAAGCGCTCCCTGGCCTGGAGACTCATGGTTGCAGCTATCGCGAAGCTGGCGGCTTTGTACGCCGCATGCGCGAAGACGAAGGCACCTGGCTTGGTCATATTTTTGAGCATGTGGTGATTGAGCTGCAGCAAATGGCTGGCTCCGATGTCACCTTCGGCAAGACTCGTGGCAACGGCAACTTTGGACAATACGATGTGGTGTATCAATACGAGCAAGAAGAGGTCGGCCTCGAAGCCGCCGATGTCGCTCGTCGTTTGCTGTTTCACCTGCTTCCGGAAGAGGCGCGCGAAGAAGCCGGGATTGAGCGGGAGGAAGACTTCAACTGGGAAGAAGAGCACGATCAGTTCATTCGCTTTTCGCAGCGGCGCGCCTTGGGTCCGAGCACGGCATCCTTGGTCAAAGCTGCAGAAGAACGCAACATTCCTTGGTTGCGCTTGAATCGTTACAGCTTGGTGCAACTTGGTCACGGGTGTCACCAGAAGCGCATTCAAGCCACAATTACCTCCGAGACAAGGCACATCGGCGTCGAGATTGCAAGCGACAAAGAAGAAACCAACAAGTTGCTCGCCGACTTGGGTCTTCCGGTAGCACGCCAAGTCTTGGTGTACTCCAAGCGTGAAGCCGTGCGGGGCGCCCGCCGCGTGGGTTACCCGGTGGTGGTGAAGCCGCTGAATGCCAACCACGGTCGTGGGGTTTCGATCAACCTGGAAGATGACGATGCCGTCGTCATTGCTTTCGAGAATGCGCGCAAGCACAGCCGCTCGGTGATTATCGAAAGCTTCTTGTCCGGCTTTGACCACCGCTTGTTGGTGGTCGATGGCAACTTGGTTGCGGCAAGTAAACGCGTGCCGGGACATGTCGTCGGCGATGGCAAGCACACCATCGAAGAGTTGGTGGAGATTACCAACCAAGATCCGCGCCGGGGCATCGGCCACGAAAAGGTGCTGACGCGTTTGGAGCTGGATTACCAAGCCATGCGTTTGCTTGAGCTCCTTGGGTACAGCGAAACTTCCGTGCCTGCCGAGGGCGAGGTGGTTTACCTGCGCTCTACTGGCAACCTTTCTACCGGCGGCACCGCGATCGATGTCACCGACATCATCCATCCGGTCAACAAAGTCATGGCCGAGCGCGCCGCGCGGGCGATTGGCCTTGATGTTTGCGGCGTGGATTTCCTCACCGAAGACATTAGTGTCTCGCACAAAGTTGGCGGCGGCGGCATTTGCGAAGTCAACGCCGCACCGGGCTTCCGCATGCATGTGGCGCCGAGTGAAGGCACTCCGCGCGATGTTGCCGGCCCGGTGATGGACATGCTGTTCCCGTCTGGATCGCCCTCGCGCGTACCGATTGCGAGCATCACCGGTACCAACGGTAAGACCACGACTGCGCGCATGACCGCGCACATCTTCAAGATGACTGGCCGCGTGCCAGGTCTCACCACGACCGACGGCGTGTACATCGATGGTCACCTCACCGTCAGTGGTGACATGACCGGTCCCGCCAGCGCGCGCATTGTGCTGCGGGACCCCAAGGTCGAAGTGGCGGTCATGGAAACCGCACGCGGTGGCATGTTGCGCCGCGGTTTGGCCTATCGCCACTGCGATGTCGGCGCGGTCTTGAATGTGCAAGCCGACCACCTCGGTCTCAAAGGAGTGGAAACGCTCGAAGATTTGGCCAAGGTCAAGCGCATTGTCGCTGAGATTGCCAAAGACACCGCTGTGCTCAATGCCGACGATGCATTATGCCTGCAAATGGCTGGGCACACCAAGGCCGAGCACCTCTGCTATGTGACCATGAATCAGCGCCACCCGTTGGTGAAGGATCATATTCGTGCAGGTGGTCGTGCCATCGTGCTCGAGCAAGGAATGGGCGGCAACATGTTGGCGCTTTATGACAACGGTCAACACATTCCGTTGTTGTGGTCGCACCTCATCCCCGCCACTCTCGATGGCCGTGCTCTGCACAACGTGCAGAACGCGATGTTCGCCGCCGCCGTCACCTTCTCCATGGGAGTCGGCCTGGAGGACATCCGCCACGGCCTGCGCACCTTCGACACCAGTTTCTTCCAAGCGCCGGGCCGTATGAACATCTTCCATGATCATCCATTCAAGGTCATTATGGACTATGCCCACAACCCGGCTGCAGTCAAAGCCATGGTCGATTTGGTCGGCCGCCTAGATGTCGAGGGCAAGACGCGCGTGGTATTGGCCGCTCCTGGCGACCGCCGCGATGAGGACATTCAAGAAATCGCGCGCCTGTGTGCCGGTAAGTTTGACCACTACATTTGCCGTCGCGACGACGGCTTGCGCGGGCGCTCTTCCGACGAAGTCCCGATGATGCTGCGCGAAACGCTTCTCGCCGAGGGTGTGCCCGCCGATGCCATCGAACTCGTCCCCGAAGAGGTGCGTGCGGTGCAACATGGATTGGAGGGCTCCCGCCGCGATGACCTGCTCTTGGTCTTTGCCGATGCGATTGGCCGTACTTGGAAGCAAATCCAAGATTTCCAATCCGACGAATCTCCAGAACAAGAAGGTGCTCCGAATACGCCCCACGCCGTGGACCTCTCCGACTTTCTCGACTCTTCAGGCCTGAAAGAACTTGGCCTCGACGGCGAAATGGAATTGGTGCGCGATGAGCGCGGGGTTCGCGTCGCGGTCATCGAAGAAGCGGATTAGGTTATGACCGAAACCCAAGCGGAACAAGAACTCCATGGTCTGCAGGATTCCCGGCGATTGACTGGGCCCAATGTCCTCGCCGATTTCCCTGGTGCGGTGATTGATGCCGCAGTCACGGCTGAGGAAGCTCCGCTACTTGCCGCCGCTTGGGAAGTCGCACTACATGCGTTGCTCGAGAAGTTGCGTTGGCCGTCTACGCGCACCGCCGTGCGTCATTTCCCAGGCGGGGTGAGCCTCCTGGTCGAAGGCCCGATGGACGCACTCTATGCCGCGACCGAAATCAATGAATGGGCTTGGGCCCAAGCCGTTTCGGCGCAGGAGCGTGGAGAGTTACCACTCGCGGCGGAAAGTGTGGCGGCAGCAGTGCCTCAAGCTGCCCCAGCCCTCAAGGCAAGCTGGCGTGAAGAAGCTAACCCGCCGCTGTTGCGTCTGCAGCGAGCCGCAGAGCGCCATGGTGTCGTGTTTCTGACTGACGACGATCACGCCTCTGTCGGCCTGGGTGCCCACGCAAAGAAATGGCCCGTCGATTCTCTGCCCGAAGCAGGCGACGTCAATTGGGAGCATCATGGCCGGATTCCGGTAGCCATGATTACCGGCACCAACGGCAAGACCACCACCGTGCGCATCCTGCGAGAAATGGTGCTGGCTGCTGACAAGGTCCCCGGATTGAGCTCTACTGACTGGCTGATGGTCGGCAATGAAATCCTCGACCGCGGCGATTGGTCCGGTCCAGGAGGAGCGCGCAACATCTTGCGTGACCCGCGAACCGAAATCGCACTTTTGGAAACCGCACGCGGCGGCATGTTGCGGCGCGGGTTAGCTTTGCCCGCCGGCGAGGCCGACGTCGCCCTGGTCACGAACATCGCCGAAGATCATCTTGGCGAATGGGGGATCCAAGACTTGGACATGTTGGCGGACACCAAATTCATCATCCGTCACGCCGGTAAACGCTTGGTGCTCAATGCCGACGACGCCTGCTCGGTCGCGCGCATGGAGCAATGCACCGTTCCACCGACCTGGTTTTCTTTAGATGCCGAGAGCGAGCTGCTGCAGCGCCATCGTGCTGCGGGGGGCCATGCCGCGTGGCTACAAGATGGACAGCTTTGGTGGCAGGCCGAGGGCGATGCGCGGGCCCTGATTGCTGTGACCGAGGTTCCCGTGACCATGGCTGGCGCCGCGGCCCACAATATTGCCAATGCACTCGCCGCCGTTGCCGTGGCCTTTGCGCTTGGCCTTCCTGAAGACGCCATCTTGAAAGGCCTGCGTAACTTCCGCAGTGATCCCAAAGACAATCCCGGTCGCCTCAATCGGTTTGCCATTGACGGCGCCACGGTGCTGGTCGACTTTGCGCATAACCCACATGGCTTGGCCGCGTTGTTTGCCATGGCGAAAGCCATGCCGGCCAAGCGTCGGTTGGTGACCATCGGTCAAGCTGGCGACCGCAGCGATGAAGCCATTCGTGAAATTGCTCTTGCTGCCTGGCGCAGTGGCGCGGATCGGATTGTGATTAAGGAGCAGCCGACCCATTTGCGTGGACGCGAGCTCGGCGAGATCCCGCGCATGTTGCACCAAACTTTGCTCGAAGCTGGTTGCCCAGAGGATCGCATCGGCCATGCTGATAGTGAACTGGAGGCCGCGAAGCAGGCTCTGGAGTGGGCCCAAGAGGGCGACTTGCTCCTATTACTCACTCTCGACCAGCGCGAAGAAGTCCTAGAGCTTCTGCGCAGCCAGTCTTAAGGGGGGCGGTGTACCACCTCACCCGTACCGTCCGCATCGACACGGACATGGATTGTGCCTGGGAATTCATCAGCACGCCGCGCAATCTGAACGTGATTACGCCGCCCGATTTGCAGTTCGAATTGCCTGCTGACCTGCCGGAGGACATGCGTGAGGGCATGCTCGTGACCTATGGCGTGGCTTTGCCGCTGCTTGGCAAGACCACTTGGGTTTCTGAGCTCAAGCACATTGAGGTGGGGCGGAGCTTCGTCGATGAGCAGCGCGCCGGCCCCTACAAGTTCTGGTACCACTATCATCAGATTGCTCCAACCGCGGATGGGCAAGGCGTCGAGTTCTACGACCGCGTCGATTACGCCCTTCCCTTTGGCCCCTTTGGCCGCCTGGCGCACCGCTTGTATGTCCGCCCCACCCTCGAACGCATCTTCGCCTTCCGCGAGCAGCGCCTCCGCGAGCTGCTCGAGGGAGAGCCAGGCGCCTAGGGCAGAAAAAGCGGAAATCTCTGCAACCGCGGAGCCCGCTGGCGCCGTAAACCCCGGCATGGAGGGCAACCTGCCCGAGGAGATCCCGTTCCTGCGTGCCTTCCTGCACCGCCTCGTAGTCGGCTGCCCGACTCTCGAGGTCGATGACCTCCAGCAACAAACCATGGACCGCGTTCTTCAGTATCAGCACCGTTACGACCCTGCGCGGCCGTTGCGGCCATGGGTGCAGTCGATTGCCTTCCGCATCTTTCTTGATGCGCGTAAGGCTTCCTTGCGCGAACCGACCACATTGGCCACGGAATCTGTCCCTGCACCTCCGCAAGATGCTGTGGCGCCCTCAGTCTCTAGCGAAGATGTGCAACGCTTGCTGGCACAGCTTCCCGATGTGCAGCAGGACATCATGCGCCGCTTCTATCTCCAAGAACATTCGGTGCAGGAGATTGCCGACGCCACCCAGCTTTCGCCGGGAACGGTGAAATCCCATCTTCATCGGGCTCGTCTGCAGTTGGCGCGCAACCATCAAGCCGAGGCCTGGCAATGAGTTCCGCCGCCCAATCCCTACTTGCCGAAGCGCAAGAGCTGTTGGATCAGCGCATGGATCCCCTCGACCATGCCGACTTTGCCGAACGCTTAGCTTCTTGCCCCGAAGCGCTGGAAGAAGTGATTGCCCTCCGCGCAGTGGACAAGTTGTTGACAGCACCCTTGCCAACCCGCATACCACGGCAATGGTGGCTGGCGCCGTTGGCATCGGCAGCGGCCTTGTTACTCATGCTGAACACCGGCGAGCCAGATATACCGCCAGCCATTCTTGAACCAGAGCTGATCGTGCAGGCGCCCAAGCCAGAAGAAATCGTCGCCACTCCGGCGGTGCTCCACTTCACGCAAAGTACCGAGAGCACCACCCTCAGCCCGCCAACCACTGGCGATGTGCTGTCCCTTTCCATCACCTCGAGTCGGACCATCCGCCCCTGAATCATGTTGTTGACCACCCTCCTACTTGCCCTGCCTGTCGCACCTGTGATTGAGCTACAGGACCCTGGCACTTCTTTAGAAAACGCCGTCCAGCGCGAACTTCGCCTGTATGACATTGGCGATTTGATCAATCCGTCCACAGCCATGCGCAAGCAAATTGAGCGCGATTTTTTGGCTTCGACCTTAGAACTTGCACTGATCTCGGAATCGGAAGACCTCGGCGCGGCGGAGCGATTTGCCCTCGAGGTGACCAAGCGCGCCATGGAAGTCGAAGAGCAGAAGCGGAAACATGATTTGTTCCTGGAAGACGTTTTGGCGGCAAACCGTGAAGAGCGTGATTTCTTTGCACAAATAGGAGACAACCGTCAGTACGCCTTCGATAGCGAAGAGGACCTACAGGCTGCGATTGAAACCTATATGGTTCCGGCCTTCACCAACAGCGGTGGCAGTCTGAAATTTGATATCCACCAAGGCCGTCCGGTGTTGCTGGGCTACCTCAGCGTTGATCAATCGAACTGGCTACAAGCCTTTCTGAAGTATCAGCGCGTGGAACAATCGTGGATGGCCAACATCAGCGTGACCGTGCTGGCACCTAATCAGAATTCTGCAGAGCTTCCCGAATCTTTCCGTTCCGCCAAGGTGGTTTCCAACACCAACGACATCCTGCAGCAACTCGATCAACTGAAAAGCCAAGGATGGGAGCAATTATCTTCACCCAAACTCATGCTGTGGCCTTGGCACAAGGGAGATTTGTCGATTTTGAATCAAGTCAGCTACGTCAGCGGATTCACGATTGAGGTGGTGGAGCCGGGCAACCGCAAAATTGCCGACCCGCAGATCGATGTATTGCAGGAGGGATTGCTACTGGGCTGCCACGTTCGCCAGGTCGATGCCGGAAGTTACGGCTTACATCTAGAAATTGATTACTCGGAACTGAAGCGGCCAATCCGCACCGAGAAGTTGATTGGTGAAGAGTTCCCTGCCGAGCTGAATTTGGAAATCAGCATGCCGGATGTGCGCACGACCACCATGGAAGCCGATGCGCGCATGACCGATGGCTCCGGATTAATCCTTGGCGCACCCTCCTCCGATGGCGGGCGGCCATTAATCTTGCTGGTCGAATTCAACCGTATCCAGCCAGAAGGTGTGGAGACGGCTGGCCCTTCGGGCCCACGCTAGGGGTAAGGGCGATAGGTCTTCAAGCCAAGTTCGCTCGGATCGATGACTCGGGCTTCCGCGGCAGATTGATAGGCCGCCATCATTAAACGCACCACTTCGACGCCATCGGCAAACTGCAGTTTTGGCGCCGTGCCGTGCAAGAAGGCTTGGCTGAAGTGGCGATTTTCCCCGGCGTAACCGTATTGCGCGGGCTCGTTGGGGGAGATGGGCATGAGGCCTTGCTCGGCATTTTGCTTTTCCACGAGATCCTCGCCAGCTTCACCGGTCACTTCGCGCGAGAAGAAAGCTTCCACGCCAGTGCGGCTCATGTCGATTTCGAGTGAGTATTCGGGGCCAAGCAAGGAGAAGTTGTGGCGCAATCCGGCTCCCACAAAACACCAAGAGCTGGTGGTTTCACTGAGCAAGATTTGGCCATCTTCGGTGCGCCAATGAATGGTGGCGCGGGCGAAGTCTTCGCTGGGGAAGGCCGCCCAATCTAAGCCCGGGAAACGTTCGGCGAGTTGCGCCGCGAATGCAGGTTGCGTCCACTTCAGGTTTGCGGTGGTGGCATTGACCGCGATGGGAGTAAGACTGGAGCGCGCGGCGCCGGGTTCGGTGAGGAGCCAACGTGCGGCTTCGATGGAGTGGCACATCATGTCGAGCAAGACACCGCCGCCCGCAACCGAGGGTTCCCAGAACCACCGCGAATGGGGGCCACCATGCTCTTCTGCGGCGCGGGCGAGGTAGGGTCGACCTGCGAGCGAAGATCCGCGGCGCCACAACACCTCTTTGCCGCGCGCCAACGCTGGCGCGAACAACATGTCTTCCAGGTATCCGGTGGCCACGCCCAGGTCTGCGGCGATGGATTCCACTTCGAGAGCTTCGGCCAAAGTGCGGGCGAGTGGCTTCTCCAGGCAGATCCCGCGCAAGGGCTTCTTGCGTTTGGTGGCACCGGCGTGAATCTCTTGCATGGTGCTGACGCGAGTGTCATTGCGCGCGCAGATCCAGATGGCGTCGACGTCTTCGCAGGCGGCCATTTCCTCGGTGCTGGCGAAGGCGCGTGCCTTGGGTCCTACGCCAAGCTCGCGCGCTAAGGCTGCGGTGGCTTCGGCCGATTCTTGCGTGGCACTCGACACGCCGACGACCTCGACATCGCGGACTTCGACCAAAGATTGAATGTGAAAACGGCTGATGAAACCGCCGCCGACAAAGGCGATGCGCAGGGTGTCACTCATGATGATCTAGTACTGCTCTTGAGCTTCTTGAATGCGAGCTTTCGAGGGGTAGAAGGCGGCAAGCAAAACTAGGCAAGCCAGTGATGCCCACATCGGGACCGAGAACAACTTGGTGTGATTCATTTCGCCATCGATGGTGGCCCAATCGGCGACCCAACCGGCAATTTTCGAACCGACAATCACGCCGATACCGACGATGACCAAGTTGTATAGGTTTTGTGCCGAGGCGCGCACATCTTCGGTAGTGTACTCGTCAACAATCATAAAGCAGACGAAGATGAAGCAACCGAAGCACACCCCGTGAAGTGCCACACCCGCAAGCAGTGCGATGGTGGAATCGGACATGTAGGCAAACAAGGCCATGCGCGCGGCATAGGCGAGTAAACCAATCGACAGCACCGTGCGTTTGGACACATTTCGCAAGATCAAGGGGATCATGCCAATGACCACCACCTCGGTCATTTGTCCGATGGTCATGAAGCCTCCACCGCCAACGCCAAAGATGGCGGTGAAGAAGGCCGGCGGTTCGAGTTTGGCGTGCAGAAAGCCCTCGGTGTGCACAAAGTAGAACTGGTGAATGCAGCTGACCGGCACGGCCAACAAGAACAAGAGCAACAATGGCTGGCGCTTAATCTCACCGAGAGCTTCAAGTGCAGCATTCTTCTCGCCAGCTTGGCTTGGCGGAGTGTGCGGCAAACTAAAGCAGAACAACCCCATTAACGCACCAAGAATGGCGCTGAGGCGGAAGGCGTCGGCCTTGCCTGCGACTTGCGCAGCCTTCACGCCAATCTCATCGAGACCTTCCGGGGTGTGCATGATGCCCAGCCAATGGCCCATGCCGATGCCCACCGCAATCCAACCGAAAGTGCCCCAAAGGCGCACCTTGCCGAAGTCGCGCTCGACGAACGGCAGGTGATGGAAGGCAAGAGAATTGGTTAATGGCATGGTTGGTGAATAAACCAGGCCATAGAGCAGGGAGAACACCAAGAACCCCTGGAAGCTATCAATCGTGGCCAGCTGCCAAATCAGCGCCGCGCCAATCAAGTGACTGACGCCAAGCATCCTCTCGGTGGCGAACCAGCGGTCGGCCATTTGCCCCGCGAGGAAGGGGCCGACGATGGCGCCCACCGCACCGGCCGCGAACATGTAGCCGATTTCATCGCCATTCATGCCGCGATGGTCACTCAAGAAGGACCAAAGGAACGGCAGCCACGCCCCCCAAATGGCGTACTGCAAAAACATCATCACGGAGAGGCGTGTCTTCAGCATGGCTATGCCCTACAGCGGGGTCACGCGGATGTTGCGGAAGCGGACTCTGGAATTCGGGTCATGGTTTTGCAGGCCGATGTGCCCGCGTTCGCCACGCGAACCGATGAACTCGTTCACGCGCACGCCGTTGAGGTCGACGCTGTAGCGTTGGCCGCGCACCGTAATGCGATAGTGATTCCATTCGCCGGCCGGCTTGGAGGCAACCACATTGGGTCCTTGGAAGGAGTAGAGCGAACCGGTGATGTGAATGTCCTTTTCCGCAACGTCGCAGATTTGCACTTCATAGCCCTGATGCACCGCAACCCAGGGATCGCTGCCAGCTTCGGGGAAACGCAGAAACACGCCGGCGTTATCACTTTGATTCTCGGCCTTCCAATCCAGCTCGAGACGGAAGTCGCCAAAGTCCTCGGCGCTGTACCACAACAAGCCCATGCCATCGATAGTGAGCAAGCTGTCGCCATCGACCGCGAAGGAACCATCGCCCGCCATCACCCAACCTTCGGTCAGCGGGTCTCCGCCCTGCCACAACAACTGGCTATCGGCATCGGGCGTGCTTTGGTGTGGTGCCTGACAGGCCGCGAGCGGCAGCGTCAGGAGGAGTAGGGGGAGTGGGTTCAGGGACATGACAAAACCGGGCCCCTAATGATAGGTAGCCCGGCAATGTCGGGAAGGGAGCTTTGGGTGCCCTTAGTTGTAAAGGCGAATCGAAACTTTGTTGGTCAACTCAGCGATTCCGGAGACACGCAAGCCTTGGAAATGCACTTCTGTGCCACTCATACTCGGATTCGATGGCAATGGCAGCGTTTCCAGGGCACCGCCGGCACCGATCGGGAAGGGGCCAAAGACCTGAGTTGCACCACTCAGATTGAGTTCGGAAATGCCGAAGGCGGTGGGGCTTTGCCCTAGCGCAGGAGCCATGGCCAGCCACATTTGTGTGGCTCCACTAGGACTGGTCATTTCCACAGTGCCTCCGATCTTGGCGTCACCAAGGATATGTAGGGTTTGGTCCGCGGCGTCGAGGCACCAGGCGGTGCCGCCGCTGCCAAAGGTATTGGCGTGAACCGCTTTGGAGCCAGCAGCGAGGACATCGCCGTCGGCGTCGATGGCGACGGAATACACCGACCCCGGTGTGGTGTACGCCATGGTTTGCGTGCCCGTGCGATCATAGGTTTGCAGCGTTGGCGTGAGCGAAAATTCATCGCCCCAAGTGCCAAAGGCTGCGGTTTCGCCATCGGCCGAGATGTCGCAGGAGCTTGCGCTCAGTTGGAAGGCGGTGCCAGGTGCGTCGAGCGAAGCGCTAAACAAGTCGGTGCTGGTAGTGGCATCGAACATGCCTACCTCGACGTGGTCATAGGCAGGGGAGTAGCGCTGCACTTCAAACGCGGCGGTATTGCCATCGGCGCTCAAGGCGCAGTGGCCCAGGAACTGGCTACCGGCGTGGGAGCGCGAGGCGATTTGCGACCATACGCCCGGAAGAGTTTCGCGCACGACAAAGAGGCCGCTGAAGTTGCCATAGGCAAAGGTGGTGCCGTCGGCCGAGAAGGCATGACTGTCAAAGGTGCCGCCTAGGGATTGCGAATGCTGCAAGGCGCCGGTGCTGAGATCGTAGATTTCGCAAGTGCCGTTATAGAGGCCGAGGTAGAGGCGTTGGGCATTGGCATCGATGGCGCCAAAGCGGATGTTGGCGCTAGCGGGGACGTCGTAACTGGCGAAGCTGGAGCCATCGGGAGCGAATACACGAATGTGCTGTTGCCCACTGGCGTTGCTGACGGCAGCGACAATGCGATCGCCATGTTCGGAAACGCCAACCATGCCGGCGATGACATTGCCGGTGGTGGGCAAGTTGATCGTTGCCAGGGGGGTGCCGTCGGCATAGGAGGAAAAGGTTTGCAGCGTGCTTTGCCACACGCCGCCGCCGATGTCATAGGTGGTGAGCGCAGCCGCCATGGGGGCTCGCGAAGCCATGGCCACGCGAACGTTGTTGGCGTCTAGAACAGAGGCATCGAAGATGGGCGCAGCCGAGCCAGTGCCGTAGCAGGCAACACTTTCATTGTTCAGTTCTTTGCCCACGACCATGGCGGCGCCGGAATCTCCCATGGCGACATTGGCGGCGATCCACGCTAGGCCATTGTCATCTTCCTGCCATCGCGGGCTGGAAACTAAGGACGCGGTGCCGGGGGATGTTTGCGCTCCATTTGCGCTGACCAGAAATACGCCTTCCGGGCGCACTTCCTGGACGGTGGCTTGGCTTGGCAGTTGGCCAGGTGCTTGCAGGGCCAAGAGGCATATTGCGAGGGGAGATATCATCCCTCCAACATACCAGGAGTTGCGAACGATGGCTTGCTACACTTTGCAGACTTTCTGATGTCCATTTTCCGCCGCGCCTCTGTCCCCCCCGGGTCTCCGCCTGGCACGCTTGCTCCGACCCAAGGTGCAGACGTCGAGCCGGAGCTGATTCTGGCGCGGTACAACAGGGACCAGCTTGAGGAAAAGCGGCTTCATGGCAAGGAAGTTTCTTGGACAGCTGCCGAGCCGGGCATGATGACCTGGGCCGATTTGCGCGGCTTCGGCGATGGTTCAGTTCTGACCAAGCTTGGCGAGGAATTTGGGCTCCACCAGCTGACCGTTTCCGACATTGCCAACCTCGGCCAGCGCCCCAAAGTAGAAGACTATGCCAACGGCATCTTTGTGGTCATGCGTGCGGTCGAGTTAGATCAAGACCAGCGCCTGACTTGGTCGCAGGTCAGCATGTTTTTTGACAGCAACGATGTCCTGACTTTTCAGGATAAGCCGCGCTCGTGGTTAGACAGCTTGCGTAGCCGTTTGCACAGCGGGCGCAAGGTGATCCGCGAAAGCCGCGCCGACTATCTGGCCTGTATGGTGATGGACTCGGTCGTCGATAGCTATTTTCCCATGCTGGAACATTACAGCGATCGCCTAGAAGAGCATGAGGAATGCATTCTGGCCGAGCATTTCGACGACGACCTGCTTGGCGAACTTTACCTCACCAAACGCGACCTTGCCGCGTTCCGCAGATCTGTTTGGCCTCTGCGCGAAGCACTCGCCCACCTTTCTCGCGAGCCAGATGATGTCCTAAGTGCCTCGGCGAAAATGTACCTCCGTGACACCATGGACCACTTGATGCAAGTCATCGATGTCCTGGAGAGTTACCGCGAACTCGCTTCCAGCTTGGTCGACGTGTACCTGTCCCTGGTAGGGCAGCGCACCAACGAAATCATGCGCGTTTTGACCATTGTCGCGACCGTGTTCATTCCCTTGACCTTTGTCGCGGGGATTTACGGCATGAATTTCGACACCAGCGCGGCCACCAATCTTCCTGAATTGGGATGGCGCTACGGCTACATCTTCTTCTGGATTCTGTGCCTAGTGATGACCGGCGGATTGATGCTTCTATTCCGTCGCCTGGGCTGGCTTGGCGGCAAGCAGCAAGCCAAATGAAATTCGTTCTCCGATTGGTCTGGGTTTTTCTAGCGCTGGCCTCGCCGTCGCTTTCGCAGACGGACGCGGGGGTATTACGCGCCACGATTGAAGATGGTTTAGCGGCCACTTCGCAAGAGCCCCAATCCGTGGCTCATGCCAACTACCAAACGGCTCTTGCGGCCATCAACCGTGCGCGCGAATTGGATCAACAGGCCGTCGCCTTTCGCCAACTCGCCTTAGAGGCACCGGAAACTTTAGAGCAGCTGCGCGCAGAGCAGGCATCGGACGCGGGGTCGAATGCGCCGATGGATGCGGGGTCTTTATCCATAGAAGATCTGGAACGCGGCCACACTGATGCCCAGTCTCGCGCCTTGGCCTCAGCGGCGGCCTTGCAGAATTTGGAAGCCGAGCAGCGACTGCGCGCGATGCGTCGCGGGTACATCCCCGAGGAGCTCGGTGTTTTGGCGGTATTGCTTTCGCAAGTACAGCATGCGGAGCTGCGGGAAGGCACGACAGCGAATGTACCCAGTGAGAGAGCTCTGTTGCTGGCCAAGACCGAGGAATACCGAAGCCATATCGGTGCCTTGCAAGCGGAGCGTGCGAGTTATGAAGCCCGGCAGGCTCTGCTGCAGGTTCGGCTCGATGTGGCTCGGCGCCAAGCAGCGGTCGATGCCGACGAAGCTACGGCATGGCGAGTCTCCTGGGAACGCCGTCGGCAGGAGTTAGCGCGCGATACGGCCCTGGCTGTGGACCAGGTGATTGCCGAAAGCCTGACGAGTTTTCCCGAGCTTGTGCCCTTAGCTCAAGAGTGCGAAGAGCTCGCCGAACGAAGAACTGGTGAATTGGGCTTGCCGCAACGGTCTGCCATAGCCCACCAGGATTTGATCGAGGTCCGTGAAAACCTGAGTTCTCTCTCCTTTCGTAGTCGGGGCACCAAGCGTCGTATCACTGCCGTCGGGCTCAATGAGGCTATGGGGCAAATCTTGCGTCGGGATCTGGAATGGTTGCCGCCGGATGCCCGCCTCAAGCAAAACGTAGAGCGCAATCGTCGCGAGCTCTCGACGGTGCAGCTCGAACTGGTCGAGGCGGAAGAGATTCGTGAGCGCACAGCTGGCGATGTTCTTTCCGTCCAGGCCTGGCTGGAGGCAGAAGGTCTAACCGAGGTCAATCAGGAAACCCGCGATCAAGCAGAGCGTCTGTTAAGCATGCGACGTGATTTGCGCGAATCCATTCACACGGATTTGATAGCACTCAGTGCCGTTTTGGTGGATCATCGCGCGGAACTCTCCAGCCTGCAGCAGGAAGTCAAAAGTTATCGCGAATATCTGTCCAGCAAAATCTTTTGGGTGCGCAGTGCCACGCTTTCGCTGACAGAAAGTATTCAGCAACTGCCGACAACCGCCAAGCAAATGCTTGCGGCATGGGATTGGGCCACGATCAAGCAGGGGGCGCGCTCGGCATTCCAGCAGCGGCCAATCCGATTGGTCCTGTTGTTGCTGTTGGGATTTGCCATGCTCGTGGGGCGCGGCCGATTGCTGCAAAGAATGGAGTCTTGCCATCAGGCCATTCGTTCCTATCGGACCGACCGAATTGGTCGCACCATCGAAGGTTTGCTCCTGACATTGGGGCTGGTTGCGCCGGGGCCAATCTTGTTGTGGCTCTTTGGTACCGCTTTAGTGGGCAGCGAATCTGCGGCATTGCAGGCCATCGGTGAACGTTGGTGTACGGCGGCATGGCTATGGATGGTCCTAGGCGTATGGCGCATCATGATGGCAACAAACGGCATGGCCCAGTTGCATTTCCGTTGGCCAAGTCACCAACTCGTTTTGTGGCGTAAGGAATTGGTTTGGTTGCAACCCACCGCAGTTTTGTTGGCAACCTGCACCTTCTCGCCCATGGACTCTAGTCCAGATGGTTGGTCGGACACCATTGGCCGTTGGTGTTTCCTGTTATTGATGGCCAGTTACGCGCTCTTTGGTTGGCGCTTGCTGCGGGCCAGTGCCGAGGCATCGAAAGAGGCTCGTGCCAACGAAGGCATGACGTCGGCAGGAAGTTGGCTGCAACGCAGGGCGGCGCCGTTGTGGTTAACGCTTGCCTTGGGCATTCCTCTGGCCCTATTCCTGGCCACCATCCTGGGCTTCTTCTTTACCGCTCTCGAGATCGATGCCCGCCTGCGTCAGACCGTCTTCTTCGGCATGGTTTTGGCGATTTTTTATGCCTTCTTATTGCGTTGGTTGGCCTCGACCAAGCGCAAGTTGGCCGTCACCCAAGCCCTGGCCCACCGCGCCAAACGACAGGAGCAGGGTGAGGTCGAAACTGGAGAAGGCCTACCGCCTGCGGTCGATGACGAACATATCGACATTCCTTTGATTGATGCGCAAACACGGAAACTGTTCCGCAGTGGCATTTCCCTGGCCACCGTCATTGGCGTCTTCCTGATTTGGGCCGACGTCTTCCCTGCCCTGGAAAACCTCAACCAAATTCAGGTTTGGCCGAGCTTTGCCATGGTTGAGTCAAGCCCAGACTTGGCGAGCGTTCCTGGCCTTGCTGGCGATGCTGCCGCTAGCACAGAACCACCAGCTTCGGCTTCTACCGGCTTCCCGATTCCTTCCACTCTCTCGAGTGAAGGGGTAGAAGGCCCGATTTTGACGCTAGCCGAAGTTCTCATCGCCCTCATATTGTTGGTGGTGCTGATTGTG
Source organism: Planctomycetota bacterium (assembly GCA_021776795.1). Classification (GTDB taxonomy): domain Bacteria; phylum Planctomycetota; class UBA1135; order UBA1135; family UBA1135; genus OFTM128. The sequence continues at coordinate 157,158 of JAJFFC010000030.1, forward strand.
TTCAGCCGAAACCTCCCGGCTTTGGTGGAGCTGACCCTGCTGCAGAGATTGCCGTTAGACAGTGGGATTCGTTATGCCATTAGCACGCTTCTTCGCTACGCCATTCTGCTGATTGGTCTAGGCGCAGTTTCTAATACCCTGGGGATTGGCTGGCAGCATGTGCAATGGCTCGTGGCCGCGTTGACCTTTGGTTTGGCCTTTGGTCTGCAAGAAATTTTTGCCAACTTCATCTCCGGCTTGATCATCTTGTTTGAACGGCCCATCCGCGTCGGTGATGTCATCACCGTGGGCAACATCGAAGGCCGAGTCACTCAATTGCGCATGCGCGCGACCACGATTTTGGACTGGAACCGACGCGAAATGCTGGTTCCCAACAAGGAGTTCATAACCCAACAGGTGGTGAACTGGAGTTTGAGCGACCCAATCAATCGCTTAATCATTCCCGTTGGGATTGCTTATGGCTCCGACGTTGGCTTGGCCCGGACCAAACTGATGGAATGCGCCGAGGCAGAGCCCTTGGTGCTCAAAGAACCCGAGCCTTATGCGATTTTCCGCGGCTTCGGCGAAAGCTCTCTCGATTTTGAACTGAGGTTGTACATTCCCAATCGCGATGTCTGGCCGACAGTGATGGACTCGATGCATTCGCGCATCGACGCCGCCTTCCGCAAGTCTGGCATCGAGATTGCCTTCCCACAGCGCGACCTGCATGTGCGAACCATGCCCAAGGAGTCCTAGTTGAGCCTGTCCTCACCTATCACTTGGCTTCCCTGGTGGTCGCCTTTTTGTTGGCGCTGCCCGTGGCTTGGGATCGGGAGCAACTGAAGAACAGCCCCGGACTGCGCACCTTCCCGCTTGTAGCCATGGCCTCTTGTGCCTATGTCCTGGTGGTATCTTCCATCGCCGGCACCCATCCAAGTGCCATCTCGCGCATGATGCAAGGCTTGGCGACGGGGATTGGCTTTATCGGCGGAGGAGCCATCCTCAAAGATGGTTCGTCCCTCCGCGGCACCGCCACGGCCGCAGGAATCTGGACCATGGGCGCAATTGGCAGTGCAGTGGCCTTCCGAAGGCTTGAAATCGCCATTCTGTTAGCACTGGTGACCTTTGCCACCTTGCGGTGGTTAAAGCCGTTTAAGATTCACGACGAACCTGACTCTTGAGTCAGTGGTGCGTGCTGGTCGCCTAAAGCACCACCACGTTACTCGCCAAGCAGGAGCTAGGCTCCACCGCTTGCACCGAGATGCCGCAGAAGCCCGCGGGAATCATCGTGTTCAAGGTCACGCTGCCACTGAGGTCGGCAGCAAACAGGCCAGCAATAGTTGGTGCAGCCAAATCGAGAATGGTTCCCGCGCAAGGTCCTCCGGGCAGGGTGAAGGAGCCCGCAGGTCCGTACAGCAAAATCACCGTGGCGAAGGGACTCGCGCCATCGACTTGAATGGTGTTGGTGCCAGGGCAGTTGCCAACCACGGTAAGTACAGGCCCCGGTGGTTGCGTGACAAAGCCGAAGTTGTCGATGGCGACGACATCGGAAATCGCACCGGAATCGCGAATCTCGAAACGAGCGATCGGCACTGCGGAGGTGATGGTGACCGTGGTTTCACTCCCTTGCACTGTGCCCAAGCTGACTCCACCGCCGTCGAAGATCTCGAGGATGTCTGCCCCAATGGCGCCATTGCTGGTGATGCCCACGAGTGCCGAGACTTCAAACACGGGAACACTAAAGGTGCCGCCGAGGACGAGCCCAGATCCGGCAGCTAAAAGGTTGACCGGGCTATGGGTGCCAGGCGGCGAGAAAGACTGCGCCAACAGAACTTCGTTGGCGTCGTTCGTGGTGGGCATGGTGAAGGTCACGCCGACCGAAGAAAACTCCGTCGTGAGTTGCGTTGTTTGCGAGGAAAACAGGGATGGCGCTGTGAGTGGCACATCATCGGCGGTGCCAAGCAGGCCATCTGGGCCGGGGGTGGTCTCGAAGTCAATCAAGACCTGCGTTTGTGCATAGCTAGGTGTGGCTGCAAGCAGCGCAGCCGCCGAGAGGATCGTGAGGAGCCCTTTCATAGTCCCACTCTAGCCCAAAACGCGGTTTCGTCGGAAAATTCGTCTGCCGTGATGAAATCGTGATTCTCTGCTGCACACTAGAGGAACGATGAAATCGCAACTCCATCTCCTCACTCTTGCGCTTACCGCCGGTTTTGCCACCGCTGGGGCCACCTCTGCGCACGCGCAAAGCTGCGACTATTCTCTCAACGCCACCTACCAAGTCACTTTCGATGCGGCTTGGAGTCAGCAAAACCATCCCACCGACTTTCCGGGCAACCCGCACTTCTCAGGTTTGATTGGCGGCACCCACCAAAGTAGCCACACTTTTTGGGAGCTTGGAGCGCTGGCAAGTCCGGGCATCGAAAGCATGGCTGAAACCGGTAGCAACACTTCCCTGACTTCAGAAGTGAATAGTGCCATCAGTAATGGCACTGCCGAGTTCCTGTTGTCTGGCGGAAGCATTGGCACTTCGCCGGGGTCGGTTTCGATGACCTTCTCGGTCACTTCGGACTTCCCTGCGGTCACCTTGGTTTCGATGATTGCACCAAGCCCCGATTGGTTCGTGGGCGTGGATGGCCTAGAGCTTTTCCAAAACGGAGCCTGGGCTGACCAAGTGGTCATCGACCTTGCCGCTTATGATTCCGGCACCGATAGCGGCACTCAGTACACATCGGCAAACTCGGACACCAATCCTGCCGATCCGATTTTTGAAATCACCGGCTATCCCTTCTTTGGTGTGTCACTTGGTACCTTTACCTTCACCAAGATTTCTTCGGAAGACATCGGCCTATGTGTCGATCCACTAATCTCTGGGCAAAGCGCCACCTTCCGAGTTGCGCATGGCACGCCCCAGGAAAATGTGGTCCTGATGTGGAGCACCTCCCTCGGCAGCACTGTCGCAAGTAGCGGCTCCTGGTGCGTGGATTTTGGGATCGATGTCGCGCTTGGCAACCCGCTGGCGCAGAGTTTGGCGCTTGGCCCCTTCGATACCAACGGCGATTTCCAGGTGACGCGGCAGGTGCCGCCATCGGCATCTGGCTTGACCATCTATCTGCAGGCAGCGGAACAAAATGCTTGCCCAGATGCGCGCATGTCCAATATTGTTACCCAAGTAGTGCAGTAATTCCCAGAATTTGGGTTTCCCGCGAATGGCCGTCTCTGCCATTCGCTACGGATACGACGCTCTTGGGCTGAAAGGCTCAGGGGCGTTTTTCGTATTGAAGCAGAAATAGGGCTATTCTGGACGAGCGCTCCCGTTCCCCGAATCCCTTCCGAATCCCGCCATGAGTTTATCCATTGCCTTTCTACTTGCAGCCGCCTTCGCTACACCACAGGATGTCGACCAGGCTGTTCCTCAGCACGAGAAATTTCTCGAAGCCGAGCTTCACTACCTGATCGAAAACGCTCCCCAAGATGAGCGTATTCACGTCGACCTCATTTTCCGTACGCAACCTGACTTTGCTGCGATCAAGCAAGAGCTCGGCGCCATGGATCCGAAAGAGTTGCCTAGGGCTTTGCGCGATCGCGCGCTAGCGATTGTTCTTCCTGAGCAGGCCGAAGCCATGGCCATGCTGGTGCAGTTGCAGAAAGAAGGTCGCGCCGATCAGGTCAAGCCGCTGTGGCTGACCAATGTTGTTGGCGTGAACACCACGGCCGATGTGATTCTGGATCTCGCTGCCCTGGAAGACGTCGCCTATGTCCACTACGACCCGCCGCGGGAAGGCACCTTGCTTTCGACCACCACGGGGACACCGACGTGCGATCAGGAACAGATCAACTCGCCCTGGGCTTGGAAGCATATGAACGCATTGGGCCAAGGCATGGTGGTGGCGGTCATCGACACCGGTACTTGCTACACCCACCCGGACCTGGCAAATAACATTTGGGTGAACCCGGGGGAAGACCTCGGTGGCGATGGCATCGTTTGGGATGCCGCTGACATGAACGGCATCGACGACGACGGCAATGGCTTAGTCGACGATTTGATTGGTTGGGCTTTCGACTTCACCGCCTCAGTTGCCAACGATCCCATGGACCACAGCAACCACGGCACCCACACTTCGGGAACCGTTGCCGGCGATGGCACCGGTGGCATCCAGACAGGTGTGGCCCCTGGCGCCAAGATTATGCCGCTGCGGAACTCGACGCAGATTACGCATGAGATTGAAGTGTGGCAGTGCATGCAGTACGCCATGTTGATGGATGCCGATGTCATTTCCATGAGCCTCGGTTGGCTCCACCTTTGGAATCCGGATCGCGCCATGTGGCGCATGAGCTGCGACAACGTTCAGGCTGCCGGCACCATCATGGTGATTGCTGCAGGCAACGAAGGTGGCTGGACCACCTTCGACAACGTCCGCACCCCAGGTGATGTTCCTGGTGTGACCACCGTCGGCGCGACGGACTGCAATGATGGCTTGGCAGGCTTCAGCTCGATTGGCCCGGTCGAATGGGCTGGCGTCGCTGGGTATAACGACCATCCCTATCCTCCAGGTTTGATTAAGCCTGACATCAGCGCTCCTGGTTCCAACACCGAGTCCACCAACATCTGTAGTGGTTATCTGACCTTGTCCGGCACCTCGATGGCCACGCCACACGTCGCTGGTGCTGCTGCGGTGCTGCGCTCACTGCGACCAGACTTGACCGTTGCTGAAGTGAAGGCTGCCCTCATGGCCACCAGCCATGACCTCGGTGCTGCCGGCATGGACAATCGCTTTGGCGCTGGCCGCCTCGACGTCCGCGCTTTGGTCGCTACCTATGCTCCATTGCGCGCCGACACCTACGAACTCAGCCAAAGCGCTGGTGGCGTCATCAATCTTACGCTTGAAGGAACTGCCGCCCGCGCTGGCCAAGACTACTGGGTACTCGCATCGGCTTCCGGAAACACTCCTGGTGTGAGTTACCTCGGTGGTGTCACGCTTCCACTCAACCCAGATTCTGCGCACAACCAGTCCATCGTTCTGGCCAACACGCCGACCTTTAGCAACAGCAAGGGCGTGCTCGATGCTTCCGGCAATGGCACCACCACCATCAACGTGGCGGCTGGTTCACTACCGCTGAGCTTCGTCGGACGTTCGCTGTCTTTTGCTTACGGAACGCTTTCCGGCGGTACGGTGGCTTACGCTTCTAACCCGGTCAACGTCGACATCCTGCCGTAGTTGAACCTGCTCTACATCGCCGACCCCATGTGCAGTTGGTGCTGGGGATTCCGCGCGCAACTTGGTCTGATCGAAGAAGCCTTTCCGGGGCTGCCCGTGCGTATCGTGCTCGGCGGGCTTGCCTCGGATACCAAGGAACCCATGCCACCGGACATGCGTGCCTATGTGCAGCAGGCTTGGGATGCGGTGGAAGCAACCACCGGTGCCACCTTCAATCGGCAGTTCTGGGACGGGCGCAATCCAGATATCCGCCGCTCCACTTACCCGTCCTGCCGCGCCGTGGTGTTGGCGCGCCGGGAAGGCAAAGAACGCGCCATGTTCGACGCCATCCAACTTGCCTATTACCAAGAGGCGCGGAACCCGAGCAATGCCGATGTCTTGGCGGACTGCGCGAGTTCAGCAGGCTTGGCGATGTCGCGCGAAGATTTTCTAGAAGCACTCGACGCCCAAGAAACGCAAGCCGAGCTGGAGCAGGACTTCACGCTGAGGCGTGCGCTCGAGGCCAACACTTTCCCCAGCCTTGCTCTGGCCGGAGATGACTTCCCAGGCGCTGGCGTCGTCGTCCATCGCGGCTGGGGTACCGCGGAACAACTTCTACCACAGATTTCCAAGCACCTGTAAGGAGTGGTGCTCGCGCGAAAGGGTGAGAGTAAGAAACATACCCAGTGTTGAAAACCGTTTAGCAAGGCAGTTCATTACTTTCTAGGAAGGGGATCGCCCTGTGGTGTAAGGTAAAGGGGTAGATTTGAGACTAGCTTCAACGGCTCTGCCATGCAACAGACTCTCCTTGCGGCCTTTATGGCCATTTCCATTTCGACGAACATCTCTGGTCAAGAGCTCAAGGTTCTTGACCTTGGCGGGAATTTGTTCTCCATTGACGCCAAAACGGCCGAATTGCAATTCATTGGCTCTGCTGGCTTACTTCCTCATTTCTGGAACGCAATGGCGATGGATAGCCAGGGGAAAATGTATGGTGCATACGGTCGCTACTTCGCGCCATATACCATTTATGAGATTGATCCCAATACCGGGCAAGCAACTTTCGTGGTGCAAACTAGTTTTATTGGAGTTCGAGGAATGGCCTTTGGGCCAGGAGACGTGCTTTACCTCACGAATGAAAGAGACGCACCTCTAATTGCCAGCCCAGTTGACTTGCATACGTTGGATTTATCTACTGGAGCCACATCCCTTATTGGTGAGCTGGATGCGGCTCGGGTTCAATGCCTAGACTTTTTTAACGGCGAACTTTTTGGCAATGACAGTGACAGAGGCCTTATCAAAATTGATATGAACACGGCATTAACCACGGATGTAAACCCCAATTCCTCAGAGCCCCCAACCCTAACCGTTTCTTTATGCTTCAGCGATAGCGGCGCCCTGTTTTATGTTGATTCTTCTCTTTGGATGATTGACCCGCAACAAGGAACATTTAGCCTCGTAAATCCCGCTCTCTTCCTACCTCTTTGGGCCGAGGCCGAGTTTATTGAAGGCCCTGAAGACCCATTTGCTCTGTGGGTCGGCGGTGAGACTGATGGACCAATGTCTGTGCATTTGTCAGGCGCTGAGCCAAATTCCAATGTTGCGGTCGCTTGGGAAAGGGGCGGCGGCGTTTCCGGCCCCACGGCAATCCCTGCTGGCTTTCCTTGCGCTGGAACCGAATTCAATCTGACAAGTGGAATGCAGGTTCTTACTGTCCTCAACACGGACCTAAGCGGCGCAGCCAGCACCCCGCCTCAATTCGTCCCTGCCGGAGCAAAGCGTACCGTTCACCTGCAAGCGATTGACCTGACAAACTGCGAAACGAGCAATCGCATTTTGATTTCCTTTTGAGCGCTAAGCAAATTTTGACCTTGCCTAGGAAGGAGTGGTGCACCCGAGAGGATTCGACGCGAAGCGAGGCTTGCGTCAGCGAGCCAACCGCCCGCCGGAGAATCGCTCGGGGCTAAACGACGCAGCCCCTCGCGCCTGCGCGAAAGGGGCTGGGGAGTGGTGCACCCGAGAGGATTCGAGCCTCTGACCTTCGGTTTAGGAAACCGACTTTGGGCTTATTCGTAAGTCATTGTACGGCAAGCCCTTGGACATGTAAGCCATTTTATCCAATGTGGTTGGGTAATAGTCTATTGACACCAATGGACAACCAATGATGACGATAGATTAAACCCGTTTAGTCCAGTTTCAGCACAGTCTCGACGCCCTGGTTCCAATCTATTCATCCGCAGACGAGGACACTCGCGGCCACGTGTAACCCGATTC
>JAJFFC010000004.1 GCA_021776795.1 Planctomycetota bacterium
CCAAGCCTTGGACCGCACCCAGCCGGGGCTGCCGCTGAAGCGCGGGCGCGGTGGCACTCTAACCCATGACTATAAGCGCAACGGCGCCACCACTCTTTTTGCCGCACTCAACGTGCTCGATGGCTCGGTCTTCGGGCGCAATATGCAGCGCCACTGCGCATTCCGAACCATTCCGACCACTGTTTCCGATTTAACCCGACCACCGATTCCGATTGATCGCGACCACCTGTTCCGGTGGATTGCGACCAGTGTGATGGTGGTTTGGTAGCTGTCTTCGGGTGATCTGAAAGCGGTTATTCTCTGATCTTTTGAAAAGGATCGGGGATGGCTGGAGAGAGATTGCCCATGCGTAAAATACGCGACGTTTTGCGGCTGCATGCCGCAGGTTTATCGAAGCGGCGGATCGCCGCCAGTTTGAACATCGGCGCGACCTCGGCCGGTGATTATCTTCGCCGTGCGCGCCGTGCCGGTCTGAGTTGGCCGTTGCCGGATGATTTGTCGGATCAGGCGCTGGACCGACGATTGTTCCCGCCGCCGGGCGATTTGCCGGCTGAGCGCCCACATGAGCACCGGCAGCCCACCCGTCCTTTACCAGATTGGCCGGCGCTGCATGGCGAGTTAAAAAGGCCTGGCGTCACCCGTTCTTTGTTGTGGGAAGAATATCGCGCCGTCCATCCCGACGGTTATGGCCTGAGCCAGTTTTGCGCTTTGTACCGGACCTGGCGGGGGACGCTTAATCCGACCATGCGCCAAACCCATGTTGCGGGCGATAAGCTGTTCGTCGATTACGCCGGCATGACCGCCGAAGTGATTGACCCCAAGACCGGCGAGGTTCTGGACGCGCAGATCTTTGTCGCCACTCTGGGGGCGTCGAGTTACACTTATGCCGAAGCGACCTGGAGCCAGACACTGCCCGACTGGACCGGCTCGCACAGCCGCGCTTTTACCTATTTTGGCGGCGTACCGGCTCAGGTAGTGCCGGATAATCTGAAGTCCGGGATCGTCAAGGCTTGCCTGTATGATCCCGAGATCAATCGGACTTATGCCGATCTGGCGGCCCATTACGATACCGCCATTGTCCCCGCCCGCCCGCGCAAGCCGAAGGACAAAGCGAAAGTCGAGGTCGCCGTCCAGGTGGTCGAACGCTGGATTCTGGCGCGCCTCAGAAACCGCCAATTCTTCAGCCTGGCGGAACTCAACCAAGCCATTGCCGAGTTGCTGACAGAGCTCAATGCGCGGGTGACAAAACACCTGGGCGCGTCGCGCCGCCAATTGTTCGAAGATCTTGACCGTCCAGCGCTTAAACCCTTGCCCGCCGAGGTCTTCCAATACGCCGAATGGAAACAGCGCCGGGCCGGTCTCGACTACCATGTGGAGGTTGCCAAACATTATTACTCGGTGCCTCATTCCCTCATCAAACAGAAGCTCTGGGCCCGGATCACCGACCGTAGTGTTGAGATTTTCCACAAGGGCAAGCGGATCGCAGTCCACCTGCGGGGGTCCGGTAATCGCCATCACACCACGGTGCCCGAGCACATGCCTTCAGCGCATCGGCGTTACGCGCAGTGGACGCCGCAGCGCATTCATCGTGACGCCGCCGCCAATGGACCCTGTACCGAGGCCCTTGTCGAGATCATCATCCGCAACAAGCCCCACCCCGAACAGGGTTTTAGGACCTGCATCGGCATCCTTCGCCTGGCTAAAAGCCACGGCCCTGAGCGGTTGGAGGCGGCTTGCGAACGGGCCTTGGAGATCAATGCCCATTCCTATTCCTCCGTCGCTTCCATTCTCAAGAACAATCTCGATCGCCGCAAACCGCGCCAATCATCCCAGAGGGTCGCAGACAATGACACAGACGGGCCGGCGATTGATCACTTCAACATTCGCGGCCCCAAATACTTTCATTAAGGAGATCATCATGTTGCAACATCCCACCCTCGACCAACTCAAAGAGCTCAAGCTGAGCGGCATGGCCCATGCCTTTGCCGAATTGCGCGACAATCCCCAAGCTGACGAACTCGACCACTCTCAATGGCTGGCCTTGCTGCTCGACCGCGAACAGGCTGACCGCAATGACCGCCGTCTGACCTACCGGCTCCGCAATGCCCGGCTGCGTCATGGGAACGCGGCCATTGAGGGCGTCGATTACCGCACGCCGAGGCGTCTCGACAAAGCCCTCTTCCAGCAATTGGCGCGGGGTAAATGGATCGCCCAAAAACAGAACCTGATCATTGGCGGCCCCACTGGGATCGGCAAATCATGGCTCGCCTGCGCCCTCGGCCAAAAAGCCTGCCGCGATGACTTCTCGGTGCTCTATAAACGCATCCCCAGGATGTTCGCGGAACTGGAAATGGGCCGCGCCGACGGGCGCTACCACCGACTGTTCCGAGCGTTGATCAAACCCAACCTGTTGATCCTTGACGATTGGGGACTGGACCGCCTCAACGCCGATCAGCGCCGGGATATGATGGAAATCGTCGAAGACCGATACCAGAACGCCTCCATCCTGATTACCAGCCAGCTCCCGGTCGCCAAGTGGCACGAAATTATCGCCGAGCCAACCTTCGCTGACGCCATCCTCGATCGCATTGTCCATAACGCCCACCGCATCGACCTCGACGGACCCTCAATGCGAAAGATCAAAGCCGATAAAAATAACGCAAACACGTTTGACCAAAGAACGGAAAAATGACATCAACAAATTACCCGAAGGCTAAAAACCAAAGTGGTCGCGATGGATCGGAATCACTGGTCGCGATCAATCGGAATCGGTGGTCGCGATCATCGGAATGCGCAGGGTGGCCGCCTTCGGGTGAATCGTCCCATGAAAATGTTTCCCCATCGCGCTCGGCATGGGAGGGG
>JAJFFC010000031.1 GCA_021776795.1 Planctomycetota bacterium
CCCCAATGAAGAATCCCTCCTTCGCCTGGTGTCTGCTATCTTGGTGGAAACCAGTGACGAATGGGAGACTGGAAAAACTTACCTACTCATGGAAGGCATTTGATGAACCTGCCGCTTTTACAGAAAAGATGTTGCTCTATCTTGGCTGCCGAAGCGTTGTGTCCGAACTCAAGTGCTCGAATTCCACCTGGTACCCAGCTCATGGTTTGTGACCGAAACAAAGACCTAGCTGCCCTTCCCAGGCTCTCTACCTCATTCCTGGTGAGCACATTCACATCCTTGTGAACTCCAGTGAGGAACATGTAGCTAAGGTTTCGGTCAATTAGATGGCCAAATGCTTTGAACATCTTCCGTTTTCTCGAACTCGCACAGAAGGGGCATAGTCTGCGCTGGCATCGATGCTCCTGTCGATGAGTCTTTCCATCAGATCCGATGAAGGTCTTCCTGCTCCCACATTGACTTACTGAGAGAAAGACAGCATTCGGAACGTAAGCCTTTAAGGCATTTGCCAAGGTGCTGTTCTCCCTCGAAATATATATTACACTACCTGGAGAAAGTAGAAGGTTTACCATTCGTTGATTGATTAAACTGTTGAGTAGTTCTTACTTATTACACATGTTGCATTGGAGTTGTAGGGCTAGGGCTCCAGAAGATTGCTGGAGCCCACGTTCCCGTTGTTGTTCTATGGCTGCACCAAATCACCTCCCGGAGCTGCTTCGGTAGGCAGAGTTGAGGGTTGATTCTTCGGCACCCAATACTTGGTCGACACACCTGCCTTTGGTTTAGTGGATTTCAGAAGACCAGCTTCGAAGGCCGTCTTAAGCAGGCTGGTAGCCTTGGGGCGTGGGATGCCGAAGTGTTCCTGAACCTGGGCATTGGTAACACCCTCCCCAGGATCCAAGTGACTAACTGCTTGGACAACCTCAGCAGGGATGATCTTGACCCTTGCACCTCGTTTGGTACTTGAAGATAGCCGAGGCACCAAATCAGCTTGACGCTCGGCTTGCAACTTACGAATCGCCTTCTGCCGACGAAGGGCAATCTTCAACCTTTCTTGCACCGCAGGTGCTAACTCCGGTAGCAGGTTGAGGAGAGCCTGATCAGCCTTTTCTGCTTCACCGTTGAGGACCACTGGCCCTGCCTTGGTAAGAAGCTGCGAAATTAGCTGCTCAGTTGCTTCGCGCGCAGGTGGAGCACACTCAGCATTCACTGCATCTTGAAGGGCGTTCACGAGCTTCTGCTGAAGCTCTGGCATTGCCTGCTCAAAGGTGAAGGCAATGCCAACATCCTGCAGGCCATCAGGTAGTTGGTGGATGTCGAACGTGGTCGAGGATCCTGTGTGATTTGGGCCGTTGCTCATGTATTCACTCTCCCATCCATGGAAAGGTGAAGCCGCGACCATGGCCGAAATTCTCCAGGGAGGTGCGAGGAACTCTGTAGCCTTTCGGTCCAGAAGTTCCGGGAGCCTGTACTCGCAGGAGCTCGCCACGCTCCCAGGCCCGAGAAATCGTGCGAGGAGAAACGGCCAAAATTTTGGCAGCTTGCTGGCGGCATAGCAGTGGTGGTACCTCTCTTAGGTACCATGGGTCAGGAGGGTGTGGTTTCATTTCTGTTAATCTTCATGATTGAAATCGCCTTAATGGCGACTGGTTTTCGCGTGGCACTCACGACGCATTCACGGACTGCACCTGTTCCGATTCGCCGGGAGGCGAAGGTGAGGTGCGAGTCCGGATTTGGCCGGTGCCTAAAAAGACTTATAAGAAATAAAACCGAGCCCAACTGGGCCGGCGAAGAAAAGCAAAGGAGGTAACTCTCGTGCTGTTGGGATTCTCCTCGGTCCACCAAAGGATTGCAAGCTCAGGTGAAGGACTATCGGTGACACCCTAAAATTTCGACAGAGCGCTTTTCAGGTCAACCAGCTGTGGGTCTGTGTACCTCCCGGTCATCTCCGGGCTTGAGTGGCCTGCCATTACCATCGCTCTCGCCGGACCAAACTCGCAATGAATCCTGGTGATAAAGGTCCGTCGAATGTCATGCATCCTTGATTTTCGGAACTCTGGATTTCGCTGCTTGAACCGTTGCCAAGCCGTCATCATCCTTGCGTGAGTTCCAGGAAAGACGAAGGAGCTGGATCTTGTGCGCCGGAGCAATACTTCGGATGCCGATCCGGTCATCGGCCGTGTTAGCTCCCCACCTTTGTTCCCAGGAGAGTGCGTTTGGAAGGTCAATTCATCAAAATCAATATCCTTCCAAGTCATACGCGTCATTTCGATGAAACGAAGCCCGCTACCCCAACATAGTTCAACCAGATCACGAAGATCCCGCCTGGATTTCCGCGAAGCTGAAGAGAGTCCAGGGCATGAGCACTCTCGCTCCAGGGCAGCCATAAGTGCTTCGTACGTTTCCTTAGGCATTGCCGACCGCTTCGAGTACTTGGCTGGCTTGCAGACCTTGACGCAGGGATTGTGCGTAAGGTGTCCCTCCACCACCAGGTAGTTGCATACCTGCGAGAAGGTCGTGCCGCATTTCGCGATTTGAATTTGGCTGTTCCCCTTGTCGAACAACCTGTCGAGGGCCGAACGAATATCGGACCTTACTAGGTCACGGACAAGTAGGCCTGGAGGGACGACACTCTTGAGCTTCTTAGCAAAGGTCTTGTAGCCCGCAAGTGTGGATGGCTGAAGACCCAAGCGGGGAGCCATTCTGTCAGCTAGCCAGCCCTCAATCCCTTGCCAAACCGTTAGGTTGATGCTTCTCGCCTTCTGATTCCCGGTGAGCGATTTCCGGTACTGAGCTAGCTGCTCTTCAGCCTCTGCTCGCAGGCGTGTGCGGGTGGACTGCCGGACTTGGCGGCCCTGGTACTGGTGGTGAATGTAGAAGACCCCGTTCTTTCGCCTGCGAAGAACAGGCTGGCGACTATAGGATTTGCGACGTTTCTTGGTCATGGCGGTTACTCTGGGGTTTAACCCAATTTCAGTCCAGGGCTAATCCCTGCCTGTCGTTGTTAGTAACGCAAAGTCGCCTACCCGCATTTAAAATAAGGAGATAGGGTGGTGCACCCGAGAGGATTCGAACCTCTGACCTTTGGATTCGGAATCCAATACTCTATCCAGCTGAGCTACGGGTGCGACCTGGAAACGGGCGGCAAGGATAACCGCGCCGAGGGAACTGGAGAAGGTCCTGATTTGGTACGAAGAGGGGGTATCCAAAACCTCCGCGACCTTTGGGCTCCCCCCAAGAGAAGGTCCAAGGAGGTGGTTACCAGCCAGAACGGCGTTTCTAGACGATTTAGCCGCCGGAAGAACGGTAATTGGGTCCCCACAGGGTCCCAAATCCGCTCTCACCTGCTAGGGTGCAATACCCGGTGGTCTGTTCCCTGACCCTTTTCATGAAGTCCCCAAATCCCCTCCCTCTCTTCGCCGGAGGCCTCTGCGCCCTCCTCGGTTGGGGTGCTAGCCTCACTAGCACGTCTCCGTTGCAGGCTGCGGCCGGTACCTATGGCCTCTGGGCCGACACCGATCAAGACGGCCTCGACGACGCGCTAGAAACCCGCTTCGGCCTCTCTCACTTGCTGAGCGACACCGATGCCGACGGCTACTCGGACTTCGATGAAGTCATGGCCGGCTTTGATCCGCTAGATCCCGGTGGCCTCAATCAAATGATGGGGGTAGACCCCAAGCTGACCCTCGAGGTCTACACCATTGGCGCCGACACCGTCCTCACAGTGACCTTTTTGCGCCGCTACACGGTGCGCAATCTGGAGCTGATGTTCGCCACGCAGGACTCCCTACGCCCGGTGAACCGCATGGCTCTGGCAGCGCTGCCCAATGACACGCGCAACATCCAAACCAGCATTCCTGGCATGATGGCCACGGTTTCGCGGGTCACGATTCCCACCGCCCTGCTCGATAACGTCGACGCCTGCGCCCTCGCCGTTTCCGGCGAACTCGATGGCACCCGCCACGGTAGTGAAGTCAGCCTTACCATGGTCGAAGGCGTGCGCATGGAATATCGCACCGCACTGTCCATGTCGCGCGGAAGCTCCAGCGAGAGCCAAGGCGGCCAACAAGGGGGTCTGTTCCCCACCGACGGCGACGACATCATCCCTGGCGAAGTCACTCCAGGCATGGTCTGCGTTCAGGAGCTCAATGAAGTGGGTAGTCTCGGCCTCGGTTCGGCCCAGAAGATTTATCAGGTCTCCAATGGCTACTGCGACATGCTGCCGACCGCCAAATGCTTCTCGTCGTGCTCCAATACGATTGGCGGCACCATCATTGGCATTGACATCGCTTCGCTGATTGCGAACTAACCCATTCTCACCTCGTGGCGCCCAAATCCCGGTTGGGATGGCTAAATCACGAAGTCGCAATTTCCGACGCACGCTCCGCGTGCGTCGGCTTTTTCGTCTAAGCTCTTTTCTTTGCCGAGGTTAGGGTTATCCTGAGGGCCCAGAAAAGGCGCGCATTTTGCCTCCTTTTTGCGGAACCCGAGGGGCATCCTCCCCGTCCTAATCCCCGATAGCACCTTTGTCTGATCCCGATAAACAGCTTGTAGAGGCCTGCCAAGGCTCCACGGGCGAGGATTTTGAAGAGGCCTATCGTCAGCTTTTTGCTCTTTACCAAGATCGGGTCTACTCCATCTGCCTTCGCGTCACCGGCAACTCCGAAGACGCGCTAGATGCAGCACAGGAGACCATGGTGACTCTCGCACGTCGCGTGCAAGGGTTCGCCTTTCGCAGCCGTTTCTCATCCTGGGTCTACCGCATTGCGGTCAACGCAGCGATTGATACGCGCCGGCGTCGGCTAGACGCACCACGAGGTGCCGTCCGCACGACCTTCGGCGGGGGAGAAGAGGAACGCCAGCTGGAACAAGCCACGGCCAATTCGGTGGAAGCCGACCCCGTTGGCGCCGCCAGCCGGCAAGAAGCTCAGGCTCTGCTGCAAGATGCGCTCACTCGCATCAACCCCAAGGTTTCCGCCCTGTTGGTCCTTCGCTATGTCGAAGGCCTCAGTTACGACCAGATCGCAGACACCCTGGAGATCAGCCTTGGCACGGTCAAGTCGCGACTCAATCGCGCCCACGCCACCTTGCGCGAGTTTCTCCACCACCAGGGTCTAGATTCCCTAGACCCAACCCCCTGACTTCCCAACACAACTCCCTCAACCATGTCCACTCCCTCCGAGAACTCGGAACTGCCGCAAGCGTTGGTCGATGACCTACGTGCGCTCGGTGGTATTCGAGCTCCTGAAGAGCTGTGGATGCGTGTACAGGAGCAGCGCCAGATTTCCGCCCTCGCCGAACTCGAGAGTTCGCAGGTGGTTCGCGCTCCCGAAGCACTTTGGGATCGGGTGCAAGCAGCTCGCGCCGCGCGCGGTGAGTTCGCAGCCCCTCGAGGTCGAGTGTTGCCATGGAAGCAGCTTCAAATCCTTTCTGCAGCTGCAGCCGTTCTCGTCTTGGGCGTGATTGGCTTCCGCTATCTCGGCGAGGAAAATCACACCATGGTGCAGCCGGTTTTGGCCGGCGCCACCGATGCCGCAACCAAAGAAGCTCTGCGTGCGCGGGCTCTGGGCATGGTCGTGCCCCCAGAAGAACTGTCGCCCTCGGCGCGCACCGTGGCTCAGGCCTTTGGTGCCGCGTTGCCGCTTGAGCAAAGCCCTAAGGGCATGCCGGAGGAAGGCCGCTAATGCGCCGTTTCCTCTTGCTCCTGCCTGCTGTACTCTTCGCCTGCGAAGGTCAGCAAGCTACGCAAACCGCGAGCAAGAGCACCTCTTCATCTGGCGAGCAACTTGCCGCTAGCGCCCCTCCTGGGGGCGGTTTGCCACAAGCCTCTGGTGGGGCCCAGGCGCGGATCTATCCAGACGTCGCCTATCCGGAAGACCTTGAAGTGGAAATCGTGCGCCTTGCCGAACTCCGCGACTCTGCTGGCCTCATGCAACAGCTCGAAGAGCGTTTGCTCAGCAACGGCCTCGGCAACACTCAGCTCACTCTGCAAGGGGTTGCTGCTGAGGTGGGTCAGCCCTTAAACAACCCCACACCTGCGCAAAGCGATCGCTATTTGGCGCAGCAGGGGTATTACATCAAGTACCGCGACTTGCACCTGGGCGCTTCTTCTGCGTTGTGGCAAAACTACTTGGTCGCTCAAGGGGCCGAGACGGTCGACATCGCTGGCATTGCTTGTGAGCATTACACCCTGACCCATCAACATGGCATGGGCGATGCCGAGCTCTTTATTGACCCGGCCTCGCGTCTACTGATGGGCTGGACTTTGTTCGATGCCTCGGGCATCGCCACGGCGCGCATGCGCGTGCAAAGCGTGAACTGGTCGCCGAACTTTGGCAGTGCCTCTTGGCCAGTGCCTTTCGTCAGCGAGCAAGATTATGCCGGCGCGGCCGACGACCACCTGCTTGGCCTGCCGCCGCTGCGCCCGACCTACCTTCCCCAGGGTTACTACCTCGCGGAAGCACGCATCTTGTTCACTGAGGTTCTCTTACCTGGCTTTGGCAACTTGTTGGTGGAGCGTTATTCCGATGGCGTGCGCCAACTGTTCCTCGCCCAGCACGAGCGTGACCTATCTCCAGGGCACCAGCCTTTAGCCAATATCACGCAACTTCGCCTCTCAGACCTAGGCGGCCTGCGCATCGCCGAGGGCGATCCTACCCTTCACCGTCTCTATGTGGTCGGTGACCTTCCATTGAGTGAACTGCACACGATCTTTGGAGGGATGTTGCCCGACTAACGGAGACCACCAGAGGAATCCCTCTGGTCACAAGGTGACGCCTCGCGTCCTTCCTGTCCTTCGCCAACCCCCATTTCTACCCTGATGACAGAAAAGCCCAGCCACTATGGCTGGGCTTTTCTGTTTCCCCTCGACCGGCTTATTGCCGGTTTTTCTGATTCTGGGCTAATCCTGCACCGGCATGCCTCCGCAAAGGCGGTACCCATCTCTCCGCCGTGCCGATGTCATGCTAATTACCGCTGGAATCCTTCTCTCTCTCCCGGCCCTGTGCCAGGAACCTTCCTCAGTCCCCGGAGCTTACCGGGGGCCAGAGGAGCAACACTTGCTTGAGCAAACCGCAAAAAACGGCCAGATTGCCGCCCCCGGTACTCTGGTGTTCTCCATGCACGGCGGCTGGGACCGCTGGGAGTTCTGGTACGAACGCGAACGCGATCTCCTCTTCCGTGGCGAACCGGATTTCCCGGCACGGGCAGTTTCGGATGACGGCACTTACGGCGACCAAAGTTGGGCGCTGGATCGCCAAGAGCTGGTGATGACTTCGATGCCTCTGCTGCTCGAAGCCCTGACCAATGACCAGCCTTCCATCCGCGAAGCTGCGGCCTTGTCGCTTGGTCGTATCGGTTATCCCGCCAGCGTGTCGTTCTTGGAGCGCGCCACCAAGGACCCCGTGGAGAGTGTGCGCCAGGCAGCTTTCATGGCACTTGGTCTAGTCGCATCCGATGACAGCACCAAGTTCTTAACCACCACCTTTAAGACTTCAGAAGAAGACAGCACTCGCGCCTTTGCCGCGCTCGGTCTTGGCTTAAGTGGTCGCGCCGAAGCGGCATCGACTCTGCGCAGCTACCTCAACCGTGTGTACGCGGGGCAAACCTGGGCTTCTCAGGAAGAACTGGTGATTGGCGCGCTTCTTGGCGCCGGCGTGCATGGCTCCGCCGACCTCAACAGCACTGTGCTGAAGTTGGCCGAAGTCTGGCGCAAGGATCAGGGCAACCAACATTTACTGACCACCAGCATTCATACTCTGGGTGCGCTGCGCAATCCAAGCTCGCGCATCTTCTTGCAGGAGATCCTGGCTGAGAAGCGCCCGGACTTGGTCGAAGCTGCTGTGCAAGCTCTGGGTCGACTCGGCGATCGTCAAGCGATGGAATCGCTGACCGCACTGGCCAAGGACAGCAACAACCCGCGCATCGACAGCGCAGTCATGCTTTCGCTTGGGCGCCTGGGCGGCATGGAGGCAGAAAAGGCTCTGAAGGAGTTGGCGCCACGTCGTCAGGAAGAAGAGTCTGTGCGCTCGGCCTATGTCCTGGCTTGCGGCATGCTCAAGGCCACTGGTTCTTACCCGCAGATGCTCGCGACCTTCGTTCACGGCAGTCACATTGAGAAAAAGGCGCGTACCGAGGCGAACCCTCGTCGCGATGAAGACGCCCTTCGTGGTGCCGCGGCAGTTGCTCTTGGTCTTTATGGCAACCCAACGGCAGCCACCAAGCTCGGCTCCATCTTGCAGGACAAGAATCAAGAGTCTAGTTTGCGTGGCTACATCGCCACCAGCCTTGGTTTGTTGCACAGTAACAAGTCGGTGGAACTGTTGTTGGTGTTGGCCGCTGACCCAACTCTTCCGGTCGCCACTCGTCGTGGCCTGGCCACTGGACTGAGCCTTTGCCAGCGCGAAACCACCAGCGAACAGTTGGTCAAGATGCTGTTGCAGGACGAGGACGACAGTGTTCGATTCGCCGCAGCTCGGGCTCTTGCCAATGCTCGTTCGGCGACTTCGTTCCAGACTCTCGCCGAGGCCTTGCGCTCGGAACTGAATCAAGATCAGGTTTCCGCGCAGACCTCTCATCTGATTCTTGGGCTTGGCTTCCTCGGAGACCGGCACGCTGGCGCCACCATCGGCAGCCTGATTTCCGGAACCGACCTGCGCGAAGCTTCGCCGATGCTCCACGCTCTGCGCGCGTACTAGGGGAGCCGGCCTATTTTCGAGGGCTTAGGATGTCGCAATCCTAGGCCCTCGACCCGCTTAAGGGCCTTTT
This sequence comes from Planctomycetota bacterium, assembly GCA_021776795.1. Taxonomy (GTDB): domain Bacteria; phylum Planctomycetota; class UBA1135; order UBA1135; family UBA1135; genus OFTM128. The sequence goes on from JAJFFC010000031.1 coordinate 8,767, forward strand.
GGGGTCTGGAGATGCCTGCGGGAATGGAGGAAATCGGCCACCGAGGGCCAACTTGCGGTGTAGGATTGGTTGTTACCGGCCCCCGCCAAGATGACTGATCCTCTCTACCCTTCCTCCCAAGCCAAGCTCAGTGACCCCCAGTACCGAGCGGCCATGCTCGACAAGATCGAGGCCCTGATCTCGGTCTTGCAAGTGGCGCACACCAAGGTACTTGCGAACCTCGGCACAGCTTCGGCCGACCGCTCGCGCTTGCGTCGGGTGGAGGCCCAAGTGTCCAACACATTGAAGGTATGTCGCAAGGCGCGCGTCGCGCTCCGTGGCGATCAACCGATTAGCCGAGAAGAGATTGGCCGCACCGACTTAGAGGATCTTTGCAGCCGCTTGGCGCAAACCCAGATTGCTTAAGGCTTAGCCTCGGCCGGAACCAGCGCAATTAGCTGCTGGCGGATAGCTTGTTCAAGCCCAGACATTTCTTTGGCGAGGGCGGCACGCAACGCGGTCGACACAGATTGTTGGCGCACTTGCAGTAAGGCCGCAGCATCGCGTTGACGAGGGGCTTTGCGGATGGCGCGTACCGCAGCCCAACGCGAAGGTTTCCAGCGGCCCATTTGGGCGGCATGTAAACGCGCAGCCTGTTCCATCAGGTGAATCGAGGCGGGGGAGAAGCCTTTGCCAAGCTCCAAGGCGAAGGGCAATCTTTGCTTGCGCGCGCGGGCGAGAGCGCCCTTGCCGATGCCCACGCGGGCACGTTGCGGCCACAAGCGCAAGTTTAGGGTGACGGCGAAGTCGAAGGCATCGGCCAAGTGCAACAGGGAGCCGGCGAAGCGTTCGCCTTCTGCAGCAACGGCCAAAGGTGCTTCACGCCAATCCCATTCCAAAGCGAGTTGATGGAGCAGATGGTCAAAGGAGGGTGGCGGCGTGCCATCAGGGGCCGCCTCACGAGGCCCGAGGACCTCGCCGCGAACAACCCATCCGTCGTGCGAAGACATCGCTTCAGCCTACCCGAAACATCGAGTTATTGCCTTATCGTTTCCCTAAGCCGGCCTGAAGGGGCTTAGGTACCCCAATCTCTGGCATAACGGTAATCCAAGTTCACCGTACGCGCGGCGACTTTGGCAATGAGTGGTGGCCTGCGTTTGTATTGATTTAAGCGCACGCGCTTGGAAATCATTTCGACAAAATCGGCAGGGAAGCCATCGGCTTGCAGGCGTTCGGCGGTCATGCGGCGGTCGACCAAGCGGTGCAGCAAGGCATCGACTGCGTCGTAAGTGAAGCCAAGTTCCTCTTCATCGGTTTGCCCTTCCCACAGATCGGCGCTTGGTGGACGATCGACGATGTCTTGCGGGACACCGAGGTGTCGCGATAGGGCCACCACCTGCGATTTATACAGGTCGCCGATGGGGTTGATTGCCGAGGCCATGTCTCCATGTTGGGTTCCATAACCGAGAAGTAGCTCGGTCTTGTTCGAGGTGCCAAAGACCAGGCCATGGATGCGCGCGGAACGGTCGTACAAGGTGACCATGCGCAAGCGCGACATGATGTTGCCGCGGCGCAGGCGCACCTGTTCTTGCGAGGTGTCTTGCAGATCATCGGCGGCGGCAAAGGCGGCATCGGCCATGGGAGAAATGTCGACGACCTCTAAGGGCACTCCGGCATGTTCCGCCGACTCTTTGGCCAACTCCAAAGAGGCGGGGTGACTTTCGCGATAGGGCATGGCGACCGCCAATACATTTTCGCCACCCAAGGCTCTCGCCGCGAGTTCGATGACTAAGGCACTGTCGATACCGCCGCTGAGTCCAAGCACGGCGCGCTTCATGCCGATGCGATGGGTTTCTTCGGCAAGGAACTGCACCAAGACCCCTTCACTCAGGGCCACATTGCAGCCAGGCGGTGGGGGGAAGGAACTCATGTGAGGTCGGCTTTACCGTGACTACGAAGAGCGTCGGGGTCTTGTAAAAGTTGCGCCAGTTGGCGCCGCACCATGTCCGGCTTGGCGTCGCGCAATAGGGGGGTGGCCATCCGTGCGCGGCGCAGCGGATCTGAACTCAGGCGTTGCAGCAGCAGCTCTTCCTGATCTCCAGAAGCCTCGGCGACAGTCTTGCCAAAGGGAGACACCACCGCAGAAGCGCCCCAGAACATGGTGCCGTCTTCAAAGCCAATGCGGTTGGCGCGCACCACCCAGGTTTGAAAGAACAGGGCCTGTGCCTCGGACAAGGTACGCCATGCGCCATGGGAGCTGAGCTCTGGCTCCTCGGTATCGATGCCGCGCGCCGGCGAGGCCACGGTCATGATTAGGGCGTCGACGCCCTGCAGGAAGTGCAGATAGCCCGAGCTTAAGTGCCAAGCATCTTCGCAAACCAATAAACCAAAGCGGCCGTGTTTGGATTCCACCGGCAGGAAGCCGTCGCCCGAGGCGAAGTAGCGACCTTCTTCAAAGATGCCATAGTCGGGTAGGTGCACTTTGCGGTGCACGTGGAGAATCTCTCCGTCTTCGGCGAACACCATGCTGTTATAAAAGCGGTGGTCACGACTGACTTCGACCATGCCAAAGGCGATGCTCATGTCCTTGGAGCGCGCGACCAGTTCTTGCACGGGCGCGGCGTCGAGTGGCATGGCGACTTCTTGAGTGAGGTCACGCAAGAAATACCCGGTCAGCGAAAGCTCCGGAAACACCGCCATGTCGGCACCAGCTTCTTGACAGCGATCCAGCCAAGCATGGTGGGCAGCCAGGTTTTCGGGGAGCACGCCAAGACGCGGGCGCATCTGGCAGACAGCAGCGAGGCAATCCATGGTGGGGAGTGCTGCGATTGGCAGCGTGCTCAGGATACGCTGGCTTGCCGCTTTTGGTCAGCTGCGTACAGAGACGGCAGCGACCAGCAGGTTGAGGAATCCGCGCAGGTCTTGCACGACCGGAACCCCTTCGCGATCGGTGACGCCTTCGGAGCCGCGATCAATCCATACCGCGCGCATGCCGGCGTTGAGAGCGCCGCGTACATCCTGTTCGAAATGGTTACCGACATGAACCGCTTCCGCGGCGGGAACCCCAGCGCGGAATAGGGCGCGTTCAAAAATGGCGCGCTCTGGCTTTTCGGCTTTGAGGTCTGCCGAGGTCACGATAAAGGAAACAAACTCGGTCAATCCAAGGTCGTCCATGAGGTCGGGCAAGACTTCGGACCAGTTCGAGACCACGCCAATTTGAATGCCCATCTGGCTCATTTCGGCGAGGACCTCGCGGGCGTCGTCGAACAAACGGTAGGACTTGGGGTCGCGGAAAAGAGTGCCAAGTTGCTCGCAGGCAGCCTCTAGCGAGGGCTCGGGAACACCAAGCTCGGCAAGCACGCGCTCGTTGTAAGCGCGGAACCAGGCCAAGCTGTAGCGGAAGTGGCCTTCCCAGGTGCTGGGGAGTTCCTCGCGAGCGCGGTCGAGCACCGTGGTGACGTGGGCGAGATCGGGGGAATTGCCGCCGTGTGCGACAGCGATCTGCTGAAACAATTCGGGGCGGCTCACCTTTTCGGTGAAGAGGGTGTTGCCGGCGTCAAGAAAGACGGCTTTGATGTCGTTGCGCGTCATGGGATTGGGGACCCCCGGATTGTAACGGTAGAATGGGTGCCAATGGAAGCGCGCACTTCACAGGATCGTTGGGTCATCACAATTTTGTTGCTTGGCAGCAGTTTGGGAAGTGCATCATGCAGCACCTTGTTTGGCAATCGTCAGTACGGCGAAGAAGAACCGGTGCGACCAAGTACCGCGCGTGCGGCGAGCCAACTGCGGCAACCGGCCGCGCAAGATTCCGGCACGAATCCGAGCGTCGCGACGGAAAAGGAACCGCGCTCTGCAGATTTACTGCCAGGAATGAGTGTGATTCCTTCTTATTTGCGCCCTACCGACGAAGATTTGGAGCGCTCACATGCTTTGGTACAAGCCATTGGATCCCTTCAGGCCGGGCAACTCGAGAGTTGCGCCATGACCTTGCAGCAGTTGCGCCAAGCGGATTCTTTCGGCAGTGAAGTGGCCGCGCTGCACGCTTGGGTGTTGGGCCAAATGGGCGAAGCCAACGCGGCGGAAGAGGTCGGGCTTGATGAGATTGCCGCTGTCGGGGTCACGCCGCCGCTGGCTTACGCCATGGCAGTGACTTACGAACTGCAAAATCGCCCTGAAGATGCCTTGGCGCTCTACCAAGACTTGTCGAGCCTGAACCCCAATGATTTGCGTTTGGTCGAAGCATGCGCGCGCACCGCGGTGGCTTCCGGAGATGGCCTTGCAGGCCTGCGCTGGCTGGATCGCTTGCTGCTCACACAGGAGCCGGAACTCGAGCATCAACGTCTGCGTGCACAAGCGTTAGAAGCAGCCGATCGCCCCGCCGATGCCCTGGTGATCTATCGCCAGCTTGCCAATGAGTTCCCGCAAGATGGTGAGTTGCTCGAGGCCATGGCAACGGCCGGTTTTGCCGCAGCCTCCCGCAGCGGCAACCAAGGCGATTGGGAGCAGGCGCGAGATCTTCAGCGCCAGCTGACCGAGTTGGACCCGCAATACGTTCCTGCCTTCTATCGGCTTGGATTCGCCGAACGCCGCCTAGGGAATCCGGTGGGTGCCACCGAAGCCTGGCGACGTTGTCTGGAAGTGGAGCCAGCTCACGTCCCTGCCGCGCGTTCCTTGGCGGCACTATTGCAGGACATCGGCGACACCGATGGCGCCGGGCGCGTGCTGTTGGAAGTGCTGCGCCAGCCCTTAGAAGCCGCTGACGTCGACGCCGTCCAAACCCAACTCCTCGCCCTCGAAGCCGCTACGATTCGCTAATGCTTTGGCAAGAAGAAGGAACGACTCCGAGTGAGGAGCAAATCAGTGCCCTGACCTCGACCATGCACGATTGGCTGGACCCAGTCACCACTCAGCCTTGGGCACAGGCTGGCCTTGTGTTGGCGGCCTTCCTGGTCTTGGCCAAGATTGTCGACCTGATTTTCCGTGGCATTTTCCGCGTGATGACACGCAAGGCCGAAGGCAAGGACAAAGTTGCCGATGAACGCCTGCTACGTCTGCTGCGTGGGCCGCTGCAACTCAGTGTGGTACTGATTGGCATTGGCGTTGGCCTGCGCCTGCTGGAGTTCAGTGCGTCGGCCAATATGCTGACTTTGCGCGCGCTCCTGACTATCGCGCTGTTTGCTTGGGCCTCGGCCATTTTCCGCGCCACGGGCCTGTTGCTGCGCTCAGCCTCACGGAACCCCAATCGCTTTAAAGCGATCCAGGATCCAACCTTCCCGCTGTTCAACAACTTAGCCAAGCTGATGTTGTTCGGTCTCTTCGTGTACCTGGCGATTCAGGTCTGGGGTTGGGATGCCACCGGTTGGTTAGCCTCGGCAGGTGTTGCCGGTTTGGCCTTGGGCTTCGCCGCGCAAGACACGCTGTCGAACTTGTTCGCAGGTGTGTTTATTTTGGCTGACCGTCCCTACCGAGTCGGAGACATCATTAGTCTCGACACTGGCGAGCGCGGCCGCGTTTCTTTTATCGGCTTGCGTTCCACCCGCCTCATGACTCAGGACGATGTAGAGGTCACCATTCCGAACTCGGTCATGGGTGGCGCCAAGATTGTCAACGAAAGTGGCGGTCCCAAAACGTATGAAAGGGTCAAGATTCCAGTCGGAACAGCTTATGGGTCCGATATCGATCAGGTCATGGAAGCGATTCGCGAAGTTGGCGAAGGTCTCGATAATCAATTCGTCTGCCGCAATCCGCCGCCGCGCCCTCGCTTTGTCGCCTTTGGCGCCTCTAGCCTGGACTTCCTGCTCATGGTTTGGGTGCGTGACCCCGCCATGCGTGACGAGGTCGCCAGCCAAGCGCTCATTGCCTTGTACAAACGCTTCGACGAGCTCAACATTGAAATCCCCTTTGCCAAGCGTGACTTGTACATCAAGGAATGGCCGTCGCCGCCGCCAGCGAGTTAAATCAGGGCTGCTTTAGCCGTCCTTCTTCTTGCCGCCGAAGAGGCCGCCGGTGTCTAGGCCCTTCTTGAGCTGGTCCTTGAGACCATCGGTGCCGCCAGGAATCTTGTCGCCAATGACATCGCCGAGCTTGTCATCGATGAGCTCATTTGCCTTCTCGGTGATTTTGTCGGTTTGGTCGTCGAGGAACTCTTGCGCACGACGTTCCACTTCCGCCTTCACGGCACCACCAAGAAGATTGCCAATGTCGGTTTCGTTTTGAATGGTGAAGCTTGGGGAAGAAGGCGTGCCGCCGAGAATGATCTGGAAGGCAATCGGTTGATCTTGCAGTGCAGAATTCAAGAGTGAACTGAATTCGCCAGGGTCGACGCCCAAAACTTGCGGGCTGGTGGACTTGGCGGTGACCTTGGCGCCTCGGAGCTCCAGGCGCACATTTCCGGTGAGCATGCTCTCAGAGAAACGAATGTCTTCGCAACCGAGGTTGACCTTGCCGCCTTGCACGCGGAAGGGCAGCGAACGGCGCATCATGTCGAGCACGCTGTCAACGGGGACTTCTTGTAGGGAGAAGGTCAGAGTGGAGGGCGCCTCGGTCCGCGACATCTTCAAATCGAACTGCAGTGCACCCCCTTCGACTAAGGAACCCTGGCCGGTGAAGCCGGAGAATGGGTGGCCGTCGGTTGGAGGCGTGCCGAGGTCGGTGAGCTCAAAGGAGAAGTCAGCAATGGCAGGCAGAATGGCTTTACCGTTGCGCTTGTCTATTGTCTCCCAGTGGAAGTTGGTGATGGCCGCGCGATCCATCCAGAACACACCTTGCTTGGCTTCCGTCGCATTGTTCTGCAAGGCGGTCACATATTCCGGCATCCCGGGGTATTTCACGCGTTCCAGGGCGGCTTCTTCATTGCTAGCCTCTTCGCTGCCACGTATGGCCTTGACCTTGTCGTAGTATTCCTTGTAGTGCTGGGCACGCTCCCAGTACTCCGTGGCGATCTGCACAAAGTCACGATTCTCTTGCTTCGGTAAGGGCTTTTTGCGCGGCGGAAGCGGATCGGCGTTTTGTACATCTTCGGGCGGAGGACCTGGGTCAAACCCTAGCGTTCCGTCTTCGCGCACGATTAGGTGCACCGTGGTTTCGGCGAGTTCTGCATTCTCGATGTGAACGCGACCGCCGACCAATGCCATGGTGCCTATATTGACTGAGGCTTGACCGACATCAATCAAAGGGTTGTCCTCGGCGCCAACATGGAAATCAGTCAAGCCGGCGGAGCCACCCAAAATGGAAAGTTCGGCATCGGCGAAACGCACCGGCTGGCCGAAGGCTACCGGACCGTAACGCTGGACCGCGGAGCCAAAGAGGCCGTCGCCTGCGAACACCAAGACACCCAATAAGGCGACAAACAGAATCAACAGGAGAAGGAGGAAACCTTTGCGAAGAATCGAGGTCATGCCAGAAGCCTCCCGATGATGCGGAACAGAAAGAAGCCGCCCAAGATGCGGGCGATACGAGTTTGGCCGAATCCCTCACGCCATTTCGGCAACTTGGTGCGCATGACGAGGTAGGAGAGGAGGAAAATCGGAATGCTGATGAGCAGGGCCATCGCTGTGGCGCCGGCGCCCCAGTAGGTGTGCAATTGCCAGCTCGGAATGCTGGTGGCGAAGCTCTCGACCATACTTTGCGAAAGCGCGCCGTCGAGCAAGCTTTGCCCAAGGCCGAAGCTTGCCTGATCGAGGAACAAGATGCCGAGCAATTTGCTCAGGCCCAAAAACAGGAGGCAAATCGGAATGGAGGCGCGCAGGAGTAAGAGCACAAAGGTCAGGCTGAGCCAAAGACCATTGAGTCCAAGCAGGCCTGCGTTTGGATCGACCGCGGTGCTGGGGATGAGCCCCAGCAGGATTCCGAACAAGATGCCCAAGGAGAATTCGAGGGCGTCGACCTTGCCGGTCAATGCGCGCACGAACTGACGAAGGATGCCAAGCATGTTCCTAGCATACCGATTCTGGCCACCTTCTATACTGGGCTCGGAACGCTGTCTCGTTCCACCTCTTACTCGTGAAGAAACTCGGCATTCTGCTCCTCATTTTGGGCCTGACGGTGGTGAACCGTTGGGTACTGGTCCAAATCCCTCAGTTCGCTGACCTGGCAAAAGAGCCGGCAAGTTATTCCTTGCTGGTGGGGCTGCAGGCGGCCTGTTTGTTTGCCGGCGGAATCTTGTTCTTGCTACCCCTAGTGTGGAAGCGGCAACCCAGTTTCCTACCCGTGGTCGGATTGCTGTTGGCGATTGCGGTCGGCTTCGGCGTGAACCACATGGCCATGCAGCGGCGTATGCCCGATGTGGTGATGCAGTTGAAGGTTCGCTGGGATGGAAGCTACCTTTTCCACTACACCGATGAATATCTCGATGGCCTGTCCACATACATCATGGACCTGGACGAGAAGAAGAAGGGTCCTTTGGCGGTCAAATTGCACCTGGTCATGGGAGATCACATGCTGCGCATGGGGCGCGTCCCAGAGGCCATCAAGCATTTTCAACGCGCCTATGACATTTGCCAACGTCATCCTAAGGCCAAGAAAATGCTACCTGACGCCGCGCGGGGTTTAGGCATTGCGTGGTTGCGCACAGGTGAGATTGCCAGCTGTCTCGAGCAACCCAATGCGGAAAGCTGCATCTTCCCCCTTGCCGGAACAGGCATCTGGTCGCGTACGGAGAATGCCGAAAAGGCAGCCGAGCTATTCAACGAAGTCTTGGAGCTCACGCCGAATGATCCTGGCGCACGCTGGTTGCTAGCTTTGGCAACCGGGGTGAGTGGCACCTACCCTAGTGCGGTCTCCACGGACCGCCAGCTTCCACCATGGGTGGTCGAAGGCGAAACCGAAGCTCCTCACTTCCACAACTTGGCCGTGGATCTAGGCATTGCCGAAGACAACTTGGCTGGTAGCGTGGTGATGGAAGACTTCGACGGCGATGGCTTCATGGACATCATTACATGCAGTTACGCGCCCGACGCCCCTTTGCGCTATCACCACAACAACGGCGATGGCACCTTTAGCGAGTGGAATGAACGCGCTGGGCTTGCCGATCAGTTTGGTGGTCTCAACCTGACCATGGCCGATTACAACAATGACGGCCGTATGGACCTATTGGTGCTGCGCGGGGCTTGGTTCATGTCTTCGGGTTACCAGCGCAATTCCCTTCTTCGCCAGGAACAAGACGGCACCTTCACCGATGTCACCGAGGAAGCTGGTATTGCCAAGGTCGACTACCCATGTCTTGCGGCCGCTTGGGCAGATTATGACCTCGATGGCGACCTCGATGTCTACATCGGCAATGAGCGTCTTGGCGCCAAGGTCGAGAGATCCAAGGGTGGTTATGCGCCGAGTGAGTTGTTCCGCAACAATGGCGACGGGACCTTCACCGATGTCGCGCTGGAAGCCGGGGTCGACAACCTGTTACATGCGCGCGGTGTGGCTTGGGGCGATTACGACAACGATGGCTATCCAGACTTGTCGGTGTCTAACCTGCTGAGCAAGAACCGCATCTACCACAACAATGGCGACGGCACCTTTACCGACCTCGTCGCGCAAGAGGGCATGGATTTCATGGCGCGCCCGCGTCGCGCCTTCGGTTCGATGTGGCTCGATGCCAACAACGACGGTTGGCTCGACTTGTTTGTCGCCACTTACCCGCTGACCGACCGCGTCGATGATGTCATGAACGATCGCTTCAAGGGCGACCGCGGTGACAATGTCGAGCCTTGTGCTCTGTTCCTAAATGATGGGCAAGGTGGATTCAGCAATGTGACCTCGGAGTGGGGCATGGACCGCGTGCACTTGGTCATGGGCGGGAACATGGGCGACATCGATAACGATGGCTGGATGGACTTGTACTTCGGTACGGGCGCCCCGGCTTTCGAAATCATGATTCCGAACGTGCTCTATCGCAATGTTGATGGACAGCGATTCGCTGACGCCACCTCGGCGTCTGGCTTGGGGCACCTGCACAAGGGCCACGGGATTTCGATTGGCGACTTGGACAATGATGGTGACCTCGATGTCTACGCTCAACTAGGTGGTTGGTACATCGACTCCCATTCGCAAAACGCCGCCTTCTTTAATGAGGGCACGTCCAATCACAGCCTGCGCGTCAACCTGGTCGGCACCACCGCCAACCGCTTTGGCTTAGGCGCCCGCCTCACTGCTGTGGTCGACGATGGCCAGGGTGGTGAACGCGAGATTCACACTGTGGTGGGGGGGACCGGCAGCTTCGGTGGCAATCCCATGCAGCAGCTGATTGGTCTCGGCACGGCGACCAAAGTGAAGGAATTGCACGTGGCTTGGCCGAATCAGGCCAGAACGGTGCAAATTCTCAAAGACCTGCCGGTCGATGTCCAAATTCGGATCACTGAAGGCATGGATGGCTATGAGCAGGTCCAAGAGCAAAAATTGGACCTTTTGCGGGCGGAACAAGGTAGATAACGTCGTTATTCTGCCTCGAAATCGGGGGATTTCTGAGGAATTCAACGAACCTTTTGGGTTCCTGGGATAGTCTTACTAGGAGTTCTGATTTCTATCAAAAGGAGTCAGGCCCCATTCATTTCCCGCCCCCCCCCACACCATGTTCCGCACGTCCTCCCTTTTGGGTGTGTTGGCGCTCCTTGCGCCAGCTGCCACAGCCCAGCAATTCTCCTTTGGACCTCAGCAATCCTATGCCGCCACCCAGGCCGACGATACGGCCGGCGTGGACTCCGGCGACCTAAACGAGGACGGCCTGCGCGACATTGTCACCACGGCGTATGGCCCTGAGCGTGTCGATTGTTGGATCAACGACTGCAGCGGTGGCTTCTACTTCGCCGGTGCTTATCCACTTCCTGTGGGTTCCCAGCCTGGCCGCCTGGAAATGGCCGACTTCGATGGCGATGGCGATGATGACGTCGCCGTCCTGCTCGTCGCCTTGGACCAAATGATGGTCATCTTTAACGATGGCACGGGCGCTTTCGAATCGAGCTCCTTGTTCAATGTGACTGGCTCCACGCCCACCGACTTGGCCGTTGCGGACTATGACCAAGATGGTGACATGGATGTGATTGTCTCCAACGGTGCCAGCGATGACGCCACCTTGTTCACCAACGATGGCGCTGGTGTCTTCACTGGCGTGAGCTACGCCGGTTACCTGTGGCCGATTGGTGTGGCCTTCGGCGATGTCGATGGCGATGGCGATGTGGACTTTTGCATCTCGAACCGCGATGACTGCTCGGTGTGGATTTACACCAACGATGGCCAGGGTGTCTTCACCATTCGCGTGAAGCTTCCGGGTGACCGCCTCAACTACTGCGTTGATCTCGCTGACTTCGATGGCGATGGCGACGACGACGTCGTGGTGGCTTCCACCTTTAGCACCACTAACCTCGAGAACACCGTGCGCGTGCGTCTATATGACCAAGTCGCCGACAACTGGGGCACCATCTACGACTACTTCCTGCCTGGCGTTGCCGCGCGCAAAGTGGTCGCTTCCGACCTCGACTGCGATGGCGACATGGACATTGCGGTGAGCGATCTGACCACGGCCCAGTTTGACATCCTCGAGAACGATGGCACCGGCACCAACTTTGTGGTGGCGCAAAGCGTCGCTTCTGGTCTCGGCATCACCGACATGGTCGCCGATGACCTCGACATGGATGGCGCTCCTGACTTGGCCGCGAGTGCTGCCGATAGCGACGACATGTCCGTCCACCTCAACAAGGGGTGTGGCCTAGAAGTGGAAGTCGTCGGCACCTGCCCGGGCCCTGCCGATGTCACCATCAACGGTGCAACTCCCAACGGCTTGGTTTATGTCGTGTTCTCCAAGCGCGCTGGCTGCCACACTTTAGGTGTTCGCTCGCCTTGCCCTGGAGTCACCTTGGGCCTCAAGCCTTCGATTCGCCCGATTGGTCAGCTCACCGCTGACGCTAACGGCGATGTCATCCTGGTCGGCCAAAACGTGGGTCCTGGTCTCTGCGGTGGTTACCTGCAGATCATCGACGCCACCACCTGCTTGGTGAGCAACGTCGTCCAGCTTTAAGCTTCGGCCTCAACCTTTTCGGCGGTTCATTCGTTCGCGGATGAACCGCCGATCTGTTTGTGTGCCGGCAAGGGGCAGGGCAATGCTCCACGATTCCATGGCCTCCTGAAAGCGTTCCTGACGCTCGAGCAAATCCGCGTAGGTGGTATGCAGCCAAAGGTAATCCTGCAGCTGACCAGCCTCGCGCAGGGCCGCGACTAATGCAATGGCCTGGTCGACGTGACCCGCTTCGGCAACCGCCACCGCCCGATTCAATCGCACCACTGGTGTGTCTTGGATTTGCAGCAACAAGTCATAGATGTGGACAATCCGCCGCCAATCGGTGTCTTCCGCAGTGGCGGCGCGCGCATGTTCGGCAGCCAACGCCGCCTGCAAAGTGTAGGTACCAGGAACACCCAGGCGTGAGGCAAAGGCCAACTGCTGATGCCCCTCTGCCATATCTGCCTGCTTCCAGCAGCTGCGATCTTGCTCGGTCAAAGTGAGGAATTTGCCATCTGCGTTGACGCGCGCCAGCGTGCGCGAATCTTGAAAGGCCAGCAAGGCACGAAGGCCGCGGACTTCGCCCTGCTTCGGCATGAGTTCCGTCAGCGTACGGCTCAGTCGCCGCGCGTCATGGCACAACTCGCGGCGTTGCAAGTCTTCTCCAGAGGAGGCGGAATAGCCTTCATTGAAAATCAAATACAAGGTGGCCAAAACTCCAGGCAAGCGTTGTGGAAGTTCTTCCGACGACGGCAAGCGATAGGGAATTCGTGCGTCGCGAATCTTGCGCTTGGCGCGGGTGAGTCGTTGCGCCATGGTGCGCTCCTCCACCAAAAAGGCGCGTGCCACTTCCTCGGTGCGCAATCCGCCTAAGGTCGTGAGCGTCAGGGCGACTTGCGCCTCAGCCTTCAGACTTGGGTGACAGCAGGTGAACAGCAAACGCAGACGATCATCGGGGATGCCGGAATCGAGGGCGTCGTCGGTGTGAAGATCCAGGTTGGCGGCTGGAATCGATTCCTCCACCAACTCTCCATCGGTGCGCGCACTCCGGCGGTGCGCATCTAGCAGTTTGTGGCGCGCAGTGACCCGCAACCACGCCACAGGATTCTGCGGAAGCTCGCGCGGCCAATGTTCCAGAGCAGCCGTGAAGGCAAGTTGCACTGCGTCTTCAGCCGCGGCGAGATCATTGCGCGCCATCGGCATTAAGGAGGCCAATAACAGACCAACCTGCTCGCGGTGGAGTTCCGCGAGCAGGTCATTCAGAGAGCCACCAGGGGGTGGCCTCAAGGATTAGCGAGCGTCTTGGGTTGCTTCCATTTCCTGTGGCATCATCGGCTCAGGAGGCTCAACCGCATCTTCGACCTTGACCAGGTGGAAATCGGCAACATGATCCACCTCGCCATCGACGAACATGCGCCAAGTGCTGTGAATCTTGTCACCATCGCGCCGAATCACGGCGTCGTGCATATGAGGAGTGTCGGCGCAAACATCAAAGTTTTCGCCACGGCCGATGCAATCAAAACGCAAGTTGCCTTCGTCATCTTTGGAAGCCGCCATAATCGGGTGATTGGTGCAGCCGCAATAGTGGGTGAGCATGAGCCGCTCATCCTTGACGTAATACATGGTGATCATTTCGTGATCAGACCCTGGGAACAAGGTTTCCATAAGTACCGAACCGCCAGCAGTGGCGCGCACCACCGACACCACTTCCTCGGTGGGGTGCCCGCCTTCGCCAGTGACAACCCAAGTGCCGACATAACCTTTGAGAGCTTCCAGGCCAACGCCGTTGTCCGGTTGTGGTTGGGTGAGAGAACTCAGAATGGTGCCGAGGCAAACAAAGGCCACGCCGGCAAGGAGGAGTTTGGAGAGTTGATTCATGGCGTTTAGGCCCATTCCGGGCGAACTTCGATGGTACCGAATCGTGCGGAAGGCACTTTGGCGGCCCAGGACAGGGCTGCGTCGAGGTCAGGGACATCAATCGCATAGAAACCGCCGAGCTGTTCCTTGGTTTCGGCAAAGGGTCCGTCCGTGTGGAGCGTTTTGCCGTCACGCACCTGCACGCTGGTTGCGGTCGCGACAGGTTGCAAGCGATGGCCGGCGACGGCAACGCCGGAAGCTTCTAGCTCTTTGCCAAAGGCTTCATACTCGCCAAGGAACTGGCCCATTTCCGCTTCGGAAAGGGAGTCAAAAATGGATTCTTCGTCGTGGATGAGGAGAAAGTAAATCATGATTGTTTGCGCATCCCGTGCATTTCGGGACGAATTTCGAGGGTGCCGGAAGCCGCCGCAGGAATGCGTTTGGCCCAAGCAATGGCAGCTTCCATGTCCGGAAGCTCAAGTGCGTAGAAACCGCCGATGTGCTCTTTGGTTTCCGCGAATGGTCCATCAGAAGTGATGGCTTGGCCGTCCTGCATCTTGACGCAGGTCGATGCCGACGGCGGCTGCAGGCCGTGCGTGGCCACGAACACGCCCTCGGCCTGCATTTCGGCGTGAAGCGTTTCGTAGGCGGCCATTTGCTGTTGCATGTCCTCGGGGGACTTCGGAGCACAACTGGCGGCGTCGGTATGGAGGAAGAAGAAGAAAAGCATCGTCCCCAGATTGACGTGCCACCCTCGATTTGCGCGACAGCTATTTCGAATATTTTTCTCGAGCCTACAATCTGGCCATGACGCTGAGCCGAGACGAAGCCTGGGAGCACCTGTGCGCCTGGACCCCCTCTGAAGCCCTACGCCGCCATGCACGGGCGGTGGAGATCAGCATGCGCGCGGCGGCCCATCAGTATGGCCAGGGAGCCGCCGACGAAGAGGCTTGGGGCTTGGCCGGCATGCTCCACGACGCCGACTATGACCAATGGCCCGAGGAACACCCGAATCGCATCGTGGCGTGGCTGCGTGAGCGCGGAGAGGAGGCCATCGCCCATGCCGTGAGCGCCCATTACACGCAGTGGGGGGTGCCGTATGAGAGTCAGCTCGACAAGGCGTTGCTGGCTTGCGATGAACTGACCGGCTTTCTGATGGCTTGTTCCTATGTGCGGCCGGAGGGGATCTCCACGCTCAAGGTCAAGAGCGTGAAGAAGAAGCTCAAGAACAAGCAGTTCGCCGCCGGCGTCGATCGCCACGAGGTCCAGGAGGGGGCAAGACTCCTAGGCGTGGACCTCGGCGAGCACATCGAGTTCCTGCTCGACGTCTTGCGACCACACGCCGCCGAACTCGGCGTCGAAGGCAGCGCCTAAGCTTCCGCCAAGGAGGTGGTGACGTGAATCTCCCCTTCGAGCGTGCGATGGACCGGGCACTTATTGGCGATTTCGAGCAAACGTTCGCGCTGCTCTTGGTCTAGCGGCCCGGCAAAGCTCAGCTTGCGCTCGATGTGATCGAGCAAGCCCTTCTCGGTACTGCAACTCGCGCAGTCCTCGGCGTGAATCTTCTGGTGGCTCAAGGCGACCTGCACATCTTCGAGCGGCCATTCCTTGCGCTTGGCGTACATGGTCAGCGTGATGGTGGTGCACGCGCCAAGTGCGCCCAAAAGCAATTCGTAGGGGGTGGGCCCAGTGTCCTCACCGCCGAGCCCCAATGGCTCGTCGGCCGCAAGCTGATGACTGCGCGCTTGGATCGATTGTGCGTAACTGTCGCCGTTTCCCGCGACCAGGACTTCTGTGGGATGCTGACTTGCCATGATGGTTCTTAGGATGGCATCGCGCAGGCTTACAATCACTCCCGGCGGGCCGGTAGCTCAATGGTTAGAGCTGCGGACTCATAATCCGTAGGTTGCAGGTTCAAATCCTGCCCGGCCTACCACCTTTGTTTCCATTGGAGATCTCGGTAGCGGCCTTGTTGAAGAACTTCCCATACATGGAGTTCGGGCGCTGAGAGGCAGGAATGCCATCTGCATTGAGAGGGTCATGCCCTGCCTCGAGGCTCCAAAACGTAAACTAAAACTCAGTCCGAACTGGCAACGCTTATCGACCCACTTCAGGCTTTCGCAAAGAGGCGCTCGCACCGAGCTTTTCAGCGACCTCCAAAAACAAAAAGTCTCCGGTTTTGCCCCCACCAGACATGGCCAGTATTTTGGCCCGATGCCCTGCCACTTTCATCTGGCGAATCACCTCCAGCCCGTCAGTACCGGGCATGTGGATGTCAAGTACCACAAGGTCGAAGGGAGACTTGGCAAGGGCCTTTACAGCAAGGTTTCCATCAGAAGATGTGGTGACCGAGTGGCCATGCACCTCAAGACCCCTTTTTAGTGTTTCGGAAAGATCCTTTAAATCATCAGCAATCAATATTGAAGCCATGTTGGTCCCTCAACTGAGCCCTAAGCCCGATTGGGGTTGACATGAAATTGACATTCGCCAGAATGGCGGGAATCCATCCCATGAAGGGCCTGGAAGGTTCACACTACCACAAGCCACCATTCAATCTGGGACTTTTTTCCCCAGAGCCCATTGAGGGATTAGGCCATTCTATGGGGGACCTAGGCCAAGGATTGGGTTCTGCGGGTGGCACAGTGCCCATGCAGAAGGCAATTTCCACCCCCAAATCAACCTTGGCCTTGGTGGGTGCCAAGATAACCACCTAAGTCACGCCTCGGGCCTCAAGAAAGCCGCGGTACTCCATGTCCGAGTGAAGGATGTGGTCTACCCACCAATCTCGAAGAAAATCGAGCAAGCCCGCAGGAACATTTTCTTCCCCATCCATGGTTTCTTGGCAAAAGGCAACCACCTTCATTCTGTAGGCCCTGTGGTCCGCTTTCTGCGCAGCCAGCTCGGGGTAGCCATGTTCCTCAAGGAGTCGTTCCTCCTCCCGAAAATGCTCGTTCGCGTAGTTTGTGAGATTGGTCAGAGTTTCTGAAATCAACTCTGAGCGAACCGAAATCTCACTAGTCGTTGCAAGGGTGTTGATGAGGCGAACAATTTCAAGATGCTGCTGGTCCATCTTCGATATTCCCACGCTAAAAGCAGAGGTCCAGACGATTAGCTCCATGGCAAGATTGTCGGGCACTCCAGCCAGCCTTTCAACATCTGATGTGCCGCAAATGGAGCTGAAATAGCCCCCACCGCTGTTTTTTTTGCCATTCGTTCCTCTGATTCAAGCCCGAATTCTAGGCATTTCACTTAAGGCCACCGGGGCCAATTGGCGATAGGGGGTGGCGCCCCAAATGGCGTACCTCCTTTACCATGGATAAAAAGCAGCTCAACTATGGCATTTGGAGCAAAGTATGCTCCTTCGTGAAGGAGCGGCCTCTTGCTCAGGCAGGCCTTTCTGGGTTCGCGCTCGTCTCCGCAGCATATGTTGCTGTTCAGGAGGTCGAGAACGCCGCAAGAAAGCAGGTGCGGGATTCGCTCCTTGCTGTGCAGGAGACAGCTCAGCATGCCGTCGAAGAAGCTGTTAGCGAGATTGAGCGAACGGCAGAGTATTGGGCGCAAAATCCAAAGCTGCGATCCCTTTCCCTGGAGCTCGATCAAGTTCATCGCAACGGGGGCCACCTCAGCACGTCCACGGCGCAGGAAGGAGCCAGGGATTGGTTTGCCTCGCTGAGCCAGATCATGGGGTTCGAAGGGTTTTTCCTCATCAACCCCGAAGGAATAAGTATTGCGTCAAGCCGGGACGAAAATCTTGGTACCCCTAATCTCCTGATGAACCTCAGCGGGATTAAGAAAAAGGTGTTTTCCGGCATAACCTGCCTATCCCCCCCTGTTCCATCAGACGTTCCCCTGCCAACGAAATCGAGGGAGCTACAAGCAGGCCGCGCCACCATGTTCGCCCTGGCGCCAATCAAAGACTCTGAAGGGACAGTGATTGCAGCGCTTGCCCTGCGAGTCAATCCCTGGGACTACTTGTTCCATACCCTTGAACTCGCCTCACTTGGAGAGACTGGTGCGACCTATGCCCTCAGTGGCGATGGGCTGATTCTTGGGCCACACCAGTCGTTTCGCGAGCTCATGGACATCGGATTGATGGAGGAAGGTACTGAGGAGGTTGCTTCCCTCATGTCCCTTGACCCGGGAACGGATCTTCGATTTGCGGGAGCAGATTTGAGGAAGGCCTCTGCCGGACTCACTGTGATGGCCGAGGAGGCAATCAAGGGGAATTCGGGCATAAACCTTGCTGGCTACCGCGACTATCGGGGAGCTGATGTTGTTGGCGCTTGGACTTGGATTGAGGATCCTGGGATTGTCATTGCAACGGAACAGGAGACGAAAGAGGCTTTTGCCTGGCTTGGGCTTGTCAAACTGGCCATCTATGGATTGACCGCCATTTCCTGTTTGATGCTCGGAGTGGTATTTCTCCTGCTGGAATTCTCCCGAAGGAGCTCTGCTCACGCAGAAGACCTCAGAATTGAGGGAGAACTCGCCCGCCAGCAAGCGGATTTTCGGGCACAGTTTCTGGCCCGAATGAGCCATGAAATTCGCACCCCACTCAACGGAATAATTGGCATGCTATCTGCCTTTGATTTCGAAGAGCCAAAGGAAAACCAACGGGAGAAGCTGGAGATTTCCCAGCAGGCTTCTTTTTCCTTAATGAGGATTCTGAATGACATCCTTGATTTTGCGAAAGTGGATAAAGGGGAAATGGAATTTGAATCGGTTCCATATGACCCCCGCAAACTCTGCAAAGAAGCCTGCGACTCCTTCCGAGATACTGCGACAAGCAAGGGGCTTCAGTTGGACATGGATATTTGCTCGGAAACTCCGGAGGTCCTCCTCGCAGATTCTGGCCGAATTCGCCAAGTCCTATTAAATCTTCTTGGCAACGCCATTAAGTTTACTGACTGTGGAAGCGTCACCTTATCGGTTTGCTCAGAAACCCTTAGCCGGGGTCGTTCGCGTACCCGATTCAGCATTAAGGACACAGGACCTGGGATGCGTAAAGAATCTATGAAGGACATCTTCACCCCCTTTGTCCAGGCTGACGAGACGATATCTCGGAAGTTTGGCGGAACCGGCCTGGGACTTTCTATCAGCCATTCAATCGTTTCTGGCCTAGGGGGAGACCTGAAGGTAAAAAGCAAATTGGGTCACGGAACAGAGTTTTACTTTGAGATCATTCAAGATGTCGTGAAACTTGCCACGAATCCTCCTCCTGAGGAGGCCAAGGGAAAAGAGGTGGACCTGCCGTCCCATTTCCCCCTGTCGATCTTGGTGGTCGATGACAACCAAATCAATCTTAGGGTTGCCAAGGCACATTTGGAGAAACTCGGCTGCACGGTATTCACCGCTGCTTCTGGCAAGGAAGCCCTGGCGGCCGTCCAGGAACAGGCCTTTGCCGGCATCCTCATGGACCTGGAAATGCCTGGGTGGGATGGGATCCAAACCACGGCGGAGATTCGGAAGTTACCAGGGATGGATTCAGTCCCCATCATTGCCGCGACTGCGCATGCGCTACCTGAATATCGAGAAAAATGTCTCGCCGGTGGCATGGATGATTTCATGTCCAAGCCACTGTTGAAGCCTGAACTCCAGCGAGTTCTAAGCCTAATTGCTTCGGCATCTGAACCACAGATTCCCGAGGGCACTCCTGCCTAGGGCTTTCCTCGGGTGTGGGAGGATTCAGCTTTGCCCCGCGGACTTGGCACAAAATGGCAACGCTTATCGACCCACTTCTACCTTTGTTGACCATCAGTCTTGGCGAATGAGGGACCGTGATCCTTGCTCTACCAAGCAATCATGGCTAGGCGCTCCGCAACATATTGGGTCCTCATCGGTCTGATTGGAGCGAGCCCTTCTTGCGAGCCAGACTTGCATCTAGAGGTAGGGGAACGCATTCGACCACAAAGAATGGCCGAGCGGGCAGGTCCACGACCTGTTAACTCGCTTTCCCCTCCCGCGAGCATAATCGCGAACCGCGGAGGGCTGATTCGTCTTGCCAGTTTTCGTGAGGATGAATTTGGCGTCTTCCTGTGGACGACAGAAGTGCAGGGATCGGAGTTCTATCGCTCTGAGGCAACCGTACCCACAAGTTTTGCGGTCACTACCTTGGAGGCCCGCTACCCCGATCAACTTTTTGTGGCGGGGGTAGACCTAAGAACTGGCGAAACGGTGATTGAGAAGTGGGACTTTCACGCGGCTACAGGTGCCCTAGCCGGGTCGATGTTCACCGCCGAAACGGGCATCGGTATTCCTATCCCCCTCCATTGGCCGAGAGTGGCCCCGGTTGGCGGCGTATTTATCCCTCCAGCGCAAAGGTCCATGGAACTACCACCTACCAAGTTTGAGGTGTATCGCGGAAAGGGGTTAAGCGAGATTTCTCGTATGACTCCGGATCCAGAAGGTCGGTTTCTGCTGGTCCAACTGAAAAAGAATGGCAGCATTTTCCAAATGGTCCCTGGCGCAGCCCCTCAACTCATGGTGGATGCCGAATCTTCTCCAAATGTGCTCCACATGAGTCTCACCTCGATCAGTCAGCTCGGATTTGATGACCGCGTTTTTCGGTTGTTTGATCCCACCAATTTCACCTTTGGAGTCCTTCACGATCCAGAGAACGACGGCATTTTTAGGCCGCTTGAGATTTTGACCTACGAGGAGCTAAGCGAGACCTTTCCCATGGAGCCTTATGGGGATTATCGATCCATGAGATAGCCGCCCAAGGCTCTCTAAAAGACTGATTTCTTTGTTACCACAGGAAACCCGGCTCATAAATGCCGGCCTCTATTCATTATGAATAGGGAAATCATGAAAGAAGCTAGCGTAGGGGAGGCCATTCTTGGCTTTCCCATAAGCCCTAGAATCTGCGTCTCTGGACCGGGGGGTCCAGAGACGTTTTTCTTTTGTGAGGAAATCGCTCCAGTTCGAGGTAGAATAGAGGCTCAGTCCGAAAGGGCTGGAACATTCATAAAGCTGCCTCGCACCCCTAGGTGGCTGCGCTCGATTGGGCGCGACTACGCGAGAAGGCAGGGCATTCCTGTGTATTGAGCTAAAGGGGCTTGATTTGCGGGAATGCCCGTGAAGTGTCGCGGTTACCCGCGCCCCGGCAGTGCTTAGGCTAAGCATGACCCGACGTAAGCGCCCCCAAGCCGCACGCCAGCCAGACATGACGCCGATGATCGACGTCACCTTCTTACTGCTGGTGTTTTTCATTGTGACCCTAAATTTCCGTCAACTGGAAGGCCGTCTGGATGCGGCCTTGCCGCAAGACCGTGGTTGCGGACCACGGGACGCAGAACAGATAGAAAAGACTGATGTCTTGGTTTTCGTCAGCCAACCCGGCCAGCTAATCCAGGAAGGCAAAGACTCCGGACTTTGGGCCTACGAAGGCCGGCGCCTGCGTTACGAAATCGGCACCCATCGCTTCGACACTCTCGACGCCATGCAGCCCTACCTCGCCAGCCTCGATGTTGAGGCTCCTCTTAGCTTGGACCTACGCAAAGGCACCACCAACGGCGACGCCATTGCCCTTCTCGACCGTGCGATTGCTTTGGGATTCCAGGAAATCTCATTTGCCGGAACTTTGGAGAATCATTAAATCGAAGCAGGGCGCGTCGCCTCCGCATCGGGCTCCCTGATCCGATTGGAGGCCCCCGGTTTCGCTCGCTACACTGCAGCCATGACGTCTCCCCTCAGCATCACCTACTGCCAGCAGTGAAACTATTTGCCCCAGGCGACCAGTCTGGCCGCCGCCGTGCAAGAAACCCTTGGCCTGATAGCAGAACTCGTTCCGGGCGGAGGGGGCATCTTCGATGTCGAATTCGACCACCGCATTGTGTTTAGTAAGTTCGCGGAAGGCGATCGCTTTCCGGAAGCGGACGAGCTGATCAAGCTCTTACGCGAACACATGGCGTGATGGTTGCTGCGCTGGCCGTGCCTTAAGTCAGTACCTTCACCGCATCGTCTTTGACAAGACGATGACGCATCCAGGCGCCACTGCGCCAACGCCAAATGAAGATGAGGCTGCCGACGAAAATCTCGCCGGACCAAACCAACCATACTTTGTCGACGCTGCCGTGGACGCCGGCTTCGACGGAGTTCGGGTCGAGTGTAAAGCCGAACACTACCCACCAGGCAAGCGGTATGGACAGCAGCCAGGTGCACAGAATGCCGGTCCACATCACCCAATGGTGGTCACCGGCTGCGCGCAAAGCGAAACGGAAGGCGATTTGTATGGCGTCGCCCAACTGCCAAATGGCGGCAGCAATCATGACGCCTTGGCCGAGGTCCAAGGCCATATTCAAGACCACGGGGTCGTCGTCGTGGAGGAAAATCCCCGATAACGGTCGGCCAAAGAAGAAGAACACCAGGGACATCATGCCCATGAAGGGAATCATAATTTGCAAGATGCTACGGAGTGTGCGTTTCACCCCATCCCAGTTCATTTCGCCGACGTAGCGGCCAATCAAAACCGAACCGGCATCGCCAATCGCCACTGCGGGCAATAGCGACAGGTGGATGAGTTGAATGCCTGCTTGATGCACCGCGAGTGCAGCCTGATTGGTGTGCCCCACAATCCAAGTTATGGAAAGGAAGGACAAGTTCTCGAGGGAGAACTGAATGCCACCAGTCCAGCCGACCGCGACCACTTCTTTGAGCTTGCTCAGATTGACGCGCAGCGCGCCAATCGGAAGCTTGGTGCGTGGACGCGCCAGCCAGGCAATGACTGCCAGGCCGATCAAGTCCGCTAAGCCGGTACCGATGGCGGCACCGCGTGCGCCAAGTGCAGGCAATCCCCAATGCCCAAAGATCAACAGGTAGTTGAACAACAGGTTCAAGGGGTGTGCCAACAAATCAACCGCCATCGGCATGCGCGTGCGCCCGGTACTGCGCAGGTACTCGGCAATGGCAAAGGTCAGCAGGGTGGGCATGAGCCACCACAGGCGCACTGCGTAATAGTCCTTGCCGATGGCAATCGCCTCAGGAGTCAAGGCGGTGTCGGCGGCGAAGTGCCCAAAGATGTTGACCAGTGCTCCCTGGAAAATAATCAGAAACAGTCCGCTTAGGAAAGCCAAGTAAAAGGCATGAGCACCGAAGCTAAAGGCCAAGTCCTTTTGCTGCGCGCCGATGTACTGGCTGACTAGTGGCCGCTGCCCGCGCAAGATGCCCCAAGGGAAGCACAGGGCGAACCAAGTCGCGATGCTGGCGAAGCCGACCGCGCCGAGGGCGTCGGTACCGAGGTGGCCGACCATCGCCATATCGACGAAGCCCTTCAGCGTGAAGGACATCATGGAGACGCCAATTGGCCACGCCAGATGCATGACCTCGCGGCGGGAGCCTGCGAGGCGAGGGGAGGTCATACGCGGGGGAAGATAGAGGCCATAGCAGGCGCCGGGCGATTCCTAGAATAGCAGTGTGGAAGAGGCCACCCTACTCGTCGATACCTCCTTCCTCGGCGATGTGCTCCTCGCCGAGCCGTTGGTGCGACGTTTGGCCGAACGTCACCCTGGGCCGCTCGACCTGCTGACTACGCCAGCCGCTGCGCCCTTGTTGGGGAATCATCCGCGATTACGGGAAATTCTGAGCTTCGATAAGCGCGGCAGAGACCGTGGCCTGGGAGGCCTGCGGCGGCTAGCGCAAGATCTGCGCAGTCGCGGCTATCGCCGGGTGTATTGCAGTCACCGTTCTTGGCGCACCGCCATGTTGTTGCGCATGGCAGGCATCCCCGAGCGCATCGCTTACGACAATGCTTCGGCTTCCTTTCTGTATACCGACTTGGTTCCTTATCCCAAGGAGCTGCATGAAGTGGAGCGGTCCTTAGCTTTGGGCGGCGGTGGAGATTGGGAGCGTCCGCAAATGTTCCCCAACGATGCGGAGTTGGCCAAAGCGCAAGAGTTGTTGCCGCAAAAAGGGGCAATCGCCCTGGCGCCCGGTTCGGTTTGGGCGACCAAGCGTTGGCCCGCCGAACACTTCCGCACTTTGGCGCAAGCCTTAGTCGCTGACGGTCACAAGCTGGTGCTTCTGGGAAGTCCAGAAGATCACGAGTTAACTGCTTCCATCGCCGATGGCTTGGACGGAGCGGTGAATCTAGCCGGGGTGTGCAAACTGCGCGAATCCTTTGCCGTGTTGCAGCGCTGCGCGGCGATTGTCACCAATGACTCCCTGCCTTTGCACCTTGGCACTGCTGCTGCGATTCCCGTTGTCGCTCCCTTCTGCAGCACCGTTCCCGCCTTCGGCTTTGGCCCGCGTGGGCCGCGTGATCAGGTGGTCGAGGTGGCGGACTTAGACTGTCGGCCCTGCGGAATCCATGGCCACCAAAGTTGCCCCGAGGGTCACTTCCGCTGTGGGCAAGACCTGGCACCGGAACGGGTACTCGCTGCGGTGCGCCGCGCTCTTCAAGAAATCTCTGTCTAAGCAAGACTCAATATGAATCGCCCCAGCTGGGATGACTACTTCCTCGACATGATGCACCAAGTGGCGCAGCGTGCGACTTGCGATCGTGGCCGTTCCGGGTGCATTCTGGTGCAGAATCGCCAGATCATTGCTACCGGTTATGTCGGTTCCCCGCCGGGCTTGCCGCATTGCGATGACGTCGGCCACCTGATGAAACAGGTTATCGATGAAGATGGCGGCATGAGCCGGCATTGTTTGCGTACGATTCACGCCGAGCAAAATGCGATTTGCCAAGCTGCGCGCCATGGAACTTCGGTGGAAGGCGCCACGCTTTATTGCCGCATGGAACCTTGCCGCACTTGCGCCATGTTGATTCTGGCCACGGGGATTGAACGCGTGGTCTGCGAGAAGCGTTACCACGCCGCACAAGAGACTCGAGATATGTTCGCCGCGGCCGGTGTCGAACTCACCGTCCGCGACGATTACGTGCAAAGCTACGACGACCAAGCCTGACCGTCGTAGCTAAGGGTGCCTATTGAACCGTGGATTCCACACCGTTGGTGAAGGTGCTGGTGCTTAAGTCCAGACCTTGGAACCAAACCGTGGTGCCGGATGCGCCGGCCGGAACCGACAAGAACACACTCGCGCCACCGCCGGCGTTCACCGTGACCGCGGGGAACTGGCCAATCGGCGCCGAAAGGTCGGCTATACCGTAGGGCGTGGAAGTGGGGCTATTGCCGGTCAAGCTGTAGGCAAGCACCGCCGAACCGGATACCGTCATGTTGGAGAGGTTGGCTACCCCCAAGAAGCCGGCAAGCAAGGTTCCCATTTGCAGGGTCGGCGTCGGCGGGATGTTCACCCGCCATGCCGCCACCGTCGCGGCGGTGTTGTTCAGCGAACGCACGTTGTCCTGACTTGAGTTGCCCATGGTAAAACCGCTGTAGACCACATTTGGGCTGGACCAGCGCAGGACGCGAGTACCAGGCGAGTACGCCATGATCGTGCGGTACTGGTTGTTCGAAGTGCGGAAACCATAGCTATAGCTATAGGCGGCCGAACCGGCGCTACCTGGATCATGGGTCGATCCCATGTTGTGGCCCAACTCGTGGCCGAAGCTGTAGTAACCAGTGGCGCAGCTGTAGTTGGTCACACTAAAGGCCGAATCCTCAAAGCCCGGGCCTACGCTGGTCATGAGGTAGGCAATGCCGCAGTACTGCCCATTCTGGCAAATCATGGCGACGCAATCGGCGCCATACTGATCGCGCAAGGCGTGGACATTGTCCATGTCGCCATCGTTCTCGTCGGCGAGGTCGTACAGGATTTGGCTGAAGCTCGACGGCTCGGAGTAGCCAATCATTTCTTCGGTGTGCACCAGAATCAGCTGCTGGTCTACGCCGCTTAGGGAGTAACCGCTGTTGGTTTCGGAAACCGCCAAGTTAATCTTGGACTGCATGCCGTTAGTGCCGCCGCTGACATTCTTTGCTGCGGTGGAGTACACCACCAGGACATCGATGTCGGTGATTACGCCGCGCGCGCCGCTACCTCCACGAGGAGCAACGGTCGCTTCCGAGAAAATGCCATGGGTGTCGGTGGTGCCGCAATCGGGGACACCGCTGGGGTCACTATGGCGCAGCCAGTGCACGCCATTGCCGGCGTAATCGATTTGGTAGAGCTCGTCTTGGTAAAAAACGGTGGCCGAAACCACTTGCTGCATCACCGAAATCTTGACCGTGCCCTCGGCGTCATTGGCCAGAGTGCCATTCCAAATCCAGCCGCCGCCATAGGCCGCTTCTTTGCTGGAAAACTCGGCACGCACGGAGAGGTCGTCGAACAGATTCAGAGTCAATCCGCTCTGGCCCGATCCGGGTTGCGCCGTTTGCGCCAGCAAAGCCAGGTCTAGGGTTACCAGGCGGGTGCGATGGGCCGGAGTGGAAGGGACCACGCCAGGCGCCGGGGCCGTGGTGGTTGCCAGGAACAGGGGCGGCGCGACTTGTGGGGCTGCCGCGGCCGCCTGGTCCAGGTTGGGGCTGGCGAATGCCGGGCCCATGAGGAGTAGGGTTGTGAAAAACATGCTTAGGGTTTTGGGCTGAGGGGAGCCATGAGTAAGTCGGCACAGAGGGCACTTTGGTTCCTCAAAACTACCTCATTTTTGGTGTATTAGGGGCCACTCCTTGGCCAGTCGAAAAACTACAAGAGGTAGTGGTTGTGAGCTTTTAGGCACAAAATATTGTGGTGATTTGAGCAGAAAAGGAGCCCTCAAAAAAGCTAAGGTCATGCCCAGACTGAACCAGCCCTCCATGATTCGCCCGCACACCTCGACCTCCCCGGATTCTGGCCTCGACCAGGCCGTGCCAGCCCTCTCGCCTGCCCCCCAGGACCTCCCTGAGCCGCTTCTCGCGGACAACGCGAAAACGGTCCTCGCCAATCGCTATTTGGCCAAAGATGGCATCAGCGGAGAGATCATTGAGGAGCCGCGCGACTTGTTCTGGCGCGTGGCCACCGCTGTGGCGCGTCCCGAGTACGAAGAGGGTGGTGCCGAGCAGGGCGACGCCTGGGCCCGCCGCTTCTATGAGCTGATGGCGACCGGCACCTTCATGCCGAACTCGCCGACACTGATGAACGCCGGTCGCTCCATGGGCATGCTCTCCGCCTGCTTTGTGCTGCCGGTCGAAGATTCCATCGACGGCATCTTCACCACGCTGAAGCATGTGGCCCTGATTCAGAAGGCGGGTGGTGGCACCGGCTTCAGCTTCTCGCGCCTGCGCCCAGATGGCGACATCGTTTCGTCGAGCGGCGGCCGAACCTCGGGCCCGCTGTCTTTTATCGATGCCTTTAGCTCCGGCACAGAAGCCATCCAGCAGGGTGCCTTCCGCCGCGGCGCCAACATGGGCGTGATGCGCTGCGACCACCCCGATGTGGTCGAGTTTGTCTGCGCCAAAGATGACCTTTCGCGCTGGACCAACTACAACGTTTCCGTCGCGGCCACCAATGATTGGATGCAGCAGGTCGTGGACCACCCCAACGAACCTTTGGTGGTGGTGAACCCCAACGGGGGCCGCAAGGGTTGGCTGCAGAAGACCGAAGGGCGCCGTCGTTCCCTGGTCGACGCCGATGCCTTTGCCGCTGGCGAGCCCGAGGCGAGCAAGCAGTACTGGACCAACGGCGAAGTCTTTGACTTGGTGACCCAACATGCTTGGAAGAACGGCGAGCCGGGCCTGCTGTTCCTCGACCGCGCCAACGAAGACAACCAAGTCCCGCACCTCGGCGACTACGAAGCGACCAATCCTTGTGTGACTGCAGATACTTGGGTCCTGACGGAGGAAGGTCCGCAGCAGGTGAAGTCCTTGCTTGGCAAGCCCATGCGCATTGCCGTGGACGGGCAGTGGCACCACACCACCGCTCAAGGCTTCTTCTCCACCGGCGAAAAAGGAACCTTCCGCCTGCGCGCTAGCAATGGCATGGAATTGCGCCTGACTGCCAACCACCCGGTACGCAAGGTGACCAAGCGTACGCGCTGGCGCCTAGAGTCGGCATGGGTAGAGCTGCAGGACCTCCAGATTGGCGATGAAATCATGTTGCATGATCACCGCAAGCTCGAAGCTTGGCAGGGTCAGGGCAGCGAAGAAGAAGGTTACCTCCTGGGTTTGTTGCAAGGCGATGGAACTCTGCGCAAGCAAGGCGCCACCCTTTCCGTTTGGGCGGCTAAACACGTCGATGGCGCTATCAACCCTGCAGCCCTGTCGGTGATGGGCGCTGCGGAATCAGCGCTGTCCACCCTCACCCATCGCGCCGACTTCGCTGGCTTCCATGAGATTGCCTCGCGTAACGAATGGCGCGCAACCTCGGCCTCGCTGCGCGACCTTGCCGCCCAGTACGGCATGAAGCCCGGCGCAAAAGAGCCGAGCGATGCCGTAGAAGCAACTTCTTCGGACTTCCACATTGGTTGGTTGCGCGGTCTCTTTGATGCCGATGCCAGCGTTCAGGGCAGCTTAGACAAAGGCGTTTCCGTGCGCCTTGCCCAAAGCTCCTTCCCTTTGCTGCAGCGAGCGCAACGCATGCTCGCGCGTTTAGGCGTGCAAAGTCGCATTCTCCAGGATTTAGATCAATTTGAGTTGCTCATCACCGGGTCCAATCTCGGTATGTTTGCGGAGCGGATTGGCTTTGCCGATGTCGAGAAGACCGAGAAGTTGGAGCAACTGCTTGGCAGCATGCAACGGCGTCCTAACCAGGAGCGGTTTTTCACCGCAGTAGAGGCCATCGAGGCCGATGCTACGGAAGAGGTGTTCGATGTCCAGGTCCCTGGCCCACATGCCTTTGATGCCAATGGCCTTTATGTGCATAACTGTGGCGAACAGTGGTTGCTGCCTTATGGCTCGTGCAACTTGGGCTCATTGAACCTGGGTCGTTTCTACCGCCAAGATGCGCCGGAGTCGGCGCCATGGCAAGAGCGCATGGACTGGGAGGCCTTTGATACCGCCGTTGCCGAAAGCACGCGTTTCCTTGACGACGTCATCTCCGTCAACAACTATCCGATTGACGAAATCCGTGCTCGCGCCGACGAAGAGCGCCGGATTGGATTGGGCGTGATGGGATTTGCCGACCTCTTGTTCAAGCTTGGGGTGCGTTACGGTTCGGAGCAAAGCTTCGACATCGCGCGCGGTCTCTCGGCGCGCCTGACCGAGCAATCTCTCGCGACTTCCGAAGCCTTGGTTGCCGAGGCAGGTCGCGAACCTTTCGGCGCCTGGGAAGGCTCCAAGCCCCATGTCGAAGGCCGCGCGCCGCGGCGCAACTCGCATGTCACCACCGTGGCACCGACCGGCACGATTTCGATCATCGCTGGCTGCTCCGGCGGGATTGAGCCTTTGTTCTCCCTCGCCTTCCAACGTCAGGTGATGAAAGACGCCGACGGCGTGCCTGTCGTCATGCGCGAAGTCGATCGCGATTTCGAAGAGTCCATGCGCAAGGCCGGTGTCAGCCCAGAGGGCAGCGAAGCCGCCATCCAAACCGCGATGGAAGACGGCAGCATTCAGCAAGCCGACTTGCCGCAAGAGCTGCTCGATGTCTTTGTCACCGCACATGATGTGGTTCCGGAAGAGCACATCATGATGCAAGCGGCGTGGCAATCCTCGATTGACAACGCGGTTTCGAAGACCATCAACCTGCCGCACGATTGCGACGAAGAAGGCGTACGCACCGCCTATCTACTGGCTTGGCGCGAAGGCTGCAAAGGCGTTACCGTTTACCGCGATGGTTGCCGCGACATGCAACCGATGGCTTTGCAGGCCAAGGAAGCGGAAACCGCTGAACCTGCCACGCCAAAAGCCTTGGAGCCAGAGCGTTTGCCGGAAATCATGCCGAGCATTCGCATCCGCCAGGTGACACCATTCGGCAATATGCACGTCAAGCTTTCGGTCGACCCCACGCGCGATCGCGAAATGGAAGTCTTTGCGCAGTTGGGCAAGGGGGGCGACGTCGCCAACTCCGACTTGGAAGCGATTTGCCGCATGCTGTCCTTGTTCCTGCGCTGCGGTGGCGATTTGCAAATGGCGTTGCGCCAACTCGAAGGCATCGGCAGTTCGTTGACCGTGCCGAGCCGCGACGGGCGCATCATGTCTTTGGCCGACGGTTTAGCTACTGCCTTGAAGCGTTATCTCATGGCCAAGGAAGCTTGCGGTCTGCGCGCGATCTTGCTCGGCGAAGTCGACGCTGATGCCTACAGCCATGTCGACGAAGACATGCCGGCACCGCCACGCTCCAAGAATCGCAAAGGCACCGGCACCGGTGGCGCGTTCAAGGTGAAGTGTCCTTCCTGCGAAACGGGGCAACTCAGTTTCGAAGAAGGCTGCTGCAAGTGCCCTAGCTGCGGCTTTTCACAGTGCTAGCTTAAAGGCCTGCAGTGTGCGTTGGAGATCGGCGTCGGTCTCCACGCCGCTGAGGCTGACGCGCAACACGCTGTTGCCGAGTTCTTTCGGCAAAGCAATCGCTTGCAGCACTGCCGATTCGGTGTGGCCATGGCTATTGCAGGCACTACCACTTCCCACATAAATCCCATGCTGTTCCAAGCGATGGAGGAATGGTTCCGCGCGTTGGCCAGGCAGGGCAAGAGACAGCACCGCGCCGAGGCAAGAGGCCTCCGCTTCGGGGCCGAGCACGACTAAGTCGGGGAAGATTTCGCGCAAGCCTTGGAGCAGGGTTGCGCGGCGGCGATAGAACATTTGCGGATCTTGCGCCAAGGCTTCGGCGCGCCATTTTGCGGCTGCGGCCATCGCGGCAATGCCCATGGTGTTCTCGGTGCCGCTGCGTAAGCCACCTTCATGGCCGCCGCCGCGGAACAGAGGCTCCGGCTCTGGAGCACCCTCGCGCAACAACAAGGCGGCGGTGCCGCGCAAGCCGCCAAACTTATGCGCAGCCACCGCCAAACTGTCGGCGCGGGTCATGGCAAGAGGTAGCGGCAACTTGCCAGCAGCTTGCACCGCATCGCAATGAAACAGAGCGTTGGGGGCTTTGCTGCGTAAGGCGGCCACTAGGTGCGCGATAGGCTGCACCGTGCCGATCTCGTTATTGGCTAAATGCACTACCGCCATCACTACCGTGGCATCGGCGGCGTTGGCGAGAGTTTCGGGAGCGAGCAAGCCCTCTGCGTCGACCGGCAGGACGTCGACCTGAAAGTCTTCGACCTCCAATGCACGCGCGGCTTCGAGGGCACTTGGATGCTCGATTGCCGAAACCAAAATGCGCGGCGTGGCACCGGCGCGGCGGACCGGAGCAGCGAGCACCCGCGCCAAGCCCTGAATCCCGAGGTGATTACTCTCGGTGCCGGTGGCGGTCCAAATCACGCGGTAGCCATCGGCGCCGAGGGCGCGGGTGAGCTGGCGTCGCGAAGTTTCGACCACGCGCGCCGCCGCTGCGCCCGCGGCATGCAGCGACCCCGGATTGGCATAAGCCTCTTCTACCGCCTGCTGAAAGGCGGCCAAGGCCACCGGCAGCGGCGGCGTGGTCGCCGCGTGGTCGAGGTAGAGGGGTGGGTCAGAACTCACGCCAGCATTTTGGCATGACGCACGTAGAATCACCTGACATGCTTGCTCTTCTCTCGACATCTCTCCTCGCGATGGCTGCTATGCCCCAGCAGCACGCGGAAGACGGCCGTGGCCAGGAACTGTTCACCCAGCAGTGGCACGCCGAGCGCCGCGACGCACTTCTCGACTTCTTCGCCGAAAAGGAGCCGGGCATCATCGTGCTGCGCGGCAAGGCCAGTAACCCGGACTACCGCGAGTTCCGCCAAGACAACAATTTTTGGTACTTCACCGGCATCACCACGCCCAATGCGGTGCTGGTCATGACCACCGACAACCGCAAGCAGTACATCCTGGTGCCGCCGAGCTCGGCTGACCTGGAGCGTTGGTTGGGTGACTTGGTCGACCCTGAAGAAGCTCGCGAAATCACCGGCATCGAGAACGCCATGGAAGTGGGGCAGAGCGGTGGCTTCGGGCCGAACAACTACAAAGGCTTGACCAAACTCATGGGCGAGTTGAGCGAGACCTACAAAACGATTTATGTGCAGCGGCAGCCGGCGGAAAACTGGATGATGTCGCGCGATAACTTGCAGGGTTGGCTGCGTGAACAGCGCGGCGATCCCTACGACGGCCGCTATTGGCGCGAAGGGCAGTTCTTTGAGAAGCTCAAAGAAACCTATCCCGAGTCCACTGTCAAAGACATTTCGGTCACCCTCGACGCCATGCGCGTGGTCAAGACGGAAGAAGAACTGGAAGCCATGCGCCGCGCTTCCGCTGCCAGTGGTGCTGGCCATGAAGCCGTCATGAGCAGCGCCATGCCGGGTGATTACGAATGGCAGTTGGCTTCGCGCATGGCCTATGAGTTCCGTAATGCCGGCGGCATGGGGCAAGGTGCCTATGCACCGATTGTCGGTAGTGGCATTCGCGCTTGCACGTTGCACTACAACGAGAACAACAAGCAGATTGCCGATGGCGAAGTGGTCATGATTGATTATGGCGCCGAATACAACCACTACGTGGCGGATATCTCGCGCACTTGGCCGGTTGGGCGTACGTGGAGTAATCGTGAACGCGAGGTCTACCAGGCGGTTTACGATGCACAAGAGGCGGCCTTTGCCGCATGCAAGCCAGGGGCAACTCTGGGTTCGGTGCACCAAGCCGCTGCGCGAGTTTTGGAAGAACGCGGTTTCCGCGACGCCTTCTGGCACAGCACCAGCCACTGGTTGGGCATGGCCACGCACGACGTCGGCCAGCGCAACGCGCGCTTTAAGCCTGGCATGGTGATTACTGTGGAGCCTGGGGTGTACTTGCCCGAGGAGGGAATCGGTGTGCGCATTGAAGACGTGGTGGCGATCACCGAAGACGGTTATGAAGTGCTGTCTTCCATGATTCCCCGCGACGCCGATGCGATTGAAGCCATGCGCGCCGAAGCTTGGGACGCCGCCGAAGCGACCGCGAAAGCAGAGCGTTGAACGACAATCCAATTGTCATCACCGGGGCCGGTGCGGTAACTCCGCTCGGCCCCGATTTGCCTTCCTCTTGGTCGGCCTTGTGCGCCGGCGAAGTTGCCTTGCGCGCGGCAGGTTCTGGGTTTGCGTCGGGGCTTGAAGATTTGGCGATTGCTCCTGCGCGACTAGCCGAAGCCATCGCGCGAGAAGGATTTAGCCCACGCGAACTCCGGCGTTTAGATCCGGTAGCCGTCATGACTTTGTGTGCCGCCGCCGAGGCCGCCGCCCAAGCAGGCATCGAGGGCGAAGCCGCCGACGGGGTATTGCTGGGGATTGGCTATGGCGCCACGACCACACATTTAGCGACATCGGCCAAGATTGAAGCTGGCAAAGCGGCACGCTTAAGCCCCTTCACCATTCCAGCTTCCATGCCCAATGCCGCCGCCAGTGAGTTGGCGATTCGCCGCGGATTGGGAGGCCCGGCCTGGACGGTCGGCACCGCCTGCGCCTCTGGCCTAGATGCCCTCGGGCAAGCCTGGCTGATGTTGCGCGCAGGTCTGTGCACTCGCGTGTGGTGCGGAGGCAGCGAACACATCGACGACAACTGGGGTGTCGGTGGCATGGCCGCTGCCAAGGCTTTGGCCAAAGTCGAAGAAGGCACGGCGGAAGGGCAACCGGCGCCGGTGTTGCGGCCCTTTGATCAGCGCCGCCAGGGCACCGCGGTCGGTAGCGGTGCCGCCATCTTTGTCATGGAAACCGAAGCTAGTGCCCAAGCCCGCGGCGCCAACATCTTGGCCCGCGTGCTCGGCTACGGCGCCAGCGCCGATGCCCATCACATCACTGCGCCGCAACCCGATGGCGATGGGGCCGCGCGTTCGATGCAGGCGGCTTTGGCCGCAGCCGGGCTGAAGCCAGAAGAAGTCGTCGGCGTGTTCGCCCATGGCACCGGCACCCCCTTGAACGATGCCATGGAAGTGGCCGCGATGGCACAGGTTTTCGGCGCCGATGTCCCGCCCTTCACCAGCACCAAAGGCCAATATGGTCATGCCATGGGCGCAAGCGGCGCCTTGCATGCCGCCTTTGCGCTCACCGCGCTTGCGGCCAATCACATTCCGCCCACCGTGAGTTGTGAGCAGCCGGACTCCACCTTGCCACATCTGCCGGTGTTGCCCGGGCAAGAAACCGGGTGCACTGGACCAGTACTCATCAACGCCTTCGGCTTCGGCGGTCACAACGCGAGTTTCCTGCTCGCGCCAGCGTAGAATCTGGCCTATGAGGAGCGTCTTCGCTGCCGTCGCCGGCCTGTTTCTAGGTGGCGTCCTGCTCATCGCATTTAGCCCCGCCTGGGACCTTGCCGATGCCATGTTGCGGGAACGCTTGTTCCTGGCCAGCTTCAACGCCATCGTCTTGGGTTGGGTGTTGGGTTTGCTGCTCTTGAAATGGAGTGGCTCGCGGCCCTTGCTGCCATTCGGCTTCGGCATGTTGGCAAGCTTGTTATTCGGTGGACCAATTTTGATGGGCCTTGGCTTCGCCATGTTTGGGGTTTCGCTGCGGCCGATGGGTTCGCTCGACAAATTCATGCGCCCCATGGGAATCTTGGGGCATCTCGCCCTGCCTGTGGCAATGTTATTGCCAGCCAATGAAGCCGCCCGCGTATTTGCTGGGCCAACAGCACTGCAGCCTGGCCCAGGCCTTGGCTTACAAGTTAGCGAACAAACCCCCGATGTGTTGTTTGTCGTCGTCGACACCCTTCGCGCCGATGCCATTCTCAATCCCAACGTGCCAACCCCGCACATGGATGCCTTGCGCGAACAAGGGACTTGGGCGCCTTATGCCGTAACTCCGGCCAACCAAACCTTGCCTAGCCATTTGAGCTTGTTCATGGGTTTGGACATTCTCAAGATCGGGCAACGTGGCAACCTTTCGCGCTGGCCCACCGCGCGGCAATTGGAAGTGGACTGGAAGGGTCGCAGTTTGGCCAATCGCATGGGCGATTTGGGTTACCGCACTGCCGCTGTAACCTCAAATCCACTGTTGGCCAAAGTTCCCGATTATAAAGAAGGCAATCCCTACCAAAGCTTCCGTGACGGTTTCCAAACCTGGGCACCCCTCCAATATGCCGAAGATTGGAGAATCTATTTGCAATGGATGCAAACGCAAACCCTGCTGGGTGTTTCGTTGCCGGATCGTTACCTCGGCTCCATTCTTGGCAAGGTTTTGAACCCTACAGCAAGGCGAAACTTTCGTGAGCACTTCGGCGAAGGCGCGCTGACGACAGACCAAAGTGTGAAGTATTTGCAGGAGCTTCAGCAAAGTCCTGAGCCTTACTATTTCTGTGCGCAGTACTTCGATCCGCATACGCCTTACATTGCGCCTCCGCCATTTGCCGGCACCATTGCCCGACCTGAGTTAGCACCGGACGGCTTTGATAGTAGTTATCAATCCGATTTCGAGATGCGCGTGCAAATGCGCAATGATTTACGAGGTGGGGCATCCATAGAAAGTCAAAAAGCCATCGGCGATTTCCAAGAACGACTTTACTGGGAAGAAGTCGCCTACTTCGACGCCGAGCTTGGGCGATTGCTCGAGGCGGTTGAGCAGAGTGGACGCCCAACATTCCTTGTCCTTACCGCCGACCACGGAGAGGGCTTTGGCCGCCACGGCAATGTCGAACATGGAGATAGCTTGTATGACGAAGAGCTGTTTGTTCCCATGATCCTGTTTGGCTCCGGAGTTCCGCAAGCGCAGTTAGCGGGTGCCGTGGACATGATCGACGCCACTCGCACGATTTTGGCTCGTGTCGGTGCCAATGCTGATTATGTGGATGGACGTGATTTACTTGCTCCAGGGGCAGCACCCAATGAGCCGCAGCTTTCGGTGCGCATTGGCGAAGTTTGCCTGCGCAGCAATGGCTGGAAGTTGACCATGCAAATGCGCTATGCCGGAGAGCCGCTCCTAGGAGATCCAGATGAATCCATTGAAAACCAGGAGAAGGCTCAGAAGGTCCAGGTTGAGCAGGGCAACTACCGCTTGGTACCTCGGCACCTTTATTTCCTCAAGAGCGATCCTCAAGAATCTCAGGATCTTCTCACTGCAGCCCAAGATGGCAGCAATGCAGAAGCTGCCAAGGAGCTTGCACGTTTGGAGTCCCAGATGCGCGAGCTCTTAAACCAAGACTATTACCCTGAGCTTCCAGGGCGAGAGCTCTCAGATAAAGAAAAAGCCAAACTCGAAGCTTTGGGATACGTCCACTAGAATCCCCCGTGATTTCATGACTCTCGACCCTTCCTCCCTACAACCTCTGCTGCGTTTTGCTGCCGATCTTGATCTGCACGATCCCGAAGCCGCGGCCGATGCCCTGCGTGAACGCTTCCCGCATGATGGCCCCGAAATGTCCGCCATCCGCCAAGCCATGGAAGAGGGGGTTGCCGAGGGAA
Source organism: Planctomycetota bacterium (assembly GCA_021776795.1). GTDB lineage: Bacteria > Planctomycetota > UBA1135 > UBA1135 > UBA1135 > OFTM128. The sequence continues at coordinate 44,882 of JAJFFC010000031.1, forward strand.
CGGTGTGTCACATGGGCGAAGATCCCGTGCGCTATTCGCGCTTGTTCAAAGCCACCGAAGAAAGCCTCGGCTTCAGCGCCGACGCGGTCCTCATGTCGGCCCCCGGTCCGCGCCACTTACACCCCGAAGGCGAAATCGATTTGTGTTTCGCCCTCGATGGTGACCCGACCTTCGACGGCAACCCTGCCGGTTGGACGGTCTACCGCCCCGGCAGTCAGCATATTCCCACAGTTAGTGGCGGCACCATGCTGATTCTGTATCTGCTGCCGCAAGGCGCGATTGAGTTTCTGCGCTAGGCACCGGCATGCGCGTTGGTTTCCTGACCGCGACCTGCATGTTGCCGGGCCATCCGGACGAACGAGAAGACTCTTGGGAGCATGAGGCCGAGTTTGCGCCGATGGAGTCCGCCTGTGCGGCTCTGGGCATTCAGTTGGAAGCGGTGGTTTGGGATGACCCGCAACTTCGTGTCTCGGATTACGATGCATTCGTCATTGGCACGACCTGGGATTATGCCGAAAAACCACAGCAGTTTTTAGAAGTCCTTGAACAGTTGTCTGCGGCAAAGCCCTTGTTCAATTCCCTCGACATCGTGCGCTGGAATTTGGACAAGCGTTATCTAATCGATCTCGAGCAGAAAGGAATCCAGGTGGTGCCCACCCTTTGGCGAAACGCTGCAAATCAAGCTACGACTCATGCAGCATTCCAAGAGTTGTCCTGCCAAGAACTCGTGGTGAAGCCACAAGTCGGGGCATCGGCCTGGCGACAAGTGCGGGTGAAGCTTGGTGACCCATTACCGCCTGTGGAAGAACTCCCTCTAGGAGCGTGCATGATCCAACCCTTTCTGTCCGCAGCGGTCAGCGAAGGCGAGTACTCCTTCCTCTTCTTCGGCGGGCAATTTTCGCACTGCGCCTTAAAGCGATCCGCGCCAGGCGATTACCGCGTGCAATCCATGTACGGCGGCAAGGAGATCATTCACGAACCAAGTGCAGCGGAACTTGCCCAAGCAGCAGCCGTGTTACAAGCCGTAGAGGAACCCTTGCTCTATGCCCGCGTCGACATGATGCGCGGCTCCCATGGCGAACTGCTGTTGATGGAGCTTGAGCTGATCGAACCCTATCTCTACCCCGAGCAGGGGGCAGGTCTTGGAGAAGCCTTCGCCAGCGCATTGCGCCGCATGCTGCGCTAAGGCTTACGCGAAATCCTTTTGCAGGCGCAGCATTTCGCGGCTGCGGAACACGACTTCATAACCGCGCGCTTGGAATAGCCCGATGAGCTTATCGTTGTCCAGAGCAGTATCGGTTGCCAAGCGCGTCATGCCTTGCTCGCGCAGCCAGTCTTCACCGCGTTGGACGAGTTGTACGGCAATGCCCCGACGACGCGCTTCGGGTTTGACATAGGTGGTGGAATAAAGGCCGAAGTTTTGGCCCTTTTCGTCGCGTTCCATGCGGACGATGGTGTGCCCAAGGATGTTGCCGTCGTAATCTTCAGCGAGAAGCACCTGAGCCTGGTATTGCCCCGGGTCTAGGTGCTGCAGCAAGCGGTTGCGCAGCCATTCCAAGGTGTAGTAGTTGCCGCCGCGCTCTTCGCCCATGACTTCCTGCAAAGTGAAGCGCATGCTCTCCGTGACGGTGGCCAGTTCTGCCTCGACGTCGGGGTTGATGGCGCGGATGAGGGGGTTCAGCGTCATGTCCATAGTGCGCCATCTTAGCTCAGCCGAGATTTAAGTCCGCCATTCCGCGCATACTCTTCAGCGTTGCCGACGGCTCGGCGTAGGGCGTACTGCCCGGCCACAATCACCACCAATTCTTTGCCCCGGGTGACCGCGGTGTATAACAAATTACGACGCAACATCAGGTAGTGGGCATCGGCGAGGACAATCACTACGGCACGTGCTTCGGAACCTTGGGCGCGGTGCACCGTCACGCAATAGGAGGGAATCAGGTCGTCGAGCTGGCCCGAGGTATATGTTTGTAGGCGCCCATCTATTTCGGCGACCAGTTCACTGGCGCCAATGCTAATCACCCGACCGCCATCGCCATTGAAGGTTTCACGGTCGTAATCATTGCGCACGACCATGACATGATCGCCCACGCGGAGGCCGCGGCTCCACTCGGCGCCTTCGCCATCGGGGTTCAGTGCTTGCGCAAGCCCTTGATTGAGTGCATCGACGCCCATCGGCCCGCGGTACATGGGAGAGAGCACCAACAAATCGCGTCCTGGATCAATGCCATATTGCTGCGGAATGCGTTCTTGCACCAAGCGTTGCACCAACTCCACGGCGCTATCCGCGTCTTCGCGATAGCTGACAAAGAAATCGCCCCCGCTACCTTCGCCGCGGGCGACGTCGGGCGGTAACTCCCCAGCGAGAATCGCGTGCGCGGCTTCGCTGATGCCACTGCCCGCGCCTTGGCGGTGGATGTAACGCAATCGTGCGGTCGGCACGGCTTCATGCGCAACTAAGTCGCGCAAGACGGCGCCGGGACCAACCGAGGGCAGCTGATCGGCATCGCCCACAAAAAGCACGCAAGCGTCGTCGGGAACGGCGTTGAGCAAAGAGCTTGCCAGTTCCAAGTCGAGCATCGAAGTTTCGTCGACCACCAAACAAGCCAGTGCCAAAGGCTCTTCCGCGTTGTGGCGAAACTGTCCATTCGCCGGGTCAAACCCAAGTAAACGATGGATGGTGGAGGCTTCGCGCCCGGTCGCTTCCTGCAATCTCTTGGCTGCGCGCCCGGTAGGAGAAGCCAACTTGACTGGCCCGACGCCCGCCGCTTCCAAGATCTCGAGCAGCAAGCGCAAGGTGGTGGTCTTACCGGTACCAGGACCACCAGTAATCACCGCAAAGGGCGAAGACAGCGCCATTTCCAAAGCCTGTCGCTGCGATTCATCCGGGCGGAAGGCGGTGCGTTCGATGGCCTCCAAAACTTGGTCTGGAGTAGCAGCCACCTCAGCAGGTCGCTCCAGCAAGCACCGAATTCTTGCCGCCAACAACTTTTCCGCTTCCCACAACTCACTCAAGTAGAAAGACCGCTTGCCGGGAGAAAGTTCGTCGAGTGCAACGCGCGCCGAAAGCACCGCCGAACGTACGCCTTCGATGATGGAATCGCTACTTAATCCCAGCTGATCCAGCTTGGCGAGCATGTCTTCTTCAGGCAGGCAACTATGGCCTTCGCGCGCGCCTTCGCGCAGCAAATGCACCAAAACCCCACGTGCCCGCACCGGTGAGTCGCGCGGAATGCCGATGGCATCGGCAATCTTGTCGGCGGTTTGGAAGCCGACGCCGCGCAGGGAATCGGCGAGGGCATAAGGGTCTTGCTTGACCCGGCCAATCGCCCCGGCCTGGTGCCGGCGATAGAGCTCCATCGCCTGCGGTCCGCTGAGGCCAAAGCCGCGGAGTTCGGCCAGAACGCGGTGCTGCTCCAGGCCATCGGCAAATCCTGCCGCCAGGGCCGTGGCGCGCTTGGGGCCAATCCCGGGCACATCGCGGAGCGCCATCGGTCCGCGCTCCAAAGCCTGCAGGGTGTCCTCGCCAAAATGGTCGACCAAGCGCTTGGCCATGTCCGGTCCAATCCCCGGAAAAACCCCGCTGCCGAGGTACTTTTCCAGCCCGGATTGGGTGGTGGGGCTAGATTGCTCCGACCAGGACACCTGAAATTGGCGGCCGAAGCGCGGATGCTCCTTCCAGCTGCCATGGAGTCGCAAAAACACACCTTCCTGCAGTGGGGCCAGGCTGCCCGCCGCGGTCACATAGCCCTGATCTTCCACCTCAAGACTGACCACGGCGAAGCCGGTTTCCTCGTTCTGGAATATGATGGCCGCCACCTGCCCGGCAAGGCTCTCATGGGCTTCGCCTCGACCCTTCCCCCGAGGGGAGGGTCCAGAAGCGCGGTCTGCGGGGGGCGGAGGAGGAGGAGACAGAGCTCTGCGGTAGACGGATGTGCGGGACTCCGATAGACTATTCGGCCCGACTCCGGGAACCCGGCTCGAATTCCACGAAATCCACGCCACCAGGCAACATGATCAAGGTCCAAGTCCGTCCGAACGAATCCCTCGAAGCCGCACTGCGTCGCTTTAAGCGTCAGTGCAACCACGCAGGCGTGTTCGCCGAGATCAAAGAGAAGTCTTTCTTCGTCAAGCCCACCACCGAGCGCCGTCTCGCTGGTTTGGAGCGTAAGCGCGTGATCAAGCGCGCCGAGCGCATGCGCCGCAACGCGCGCTTCTAAGCAAAGACACAGGTCCACGAGCCGGACCGAATCGAGCCTCGGTGCCCTTGGCGCTGAGGCTCCTTGCAATTCTTCACGACCAAGCCGACGCCCCTCCCTGAACCATGCCTCGCCCACGCCCTGAGCGGATGCGCCGCCGCGGTCAACGCGACCTCAGTGCGCCCTTCCAGGAATGGCGCTTCGAGGTTGGTGCGCCGGAAGCAGGGCAACGCCTCGACGGCTTTTTGTCCGGGCGTTTGGACTGGCGCTCGCGCACCGGGATTCAGGAGTTAATTGCCGAAGGTGTGGTTGATGTTCTGCCGCATAAAGATCCGCAAAAAGCCCCAGTGGGGCGGATCCGTACTGGCCTTAAGTTGCGCGCCGGCCAAGAAGTGGTGGTGCGGGTCGATCAGCCGGGGGCAGCGGAGCAAGGGCCAGCGCCGGAAGAAGCCAGTGGCGAAGACCCGACCGACCTTCAGGTGGTGCACGAAGACGAGCACATCATTGCGGTCAACAAGGCCCCGAAACTCAATGTGCACCCGAGCCACGGCCACTTGGTGGACTCGGTGTTGCACCGTTTACACCTTCGCCACCATGCCTTGTACGGCGAAACCCGCGACATGCCGACCTTGTGTCATCGCTTGGACCGTGAAACGACCGGGCTATTGCTTGCGGCAAAGGATCAGCTCAGCCGCAGCCGATTAGGCCGCGAGTTTGAAGCGCGGCGCATTCGCAAGGCATATTTGGCATTGGTGGATGGTCATATCGCGGAGGACGAAGGGCGCATGGACTTCCCCTTGGGGCGCAACTTCGCCTCCAAGGTGCGTTTGTGCATGGGCGTCCGCGACGCCGACGACCAAGATGCGCAGCTCTCCGCCACGCGTTGGAAAGTGCGCGAGCGTTTCGATGCCGTCACCCTGCCTTGGGGGCCACCGCGGGCGCTCACCTTGGTCGAGCTCTATCCCGAAACCGGGCGGCAACATCAGCTGCGGGTGCATCTGGCAGCGATTGGCCACGCCATTATTGGCGACAAGCTTTACCTCGGCGGCGATGACGTGTTCTTGCGCTCGCTCGACGACGAGCTAACTCCAGCCGATGAGGCGCTCCTCGGCTTAAACCATCAGGCCTTGCACTCGTGGAAGCTCGCTTTCGAGCACCCCTTTACCGGCGAAGACTGGGAGTTGGAAGCCCCACTTTGGCCGACGATTGCGGCCTTGGTCGGCGCGAGTTAGTCCTGACTCGGCACCACACCTTCGAAATCCGTGGTGGCGTCGAAGGAATCGGGAGCATCGGGGTCATCGAAGTAACTGAACGCGCGGTAGGTCGCGTCTTCCATGCGAAAGATGTCTTCGACTAGGCCGTCGACCATTTCAAACTTCACGCGCAGAACCCCCTGGACTTCAATCGTCTTAAAGGTGTAGTCCATGCCATTCTTATCGGCGAGGGCAACGCGCAGGATTTCATTGAGTTGCGGCGGCGCGCCGAAACAGCAGCTGTACAAACTGCGCACCAGGTGAAACTTCTGAATGAGCTCGAGATCAATGTCCGGCATCATGAAGCCACGCACGATGACCTCTTTGCCATCGAGGGCCAAGATGTAGTCCGGGATGGGCTGTTCCCGCTTGAGGTCGACTTCCCAACCGCCGAGGTCATGTAGGTCAATCAAGTAGGGCTCTTTCCCAGTGGCTAAGGCTTTTTCCAAACTGGCGCGCCGCTCCTCAACGGTGATCGCCGTCGACCATTCCGGGGTTTTCTCTTCTGCCGGCTTGGAGACCTTCATGCGATCACGCAGACGCAGGCCGCCTTCTTCCGCTCCCTCTGCTGCAGGCTGAGCTTGGCCTTCGTCTACCGGCTTTGGCTCCTCCTTGCTGCAACTTGGCGTGACAACAAGCAGCAGAGCCGCGAGAGGGATGGTGTACAAGGATTTCATGAGTTCCATTCGTCGGCGAACAGCTGGCAGTTGCCATCGAGGTAAAGCAGACTGAGGCGGATACTTTCCGGGCCGAGTCCAAGCTGCATACCCAGTGCCGTGCGATAGGCTTCGAGTTGCAGGCGATAGTTCATGGGAATCTGTTGGTCCTCTGGCGGTAGTCCCGTCTTATAGTCCAAGATATCCGCGCTCACGATTTGTTCCCCATCCTTCCATAGAACGACGCGGTCGTAAATCCCCTGCAAGATGGCATTCTGTCCTTGTGCGTCCTTGGCGGCTACGGCGAAGGGGCGTTCGCGCCAAAGTTCGGCATGCTCTTCGCTTTTGGACAAGGCCGAGGCAATGTTTGATTGTTGGCACATCTCGGTGAACTCCTGCACCCAGCTGTTTCGTTCCTCAGCGGTAGGTGGCGGTTGCATAGCCGCAAGAGCCTGGTGAAGTTGCTCCTCGCTAGGGAGCTGCGGCAACCATTCCACACAGGCAAAGAGCGCATGCAAGGCGCTACCGCGGCGCATGGCGAGGTCGTCGCCCTGCTGCAAGAGTTTGGCTCCCGTGATGTGCTCTTCCGCGGCGGAAGAAGGGCTCCATCTTGGGCGAATGCGCGGCCCCTTACTGTCTAGGAAAAGCGGTGTCTGGTCGGCGTGGTCCTCAGGGCCTTCCGCATTGGTGGCGCGCGCATCTTGCGCTTGCTGCCCTGCAAGGAGCGGCGCGCTTTGCCAAACCACGCGCAGGGTGCGTTCCTCATCCTGGACTTCCGGCGCCCCGGGAAGCTCCACCGGGGAGGGGGCCTGCAGAATGGAATTGCGCAGGACTTCTTCGGCACCTACCTTTTCGCCGGGCTCCTTCGGCTTCTTGGTCTGACACGGAAGCAGAATCTCCATGTGCTGCCGGGCGCGGGTCATGGCGACATACAACACGCACAGCATGTCATGGATTTCCCGCGCTTGATCCCATTGCAGCGCGTGTAAAAAATCCGGGCAACCATAGAGTTGCGCTGCTTGTTGCACAGTGGCATTGGGTCTGCGGCTGACGGCAGTCACCGCGCCGCGCGCTTCGGGGCGCATGGCGAGAAAAGCATTGCGCGATGTGCGCGTTCTTTCGATTGGCAGCAACACGAAATCAAAGGCAAGGCCCTTGGATTGGTGCACGGTCATGATTTGTACGCCAGCACTGCCGACATCGGCGACGCGGCGTTCACGGATCATTTGCGCAAAAGCGGCAGGGCGCAACGTGGCTCGGGAATCCCATTGCAAACCTAGCTCCACCAACTGGCCGAAGCGGCGCAGGTTGAAGGCGTCGAAAAGCTCGGTGGCCTTCATTTCCCGGTACAGCTTCTCGAGGAATGGACCGTAGCCTTCCCGGAGTAGGCGCCGACGCCATGTGCTTGAGGCTCGCCGCGCATCTTCGCGTTGGTCCTGCCGGTCTTCGCGGTAGCGCAGGTCGAGCAAGGTGGCAAGCTCTGAGCTCGCGACATGGAACCAGGCGGCGGTATCGCCAGGGTGATCCGCGAGTTGCAAGAGAGAGAGAACGATGTCGACCGCGCGCGAATCCGTCAGCGGATTGCCGCCCGCGCCACTCGCCTTCACTCCCTGAGCCGCAAGCTCCGCAATCAGTTGAGGAATGACTTTGTTGCTACGCACCAGCACGGCCAAGCTTGCGTCTGGGTTCTGCTGATGCAAAGCGATGACGCGTTCCAAAGTCGCTTGGCGCATGGCGACGGCATCGCCCGCGCGCTCTCCATGCACTTGCCACAGGCGAACCTCACCGCTTTCCTTGCTATTAGCGGTGTGCTCTGGAAACTCTGCCCAAGATTCTGTCGCTTGGGTCCACGCTGCGGGGGCGTTCTCGCCAAAGAGCTCGGGAAGTTGGTCGAAGCAATGATTGACGGCATCGAGAATTTCCTGGCGCGAACGATAGTTGCGCGACATGGTTTCCTCGGGAAGATTCAGCCAACCTGCTAGGCCAGTGAGCAAACGCGATTCCCCTTCCCGGAAGCCGTAGATGCTTTGCTTGGCATCACCGACGACAAACAAAGAGCGCTTTTTCTGCTGTGCCGCCTTTTCCGCTAACGGCGCAATCGCTTCCCATTGCAGGGGGTTGGTGTCTTGAAATTCATCGAGCAATAAGTGCTCTTCCTCTTGCCCAACGCGTGCAGCCACCCGTTCGCGTAGCTCCGGATCGGCCTTCGCCAAGCTGGTGGGGAAGTCGTCGTAATCAATCAGGCCGGCAGCTTGTTTCGCGGATTGCGCATGAGAGGCATAGCGCTCGGCCAAAGTGCGCAGGGCGAGATTGCTCTGGTGGAGCTCCCAAAGCAATTGCCGTGCGCAAACCTCTGCTCCTGGTAGCAAGAACTCTCGCGGGATGGCATGTCGGTTAAAGAGGTTCTCCTGGGTGAAAATCTTTGCGAATATCCCGCTAGCTGGCATCGCCTTCCAATCTCGTGCGGCGAATTGGCCGATTAGTTTCTCGGTGGCCCTAACCCAGTTGGAGTCTGGCTTGCCGGCCTTGGTTTTGGGAATAGGCATCTCTTGGATGCGAGCGAGGGCGCCTTCCTCTTCTTCTGCACTGGGCTTTTGCACTTCCGCCAAGATCTCCCAAGCCTGGCCCTGGCCATTGGCGGCGCACCACCACTTTGCCGCCTCTTGCAAAATGTCTCCGCCAGCACCGAGCACACTGCGTTTGGCTTTGCCGGCTTGCATGGCCTCGAGAAGACCAAGGCTTTCCTTCGTGGGCAGATTGGTGACCGTGGCTTCGACGGCAAGTCGAGCAATCTCCAAATGGTCCACTTCTTCCGCCAAGCGCCAGCCCAAAGGCAGGCCCAACTCCCAGGAAGCGGCGCTTGCTTGATTCTGGAACCAACTATCAAGGGTACGGATGTTGAGCTGCGGCAACTGCGTCAGCAAGCTCCGCAACAGTTGCTCCACATCCGCCTGCGGCCAATCCTGATTGAGGTCCAGTTCTTGTGCCAAGCGTTGACGCTTGTCTGGATTCGCGCAGGCTTCGGCGAGACGGCAAAGGATGGCGCCCAAGATTTCCCCTGCTGCTTTGCGAGTGAAGGTGCTGGCCAAAATGACGGCCGGGGAAACACCGCTTTGGAGCAATCGCAAATAGCGCAACGAAAGGCGATAGGTTTTGCCTGTTCCCGCGGAAGCGAGGAGCACCAAAGATTCCGACGACACGCTCATTCTTCCCACCCCTCTTGTTCTTCTTCGGCCATCGCCACCAGTTGACCTTGCCCCATGCACCGCAGGGCAAAGGTATCGAAACTCGGAGGCCTCTGCTTGGTGTCAAAGAAGTCTCCGGCGCGAATCCCCTCGATTGCGGCGGCAACCTGGATGGTCATGGCCGCAAGCATGCCTTCCTTCCAGTGCAAAATGGTGAAGGCATCGGAGTCGTCGCTTGCGCCCAGATTCCAATAGCAAACCTCGGTGGATTGCGGCATGTCCTCTAAAAGCACGCGGCCAATCAATGGCGCTGCCAAATGAGGATAGAGCGCCATTTGCACATCCCTCCAAATCAGTTTGCGGGTCATCACGCAACTCTTCAGCTCCATAGCCTTGTCGCCGCTTTTATAGTCAATGATGCGCCACTGCACCTGGCCTTCCTGTTCACGACGGTCGATGCGATCGATGCGCCCGCCTAGGCGAAAGGCGGTGCCATGGAAATCCAGCGGCACAGATTTGTCTTGCGGGGACCATTCCACCGAATGGATGCGCCAGCCTTCTTCGACAAGGCTGACCTGGCGTAAGGCAAAGCGCAGCAAGCGGTATTCCGCCTGTTGCAACTGCAAGCCAACCGTGCCGCGCGGAGGGTCACCGAAGCGTTTCTTCGCCTCGGCGTTCAGAAGGGTGACCAAGAACCGGTGCAACTGCAGGGCGTCGGTCCAAGTAGGTGCTTCCTCATGGCGACCAAACTGCTCCAAGACTTCATGCATCAGGTTGCCGAAGTGCAAGGCGCTTAATTCCTGGGGATCATCCTCAACGTCTTCTAAGCCAAGAACATTACGCAGATAGTAGGTGTAGGGTGATTGGAGATAAGCATTGATGCGGCTTGGCGAGAAGGTCTCTTGCTCATAATCCGGCATGGCGGGCGCCTGCGGCCAAGTTGGCACTGGTGGCAAACCACCATCGATACGATGGGGTTCGTCCTGCTCTTCGCCAAACATGGCTAAGGCGCGCGGTGCCAAGGTGCTTTGCTGGCCGAGGAAGAATAAACGGCTCGGCAGTAATGGGTCTCCCTGTGCATTATTACGGCAGAGGAAGAACTGCGGCCAGGCTTGGCTTTGGCGTTGGGCGCATAAGCACTCCAGCAGGTAGTGATCTCGCGCCAAGCGCAGGGCATCTTGCTCCAGTCCCAGGCGCTTGCGCAGCGGCGCTTCTAATAAGGGGTGTGTCTGTGGCGCTGCAGGAACCAATCCCTCCTGCATATCGCAAACCAACAAGGCAGGGGCATCGTCAAGAGCCAGTTCCAGCCAGCCCACGGCATCGACGCTGCCGCCACCACGCTGCGGAGTGGGAATCTCCTCTTGGCGCAAGTGGTGCACCAACAAGCGCAGAGCTTGGGCACCAGCCAGTGGCAAACTGCTTTGGTCTTCAGGGAGCTGTCGCCATTGCTGCAATCGCTTGGCAATGCTGGACAGTGCCGACGCCAACTCGCGATCGGCTTCTCGACTGCGGTCGAATTCACGATGGCCGTACATCTGCTGAAGCAAGGCATCTAAGGCATCGGTCCATGCCCGGGCGCCACGCGCCTTGCCGCGAAAATCTTCGCTCCATTTCCACAGCAAGGCGGACTGTTGCTTGAGGTGGTCGGTGGCCGTAATCCCGTGAGGATCAGAGGCAGGTAGCCAGGGCGGCGCAGCCTGTTCCAGAACATGCTCCGCAAGATAGGTATCGAGTGCGCCTGGGTTAGATGGGCGCTGGAGTTCTAAGCCAAGGGCTTCCTCGCAATCCGCATGACGTAGCAGTTGCCCCAAAGCTTGGGCTCGCGGGTTCTCCATCCAATCTGCGAAAGCCGCCAGCAAGCGCGCCGGCGAGCTTTGCGCCAAAGACTGGCCTTGTGCCCCGTGCACGCTGACGCCAATTTCGGCGAAATGGCGCGCAAGCGGGGGCAGGGAGTGGTCGTCGAGCACACCCAAGGTGATGTCTTCTGGCGCAAACTGACCTGGCTGTTTGCGCAACTGCTCCAGGACCTTGCGTGCTTGGCCAGCGGGATCGGCGCACAAGTGCACATGCTCATCGGCAATGTCTAACTGGCGCCCGGCCCAAGCCTCGGGGATGGGCATGCCGAGGTCATCGAAGGCGTCGGCCAAATCTTTTGGTGCGGCAATCAGAGCTTGGCCCTGTACCTGCGGATGTAACAGGATTTCCCGCTGCAGCGGGTTGGCTTCGGTGATGCCAACCAGCAGCAGCGGACCGGTTGCTGGAGTGAGATTCTGCGCGCGTAAGGCGTCGAGCCGCAAAAGGTGAGGGTCGCCAAAGCCAGCCTTGGCAAGCTGCGCCGAATAGTCTTGCTGGACTTGCGCGAGAATCTCCCATCTGGGACCCTCCGCGGCGCTGGTCAACTGAGCAGCCTCGGCAAAGGTGTGCATTGCCCCACCCAAATCGCGATGTAAATCCTGAATGGTTTTGGCCAGCGGCCACCAGCTGGAAAAATCCTTGCCCTGCGGGAGCTTGGCGAGGACCTTTTCCAAATCGGCCTTTCGCTGTTGTCGCAGGACCTGAACCCAGGTTAAATCGCGCAAGAGTTCCGGCGCGCACGGAAGCGTTTGTGTCGTCAGGCGATCGGAAAGCTGGCCAAGGGTGGTGGTCTGTGGCGGTGCCCAGTGCGCAGGCGCTTGCTCCAACAACAGCTCTTGCAGACGGCGACCCGCTCGGCGACCGGGAAGAGCAATCTGAACTTGGCTCAGGTCTGGGCCATACTGCTCGAGCAAATATGCCGCACAATTCGGCAATAATGCCGAATTCCAGCCCAGAAACACGCGCTCGAAGCCGCTCACGGTGCCAGCCAATCCAGGGTGGAAGACGCCAGAAGAACCGCTTTGTCGCCCTTGGCTCCCCCCGTCAGCGGCACATGCAAGAGGCCCTCGGTGCTGCCCGTACGCGCCTCGGCAGTGGCGTAATCCAGGTAGCGGGTGAGGATCCAGCCGCGCAACTCCTCGGCATAGAGGTGGGTGAGCGCCCAGGCATCTTCGCGCGAATCATCGTCGCCATCGGTGTGGACCATGACCGCATGGAGCGGTCGAAAGCCGACCTCGGCCAGTTCGTGAATCGCTTCTGGAGGGGCCTTGGTCGCCCGCTCCACGCGCACCAGAATGTCGCGCGGAGCGAGATCTCTGGAAGCCTCGCCAAAGCTGTGGCGCGCCTGCATGCCCTGCGGACTGATGGCGCCAGCCAGCGAAGATTGCGCCAAATCCCGCAGGAGGCCGTGAAAGCGCGCCTCATCTAGCGGGAAATCGGTCAATAGGGTGGCCACAAGCTCCACAGGTCGAGTGTAACGCGGTCGAAGAAAGAAGCAGAGAAAGCTCGATTCCGAGGCAATCCGGTCCCAAGACCGGAGACAATAGACCGGGTTTTTTACGAGAGCCCGACCTTGTCATGGTCCGCGATTTAGACAATCCTCCTTTACGACGCCTGTCGATTGATGGCCCCACCGGCCCCTTGGCGGCTTCCTTTGAAGTCCCGACTGGAGCCGCGCGTGCGGCCGTTCTGCATTTGCACCCGCACCCGATGCACGGTGGCACCCGTCACAACAATGTGGTCCGTCATGGCGCGTTGGGTGCGCTCGAAGCCGGATGCGCTGCGCTGCGCATTGATTTTCGTGGGGTGGGCGACTCCGGCGGGGAATATGACGAGGGCATCGGCGAGATCGATGACGCCGCCGCGGCGTTTGCCTGGCTGCAGCAGGAATATCCAGGACTCCCGGTTTTCGTTTGGGGCTTCAGCTTTGGCTCCCGCGTGGGTTTAGATTTCTCGATTCGCGCGCGCGCGGAAGTCGCCGGCTATATGGCGGTGGCATGGCCGACCAACTTTTATGCGTGGCCGGAAAGCACCGCCTGGCCACAACGCAGCGCGTTCTTGGCCGGCAGCGAAGATGAATACGTGGATTTCCAAAAGATGCCCCATGCCGAAGCATGCGGGGGCCAACTGACTGTGGTCGAAGGCGCCGGGCATTTTTTCCCTGGACAGCTAGACCGCGTTCGCGAGTACACCGCAAAAACCTTGCAGGAGTGGATGGGATGAGTGAAGAACAACAAGACGGTTGTGATGAGATTGGCTGCGGCGCAGACCGTGAGCTGGCGATTCGCACCACGCTATTACCCAAAGACACCAATCCTGGCGGCACCATCTTTGGCGGTGTGATTCTTTCACTCATTGACCAGGCGGGTGAGATTGCCATGCGCCGCATCAATCCGCATCGGCGTTACGTCACGGTGGCTATGGATAAGATTCAGTTCCATGCGCCGGTTTATGTCGGCGACTTGATTTCGCTCTACACCTGTTCGGCGAAGGTCGGGAAAACCTCGGTTTCGATTCAGGTCGACGTTCTGGTGGAGCGGCGAGACCGCCCAGGCAGCGAAATCCGCGTCACTGAGGCCAAAGTGACCTTCGTCGCCATCGGCGGCGACGGCAAGCCGATTCCTGTGCGCGGCTAGGGAAGGCTGCTATCATTCAGATACTGCTGTGCAGTATTTCACATGATAGTTCCCCTGCTGTTTTCCATTGCGGCCCTGTTTGCTACACAGGGACAATCCTCTTTACGAGAAGATCTTGAACAAGCACGCGCCTTTGTCGAGGCGAAAGATGGCGATGCCGCCCATGCTCGCGTGCTGAAGATTTTTGAAGATCATCAAGATTCGGTCGAGCTGATTCGTCATTTGCCTGCCGTGCAAGATTGCTTGGTAGATAGCCTTTTCCTGAAGGAAGAGACAGCGCGATTGGAGCGCGAAGCGGCCTTAGAGAGACCGGTAATCCCATTTTCCGCATCGGTCCTTTCCTACAAAGAGAAATCTGGAGTCTTCAAACTGCGGTGGGAGGGAGAGACTCAACTCAACGACTTCTCCCACGACCAAGAGGAGTGGCCGATCCCGATGGACCTGGAAGGTCGCTGCCGTATTGCGCTGGACTTGTTGCAGTATCCCGAGCAAGGCCAAATCAAAATCATCATCGAGGCAGAGAATGGATTTCTTTATGAAGTGGAATGCGGTAATGATGCCAGTGGAATCAACCACCAAGTCGCACTGGTTTCACAAATCGATGGCGATAAGCGAGAGATATTACAGCGGGTCGATAAAAAACTGCCTCAACCAGGGGAGCCGCTGCTGTTGGCATTGAAATCCTTGGGCAGCAGCATGCAGATCTATGCGGGCAAGAGCAAGATTCTTAGCTTTAAGGCCAAGCGCGCAGGTGCCCTTCAGGTCACCTTCTCCGGTGTCCAGGAAGGCAGCCTTGGCGCCATTGAGTACGACGGCCCGCTCGACCCAGATCAGTTGGTGGCGCGCATGTCGACTCTACGCGAGCGCCAAAAGCAAGCCTTTCGCGCTGCCGTGGACTTTCAGGCAGAAACCCCAGATTGGGTTCACCCATTCCTCTACCGCCAACGAACGAGCCTGGAAGACGCGAAGCCCCCTGGTCGATTTCCCACGGAAGCGGCAGAAACAGCCTGGCAAGATACGGCGGAGTTTTTGCGCAAGGAGCGGCGAAGGAATCGGGCGCTGATCACCATTTCCATTCTGCAAAACGACAAGCCGCAGGGACTGACTCCGGCTCATTTGGCATATTCTTCCATGATTGCCGCCTATGAAGGAGGGTATTGGGAATATGGGCGCAACTTCGCCGATGACGTACTGCAGGCCTTCCCTGAACATGCCATCACCCAGGAAGTCCTGATGGAATGTCTTGCCCGCATGGATGAAGGAGATTTGGTTTGGGAGATTGCCACCAATCTTTATAAGGCCGACCCACGCAAGGTTCATCATGTCTTGAACGCGGTCAAGTTGTTGATGCGTTTAGACATGGTCGACGATGTGCGCTTCTTCCTGATGGAAGACGACTCTCTACCGCAAGAGCTAAAGACTCGATGCGAAGAGCTTCTTGCTCATCGCGAAGGTCCCAAAAAGGAAGGCATTCGCATCATGAAATCTCGCTTGGTCGAGATTCACACCGACTTAGACAAAAAGCCCGCCGAAGAGTTAGACCTGTGGATCGGACGTGAAGTGAGTCGCGCCATTGGCTTTCTTCCGGAAGACACGTTGTCTTCCAAAGAAAAGTTGCGTTTATTCCTGTTTGCAGACCGCTGGGACTATGAAGAGTTTTGCGCCGAGATCCTCGGCGCCGCAATCCCCTCGGCCTCAGGCTTATATTCTCCTGCCTTCGATGCGGTCGTGGCCTGGTACAACCCGCGGCAGCAAGAGCGGGAAGACTCCTTGCGCCGTGAAATGATGATTCACGTCGGCAAAAGGATTCACCCAGAATATCCGCTATGGGCTTCCATTGGCCTTTCGGAGCTGGTTGCCGACGGCAGCATCTTGCCGGGCAAAGACATCGAAGAATTGTCTTCGCGGGCGAAAGGTCTGCTCGAGCAACTGCGCGCCGACGGCGCAATCCCTTTCTCCGTAATGTTGTGCCTCAATGGTGCAGGCTACCGGGCATTGGAACAAGAGCAATCGCTAGACGCGCAAGCTTGGGCGATGTGTGTATGGCTGATGGTCATGAACGACATCAGCGAGGTGGATTTTCTCGAAGTTCTTGTCGACAACTTGAAATCTAGCGCAACCTGGGCTGATACCACGGAAGCCTTAGTGTTGGTCTTAGATAGCACTCGCTTCCTCGACGATTCTTACTCTGCCGTAATCCGTGGCCTGAACCGACTAAGCCGAAAATGAAGACCTTCTTTCCCCTGCTCATTTTTGTAGGCACATTTTGCCTCCTTGCCCCAGCCGCCCTTGCTCAAGATGCTGACGCCTTTGAAAAAGGATTGAAAGGTGTCGAGCGACGCATCAGCAAAGGGCAGTGGGACAAAGCCGGAAAAGACCTCAAGAGCCTGCTCGAGAAGAATGCCCGGGCCGATTATGTCTACATCGAAAAGCCTCGCATCTTGAACAACATGGAGCGCATCGCCCTGTTCTCTGCCCATGAACCGCCAAAGGCAGATGAAGTTTTGGCTGCCAAGGTCAAGAAATACGATGCCGAATCCGGCGAGATTGAGATGACTCTCTATGGAGAAGATCTCAGTGACCTGATGCAGAGCGGAGATGCCTTCACGATGCCAGTCGCCTTCCGCGACGACTACACCTTGACCATGAGCGGGCCGAAGTATCCAGGCAGCGAGGGCGTCACTGTGGTCGTCGGCTTTGATTCTGACCAGATGCACCGCTTTTTCTTTGGCAGCGTTGGGTACCAGCCAAGTGTATACCTGTCCGAGAATGGCGCGCGCGAAACGTTATTGGATTCGGCCGACAAGGAAGTGATGGACTCTGGAGAGGAGTTCACCCTGAAGGTAGAGGTGAAGAAGAAGAAAATCAGTACCAAGGCCAACAAGAAGCGTTTGTTCTCGGTGAAGCGTGCCGACACCGATTGGGGCCGCGCTGCCTTTTATGGTCTCGCCGACTATGAGCGCGAGGGCTTAGAGATCGAAATCAAGGGTGCTCTGGAACCGGCGTGGATTGCCGGAAAGATCGATGAGCAAATGCAAGAGAAGCGAGAGCTTTTCGAAGAAACCTATGACGCCCATCGCGAGCTTCCAGAATGGCTGTTCGATGAATCACAAGTCTTAGGTGGCGATGGCGAAGCCGCGGAAGCATCGGCCGGGGGCCTTCGTGGCCGCGCCGGCGCTTCTTCTAAGGGTTCGCGCAGCAACAACACCAAACAGGTGTTCCGCGAATATCCGGGAGACGCCCTTGGCGCACAAGGGGAACGGCGCTTTGCCGAGATTCGCCGCATGTATTACCAAGACAAATACGACTTCGACGCCCTGATGGAAGAGGTGCAAGAGGCGGAAAGGGAAGAAGACATCCACGCCGCCGGCGCTGCCCATCTGCGCATGGAGATTCATTTGCTTTATGGGCAGATTGAAGAAGCAGAAGAAAGCGCATCCAAAATGGTCGCCCACGATGAAAGCCACCTTCCGTCCGTCGTCAGCCACGCCGAGCTTCTGACTCGTTTGCGGGAGTATGCGGCAAGCCGAACGCTCTTGGAAACGGCAGAGGAGCGTTGGCCCAACTCAGTCGAAGTGGTCGAAGCCAAGATGTGGCTGGAAATCATGACTCAGCACCTGGAAGAGGCTCAGGAGTTGGTGCAGAATGCGCAACGCAAGGGCATTCGCGGCAAGGAGATTGACCGCCTTCGCGCGCGCATTGATAAAGCTCTTTCCGGGCCAATTTGGCAAAAGACTTATCGCTTTCAATCCACGCACTACGACATCCGGTCCGATATCAGCGAAGAGATTTGCAAAGAAGCCGCGGATTTGCTGGAGAGCGCGTACACCTCCTACTCGGTGCACTTGAAGCGCCTTCGGGGCCTGGAGAAGAACAAGTTCCGCGTTTTCCTGTTTTCCGGCGAGGCCAGTTATCAGCGCTATGCCGAAGATTCCCTGGGCAGCGAGGCGGAAAACACAGCTGGCCTGTTCAGCCCGTGGCTGAAACAACTCCTGATTTGGAATGTTCCGCAGCGGGAAATGATGTTCCGCACTATTGTCCACGAGGGCTTTCACCAATATCTAGATCTGGTGGCGCCAGAGGCTCCGCGTTGGTTCAACGAAGGCATGGCGGAATACATGGAGCTTTACGAAACCATTGACGGACGCTTCGTCGAAGGCCAAGTCAATCATGACCACGTCGCTCTGCTGAAGGAGCGCGGCGTGATGCCCTTGCGTGATTTCCTGAGGATGCCGACCGCCTTCTACTACCAGGGCGATGTCGGTCGTAATTACGCACAAGGATGGGCGGTAATGCACTTCCTGCGCAATGGCGGCCATGACAAGGAGAAGATGTTCCAGGACCTTTTCAAGGGGTTCTCGGAATCGCCATCAATTCGCCGCGTCATCGGCGAGGTTTTCGCCGACGTGGACATGGATCAGTTTGAACAAGAGTTCCTGGATCACCTGAACGGCCTAGAATAGGCCCACATGGTCCAGCGTCGCCCTACCCGCACCGTCACTGTCGGCGGCCTATCTCTTGGCTCGGAGCACCCGATTCGGGTGCAGTCGATGACGTGCACCGACACAGACGATGCGGCGGGGACAATCGCCCAGATCGAATCTCTGGTCGAAGCAGGCTGCGAGTTGGTGCGGGTCACGGTCAACCATGACCGCGCCGCCGATGCCCTGCCGGAAATTCGCAAGCATTGCCCGGTGCCCCTAGTTGCCGACATCCACTTCACCCATCGTCTAGCCTTGCGCTCGATTGATGCCGGCGTCGACAAGGTGCGCCTCAACCCCGGCAATGTCGGCAGTCTTGATCGCGTCCGCGAAGTCGTGCGCGCCGCCGATGCCGCCAATGTGGCTTTGCGGATTGGCGTCAACTCCGGTTCGGTAGAGAAAGACCTGCTCGAGAAGCATGGCTGGCCATCGCCCGAGGCCATGGTGGAATCTGCTTTGCGCCACTGCCAGACCGTTGAGGACTTAGGCTTCTCTAACTTTGTGGTCTCGCTCAAATCCACGGATACCCAAACCGTGCTCGCGGCGAATCGCGCTTTCGCCGCCGCCACCGATATCCCGCTCCACCTGGGCGTGACTGAAGCTGGCCGCCCTGGCTATGGCTCGCTCAAATCTGCCGCAGGTCTGGGTTCGCTTTTGCTCGATGGCATCGGCGACACCATCCGCGTCAGTTTGACTGGCGACCCCGTTGCGGAAATCCCGGTGGCTTACGACATTCTGAAAGCGACTGGCGCGCGAGTCACGAGCCCCGAGCTGATTAGCTGCCCCACTTGCGGACGCATCGAGATTGATTTGGAAGCACTCATGACCGAGTTGGAAGAACGCCTCGCTGGCGAAGATGCGCCGGTGAAGATTGCGGTTCTAGGCTGCGTGGTCAACGGTCCTGGCGAAGCCAGTGAGGCCGACATCGGCATTGCTGGAGGCGGCGGTAAAGGCATTTTGTACCGCGACGGCAAGCAGGTCCGCGTGGTCCCCGAAGCCGATATGGTCGACGCCCTCATCGAAGAGATCCAGGCTTTCAAGGCCGAGAAGCTTGGCGAAGAAGCTGTGCCAGGGTCTGCATCCTAAGCATGGACCGCGACCGCTACTCTGCCATTGCCCATGGCAATATGCCGATATGGAATCCCATCGGCCTCGATGACTTGCTGGCACTGACCGCTCACATGGAGCTAGAGAAAGTCAGCCGCGTTCTCGATGTCGGCTGCGGTCGTGGCGAGATTTTGCTCAGCTTGATTGAACAGCATGGCGTGGTGGCGGTGGGGGTAGACCCCTCTCCGCGTGCGACTGCGATTGCCCTAGCCGAGGCCGATGAGCGCGATCCAGAAGGGCGCCTGCACTTGCAGGTGGCCGCCTTCGACCCCACTCTTTTTGCGCCAGAGAGCTTTGATCTGGGGATTTGCCTCGGCGCGAGCCATGCTTGCGGCAGTTTCGCCCAAACCCTGACCACGCTGACTTCCTTGGTGCGCCCGGGGGGATACCTCCTGATGGGAGAGGGGTACTGGCGGCAGAAACCAAGTGAGGATTATCTGGCCATGCTTGGCTGCCAGGAAAATGAGATACCCTATCTCGAAGACTTTGCCGAGGTTGGCCGTAAACATGGCCTTGAGCTCGAAGCTCAGGCTGCCGCGACCGAGGAGGAATGGGCGGCCTATGAAGGCGGCTACGACGCCAACATGCGCGCGCATCTGCAGGACCACCCCGACGACCCAGAGGCCGAGGAGTTTCGCAACCGCCTGGAAAGCTGGACTAGCGCAGTCGAGAAGTGGGGGCGAAGCACCTTGGGTTTCGCCGCAAGCCTTTATCAAAAACGGTAGATGAGCTTCGGCTGGATTAAACTCCGCCCATGCCTTTCACTCCCTTTTTGCCTTTCGATCCCTCCTTCATGGGGTTCTTGTCGGTCGTCATTTTTGTGGTGACGGTGATCATCCATATTGCCTGCTTTAATGCGATTGGTGCCTGGCTGCGAAACCATGCTGAGGGGGCTGTACTCCTCGACGGAGGCATGTGGAAGCTGGTTGGTCTAGTGTTTGGGCTCATGGGCCTGATTGGATTCTGGTTGG
Source organism: Planctomycetota bacterium (assembly GCA_021776795.1). GTDB lineage: Bacteria > Planctomycetota > UBA1135 > UBA1135 > UBA1135 > OFTM128. The sequence continues at coordinate 65,224 of JAJFFC010000031.1, forward strand.
TCAATATGTCTAGCATGCGCGGGCAGTCCTAGTTTCTGAGACTCCTTCAGGAGTCTGCTTTAAGTCGGCATCTTTGGCGGATAGGATGCAGACATCATGAACCAAGACGCGGTCACGCCCCATCCCCATCAGGCACCGACCCGCAATCTATTGACCGAGTTCTGCTCGGCCGCAGATGCGGAGCTGGCGCCCGTCTTCCCGCCGCTATCGGCAGCCCAAGATTGCTTTGCCAAGGCCGAGCAAGGTCGCCCTGCGCGCCGCTTGTTGCCAGCCATGCAAGATCTGCAGCATCAGTTGCGTGCGCTTGCCGATCGCATTGAGCAGCAGCAGGCTTTCGTATTGATTTTCGGTCCGCTGAAGAGTGGCAAGTCGACTTTCATGAACGCCATGGCCAGTAGCTATGTCAGTGAAGTCACGGCGTTGCCCGCGTACCCATGCATGGTTTATGTTTCCCATGCCGAGGAACCTGAGTTCCTGCTGACCGCATATGACGGCAGTACCCAAAGCTTCCAAGATCGCCAAGAAGTGGTCGAAGAAATTGAGCAAGCTCACCGCCGCTTGACGGCACGGCTACGAGAAGTTGAAGCCACTGGGCGTAGCTTTGACCCTGGTACCGACATGCCTTCGGCCCTGCGCCGCGTTGACGTGCGCACGCCTGCGGCCGATCTCGAAACCTCGGGAGCGGTGTTGGTTGATACGCCCGGTCTCTACACGCGCATGAAGTTCGGGTATGACCGCATGACCCGCGACTTCCGCGATGCCGCAGCATGTGCGGTGTTCATCGTCAAGACCGAGAACCTATTCTTGGAACAAGTGTTCGCCGAGTTCGAAGATTTGCTCGGCCTGTTCAGTCGTATCTTTTTGGTCGTCAACTTGGATCGCTCCAAGCGCGACCTCATGCCGGACGGCTCTTTGCAGCCTAGCCTGGAGCATGAAGATCCACAGCGTATTCTCGATGCCTTCGAGCATCTCGCCATGAGCGCACCCCTGAAGCAAGCCGCCGACGACGGCCGCCTGCGCATCTTTCCAGTCGACCTGTTGCATGCCGCAAGTTCGCGCTTGCAGAGCGCAGAAGGCAACGCCGTGGCGGAGGAAGAGGAGTCAAGCTCTGCCCACGGCTTTGATGATCTCCTAGCTGACTTGACCGACTACCTCGACAGCAATGATTATTTGCACGCATTCATGGCCGACAGTTTGCGTCGTGGCGAGGACTTGCTGCAGGAACTGTGCACCTTTGCCCAGCGCCCAGCCGCGCGGGATTTGGTGCAAGAGGAGGAGCGCTTGCAGCTCGAGCAGAAAAAAGCCCAAGACGGCCTAGATGCTTTGGAATCGCTCGAATCCGCGGATTGGGCCCATGCCCTCGCCTCGGTGGGCGAACCGCTTGCTGAACGTATGACGCAAGAGATTGAGCAGGGCGCTCCCGTGGACCAAGCGTTGGTGCAGGAACTCGAAGGGGAAATTCAAGAGTGGTTCAAGCGCGACCACAGCTTTGCCGCTTTGAATGGCGTACTCGCCGAAGGTATGGAAGGGCGTCGTCAGGCCTGGGCCAAGGCAGCACTCGAAGAGCTAGAGAAGCGCGTCACCGGTGTGACGGGCAAGATCCTTCTAGGTAATGAGCGTCGCGCGACGTTTGAGCGCGCCGGGATTCCCTACGACCCCTTCGCTGCAGATGTTCTGCATGCACTTTCCACCTCAGAAATTCTGCCGCCTGCCGAACAAGCTTTGGCCTTTGCCGACCTTCCCGTGCGGCGTGGTTTCTGGGACTATCTCTTGTTCCGCAGCGAGGCCAAAGTGCGGCGCCGTCTGTTTGGTGAAGCCTCCTCGCCCAAGCGCAAGGTCGTGGCAGCGGTTAAGAATAAGCGTGTTGGCGACGTCGGCCGCAAAGCTCTCAGTAAGCAGATGGGAGAAGCCTTCGCGCGGTGTCGCCATCAGTGCCTAGAAGAGCTCGGTGCTCGTGCGGTTCGTGCCTTTGGTGCAGATCTCACTGAGCGCCTACAAAGCCAAGTGGAAGCACGTCGGGAAAGTTTGACGGCGCAAGCCGAAATCCTGCGTGGCCACCTCGAAGCCTGTCGCTTGGAGACCAAGGCCCTGGATGGTATGACTGCCGCAGCGCAAAAACGCTTGCAGGCCTGGCAAGGCTTGCGCCAGCGTTTCCCGCAGCAGGGAAATTTTGCAGCAGCGGGTGAGGAACTCCCGGTTCTCGAGGCAGTCGAAGACGTTGAGGCAGAAGCCGAATCTGAGATCCAAGCCTAAAAAAACCACAGCCGCAGCTCCCGGAAGGATGACTGCGGCTGCGGCGAAGGAGTGCTTGGGAGCCGAAGCACGGCGACCCGAAGGTCGCTCAGACTTCTAGCGAATGATGACCATCTCGCGCTCGTTCGACGACTGGTTGCGCATGCGCAAACGGTACTGTTCAAGGGTTTCGGCGCTTGCCGTTTCCGGATCGAAGGTGTCGAAGTCGAAGAGGATGCTACGCCCGGAAGAGTCGAGCGGTCGCACGACGACAATCAGGGTGTCGGACTCAGTCCAGTTAAAGGTTGCGGTGACGACATCGGCCAAGGCGGCAGCGGCATCGACCTGGGCAATGATGAGAGGCTTATCCCAGTCGATCGAGTTGGAGTTGCGGCCAGCGTAGATGGCGTATTCCAGTTGGCCTTCCTTGGAGCCGTTGGCGGGGAGACTTTCCGGGTCGGAAGCGTGCGGGAAGGTGACCTGCACGGTTTCGAAGTCGAGGAACTCACCGAAGTAACGACCAGCTTCCTCAGGCGAACCGAAGGTGAAGACGGGAGGGGTGTCGTCGGCCACAGTCAAGGCTCCTTCGAAAATCCATGCCGTCAGTGGCTCTTGCATAGCAGCCAAGGCATCGGGAGTGGCGAAGTATGGCAGGTGATCAAACAGGGCGGGCAGAGCCGACATGCGGGCGATGAACTCGGACCAGCTCGAGGTTCCGTCGTATGGGAAGACGAAGGTGTCTGGGTTTTGCGGAGTACCAATGCCGACGAGCATGCCTTCTGGGGTGCTCAAATCCAGGTGTCCTGGGCCTGGGGTGGTGTGGCAGCTCAAGCAAGTGGTGCCAGGGTTGCCTGGCATTTCTGCGTCCCAGAGGGGAAGGATGTCCGGGCCAAAGACTGCGGAGCCTGGACCGTATTGGGCAGGCGTGCGTGCATTGGCGACCTTTTCGCTGATGGAAACGCGGTCATCGGTGTCGACTGCGACCACACGATAGAAGAGTGTGGTGTTATCGGGCAGGCCACGGTCGATGAAGGAGGTGACCCCAGGATTCGTGGTGGCGACCAGATTGGCCTCGAGCAGAGCGGCGTCTGCAGTCAGGCCGCGGTAAATCCGGTAGCGCATACCATCTGCGCCCTGGAGTGTGGGCTGTACTACAGCGCTGGGCCAGCTCAGCGTGACCTCGCTAGGGTTAATGGCGTCTGCGGCAGCAACGCCGGCAAACACGATGTTCAAGTTGGCTTGGCCTGCCGCGGTCGCGCCGGCGCCGACAGAGCTTGTAGAGCTGCCGGAACCGCAGGACAGGGGGAGGAGGGCCAAGAGGCCAATGGCACTGGACGTGAGGACTTGTCGCATGGGAAGCAGGGGATGCACGCTAACACAAGGTGGTGCGAGCGGTGCTCAGGGGAATCATACCCGATGATTCCGACCTTGCAGGGTTGCGTTTTTGGTCGGAAACAGCGATAACACTGTCTCTGACCCCGAATTCTCAGAATTTGGCCTTTTCGCGTGCCTGTACCCAGCCTCTCCCCGTCTTTACTCCCCTTTGCCGCCCTTCTTAGGACGGTCGCCTCGGATTTAATTCACATGGATGCCCCGCTCTGGATGACCAGAGCGCCTGGCAGCGTGGATTTGATCGGCGGACCAGCCGAAACCCCTGGTTCAGTCACGGTTTCGATGGCAATTGGGCGCTCTACCTACTGTGCGATCCAGAATCGCGAAGATAAAGAGATTCATATCCGGATTTTGCGCTCGGCAAAACGGGGTGGAACGGTCAATTGGAAGGGGGAAATCAGCAAGATTTATACCAAAAAGGGCCCTCCGCGCAGTCTCGCCGTCCTGACTGAGATGTTCGAGCAAGATGGCGCACCCTGGATGATGGAAATGATGGCCATCATGATTGGCCTGCGGCGGACTCACCAGCTCAATACCCCAAAACAAGGATTTTGCCTTGTTATATGGGACCGCATTCCGGAGAGTGCTGGTTTTGGCCGCACCGAATCCTTTGCGGTGGCCAGCTCACTCGCGTTCAAGGCTTCGACCGGCCTCGACAAGAAGCGCGTCGACGGCATCCGCGTCGCTCGCGCCGTGGTCTATGGCTATAAGGAAGTGCTTGGGCGGGAACTGCCCCTGACCCCAGTGCTCACGAGCGCTGTGGCCAAACAGGGTTGCCTGCTGAGCATTGAGCATGGCCTCGACCCCATCATGCAGTGGGCTCTGCTGCCTGAGCACGTGGTGGTCGGTGTTCTCGACACCGGTTCCGATGATCCGGTGGCTCCCGAAATGCGCCGCCACGCCATTGCCGGCAGTCGCATGGGCTTGGAGCATCTGAACAAGGCGCTGAAGAAGAGCAAGCTCAACCTGCGCGGCGGGTGGGGCCAAGTGACGCCGGCCGAGTTTGAAGGCGGCCTGCGGGGGCATGTCCCGACCAAAGAGTCGGGTTCGGAGTGGTTGTCCAAGTACAAGAACCCTCTAGATGAACACCTCCCTGAGTTGGTCGACGCCGATTCCAGCTATCGTGAACGCGCGTTGAGTGAACACCATGTGCGCGAAGCCGGACGGGCGCGCCGCTTCATTCAGCAGCTGCAAGATTTTGCGCGCACCAAGAGTGAAGATTTCTTGGCGGAAGCCGGCCGCAGCTTGAACAGCTCGCACCGGTCCTTGGAAGAGAAGTGTGGCTTAAAGTCCGAACTCATTACCACCGTGCGCAAGGAGCTCACCGGTGCTGGTCGCAAGGCGGGCCTGTTTGGTTCGCGTTTGGCGGAATCTGGGCAAGGCGCGGGCATCGTGGTCATCGGCCATGCCACCGCCATGCCGCGGCTACGTGAACTTGGGGAAAGCCACGCCAAATCCTATGGCGCTGGTGGTCAGGTTCTCACCGAAGCCAGTCAAGGCGGTGTCCTCGACGGCTGGTGGGAAGGCATTCTCGATTCTAAGGAAAAGGAAGAAGACTCGACGGTCCCGGCGGATGCCAAGGCCTAGTTCGCAGCTTCTCCTTAGTTTCGCAGTTGGCGCACTGCTGGTGGTCGCCTGTGTGGCCCCGCCGCGGTCCGCAGTGCGAGAACCGCAATGGCCGCAAGCCCATCCTGTGGTGGACCCGGGCTTCGACGTTCAGGCTTATCACCTAGACCTTGCGTTGCATCCGACGGCGCCCCAATTTAGCGGCACCACCACGATTGACTTCACCACCACGCGACCGGTGGATTCGGTCACCTTCGACGCCGCCGACATGGAGATTCTGGAAGTCCGTCCGCAAACGGAATGGGACCATGATGGCAGTGAGTTAACCCTTTCTTTAGGCGGGGTGTTGCCGGCTGGCGAAGCACGCAGCTTTACCATTCGTTATCGCGGCTCGCCTTTGGGTGGCCTGCACTTCGCGCTTCCGCAGGAAAATGGCCTGAACCATATTCCGCAGTTGTTCACGCAGGGAGAAGACATTCGCGCGCGCTTTTGGTTCCCTTGCCACGACGAACCATGGGACCGTGCCACGCACAGCATGAAGATTACCATGCCGCGCAGCTGGACTTCGGTGGCCGCCGGCGAGCGCACTTCACGCGAGCCGCATGCCGACGGTTTGCAGATCATCGAAACTTGGGACATGCCCCAAGAAATGCCCACTTACCTGTTTACCCTGGCGGCGGGGCCCTTTCTGGTGTTGCAAGATTCCTGGCGTGACATTCCTCTGTGGTATGTCGGGGAGCCGGGAGACGAAGAGTTGTTGACGGATTCCTTTGCGGAAACCGCAGAAGTGTTGGAGTTCCTGAGTCAGTACACCGGCTTCGACTATCCCTATCGCAAGTACGCGCAGGTTGCGGTACGCGACTTCCCCTTTGGTGGCATGGAGAATGTCACGGCGACTACCGTCACACGCAATGCCCTACACCCTGCATCAGAGCAAGAGCTCACGCCAAGTTGGGGCTTGGTTGCCCATGAAGCGGCGCACCAATGGTTTGGCGACACCGTCACTTGTGAAACTTGGGCGCATGCTTGGTTGAACGAAGGCTTCGCCAGTTACTTCACTTTGTTGTACCGCGCGGAGCGCAATGGCGAAGAAGATTTTCTCGCTTCGATGGGGGATACCATCGACGGTTATATGCGTGCCTGCAGCGGCGTGAATTTGCGGCCTTTGGTCAAGGATTCTTTCCGCTTGCCGATGGACATCTTCTTTGATGGCACCATCTATCCCGGTGGGGCTTCGCGCCTGCAGCTGTTGCGTGGCATTCTCGGTGAAGAAACGTTTCGCGCGGGCATTCGCCAATACCTCACGACCCATGCCTACCAATCGGTAAACAGCAATGACTTCCGTTTGGCGATGGAGCAAGTCAGTGGGGAGAACTTGCAACCTTGGTTCGACACCTGGGTGTATGCCTCGGGCTATCCCAAGTTAGACATCGTGCAAGAACACACCCCAGAGGGCATCGTCTTGCAGGTGAGCCAGGTCCAAGAAAGCGTCAACGGTGTGCCTTCCGTGTTCCCCTTGCCGCTTGATGTTCGCTGGTCCGATGGCGGCGAATGGCGCCAAGAGCGTTTCGAGATGTACGAGAGCCAGGACTCTTTCCTTGTGCCGGTAGACTCCAACTGGGACGGATTTCTAATTCTAGATCCAGACGTAATCTTGCCTGCCGAGATCACCTATCACGATGGCTTCGATGCTCTGCGCCTGCGGGCTCAGCACAGCGACCGCAGTCGCGACCGGATTTTGGCCATGCGCAAACTGGCTAGGGAGCATCGCCAAGACCATACCGTTGTTGAGCTGTTGTGGCAGATCTCCAAGCAAGATTCCGTTCCCGCAGTTCGACGCAAGGCGATTGCGGCTCTGCGGCAAAGCCGTCAAAAGGCATTGAGTGCCGCACGAGTGCTGGAGCACGTGCAGCAAGAGTCCGCCGCAGCAGTGCGTCTTGATTGGTGGCGAGCTTATTGTGCCCTGCCTCTGAATTCCAAGAGCCGCACCCATTTGCAGCAGGCGATGGCAGACCAAACACTTGCCGATGTCGAGCGATTACCAGCCCAGCGCGCGCTTGCCGCTGACATGGAAGCGAGTCAGCGTCAGGCTTGGTTGATTTCGTTATTGCAGAGCCCCGACACGCCGAGCATGCATGCCGCCGCGGTTGATGCGCTGCGCACTTTGGCCAAGCAAGAGCCAGCGCGCCGGATGGAACTGGAAGCGTTGCTCCTGCCCTACAGTTGGCGCGGGCAAGAAACCAAAGTGCGTCAAGCAGCCTTGCGCATGTTGGCCGATGGCCTGGCTGACATCGATGCTTCGGCGCCTACCGCGCAGCAGCAATCAATCCTCGAAAGCCTCGACAACGCGCTGCTCTCGGTGAACGCTCTTCTTCGTCGCAGCTCCGTAGGCCTGGCTGCCCAGCGCCCTGAGTTGTTTGCGAGCTCCTTCCGCGAGCTCGACCGTCGCGAACCAGATGCCCGCGTACGCCAGATTCTGCGCGACGCGACCGCAGAACGCCTCGAAGAATGAAGGCCTCGGCTTGGTTGCTCAGCTTTGGCTTGTGCATCAGCCAAGCCTCGGCGCAATCCTCTTGGCTCCAGCCAACCGGAAGCTTGGACTTTGACTGGACGGGCCATGAAAGCGAAGGCCCCCTGCGCACTGCAGAAGATGACTTCCCCGATGACGTCCATCTCCGCCGCGCTCGCATCGGCCTGCGTGGGGATCTGCACCCGCAGCTCTCTTATCGCTCCACATTCTCGATTGACGACTCTACTTGGGAAGTCAGCGACCTGTATCTAGACGCGAGCAGTCAAGATGGTCACTTTCGCTTACGCCTTGGCCGCTTCAAAGAAGGCTTTGGTTTAGAGCGTATGACCAAGCCGGTGCAGGTCGGTTTTCTGGAGAGGGGACCTGCCACTGCTTTGGCGCCAAACCGAAACCAGGGCGTGCAGTTGCGCAGCTTGCTTCCCTCTCATTCTGGGGCTTGGACCATTGGTCTCTTTCGGGAGGTTGCACCACCAACGGGGTCGCGTCGGGATGGCGTTTTCGCCGATGACATCGACCTCACCACACGCCTGGTTTGGAACTATCAACGCGATGCACCCGATCACTGGCTGTGGCACGCCGGCTTGTCCTTGTCGTTGCGTCGCCCCGACGATGGCTTCGTGCGCTTTGATAGTTCTGCAGCGGTTCGGGGTGGCAAGCGTGTGGTGGACACAGGCTTGCTGGCCGCCGATCGCGTGCAGTTAGCTGGCTTGGAACTGGCGACGCGCCGTGGCTCATGGGCGCTAGAGAGCGAAATCATGCAGGCACGTGTGCAACTTTCTGGTGGCGAAACCGCCAGCCTGCCCGGCGGCATGCTCAAACTCAGTTGGGCCATGCCCGGTTGGCAACGAAGTTACCAGAGTCAGAACGGCCGCTTTCACACGATGCAAAGGATTGGCTCGTCAACGGCAAGTGCGCACGCTCAACCCTGGTTGCTTGCTGCGCGTATCGCTTGGCTCGACTTGAACGATGGCTTGGTCCAAGGCGGCCGCGAACGCACTGACGCTCTCGGTGCGACTTGGTTCCTGCGTCCGAACCTGGCTTTGATGGCCGAAGTCGCCCATGTGCAAGTGGGCGACGAAGACTTGTGGGCGCTGGGCCTACGCCTGCACCTAGACTTCTAGACGAAGGCTTCAGTTCCCGAGCTCTTTGACGCTGGCTTCAATCAAGCGCAGGTTGGCTTGGTCACGATCTCGTTCCAAAGCCTTGCCAACTTCGCGCAAAGCGACACCCCACTCCAAGGTTGCGCCACGGATGCCGCGGACATGATCTTTGGCGCGGCGAAAGGCTTCTTCCATGGCGCGTTGCCGTTGCCCATAAGCGGTAAAGTCTTGCTCGCTCCGTTGCCAATCTGCTGACATGGCCGCGAGCTCTTGCTCTGCTTCGTGGTCCATTGGCGCAACCCCAGCAGCAGCTGCGGCGAGCCGTCGCTCGAGTTCGGTGCGCCGCTCGGAAAGGTAGTGATGGCGATCGACGACAGCCTGATTGGCTTGGGCATGCAGGGCTAACACCAGGCGACGGTCCTGTTCGAGCCGTTGTTCCAAGGGCTCGGCGGCGCGATTCATTCCCTCAAGAATTTGCTGTAAGGAAGGAAGGGAAACGGCAATGGTCTCGGCACAGTCTCCAGCCAAGAGCATGTTGCGTTCGGTGCGCTGTTGCTGCGCGAGTCCGATGCCGAGTGCTTCGCCCATGCCGGTTTGGATGAGGCGCAAGTGGAGTTCGCGAAAGGCGACGGTAAGTCCCTCGATGCGCGCGCCCTCGGTGCCCGGGTGGGAAAGTACTTGCCGCATTTCTTGAGCATGAGTTTCCAAGGCGCGCCAGCCAAGGGCTTGCATGCGTAAATCAATCGCGAGCTGATCTAGGGCTTCGCCAGCGAGTTGGGCTTCGTGGCCACCCACGGGAAAAGCTAGGCGGACTTCGCGGCCGAGCACGGCAAGCTGGTCATCGACGCTGGCGGCGAGAGTGGAGGCATACTCCGGCAACGGGTCCGCAGGGGTGGGCTGAGGACCGGCGCAAGCTGCCGGAAGGATTCCGAGCAGGCAGACAAGCAGGTGTGGGCGCATCGGCCTACATTATGAAGGATGGCCACGATTCCGTCCGCTACTCTGCGCGCTTTAGCGCGCCGCGATCCTCGACTGGGCAAGGCGATGAAGCGCCTAGAACCTTGTCCGGTGTTTCCGGAGTCGCACAAGAAGCGCCAGAGTCACTTTGAGAGTTTGGCGCAGGCGATTGTTTACCAGCAGCTCGCAGGGGCGGCCGCGGCGACCATCTTCGGCCGGGTTTGTGGGCTCACTGCGGGGCCTCGATTTCCGAAGGCGGCGGAGCTCCTCGATCTTCCCGAGAAAAAGCTTCGCGGCGCTGGATTGAGCGCGAACAAGCTGCTGGCCTTGCAGGATCTGGCCGCACGCAGCCTGGATGGGCGCTTGCCCTTGCGCAGTTTGGGCAGGCAAAGCAATGACACCATCCTCGAGGAGCTGGTGGCGGTACGTGGGATTGGCCCATGGACCGCACAAATGTTCTTGATGTTCAAGTTGGGGCGTCTAGATGTCCTTGCCCCGGGTGATTTGGGCCTCCAGGAGGGCCTGAGGCGGCTAGACGGCCTTCAGGAGCGCCCCTCGCCAGCCAATTTCGAGGCTAGGGGCGAGGACTGGGCACCCTACCGGACCGTGGCTTGTTGGTACCTGTGGCGGCTGGCAGACGAAGATGTCTAGGTAAATTTCAGATTGTTCAAATAAAAACCTAGACAATACGGAAAATTGGACTAGGATTAGGGCATGAAGTTCATCTCCCTAGTCCTCTTGGCCTCGCTGGCCGGGTCCAATGGTCAGGAAACACGTCTGCTGTTCGGTTTCGACACCGCAGACACCTCGCAATGGTCCACCGTCCACGACACCGTGATGGGAGGACGCTCCGTTGGTCGCCTGTCCGCCACCGGTGACGGCACCCTGCGTTTCCGCGGTACGGTCTCCCTGGAGAACAACGGCGGCTTCACTAGCTTCCGGTCGCGCTCGCTGGACCTCGATCTTGCGGGTACGGAAGGCGTAGAGATTCGGGTCAAGGGCGATGGCCGCACCTACATCTTTTCCACCGAGCGCAGTGACGTCGGCCTCTTTGGCGGCGGCTACTGGCAGCGCTTCGCCACCGAGAAGGATTCTTGGATTACGGTGCGCCTGCCATGGAGCGCTTTCGTTCCCACCAGCTTCGGCGAAGTGGTGCAGTCGGCGCCCAAGTTTGACCCAGCCATGCTGCAGTCGATGGGGGTGTACCTCTACGACAAGAAAGATGGCCCATTCGATTTGGAGATCGACAGCATTGCCGCGTACTACCCCGGTAGTGAAGTCACCCCCACGACCTCCTTCCCGGATGACTACGCCACGGTGCTGAGCCTGGTGCAAACTCTTGGCTTGGACAAAGAGCTGGAGAAGCTCGATGGCGACTTTACCTTGTTTGCTCCTTCGGATCTCGCTTTCCAGGCCCTTCCCGATGGCGTGTTCCAGGAGTTGGCCCGTCCAGAGAACGCTGATCTTCTGCGGGATGTCCTGCTCTACCACGTCGTTCCGGCACGCTATCCAGCAGCACAGGCGGTGACTCTGGTCAACGCCAACTCTCTCGAGAGTTCTGTCCTGCAGTTCGCTGTCGAAGGTGGCAGCCTCAAGGTCAACCAAGCTACGGTGATTGCCACCGACCTGGAGTTGGCTGGCGGTGTGGTTCACGCCATTGACCAAGTCTTGCTACCCACCGCAGTGGCGATCAAGCTTTCTGGATTGCCTTCCACCAAGGCTTCCCCAGTGGCCGAAAGCACCACGGTGTTCGCCTTGATTGAGGCCGCCGGTTTGCAAGAAGCCTTGGCTGCGAAAGATCGCTACACCTTGTTTGCGCCTTCCGACGCCGCCTTTGCCGCTCTCGATCCTGCAGTTGTCGAAGCCCTGTTGCTTCCCGAAAATGCCGACGCCTTGCGCAGCGTGTTGCTTCGCCACGTTATCGATGGCGGTGTCACTGCATACTCCGCTCTGCAACTGGCGCAAAGTGTCAGCCGAGGCAGCGGAGTCGAAGTGGAAGCGCTTGATGGCAGTGCATTGGACCTTCGTCTGGATAACACCGGCTCCCTCGCCATTGGCGGAAGCAAGATCACCCGCACCGACATCCTGGCTGGCAACGCCGTGATTCACGTCATCGATCAAGTTCTGGTCCCTGCGAATCTGAAACTCGCGACCGCCGACCCGGTTTCCTCTTTTATCGAAGGTGTCATCTCTCGCGGCGTCAAGGACTTTAACAGTGGCGACATCGAAGCCTGTGCCGCTGGCTATCGCACTGCCCTCGAAGCATTGAGCAGCTTTGGCTCCTTGGATGACCAGCTTCTACAAGCTGCGATCGACGAAGCACTCGAAGAAGCTTCTAGTCAATCCGCCCGCAACGCCGCATGGACGCTTCGCGCGGCCATCGACAAGGTGCGCACGAGTCGCTGATTCTCCTCAACGGCCAACCCCCACATCCCGCGATCCGCGAAGATCCTAAAAGAAGAGCGGCCCACTCCAACCAAGGAGTGGGCCGCTTGCTTCGTAATAGGCTTAGCCTTAGACGTTGGCCTAATCAATCGATCTGCACAATTAGACTTTGGGTTACCCCATCTAAGGTTCCACTTGAGCCAAATGTAACCGCCGCAAAGTAGATGGCACTCCCAGGGGCCAGAGCAGGGCTAAAGGGAGGAAATAAAAGAACGGCGTCACCATGGCCTTGGGCATTGATGATCCCTGTCATTCCGGAAGAAAATGGGAAGCCGCCATAGTCACCTGAAACAGTTTGGCGCAACAGTGCACCGTCATCCATCGGCAGGTCTAGAGGATTGCGCCGAAGGCCAACAGTTCTTTGTGTGGCTGCAATGATTTGGTAAGGATGCCCCGCAAAAGCCACAGGAAAATCTAGATTCACACTTAGCGATTGCGCAAGAGGGGATGATGCCTGAAGGGTGTTGGTTGACAAATAGATGAACGGGTCCAGGGAGTCAATCCGCGCGCGACCGGCGGAAGCTCCAGGGGAAAGGAAGCCTGGCTCGACAGATAGAACATCTGCGCGGCCGTCACCATTCACGTCGCCGATTCCCGCGACATCCCAACCCAAACTGCTGTAGTAGTTCACTCCTTTGATTCGTCCAATCGGGAATCCGTCGGCACCAGAAAACACTAACACCTCTCCGCTGGCAAACGCGATTCCTGTCACGCCCCAGGCTCCGCCGGCATAGTCAGGAATGCCATCGCCATCGACGTCACCCAACCCGGCAACGGAGAGGCCTAAGCTGGCATTCCTTCTTAGGTGCTCATGCTTGAACAGGAGTTCGCCATCTCCCCCTCGAAAAACTTCAACAGTGCCCGTGTTAAAACCAGTACCGCCTCCGTCTGCGCCAACAATAAACTCGTCTTTGCCATCTCCATTGATGTCGCCAAGGAAGTCAATATCTGAGCCAAAGTTCCCTTGCTGCTGATCCCCTCCAATGCGCATCAATTCGTGCCCATCAACTCCCGAAAAAACTCTTGCAGCGCCCGATCGGCGTATTCCACCAGGGATACTTGCCCCTTCACTTCCACTAAGAATATCCACGACACCATCGCCATCGAAATCGCCACCTGAAGCAACTCTACCTCCGAGGAAGGCTTCATCAAATCCGCCAGAAAACTCCAAAAGAATCGCGCCTGTCGCTCCAGAGTAGACACGAACTGCTCCATCTTGAGGATATACAAGAGTCTCAAATGATGAGCCAATCAAGAAGTCATCCATGCCGTCGCCATCGAAATCCCGAAATGGTGCCATGGAATTCCCAAACCCATACGAGTTCAGATTCGCCTGTCTAATAATCCGAATGAGTTGTCCATTTGTTCCGGAGAACAAATAGACAGCGCCCGGTGGTAAGAGCCCACCATAGTCATCCCTTTCCGCGTACACCAAATAGTCATCGATTCCATCACCGGTGCAGTCTCCAGCGGAGGAGACATCTCGGCCAAAGTCACTACCTACTGCATAGCCCAGATTTTGACGGATAAGAGAACCGTCCTTGCCTGAAAGAATTTGAATTCGCCCAGCGGAGCCGGCAGCAACTGCGAAATTCGGGTCCCCGATGATGACGTCGTTTATGCCATCTCCATTTTGATCTCCGAGGGCTGCACAGGAGGGCCCGTAGTAATTGCTGAATCGATCGCCACGAAGGTCCGTTGCGATTTCCCATTGCCCATATTGAGCAGACAAATCGACAGTAAGAATAATCAGAAGGAACAGTGAGAATTTCAGCCGGATCATTTTTGTGATCTATGGGAATGGATTTAGAATTTGGCGCTACCACAAGGGATGGGTAGCTAGGGAGTGCCTGAATACTGCAAGTGGTGTGCCAATCAGGTAGAAGGAGGAGCCCACCCGTGACCAACTTGCCTGTGCGGTAATGCACATAGGTTCAGGACGGGACAAAAAGAAGAGCGGCCCACTCCAACCAAGGAGTGGGCCGCTTGTTTCGTAATAGGCTAAGCCTTAGACGTTGGCGGTGACAGGCTCCGCGCCGTAGGACTCTTGGGTTTCGGTGGGGATGACCGAGTTCAAGTAATCGTGACGGCTCGCTTCCTTAATCAGGTTGCGGGCGATGACCATGCGCTGCACCTGGTTGGTGCCTTCGTAGATCTGCAAGATCTTCGAGTCGCGGTAGTACTTGGCGATGGGGTAGTCCTCCATGAAGCCGTAACCACCGAAGACTTGCACCGCGTCGGTTGCGACCTTGACCGCAACATCGGTGGCGAAGCACTTGGCCATGGCGGCAATCTTGGTCACGTTGGGGGCGCGCTGGTCGGCCATGGCAGCACAGGTGTGCACCAAGGTCCGGGCGGCTTCGGTCTGCTGTGCCATATCGGCGAGCATGGCCTGAATCATTTGGAAACCAGCAATGGTCTGGCCGAACTGCTTACGACGGGTGGCGTAGGTGGTGGCGAGCTCCAATGCACCGGCAGCGGTGCCGACGGCCTGCGCGGCCACACCTGGACGGGCGAGGTCGAGGGTCATCATAGAGTGCTTAAAGCCAAGACCAGGCTTGCCACCGATGAGGCGGTCGTCGCCAACCTTGACGCCATCAAACACGGTCTCGCAAACCGGTACCGAGCGGATGCCCATCTTGTCTTCAAGCTTCTTGATCGAGAAACCAGGATCGGTGTCCTCGATGATGAAAGCCGAAATCCGACGCGAGCGCGATTCAGGATCGGTCACGGCGAAGCAAGTGATGATGTTGGCGCGGGAACCGTTGGTGGTCCACTTCTTCTCGCCACAGATGGTCCAGGTGTCACCTTCCTTGGTGCCGCGGACGGAGAGGCCACCGGCATCGGAGCCAGCGAACTTCTCGGACAGAGCGAAGGCGCAAGCGGCCTTACCTTGGGCAACCAAAGGCAGGTACTTGGCTTTCTGCTCGTGAGTACCACCGACGATAATCGGCAGGGAACCCAAGGCGTTGACAGCGAAGGCCACACCAAAGGCCGGGTCGGCCTTGGAGAACTCTTCGACCATCAGGGCCAAGCCCAAAATGCCGTCGTCGGAACCGCCGTATTCCTTGGGAATCCAAACACCGAGCATGCCGGCGTCGGCCGCGGCCTGGAAGGCGTCTTCGTTGAAGGATTCCGCCTTGTCATGTTGCATGGACTGCGGCAGGAGGTACTTGACGGCGATTTCGTGGGCCTTTTCGCGCCAGGCGAGTTGGGCCTCGCTGAAGTTAACGTTGTACAGCGGGTTCATCGGTGGATGTTGCAGGTGTAATGCGCCATGGGGGAGCCCGCGGCGGCAGAGGGCTTCGATTCTAGCCCTGTGCGAGGGGCCTACCGCGAGGTCGAGTCCATCATCTCGGCTTCCTTCTCGCAGGCTTCTAGGGCGGCCGCGGCGACTAGAGAGGCCACCATCGTCAGCTTGGGCAAATGCAAACTGCTGAGTTCATCCTGCGGGCGGTGATAGTTGTCACTTCGGAACTCGGCGGTATCGGTGAGAAAGACCGCGGGAATTCCGGCATCCCAGTAGGGGGCGTGATCACTGCGATGGGCGTCGGGCATCATGCCGCCGAGTTTGGCCAAGCTATAGGTCGGCAAATCGGGGATGTAGGCATCGGCAGAGTCTTCTACTAGGTGAGCAAGATCACTGGAGCCCTTGTTGCCGATGATGGTGAGGAAGTTGCCGGTGGTGGGCGGCCACACCACAAAGGGGATCCGCGCGGGCGAGACCTGCGAGTTTGGCTCGTCCGTGTAAAGGCCGACGGTATCCAGGTTGATCAAACCGAACACTTCGTCAATCCGGTCTTGCTCCTGCATGCGCTTGACGTGCTCCTTCGCGCCCCAGAGCCCAATCTCTTCCGCCGCGAAGAAGCAAATGCGCACGCTGCATTCCGGTGGTTGCTGCTGCAGTACGCGCGCCACTTCTAGGAGTACGGCGACCCCGGAAGTGTTGTCATTGGCGCCGACGGTTCCGGGCACCGTGTCGTGGTGCGCAGAAAGTTCGAGCACGCGTTCGGGATAGCGGGTGCCGAGCACGGTGACAAAGACATTGACTTGGTCGACTGCAGGGCCTTGCGCATACTCCATGCCATATCCGGTGAAGCGATCACGTACACCGAGGGCGTCAACGTAGCCATTCACGACCCGCGATTGCGAAATGTTTGCGCCAAAGTAGATGCCGTCTGCCGTCAGCGTTTCCTCGCCCAACTGAATCAGTAAATGGGAGTTGGGGATCATCGGCCAACGCTCTTCGGACACCTTGAACGCCATGCCCTCCAGCTTTTCCCGCAACAAAGCTACCGTGGCTTTTTGTGCGGCATCGTCACCGGCGCGACGTGGTCCGAGTGCGGTCAGGTCTTCGAGATGGCCCAAGATGCGGCTCTGATCTATCTGCCCCACCAGTTCTATGCGCTCGGGACTGGCTTCCACGCCACTGCACCCGAGGGCGGAAAAAAGCGCAGCAATCGCCAAAGCTGCGAGGCATAAACGAGGGAAGGCTGCGGCAATCATCTGCCGCAGCCTAAGCTAGCGCTGTGGTGAGCGCTGGGATTTACCAGCCGAACAAGGACTGCTCTTCGCGCTTGCGAATGCGTTCTTCGGCGGCCCAGATGATCTGGCGGGTCTGCACGTTCACCGCGTTGAATGTGAACTTGTAGAAAATCGATTGGACATCGCCGCGCTTCTCGTAGATTGAAGTCAAGCGACCGTAGGCGACATACTCGGCACCAAGTTGGCGGCCAAGTTCCACAGCAGCAGCTTGGTCGACGGCGCCCGATTGCTGGTAAGCAATTTCGTTGTCCATCTCCGAGATGCCTTGCTCGCCAGCCACCACCGTGAACTTAAACGACTGGATCAGCTTGGTGCGGATCGTGTCGGTGACGTTCTGAGTGTCGATGTGCTGGTTCGTGCGGTTCTCCACTCCACCGAAGACCAAGCGCGGCGTGTCAGTGCCCCAAGCGTTGGTGGCCAGGAAGGAGTCGGTCAGCTCGTTGGCGATTTGGTTCAAATCGGTATAGCTGAAGCCAATGCCAATGATTTCCGTGGCTTCCGGATCTTCGTAGGTGACGTTGCCGGAGCAAGCCGTGAGGCTGCCGGCCAAGGCGAGTGCAATCAGGGTGCGGGCAGACATGATCAACGGTCGGTATCGGTGTGGTTAATGCTAGCGATAAATTGAATCGCTGATTCGGTAGGAGAGGTGAAGGGCATGATGCGCTCTTCACGGGGTTGCAAGACGAGACTCTTCTCGGCTCGCTCATAGGCACCCGCGCGGAGCAAGATGCCATCGGCATCGCGCCACTGCCAAGTCAGGCGCAAACGCAGCGTTTCGTCTTCTTCATTGACCAGACGGAACTGCGCAGCCATGCGGCCATCGACTAGGCGACCGGAGACATCTTCGATCTCGAGGTCGACGTCATCGGCGAAGTTGCGCACTTCGATGCGCACATCTTGGACTTCGTCGTCGTCGGCGTCGAAGTCTTGGCCGTTGACGCGAATGGTTTGCACTTCGTAGACCTCGGGGCCGGCGCAAGCCAAGTTAGGCATGATGACTAATGGTGCGAACAACAAAGCCCACAGCGGAAGTTTGGAGGCGCTGTGCATTAGTAGCCCGCGGGTTGGTGAAGACGAACTTCGATTTCGCAACGCACGGCATCCATGTTGGGTGCAGTGGAAGTTACGGGAGTGTTAGAACCGCCAGGAATAAAGACCGGGCGCCAGGAGCGCGCGGCATCATTTTGAAGAATGCCGTTCGGGTCGTACCAGCGGGCACGATATTCGACACGGATATCTTCGTCGTCTTGGTTGACCAAATCGACTTGGAAGATGGCGAGTTCATTGCGCGTGTAGGCAATGCGCTCATTGTTCAAGACAATGACGTCTTCGATGTCGTTGTCGCCGACGTAGCGGCTAATCCCGCTTAAGTCGCCGTTTTCCACGCCAGGGGAGCTGCAGGCGACCAATCCAACGAGGGCGAAGCAGCTAAGAGTGTGAAGAGCTTTCATGGTGAGGTAGGGGCAACCAGGCTTTGTCCGCCGTAGAGACGGTGGCCGAGGCCGCGTACACAGACGTATACGGGCTGGCCTGGCGTGAATGAGACAATTCCTAGGTCTAAGGTCTCGCCGCCGCCAGCGGCCTTCAAAAGGATACGGTGTTCACCGGGCTCCAGGGAGGCGCGCAGGACCTGAATCCCGCGTGGCAAAGAGATCCACGAGCGCAAATCGGCTTGTTCGGTGGCACTCATTAAGAGGGAACCAAAGATGCCGACGAGGGCGCCGGCGGTGGCGCCATGCTTTTCTTCGACCTGCTCTGCCGCTTGATCGACCACAATCAACTTGGCGGCAGACCGCACCACGGTTTTGGCGGTCATCCAACCAATGCGGTCGTCGAGATTGCGCCGGGCAACGCCCAGGACATTTTCAATCTGTTTCGTGCTGCCTAGCTTGCGTTCGCCGGCCTGCACCCAAATCGTGCTTGGGGCGGGCGGAGCCACACCAAAGGACGGAATGCTGATGCGGTTAAAGGCGTGCGATGCCTGCATGTGGATATCAGTAGAAACCTTTTGCGGCATGCGCCCGCGCTCATAAAACACAATCAACTGTGCCTTCTGCAGTTCCGCACTGCGCGTAGAGCCGTTGCGCAGGGCAGTCAAACGCTCCTGGCTATGTTGTATCGCAGGGTGGTTGGGCAGGTCCTCAGTGAGTTTCTCCAATTCAATCCGTGCACTATCCCATTCGCCGGCTTGTTCATGGGCAAGCACGGCAATCATGCGCCCAAAGCGATTCATGCCATGGGTGCTGTCATAACGTTCGCGCTCGAAAGCTTCGAACTCATAGCTGCGCTTGATTTCGACCAGGGCCCCATCGAGATCGCCCATGCGCAAAAAGTCGAGGGCGAGGAAGGCGTGGAGCAAGACAATCTCAAAACCTTCGCCGTCATAAGGAATGGTCTTGTCATTCAGCAGCAAGGACAAGGAACCCTCACTCAGGCTGCGACCGCTAATCGTGGGTCGGTCACCAAAGCCTTCGTAGGTGCGCACGGCGTTAAGCCAACGCTTGGTCGAGGCCTGCAGATTCCCGCGCAAGTGAAGTGCCATGCCGGATTCGCAGCGGGCCAGGAACTCGGTGCCATCTAGGGTGCCGGTCAGTCCCTGGAACTCGGTGGCGGCCACTTCAAACTGGCCGCGGTCCATGGAGCTTACCGCGTAGTAGGCCTGGTCAGGGTAGTCGGCCAGAATGGTGCTCGAGCAAGACGCCAAGCAGCCAAGGAAGGTGGCGGTGGCGAGTTTGGTCGAGAGGAAGCTCATAGGGGCTAGGGCGCTTTGAGGCCCCGCTTCATCCTACAAAGATGAGGGCGGCGGTCGGATTCGGCGTGACAGACGGGGGGGCCGAGTGGCCCGACCGGCGGCCTCGCACTGTGTACGGACGATGTTGGCGAGG
This sequence comes from Planctomycetota bacterium, assembly GCA_021776795.1. Classification (GTDB taxonomy): domain Bacteria; phylum Planctomycetota; class UBA1135; order UBA1135; family UBA1135; genus OFTM128. The sequence continues at coordinate 84,876 of JAJFFC010000031.1, forward strand.
TGCAGCTAAAATCAGGGTGCATCCCTGTGAAATCTCACTCCTCCACTCCTCCGCGCGTCGAGCAAACGCCCATGATGCGGCAGTTTTACGCCGCCAAGGACCAGTATCCCAAAGCCATGCTGTTCTTTCGCATGGGAGATTTTTATGAGTTGTTCTTCGACGACGCGAAAATTGCGTCCAAAGAACTCGGGATTACCCTGACCGCGCGCGACAAAAAGAAGCAAGTGCCGATGGCCGGTGTGCCGGTGCGCGCCATGGAGGGTTATCTGACTCGGTTGGTGCGGGCAGGCCACACCGTGGCGGTTTGTGAGCAGATGCAGGACCCGAAAGATGCCAAGGGCATCGTCGAGCGCGAAGTGGTGCGCGTGGTCACGCCGGGCACTTTGGTCGAAGAAGAATCACTGATTGGCAGTGAGCCCTTGTTCGTGTTGTCGGTGCAGCTCGAAGTACCCAAAGGAAAGGCAGCGGAACAACAGGCACCAGGTACCTGGCCTGTGGGCTTGGCTTGGGCTGACCTCAGCACCGGCAGCTTCCGCTGTGCGCAAACCACCTTGGATCGCTTGGGCGAAGAGCTCGCGCGCATCCAACCGGCCGAAGTGCTGTTGCCCGAGGCCGAAGAGGAAAGTGGAGTGGTGGAAGAAGCGCGCAAGGAGTTGCATCGGCAAGTGGCGCGGGAAGAGGTGCCGATTGGTTGGCGCCCGCCGTGGAGTTTCGATGCGCGCAATGGCGCCAAAGATTTACGCAGTCACCTCAAGGTGGCCACGCTCGAAGCCTTTGGGATCGAAGACATGCCGGCGGTGCTGGCTTCTTGTGCGGCTCTGTTGTCCTTTCTGCAAGAAACCCAGAAGAATGCACTGACCCAGTTGCGCGAGTTGCGCCTGCATCGGGCGCAAGAGCATTTGGTCATGGATCGCGCCACGCGCCGCACCCTTGAGGTGGTGCGCAATCTGCAGGATGGCGGCCGTGAAGGCACCTTGCTCGCGACGATTGACCGCACCGGCACCGCCATGGGTGCACGTTTGCTGCGCGAATGGCTGCTTGAGCCCTTGGTTTCGGCGCCTTTGATTGAAGAGCGCCAACAGGCGGTTGCTGATTTGGTCGAAGATGCCGCGCTGCGCCGTAAGTTAGTGGGCTTGCTAGATGGCCTCGGCGATCTGGAACGCTTGGCGGCGAAGTTGGCTTCCGGTCGCGCCGGTGCGCGCGATCTCTGCGGTTTGGCCCTAGCGCTCGAAGTGGTTCCGGAATTACGCAGTGCCCTGCAGGTGCCTGACAGCGATGGCCTCGGCCGCTTGCTCGAGCATCTCAATCCCTGCACCGAGAGTGCGGCGCGCATTCGCGAAACACTGGTCGAAGATCCGCCGCACAGTTTGCAAGATGGCGGCTTGATTCAAGATGGCTTCTCCAAGGAGGTCGATGAACTGCGCGCGCTGGCCCGCGGTGGCAAGGAGTATCTCGCGGCTCTGCAAGAGCGCGAAGCGGCGCGCCTCGGGATCCCCATCAAGATTGGCTACAACCGGGTGTTCGGCTACTACCTGGAAGTTTCGCGCACGCACAGCGAGAAGGTTCCGGAAGACTTCATTCGCAAGCAGACGCTGAAGAATGCCGAGCGTTACATCACGCCGGAGCTCAAGGAATATGAGCACAAGGTGCTTGGTGCCGAGGAGAAGCTCAAAGAGCTAGAAGCCGAGTTGTTTGAAGACTTGCGCGGTGCGGTTCTGACCGAGGCCACCGCCATGTTGGCCACAGCCCATGCCGTCGCCGAGCTCGATGTCTTCGTTTCGCTGGCCGCGATGGCAGTGGAGCGTCGTTACATCCGCCCCGAAATCCTCGAAGCGCCGGCCGATGCCTGTGGTGTGCTCGACATCCGCGATGGCCGCCACCCGGTGGTCGAAGCCGCTCTGCTCGAAACGCCCTTCGTGCCCAACGACACCCAGCTCGGCACCGGCGTATTTCATGATCAAAGTGGCGAAGCCGGCCCCGATCGTGATGCTCGCCTCGCGGTCCTGACCGGCCCCAACATGAGCGGTAAATCGACCTACCTGCGGCAAACCGCACTGGTGGTCTTGCTTGCGCAAATGGGCAGCTTCGTGCCGGCCGCCCATGCTCGCCTGACTTTGGTCGACCGCATCTTCACGCGGCTTGGCGCCGGCGATGACATCAGCCGTGGCCAATCGACCTTCATGGTCGAGATGGTCGAAACCGCGAACATCTTGCGCCATGCCACCCCGCGCTCGCTGCTTCTGCTCGATGAAGTCGGCCGCGGCACCAGCACTTTCGATGGCCTGGCGATTGCCTGGGCGGTTTGCGAATACGTGCACGACCGGCTCAAGGCGCGGTGCTTGTTCGCGACTCACTACCATCAACTGACTGACCTGGCTTCTGGGCTCAGCGGCGCGGTCAACCTGAATGTGGCGGTGCGTGAATGGCAAGACGACATCGTGTTCCTGCACCGAATTGAAGAGGGGGGTACCGATCGCAGCTACGGCATTCACGTCGCTCAGCTGGCTGGCCTGCCCGATTCGGTGCTGCAGCGTTCGCGCGAGGTGCTGTCGCGACTGGAGCGCGAAGAGGAAGGATTGTCGCGGCGCATCTTGCAGCAAAAGGCCGCGGCGCCCGCACCTGAGGACGGCTCCGCGAACGTAGCGGCGCCGACCGCGGCCGAGGTTGCCGACCTCGTGCACCAGCCCGGGCTCTTCGACATCCTCGAAGATCGCTCGCCGGAATTGCTCACCGAATTGCGTGAAATCGATCCTGACCATCTCACGCCCATGGCGGCGTGGCAATTGGTGGCTCGGCTGCGTCAGGCGCTCGAGAGCGATCCTGGCGTTTGAAACGCACAAAATTAGTGCTCTTTTTTGTCATCCAACCGTAGGCATGAGCGAAGACATAGAAAATGAAGCACACCCTCACTTACGACGAGCTCATCGCCGACCTTCGTGTCGAGAGCTTCGAGGATCAGGCGCCCGCCATCCTTGATCGCTTGCTCGACTCGGAGTTCGCTTTGGATTTCACCTTCTCCCGCAACGAGCCCAAGGCGGCCAGCGGGTTCATGGGCGACTTCCGCCATGATATTTCGCGCTATCCAGTCATGGATTCGGCGGGTGAGTTGCGCTTCTCGATGGGTCTAGAGCTGCTGTGGCGCCGCCTGCAGATTCTGCGCACCGGCGCGGGCATGTCGCAAGAGGAAATCGAGCGCTACCCCGATGCCTCCGATACCCGCTGCCTCTCCTGCGCCCCTGGTCAGCAGCTGAACTGCTTCGGTTGCTCTCCGGAGACCTGCAACGCGGACATTCGCGAGCAGCTGCGCCAAGCCACTCAGGATTTGGTGCTGGCCCGCAACGAAATGGTCGCGCGCAACCTTTACTTGGTGTTCCCACTGCTGGCGCGCTACCGCCACGTGCATGTTCCCGCCGAAGACCTGGTCCAAGACGCGAACGAGGCCTTGTTCCGCGCGGTCGAGGGTTTCGACTTCAACCGCGGCGTGCGTTTCAAGACTTACGCAGGCTACTGGGTCAATCAGGCCTTCCTCAACGCCATCTACAACCAGAGTCGTACCGTGCGCGTGCCGGCTTACATCCAGAAGGCCATGAAGAAGGTGCGTGCAGTCGAGCAAGAGGTCGAAGGAGGTCTCTACAACATCGAAGCCTTGGCTGAGCGCTCCGGCATCGATGCCAAGTTGGTGTCGCAAGTGGTCCAGCGCAACCGCTTCACTCTTTCGCTCGATGGTCAGTTTGGCTCGGGTGGGGGCGACGACGAGGGCAGCGCCCCGATGTCGCAGCTCATCGAATCGGAGAACGAGGCCGCAGAACCAGACTTTGGCGAAGCCGAAGCCTTGGCTCAGCACTTAGAAGATGCCGTCGCCCGTCTCAGCTCGCGTGAGCAAGAGGTGGTGCGCATGCGCTTCGGTCTTGGTGGCCGCGGCATTGCCACGCTTTCCGAAGTTGGTCGCAAGCTCGGCATTTCCTTGGAACGCGTGCGTCAAATCCAGCGCGCGGCCTTGGATAAGCTGCGCACCAGCGATCAAGGTTCGAAGTTGGAGCACTTCGCATAAGGCTTGCGGCTTTCTCCATAAATAAAGCTTAAAAGCTTGTCCCCGAGGGAGTTTCTGCGGATACACTCAAACATGATGAGTCAGACACTGAGACTGGCTTGTCAGACTTGAAACTCCTCCTCAAGGGCCTTCCTCCGGGAAGGTCCTTTTTCTTTTCCCCGGCGACATGATTCTTCTCGTCGACAACTACGATTCCTTCACCTACAACCTGGTGCAGTCGTTGGCGGCCTCGGGAGCTCAGGTAGAAGTGGTGCGCAACGACCGGATATCGGTCGCAGAGGCGCTGGCCAAACAGCCGAAGGGAATCGTCTTGAGTCCAGGCCCTGGTCGCCCACGGGGCGCGGGCATTTGCCTGGAACTCTTGGAGAAGGCGCCGAAGGACCTGCCGATGTTGGGAGTTTGCTTAGGTCATCAGGCCATGGTTGAGAGTCTCGGCGGCACTCTCGAGGTCGATCCGGTGCCGACCCACGGCAAGGATTCGCCCGTGCACTATGAGCCAGGCAGCGCTTTATTCGAAGGCTTGCCCAATCCTTTCGATGCCGGCCGCTACCACTCCCTTCGTGTGGAGCGCTCTGGCCTGCCGGCGGTTTTCCGGCTGACCGCCTGGACCCAAGAGGGACTGGTCATGGCCGTGGAGCACCGGGATTGGCCCTGGTTTGGGCTCCAATTCCACCCGGAGTCGATCCTGACCCCCCAGGGCGACCTCATGCTCCAGCAGTTCCTGCGCCTATCGGGCGAAACCTAGATTCCCCAACGGGGATAGAGTGCACAAAGTTGATGAAATGACATCGAAGCCTCTATCTGCCCTCGGTCAAGGCCTAATCCTGCTCACATGCTGGTCTGGCCTGACCTGTGCGCTCCCTCAGCGGGAGATGGCGGCGGAGCGGGAATCCCAGGCCTTGCCGCAAACGCCGAAGGAGTTGGTGGACATGGTGTACAAGGCGGTCCCCATGACTGGGGAAGAGCGCCAGTACAGCGTCGAGGTCATCGATGGGCTTCTCTATGTCGACGGCCCTCAAGAGATTCAGCACGAGGTCGATGCCTACCTAGCCAGCCTTTACGAAGAGATTCCGCCCACAACAAAGTCAGCACATCGGCATGACCTTTCCTGCCGTTCTCTAATCTTGCTGCCACACGATGCACGAGATAGATCTTCCATGTTTGCAGAATGGGCGGCGAATATTGATGATTCTGAGTTTTTCTGTGCCTTTCCACTGCCACCCTATTACCCGGTTGGGGAGTACGCGGTTATGGAAGAGGAAGCCCAGACTCCGCCAGTGACTTATTCACAGGAAGAGTTGCTGGCATTAATGGAGGAGCGAGCTGACTCTGATCCGTGGTGGGAGATTGCGGAAATCGAAGTTGGAACGGGATATATTTTTGTCCGCGGCCCCTCCTGCCTACATGAAGAGTTGGATCTCTACATTGATGAGCTTCGGACTTTGCCGAAGCAATCTCCCCAAGGCCAGACGGACTAGCTAGTCCAGCTCCGTAATCTTCCAGCCGTCGGCAGATTTCTCGAGCAGGAAGTTCATGCCTTCGCCATCTTCGCTGCCGTCGGCGCGCTCCAGCTTGGCGCGAACGCGAATCATGGCCTGCCCGGTGCCTTCGCCTTCGAGCGCGTAGACCTGCAAGACTTCATAGGAAGCGATCCGCGCACCTTCGACGAAGAAGGCATTGGTGAAGCTTGGCTTCCAGCTTTCTTCTTTCTCTTGAAACTCCTCGGTGCCGAGGGCATCGGCGGCGGCGCGATCCTGGGCGATGACCGCCTGAAGCCAGGCTTCGACCACCTGTTGGGCAGGGATGAGCGCGGTGGGCGTGACCGGCATGGTCAGCTGCATCAGCAAGGGGCTCTCGCCGCGGTTGATGAGGTCATGACTGTTGGCAAAGGTGAATTGCGCCGGCGTGAGATCTTCCGCGCTTTCGTACAAGGCAATCATGGCCATATCGAGCGCCGTGAGTCCATAGGCGAGCAAGCTCTCGTCTTCCGGACTGACGCCGGCTGCCATCAACACTGCGGCAAGATCGGCGCGGTCGTTAATCACGATCCAATGTAGAGGCGTAAGCCCTTCGCCATCGACGGCGCGCGGGTCGGTGCCAGCCCCAATCAAAATGTTCAGCGCCTCGGCCGAGGTATTGGCATTGCGGCACGCCGCCAACAATAGATTGCTGCCATCGGCGCGCGCGAGGGTGGGGGAAGCCCCTGCG
>JAJFFC010000005.1:0-237500 GCA_021776795.1 Planctomycetota bacterium
GAATGAAGAATCCCTTCTTCGCCTGGTGTCTGCTATCTTGGTGGAAACCAGTGACGAATGGGAGACTGGAAAAACTTACCTACTCATGGAAGGCATTTGATGAACCTGCCGCTTTTACAGAAAAGATGTTGCTCTATCATCCACAAAGTCAGCAGAACACAATCCGGGCCTTCAAATAAAACATGAAAAGCCCCTCCAACCACGCGCCTACACCACTCCTGACCTAACTACACAGGTCCGTATTATTATTCTTCGGCTTGAATTGACGCCAGCTACCAATGTTGCTTTGAAATGTTGCCAATGATCCCAGTGCCACATTACAATAGAGGTTATGCGATTTTCGCTCAAACTTATTGTGGTAACAGGATCTGCAGCACTGACTCTGTTAGTTTGTGCCATTTTTTTCTTGGATCCAGAAGCGACAGATGCACCCGCCACTGGTTTTGTGGACACTACAGACTTGCCCAAAGCGGGAGAATTCCGTCAGGATAACGCTAGTCCACAAAGGAGCCTTCAGACGTCACAGCAGGCAGAATCAATACAAATTCTTATCCTTGGTGAAGGGGGCCATCCAATTCCCACAGCCAAATTGGAAGTTCATTCCGATAACGCACCACTCAAACATTACACCACTGGGTTGGATGGAATTTCCTACATTGAACCCTCCACCAGAGATCTTTGGATGGCAATCAATGCGAATGGGTATTTACGCACGTATCGATTATTAGACCACTCTGAACCCTACCAGGTGTTTAGCCTGGACACGGGAGGCACCTTAACCGGCGTCATTCAAATTCATGGAAAGGGTAATATTCAATCTAGCTTCAGCTTCGACGTAATTGGCCATGGCCAGCTCCCGAATAACGTTCCGAGGCAACTTTTCTCAAGACTGGGTGCAGATACAACGAAAATCCCTGTTCAAGCCAACGGACACTTCCAGCTGCTGGGAGTCCCCCTAGAATGGCAATCCGTGGCGAGAATTCCAAAGCCTTATTTGGCTTGCGGAGAAAACGATCCAAGCACCATTGCCAATCTAGGTCAAACCATTCGCGGACTAAAGATTAATAATTATCAGGTCATTACCTTACACAAAATGCCCTGGGTGCGAGGGAAATTAGTCTCATCGACTACAGGAAGCCCCGTACCATTTCAAACCCTTCAAATGGCCCTGGAATTCGAGAATGGAGCCTATGAATGGCTTGGCGCAAAGTCTAAAGATGACGGTAGTTTTGAAATACCATTCGTCCCACATCAAGATCAAGATTATCGCTCTGCCTGCGAACCAGGGTATGAGAGAGGTCCAAATTCTGTAGACATAGAAGTTGTCCAGGGCAACGAATTAGGAAATTCTCAATTCTCAATCGACCTCAGGACAAAAATTGACCGCTGGAACTTTGGGACTATTGAGCTCGAAAATCAAGAAATCCTAAAATTTCACGTACAGGATGAAGGAGGAAATCCGGTCCAGGGCGCCGTCGCGTCCAACATTAATGTTAGCCTGCCAACGGGTACTAATGGCAATTCATCCCTAATGCTGGGAGATTTCGAAAGACCAATCCTTATTGGAGCACCTGGTTATGAAATCTCGGAATTCCCTGTCCCAGTTGATTTGAGTCAAACTCTTATTGTTACACTGCAACCAAGCGCAACTCTTACTATTCAAATCAAGGCAAAGGATGGAATATGCCTTGAGGGCCTTGATTTACAAATTCAGGCGGATGGTCGCGTTTTTCCAAAGGAGATTAATTTTCGCCACCTACAATCCATCTCCTCCCCTCCAAAGTCAGGAAAATCCAATTCCAACGGACACGAAATAAAATATTGGGCCCTTGAGCCCGATACAAAGTCAATTTTCCTCCCCTTTATCTCAACCGGTGTAAGGCTCCAACTTGGGATAACAGGTGCTCTTGGTAGGCCCTTAGCCGTGTCGAACCCTTTCACAATAAATCCAGGAGAGCAGAAAGTTGTAAATTTAGATATCCAAACGCCTCCACGAATTTTATTGGGCAAAGTGGTGGATAGCTATGGGATGCCAGTTCCAGATGCAAAAATTAAGCTAATCACAAACAGCCCAAGCTTCTGGCCCACAACCACAGACGATGGAGGTTTGTTCCAATTCCCGCCTCTTGGAGCCACAGAATGCACGATTAGTGTTCGAAAGGATGGTTATGCCCTGTTTCAAGATGAGGGATTTCAAATTCCCGCAACTTCAGAGCCAATTATTATTTCACTAGACATGGCTCGAGAATTATCACTATTTGTCACTGACGAAAATGGGAATCACCTTGAAGATGTTGTTCTATTCTATGGTAAAGCCGATGGCGGAATGTTTGCCACAAGCCCAGTGGCGACTGGAAATCCGTATCAAATCTCTGCACCCCCAGGCGAATTCGAATTATCGTGGATGGCAGGAGGTTTGGTTGGCTCGATTAATATTCCGGCCAAAATAAATGAATATGACCTTGAACTTCCTGCCCTTGGCTATTTAAGGGCCACTTTTTTTCGAACAGACACTACAGAATCTGCTGGATACCGATTTAATTTGGTGCCCCATGAGGCTTCAAACCAATCCTTCAATGGACTGCACAACCTATACTTTGACGGCACCACCACCCAAATTGTGAAAGATCAAATCTCAATTCTGCCTGGCAAATACACCGTTTCAGCTTGGCCATATCTTGGCCATGGAATCGAGCCGCCAACAGCTCAAAAGCTCGGAGAAATCTCCATTGAATCTGGCAAGACTCTAGAGATGGAGTTCCATCTTATTGCGTTTCCGCATTAGATTCTATTTGGATGGGGAGGAGTTTCCATTGAAGACCCCATATGAACCCCAAATATTATCCAAACCGAATCAGAATTTTAATTTCCGGCCGAATGCCATCGCTAATCATAATGAGGAAGGCAAAAACCGACGACAATTTGAATGAGATTACAATATAAAACTTGCTCAGATTGCCCCGCCATTCTCCCTCGTCAATTGAAATTTCAATGTGACGAGGGAGATCATGAGAGAACCTTTGCGTTAAGGGGGAAGCGCGAGGTTTCGGGGGAAACCCTTTTGAAGCGCGGTGAATCGACTGTATCAGCCAAGACCCTGCATTTTTGTGAAGATTCTCCCTTTTTTGGGCTTAACGCCGTTTTTTCGGCAGCATGCCGGAAGGTAGAATGCTCGAGGTTATCCGTCCATGCGCATTCTCCTCCCTCTACTCTTTCCGCTCCTGGTCGCCTGCGGCGGTACCGGAGCCATGACGACCCAGGTCAATCCCGCCGGGGAGCCCTTTGACGAGAAACGCGCATTTGCCCTGTTGGAGCATATGACCACCGAGTTTCCAGAGCGCCGCATTGGCACCAATGGAGCAGAAGAGTTTCGTCAATGGGTGGAGAGCACCATGAAGGAGTTGCCTGGCTGGACCATGGAACGCGACAACTTCATTGCCAAGGCACCTGAAGGTGCCCGACGCAAAGGCGAAATCCCTGGCGTCAATCTCATCGCACGCCGCGAAGGAACAGTGCCCGGGGAACTGTGGATTGCCAGTCACTACGACACCTTTGATCAACCCAATTTCATCGGCGCCAATGACGGTGGCTCCTCCACCGTCACGCTGATGGAATTGGCGCGTTGCCTTGCTGGAGAAAAACCGCGCGAAGGCATGAGCATCGTCATGGTTTGGTTTGATGGAGAAGAAAAGTTTGGTCCCTTACCATGGGATGACCTCACCAACTCCACCTTTGGCTCGCGCAGTTTGGCCGAGCGTATGGAGGAGAATAAAACCATCACCAACATCAATGCCTTTGTCCTGCTAGACATGGTCGGGGACAAACAACTGGGCCTGCTGAAAGAAAGTGGCTCGGATGTACGCTTGAAGCGCGTATTTGAAGACACGGCTCGCGCCTTAAAAGATGACAAGCTGTTTGTCGGTGAACGTGACATCAAAGATGACCACATTCATTTCCGCCGTCGCGGGATTGCCGCGATTGATCTGATTGACTTCAACTACGGCCCCGGCAATCGCTATTGGCACTCGCGCGAAGACACCATCGACAAGGTCAGCGCTGAGTCGCTAGGACGAGTCGGTCGCTTGGTGCTCGCCGCCATCCCGACGATCGAACACGAGTTCCGTTCCGACGACTAGCCTAAAACCCTAGGCTTCGAGTTCACGCTCTGGCGTGAGCGCGCGCGGAGGGTCGGTTGCCGCAATCGGCTCCGGCTCCACCACTCGAGCGGCGTCGGTTGGGCTGACCGCAGCGGATTGGCTTAAGTCCAACTCACCTTCTGCAGCAAGCTGCGAGAGTTCGACCGAAACCACCATCGATACTCCACGCTTGCGCATGGTGACGCCGAACAATCGCTCACAACGCGACATGGTGATGCGGTTGTGAGTCACGACCAGGAACTGCGTCGAATCGGTGAAATCGCCAAGGACATCGACGAAACGCTCGACGTTGGCGTCGTCCAAGGCCGCATCCACTTCGTCTAGTAGGCAGAAGGGCGACGGGCGTGATTGGAACACGGCCAGCAACAAGGCCAAAGCCGTCAGCGTGCGCTCCCCTCCGGAAAGCAGGTTGATGGAACGCAGTTCTTTACCTGGAGGGCGGACATTGATGTCGATGCCGGCTTCGAGCGGATCGACGCCCTCTTCTAGGGAGATGCTGGCGCGACCGCCGCGGAACAAGCGGCGGAAGATCGATTCGAATTGGGATTGCACCACATCGAAGGTCTCTTGGAATCGCGAACGACAAACCTGGTCCAGTTCTTCCAAGCTAGCCAGCAAGTTGTGCTGGGCTTCACGCAGGTCGTCGCGCTCTCGGAGCAAGAAGGTTTCGCGCTCTTGACGCTCCTCCAATTCCTCTACAGCATCGAGGTTGACGGAACCGATGCTGTCCAAGCGTTTGCGTAGCTCGGCAAGCTCATCGCGAAGAGGTGCCTCTTCGACGTCCGCGGTGAGTGGCGCTTGCGGTTGGATGTCCAAGCTCCGCGCCAACTCCTCCAAAGGCTGCGAAAACTCGGCCTGAAGCGCTCTGCGCAACTCTTCCAGTTGCAGTTCCACGCGTTGTACTTCTAGTGCAACCCGCTGGCGTTCGTCCATCATGCCTTCGAGCTGACCTTCTTCGCCCTGCTGACTCGCTCGCGCCGCCTGCAAGACCTCGGAAGCGCGGCCGCGCTGCGTGCCGGCCTCTTCCACACGTTCGGCTAGGTCGTTGCGCCGAGCCAACAACACGGTGCGTTGTTCGCGGGCCTTTTCTGCGTCTTCGCGCAGACTCACCGCGAGCTCTTGCAAGGAGGCAATTTCCTGTTCGAGGCTGCCGCATTCGCGGTTCTGGCGATCTCTGCGTGCCAAGAGAGCAGAATGACGTTGCCGCCAATGCTTTTGCTCCTGCTCCACCCGTTGGAACACCACGCGAGCCTCTTGTTGGGCAGTGGCCGTCTCGTCTGCGGTCGCGTCGCGCTGCTCTAACGTGGACTGAAGTGACTCCAGTTCATCGTTGGCCTGCGCACGCTCTTGCTCGATTTCATCGCGCTTGCGACTGGCTTCCACCTCTGCAGCGGTACTCTCTTCGAGCATGCCAGCAAGTTGCGCCCGCTCCTGCTCCATCGCCATGGCTTCCTGCTGCAAGGCCTGGTCACGGCGTTGCAGGTCATCGCGGCGACGACTCAACTCTTCGCGGCGATGGGCGCTGACGCGGGATTTTTCTTGCCGCGACTGCAGTTCGGTTTCCGCGTCATGCAGCTTGGCGGCGGTCTCTTCCTCTAACGCATGAGCGCTTTGGAATTCGGCATCGGCTTGAGCAAAGGCGCGCTGACTGGAAGCCAGCTCGTTTCGGCGAACCAAGGGGCCATCACCATCATCGGCGCGACGACCTTGGCGACGATAGCCATGGGCATGCAACTCGCCATCGGCACTGAGGAATAGAGCAGCCGTGTGCTTGGCGGCAAGCGCCTTGGCTTGGGCACCCTCTGCGACGCAGTAGATGGGGCCTAAGCGGTGACACAAGGCGTCGGCAACGGCATCGTCGCCGCGGAGCATCGAGCGCAAACTTGGAGCGCCAGCAATCTCGGGCGCACGAGTGTTGGCGATTTGAGCTCCCGCAAAGAAGAGGTCTGCCACACCACCCTCGGTGGGCACTTCAAGTTCTCCGTCTTCCAGCCACAAAGCATGCTGCAGGCGCCCCAGAAGGGACTCCAACTGGCGGTCCCAGGGGGCCTCGACAGAAACTTTTTCGAGCATCCAGCTCACGCCTTGGTCCTTTCCGGGCTTGAGCAGGGCGCGCAAGTGTTTGGGCACTCCAGGCATCTCGTCGTCGACAACTTGAAGCGCAGCCAGACGGGCTTCATGTGCAGCGCGTTGTTGGCGCATTTCGTGCGCAGCAGCGGAGAAGCCCGCGCGTTGATCGCGTAAGCCACCAACCACTTCCCGACCATCCAACAGACGCGCCTGCGCGGCGTCGTCTTCTTCGATTACCGCCGCAAGCTCCAACTCCAGTGCAGCCAAGGCTTCTGCGGAAGCCTGGATTTCTCCTTCACGCTCTTGGCGACGGCGCTCTAAGGCGCGCAGGCCACCTTCGGCCTCGGAACGCTGGCGTGCCGCTTCGGCAACTCGGTTGTGCCAAGTCGTGCGGTCTTGCAATGCCTGCAGAACCTGCTTGCGCAGCGTTTCCATTTGTTGGCGCAACTCTTGGCGTGCGTCACGGGCACGCTGGAAAGTGGCCTCGGCAGCTGTGAGCAGGGCTTGGGCTGCCTGCGATTCTTCGGCCAATCGCGCCTCTTCGGCGACAAGTTCTTGCTCTTGCACGCCTTCTTCTTGGGCTTCTCCCTGAAGACTTTGCAGACGGCCACCATCGCGGGCAGCACGCTGTTCGGCTTCATGGGCGCGTGCTTCTAAACCACGTACACGCTCCTCTAAACCGGCGGCGCGCTCTTTGACTTCGCCAGCTTCGGTGACGAGTCCTTCATGTCGTTCACGCAGCACCGCCTCCTCGCGCTCCAACTCAGCGAGTTGTTCCTGCGCTTTTTGCCGTGCCCCGCGGAGGTTGTTGACTTGCCCTTCGAGCTCCTCGCTACGCTCATGCAGAGAGCGCGCCTCTTCGCTGCCGGTCAACATGTCGGCGCAAGCTAAACGCACGCGCAACTCACGATAACGGTCGCGCACTTCCAGGAAGCGTTGCGCTTTGCCAGCCTGAATCTTGAGCGAACGCACTGCGCGAGAAACCTCTTGCAACACGTCCTCGACGCGAGTCATGTCGGCGTCGACACGCTTCAGCTTAAGTTTGGTTTCATGCTTGCGCGCCTTAAAGCGCGAAATGCCCGCAGCTTCTTCGAACACACTGCGGCGCTCATCGGGGTTGGCGGCGAGAACGGCATCGATCTTGCCCTGAGCTAACACCATGTAGCCACGCACACCCAAGCCGGTGTCGAGCAGCACTTCGCGCACGTCTTTGCGTCGTACCTTGCGGCCGTGCAGCAAAAATTCCGACTCACCGGTCGCAAACAAACGACGCCCGACGGCCAACTCACCGCCTGGCTCCACGACTTTGCCATCGGGATCGCCGAGGATAACCTCGACCATGGAATAAGGCGCACCTTTGCGACCTTCCGCGCCCTTGAAGATGACATCTTCCATGGCGTCGGCGCGTAGAGCCTTCGCCGAGCGCTCTCCCATGACCCACAACAGCGCATCGACGACATTGGACTTGCCGCAGCCATTGGGGCCAACAATGCCAGTAAGACCGCGTTCTACCGGGATTACGGTGCGGTCTGCGAAGGATTTAAATCCTTCGAGTTCAATGCGTTTCAGGTACATGCAGGCGGGCAGGGCAGGAGGCGGCGCAAAAGGGGCCAGAGGTGGTGGCAAGGCCGCGATGGAAGCCGTTCTACCACAACAGCTTGTGGGTAACCACCTGCGGGGGCGCCATGGAGACAGCTGAGTCCATTCTAGGCTTCGCGGGAGCTTTGCCTAGACGCTTGGCGGCCGGAAAGCCCACGCAGACGGTTCTCACAGGCAGGAATTGCGAACTGCTCTGGGGACCCTTCGAGCCATGGGGCGGCATCGAGGGCTAAGGCGAGGCTCGCCCCTGGCTCCCCACCAGGCCACCAACCGCAAGCGTAAGCGGAACTCAAATCCAGACCATCGCGCTGGGCAAGATGGGTTCCCGCAGCCTGTGGATGAGGTGGAAAGCCATCGTCGAGGCGCAATCCGGCCCGGCGTGCCGCCCGTTCGAAGGCCGGACGGAGTTCCAACAGAAGGCGTTTGCCCCGACTGCGGCGCAGGGCCGCGTCGGGCAGGAGAATATCCAGGGCATGGCCTAAGCCAGCTGGCAGCAAGGCAACGGCAGCCCCTTCGGCCGCCCCGGCCCGCTGCAGCAGGACCTGTAAAGCTTCCGCCGCCGAGGTTAGGTGCTCATGACAGTGGCGCAGAAAATCCTCAAGCGAAAAAGCCCCCGCCTCGACCGCAAGTGGCACCAAATTGACCACAGCAGCGGCCTGCAAGGATCGCTCTAGGCGCTCCTTCGCATTGGGCAGGCGGGAGGGTGGCTGCCACTGCAAACGCAGCCGACTATAGGCAGCAAGAGATTGTTGCGAGGCCTGCGACAAGGCGAGGAAAGCCGCCACCGGCATCGCCACAAACTGATCTGCAGCCATCCAGCTTGCCGCCAACTGCGGCGAGGATGTGGCGAGACGAAGACGTCTGCCCCCGGCGGCCAACCAACGCGGCGCCTGTTCCGACAGCACAGTGACAGGATGCTGTGCGGGCCAATGCACCTGTACTTCATGGGCATGACCAAAGGCTTCCGCAACCCGATGCCAGAAAGCAGATTCACTCTCTTCTGCTTGGGGATGAAGCCAAAGCCGCAACGGCCGCGTCCAATCACCTAAGGCAAGAACCTCATAATCGCCTGCCAGCTGCGCTTCGCGCTGACTTGGTGACCACAGCTCTTCCAGAGCAAATCGCGCAAGCACCTCTTCGCCAAGCAAGGGACGCGGATCAGTCGCGCCGTCATCTAGAGCAGGCGAGGCGTCGCCGCCCGCCATGGCGGGTAAACAAGCCCCACCTAACCAAGCACGCAATTCGGCACGGCTGAAGCCAAAGGAGCTTCCTTCTAAAGGGTCGGCGCGCAAGCCCAAAACGCGGCCTTCATTGTCGGCGACCGCCGCCAGCAGGCGCGTAGTGAGGTGGCGAAAGCCCAAGCAAGAAAGCCGGCGTTCCACGCGGCGCGCGAGCAAACGGGCCACCGCACGCTCTAAATGGCGATCGCGCATCAGCGAACGTTGCAGGCGCGAGCGATCCCAAGGTCGCTGCACCTGTTCTCCACGTCGATGATTGCCGCCGACGCCATGGATGCGCAAATCTGCCAAACACTCTTCTTCGCTGTGGCGGTAATCGGCAAAGGCATGTGCGGCAGCGCGGCAATCGTATTCTTCGAACACTTGCACAGCGGTAGCAGACAATGCAGCAGTCTCGACGAGGCGTCCATGCTCGCGGCCCATGCGCAATTCGATGGTGATGGCAAACTGCTCGCGCAGGGCTTCGCTTTCACCGACGTCCTCAAGCGCGGCGGCTAAGGTCTCGCGAAGTTTGAGCGGATCGTATTGCTCTTCGAATCCGTCGCGCTTAACGACGCGCTGCAGGCTAGGCGGTGCCGCCACTGCGGGAGCTGACTTGATTCTCGAGTAAGGGGCGCAACTCTTGCACGAACTGCTCCACATCTTTGAACTCGCGATAGACCGAGGCAAAGCGCACGTAGGCAACCTGGTCCAACTTCTTCAACTCTTCCATGACCAAGGAGCCGATGTATTTGCTTCCCACTTCACGGTCGAACATCTCGGTGAGCTTGCGCTCAATCGTGGCGGTGATTTTTTCTAAATCCTCCATCGAAACCGGACGCTTCTCGCATGCCTTCAGCATGCCTTTCAAAATCTGTCCACGATCGAAGGGAACCCGAGAGCCATCCTTCTTGACCACGCGCAACGGCGTTTCTTCCATGCGCTCATAGGTGGTGAAGCGGCGCGCACAGGCCAAGCATTCACGACGACGACGAATGGAAAAACCATCCGCAGCAGATCGGGAATCAATCACTCGATCGTTATCGGTATTGCAGTAGGGGCAGCGCATTGGGGAGGCTCCCGCAAGCGGGTGCTGCCCCGTTCTACCACAACGGGTTGTGGTCCTCTAGGCGCGAACCCCCTATTTGCCGATGCAAAAGGAGGAGAAAAGCCGGTCGAGCAGGTCTTCAGGGGTGGTTTCCCCCATTAAGGCGGCCAAAGCCAAGAGCGCCTGACGCAATTCCTCGGCAACGAGGTCTTGAGGTCCAGAGACTGTGACCCATTCCTGGGCTCGCCCCACGGCAATCAGCGCCTCTTGGAGTGCGGCCTGATGTCTTTCCGAATGCTGCATTCTGGCTTCGCGCTGCCCACCCAAACGAGACAACTCATGGGCCACGGCTTGCTCCAATTCCTCTCGACCCTGGCGACCACAATCGCCGATCCGAAGCTCGACCCTATCTGCGGGAAGTTTCTGCGCCAAAGCCGCGCGCAAGGCCGCCGAAGGCAGAGTTTGACGTTCACTCTGACTCCACAGCACTAGCGTGGGGATCGCTGGAAGGCGCCGCGGCAATTCTTCGACCTGGGTCTCTGGAGCCAAAACCAGCAGCAAAAGGTCCGCCGGAATCCCGGAAGCCAAGTCCTGCTCGGTTTGCTGGCGCGCAGCAAGATCGCGGCTATCCGCAGCTTCCCCACCGAGGCCAGGTAAATCCCACAACATCCAGGGAAGGTCGCCGGCATCAGCCTGGGCGCTAGCGATGCCTTGCCAAGGCGCATCTCGGCGGTCTCGCGTGGTGCCCGCTTCAGATGAAATCAAAGCCCCTTGCCCGGTCAGGGTTTGAAAAAGGGAAGTCTTTCCGGCATTAGCTGGCCCCAGCAATAGGATTTCCCATGCTGGCCGTGAACGCAGTTGATGTTGCCCTTGCGCTTGCAAGCCTTCACGTAGCGCTTTCTCGGCACGCTCCAGGTGCTTGGTGATTTCACCTGGCTCGAGATCTTGCGAATCTCCCTCTTCAAAATCCAAACCGGCCTCTAACTCCACCAAGGAAGCCATTAAGGCTTCTCGCGTTTCGGCCAAACAGACTCGAAGCCCACCTTGCAAGCGCGATGCCGCCTGACGCGCTTCGCCGGCACCATGCGCGTGAACCAAATCCAGCACGGCCTCCGCTTGGGTCAAGTCCAAGCGCTGGTTGAGGAAGGCTCGGCGCGTGAACTCGCCGGGTTCGGCATAGCGCAAGCCACGCGCCAACAAATGCTCTTCCAGTGCGCGCAAAGCTGGTGCCGAAGACACAAAATGCAGCTCCAAGACATCTTCCCCGGTCGCAGAATGAGGGCCAGGGAAACACAGCAGGGATACCGGCAGGGTGACTCCGGGGAACGCTCGCCAATCTCCATGCAAGACTTCACGCTGCCCCTGCGGCGGCGGCAAATCTGCTGGTAAGAACCTTGCCGCCTGCTCTAGCAGGTTTGGCCCGGAAAGGCGCAAAACGGCGCGAGGTGCTGGCCCCGGTGCCGTTGCCGGGGCCAGAATGCCGTCTAGGCGTGCATCACTTGTCACCGCTCGCCAGAGCCTTGGCTTGCTCGGAACCCGGCACCGGCCAACGCTTGCGAATCACGCGCTGCTCGAAGATACCGAGTGCCGAACTGGTGATCATGTACAGCGACAAACCCGACGCGTAGTTGTACAGCACAAAGCCAAAGATGACCGGCATGAAGGCCATCATCTTATGCATTTGCGCTTGCTGCGGATCGGTCGGCTTGGGCATGGAGCGCTGGTGGAAAATCCACAACACCACCATGAGAATCGGCAACAGGTTCAGCGAAGTCACGCCGCTGAACGGGAAGAAGCCGAGGATGGGACCGCCGAAATCAATCAGGGCATCGGGTTCGGCGAGGTCGCCAATCCATGCTGTAAACGGTTCGTGGCGCAGCAAAATCGAAGAGCGCAGCGCCTGGAACAAGCCGACGAAGATCGGCATCTGCAAGAAAATCGG
The DNA here is from genome assembly GCA_021776795.1 of Planctomycetota bacterium. Lineage (GTDB taxonomy): Bacteria > Planctomycetota > UBA1135 > UBA1135 > UBA1135 > OFTM128. The sequence goes on from JAJFFC010000005.1 coordinate 12,034, forward strand.
CAGGCAACCACCCAAGGGCGGAGACAACTTGTGCTGCTGGTACAGCTTCATCGTCTCTTGGTTTTTCTTCTGCGGCTCGTCCTTGTACTTCTTGTTAATGGCCTCAAGCTGCGGCTTCACCTTGGCCATCTTGGCCTGGTACGTCGCCATCTTGACCTGGCTATGGCGCATAATCGGGAACACTGCCGCCTTGACCACAACGGTAAGCAGAATGATCGCAATGCCCCAGTTTCCGGTAAGGGCGTGGAACATGCTCATGATCCACAGAATCACCGGCGCGATGTACTGGGTCAGGAACATGCGATAGAAGAAGCTGCGGCCATAGTCCGCGTAGTGCACGACCTCGGCCATGTCGCCGTAGGTTTCACTGGTCAAGATGCGCGGATCTTTGGGTCCGATGTACCAGCGGAATTCACTGGTCGCGGGGGCATCTAGGGCCGCAATGTGCAGCTGGAAGTTGCCATGAATCGAGGCTCGCTTCCAAAACGGCGAAGTCGGGTCGATGGAGGTGGCCTGACTCCCGCTTTCCATGATGGCGGCGGTAGCCTCCAGGTCATCGAACAAGGTTTCCGCGACAGCACCCTGAAACCCGCGCTGGCCCTTCATGCCAATGATCGACAAGAAGTACTTGGAGCCTTCTACCACAAAAGGAATGTTGGACGCCGTCCAACGTTCCATCGCCGCACGGTTCTGCGAGTAATCGCCGTCGGCCAGGTAGAAATCAACCGATTCAAGCTCGCCATACTCGCGCAAACCGGCACCTACGTATGGGTTGGGATAGAAGTTATCTGCAGTGATGCGGATGCCACCACCGGTTCCCAAAGCAAAAGTTAGGTCACGACCGCGGGCGATATCGTCATGGGCGATTGCGGTGACCTTGGCATCGATGTGATAGCCGTCGGCCGCCAAGGTCATTTCCTTGACGAGGGTAATGCCCTGTGGTGACTCCCAAGTGAAGCGCAATGTGCCCGAGCTGGGGTCCTCTTCCACATCCCAGACAATGCCGTCGAGGTTGGGCTTCACCCCACTCTCCACATCAGGTGGCATGAGGAAGTCCCCGGTTTCAATCAGGCGGAAGGCGTCGCGCTTGCGATAGTTGACCGCGGTATTGCCGGCTTTGGAATCTACCCATGCAGCGTCGTAAAGCACCAGACCACCGACCAGTTCTTGGCCCTCATCATCTAGCGCTGGCGAAAACTCCTTGAGGATGACGCGGCCACAAGAAGCGCCAGTCGCGCTCCATTCAGTGCGTACCTTGCTGTTCTCCAACACCAAGGGGTAATCACTCGCAATGGGCTGCGAGAAGTCTTCCTTCCACTGCGGACCGCCATCCCCAACTGGATTCTCCGAATCACTCGGAAAACAGGTCCTCATGATGAAGACCGCGACAAGCCCCCAAAGGGCAATGGTTAGAAATCGTTTTCCCATGGTGGGCAGTCGTGAGCAGACAGATGCGGGGTAACAATCGCCGGCTTAGCGGCCGACGAGTAGGCGTGCGGCCAAGCTCTCCGGCAGGCCTGCCTTTTGGATGCGCTGGCTCGCAGTCTCATGGGCATAAGACAAGCGGCGCCATTCCACAGATTTGCCATCGAACAGAGCGTAGGCAAGGCGTGGGTCGCCATCTCGGGGTTGGCCCACCGAGCCAACATTGATGAGATAGCGTTTGTTAGGGTCGAGCTCGAGTCGGTTATCTACCGCGGCGGCTCGTTGGTAGGGCTCGCCCTCGACGAAGAACCCAGGATGGTGGGTATGACCGAAGAAGGTCAGGCGATGTTCGGCGGCCTGAAAGTTGGCCAGGACTCGCTCCCCGTCTGCCGCAAGATTGGGCATGAGGTATTCGGTCAAGGGTTCTCGCGGGGAAGCATGCACGATGTGCACCACCTCGGCGCCAGGGATGTCTAACGCCATCGAAGGCACCAAACTGCCGAGCCAATCCCATAGCGGCCAATGCTCTTCCTTTTCCGGATCGAGGGCGCGACGCGTCCAGTCAATCGCGGTCAAGGCGCGTTCATTGAAACCAAAGGCGTCTTGGTCGTCGAGAAGAGCGGCGTCGTGGTTGCCTTGGAGGCAAGTTTCAAAGCGCTTCATCACCAACTCGACCACCTCGCGTGGCGAAGCTCCATAACCAATCACGTCTCCCAGGCATACCAGGTGCTCGACGCCCTGCTGGTCAAGGTCGTTCAACGCGACCTCGAGTGCTTCGAGGTTTGCGTGCAGGTCGGAAAGGAAGGCAATCACGTGGGCGTGACGGAGGTTTCCCTGGCGGCGCAGGGTGGGGTATTCTCCAGTCCCCACGGACTCCCCGCAACCCGCCTTCCCGAAGTCGCATGACCTCCTTTCGCAGCCTATTCTTCGCCCTCTCGCTCCTGCTCGTCAGTGCCAGCCCTTTAGGGGCTCAGGCCAAGAAAGATCTCCCGATGCCCAAGGGAGTCGCTGCGGTGGTCAACGGCCAGCCCATTGCCGAGGACGACTACAAAGATTTCCTCTACCAGCGCATGGGCAAGCGCCCGCTGCAGAATCTGATTGACTTTGTGCTGGTCCAGCAGGCGGCGGAACGCTTTGGCGTGGTCGCCGATGGCGGTGCGGTGCAAAAGATTGTCGATGAGCGCTACCAGCAGGCTTTGCGCGGCCAAAGCCCTGAAGACTTCGCCAAGGGCATTCGGGAATCTGGACTGGCGCCGGCCTCGTTCATGGCCAACCTGCAGCAGGATGCCACCCAAGAAGTCCTTCTTGACGGGCTCGTTCTGGCCACCCGGATTTTGAGCGACTCCTTCCTGCAGAAGACCTTTGAGAGTCAGTACGGCGTCGACGGCAAGAAAGTCGTGGTGCGCCAGGTCTTGGTCATGCCCCACTTCCTTCGCGCCGACCTCATTCGCAATGGCGTAAAACCGGCGGACATCGATCAAACGGCAGTACGCGCCCGAGCCGCAGAATTGGCTCAGGAATGCCTAGAAAAACTGCGCACCGGAGCTGACTGGAGCGAAATGGTCCAAAGCTATTCGCATGATCAGGTATCCAAGAAGTCTAATGGCGAACTTCCCGCCTATCGTCCTGGCTTATATGGGCCCAAGTTCACCGAGGCCGTCGCCACGTTGCCCGTCGGCGATTATTCGGAGGTGATTGAATCCGGCGCTGGCTATCACGTGGTGCAAGTCGCTTCTCGCACGGAAACCAAGTTTGAAGACGTTCGCGCCGCCTTGGTGGAACAGGCTCGCATGGCCGCTCCCGATTGGAGCGAGCGCGAAGACTTGCTCAACAGCTTGCGCAATCAGGCTGAAATCAAGCTCTGGTAGAGCCTTGATATAACCGGTGTGCCGCGATGTATTCGGCCACCGCTGGCGGCAAGTCTGGACAGGGTCCGCCTGTCTCCAAAGCTTTGCGCAGTTCGCTCGAACTACACAACACGGGCTCCATCGAAAGCCAGGTCACGCACCAATCGGCGGCCACCTGCGGCGCTAGGCTTTGGCGAAACTCCTGCTCCTGTTGCGGGCCATAGCCAACGCGCGGCGCAAAGACAAAGTGCGCCAGCTGAAACAGCCGTGGTAAATCGCGCCAGGTTGCGAGGTGACTCAAGGAATCACTGCCAAGGAGAAAGGCCAACTCCTGAGAAGAATCTTGCGCCAGCAAATCGTGCAAGGTGTCGACGGTAAAACTCGGGCCCTCGCGCGAGAACTCATCTAGGCAAAGAACTTCATTACTTGGACGCTCGGCCAACACCAACTCGAGCATGGCTTGTCGATGCTTTGGCGCCACCGCTTGGGCTTCGAGTTTGTGCGGCGCTAGGCGGCTCGGCAACCACGACAAGCGCTCTGGCTTCCATTGTTCTTGGGCTGCGGCAGCCATGGCGATATGCCCGCGATGTACGGGATCGAAGGAACCGCCAAAGACGAGATGCTTCATGCTCCGCCGAAGAAGGCGCGCAAGTGCTCCACGAGCTTCTCTTGGGCGAGGTCTTGCTCTTCCTTGGCGCCCATATCTCGAAGCTTGACATGGTCCTTCTCGCGCTCATCAGGTCCAAGGATCAAAGTAATCGGGACATCGAGCTTGGCGGCTTCCTTGAGCTGGGCCTTGCCTGAACGCTCGCGCAAATCACTCAGCACACGCCAACCTTGCTCGCGCAGTTGCGCCGCAAGAGACATGGCAGGCAGACGATCTTCTGCAGTCATGGCCACCACGTAGATTTGGGCCTTGCGCGCTTGACGCAAGTCTTCCAAATCTTCGGCAACAGGAAGTTGGAGCTCGGCCAATGCCAATTCGGTTGGCGTGAAGCCAATCGAAAAGCCCATCGCAGGAGTGTGCCGCCCTCCCATTTCTTCGACGAGTCCGTCATAACGCCCGCCACCGCACAAAGCGGAACGCGCGCCTAAGGGCGGGTAGTGAATCTCGAACACGGTGCGGCTGTAGTAATCGAGACCGCGCACAATGCTGCGGTCTTCGGTGACCGTAGCCTGCAGTTGCTGCAAAGCCTCACACATGCGTTGGTGGTGCTCGCGGCCTTCCTCCCCCATTACCGCAAACAGATCCGGGGCGCCCTGATTCAACTCCACGCAACGTGGAACCTTACAATCGAGCAGGCGGAAAATATTGCGTTCAAAGCGCGCTTGGCAATCGGCACAACGCTCGCTCACGCCCTCAAACTGAGGCGCGAAAAATTCGCGCAAGGCGCTGGACCAGGCGGCGCGGTCCGCGGGATCACCCATGCTGTTGACACGCACCTCCAACTCTGGACCAAACCCAAGGCGCTGGAAGAAGCGCAAGGCCACAGCAATGACTTCGGCATCGACCAAAGGCGATTGGCTGCCAAAGGCCTCGATGCCGAACTGAGTGAACTGCCTCTCACGCCCTTTTTGCGGGCGCTCGTAGCGGAACATCGGGCCGAGGTAGTACCACTTTTGCGCTGGCGCATTGGCGGCGCAGCCCGCCTGGACATAGGCGCGGGCGCAGCTGGCGGTGCCTTCGGGCCGGAAGGTGTAAGAATTGGCAAGGGCTTCCGCAGCAGATAGCTCGGGCGCGTCATCGGCCTGGCGCCGGGGAACGGTGAACATTTCCTTTTCGACCACATCGCTGGTGTCGCCCAAAGAGCGCATAAACAGGCGGGTTTCCTCGAAAAAGGGCGTGCGCACCTCCTCGTAGCCAGCTGCGGAGGCAACCTCGTGGGCGACCCGCTCCAGATGGTGAATCAGGAGGAGGTCTTCAGGAAGCTGATCACGCGTCCCGCGGGGGTTCTGGAAGGGTGCCGAAGCCATCGGAAGCGGCGATTCTAGCGGTGCCTGACGCGTTGACGAAGTCCCCCACGGCACCTAGTCTGTGGAACCTAGCTGCAAGCGCAGCTGCCCATCCATGAAGTCCCACCTCGCCTCTCTCCTGGCCGTTCTCGGCCTCGCTTTCGTTGCTGGCTCTTGCTCCAGCGCGGCGCCAGACGGCCCTCCTACCCTCGGTCAGTCGCTGGCTAAGGATTGGGATTCCGCCATGACCGACGCCAAATCCATCGTCATGCCTAGTGATCTCACCCAACGCTCCTCGGGCGAGGAAGGCTGGTGGCAAAGCACTCTGGACATTTTCGACGCCAATCCTGGTCAAAACTTTGGTGAGGACACCGAGCGTGAACGGCGCTGGGTAAGCCCTTGGGACACCAAGCGCTCCGCAAGCTATGGCCTGAACAAATGGGCCCTGAACTACGACCCTGAGAACCCAAGCCGCAACTAAGCTCGCCTTCTCCTTGCCGCATGCGCGGCATCGACACCTCGCCCCTGCGGCGGGGTGTTTTTTTTGTGCCTCGCCGGGTCGCCCACAGCGTGCGCCAGCCGCTAGGCTGAGTTCATGCGATTGACTCTCCCCGCATTTCTACTTTTGCCTGCGCTGTGGATTCCAATGGCCGACCACACCCTTCCCGTGCAAGAGCCCGAGGAACAGGACACCGAGGAACATTACAGCGAGGAAGATGCTGCCTGGGAAGCTGCGCAGCGCCGCGGCCTTGAGCGAGATTTGGCGCTCGCCCAAGCACACTTCGGTTTACTCGGCGTCTCGCAAGAAGCAGAACTCCTCGAAGCCTTTGACGCCCTAGAAAGCGCGCGGGAAATGCATCAAGCTTTCACCAGCCATGAGAATCGTGCGGAAACCCGTATGCGCGAATTGGAGTTGATGGAAATTCGCGAGAGCTTGCTGTTCGCCGAAGAAGAGCGTGAACAGCTGGGTTTCATGTACGAACAAAATGGCCTCGCTGAAGCCACTGCGCAGTTGGTGTTGTCGCGCGCCGAACGCCAGATTGAGCGGACCAAGCTCAGCCTCGAAATCCAAGAAGAGGCATTGGAGTATTGGATGCTCATCGGGAGTCGTCAGCAGTTGCGGGAACTGGAACGCGAAGTGCGTGCCGCAGAAATGCAGGTGCGCTTGCTGCAAGCAACGCAACCAGTGGAGACCATGGAAGCGGAGCATGAGGTCATGGCCATTGAAGAAGAGATTGCCGGCATGGAGCGGGAACACGCCATGCACCCCGAAGTGGAGACCCAGTGATTTCTAGACTTTGGTCAACAGTACTCCTGAAGCTTGGCATCGGCGCCGTGCTTCTTGGCTTCGCGACACCCTCTTTCGCCCAAGAAGCACAAGAACTGCGCTGGCAGGCATCGCGGCAAGAGGCCGAAAAATCCGCTGTGCGTGGCGTTGAATGGCTGCTGGCCGCCCAAAATGCCGACGGCAGCTGGGGTGGCCCTGGCAAGCCATCGCCATCGGACATATTTTGGACCAACCCGGAGACTCATCTTTCCTGGCAAGTCGCCACTACAGGCCTAGCCATGACCGCCCTGCTCGATACCCTGGCAGAGGACGGCCTGTTGTCTATTGCCCAGCACAAGCAAGCGCAGGCAAGTGCCACGTTTGCGGTGGATTTCTTGGTCGCGAATGCCATCGTCAAGCGCCCTAGCGAATGGGACACCGACAACACCTGGGCCTATGTGTATGGCCTTGCCGCCATGACCCGAGCGGCCAAGGATCCGTTGTTTGCGAAGAGCAATCGTGCGGCTTCGATTCGCGCAGCGGGCATGGACTTCTTGACGCAACTCTTGGCGTACCAAACCCCCTCTGGGGGTTGGGCCTATTACGACATGGAGCAAACGACGGTGGTACCGCAATGGGCGACCTCCTTTCAAACCGCGGTTGCCATTCTTGGCATGCTCGATGCCGAAGCCTTGGGCTGGTCAGTCGAAAAGCGTCGGATACAAATTGCCGTCAACACGCTGATGCGCTGCCGCCTTCCAGATGGCTCTTACACCTACAGCGTGAAACCTGTGCCTGCCTATGATGCGGGCACCGGCATCGATAATGTTCGCGGCAGTTTGTCGCGGATTCAGGTCGGCAACCTTGCGCTTTGGCGAGCGAAACAAGCCGGTTATTCGGCGGCCATGGATTTACCCGAAGCTGCTCGGGGGCTCGGCCTTTTATTCCGCGAACATCATTACCTCGATGTCGCACGTGGCCGCCCCATGCCCCACGAGGCTTACCACTACAACAGTGGCTACTTTTACTTCTTTGGCCATTACTATGCCGGTGAGCTGCTCCCGCATCTTCCAGCGCAGGACGCCAAGCGCTGGGCCCCAGCATTGATTCGCGAGATTACCAAAACACAAGCCGCCGATGGCTCGATGTTTGATTTCTACATGAATAGCTACGGGCGCCCCTACGGAGTTGCCTATGGCGTTGCGGGCTTGTTGCGCGCACGCGCGGCGCTTAGTCCAGCCGTTCCCGCCAAATCACTGGAGCACTAGGTAGGTGCTCCCAGGTCCAAAGCTCGCGCAGCTTTTCTAGATTGCCCTGGTGCTTGGCAACGGGGAGGCCGCAGCTTTGGCCAATCCAGGCAAGAACTTGCTCGGCACTGACGCCTTGGCGGCGGAACTCACGCAAACTGGTATCGCCATGGCGCTTGGCCAAGCGCTTGCCATCTTCCCCGAGAACTAAGGGGACATGAGCATAGGACGGCAACGCCCATCCCAAGGCTTGGTGGAGTTGAATTTGTCGTGCGGCGCTCGACAGGAGGTCATCGCCGCGCACCACGCGGTTGACTCCTTGGTCATGATCATCGACTACCACCGCAAGGTGATAAGCCGCTTCGTCTTCACGACGCCAAATGGGGAAGTCCCCAAGAGTTTGGAATACATCAAAGTCTCTCGCGCCGCAGAAACTGTCTTGCACCTGGACCACACCTGGCCGCACGCGAAAGCGCAAAAAAGGCTTTCGCCCACCTTCCGACTCGGCCTCAGTCAAGCCGGCAAGTCCAGGCGCAAAACGTTCCCGACAGGTGCCTGGATACAACGGACCCTCTTCCCCGGCATGAGGTGCAGAAGCAGCCTGTTCCACATCTTTGCGCGTGCAAATACACGGGTAGACATCGGTCTGTTCAAGAAGTTGAAGCAAAACTTCACGATGCCGCGAGTGTCGCTCTGACTGCAAATGCACCAGCCCATCCCAATCCAAACCTAGCCAGCGCAAGTCCTCTAATGTGGCTTCGACGGCTCCTGGCTTGTTGCGCGGACCATCCAAGTCCTCAATCCGCAATAACAATTGGCCCTGCGCTTGCCGCGCATCGAGCCAAGCTAATAGGAAACTCCGTGCATTGCCCAAATGCAACACACCTGTAGGACTTGGTGCCAGCCGCCCAATCCAAGTCATGTCTTTGCTCTGCGCGGCGGGTAAGTGCGCAAGAGGACCTCGCGTGGGCTCAATCCAGTTTCTTCGGCAAGACGTTGGACATCGGCGAACTCGGGCTTTTCGTGCCAGATTGGGCCATCTTCTTCCTCCGAGCTTTGCTTAACCCGCCACGGCCCCCACGGGCTTTCGCGCGAATCCATGCGCCGCGCTAGGCGATGACGCTCGATGCCTTGGATACGCAAACCAAGGCCCCCGAGCAGTCGCAGCAGGTTCGCGGCCATGGCTTGCTGGTCCGAGGCATTGGCCAAGACCACGACTTCATAGGCCGGGCGCCCCTTTTTCGCCACCGCCGGAACCGCAAAGGCATCGACAGCGCCCTGCGCATGCAGTTGGTCTATGGCATCGCCAAGGACTTCGCCCGTGACGTCGTCGGCAAGGCAAGATAGCTGCACCAACCATTCTGGGTCTCGGCAGGGTTGCTCAAGCTCAACGCGCAAGAGGTTGGGCCGATCTTGTGGTTGGCGTGTGCCTAAGCCATATCCACAGGCCACGGATACGGCGGCACTGCGCCTGCCAAATTGCACACCCCAGGCGCGCAACAGGGCAAGGCCGGTGGGCGTAGCGCGCTCGCCCTCGAGGTCGAAACCCTCTTGCGGCATGCCTTGCAATAAGTAGAGGCTGCCCGGTGCGGGTACCGGCATTTGCCCATGCGCGCAGGTCACCGCTCCACTGCCAACCGCTACCGGACTCGCCCAAACTTCGCTGGGATCTAAAGCATCGAGCAAGGCGCAGGCTCCGCAGATATCCGCGAGAGCATCGAGGGCACCAACTTCATGGAAGAGAATTTCTTCTACCGACACACCATGGGCTTGCGCTTCGGCAGCGGCAAGTTCGGCAAAGGCAGCCTGCGCCCAAGCCTTGGCCCTTGGCTTGAGGGGAAGCGCATCGACCATGGCGACGAGTTGCGGCAAATGGCGATGGTGATGCGACTCTTGCGCCAGCTCAAAGCAAAATCGCTTGCCGCGAATGCCATGGCGGGTGTCCTCTCCAAGACTCCACTTCTGTCCCTCTTGCGGCAAGGCATGAAGGATTTCCTGCAAGGCTGCCTCGGGCGCTCCAGCATCGAGCAAACCCGCAACCAACATGTCACCGGCTACGCCGCCAAAGAGGTTCAAGTAAACCCGCATGAAGAGATTGTAAGGGGCGCTAGGGCACGACCGCGACCACCACGTGGCGGACCCTAGTGGCCCCTGCGGCTCTGGCGGCACGCGTTGCCTCTTCCAAACTGGCACCGGTGGTGCGTACATCATCGAACAGAGTCAATGCGGACGGGGCTCGGCGCCGATAGGCAAAGGCACCTTGGAGGTTTTCTCGGCGCTGCCTTCCGTTGAGGCCGGTTTGTGCTGGCACGTGCTTGACCCGAGAAAGACCTCGTTGCCATCGCCCGCCTTGCTGTTTTGCCGCCATTGGACCCAATTCTTCCGGCAGGTAGGCCCCGCGCCACCGTCGACGCCGCGATGGCGGCACGGGGACCCAAATCCGGCCAGGCCAAGGGTGACAAGACAAACGACGCGCTAACTCTTGGTGAATGGCTCTCTGTAACAGAACACTGGCTGCCCCACGAACCTCTTCTTTCGCTTGGACCAATAAACGACGAAGGCTGCCCTGATAAGGCCAGAGTCCTAAGAAAATGGTGCCTGCTTCTGCGGTTGACTGGGGGCCACCCTGGGACCACGGCGGCGGCCAATCTAATCGGCAGGTCGCGCACAAGGAATTTTGCCAGCCGTCAGCCACGACAGGACAATCGGGTAACGGGCGTTCGCCGCAACAACCGCAATAGGCACCAAGCCCTTGCCCCACAAAATGTAAAGCGGTAGGCAAAATCTTCCTCATCATGAGGAAGACGAACCACGAGGCCAAGGGTTCGCCTGCTTACATCGGCGGGACGCGTAGGCGATCTACCCGTCGCGGCGCCTGCGGCAAAGACAGTTTCTCGCGAATTCGCCCGACGTAATCTTCGAGCGTGTCTTCTTGATGACTGGGCATGCCAAATAAGGCGCCAATCTCGCGAGTTAAGGCAATATTGTCTTCGAAGGAGAACGGAAACTGACGCAAATGAGTCAGCAAGTGGCGGCGCATACTATTCTCAACATAAGGGCCGAGCAACACAAAGAATACACCGGACAAAATCACCAGCGCGGCAGCAAGTAGCCACAATGTGAGTCCGGTAGGCTCGCCGACATCGAGGCGATCGGCAATCAGGAACAGCGCCGCCAACATCAGGAATACCGCCACACCTTGACCACGAGCTTTCGCCACCATGGCGCCCCGCAGGGGCTGCAAACTGGTCACTGGAGTGCCCATGACCTGGTGCAGATGATTTCGTGCGCGGTCGCGGCCCATCGAGGACAATTGAAAGACACCGGCCAATAACACGCAGATTCCGCCAAGGATGGCCAAGCCATTGCCTTCGGTGAAGACGGCGCTTGCCTCTGGCACTAGCGCCAAGTCGGGCATCAGAGATAGGAGCATCTGAACAGACACGAGGTCATCCTACGCTTTCGCGGCGCCTATTCCCATTCGATGGTTCCAGGCGGTTTCGAGGTAATGTCTAAGACCACGCGATTGATTCCACGCACCTGATTGATCACTCGACTGGAAATGGCCTGGAGGCAATCCCGGCTGGGGTAGACCCAATCGGCAGTCATGCCATCGTTGGATTGCACCGCGCGAATAGCGCAGGCCTCTTCGTAGGTACGCTGATCCCCCATGACTCCCACCGAACGGGCGCCGGTCAACACCGCAAAGTATTGCCACACACCGTGATGTTCGTCGCGTGCCTCAAACTCTTCACGCACAATGCGGTCGGCTTCGCGAAGAATGCGGACACGTTGCGGCGTGCATTCGCCGACACAGCGCACGGCCAAACCAGGACCCGGGAAAGGTTGGCGTCCGACCATTTCAGCGGGTAGACCCAGGACCAAGCCGAGTGCACGCACTTCGTCTTTGAACAACAAACGAAGCGGCTCGACCAAATCCATTTCCAAGTCTTCCGGCAGACCGCCCACATTGTGGTGGGATTTGATGACCGCAGTCGGTCCGCCATGGGCCGCGACCGACTCGATGACATCGGGATAGAGTGTGCCCTGTCCCAGAAACTTGGCGCCGGAAAAACGTTTGGCTTGCTCGCGGAAAATTTCCACGAATTCATAGCCAATGTGCTTGCGCTTTTCCTCTGGATCGGTGACCCCGGCCAAGCGATTGAGGAATCGGTCCGCGGCATCGATCACCGTGAGGTCGAGTTCAAAGTGATCGCGGAAGGCGGTCTCCACCATCTCGCGCTCGCCAGCGCGAAGCAAACCGTTGTCCACAAAGATGGCATGGCAACGAGCGCCGATAGCCTTTTGGCATATCGCCCCCACCACACTGGAATCGACCCCGCCAGAAAGACCAAGGACGATCTCGCCATCTGGACCCACTTGATCTTGCACGGACTGGATCAGTTCTTCAGCTAAATCACGTGGGGTCCAGTCCCCTTGGCAGCCGCAAATATGGCGCAAGAAGTTCTGCAGAATGCGCTGGCCTTCTGCGGTGTGCCCTACCTCTGGGTGAAACTGAAGCGCGTAAAGTTTGGCTTCGGGATTGGCAATGGCGCCCTCAGGGCAATGTGCGCTGTGGGCCAAACGCGAAAAGCCTTCGGGCAAACGCGATACGTGGTCTCCGTGGCTCATCCACACCACCGTGCTGGCCGCGACACCGGCGAATAACTCGCCCGCCTCTGTGACTTCCAACTCGGTAAAACCAAACTCGCGACTCTCGCCAGGAAGGACCTCGCCGCCGAGGGTCTCGCACATCCATTGCATGCCGTAGCAAATGCCCAAAATCGGCACGCCGAGGGACAGCATTTCTGCTGGCATGGTTGGCGCACCTTCGCTGTAGGCGCTGGCTGGCCCGCCACTCAAAATGATGCCATGTAGGTCACCGTTCTTTGCGGCTTCCAAAGCTTGTGACGGAGGCACAACTTCAGAGAAAACTTGGTGCTCGCGCACACGGCGCGCGATCAGCTGCGTGTACTGCGAGCCGAAATCAACAATGAGGATGCGTTCGTGCATGGGAGAATGCGCTGACAGAACAGCGATTAGCTGCCTTGCCAGTAGTTTGGAGCTTCTTTGGTCACACGCACATCGTGCGGGTGGCTCTCCATTTGGCCCGCACCAGTGATGCGGACGAAGCGTGCGCGTGAGCGGAACACTTCGAGGTCTTCGGCACCGAGGTAACCGAGGCCGGCGCGAATGCCGCCGACAAACTGATAGACAAAAGGCGCAAGCGAACCGCGCGAAGGCACCATGCCTTCAATGCCCTCAGGCACCAACTTCTGCTGCTCCTCCACCGCCGCCTGGCCGTAACGCGCTTTCCCGCCTTCGACCATGGCACTCAAGGAACCCATGCCGCGCACCGACTTAAACGGGCGGCCTTGGTACAGGAAGGATTCGCCTGGGGATTCATCCACTCCGGCGAGCAAAGAACCCAACATGACCGATTCGGCGCCTGCGCCAAGCGCTTTGACCGCATCGCCACTGTGGCGGATGCCGCCATCGGCGATAACCGGGATATCGGCGGCGGCGCACACTTGAGAGACGCGGAAAATCGCGGTGAACTGCGGAACACCGACACCGGCGACGACTCGCGTGGTGCAAATGCTACCCGGGCCAATACCCACTTTGACGCCGTCTACGCCAGCGTCGATTAAGGCTTCGGCGGCTTCCATGGTGGCGACATTGCCGGCCACGACGTCGACCAAATCGCGCTTCTTCAACTCACGCACCGTGGCCATGACATTGGCGCTATGGCCATGAGCGGTATCCACCACCAGGACATCGACCCCGGCATCGACCAAGGCTTCGGCACGGTCGTAATCGTGGACGCCCACGGCACCGCCGACGATCAAGCAACCGTCACTGTCGCGCGCAGCACGTGGGAAATCTCGCGCCATACGAATATCGCGCATGGTAATGAGACCCTCCAAACGGCCTTCGGAATTCACCAACAGCAACTTCTCGACTTTGGCGCGGTAAAGCAAATCTTTCGCTTGCTCAAGCGTGGTCTCAGGCGGGCCGGTGACCAGATCGCGCGACATGACATCGGAAACGGGTTGATGATCGCCGCCAAGATACTTCAAATCTCGGCGAGTGAGGATGCCCACGACCTTGTTGTTCTCAAGAACTGGCAGGCCGGAGATGCCATGGTCGGTCATGAGCTGCCGTGCCGTGGCCACCGAATCCTGCGGCAGCAGAGTCAACGGATCCTGGATGACGCCATGCGCACTGCGCTTGACGATATCCACCTCACGAACCTGCTCATCAATTGAGAGGTTGCGGTGAATGATGCCGATGCCACCTTGTTGCGCAATCGCAATCGACAATTGCGATTCTGTCACGGTATCCATAGCCGCCGAAGCCACGGGAATCCGCAGGCGGACATTACGCGAGAAGCGGCTGTGGGTCTGCACTTCGGTCGGCAGGACGTCGGACTCCTGGGGAACCAGAAGGACATCATCGAAGGTGAGAGCCAGTGGAAGGTCCATACGCAATGATAACGCCGCCGCGGGTGGGCAATCCAGTCCTTCAGGCAAGAGTCCCTGCCGACTCTGTCCTATAATCACCTGTTGAGGCTTCCGCCCCCAAAGACGATGAACCCAGCCGTGAAAGACGTGCCCCTGCCCTACGGGCTCGCGAGCGAACAGCTCGCGACCCTCGACCGCATTGCCGAGCGGGTTCTTGCCCAAATGGCCACCATGATCCATGAGGCGAACCACCGCCCGGATCAGGAAGCCACCGACCCCAAGGTCGGCGGACATCCAGCTGCCTGTGCGAGTTCCCTGCATTTGGCTGTGGCCATGCATTTGGTCGCGCGTCAGCCCCAGGACTTCTGGTGCGGCAAGCCGCACATGGCGCCACTAGATCACGCCATTCACTACAACGCGGGCTTCTTTCGCAATCCAGACGGCAGCTGGATGAGTGAAGAACTCATGGAGGGCGTCATGCACCGCCTGCGCAAGTTCTCGCAAAACGGCGAAGCGGTGTTCCAGAGTTACCACGCCGACAGTGACCCTGATTGCTGGCGCATTCTTCCCAGCGGCACGGTGGGAATCCCCCCGGTCAACTCGGGATATCTGGCCTTAACGTGGGACTACTTGGTCGACCACGGCTTTGCCGATAAGGAAGACATCCACTTCTGGTCACTCTTGGGCGACTCAGAGTTCCGCGAGGGATCGCTGATGGAAGCGATCACCGACTTTGCCGAACGCGAGCTCCACAACGTGACTTGGATTGTGGATTACAACCGACAAAGTCTCGACGGCACCCGGATTCCCAACCACCATATCTTTGGCGGCACCGATGCCGACCGCATTCGCCGCACCATGGAAGCCAATGGCTGGGAAGTGCTGGAGCTGGAGCACGGTCGCTTACGCCAAGAAGCCTTTGCCGGACCCGGCGGCCAAGCCCTACGCGGTATCTTTGAGCACAAGCTCAGCGATTTCGACTTTCAAGCTCTGCTTTGGAAGCGCAGCGCGGATTTGATTCGCGAACAGTTCTTAGCCCTAGATGCCGATTGCGCCGAAGCACTCAGCGCCCACAACGACGAAGAGCTCGTCGCCATGCTCGAGAACCTGGGTGGTCATGACCTCGGCATGATTTTGCAAGCCTACGAACAGGCGCGCAAAAGCGAGCGCCCGTCCTTGGTTTTGGCCCACACCATCAAAGGATGGGGATTACACAGCTTTGCCATGCCTGGCAACCACAGTTCGGTTCCCGATGAACAAGAAATTGGCGAACTCCTGGAAGGCCAAGGCCTCAAGCCGGAGCAGCCCTATGACTTCCTCGGCGATTGGGAGGCCGATGGCCCCGAGCGCGAACTGCTGGAATCGCGGCAGAAATTTTTGCGCGATGGCGTCGCGCGCGTGGAACAGGAAGTGGCCGCGCGTAAAGAAAAGGTCGACAGCCGTTTGGCGCCGACGCTTCCCCTTCCGCAGGACTTTGGCATCGACCTTTCGATGATGCCGATTGTGCACACGCAATGGCTCTGGGGCCAAGTCGCTGGCAAGTTGGTGCGCATCGGCACCTACGACGAATACCAAGAAGCCGGCGAGGATCCTGGGCGCGATCTCAATCAGGAAGAAAAGCGCTGGGAAGCGGCCGCCGATTTAGTGCTGACCATCTCTCCGGACGTCGGCACTTCGACCAACATCAACCCCACCATGGATGGCAAAATTTATGGTGCCACCGAAGAACAGGATTGGGAAGAAAAGCTCGATTGGCATGAGCGCGGGCGTCCGCAGCTACATAGCAGTCAGCAACCCTGGACACGCCATATCCGTTTTGAAATCGCAGAAGCAGCAGCGTTGAGTGCTGCAGGCAGCTTCGGCAAGAGTGGCGCCCTCTTTGGCGCGCCCCTCATGCCAATGATGACGGTCTATGACTTTTTCATCAAACGCGCCCTCGACCAGTTGTATTACAACGTCTATTGGCGCAGCTCCTTCCTTTTGGTCGGCACGCCTTCGGGAATCACGCTGAGCCCAGAGGGTGCGCAGCATTCCTGGAAGAGTGACATCCAAATGCCCAGCATGATTACTTGGGAACCATGCTACGCCGCCGAAATGGAGTGGATTCTGGCCGATGCCTTGGATCGCCATGCGCGCAAGGACAACCACGACCGTGAAGGCGTGGTGGTTCGCGCCGTGACCATGGGCGTACGGCAAAAGGAAATGATGAAGCGCTTGCAAGCGCAGCAGCAGTTTCAGGACGGTCAAGGTTCTCCTCTGCCCAAGGCGGACATCCTCAGCCGCGTCCGCGAAGACGTCCTCGCCGGTGGCTATTGGTTAGTCCATCACGAAGGCGCCGCTGATTACCAGCCTGGCGATAACGTGGTTACGATTCTGGCCATGGGCGCTCTGGGCACCGAAGCCATTACCGCAAGTGACCTCCTGCTCGCGCGCGGCATCTACGCCAATGTGCTCCTGTGCACCTCGCCTGAACTCTTGCTCGGTCGTTTTGCCGAGGCCAATGACTTTGCGCAATTGAAGAAGCTTGGCGTCGATGGCACCAGCCATCTGGTGGGTACCGCAGGCGAGCAACTCGATGCCGCCGATGCCATGCTTCTCGCCGCACGCACGGTGCCGATGGTTTCAGTCGTCGATGGTGAGCCCGGCTTACTCGACAACGCAGGCTCAATTGCGGGTGTGGTGCAAGTTTCACTTGGCGTGAAGAAGTTTTCCAAATCTGGTCGCCCCTCCGAAATCTTTGCCTACCACGGCATGGATGGCGCTTCGATTGCGGAAGCTGCAGGCGAAGCCCTGGCCCGATCAGCCATGCGCGAGGTACGCCTTTCGCGCCAAGCCGCAGAAGAGTTGGCGGCCAAGGGCACCATTTCCGCGCCAGCCAGCAACTGGCGTGAGCTGTGGCCGCCTAAGGACTAAGCCACTGGCTCAGGCTCCTTGCGAACCTTGATATAGCTAATCACGGCGCTAAACACCACCAGGGTCAGCGCCGCAGGCCACATCCATTGCATCACGCGCAGGGTTTCGTCGAGAACGGGACCGGCGATTCCTGCGAGCTCACCATGGGGAATGGACTCTTCACTCTCGGGCGATAATCCGGCGCGGGAGAGGAGCTGCAAGATGGCAAAGGAGCCAAGCACCACCTTGACGCCGACGATGGCCCAAGGAAGGCAGCGGAATCCGCTACTGGCTTGGCCAGCGCGCACAAAGGAGAATGCGCTAAGCAGGGAAGTAAAGACGGTGGCGATGCCGAAAATGAGCACGCTGAGGGTGTTGCGCGACCAGCCGGCGAGTTCGGTGGTACCAGGCTCTTCCGCGGCAACCATGCCGTTGGGGCCACGCAACTCCGTCAATAAATCTCGACCAAGCCATGCCAAAACCAGCAACATGATGGTGAGCAAGACCGCCAGAGCGCGTAGCAACTTCTGCCGCGCTTCACCCGCCGCAAACAAGCCGAAGCCAACCAATGCGCCGGTAGCAAAAAAGCACACCACGGCGCCAAGGCCAGCAAGAAAGTAGGGACTGGTTGCTGTTTCAGGCATGGGCCTTAGCCATCACGCGTCACCAGACGTGCGCGCGTTTGCCGCAGCTGAGTGACGTCGAAGTCTTTGAGGGTATACAAATGCGGAAGTCCGGACAAACGCAAATAGCGCTGGCCATCGGAAGCCGGCTTGCCGAGGTCTAGAGTCAGCACTTGGTCCCCCACTTCAATCAGGAAACGATCCTGGGGGAAGCCGTAGCGTGCGTCTTCCTCGGTCGGACTGGCGCTACGACCGCCAACAATATCTGCAGCACGCAAGCCGGTGAGCGTGAACAAAAGGGAATCCGCGGCGAAGCTTAGGCCGACGTCTTCTTGATCCCCGCGCAAGCGCCAAGGAGATTCGACGCCTTCGGCATCTGGAACTAATTGCTCGACTCGCTCGATGCGCCAACTCTCCCCGCCACGGAAATCTTGACGTTCTATCGCGGTGACCGTTTCTGCATCGAGCATGGCCAAAAAGGAGGTATCGCACCAATCAATCGCGTCGGTCGGAGGCTGAACCGGGTCCGCCGAGAGGTAGACCTCGGGGCGCTGACCATCGCGCATGTAGTACTCGAACACCACTTTTTGGCCCTGGCGGACATCTTGATCACGAATCTTGCCCGCAATCCAATCCACGACTAGCTCACCTTGTTGATCAAACAATTGCACCCGCATGCCTTCGCCTGCTGCCACGCCATAGGTGCTGTGATTCTCGATTTCGGTGGCGACCACATCAATCGTCTTTAAATTGGCGAGGCCATCGGCCAAACGCGCCAATCGAGCGCCATCGGCGGGGTGCCCCTTTTCTTTCACCAGCCAACGACCTGGTCCATAGGGTGAGGATTCGTCCGTGATTTCTAGGGTGGCCTGTCGCGGACCATCGACGATGACGACCTTGGCGATGTCTTCTAACTGGCTCGCCAATTGTGGGAATAAAAGGCCAACCTTGGCCGCGGTTCGCGCATGCGCATCACCCTTCCAAGGTTGCTCAAATCCTAGCCAAGCACACCATGCGAGAAGCACCACCACCCAAATACCACGCGTGCGTGGAATCATGAGTTACCCCCTTTTCCATAGGGCAAATAAGGCTTGCGTGCGCGTCGGCCATGGAACCGTCGATGGGCCAAAGCCAGGATGAGCACGATGCCTATCGGAACCAGAACGTTACCCCAAGAGATCCATCGTTCTTGGCCACGGGCATGAGCTTTTGCCGCCCGGTCCAATTCGCGGTCGCTATCGGGGTCACCAGACCAACCACCCTGCGCAACGACATAGTCCGCAGCAAAGGCTGGCAAGGGCCGTTCCTTCTTGCCGCGAGACCGCAACTGGATCAAGCTTTCATCTTGCGCGCTCCAATCAAAGAGATTCATGGCCAAGGCCTGGTTGGCGCCATCGGCCACACGCAAAGTGGCGTTATGCCACAGGTCGGCATCGCCGAGGACAGTCAACAGGCCTGGGGCTGGCTCTAGATTCTCATGTGAGAACTGGGGCGGAAACACGCCACGCAAAGCCACCACCAATGGCCGAGCTTGGGGCTCACCGCTAGCGAGAGCTTCGGCGCGCAAGCTTTCTAGATTGCGCACGTTCATATCTAAAGGCTTCGAGGCCGGCAACAACCAAGACTGGCGGCCAGAGGAAATCAAGGTTTCCGCAACAAGGCCACTTGGCACTTGCTCCAGAGTTATTGGGTGAGCCCAAAACAAGGTCACCGGCGCCAAACTGGCAGTGACGATGTGATCTGGGTTGAGACCATCCTGCACAATTGGCGCAAAGCCATAGCGTGCTTGGATGGGTACTGTTTGCATTCCTTGCGGGGTTTGCACTTGGCGTACTCCGGCAGGCACTTCAATCGCGCTGTCGTCAAAGACCATGTCGGATTCGACGCGGACCCCAAAGCCGGCGAGCCATTCTTCCATGCCGGTAGGGCCGGGCATGGCCTGCAAAGAGACCACGTCAATCTGTTCGCTTTCTTGCAGCACCACCATGTGACCACCCTCGGCAAGGTAACGGTCGAGAGCCTGTAATTTCTCGGGCGCCAAAGCCCATGGCCGTGCCACCAAAACCGTGACTAAGTCATTACTGAGATCCCCTTCTTTGGCCGGATTGATGTCACGCACGGTATAACGCTCTGCCAAGGTCTGCCGCAACTCTTCATAAATGCGTGCAGGTGGCACCTGAGAGGTGACTCCCGGGATTTGCGGTGGCAATGGCGGTTCGTCGGACACAATGCCGATGACCGGCCGCGAACCACGCAACAAGGAAGCCAAGCGCACCGTAAAGGCGAACTCAAACTCGGGAGCTATCACCAAAGGGATGACTTCGGAGCGGTCTTGGTACCGCAGCTCCAATCCCTGATAAATCAGCTCCACACTGACTCCACCAAGGTCTTGCCCCGACAGAGGAATCGGTTGAATACCGATGTGTTCGGCATCGCGCTGCGCAACTAAATCGGTGGTCGGGTCTACCGTTTCCACTGAAACATAAGGCGCTCCCGCCTTGGCAATCTCGAAAAGCAAGTCCTCCATCACCAAGCGTTCGGGCAACAAAGCTTCTGCGCCTTCGATGTCACGATTGAAGTACAACTTGACCTGCAGGCGGTCGTCGAGTTTGGCGAGGGTCTCGAGGGTTGCCGGAGATAGGGAATATAAGGATTCTTCGGTGAGGTCAAGTCGGCCGGGCAAATGAGCGGCTAGACCCAATACCGGAGGCAACAGCAACAGCAAAGCCAAACACCAAGACCGACGCGCGCGTTGCGCTTGCTGGGAACGGGCGCCATGTTTCATGACCAAGACCTCCGCAACAGCACCAAGCCGTTGAGTGCCAAGAAGAATGCGGTCATGACCAGATAGAACGCAACATCGGCGAGAGAAATGACCCCGCGTGAAAGATCTTCAAAGTGCTTGCCGAAATCTAATTCCAAAAGCACGCGGCCAAGCCAAGGCGGCGTGGCTTCGGCCGTGGCGGCACCACCCAGGAGGTTGAAGACCAACAACATCGCCGCGCCTCCGAGCCAGGCCACGATTTGATTGTCGGTACACGCACTCAGAAATAATCCCAGAGCCAAACAAGCCCCGCCAAGCAGGAGGGCGCCAAAGTAGCCGCCTAACACAGGCCCGAAATCGAGGTCGCCCAAATAAGCCACGGTGATGGGCAAGCCAAGAGTGGCAAACAAAGCCGCCGCTAAAATTCCCCATGCCCCCAAGAACTTGCCGAGGACCAGCGAGCGCAGACGCATCGGCCAAGTGAGTAGGAGCTCTTCGGTTCCGGCGCGTTTTTCTTCCGCCCACAAGCGCATGGTGATGGCTGGAGTCAAAATGACGAATAGCCACGGCAGGCTCAAGAAAAAGCCACGCAGTTCGGCGGTATCAAAGGCGAAGAATGGGCCGGTGACAAAGAACAGCACCGCGGACAACGCGGGCAAAAATGCCAATACCAGATAACCGGCGGGCGCATCGAAGGCTGCCAAGAACTCTCGCTTGGCGACGAGAAGCGCACTACGCATGGTGCTCACTGCTGTCCCTCCGCTTGCAAGAACCAGGATTCCAAGGGGCCGCCCTGGGGTGCCAACTGCAAGGGCAGTACGCCAGCAGCCTGGAGGCTTTGCGCGAAATCTGGAATCGCCATAGCCGAAGGCAGCTCCACCAAACCGGCATGAAGGCCGTCTAGGGCAAAGGGCGCTGCGCGTGGGGCGAGCCAGGTGGCTCCTGCTGCTGCGGCGGCGTTTTCCAAGTCCACTAGGGAGCATTGCGCAGCGATGGCAAGCTGACACAGGCCCGCTTGGGGGGCCTGCAAATCCATCAATGGGCCATCGACGACCTTCTGCCCTTGGCGCAACAGCACCACGCGATCGGCAAGCGCTTCGACTTCAGGCAAAATATGAGTGGTCAGGAGAACGGTTTTCTCCTGGCCTAACTCACGCACTAGACGACGCATTTCCACTACTTGAACGGGGTCCAAACCGTTGGTGGGTTCGTCTAGGATGAGCAGCTCGGGGTCGTGCAACAGTGCCTGCGCTAGGCCGGCCCGTTGGCGATAGCCTTTGGAGCATTCACTGAGGCGCCGACGGAAGACCTCGGCCAAACCTGTTTGCGCCACGACGCGGTCAATGGCCTGCTCTAAAGAAGTTCCGGCTAAACTGCGCGCCTTGGCGGCGAAGCGTAAAAAGTCTTCGACGCGCATATCCAAATACAATGGATTGTGCTCGGGCAAATAACCCAAACGGGCACGCACCTCTAGAGGATCAACCGCGACATCAAAGCCGCAAATCTTCGCTTGTCCGGAATCAGCGGCAAGGAAACCCGCCAAAATGCGAATGGCCGTGGTTTTCCCCGCGCCATTAGGGCCAAGAAAGGCCAGAATCTCTCCGGCAGGAGCTTCAAAACTCAGAGGTTGCAGTGCCAGGACTTCTGTGCCGCCACTGCGATAGGTCTTCGAAAGACCCTGAACGGAGACGACCATCTCCGTGGAAGAATCAGACATCATCCGTGGAGAACGCGTTCAAGAACTCCTGGTTCGATGGATATCGATCCAGCCGGTCAATCAGCATTTCCATGGCCTCTCGCGGACGCAAGCGGCTCAGGACGCGACGCAAGATATTGACCTTGCGCAGAGTAGTTCTGGTCAACAATCGCTCTTCCTTACGCGTTGCTGAACTTTCAATCGATACCGCCGGGTAAATTCGCCGATCAGCTAAGCGACGATCCAGGGTCAACTCCATGTTGCCGGTGCCCTTGAACTCTTCATAAATCACTTGGTCCATACGCGACCCCGTGTCAATCAGAGCAGATGCGAAGATGGTTAAAGAACCGCCATCTTCAGTGTTGCGCGCTGCACCAAAGAAGTGCTTCGGCTTTTGGAACACACGTGCGTCGAGGCCGCCGGACATCGTGCGCGATTCTTTGCCGCCCAGCACGTTGTTGTAGGCACGAGTTAAACGAGTGATGGAGTCGAGCAAAATGACCACTTCTTGACCAGCTTCGACTAGGCGCTCGGCACGCGCTTGCACCATTTCCGCAAGGCGAACATGGTTTTTGGGCGTTTGGTCCATGGTGGAAACGTAGACCTCACCATGCTCAATCGCACGACGCCAATATGTGGCTTCTTCCGGACGTTCGTCGACCAAAAGCACCATCAGGTGGACATCGGGGTACAAGGCCTGCATGGCCGTGGCGACGTTCATCAGTAAGGTGGTCTTGCCCGTTTTTGGCGGCGCGACCAGTAAACCGCGTTGGCCGCGACCAATCGGGCTGAGCAAATCAATCACCCTCATGGAAAGTTTGCCCTCTTGCTCGTGTAAGCCCAATTCGTAGTGGAAGTCCGGGTCAATCACCGTGAGCTTCTTAAACGACTTACGCTGGCTAGATTCGGACGCCACAACGCCATCGATAGTTTCGATGCTGTCGACACGAGGCGCAGCATGGCGGCCGGATTGGAATCCGATTGCGGTGACCAAGTTGCCTTCTTTGAGATTGTGCTTGCGCACTAACGTCGATGGGATTTCTGGGTCGGTAGGGAGAGGCTTTAGGTCGGCGCTGAGTTGGCGCAAGAAGGCTGGGCTACCCCCACCACCAAACTTGCTTTTTGGGCCACGGGGGCCTTTGCCATTGCCTTTGCCGCTCCCGCCAAATTCGATCACCCCCGAAAGCTCGAGGCGTTCGCGGGGTTCGCGCGGCTCCCGGGGAGGCCGTTTCTGCCCACCCTGCCCGTCATGGGCATGGGAGGCGACATCGGCATCGGTAGCCGGGCCACGACGGCGACGCCGTCGAGGACGATTGGATGCCCCATCAGGAGAGGTTGCCTTCGCCTGTGCCGAATTTTCTGCTGCACCTTCTTCGCTCTGGTTTGCTGAAGTTTCAGCAGAACCGGGAGCCTTGGTGGCAGGAGTCCGGCGACGTCGGCGACGACGTCTCTTGGGGGCCGAGGAGTTGGCCTGTTCTTCAGTCACGACGTGGTCGTGAGACTATGAGTTTCATTTCGGGGCAATGGCCACCGAAGTGCGGGGGTCCGACCGAAAAATGGTCGGGGCGAGAGGATTTGAACCTCCGACCTCTGCGTCCCGAACGCAGCGCTCTGCCAGGCTGAGCTACGCCCCGTAAAGGTGGCGCATTCTCCATTCACCGTGGCAGGTCGTCAAGTATAACCTACGGGGACCAGGAGGCCAAGAGTGGCCAATTAGCGGCCGAGATCGACGAAGACCCCGCCATTATCCATGGCCAGTTGTTTGATGAAGCTAGAGGTGAAATCGCCGATGGCGATGGTGTGAATGACCACTTTGCGAAAGCGGTTCAGGGAGTTAATCGACTGCAAAATGTCTTCCGTGTCCACTAATTCGCCCACGGTGGGCTTGCCATCGGACAGGAAAAACATGGTGTCGGCCACATCTTTGGGGTCGGCGGCAGCAGCCTCGGTCACTGGGCCGCGCTTTTTCGGGTCGCCTTCAATGCCCAAGCCCGCCAGGAGTGCGGCGTAGGTGTTGGTGCGGCCGTCTTCCAGGCCGGAGCTACCGCGCAGACCAGCGGAAGCGCGCTGCGACGCCTGACCACCACCAATCGGCTTCAACTTGCCGACCCAGGCCATGGCACTGCGCTTGTTCAGCGCATTGGCGGGAACCGGTTTTTTACGCCAAGGCTCGACCTGAGTCGCAAAGCTGTACACATTGAAGTACACGTTGCGCCCAAGTTGATCAATCGAACGCGAGAGCTCTTCCTTGACAATATCGAGCTTACGGAACTTGGTGAAACCCCGCTCGCGGAAGGAGTCTCTTGACGTGACTTCTTCTTCCATCGAACCGCTAACGTCAATCACGAACACAATCTGCCGACTGGAGGTATCCACCCCCATGAAAGTGGCTTCCTTGCTCGGCAAGGTGTACTGCGCATTCGAAGCGGTTCGTGCGGCTTTGCGGGTGTTGATTTCGGCATCGGTCAGCAGAGTGTAATTCGCTTCGACACGCCCCCACCACTTTGCCCACATCTCGGCATCGGGGCCAAAGGGTTCATCGGTCAGCGCGACCAAGGTCGGCCAAACTTCTTCCATGATGCGTCCTTCGCCATTTTGGAAGATCTCGACGAGTGGCCCAATCGAGTCTTTCAGGCGCACTGTGCGCAACCCAATGCAAGCCGCCGTGCTCACAGAAATGCTTTCATCTTTCAATGCGGCCACTAAAGGCGGTCCGCAGATCTCTTCCCGGCCTTTGCCGCGCACAATCAAGGTCTGCACCGCGGCGGCGCGGACCAAGGGATGGTCATCTTCCGTGACCATCAGGGCGACATCGGGCAAAGCGTCGATGTATCCACCAGTACCAATCAAGGTAATTGCCCACAGCCGCACGGTATCGTCTTTGTCGACCAAGTAGGGCTGGGCCAAAGGCGCAAACTCTTCCCACCCGGCATTGGCTGCACACTGCAAAATCGGCGCAATCAAGCTGGTGGGCTTGCCCTCAATCAACGGCTCCATCATGGGAACACGTGAGGACGCATCTTTCAGCTTGGCCAGGACCTTAAGCGAAGCTTCGACTTGGAGCGGATCCTTGTCGTCGAGGAGAGGCATGAGGACCTGGGACACACCGGGATCTTCAATCCCCTCGAGCGAGTGGATGAGTTCGGTTTTGGCCAAAGGATCCTTCTCCTTCTTGTAGAAGCGGCGGAAGTCTTTGACCGTCTCGTCGGCCTGAAGCAGCATGGGGGCTGCGAGCAGCAGTGCAGTGGCGAGCATGGTTTCCTAGGATAGCGGACGCGATGGAGCTGACGCTGTCGACTCACCTGCTCGTTTACCACGAGCTCCGCTCCCAGGCTCTAGTGGCCCTGGAGGGTTCAGGTTACGCCCAATTGGAGCTCTGGCTGGCGGAGCCGCATGTACCTTGGCGCTCTGCAGAAGCCCTAGACGGCTTTTACCGACGCCTCCAGGACCATGGTTTAGGCGTTTCGAGCGTTCATTTGCCTTTCTACCCCTCGGTTCCGCAGTTAATCGAGCAGAATGTGCGCTGGTCGTTGATTGACCCGCAGCACCAGGCTCGCCAAGAAGCGCTGCAAGCCGCTGCCGATGGCATCCATGCTGCGGCCCAATGTGGAGCCAGCGAGGCGGTCCTCCACCTTGGCTGGCAGGGTGATACCTGGACCGAGTCCAGCGCGGCCTGGGCGCGTGAAGGCGTTCTGGGGTTGATGCCGGTGGCTCGCCAGGCAGGGGTACGTTTGCTCCTCGAAAACATCATTTCCAGTGGCACTCGAGTACAAAAGCTCATGGAGCTACTCGAAGAAATCGACCCGCAACGCGAAGTCGGTCTCTGCGTCGACCTTGGCCACGCCCATGTCGAGGGCGATGTGGTCGAAGAGTTGCGCTTGGCCCTGCCCCGGCTCGCGCATTTGCACCTGCATGACAATGATGGCCACCAAGATGCCCATCTCGCCCCCGGAAAGGGCACTATTCCTTGGGCCGAGGTTTTGGCGGTGCTGCATCAGGCCGGATACTCCGGCAAGGCCGCGCTCGAACTGCGCGATTACCAACGCGGCTCACTGGAAGAGGCCGAGGTATTACGTCATTATCTGAATGAGGTCGACGACTTCCGCCGCCAATGGCTCCCCACACCCACTTAGATTCCGCCGAACGCGCTGCCCGCGGCTTTGGTTTGGGCGAGTACAGCCAGCTTCCGCTCACGCCGGAAGCCAGTGCACGCAGATACTTCCGTTTATTGGCTGTCGACGGCAAGCCCTACCCCATGCTGTTGGTGGTTGGTGGTCCTCCGCCTCAGGCAACCACGCAGTTCTTGCAAGACTTGCATCTTCGGGTTCCGCGCATCGGCATGCACACCGACGATGCCTATTTGGTGCAAGATCTCGGCGATCGCCATCTTGCCGATGACCCGAGCCATGCGCGCTACAACGCCTTACTCGAAGATTGGATGCGCTTTAGCTTTGCTGAGCTGCCGACCAATCACCCCAATCGCGAACTGGCTCTGGACCAAGCCTTGTTCACACGCGAACTGCGGCAGTTCGCCGATTGCTATTTGCATGATTGGCGCGGCCTTGAGTTGAGCGATGACACTTGGCTAGATCTTCATGGCGCCTTGCGCTTGGGGGCGCAAGATGCCGCCGCCGGTCCGCGCTCTCTGCAACACCGCGATTTTCATTCACGCAACTTGTTGATTCCCGATGCCGGCTCACCGGTTTGGATTGACCATCAAGACTTGCGTCGCGGACCTGTGTTCTATGACTTGGCTTCGTTGTTGACCGATGCTTATGTGGATCATGCCTCGACATTGCAACAGCGGCTATGGAAAGAGCGGTCCATGATTGGGCGCACCTTGAATTTGCAGCACCAAGAATCTCAAGAGCGCTTCCTTGCGGTCGCCTGGCAACGATTGTTCAAAGCGCTCGGAACCTTTGGCAAGTTACTCACCGAAGGCCGCACCGCCTTTGCAGATATGGAGCGCCGCGCTCTAGGGCATGTGGCTCTGCTGCAGGACCTCGGGCCAACCCCAGGCTGGGTTCTACCGGTCCTCCCTCACCTTCCAGACGCGGAAGAGTTCGAAGCATGAGCCACGCACTGCTGCTCGCTGCCGGTCGCGCCACTAGATTGGGCGCCATCCGCGAGCACTACGCCAAGGCCTGTGTACCGATTGGAGTAACCACTCCCTTACGGTTTTTAATGGAGACCTTCGCCTCCGCAGGGTTCGAAGACCTTTGGATCAACACGCACTATCGCGCCGAGCAAGTGCGCGCTCATGCTGAAGCTCATGCACCACCTGGGGTGCGGCTTCACTTTTTACATGAACCCACGCTGCTGGGCACTGGAGGCACCCTATTGCACCTATGGGAAGAACATGGCGTGCTCCCAAATGCCGTGGCCAATGCCAAGATGTTCACTGATTTCCGCTTCGCGAAACTGTTGCAGGCCGCAGAAGGCACATTAGTCCTGCATCCGGACAGTTCCTTGACCACCTTTGGTGGCTTACGCTTTGATTCTCAGGGAAAAATCCTTGGCTTGCAAGCACGTGACCAAGGCCCAGCGGCTGGTGAACGAGCTGCGGTATTTACCGGAATCTATCGGCCACATCAACATTGGCTTGAGAACCTCAAGAATCGGCACAATTCAGAACCCGAGCAACTCTTGTGCGCCATTCGCCATGGCTTAATGCCAGATTGGAAGCATTCCCAGGCTCATTTGCACTTAGGTTTTTGGTGTGAGATGAGTACGCCCCAACGGGTACATGAGGCGCAAATGGTCCTCAAGCGCCCAGTGACCGAGGCCTAAACAATCGGCGCCGTGGCGTCGCGCAGGAGGCGATTCGGGCCGCGGCGTTCGGTGACGCCGCATTGGTCGAGGTACTCCAGCAAGGGCATCATGTACTTTCGCGTGGTTTGATAGCGATCGCGCAGGGCGGGGATATCCATGCCGTCGGCTTGGAGTTGCGCCACCACTTGTTGGCGTAAGTCCTCGACCAGTGCGGTGGCAAAGACCAAACCCTCTTCGGGTTCGACGGCCTGCCCGCTGTCGACCAAATAGCCTTTGGCCTGCGCGCAAGTTGCGGCATCCATGCCACTACTCGCCACGATGCCTGAAAACTCGCCAGGCGCCATGCCGCCCTTGGTCAAGGCTTGGAGCAGGGTCGCCGCCTGTTGCTGCAATTCGCCATCGACCTCTACGCCCAGCATCTCCCATTCGTCACCACGCCGCGGTTTCAAACCCATGAGGGTAAACATGGCTTCGGGCATGCGCTCCACCACTTTCCAACCGTCTTTACCAAGACGATCGCGGAAGCGCTGCAACGGAATGCGTAAGCGCCCAGCGTTTTTGCTGCGGAAGTTCGCAATCACACCTTGCACCTCTTCAATCAATTCCCGGGCACTGCCCGCGGCAACGACATGGCGCGCGCCTAGCTTGTGCAGCCGACCTTCCTCGACCAAACGGTCGATGACCTCCTGCACCGCCGACAATCGCCAACCGAGTACCGGAGCTAAGTCCTGTTTTGTTCGTGGGCGGCCATGATCGCCTTCGCATTGCCAAACCAAGAGTTCTTCTGGGTCTTCCAGACACTCAATTGCGCGCACCCAACGATCGCGTTCTTGCTGATCACGTCGGCGAATGCGGAATGGCGCGAAGCCCAGAAAACGCACCACGCCAAGGTTGCGCGCCGGGGAAGGCCGACGCAACAATCCGCGTTGGCCAAACACTAAGGAGATGGGCTGTTCGAGTTCGATGTCAGCGAAAAGCAGTGTGCCTTCGTCATTCTCTACCAGGAACAAACGCCCCTCTAGCGCGGAGGTATCTGCAAGAAGCTGAACTTCGGCGCCATGCTCCAAAGCTGGAGCGCCTGGCAAGAGCTCTACTTGGAAACGTGCGCGCTGACCTAGGTGGACTGCCTCGGGAGCGACTAAAACGGTGCCACGCGGGCATTGGTCCGGTTCTAGCTCTGGCAAGTTCAAAGCCGTGCGTAAGCCAGGCAAGGCGGTTTCCGCGGCACGGCCATGCACTTGGACGCGGCGCACTCGACTCGCTTGCTGGCTGGGCAAAGCCACCACGTCTTGCCCGGCCTCGAGTTGGCCACCGGCACAAACTCCGGTGGCAATCGTGCCCGCACCTTCGATCGCGAAGGCGCGTTGCACTGGCAAGCGAAATGCCAAGCGATGGTCCGCCGCGGCCTGCGCTTCCAAAGCTAGCTCGCGCACGGCCTTGCGCAGCTCGGGCATGCCGTCTCCTTGGTGAGCGCTGACTTCGAGTACGGGAGCACTCGCCCACGGGGTGCCTTCGACCAACTCCGAAACTTCTTCGGCCACCAGCATGCGCGTTTCCTCATCGACCAAATCGATTTTGGTCAGAGCCACTAGCCCGCGATGCACACCAAGGAGATTGAGCACCTCGAAATGCTCGCGCGTCTGCAGCATCACGCCGTCGTCGCAGGCGATGACGAGAATTGCCGCGCCCATGCCGGTTGCGCCGGCCACCATTTTGCGCACCAGTTTCTCGTGGCCAGGAACATCGACAAAACCGATCTCGAGGCCATCCTCTTCGGCCATTTGGGCATAGCCCAAATCCATGGTGATGCCGCGTTCGCGTTCTTCCTGCCAGCGGTCAGGATGGGTACCACACAGCGCTTCGACCAAGGCAGATTTGCCGTGGTCGATGTGCCCCGCCGTCCCGATCACGATCGGAACTGGTTGAAGCTCAGGCATGGGTAGAATGAGGGGCCATGGAGTGCAAGGAAACGCTGGTGAATACGCTTGGCCGCAGTCTACTGCGTCGCCGCGGTCGCCGCTTGCGCCGGGTGATGATGGATTTAGGCTTGAGCTGTCCCAATCGGGACGGCACTAGCGGCTACGGCGGCTGCATTTACTGCGACATCCACGGTAGCGGCACTGGCGCTTCGCGTGATCAAGGTTTAGAGGCACAATGGCAAGAGGGTCTGACACGGGCACGCAAGGTCAACCCCGAGGGCCCCGCGGCAATCCTCTACTTCCAGAGCTACTCCAACACCTGGCCTGACCTAGCCCCCCTGGCGGCCGCGTTGGAACAGGCGAAAAATTGGGCGCAAGAGGCTCCGATCCTAGCCATCGGTACCCGCCCAGACTGCTTCAGCCCGGAAGCAGCAGAACTCCTCGCCCAACAGCTCGGCACCTTCGAGGAAGTTTGGGTGGAGTTCGGCTTGGAAACCGCCGACGACGAGGTGCAAAAGCGCATCGGCCGCCACGACTCCCTGGCCAATTTTCATGCCGCCTGTGAACTTGCAGGCCAGCATGGGCTCACACGCATTGCCCATTGCCTAGCTGGCTTGCCTGGCGAAAAACCCGGTGGACTCCTACGCCAGGTCGAAGAAGTGCGGCGAGCTGGTTGCGAAGGCATCAAGTTTCACCAGCTGATGGTGCTCAAACGCACCAAGCTGGCGCATGAGTGGATCAACGGCGACATTAGCCTCTTGGAGGACCAGGAGTACATTCAAATGGTTGCCGATGCTTTGGAAATTCTGCCCCCCGAGGTCATCGTCCACCGTCTCGTTGCTGAGGCACCCGCCACCGAATACCTGGCACCCAAGCCTTGGCCCGGCCGCCAAAAGGTACATTCCGAGATTGAGAACGAATTGCGTCGACGTGGCAGCTCTCAGGGCTCCGCCCTATCCTCGGTCTCGTGATCCTTTCCCGTTTCCTCGTCGCCCTATCCATGGCCACCACCATGGCGGCATGCGCCACACCCCCGCCGTCGGCTTTGGACCTGCCTGAAGAGGGAGCCATAGTGTTGGTGAAGACCGCCAGATTGCCGGACACCATGGATTGGTATACGCGCTTCGCCCATCACGCTTGGCTAGAAGTTCGCCTGGAGGGCGAGGCGTGGCAGCGTGTGGAAATCATCGACGAATGGTCCCCGCCGCGCATGCAAACTATCTCAGAATCCACCGTTCTTGCCGACTATCGCTGGCGCCGCCCGGTCGACGTCTTGGAAGTCCTGGTTGGAGAGTCCGCCCAAAGCGCAGGCGAACGGGTGCTAAACCTGGCTCGACAATGCGAAGAATTTGGCGTCAGTCATGAACGACGCCAACGCGCGCAGCAGTCCGGCGCTGACCCAGAATCTTTGCACATGATTGGCCGTGGTTACCGCGCATGGCCCGGCCCCAACAGCAACAGCTTCGTGGCATGGGTGGTCGAGAACACCCCAAACCTCCACGCAGAGTTGGACCACAATGCCGTCGGTAAAGACGACACCGCGCCCTTCCGCATCGGTCGCACCAGCGCCGGTTTTGGGGTGGAAATGGATAGTTCCTATTTAGGTGTGGGGCTTGGCCTACGCCAAGGCGCTGAGCTGCGAGTGATTGGCCTGACCCTCGGCATTGGATTGTGGCCCCCGGCGTTAAAACTTCCCTTCCTGCCAAGATTGGGCATGGACCCGGGCATGGTCGGGGCTGCTGGCGCCTTTGTCAGTCCAGAACAACATCGCGCCCGCTTTGCCGAAGCGAGCACCGCACAGTAGCGCTGGCCGGAAAAAAACAAACGCGCGCAGCTCGAAAGCTACGCGCGAAGTTTGGTGAGGGCACCAGGACTCGAACCTGGGACTTATTGGTTAAAAGCCAACTACTCTACCAACTGAGTTATGCCCCCGACCTGGCCGCTGCCAGGTGGCGCCTAGACCTCGAGGATCTCGGCAGTTTTGGATTTCAAGAGTTCTTCCAGGCGCGCTTCATGCTCCTTGAGGAGGTCTTGAATGTCATCCTTCGCGGATTTTACATCGTCCTCGGTCACGGCAACATCCCCGGCAGGATCTTTTTGTGCCTTCTCGACATCTTTGATTGCGTCACGACGGATATTGCGCATGGCCACCTTGGCGTCTTCTGCCAAGGTCTTGAGGTGACTCACCATTTTGTTGCGCTGGTCTTCAGAGAGGTGTGGCACGGTGACGCGCAGGGCCGGCCCCTCAATCGATGGGCTCAAACCCAAATCCGCTCCCAAAATCGCCTTTTCAACGCTCTTCAACCCACCTGGGTCAAAGGGCTTCACCAACAGGCAGCGCGCTTCCGGCACAGATATGTTGGCCATCTGGCTCAAGGGAGTCATGTTGCCGTAGTAATCGACCCGCAGATTTTCGATCAGACCAGTCGAGGCACGGCCGGTGCGGATGCCACGGATGTCTTCGTGGAATTTCTCCACCGACTTGTCCATGCGCTCTTGAGAATCGTCGAGGAAAGATTGGTAGCTCTTACTCATGATGACCAAATGATAGGCGCGCCGCGCCCTCAGGAAGGGTTCTCAATCAGGGTGCCAATCGGCTCGCCCTGGGCGGCCAGAATCAGGCCGCGGTCCGCATTCATATCGAACACCACAATCGGCAGATTGTTCTCGCGACACAGGGTGAAGGCGGTTTGATCCATGACCTGGAGCTGCATTGCGAGGACCTGATCGAAGGTCATGCGCGACTGGCGGACGGCATCTTGATGGATTCGAGGGTCTTTATCGTAGACGCCATCGACCATGGTGGCCTTGACCAGGCGGGTGCAGTCGAGCTCAATTCCTCGCTGTGCCGCGGTGGTGTCGGTGGTGAAGTACGGCGAACCGAGGCCCCCGACCAAAATCACCACACGCCCCTTCTCCAGGTGGCGCAGTGCGCGCCGGCGGATAAAGGGTTCACAAACCTTATGCACATCGATGGCCGACATCACGCGGGTTTGCACTCCATGGGCTTCGAGGGCATCGGACAGAGCGAGGCCGTTGATTACGGTCGCCAACATGCCCATGTAGTCTGCGGTGGCACGTGCAATCCCCAGGGATTCGGATTGCTTACCCCGAAGAATGTTGCCTCCGCCGATCACGCAGGCGACCTGCACCCCCGCTGCGGCCAACTCATTGAGTTGCGCAGCGAGGTGCTTCACGCGCTCCGTGTCCAAACCAGTTTCACCCTCGCGGGCAAAGCCTTCGCCACTCACCTTAAGTAGGAGTCGTGGCGGGTTGTTGGGGGCAGCGCTCAACGAACAGCGTTAAGAGCCGAGCTCGAAACGAGCAAACTTTTCGATGCGCATGTTCTCGCCGACCTTGGCAATCGTGGCCTTGAGGCGGTCGTTGATGGTCATGCTCGGGTCCTTGACGAACTCCTGCTCAAGCAGGGCACGCTCTTTGATGAACTTGTCGATGCGGCCATCGACAATCTTTTCCTTGATTTCGTCTGGCTTGTTGGCCATGTCCTCGGAGCCTAAAAGAATGCGGCGCTCTTCCGCAATCAACTCAGCTGGTACATCGGACGACTCAATTGCGACCGGGGCTGGCACCATGGCCGCAATGTGCATGCAGACATCGCTGCAAAGGTTTTCGAAGTCATCGCCACGGGCGACGAAGTCGGTTTCGCAAGCAATCTGCACCATCACGCCAACACGCTGGTTGTGATGAATGTAGCTGTAGATGCGGCCTTCCGCGGTGTCGCGGTCGGCTTTCTTGTCGGCAGTCTTCAGGCCCTTTTGGCGCAAAAGCTCCATGGCCTTCTGCTCGTCCCCACCGGTTTCGGCGAGGGCTTTCTTGCAGTCCATCATGCCGGCACCAGTCTTGGCGCGAAGCGCGGCGACGGTCTTGGCGGATATCGTGGTCGTCATCGGGATGTGCTCGTATTAGAGGGTAGGACGAAAGCGAACTATTCGGCAGAATCGGCCGGCTTGTCGGTGGCAGGAGCTTCGGCAGCTGGTGCCTCCGTGGCAGGAGTTTCAGCAGCTGGAGCCTTCGTGGCAGGAGTTTCAGCAGCTGGAGCGGCCTCAGCGGCCTCAGCAGCCTTGTCATCAGGAAGGGCCTGGATCTCGACCTGACGATCGGCGGTTTCCAGTTGCTTGCGGTTGGGGCGGCGGGCGCCTCCACGACGTGGGCGAGGTACCGGTACACCTTTGCCGACTGCGGCAGGCATTTCACCCTTAGGTTCGGCAACGCCACGCTCTTTGCGCAAGCGACGACCTTCCAGAACACCATCAAGGAGGTGCTCGAGAATCATGCTGACCGAGCGGATGGCGTCGTCGTTGGCGGGAATGACGAGATCGCAGACATCGGGGTCGCAGTCGGTGTCAACCACGCCGATGACCGGGATGCCCATGCGCTGTGCTTCGCGCACTGCATTGCCTTCGACTCGTGGGTCGACCACGACCATGGCGCCAGGCAGGCGGACCATGTGGCGAATGCCATGCAAGTTACGGAACACCTTGCGCTTTTCACGCAGGAAGCGGGAACCCTCTTTCTTGGTCAGCGAGTCCAAGTAACCTTCTTGTTCCTTCTTCTCGAGTTCTTCGAGGTAAGCGATACGCGAGCCAATGACTTCGTAGTTGGTCAGCGTACCGCCAATCCAACGATCTTCGACGAAGTGCATTTCCGCCTTCTCTTTTACGGCAGCCATGGTGCCGCGCAGCTGGGCCTTGGTTCCGACGAATAACACGTCTTGGCCTGAGGCGACAATCTCGCGCAGGAAGTGGCGCGTGCGCAGAATCCCGCGGATGGTTTCCCGCAAGTCAATAATGTGGATGCGGTTACGCGACTCGAGGATGTAAGGCTCCATCTTCGGGTTCCAGCGGCCTACGCGGCAGCCGATGTGAGCGCCCGCATCGATGAGGGCTTGAACGGAAAGGTCGGACATGTTGGGAACCGGGTTTACCGGGGCGGCACCGAGGGTGAGTCGGGCCTGGCTGTGGCCGAAAAACGGCCGAGTTAGGCTGCGATTGCAGCGAGATTTCCAATTTCTGAGTGAAGGCACAGAAATGGCCGCATATTGTAGCCGTCGGCAGGCAGCGGTCAATGTACAAGAAGGGCCGAGTCTTTTCAAATGCGAAATCCTACGGGGTGATAGCCTTGAGTGAGGCCTCATGCCTGCTCCCCCTCCATCCTCTGAGCCCGCCAAACGCCTGGCCATCCTTGATCATCGTGGTGCCCCCCACGAGGAGGAAGCGGCGTATTTTAGGCAGTGCGGCTGGCAGGTGGAGAGTGCAGGTCATCTCCTGGCGAGCCTGGAGCTATTAAAGAGTGGTCCGGATGTCGCCATGGTTTTACCCCTGACCTTATTACCGCAAGGCGTGGAATGGCGCGAACTGCGTCGAGGGTTATCGCCTGGCGCCAAAGTGCCGTGGCTGCTGGTGCCCGACCCCAGCGCGCAGGCGAGTGCCATGCTGCAACTGCTGCGCACCGAAGCTCCCGTCGCCGATTGGGCTCGCCAAGATGCTTCGCCGGCAGAGTTGGAAGCCCGCCTGCAGGCACTGTTCCAACGGCAACAACGCTGGGCGGCGCAGTCTGAGCAGTTAATCACCTTAGAGGGGCAACTGGAAACCGACCATAAAACTGGCTTGGCCAATGACCGCCATTTCCGCCGCCGCCTGCATGAGGAAACGGAGCGTTCCACCCGCCATGGCAATCCCATGGTGTTGATGCTGGTCGATCTCGATGACTTCAAGAAGCTCAATGATCGCCACTCTTATGAATATGGCGATGATGCCCTGCGCCATCTGGCCGATTGCATTCGCCAAAGTGTGCGCGCGATTGACATTCCGGCGCGCATCGGCGGCGATGAGTTCGCGGTGATCTTGCCGAGCACGACCTTACCCGAAGGCATTGCCGTGGCCAATCGTTTGCGTCAGGCATTGCGCACTGCTGTCTTGGGGCAATCGCTGGAGTCGGAACACCTGCAAGCCTCGATTGGTTTAGCCTCCTGCGATGGTCATACCGCCCTGGAAGCGCAACAAATTTTCTTACGCGCCAATGATGCCCTGAAAGAAGCCAAACAATCGGGCAAGAACCGCCTGGCATTTTACGACGTCTTGCAGCGGAAGTCGGTGGCTCAGCCCTAGCGGAAACGCTCTATTCTGCCGTTATTCCGCAGTTTTGGCGAGAAACTGCATATCGAGCCAATTGCCGTGACCACCAAAGGACAAGCCTTTGACCCCGCTCACGCGCAAGCTCAACTCTCCCGCTCCCGGCACCGCGACCACCATGCTGCGCGCCGCTTCCCCGACCTCTTGGCGTGGAACTTCGGCCAAGACCTGACCATCGAGAAGGACTTCAAAGCGCAAAGGTTGCGGGCGGTAAAAATGCTGCACCCGATCATCGACACCGACACTGACGAAGAACACGCCGGGACGACTCAAACCAAGTTGCATGGTCGTGGGCGCGCGCACGCCAAAGCCCTCGGCGAAACGCTGTTGCGCCACTTGCAAAAAACCGCCCTCCACTGCGCGCCCAACCTTGGGCTGCCAGTTCATGGCAGCGCTCTCCGGCTTCTCCGGCACTGCCCACAGCGCATCATGCAAGGGAGTCAATCCGGCGCGCCGACGCAACCGCACCAATTCTTCGCGGGGCACCTGCCAGTGGGCTCCCCATGGCAAACGCATGCGCAAGAATTCTTGATCCAGGCTGAGAACTTCGGCGCTAATGGTGCTGCCATGACGCAGCTCGACCCAAACCGCCTGCTCGGGCATGGGTAAGGGTTCCGGAATTAAACCAACTCCCGAAAGGTCCTCCCAGGAGAACAGACGGTCACCTCCGGGGCCCTCGAACAACACCCCTTCCTGAGTCCACTCCAAGAAGTACCCGCGCTGGACATCGCGATCGCCCTTGGGGGTGACCGCCCACAGCACATCTTGCTCCTGCTCCGCCTCGGGCAGACGTTGGCGGCCGAGCCGGACCAACCACAGAGTGTCGAGTGGCAGGACTCCGGTTCCTAATCCTAAACCGTGGATCTGGAAGCCGGGTTTGCCGTCAGCCAGGGCTGTTGGCATTCCTTGGAGCATGCCGCCATCGGCCAGAACCATTTGCCAAGCCGCTTGGGGAAGTTTCGCGGGGGCGGCCTGAGGAAATTCCAAACTCAGCCAGTCCTCGACCACTTCGGAGCTGCCGTCGGCAGCCACCCACAGCGGTGCGCCGGCTTCCCAAGATTGGACCGTCCCTACCGCCGCGGCATCGACACCAGGTCGTTCGGCGCGGAACAGGCGGGCATCGGCGAGGTCGGCCTGGGCCAAACCGGCCAGGAGGGCACTCAGGAGAGGAATCATCATGCCAAAACGGCAGAAAACACGTGAACTAGGAGGGCCAGGGCGGCCCATGGGTTGGCATCAGAGTTGCTGTAAGACAAGCCCGCGTCAAGCGGAAAGTCACCGACTCCGGAAATAAGGAATAGCTGTCCAAGATGCAGAAGCAACTGACCTTCGATACAGAAGCCCGCGAGGCCATTCTCCACGGTGTGGAGAAACTAGCCAAAGCGGTCGTCTCCACCCTCGGCCCACAAGGTCGCTGCGCCGTGCTCGACAAGTCTTGGGGCGGCCCGACCGTGACCAAAGACGGTGTCACGGTGGCGCGCGACATTGACTTGAGCGACAAGGCCGAAAACCTCGGCGCGCAACTCGTCAAGCAAGCCGCCACCAAAACCAATGACCGCGCTGGCGATGGCACGACCACTGCCACCCTGTTGGCTTGGAGCCTCTACAAGGAAGCGCTCCGCCACTTGGCCGTCGGCACCGATCCTAACGCCCTGATTCGCGGCATGCGCGCTGGCGCGGAAGAGGTCAAGAAGAACCTCGCCAAGCAAGCTAAGCAGGTCAAGGACAACGCTGGCATCAAGGCCGTGGCGACCATCGCCTCGAACAACGATGACGTGATTGGCAAGACGCTCGCTAATGCTTACGCCAAAGTCGGCAACGATGGTGTCATCACCATCGAAGAAGGCAAAAGCCTCGACACCGAAGTGCAAGTCGTCACCGGCATGCAGTTCGATCGCGGTTTCCTTTCGCCGAACTTCGCGACCGATATGGAGAGCCTCGAGTGCACCTACCAGTCGCCGCTGATTCTGATCCACGAAGAGAAGATCAGCTCCATCCAAAGCTTGCTCCCCGCCTTGGAAAAGGCCAAGGAAGCTGGCAAGGCCTTATTCATCATTGCTGAGGACATCGAAGGCGAAGCCCTCGCCACCTTGGTCGTGAACAAGATGCGCGGCATCCTGGATGTTGTCGCGGTCAAGGCTCCGGGCTACGGCGATCGCCGCAAGGAAATGCTGCGCGACCTGGCGGCCCTCACTGGCGCCAATCCAATTATGGCCGATAGCGGCGTAGAGCTCGAAACCATCGCATTGATCGACCTCGGTTCGGCCAAGAGCGTGGTGATTGATGGCAGCTCCACCACCATCGTCAAAGGCGCTGGCAAGAAGGCCGACGTCGAAGCACGCGCCGGTTTGATTCGCCGTCAAATCGAAGAGACCACCAGCGATTACGACCGCGAAAAGCTCGAAGAGCGATTGGCCAAGCTGGTTGGCGGCATTGCCCAAGTCAGCGTTGGCGGCGCCACCGAAGCCGAAGTGAAGGAGCGTAAGCACCGTTACGAAGATGCCAAGCACGCAACTGCCGCAGCTCTGGCGGAAGGCATTCTTGCGGGCGGCGGCGTGGCCCTGCTGCGCGCGGGCGCGGCGCTCAACGCCAAAAAGCTTGGCCTGGAAGGCGATGCCGTCACTGGCATCGCAATCTTGGCACGCGCCTTGGCCCAACCACTGCGCACCATTGCCAGCAATGCTGGTCTCGATGGCGCGGTGGTCGCGAACCAAGTGCTCAAGGAGAAGGCTGCCGGTTACGGCTTCAATGCCCTCACCGAAGAATACGGCGACATGTTCGAAATGGGCATTGTTGACCCCACCAAAGTCACGCGCACCGCGTTGGAAAACGCAATCAGCGTGGCCGCGACTCTCATGACCACGGATTGCCTCATCGTGGAGGCACCGCAAGACCAAGATGACGAAGACGAGTAGAACGATGAAGACCAACTTCACCCCAATCGAGGACCGCGTCCTCCTCCGCCCTGCCCAAGCGGAAACTGTGCGTGCTTCTGGCATCGTCCTTCCCGACGCGGCCACCGAGAAGCCATTGCGCGGCGAAATTCTCGCCGTCGGCCCCGGCCGTCCGGCCAAGGGCAGCGCCGAGCGCTTGGAAATGCCCGTGTCCGTCGGCGATCAAGTGGTTTATGGCCGCTACTCCGGCAGCGACATCAAGATCGATGGCGAGGAATACAAGATTCTTCGCGCCGACGAAATCCTCGCCCGCATCGAGGGCTGAAAAACGTTTAGGAATCAGCATCATGGCCAAACAAATCCTGTTCGATGACAAGGCTCGCGAAGAACTCTTCGCTGGCATCGATACGCTCGCGCGTACCGTCTCTGTCACACTCGGCCCCTCCGGCCGCAACGTCATCCTTGAGAAGAGCTTCGGCGCTCCTGTCGTCACCAAAGACGGTGTCTCGGTCGCCAAAGATATCGAGCTCGAGGACCCCTTCCAGAACCTTGGCGCCAAGTTAGTGCGCGAGGTCGCATCGAAGACCAATGACCAAGCTGGCGATGGCACCACCACCGCCACGGTACTGGCTACGGCCATGCTCAAAGATGGCCTACGCTTCATGACTGCGGGAGCCAATCCTGCTGCGCTGCGCAAGGGAATTGACATGGCTGTTCGCGCTGCCACCGAATCCATCGATGGCATGTCCAAGAAGGTCAAAGGCGCAGATGAGCTTGCCCGCGTCGGCACTATCTCCGCCAACCAAGACGCTGAAATCGGCCGCATCTTGGCCGAAGTCATGGAACAAGCTGGGCCGCAAGGCGTCATCACCATTGAAGAAGGCGATGGCCTCGAAACGGTCGCTAGCTACGTCGACGGCATGAGCTTCGACAAGGGCTTCTTGTCGCCATATTTCGTCAGCGACATGACCAAGATGACCGCCAACTACGAAAAGGCGCTGGTCCTGGTCCACGAGAAGAAGATTTCTAACCTGCAGGATTTCCTGCCGGTACTTGAAGCTGCAGCCCAAACGGGCCGCCCGCTGTTAGTGATTGCTGAAGACATCGAGGGCGAAGCTCTCGCCGCTTTGGTCGTCAACAAGTTGCGCGGCGTGATGAACGTGGTGGCGGTCAAAGCTCCTGGCTTCGGCGACCGCCGCAAGGCCATGCTCGGCGACATTGCCATCATCACTGGCGCGACTGCCATCTTGGAGGAGACCGGTCGCAAGCTGTCCGATGTCACCCTCGAAGACCTCGGCTCGGTGGACAAGCTCACCGTGGACAAAGAAAGCACCGTGCTGGTTGGCGGCGGCGGCACCAAGAAAGCTCTGAAGGAGCGCCTTGGCCAGATCGAAGCCCAAATCGAGCGCAGCACTTCCAGCTACGACGTCGAGAAACTGCAAGAGCGTCGTGCCAAATTGGCCGGCGGCGTGGCCGTGATCAAAGTCGGTGGCGCTACCGAAGCGGAGCTCAAAGAGCGCAAGCACCGCACCGAAGACGCACTGGCGGCAACTCGTGCCGCGCAGGAAGAAGGCATCGTCCCTGGTGGCGGTACCGCATTGTTGCGCGCGATTGAAGCCGTCGAGGGCATGATGCGCAAAGCGCGCGGCGACGAAAAGCATGGTGTCGAACTCGTGGCCAAGGCCATGCGCGCCCCGACCCGCATGATTGCCGACAACGCTGGCCACGATGGCAGCGTGGTCGTCGAAGAAGTCCTCGGCCTCAAAGGCTGGAAAGGCTTCGATGCACTCGAGGGCAAGTACGTCGACATGGCCAAGGCAGGCATCATGGATCCAGCCAAAGTCGTGAAGGCGGCGCTGACCAACGCTGGCTCGATTGCCGGTCTCTTGCTCACCACGAATACTCTTGTAACCGACATCAAAGACGATTCGTCCTCGGCCGTGCCGGGTGCCATCGCCTGATGACGGCTGGCCAGTGAAGCAAGCGTGAGTCCCCGCGACTTTTACGAGGTTCTCGGCGTTGGGCGCGATGCGTCTGACGCCGAGATCAAATCGGCCTATCGCAAGCTGGCCATGAAGTACCACCCCGACCGCAACAAGGAAGAGGGTGCGTCGGAAAAATTCAAAGAAGCGACCGAGGCATACTCCGTTCTTTCCGATGAGGAAAAACGTGCGCGCTACAACCAGTTCGGCCATGCCGGCGTTGGCGGCCAAGGCCCTGGTGGCGGCGTCCAAGTCGACCTCAACGACATCTTCTCCCAGTTCGGCGATATCTTCGGCGGCGGCGGTGGTGGTGGCGGTGGCAGCATTTTCGAAAACCTGTTCGGCGGCTTTGGTCGCGGCGGACGCGGTGGCCGCGCCACCCCACGTGGGCGCAGCCTGCGTGCGCGCGTCACCATCGAACTCGACGATGTCCTCACCGGTGCCGAGCGCACCCTGAAACTTCGTCGACAAGAAAAATGTCACTCCTGTTCAGGCAGCGGTGGCGCTCCCGGAAGCACGCGTGAAGCCTGCTCCACATGCCATGGACAAGGCGCCGTGCACCAGCAGCAAGGGTTCTTTGCCGTGCGTACGGCATGCCCGCGTTGCCAGGGGGAAGGCTCCTTGGTCTCCAAGCCATGCG
This sequence comes from Planctomycetota bacterium, assembly GCA_021776795.1. Classification (GTDB taxonomy): domain Bacteria; phylum Planctomycetota; class UBA1135; order UBA1135; family UBA1135; genus OFTM128. The sequence continues at coordinate 53,571 of JAJFFC010000005.1, forward strand.
GGTCTTGTCGCGGCACGGGAACCGAAGCTGCCGAGCGCGAGATCAGCCTGCAGATTCCTGCCGGCATTGAAGATGGCGCGCAGATTCGCTTGGCGGATCAAGGGGAGGCTGGCCCACAAGGCGGACCTCCGGGCGACCTCTTTGTCGAAGTGCAGATCAAGGAGCGCGAGGGCGTCCATCGCGATGGTCGCGACCTGTATATCGAGGTTCCGATCAGTTGGCCGCAAGCCGTGCTTGGTGACAAGCTCACCGTAGCCACCCTCGAAGGGGAAGCCCGCATGACCGTTCCCGCTGGCACTCCTACTGGCAAACTGTTCCGCATTCGCGGCCAGGGCTTGCCCAAACTTCACGGCGGCCAACGAGGAGACCTGTTGGTGCGCATCTTCATCGACGTGCCGAAGAAACTGGGGCGCGAAGAACGCAACTTGGTCAAGAAACTGCACGATCTCGAACAAGCGAGTCGGAAGTAAATCACGCAATGTCTGCATCGCAACGCAAGAAGAAGTCGCGCGGCAATAAGCAAGCCGGTGCCGAAACTCAGGATGCCCCTGTGGTCGAAGAAGAAGTCATTCCGAGTGAAGAGGAGTCTTCTGAACCAACGGAAGATCCGAAGGAAACGATGGAGTACTGGAAAGACCAGGTACTGCGCGCCCAGGCCGACATCCAAAACATCCGCCGCCGCAGCGAGCAAGATGTCGAGGATCGTGTGCGTCGTCGCCTCGAAGGCTTGCTCTTCGATTTGATTCGCGTGGCCGATTACATGGAAGCTGCGCTCAGCGCGATTCCCGAAAGTATTCGCCAAGCCGAGCAGGCCGATGCCTTCCTCGCTGGCATTCAGGCCATCCACCAAGCCCTGGAAGGCGTGATGACCGGCCATGGCATGCAGCTGGTTTCCCCCGCCGCAGATGCCATATTCGATCCGGAACTCCACGAGGCTGTGGAAACCACCAGCCAAGAAGGCCTCGAAAGTCCTCAACTGGAACTTTTGAGCCGTGGGTATCGCCTGGGCAAGACCATTTTGCGCCCAGCGAAAGTTCGCCTGGTCACCCCACAGGACGATTCTGGAGCATAGAATCGGTCTAGTGGCGCCTGAGGCGCCTCTCACCCCACCAAAAACCCACGATATGATGGGTTTCGGCAAGAAAGGCTCCATCAGGGAGCCGGTTCAACCGTTTGCATTCATGATGAGTCCCACTCGCACCGCTCTGCGCGTATTTGCGCTGCTCGCTTTCGTACTCCTTTTCTCTGCACCCGCTGAGGCGCAGAAAAATGGCACGAAAGCCCGTCCCTTCCCTGCCTACGGCTTCGAGTTCAAGCCGCTGAAGGACTTCAAAGACGTCCCAGTCCGCGAAGACCTCGCGGCACGCAATGTGATTGGCGTGCTGCAATCAGAGAAAGGCGTATACGTCAAGATGGAAGGCAACCGCGTACAACCGGTCGAGCCGATCATGTACGTCACACAGATCTTCCCCAAAGCTGCCGTCACGGAGAGCGACAGCGACAGTGACGATTCCGGCGGCGGCGGTGGCCTCAGAGGGCGCGTTGGCCGCGAGGCACCCAAAGAGGTGACCTCAACCGAGTACATTTTGGAACTCTTTGGGGGGGCTCTCCGCGCCGACGAATTCCGCTCGGTGGAGCCGGAAATCGATGACGAGTTCAAGGCCAAGGGCATCGTTGGCAAGCGCGAGGAATATGAAACCTTCTTCGTCAATGGCGGCGTGGCCTTCGACGCCATCTTCGATGTGTACACCTTCCAACTGCCCGACTACAAGGTGATGTTCATCTGGACTTACCCGGCACAAGAGAAGTCGCGCAAGAAGTGGTCCAAGGCTGTCGCCAAAGCGATGAAAACCTTCAAGGTCACCGAAACCGAGTCCATGGCCAAGGCCGTCGATGCTATGGGGGACTATGAGTCAATTATTGCCTTCCAGCAGAGCAAAGTCGACCAAACCCCAGGATGGGAATTGATCGAGGTGGACTCGAAACGCTACGCCCTGGTCACCAACATGGATGACAAGAAGAAGATCAAGATGGTGATCAAGCGTCTAGAGGCTTCGCGAGACTTATTCGAAGAAGATTTTCCACCGCAGAAAGAGATTACGGCTGTTTCTGTCGTCCGAATCTGTGCGACTCTAGATGACTTCCGCACCTACAGTGGCATGGGTGCTGGTGTAGCAGGTTACTTCTCACCATCCACAGAAGAACTGGTGCTGTACTTCGACCCAGACTCTGGTGAGGACCTCACGCTTTCGGTGATGACCCACGAAGCTTTCCACCAGTACTGTCACTTCTTGTTCGACCGTTCCAAAGCGCACCGTTGGTTCGACGAGGGTTCCGGTGACTACTACGGCGCATTCAAACTGGTGGGTTCCAAGCTCAAGCCCAATGAAGACATGAAGGGTGGATTGTCGCGCGTCCCAGAGATCAAGCAAATGATCAAGGACAAGACCTACAAGCCCCTCAGTAAGCACATTCGCTTCAGTCACCAAGAATGGCAAACTCAGGGCCCGTCCAATGTGAGTTGCTATGCCCAAAGCTTCTCCATCGTGTACTTCCTGCGCGAAGGAGCCCGTGGCCGCGTCTCCAAGAAGTATTGGAAAGATGAATACGCCGACATCATTCCGAACTATGTTCGCGTCCTGAACCAAGGCTACCAAGAGGCCTACAACGAAGGCCGCGGCGAAGTGGAAGAGCAAATCGATGCCCTCGAAGAAGCTGGCGAAGATGTGCCTGAATGGCTACGTAATCGCTTAAGCCATCCTGAGGTGAGTCAGCAGCAGAAGCAAGAAATCTGGGCCAAGGCCATGGGTGAATCCTGGGGCAAGATCGACGAAGCCGAATTCGAAGAACGCTGGATCGAGTTCGTCCTCGACAAGATGTAATCCCATCGCGGCGCGCCTTTGCTTAAGAAGGTGCGCCGCGGTCCCCCGCACCTTCGCGGTCCGACCAACCCAATAGTCCACGGGTGATGCCGTGATAGACCGGCTTGCCAAGGCGCCTCCATAGGCGCGAAGGCAAACTTGGCCGGGCCAATAAATCCTGCTCCCGCGGGCGCAAAAAGGCCGCTTGATAATGCCTCTTGTGTTTCATGAGGTGGCGCAAATCCTCGCGACCAAGCATGCGAAAGTAGGCACTGCGCCGACCTGCCACGCGGCCGAGTTGCCAATCCAAAAGCGCGGGTAGACCATCTTCCCGCACCAACAGATTGGGTTCCTTGGCCAAGTCGTTGTGAGTAACCCCGGCACGATGGCATCGGGCCAATAGCCCACGTGCTTGGTCAAAAAAATCCACATCTTGGGTGGGCGCCAACTGCAAGGGCTGACCTGCAATCCAACTGCGCAACAACACGCCATGCTCCCAGGAAAGCAATCGCGGAAAGGACTCCCCTGCCAGATCGGGTAGACTTCGCTCCAGGCGCTGCAGGGAGCGCGCCTCACGCCGCGCCAGCACATAGGCAAGTGGGCGGCACCACCATCGCGCTTGGCGCGTGTCGCGGCGCACACAAGCTCCCTGGCTACAATAGCCGCGGTCGATTGTGCCGAAGAGGTCGGCCTTCAATCGCGTCCAACCTTCCTGTTGCGGCTCACACTCCACTTGCGCGCATGCTAGCACCTGCCTTCGATGTCCTGCGGGAACTCGGCCATGCCTTGGTGTCTTTACTCCTTGCGCCCTTCCGCCATGCCTGGGGCTTGGCCACGCGCAATAAGCGCCTGAAGTCCTTTGCCACGCTACAGCGCGAACCTCTTCCGCAGGATCGCAAGCTTGTGGTGGGCGCCCCCATCCAAGACTTGGTCTTTGCCGTCGGCGATGCCTCGGGCGAGATTCACGCATTAGAGATTCTGGCCGCCCTGCGCGAGCAGAATGCTGGACTGGAATTGCGCGGCTTCGGCGGCCGCCAGTTACAGGCTGCTGGTATGCGCTTATGGATGCCCCTCGCCGACCTCAACATCATGGGCTTCCGTGATGTCGCGGCGCAGCTGCCCCTCTTCGTCCGCGCCGTCTCGCAGTTCTCGCGCGAGTTGCGAGAACGTCGGCCCGACGCCGTGCTGTTGGTCGACTATCCAGGCCTCAATCGTCACCTATTGCGCATTGCCCATCGCCTGAAGGTGCCAGTAGTGCAGTATGTCGCGCCCCAGCTTTGGGCTTGGGCACCTTGGCGCGTACGGGACTTTCGTCGCGCCAACCGATTGCTGGCCATTTTGCCCTTCGAGCCGGACTGGTACCGACGTCATCAGGCCAAGGCCAGCTTTATCGGCCATCCCTTGGGTGATGAGCTCCCGCAGGTCATGTGCCCCCTTGCAAAGCCCGGCGAAGGCTTGCGCATCGCGCTTCTGCCCGGCAGCCGCAAACGTGAGGTGCGGCAAAACTTGCCGGTGATGCTCGCCGCAGCGGCAGAGATCTTGAAGGAAAAACCGGACACGCGCTTTGTGCTTCCCCACCTGCGCGAAGACTTGTGGCCGCTGATCGAGACTTTCCTCGCGCTGCAGCCCGATGTCCCCGTGGAACGCGCACCAGGACGTTTCCACCAGGAGCTGCTGCAATGCCACGGCTGTTTGGTAGTCAGCGGAACTGCCAGCCTCGAAGCCATCATGCTCGGGCTGGCCACGGTGGTGGTGTACCAACTGCCGTCGCGGCTCGCCGCTTGGCTGGCCAAGCACGCGCTTTCGGTGCCGTGGATTGCCTCGGCCAACCTCATCGCCGGAGAAGAGCTGGTGAAAGAGCACCTCGGCCGTAATCTAAGCCCGGAGGCCATTGCGCGGGACCTCCTGCACGCCCTGGAGCCTACGCAAATCCAAGCCTACCGCGACCGCCTGGGCGCCCTCCGCGCCCAAACCATGGCCCCAGGCAGCTCCAAACGCGCTGCCGATGCCCTCACCGAGGTGATTTTGGAGCATCGAACCGCCAACCAACCTGTACGTTGACCTAAGAGACATCAGCATGCTTACGACTCTCCTCCTTCCTCTCGTGTTGCTGCTCCAAGGGCCCTCGGAAAAGGACCTCTTCGACGGCTACCTCAATCGTGTACGCCTGGCGCAACAGGCCGACGGCTCCTACGGAAACGACAGCACGGTCACCGCCGACATTCTGATTGGCATGGCCCTGAGTCCACGCGCCTACCGCGTCGACGACGGCCCCTTTATGCGCGATTCCGTGACTTATTTGCTCGAGCATGTCGAGGAAGACACCGACAACCTCGACAAAGAATGGCGCGTGGCCTTGGCCTTGGCTCATGTCCACCGCGACCGTTACTTCCCCACCGTCGACAAGATTCTGGCGCGGCATGAATGGAAGGTCGATCGCCTGCATAGCGCGGCTGCTGCGGAAGGGACGCCATACGCCCTAACTAGCATTCCGGAAGACGCCACGCTGGCAGAGACTGCGCGCGCCTTGGCCGATGCTGGCCTCATGCGCACCTATGGCAAGAAAGAGGCGAAAGACCCGCTTGCCATCGATCAAGACGCTTTGACCGCTGCCTATGAACGCGGCGTTGCGGCACTGCTCAAGAGTCGTGGTCCCTCTGGCTACTGGGAACTGTTCGAACAACCGCAGCCGGGGATTAGTGCCTTGGCCGCACGTGCGTTGTTGAAGAGCGACTCCGAAGAAGCCAAGGCAGTGGGCGTTTCGGTGCTGGATTGGTTGGCCAGCCTGCAGAAAGAAGATGGCTCGATTCATGATGGCCGCGTGGCGGTTTACACCACGGCCGTTGCCGTCGGCGCTTTCATCGCTGGTGGGCGCGAACAAGACAAAGAAGTCGTCGGCCGCGCGGTGGCTTACCTGAAGGCCATGCAAACCGACGAAGGCGAAGGCTATACCGAAGCCGACAAGTTCTACGGCGGCATTGGCTATGGCGGTGACTTGCGCCCGGACTTGAGTAACTTGCAATACGCCCTGCAGGCTCTGCATGAGGTCGATACTCCGGTCGATGACCCGGCCTACCAGCGCGCGCTGTATTTCTTGCAGCGCAGTCAAAACCGCACCGAAACCAACACGGAAGTCTTCTACGACCAAGGCTCCGATCAGCCGGTGCGCTCCGGCAATGACGGCGGTGGCATTTACTACCCGGGCAACTCGCCTGCGGGTACTGAAAAGCTTCCCGATGGCACGGTGATCGCGCGCAGTTATGGCTCCATGACCTATGCGCTGTTGAAGTGCTACCTCTTCGCTGGCCTCAAGGCCGATGACCCGCGCGTGGTCGACGCTGTGCAGTGGATTGCCGATCACTTCACGCTCGAAGTCAACCCTGGCTTTGACCCGCTGATCGATCCGCGTGGCGGATTCCAAGGTCTTTACTACTACTACCTGACCATGGCCCAGGCGCTCGAAGCTTCTGGCTATGAGACTTTGGTCTCGACCGGTGGGCAAGAGCATCATTGGCGTCCTGAGTTGGCGGCAAAGCTGCTCGAAGTGCAACGTGAAGATGGCACTTGGGTCAACGCCGATGCCCCACGCTGGTGGGAGGGCAATGCCGACTTGTGCACCGCCTACGCTCTCGGCGCGCTGTCGATTTTGCGCGAACCCGCAAAGTAGGCGGCGGCACGACTTACACTGGGGCATATGAGCGAACTGCGCCGTGCCCAAGCTCCTGATGGAAGCCCCCACTGGCTGTGGGTGGCTTCCGGAGTCTTCCGCGACCTCAGCGAGGCAGGCATCGCCGACGACCTTGCTGAGGTTGCGCAATTACTGGCCGATCCGGTGGCCTTACGCGCCACGATTGAGGCCGCGCCGCAAGCTCCGGCCTCCACTTGGCCGCTTCTATGCCCAGGGCGCCCCGGCAAAGCCCTATGTTTGGGCAAGAACTTCGCCGCCCACGCCCGCGAAATGGGCGCGGAACCACCGTCGGAGTTGGTGTTCTTCGCCAAGTCGCCCGATGTCCTCATCGGCCCCGATCAACCGGTGCAAATCCCTACCTGGCTCGAAAGCCGGGTCGACCCCGAAGCCGAAGTCGTCCTTCTGTTGGGTCAGGATTTGGACCATGCCACCGAAGCCGAGGCCGAGGCCGCCATCGTCGCCCTGACTCTGGGCAATGACATCACCGCACGTGGCCAGCAAGCGGCGGATAAGGAGCGCGCTTGGCCGTGGCTGCGGAGTAAGAACCTGGCCACCTTTGGCTGCCTGGGCCCGGCCTGGGTGCCCTGGGGCGAATGCCAAGACTGGCGCGACCGGCGCCTGGAGGGCTTGGTCGACGGCAAGGTCATGCAAGAGGCCTGGCTTGCTGACATGATTTGGCAGCCGGTGCCGGCTTTGGTGGAGCTTTCGCGCTGGACCCCACTTCGTGCAGGCGACATCGTTTATCTAGGCACGCCTGCCGGGATTTCCGCGATCAAACCGGGCCAGCAGCTCGAAGTGCGGCTTCCAGGCTTGGGCAGCCTGCGCAATCCGGTCGAAGCGCGGCACCAGAATTGAAAAAACTGCCGTCCAGGTTTCCTATTTCTAGGTAGGGCTCCCAACCAGGACGACAGCGGAAAATCAGGTTCCCTTTTCTTTCGGGAATTCGGCGGTCCTCACTTAAGCCGCAGCCGCATATTTTTTCCGCTGGGTGCTTTGCCTAGTGAAACGGCGCGCGCTCGATGTCTTCGAGCCCGTCCGGACGCTGACCATGACGGGCGGTGATGGTAGTCGCGATGCCTCCGCGGGTGCGAAACTCGCCGCGCACCTCCATCCAGGTTGGCGCGGTGGCTTCGACCAGGGCATCGAGGATGCGATTGGTCACGTCTTCGTGAAAATGGCCCTCGTTGCGAAAGCTCTGGAGATAGAGCTTGAGCGATTTGAGCTCCACGCAGCGCTGATCGGCCACATAACGCAGGCGCAGGGTGGCAAAATCGGGCTGCCCAGTCTTGGGGCAGTCACAGGTGAACTCGTGAGTCACGCTCTCAATTAGGAAAGCGCGGCCCGGACGCGGGTTATCGAAGGTTTCGAGTATGGTCATGACAACAAAAAACGAGGTGCCCCGCTTCCGGAGCACCTCGCCACGCGCCCCGAAAGGACGCTGTTTGGTAGGGGAAAAGGGACTTGAACCCCCGACACGCGGATTATGATTCCGCTGCTCTAACCAACTGAGCTATTCCCCCGTGCACCCCCAAGGGTGCGGACGGAGATTTTACCGCGGACTCAGGCCTTCGGCTAGTCCCCTGCCCGAGGATTACTGAATCGGCAGATGGCAGCTGAGCTCGAAATGCTCGAAGCCGTGGGCGAAGGGGCGGCCGTGCCAGGCTTCGAAGGCCGGTAGGTCGGCGGGGACATTGCCGCTTTCGGGGAGCCAGGTGCCGAAGAGCCAATCCAGTGCACGTTGTTCGAGTTCGATGCTGCCGCTCAGGGTGACCTCGGCCACGCGCATGGCGGGGAAATCAAAGCGGCCGACGTCGCCCTTGGCTTGGAAGTCCTTGGGGACTTCGACCGCAACGTCGTAGCGGCAGGCTTCCAGAGCAACGATTTCTGGATCCTCCCACATGTAGCCAAGCCATTGGTTGTCGGCGAACCCACGCTCTTCGGCCCAAGCCAACAAGCGCTGGCAGGCATCAACCACGCCGGTTCCCTGATATGGATTGAGTACGCGAAGATAGGCCACGGTGCGCGCCGGGAGTTCGCGCATGGTGACTTCGAAACCATCGGGGTTTTCGCCTTGTGGCAAGCGCGGCAACTTGGGGCCACCTTCTTGGCTGGCCATGACCTGCTCCAACTCGGCGCGGCGCTCTTCGCGGAACTGGTCTAAAGCAAAAGCGCTCGGTGCGACGTCGAAACGTTGCTTGAAGCTGCGCGAAAAATCAGAGGAGGAGGAAAAGCCGCACTCCAAGGCGATGTCGGTCAAGGATCGCTCCGGGGTGTGAGACATCCAATACAAAGCACGCTCTAAGCGTTGGCGCTTAACGAACTGCTGCAAGGTTTCGCCCAATATCGCACGGAATACGCGGTGAAAATGGAAGGGCGAAAAGCTGGCAGCCCGGGCGACGTCTTCCAAGCGCAGCGAACTGGCCAAGTTACTCATGATGTAGTCGATGGCGCGATTAGTTCGCGCGACATAATCCGCCGAGGCGGCTTCCGGGTTTTCTGGGCTACTTCGCAAGATTTGGCAAGCAAGACTCTTCGGTCTCTGTCATGGTAGCAGTCATGAGGAACACCTTCTCCCTACTCGCGCTCCTTGGCGGCCTGACCCTGACCCTTTCGGCCACCTCCGCCCCGCAAGAAGAAGCCCCCCAACAAGATCCATCCATGATTCTCGGCAACTTTTCCGTCAGCTTGGCCGTCAAAGACATCAAAGCTTCGCGTGACTTCTACCTGAAGCTCGACTTCCAAGAGGTCGGCGGCAACATCGAGCAGAACTGGCTGGTCCTGCAAAGCGGCTCGACCACGGTGGGCTTGTTTCAGGGCATGTTCGAGGACAACCTCATGACCTTTAATCCTGGTTGGGATAAAGATCGCAACACGCCCGAGGGTTTTGACGACGTCCGCGCAATCCAAGCCAAGCTCAAGGAACGTGGCATCAAGCCGGTGATGGAAGCCGCTGCCGATGGCCAGGGCCCCGCCAGCTTTGTGATTACCGACCCTGATGGCAACACCATCTTGTTTGACCAGCATGTAGACCATCCGGCCAAGATTGCTGCGGATGCTGAGATGGAGTAGGCAAGAATGGGCAAGCTCGTCGCCACAACGCTGGTCAAGGCCCCAGCCGATGCCGTTTTTGCGGTCTACACCGATTTAGAAAAGATGGTGGATCGCATTCCGCAAATCACGGCTCTCGAAGTTCTTACCGAAGGACCGGTGGGCAAGGGCACGCGCTGGCGCGAAACGCGGCTGATGTACAAGAAAGAGGCCGTGGAAGAAATGGAAATCACTTCCATGGAACCTTCCCGCCAGTACACCGTCGAAGCCAACTCGCACGGCATGCTCTACCAAACGGTATTCGACTTCGAGGAAGAAGCCGGTGGCACTCGCGTGACTTGGACTTTCCACAGCACACCGCAAAGCTTTGGCTCCAAAATCATGGCCCCCATCGTCAACCTCATGATGAGCGGCATGATGAAAAAGCTCATGCTCAAAGACATCGAGGCATTAGGCGCCGTATGCGAAGGCAAGGCATAAACATGCGTAGCGCCTTTTTGATCTTCCTGGCTGTTGCCCTGGTTTCTTTCCAACCAGTTGGCGGCCAAGATTTCGGTGGCGACCGCGGCACACCACCACCGCCGTTGCACCTCAAGGTGCTGATGATTGGCAACAGTTACACGGCGCAAACGAATGATCTATTTCAGCAGTTTGTGCGGAGTGATCCCAATGCCAGCATGACGATCTCCTTGGCCACCCAAGCAGGTTGGGGCACAGCGGATCACTACGCCAGCCGTCTGCTCACAGTCTATGATGGCCAAACGCAAAGCCTGCTCGACAAGCTTCGGCAAGAAGACTGGGATGTCGTCATCGTGCAGGAGCAAAGCACTCTCCCCTCAGAAGCTTTTCTGGATATCCCTGGCACCAGAACTCTCCTGCAAGGAGGGTGGGCTGATTTGAGCGCCTTGATTCAGGCCGAGGCGCCCAACGCACTCATCCGCCCCTATCAAACTTGGCCACGAGCTTGGGGCAACTCCTACCTACAGGCTTATTTCCAAGACGACCCGGTGCAAATGCATCTCGCCACCATGCGGGTTTATGGCCTCATTGCCTCTGTCATTGGCGGCGAAGTCATTCCGGTTGGCTCAGCCTTCACCTGGTCGATGGTGCAAGCTCCTGCGATATCCCTACACAGTGGAGATGGCTCACATCCGTCCTCTCATGGACGCTATTTAGCCGGTGCCACTTTGTATTCTTTCGTCTTCAATCGCAGCCCTTATCAATCTGGGTACAGCGCAGGTGGAGACCCAGCAACCGAGGCCTGGCTCCTTCACGTGGCCGACCATATTTGGCAGGTGCGTTAGCCCTGCCGGGTGCTCGCCTCACCGAGTAGCTCAATCCCGCCCTCGACCCGCGCTAGAAGTAAGGCGCCTTCGGCAAGGGCCAAGGGCGCATGCTTCGAGCCTTTGCCGAAACGTTGCAAGCTTCCTTCGGGGTATTCCCCTACTGCGTCGCGGTAGCTCCCGGCAACGACAAAGACTTCTTCCGGGCCGAGGTGCTTGTGTGCTGGATAACTGGTGTTCGGCGCTAACTCAATCAGCACCGTGGCATCGCCAGTGGAACGATCACTATGCAGAAAAGCCAAACGCACACCGGGCCACGACGGCACTTTCCAATCGAGCTCGGGGTAGCGATTGCCAAGCATGGCTAGCTGACCTTGGGCACGGCCGAACGCAAGCGCGCCAAGCTCTGTTCGCGCCCGAGCAAAGCCAAGATGTCTTTCAGCTCCGGGCCGCCGAGCGAACCGGTTAAGGCCACGCGCATCGGTTGCATGAGCTTGCCGAGGCCGACGCCCTGCGCTTCTGCAATGGGCTTGGCAATCGCCATGACATCTTGAGGCGGCCAATCGTTGGCACCTTCCAAGGCATCGGCCACCGCCGAAAGCAGGACCGGTGCTTGCTCTGCGGCCAAGGCCTTGGCTGCTTTCCCTTCTGGGGTAGGGACTTCGCCGAAGAAGGCCGCGGCTTGTGCCGGCAACTCAGAAAGCAGGGTCAGGCGAGGCTGGAATGCCGCCACCAGTTGCTCCAACCAAGCCGTTTTTGCGCTGTCCATTGCGCAATTCAGGAAACCGGCCTGTTGCAGGTGGGGCAAGACGGCTTGCGCAAGATCACGAACCGACATGCTGCGCAGGTACTCGCCGCAAATCCAATGCAGGCGATCTTGATCGAAAATAGCGCCGGATTTGTTGATGCGCTTGAGGTCAAAAGCCGCAATCAATTCTTCTGGAGTGAAGACGTCGGTGGCGTCATCGATACTGAAGCCGAGCAAACCCAAAAAGTTAAACATGGCTTGCGGCAGGTAGCCCTTGGCGATGTAGTCGCCGAGCGCTGTATCGCCGGTGCGCTTCGATAACTTCTTGCCGTCTTGGCCCAGAATCAAGGGAACATGCGCATAGCTTGGTTCCGGCTCACCCAGTGCGCGGTAGACCAAAATCTGTTTGGGCGTATTCACCAAGTGCTCTTCGCCGCGAATCACATGGCTGATGCTCATGGCGGCGTCGTCTAAAGCGCAAACGAAGTTGTAGGTGGGGTTGCCATCGGAGCGAACGGCGACCCAATCTTCGACTTCTTCCGATTGGAAAACCACGCGGCCACGAATGTGGTCGTCGATTCCAATTTCTTCGTGATCTGGAACGCGAAAGCGCAACACGAAGGAGTCCCCCGCCGCGGCACGGGCGTCGGAGTCTTCTTGGCTTAAGCCGCGCGAAGTTGGGTCGAAGCGCCAGTTCTTTTTGGCCGCGCGCGCATGTTCGCGCTGCTGCTCTAAGTCTTCGGCGGTAGCAAAGCACCGGTAGAGCCAACCCTCTTCCACGCCACGGGCGATGCTTTGCGCATAAAACTCACCCCGCTCAGACTGGAAGTAAGGGCCGACGTCGCCACCGGCCTCGGGGCCTTCATCCCAATCTAAACCCAGCCAGCGCAGGCAATCCAAAATGGAGCGCAAGGATTCCTCGCTGTTGCGCTCGGTGTCGGTGTCTTCGACACGCAGCAAAAAGGTGCCGCCTTCGCGCCGGGCAAAAGCCCAATTGAACAAGGCGGTACGGGCACCACCGAGATGCAACATGCCGGTGGGTGAAGGCGCAAAACGAACGCGTACGGGACGGTGACTAGCCATGGTCTAGCCGCTCATTCTAGCCGCGCCGAAAGTCCTTAATCTTCGCGGATGACCGGGAGCTCGTCTTCGTCGAAGGACAGCTCATAGCCCCAACGCAGGGTTTGCGTGGCTCCTGGCGAGATGTACAGGCGCCAGCGATAGAGGCCGCGTTCTTCGCGCACTTCGAGATCTTCTTCGGTCTCTTCCGCAGCAGGCGACAGCCCTTCGACGCTAACCTCGAACTCGTCATTCCAGCTCATCGGCAAAGCCTCTTCGACCAACACCGCAATGCGACCACGAGCCGACGAGGACAGCTTCAAGTCTGCGCGATACTTGCGCGTAATCGTGGCCGTCGACGACAACGAAAATCGCCCTGGATTATCGCGCAGGTTTTCCACGATCTCGTACTTCACGCTGAGATTGGGGTCGATGCCCAAATTGACCATGGTCGAATCACCCTGGCGCAACAGCGGCATGGTGGCTTCGCCCAGGTAGTCCGGGCCAAGGAATACCTTAGAGACGCCTTCCATCAAAGGGACCTCGCCAGTGTTGGTGATTTCGGCGCGCAGATAAGCCTTTTCACTCAAGCTAGGCACGACGTAGCGTTCGGGCCGGACCTCCAGCGGCAAGTCGCGAATGCGGAAGCGCTGGGTTTGCCCGGTCGAAGGTAGACTGCTGGCGCCCGGCAACACAAACTGCGTGGTGATGCCGAAATCACGCACCTCCACCGTGGGTGCCTCGACTTTATTGGCTGCGACCAAGCCGGCCGACGGTGCCATGGAATCTTCGCCTACATAGCCCAGGCTCTCCAAAGCCCGCCCACGACTGCCACCGGCAATGTAGCGACGCGGCACGCGCGGTGGGTCCAGCCCGAGGTTGGGCATACTCGTCGACAACACCAACTCGGTGTCGATCCAATCCTCGCCGGTGTTCTGCTTCACTTCACCGAGGAAGTTCACTTGTAGCCCGGTCAGGTCTGGCGCAACCCTCAGGTCATATGCAGGCTGCCAGGAGGCACCATCAATCAGATAGGTCAGGCGCACTTCCACCAGACCTGCTTGCTCGACAAACAAGGAAATGGCCACTTCGCGGTAGTCACGCGTGCCGTCGCCTGGGCTGAGAGCATCGAGGTCGCGAATCGCTTGCTCCAAATCCTTCGCCGCAAGTCGCGCCCCCACCAATGAGCGCTCCGTAGCGAGCATTTCTTCACGTAATGCCTTCAAACGCGCCGATAAGTCGCCAATCAACAAACCGCCCATACTCGGGTCCTCACCGAGACGATTGGTCATGGACTCGAGTCCGGCCACAGTGGCATCGAGGGCCTTGACCTCGGCGTTTTGCATGCCCAGCTGCTCGACCAAAGCGCGGCGCTGATAGGCGATTTCCGCCTCTTGCCGTGTGACTTGTTGCGCACCGCTCATGAGCTGCGCTTCGAGGCCCTGGACCACGGCACTGCCTCGCACCACTTGCGCCTGCAGAGAGTTGGTGCGCACCGCCATGGGGAACGGGCCGACCTGCACCGTGAGTGGTCCAAGGGGGGCATTTTCGACCACCATCAGGCGCTCGGCCATGGCTTGGCCACGATAAACCGTGACTCGTTCTAGCTTTCCAAGCTGCGCTTCGGTTTGCGCAGGGGCCACCAGAGTCAGAGCAGACAACAACGTCGAGAAAAGCATCACGACGCTATTCTAGGGAATTCACCATGGCTTCACCCCTCCATGTCGTCGGCGCTGGACTAGCCGGTTCCGAAGCGGCTTTGCAACTGGCAAAGTTCGGTTATGAGGTGGTTTTGTGGGAAATGCGGCCCGAGGTGCCCACAGCAGCCCACCAAACCGACCATGCCGCTGAATTGGTGTGCTCCAACAGCATGGGATCGCGCCTGCCAGACCGCGCTGGTGGCGTCCTCCAGGCCGAAATGCGCAGCCTGGGCTGCGAACTCCTGCCCCTGGCCGAAGCGCATTCGGTACCCGCTGGAGCCGCACTGGCCGTGGACCGAGACGAGTTTGGCGCAGCAGTCACGGCGGTGTTGGAAGACCACCCGCAGATTGAACTGCGCCGGCAGGAGCTCACCGAACTACCCGCTTTTTCTGTTGCGACGCCTGCCATCATCGCCAGTGGCCCGCTGACTTCGCAGCCTTTAGCCGAGGCGATTCAGCGAGTTAGCGGACAGGATCACCTAGCTTTTTTCGATGCCCTCGCTCCGGTCGTCACCGCAGAGTCTTTAGACCGCAGTGTGATTTTTGAAGCGGCGCGTTGGGGCAATGGCGATCCAGACTATCTCAACATTCCGCTGAACAAAGAGGAGTACGAAACCTTCATTCAGGCCTTGCTTGCCGCGGAAGCCCATCCGCTGAAAGATTTTGAAGCTGCAGACCCCCGCGCCAAAGCCTTCTTTGAACGCTGCTTGCCGATCGAGCAACTGGCTTCGCGCGGTTTGGAGTCCTTGCGCTTTGGCCCCATGCGCCCGGTCGGCCTCGATGATCCGCGCACAGGTCGTCGTCCTTGGGCGGTGATTCAACTGCGGCGCGAAAATGTTGCGGGCACGCTTTATAACTTGGTGGGTTGCCAAACCAATATCCGGCACGGAGATCAAGAAGCCTTGTTGCGCACGCTGCCTGGCCTACAAAATGCCGAGTTTGTGCGCCTCGGGAGCTTGCATCGCAACACCTTCCTGGACTCGCCGAAAATACTCACGCCAGCGCTGATGGCGCGCGAGCATCCCGGCCTTTTCTTCGCCGGACAGATCACCGGCATGGAAGGCTATTTGGGCAATATTGGCAGTGGTCTTGCCGCCGCTTTGCAGGCGCATTTGCTCGCCCAGGGCCAGCCGCCCGCCGAAATGCCGACGACCACCCTACTGGGAGCGCTGTGCCACCATGTGGCCACCAGCCCAGCCAAGCCCTTTCAGCCAATGAAGGCTGAGTTTGGCCTACTCCCCACTCTCGTGCCGCTTCGCCGTAAGGCCGAGCGGCGCCAAGCCTATGCCGACCGTTCGGCTGCGGCGATGGACGCCTTTCGGCATAATCTGGGTTCGTTTGTGAGCCCACCTACCCCGACCGCTACCCATGCAGACCGTTACTGACATTACTCCCTTCGTGAACGAGCCGTTCACGGATTTCTCTGACCCAGAAAACGCCACCGCCTTCCAAGCCGCCCTGGACAAGATTCAAGCTGGCTTCCCTGTTGTCGGCCGCCTTTGGATCAATGGCGAAGACTGCGAAGGCGGTGCCGGCACTTTTGAGTCGACCGACCCCAGCCAAACTAGCCGCGTGGTGGCGAACTGCGCCAAGGCCAATCGCGAGGACGCGCTGCGTGCAATCGCCGGCGCCCACAAGGCCTTTGGCGAATGGTCGCGCCGCAGCGCAGAGGAACGCGCCGAATATCTATTCAAGGCCGCGCGCATCATGCGCTTGCGCAAGCATGAGTTCTCGGCGCAGATGGTTTACGAAGTTGGCAAGACTTGGGCCGAGGCCGATGGCGACACTGCTGAAGCGATTGACTTCTTGGAGTTCTATGCGCGCGAAGCTTTGCGTTATGCACGCAAGCAGCCAATCACGCCGTACGCCGGAGAAGACAACGAGTTGGTGTACATCCCTCTCGGTGTTGGCGTAGTGATTCCACCATGGAACTTCCCACTGGCGATTTTGGCCGGCATGACCACCGCCGCCTTGGTCACGGGCAACACCGTGGTGTTGAAGCCTGCTTCTGATAGCCCAGGCATCGCCACCATGTTCCTCGAGCTGATGAAAGAAGTTGGCCTGCCTGCTGGCGTGTTGCAGTTCTGCCCCGGCGCTGGCGCCGAGGTCGGCAATACTTTGGTGGAGCACCCACTGACTCGCTTCATCTCCTTCACCGGCTCTGCAGAAGTCGGCAAAGGCGTCTACGAAAAGGCTGGCAAGACTGGCGAAGGCCAGCTTTGGCTCAAGCGCGTCGTCGCGGAAATGGGCGGCAAAGACTTCATCTTCGTCGATGAAGATGGCGACGTCGACAAGGCAGTGCTCGGCACCCATTCCGCAGCTTTTGGCTACCAAGGCCAAAAGTGCTCGGCTTGCTCGCGCCTGATCCTGCACGAAAAAATCCACGACGAGTTCATGGAGAAGTTCTTGCCACTGGTCGAAGCCACCGTGGTTGGCCACCCTGCCGACAAGAACACTTTCTTAGCCGCCATGATCAACGACAAGGCGCGTCAAGGTGCACTCGCTGGCATCGAAGCTGCGAAGAAGGAAGGCAACAACTTGGTCGCCGGCGGCGAAGTCGCTGAGGGCGAAGGCTTCTACCTGCAGCCCACCGTCTTCACCGGCGTAGGCCGTAACGACACCATCTGGAAAGAAGAGTTGTTTGCTCCGGTTCTCGCAGTACACAAGGTCAGCAGTTACGAAGAGGGTGTGGAAGCCGCCAACGATACCGATTTCGGTCTCACCGGCGCTTACTTTAGCTCCGACGACAGCAAGCTGGAGAGCGCAAAGCGTGACCTGCATTGCGGCAACTTGTACCTGAACCGGAAGTGCACTGGCGCTCTAGTGGGCGTCCATCCTTTCGGTGGTTTCAACCTGTCTGGCACCGACTCTAAAGCTGGCGGCCGCGACTACTTGCTGTTGTTCCTGCAAGCCAAGTCGATCACGCGCGCAATCAAGTAAACGTTCATGAAAACCAAAGACTCCGGCACACCGGACGTCGACGCAGTGCGTGATCGCCGTGTCGAGCCCGTGCCGGAGTCTTATGACCCTGACGCCGGCGAAGACCGTAGCGGACGCCCTGCCTTGGCCATTTGGCTTACGGCAGGGCCGCTCCTTTCTATGTTCGGACTCCTAGGATGGCTGCGCATGCTGTCCGGAGTGCCCAAGAGCACCACCATTGGCTTTGATGGCTGGGCATTGACGCAGGACATTTTCCTGTTGTTTCTGTTTATCGCCAGCCACAGTTTGCTGGCCCGCGGTTTCGGTCGCCGACTGCTCAACCGCCCCTTTGGTCCAGCAGCCGAGCGGCCGCTCTACGTTTTGGTCACGGGCATCACCCTCAGCCTGATGACTTGGGCATGGGTCGATACCGGTCCATTGATGTGGCGCTGGGGTGGCTTCTTTTCGGTGGTGCCGCGGCTGTTCCAGATTTTTGGCCTACTCCTTGCCGGCTGGGCCGTAACCGTGATTGGTCTTGGGCGCATGTCCGGACTCAGTCACCTAAAAGCCTTGGAGAGCAATCGCTCCACACCAGGCCAAGAGTTTGTCGGCTTGCCTCCCTACGCCTGGATTCGCCAGCCCCTCAACGCCGGCTTCCTATTGCTCATGGTGGGTATGCCCGAAGTCACCCTCGACCGTTTGATGATGTTGTTGGTCATGGGTGCGTGGATATTGCTGGTGGCGCCTTTTGAGGAGCGCGACGCCGAACTTGAGTTTGGCCGCGGCTACGAAATGTACCGCGCTCGCACGCCGCGGTGGTTCCCCTCCTTACGCCGCAAAGATTCATGAGCGGCGCCTCTTTGCCTTGGCTTGCCGCTTTGCGTCAACGACTCGGCACGCGGCATGTTCTAACCTCCCCTGCCGAGCTTCTGTCCTATGAATCAGACGCGCTCACTTTGTTTCGCTGCAAGCCTGCGGCCGTGGTTCTTCCCGCTAACGCCGAGGAAGTCGCCTTCACCATGGCCCTGCTGCATGAACATGGCGTGGTATGCACACCGCGCGGCGCAGGCACTGGCCTAAGTGGAGGCGCCTTAGTACCCGAGGGCGGTGTCATTCTTTCCACCACCCGCATGCAGGCCATTGTCGAAATCGATGGTGAAGAACGCCGCGCCTATGTCGAGCCCGGCGTGGTCAACGCCAAGTTGTCCTCTGCCGTGGCGCACTTGGGTTTGCGTTACGCCCCGGACCCCGCCAGCCAAAGCGTGTGCACCCTAGGCGGCAATGTTGCCGAAAACGCTGGCGGCCCGATGTGCTTCTTGCATGGCACCACCAGCCAACATGTTCTTGCCGCCGATGTGGTCTTGGCCGACGGCACCCGCCAGCGTTGGGGCCATCTTTGCGCCGATGGCCATGGTCCCGACTTACGCGGCTTGCTGTGCGGTTCCGAAGGTTCTTTGGCGGTCGTCGTCGGCCTGTGGCTACGTCTGATGCCGGTGCCGGAGCGAGTCACCACCATGCTCGCAGCTTTTCCTTCGGTGACCGCGGCCTGCGCAGCAGTGTCCGGGATTGTCGCAGCAGGATTACGCCCAGTCGCGCTCGAGGTCATGGATCAGCGCGCGATTGAAGCGGTAGAAAACTCGGTCTACCGTTCCGGCTTGCCGCGAGAAGCAGGCGCAGTCCTGCTGGTGGAATGCGAAGGTCATGAACAGCAAGTGGTCCAGGAATCCGCGGCTGTGGAAGCCATGCTTCGGGCGAAGAATCCACTGCAACTAGAACGAGGAGATGATCCAGCGCGGCGCATCGCCCTCTGGAAGGGTCGCAAGGGTGCCGGCGGGGCCTTGGGGCGCTTGGCGCCTGATTCTTACGTGATGGACGGCGTGGTTCCCCGCTCTCAACTCGCCGCCATCATGGAATTTGTGGAGGAGGTGGAAGAAGAAGTGGGTTTACCGGTCGCAAATTTATTTCACGCCGGCGACGGCAATATTCATCCGCACTTTGCTTATGACGGCCGCGATCCAGAACAGGCAGCTAAAGTTGAGCGTGCCGGTGCGCAAATCTTGGAGAAGTGTTTGGAGCTCGGCGGATCACTCAGCGGAGAGCATGGCATCGGCCTAGAAAAGCAACACTTGTTAGACCGCCAGTTCAGTGCAGACACCTTGCGTGTCATGCACCAAGTGGGCCAATGGCTCGATCCGCATGATTGCCTGAATCCGCGCAAAGGTTTGCCATTAGGACGCGGCTGCGCAGAAGCCTTCCACCGTCATGGCGGAGGTGCGGTGTGAACGCAGTCCTGTCCACTCACGACATTCAGAAGGAAAGCGAGTTGCCCGCGCTGCTTCGGGAAACTTCGCAGGATCAACAACGCCTTTGGCCCTGTGGCAGGCAGAGTCGAATCCATCGTGTGTTTCATCATGAGCCGCAAGCCGAACACATCGTTTCTACGGCAGGCCTGCAAAACATTCATTGGTTAGACCGTGAAGATCAAACATGCGAAGTCGACGTCGGCCTGAGTCCACTTGCCTTGCAGCAGGAACTTGCTCCACTTGGCTTAGAACTCGGGGTGGACTCTCCCAGTCATGAAGCAGGGACCCTAGGAGGCTTATTTCTAAGCCGCGAGGTGAATTTCCTCCATCAGGCTTATGGCCATGCACGGGAACAAGTGCTCGGCATGCGCGCTTACCTCGCCGACGGCACTCAAGTGCAAACGGGATCTCGAGTGGTCAAATCGGTTGCTGGCTATGACCTTACGCGTCTGTTACTTGGCAGCGAAGGGCGTCTCGCTGTGGTCACCCGTTTGACCCTGCGCCTCCATCCGCGGCCGAAATCACTCGACTGGCGACGCATGCCAACAGCTTCGTGGCCAGATTTGCGCCAAAGCTTGCCGACCCCGCGTTATGCCTTCCAGCTTGCCCACCAGCAAGGGTTGTTTGTGGCCTGGCCGAGTCCTCTTCCGCAGGCCGCCGCGCGCTGGCCACAGCTCGATTCCGCTCAGGGCGAAGCTGCCCGCTTAGAGCTCCTGCATGCCTTTGCCGAATGCCCGCAGCGCGTGGCCTATTCGCGGCGCCCTAGGATTTTGAATACGGGTACCTTCGATTGGAACAGCCTGCAGCAACCTTGGACCGAGAGTGAGCGACTGCCTTCCCACGACTCGGAGGCGCAAATGATTCCACCCCGACAAGTGCCACCGAGTTGGGCCGCGCTTCGTCGTGCCTTGGCGCCTCAAGCTCCCCACTTTGGTCCGCAAGATGACTGAGTTTCTGCGTCCCGAAGGTCGCACCGACCAAAGCGCCGGCATTCTTGGCGAGGCGCGGGGCCTGTTGCCCGAAGTCCTGGATTGCATGCATTGCGGATTGTGTCTGGAGCAATGCGCGACTTACCGAGAAAGTGGCGCGGAAGATCGCTCCCCGCGTGGGCGCCTCTTTGTCATGCGCGCCGTCGACGAAGGAAGACTCACTGCTCAACAAGCAGAGCCCTCCCTGTCGAGTTGTTTGCAATGCCGCGCGTGTGAACCCGTGTGCCCCTCCAAGGTGAACTATCACGGCATTTTGGAGCAGTACTTCGCCAAGCTGCCACCTCAGCTGGCGCCCCAAACCAGTCCCATAGTTTGGTGGTTAAGCACCACCACCCGCGTGCATCAACTTGGCCGCGTCGGTCGATGGTTACGCCAATCCGGTCTTGCCAAAGTCCTTGGCGCTTTCCCTCCTCGCGCCATGCAACAGGGCTTGGCGGCGTTGCCGCAGTCCGCGACAGTCAGTCGGTGGTCCAGCCAAAGCCATGTCCCAGCCATGGGCCACGAGCGCGCCCGCGTCAGCCTTATGCTCGGCTGTCTCGAACGCGAGTGGTTTGGCCCGGTCCTGGATGACCTCGTCGATGTTTTGAAATGGCAAGGGGTCACCGTGCGCATGCCCAAGCAACCCGCCTGTTGTGGAGCTTTCGCCGGTCACGCCGGCGATGCCATGACCGGGCGTCAACAGGCGCAAGACATGCTGCAAGCTTTACAACAAGATGATCATCTCGATGCCATCCTGGTCAGCTCTGCCGGCTGCCACGCCTGGCTGCACGAGTTCGATCCCGCCGCGCGAGTGATGGAGCCGATGGCCTTTTTGGCAACTCTCGGTTTACGCGGTGCGCTGCAAGCCGTCCCGCAAATCGCCGCTCTACAAGAGGCTTGCCATCAGCGCAACGTCGGCGATGGCTTCGAGGCCACGCGCACACTCCTGCAGGCGGTTCCCGAGCTCACCCTCGTTGCAGATCCCGAAGCGGAGCTTTGTTGTGGCGCTGGCGGTGCGACTTTCTTGCGCGAACCAGAGCAGGCGCAAGACCTCGGACGCCGCAAGCACCAAGCCTTGTGTCAGGACAATCCCGACGTCCTGCTGAGTAGCAATCCAGGCTGTCGCATGCAGCTGCAGGCGAGTCAAGGTTCTTCGCCGAAGCCCTTAGCGATTCTGCACCCAATCCAGATGCTCTGGCGCGCGCTTAAGCCTCGGTAATCGGCACTGCGTTGGACAACATCCAGAGCGCGGTGGCCACGGCCATGACCGTCAGCCCGACAAAGGACCAGACCCAAAACCGATGCTTGGGACGCACCGTAGGTCGCGTACGCAGAGCCAAGCCGCTCCAAATCACCCCGGGCAAACTGCCCAATGCGGTGAAGGCAAAACCCAAGTGAATCTGCAGGCGCAGGGCCTCGAAAGTGAAATCGCGGCCAAACAATTCGGCCTGGGTGATGGCTAGCGCCAGCAACACCACCGTAATCACCACCAATACATAGTGAGCCTGGCGTTTGCCACGATGGCCCGACAGGATGGTCGCAATCAAAAAGAGGACCGTGAGTGCCAAGTTCAGGACAAGCAGGGGCGCATTCACTGGCGGAAGGATAACATCTGCCCATGTTCCTGAAGTCTGTGCAACCCTTTCTCTTGAGCTGCCTTGGCGTGGCGGCTCTTACGGCTCTCAGCCCCAACTTGGCTCATGCGGCACAGGAGCCGCAGCCGGAAACGCTGGATGCCCCGTTCTTGATTCCTTCGGTGCAAGTTTGGCAGGGACCTGGACAGGATTTCGTGCGCCGCGGAGTCTTGGTCTTGGACGACCGCGAAGTTGTCTTCTTGGATGGTCCGACTTCTCCAGGCACCTTTCCCGAAGCACAAGTTTGGGAAGCCCATGAAGACGACATTTTGTACCCTGGTTTTCTTCATGGCGACTTTCGCTCGGGCATGGGCAGCCTTCCGGACAATCCATACCAAGGCACTGCAAGTGACCCGCGTGAGGGCCCGATTCCGGCGATGGAATACGGCAATCATGTCTCCTTTGCCGGCCACCTCTACATGAGCGACTTTGCCGACTGGAACGACGACCCGGGCAAGGCTTGGCGCGAGTCAGGATTCAGCTCGGCAATCTTGGCGCCGAATCGCGGCTTGCTTCAGGGACATGGTTCGCAAGTCGCCTTTAATGGTTTGCCTTTGGCGGAATCCCTATTACACCGCGATGGGCCGCAGCTGCTATCCCTGCGTGGCAGTGGTGGCTACCCACAAACTGCGATGGCCGCTTTGGCGGTGCATCGGCAGCTTTTGTTGGATCAAGGGCGATCTAATCTTTCGCCAGACTTAGCACTTGGCAAGCGCCGCATCTTCCGCGCCAACTCCCCGCGCGCGATAGAAAATGTCTTGGATTTGCATCGGGATTTTGAAACCGATTCCGAAGTCACTTGGGTCATCCTTGGCGGCCATGGTGCGCGTGCACATCAGGAGCGACTGCAACAGCAGGGCATCGGCGTACTGTATGAAGTCAGCATGGAAGATGGCCTCGACAGTGAGGAAGATTTAGACCTCAACGACGCCGAAGAACGCAACTGGTGGCAAGATCCCTTACGCATGCGAGAGGAAAAGCGCCGCATGGAGGCCGAGAAGGCCACAGAATTCGCAGACTTGCGCGCGGCTGGTCTAGCTTGCGCCATAGTTCCACGCGGCAAGAGTTCCGAACTCTTTGAGCAGCTCGAGCGCATGGTCGAATTGGGATTGGACACCGAGCAGGCATTGCTCGCTCTCAGTCAAGATGCCGCGCAACTCTATGGCATCGATCACGGCACCGGCGGCTATTTCTTGTCGCGCGGCCCCTTCAGCTTTAGCGATGCCCAAATCACGGCAACCCTAAGTCTTGGTCGCCTCTTCACCTATCCCTCTAGCGAAGAGGAGGAAGATGGCGATGATCAGAACGGTGAAGCCGAAGGCGACGCCAATGCCCTAGATGGACATTGGTCTATGCTGGTCGAAACCCCCATGGGCGACGAGGAGTTCGGCATTTTTATTCAGCAGGCCGACATGTTGGTGGAAATCTATGAACTAGGCAAACCAGATGATGCCGATGCTGCAGAAGGTGTTGGCATCAAAAATGGCAACCAAGTGAAGTTTGATTTTCAGGTTCCCGAACCGGAAATGGACGTCACCGTTTTCCTCAAGCTGAAAGATGGCAATCTCGACGGCAAGATGAAAACGCCCTTTGGCGACGTGCCGATCTTCGGTGAGCGCCCTGACGGCCAGGGCTTTGATTCCATTTCCACCACAGCGAAGAAACAGGAAGACGATGCTGAGGATGCCGAGCAAGACGAAAAAGAAAGCGATGGCCTCGCCCAAGGTCACCCACAATGGCCGGTGGAAGTAGAAGCGGACCGCTTGCCAAATAGTGACTGGGCACTTGCTCGCGAAGGCACGGTGCTATTTCGCAATGCCACGTTGTACACCATGACTGGCGAAGAGCCAGAGGTCGGTGATTTGCTGATGGAAAGTGGCGTGATTACCGGCGTCGGTGGCACCCAAACCGCCCCGGCCAATGGCGCAGTCGTTGACGCCGAAGGCTGGCACCTGATGCCAGGCATCATTGATGCCCACTCTCACTTGGCACTCGATGCCATCAACGAAGGCTCGATGACGATTACCGCAGCTTGCCGCGTGGGCGACATGATTCGCCCTCACGATGTCGGCATTTTCCGCGCCGCGGCTGGCGGCACCGCCACCGTGCTTTCGCTTCATGGTTCGGCAAACCCGATTGGCGGCCAAGCGGCAACCTGGACCCTCGATTACCAGCAACGTGCCTTTGCCGACTTGCTCATCCCCGAGGCGCCACGCAATATCAAGTTCGCCCTCGGCGAAAATGTGAAGCAATCTAATTGGGATGCCGCCAATGGCAAGCGTTTTCCGAACTCCCGCCTAGGCGTCGATGCCGTGTATCGTCGCGCCTTCACCGCCGCCCAGGACTATGCCGAAGCGCGTCGTCTTGCCGCGGATGGGCAACGCCCGAACTTTCGCCGCGATGTGCGCCTGGAAGTTTTAGCCGACATCCTCGACAACGTCGTGCATGTGCAATGCCATAGTTACCGCGCTGACGAACTGTTGATGTTCTTGGAAGTGTGTCGCGAGTTCGGCATCGAAGGTCCGACCTTCCAGCATGTATTAGAAGGCTATAAAGTGGCTCCAGAAATGGCTGCCGCCGGGGCCATGGCCTCGACCTTCTCCGATTGGTGGGCTTATAAGTTTGAAGTCCGCGACGCCATCCCCTGGAACGTGGAAATCCTGCACAAGGCAGGCGTCGTGGTCTCGATCAACTCAGACTCCGATGAAATGATTCGTCGCCTCAACACTGAAGCGGCCAAAGCCCAGCGCTATGGTGGCTTGAATTGGCAAGAAGCGATGGCCACCTGCACCATCAACTCCGCCAAGCAGCTGCGCTTGGAGGACCGCTTGGGCACTCTGGAGGTGGGCAAAGACGGCACCATCAGCATTTTCGATGGACCCCCGCTCTCGACTTACTCACGTTGTCGCATGACCCTGGCGCGCGGCATTGCACTTTATGAGTTTGACCCCGCCAGCGAGCAGCGGTGGCTGGATTACCTCGACGCCGCGAAATCCTTTGCGCAAGCCCAACCCAAAGAGACAAACCAGCGCGTTGCCGCGAACTCCGAAGACTGGAGCTCCTGGACCAAGGCCGGCCAAGGTCACGCCTACTGGATCTCCGGCGCCACCGTCCACACCCCTGGTGAAGAGCCCTTCGTCGGCACGCTTCATGTCCAGGATGGGCGCATCGAGCAGCTCTACCGCGGGCGCACCGAGATGCCTAAGAACATGAGCAGCACCGTGGCGATTGATGCCCGGCGCATGAATCTCTACCCCGGGTTTATCGATGCCCTCGACCGTACCGGCTTGTTCGAAATTGGCGCCGTGCGTTCCTCGCGCGACGACCGCGAGACCGGGCAGGATCAACCAGACTTGTCTGCCGCTGTCGCGATTCATGCGGATTCCGCACATCATCACGTCACTCGACTCAATGGCGTGGCTTATGTGCTCGCCCGGCCAGACTTCGGGCGCATTCGCGGACGCGGTGCCCTGATTCAGTTGGAAGGCACCACCACGCACGACATGATTGCAGTCCCAGACCTCGGCATGTTCATTCGCTTTCCCATGGTCGGTCGAAACTTCGATGTGGAGGACGGCCCGGAAGAACCGGAAGACCTTAGCGAACTCAATGATTGGTTCGACCGCGCCGAAGCCTATCAAACGCAATTGGATCGCTACGCCGCTGCTGGTCGCGCCCCGCTTCATCGCGATCCTCGACTGGAGGCCTTGTTGCCTTGCCTCAGCGGCGAGCAAAAGGTCTTCCTCGAAGCTGAAGATGCTCCAACCTTGATGGCTGCAAGAACTTGGGCCAAGGAGCGCGGGCTGCGAGCTGTCTTTGTCGGCGGCCGCGATGCCTGGAAAGTTGCCGGCTACTTCGGAGGTGATGAAGCAGAACTGATTATGGGTAGCGTTCATCGCTTGCCACGAAGTCGCTTCGACCCACATGACAGCCCCTTCCGCGTGGCTGGTCTGCTTGATCAGGTAGGTTGCCGCGTCGCCCTATCCACCAATGATCCGGAGACCACGAGAAACCTCCCTTACCAAGCTGCCACGGCCGCAGCTTGGGGTTGGAGCCAAGATCGCGCATTAGCCGCCATCACGATTGAGGCCGCACGCATTCTGGAGGTCGATCGCTATATCGGTAGCATTGAGGAAGGCAAGGTCGCAACCTTCTTCCTGACCCCTGGTGACCCCATGGATTTGAAAACCGGCATCGAGCGGATGTGGATTGGCGGCAAAGAGGTCCCCCTGACCTCCCATCAAACCCGCCTTCACGAGCGATATCTGGACCGCCTGGAGCCTTCAGCACGTTAGAATCAAGGGGCTTTGACCCCTACCGACACCATGATTCGCATTCCCTCTGACTGTGGCGATGAAGCTGCCCGACGTGGCTTCTCGCATATGGCGAGCTCCATGGTGGGGTCCTCCATCCTCAAAGTGGCAAATGAGATTCGTGCGCTGAAGGACCAGGGTGTGGCGGTGGCCGACATGACTGTCGGCGATTTCTCTCCTGCAGAGTTTCCAATTGCCGAGACCTACGCCCAGTACCTGGTTGAAGCGATTCAGGAAGGGGACACCAACTATCCACCGAGCGCGGGTGAGCATGAGCTCCGCACCGCCGTCAAGGAGCACATTCTGCGCACCCTCGGCCTGGATTACCCCATCGATGGCATCTGCATTGTTTCTGGCGGTCGTCCCTCCCTGTACAGCACCTACCGGCTCTTAGTGGATCCAGGAGAACTTGTGTTGTTCCCGGTGCCCTCCTGGAACAACCACAACTACCGTGACACTTGCCAGGTTCGTGTGCGTGGCATTCTTGCCCGCCCCGAGGACGCCTTCCAGCCCACCGTGGATCTGCTCGCGCCCCATGCCCGCGATGCCCGTTTGATTGTGCTGAACACCCCGCAGAACCCCTCTGGCGGGGTCATGCGCAAGGAAGAGGTTGAGCGCTTTGGCCACTTCCTGGTCGAAGAAAACAATCGACGCCAGGCCAGCGGGGAAAAGCCGTTATATCTGCTCTACGACCAGATCTATTCGCTGCTCACCTTCCCCGGCTTTCAGCATTATTCGCCAGTCACCCTAGTACCCGAGTGCGCTCCTTACGTCATCCACGCCGATGGCATTTCGAAAGGATTCTGCGCCACCGGTTTGCGCTGCGGATGGTTTGTGGCCCCTCCGGCCATTACCCGCAAGGTCGTCGCCCTCGGCACCCACGTTGGCGCCTGGGCCCCACGCCCAGTGCAAGTCGCTACCGCGCGTTGGCTGCGCAACCGCGAAACCATGGATAGCTGGCTTGCTGACATGTTGGTCGACGTGCGCGAACGCCTGGAAATTCTGCACCATGGCATTCAAGACATGAAGGCTGCGGGACTTCCTGTTGATACCATTGAGCCGCAAGGCGCGATTTACATCAGCGTGCAGTTCCAGTTGGAAGGCATGCGCACCAAAGAAGGCAAAGTCCTCGAGAACAACGAAGATATTCGCAGCTTCTTGTTGCACGAGGCCAACTTTGCTGTGGTTCCCTTCAGCGCCTTTGGCGTCGAAGAGCACGAAGAAGATGGCTGGTCGCGGGCCAGTGTCGGTGCCGCAAGTCGCCAAGAAATCCAAGATGCGCTTCCCCGCTTGCGCACCGCGATCCAAAGCCTGCAGGCATGAAACAAGAAGACCCGCGCGACCATACCGGAGAAGCCGATGCCATCGCCGATGGTGAAATCGTGCAGCACATCCCGGTATCCCTTGCCAGTTTAGGCTTGGGAATTTGCGGCCTTGGCGTAGGCATCATGACCTACGTGCCGCAGCTGTATTTGGTCACCTACGTCTCGCTACCCCTGGCCCTCTTGGTGTTTCTATTTACCGCCTTTCTCAGCCTAGGCGCTGCAGCTGAGGGCGAGAAAGCCTTTCTAGGGGTGCTGTTCTCTCTAGCCGGCGTGGTGTTGTGTTGCGTCCAGTTATTGCTGGACCCCTCCCACCCCTGGGTTGCCTAAGTTAGGCTTCGGTCTCGCGTTGGATTTCGAAATCCACACGAGCCTCTCGTTCCCCATTTAGGAAAAAAGTGGCCGCAGCTGGGCCGCTGATCAGGGGCGCTGCCTTGCGATCAAAAATGCGCTCGCGAATGGGGAGCTCCAAAGTGCCTCCATCGGGCACTAAATAGCGCCCACCTTGGTACCGCTTGCGACGGGGCCGACCTTCCTTACGGCCAGTCGTTTCCAGTTCATAAACCAATTCGACTTCGCCCCCCTCCCCGGGCGCACGAATGTTCAAATCGAAGCAGAGATTGGTGTTCGGGGCGACGACCTGGCCTTGGCGCAGGCTTGCCGTAACCTCCAGTTCGACTTCCCCCATACCAAGCAAGCGCAAGGCACGAAGGTCTCCCTTTTTGAGCAAGGTGCGCAATCCTTTGCGGGTCATATGCTCGACCATCGGCCCCTCCAACTTGGACCAGCGCTCTAACAGGGAGAGCACCAACATCGGATGTTTGACGCTGAGGTCGTTGAAGCAGTTGGCCACGGCGTTGGCAGGAAAGCGGTCGTTCTCCTCGCGCATGGCTTCGAGCATCGGCACCAGTAGGGCAGGCTCACTTTGCGCCCAATCCAAATGGGAAACCCAAAAGCCTCTTGGGCGCAGCGCGGTAATGACCGCCCGCCGCACTTTGGGCGAGGGATGCACCACCCAATCTTCCACATACTCGCGAATGGCTGGCCCCCAATGGACGGCGAAAGGACGTAAGCCAAAAGCCTGGGTGGACTCTAAAACGCGGAAATCCTCGTCGTCGGCAAGAGCCTGGATTTCGGGGAGTGCGTCCTGAGGGCGGTTCATGCCCCAGCGCGCCCACAGCGAAGCCGCAAAAAAGCGCACCCGGGGTTCCGAGTGAGTGGCCAGAAAGGCAATCCGGCCGGCAGGGTCAGAATGATGCCGAATCAGGCCCCAAAAATGCTCGCTGATCCGCTGCCACTGATCGACTAGGCCAGCCTCAAAATATCCACCCGCCGCCAGTTCCTCGGGCAGCCTCAGGGCCCCTTCCAGGCCCGCCTCGGCTGCAACGGCGGCCATCAGGGGTAGGCTGGAGCGGTCTGCATTCTCTGCAGCCTCCGGCGCCACGCGACGCATTCGGTTGGGACGACGGCCAGCCATCGGGCAAGCATAGGAAACTTGGTATATACTTCCAAGCAATGAGGATTCCCCTAGGTCCTTTCCCTGCCGTATTTTTCAGCATTTTTCTTTGCCTGAATCCGCTCCAGGGACAGCAAGTCATCGACACCGCTACCCCGGTTGAGCTTGACAGTCTTGGTGTTGGCGCGGCCGATCACGCCACCATGGCAACCAACCATTTCGGAGACATGGTGGTGGCCAACCAGACCATTCACACCAATGGCGCGAAAATGGTCGAAGCCACGGTAGTCACACCGCGGGTGAATGGCCGCTTTTCCGTCTCTGCTCCGATTTTAATTGGAGACCCCTCCCTGGGTCTGACTGGAGAAGACACCTGCCGCAAGCCCGATGTCACCGCCCTGCCTGACGGCGGTTTCGTCATTGCCTTTCCGCGTTCGAATCGCCTAGATCACCATCAAGGACAATTGGAGTTGGTTTTGTTGCGCACCCGCGACGCCTCTGGCGATGTACTCGCCCAAGCAACGGTGCAATCTCCAGGTGTAGGCCGCGGCTATGTCCTCGACGCCACGGTTAACCCGGGCGATGCCGGGGTGATGCCCGACTTGGTGCGCATTAGCGACAACTTGCCTGCAGCATGCGCGGTGGCATACGCCACCGAGCGCGTCGTCACCAATCATCAAGATGCGGTGCTTCGTGAGTACAATATTCTGCTCGGGGGTATCGACTTTGCACGCGCGCCGGGCCACCCGGAGTTCTTCATCACACCTAAAATCATCGCGACTCGCGTGCCCTGGGACAGCAATCCCACCTACCCCAAGGTCGGAGGGCTCATCCTTCCTGACATCACGACCGATGACCACGGCAACTTCGTCATTGCATGGGAGCAGTTCCTACTCGCCCCCCATTTAGGCCTGACGAGCGGCAGCAAAGGGCACATTGTGTTGGAACGCAGGAGCTCCCTATTCTCTGCGAATCCACTGCAGCGATTGGATCGACTGGAACTCGAAGGTGCCGATTTGACCCAGCAACAGCGTCGCCCCAACCTCTCCACTAGTCGCGACGACAGCATCAACCTGGCCGGACTCAGTTGGATTGACTTGGCCAATGTGGGAGACCTGGATCGCGTGCAATACAAGCTCGTGGAATTCACTAACGACCAAGCTCCCGGCATGACGCCACCGGTGGAGGGCTATTGGGTCGACGCAGCCAATCATCCTGACCTTCATGCGGTTCCCCTAATCGGCGATCGCTTTGGGTTCAACTTTGCTGCGCGCGATCATGGCACCGAGCGCCAACTGATTTCTTCTTATAGTCGAGTCAGTGGCCTGCAGTCGATGAAAGTCATTGACATGGGCATCACCTTTCCATGGCGACCTGCAGCGGACAATCTCATCGTGCCGTCTCATGTTGCAGGCCGAGATCCCGACACCTATCTTGTGGTGATTTGCGAAGGCGGCGATCTGGCTACCTCGGACAGCTACCGTATTTTTCTGCGCATTGACGAACACTAAGCTTTGCCGGTGGTCGAAGCTGCGGCCCACCCAATCCCTTATTTTTTACAGCCTCCTGCCCCCCACGGCGCCCTCAGGCGTGACGAAGGCCAACAATTGGGCAATCCTAGGAAACTTGGTTTATACTTGGAGACCATGAGGACCGCCCTAAGTCCATTCTCTACAGCGGCTATAGGCCTATTCCTATTCCTGAGTCCAGCTCAGGGGCAGCAAGTCATTGATACTGGTACACCGGTCGAACTCGGGAGTCTAGGTGTGGGCGCGGCCGACCACGCCACCTTAGCAACCAATCAATTTGGAGATGTCGTTGTGGCAAATCAGACTGTCCACAGCAATGGCGCAAAAATGATCGAAGCCACGGTCATCACCTCTGCCGGCAACGGCCAGTTTTCCATTGCCCCGCCAATTTTGGTTGGTGACCCGAGCCTGAATTTGCTGACCGAAGACACCTGCCGCAAGCCTGACGTGACTGCTCTCCCTGATGGCACATTTGCGATCGCTTTCTCTCGCGCCAATCGTCAGAATAACCAGCAAGGAAATTTGGAGATTGCGAGAGTCCGCACTCGGGATATCAATGATCTCATTCTGCCAACAGCAACGCTAATGGCACCCGCCCCTGGCCAAGGTTATGTGGTGGACGCAAATGTAATACCGGGCGATGGCGGAATCATGCCGGACTTGACACCGCTTGGCCTCAATCAACCTTCTGCCTGTGCCGTGATTTATGCTTCGGAATCTGCAACCACCCAGCAGGTGAACACTGTGCTGCGCGAGTACAACCTTCTCCTTGCCGGAATTGACTTTGCCATTAGTCCAGGTGCTCCGAACTTTATCATTCAGCCGAATCTCATCGACTCCAACATTCCTGCAGATAGCAACCCTACCTATCCCAAAGTGGGCGGCCTAGTGCTGCCTGATATCACCACCGATGACTACGAGAATTTCGTGATCACCTGGGAAGAGTTTTTGTTAGCCCCACATCAAGGTTTGGGCTCTGGTAGCCAAGGCACCATTGTGGTGGAGCGCCGTGCCCCATTGAACAGCCCAAACCCCCTAAAACTTCACGACCGTCTCGAGTTTTCAGGAGCCACCTCCTCACGCCAGCAGCGAAGACCCAATGTTTCTGCAAGCCGCGGCGACGCCACGAACCGAGTCTTATTAAGTTGGAATGACCTTGGCAAATGGCCCGCATTGACCCACACAAAGTACAAACGGATTGAGTTTCAAAACAGTTCGGGTCCCGGTCATTCCCCACCGGCCGACGGGTTCTGGGTCGACGGAGTTTTATTCTCTGATTTCCATTCCATTCCGCTGGCTGATACCGATCGGGGATTCAATTTTGCGGTAAGAGATTTTATCTTTCACCGAAGAATTGCCATTTCCCATAACGGCAGCGATGGGCGAATGTCCATGAATTACCACGAAATGGGCATTATCTTCCCTTGGCGCCCAGCTGCTGAAATTGTCACAGTACCTGCCGGGATCATTGGGCAGCCCGACCCTACTTACCTCGCACTCCTCTGCGAGGGCAGCAATCGCCATACTCAAACCCGCTACAGGATTCATTTCCGCGTGGACGAATTCTAGGCCGACAATTCCGCAGCCACTTTGTGCTGCAGGAAACGCACGGCCTCGGTGTAATACGGGCGCGGAAGGCCATCGACCTGGACCAGCCACCGCTGCTCATCGCTCTTGCGGATGCGGAGGTGAAACATCTGCGCAAAGGCTTCATCGGAAGCCACGACGCGCAATAACCAGCCATTGTCCGCAGCAAACAGGGTCTTTACCTCGGCGGCGCAATCGCCCTCCTTCCAGGTTTGGCCAATGAGAGCGTTGAGCGCGTCAGAATCAGGAGCTTGGGGTAGGCGAAGGTGTTCCATGGGTTCGATGGCAAGGCGCGATGGTGTCGGCTCTGGATGCAACAGCTGCACCACAAGGCGATATATATGTCGCCCCTCTTCCAGCCATTTTTGTTCGTAGCGGGTGCGGAAGGGGCGCTCTGGATCTTGCTCCATGGTCCGCACCACAAAGGCCTCATGCGCCTGAAAATGGCGATGACATTCCTCGGCATACCAATCTTGATCGGTAACCAACTCGAAGATGCCTTGCGGCTTTAGCACCGAAGCCAAAGTGGCGACGAAGTTGGGACTGGAGACACGATGCTTGGCATGCTTGTCCTTGGGCCAAGGCATCGGGAACTGCATCAAGACATGATCAAGACTGCCCGGGGCGAACAAGGCATGGAGCAGATAACGGGCATCACCTTGGACCAAACGAACCTGTTCGCGCTGTTCTTTCTGGAGCAGGATGGCCGCCCGAAACAGACAGTCGGGCGGCAATTCAATCCCCATAAAATGGTTCTCAGGCTCTTGGCCAGCCCACCACGACAGGTATTCCCCACCGCCAAAACCAATCTCCACTTTCATCGGCGCCTCGGTCCCAAAAAGACCGGCTGGATTCAGCGGAAGCTCCGCAAGCCTCGGGTCGATGAGGTAGCGGTGAAGGGCCGTTGGCGAAGGCTTCACGACGGCGAAGGCACTTGGTCTTCCAGGCGCCAGGAGCACTGCTCCAGCGATTCCATGATGCGGAAGGCGACTTCCACGGCACGCTTGCCATCTTCGCCGGAGACGGCCACAGGGGCCTCCTGGCGCACCGCAGCTAGGAAGGACTGCAACTCGGCACGGAGAGGCTCATCGGCGTCGAGAGTGAGCTCTTCGACGTCGAGCAATCCCTTAAAGCCAGAGACGGGATCGCTCGAACCCGCGGCCTCGGCGACCGCTTCTGGCGAGAAGGACGCCGACTTGCGCACTAAAAGGGCCTTGCGGTCCTGACTATCCACACTGAGATAGCAATCCGGACCGAACACGCGGAAGCGGCGCATGGCCTTCAGGCTCAGGCGCGAGGCGGTCAAGTTGGCCACCGCGCCATTGGCAAAATGCAAACGCACGGAGCAAATGTCCTCGGCCGGGCTCAAGCTCGCGCCACCAACGGCATCGACGCGGGTGACTTCACTGCCAGTCCAGGCCAAGGCAAGGTCGATGTCGTGAATCATCAGGTCGAGGACCACGCCGACGTCTGCACCGCGGAAGGTGTAGGGCGCCAAGCGGTGGGCTTCGATGAAGCGCGGCTGGATGCCAAGCTCCATGGCGCGGCGTACCGCCGGATTGAAGCGCTCAACATGCCCCGTGGCAAGCAGAGCACCGCTGGCTTGGGCGGCTTCGACTAATTGGGCGCAAGTTGCAGGATCTGGAGCAAGCGGCTTCTCGACTAAGCAAGCCACTCCGGCACGCAACAGCGGCTCGGAACAAGCCCAATGCAAGGTAGTCGGCACGGCAACCACGGCGGCATCTAGGTGCTCGGCCAAATCACCCAACTCAGCACGCCATTCACAACCATTGCGCTCGGCGAGCGGACGCGCGACTTCTTCATTGGGGTCGACGACGGCCACCAAATCGGCTTCGGGCATTTCGCCCAAAATACGCGCGTGGTGACGACCAAGATGACCGACGCCAAGCACGGCAACACGACTCGGGGAGGCGCTCATGCCTGCACATCGCCCGAGGGGCGGCGCAAGGATTCTCGGTAACGGCCTTGGAAACCGCGCTCCATGTCTCGCAGAAAGCTGACGAGGCGGCGAGTTTCGGAATGAAGGTCCTTTTCGGCCTCCATTTCCTGAATTGCCAAACTGGTCGGCGTTTCGTCGGCGATGAGACGGCGGAAGGCGTCGCGAAGTTCGGCAATGACTGCAGGAGAAGCTTCGCTGCGACGCAGACCGACCACATTGACACCGCGAGCGCGAGCCGGAGCCCCCTCGGCAATCATGAATGGGGGGACGTCTTTGACGACGCGGGCCATACCACCCACCATGGACATGCCGCCAATCGTGACAAAGTGATTCACCGCCACACCACCAGAGACGATGGCACCACTTTCGATGCGTACGTGACCAGCAAGAAGCACGTTGTTACCGAGGATGATTTCATCTTCGAGCACGCAGTCATGCGCAACATGGGCGCAAGCCATGATTAAGTTTCGGTCGCCAATGCTGGTGACCCAACTGCCGGCGGCGGTACCGATGTTGACCGTCACGAATTCACGAATCACATTGCCATCGCCGATGACTAGAGCAGACTCTTCGCCTGCATACTTCAGATCTTGCGGTAAACCACCGATGGCGCATTGGCCGACGAAGTGGTTGTCACGACCAATCGTGGTGCGACCCTGCACCGTCACGTGTGGGCCTAGGCGCGTGCCAGAAGCAATGCGCACTCGTCCGCCGACATAGCAGAACGGCCCCACCACGACATCGTGATCGAGTTCTGCGCCGGGAGAGACGAAGGAGGTTTCGTGGATGACGGTCATGTGGAAGCCACCATGGCAAAGGACAACAGGGCTTCGGAAACCACACGGCGGCCGACCTTGCCTTGAGCTTTAATCGTGGCGCGGTTGCGGTTCATGCGTAGAGTCTCCACTTCGAGGCGCAGCTGGTCTCCTGGGACCACGCCGCCGCGGAAGCGCACCTTATCGATGCTCGCGAGAACCACTAGCTTACCGGTGTGCTCCATTTTTCGCTGCAGAAGGAAGCCAGAGAGCTGTGCAAGGGCCTCCAGCTGGAGAACACCTGGCATCAGCGGTTGACCGGGGAAATGGCCTTCAAAGAAGGGTTCGTTGATGGTCACATTTTTAATGCCAACGGCGCGACGCCAACCCTCGACCTTGAGCACGCGATCGACTAACAAAAAGGGATAGCGGTGCGGCAATAACCGCATGACATCGATGATGCCGTATCCGCTGTCGCGGACATCTTCCTGGACCTCTTCCTCTTCGAGCAGCCCGCGCAACTCTTTGACCATCGCTTGATTCAAACCATGGCCGGACTGGGTAGCGAGGACATCGGCGTGAAGATCTGCTCCGAGAAGCGCAAAGTCGCCAAGCAAGTCGAGGACCTTATGGCGTGTCGGTTCTTGCTCAACGCGCATCTTGGGAGATTCTTCCCCACCCAATACCAAGGTGTTGTCTGCGGTAGCGCCTTTGCCGAGTCCAGCCTCCAAAAGCTTCTCAATCTCTTCGGCGCGGACAAAGGTTCGTGCAGGCGCAATCTCTTCTGCAAATTTGTGTTGCGTACTATCAAACAAGAAGGGGCGACTATCGATGCCTTCTGGATAGCTGGGGAAATAACGCACACGTAACCCATCGCCGGAAGGAGGCAACACGACTAACTCGGCATCTCCGTCGCGCACGACTTGCGCTTCGGTCACGCGGAAAGTCTGACGCTCTTGCTTGAGCTCGACCACTCCACCGCTACGCAAAGCTTCGACATAAGGAGCAGAGGATCCATCGAGACCCGGAAGCTCTGGGCCATCGACCAACACCAATAGGTTGTCGAGGCCGAGGCCAAATGCGGCGGCCAGCAAATGCTCGACCATGCCTACCTCCGAGCCGCCCTCGCGCAACACCGTCCGGCGCTGAGACATGGAAAGTTTGCCGGCCAGCGCTGGGATGTCGGCGCCGTCTTCGCCTAAATCTGCGCGACGGAACACCACGCCATGCCCGGCGGCCGCAGGTTCAATCCGAACATGGGCCTTCGCGCCCGAGTGAAGAGCAATGCCCTCTAGCTCGACCGCGCGCTTCAGGGTGCGTTCCTGGCGCGTCATCTGTAGGAAGCCTACTCCCCCGAAGAGAGGATTTGAAGTACTTCGTTGGTGACGTCGTAGTTCGGGTTCGACCACAGAATCCAGCGGCCCTCTAGGTCGCGGAGCTGGTCGCTGGGATTGGCATTGGCCGGTGGCAGGGCCATCGGTGCCATTTGGATCGAGCTATAGCCCTGCTTCTCCCCTAACTGACGAGCCGCTTCGTGAATGCGTGCCACGCCGCGGGCGAGCAGTGCCGCATTCTCTTCATTGAGTTTGGAGGCTGCCCAGTCCACGCGAGTCTGCAGGGTCTTGACGTCGATGTCCAACTCAAAGGCTCGCTCCATGTACTCTGGGCTTTGTGGGTCGAACTCTTCCAGTGCTGCCTTTCGGCTTTCCAGCTCCGTGTTCTGGCTCTGGAATTGCTTGCGCATGGCCTCGTAAGTAGCGCGCATCGATTCATTCTGCGCTTGGAATGCGGTCCAATCCTGCAGGCAGCGCTCCATGTCGATATAGCGCACCCCTTCCATGGGGTCCTGCTGGCTACGGTCCGCCGCAAGGTAGGAAGCGGTCGAGACCAAAAGAAGGAGTACAAGAGTGGGGATCTTCATGAGATTTCCAGAGAATGGCATGGCGTTTAGAAGTTGCCGATGGTGAAGGAGAAGACGCGGGTGTCATCGCCGTCTTCGGACTTCAGCGGCCAGCCGAAGTCAAGAGAAAGAGGCGCTGTCGGGAGCGCCGGGAAGCGGATACGCATAGCCACACCAGTGGAGATGCGGATGGGGTCCATGGTCCCGAAATCGTCGCCGAAAGTACCGGCATCGATGAAGAGGCCACCACGAACCATTTCGAATTCGTCGACCATGCCGCGCTGACGGGTCGAAACCAAGGGGAAGCGCAACTCGATGCTGGCATCCCATGAGGCATCGCCGCCACGGGCGAAACCATTGGCATCTTCGCCAATGCCGCGATATTGGAAACCACGCACATTGCTTTGGCCACCGACGAAGAACTTCTCTGGGTAGGGAAGATCATTCAGGCCACCAGACGTCCACGCGCGGCGGGCACGCCCACTGGTGGAAAGAACCCAATGACGGCGCAATCCATCTTGCCACAACGGGAAGTATTTCTCTGCCGTCAAAGTGGCTTTCAAATAGTCCCAGTCTCCCCCCATGAAGCCGCCAGTCTGACCGAAGCTAAGACCGATTTTTTCGCCATCAACTGGTGAAAAGGGGTCCTCCACCGAGTTGAAACGACCACCCAAAGTAAAGGTCCGAGGGCGGTTGTTGCCTTGCAAAGCAAGCAGGTCGGCGGGCGCACCAGGATCGATGTCATTGATGTTGATGACCTGCGCCTCTGGACCAGCAAACAAGGTGAAGTAGCGACCGAAACGGCGGCCGAAGGTGAAGCCGATAATCTCGCGTTCTTCGTCGTGAGTCGAGAACAAGCGCAGACTCTTACTCGCCACCGCACTAAAGCTGAGGCGGTTGATGTGCTCTTTCAGCAGGTCAGGCTCGGTAAAGGACAAGGAATAGCTCGAGAAAATCGTGCCGGGACGAATCGAAAGGCCAAGGGATTGGCCTGCGCCGGTGAAGGCACTGCCATTCCAAATCTCGGTGAAGGCGCTCGACCAATGGTCCGGCGTGTCTGTGATATCGAAATTGGTCTTGGTCAAGTCAATCAACAAAGCCGGGCCGTTATCGGAGTTCCAGGAACCCCCAAAGCGCAGGCGATTGTTGGAGCCAAGGTCGGTGATTTCAAACACTAAGTCGACCATTTCGTCATCGCCGAAGTCCTGCCAGTACCAGTTTACGAACGGATTGCGCAGTTCATCGGTGAAGTAGCCCAAGCCAATCAGGCGCCGCAAGGAGCGCATGGCGTCATCTTCGCTGACCAAATCACCAGGCTCATTCTGGATTTCACGCCGTGGCACACGGTCTTGCGTGCGCGAGTTTCCGCGCACCACAACATCGCGCAGGCGGCGCGCGGTGCCTTCTTCAATCACGAATACGAGGTCGACTAAAGGCTCTACTTGGTCCAACTGAACATCGGCTTCTTGATTGCGGCGGGTGCCGCCGACGCTCAAGAAGGTGCTCGGCTTGACCCCAGGGATGGTGGTGACGCGAGCCGTCGTGGGGTGTCCTAGATTGCCATAGAAAGCCTGCAAGGCTAAACGGTCGCGAGTGACGCGAGCCTTTTCATAGGGGTCGCCTTCGAGCAACTTCATTTCTCCGCGCAGCACATCTTCTGAGTAACGCAATGGCTCCCCCGAGGCGCTCTGCAGCGATACATTGCGTACGTGATAGAGCGGGCCTTCCATCACCGTGTAGGTGACTTCGGCGCTGTCTTCATCGCCGCCGTAGAAGCTCACTTCGGTGGCGACTTGCACCTCTAGGTAGCCGTAGTCACGATACAACTCGGCAAGAGCTTGTGCGTCTTCTTGAATCTTCAGCGGGTTATAGGGGGCACCCGAAAAGATGCCACCGGTGCCATTCTTCAGGGCACCATACAAGTCCAGTCCAGGGGTGTACCAGGCACCAGAATCAATCGCTTCGTTGCCAACGAAATGGATGCGCTCGATCGTGACTTCAGGGCCTTCTTCGATGCGAAAAATCACTTCATCGTTCTCGCCAGGTTCTACCGTGACGATGGCATGCGCAAACCCTTCCTCGCGGTAGTGCCGCTCCAATGATTCTTTGACTAAATTGGCGCGGAAGGAATCCAGTGGTTGTCCAACGAGTCCTGCCCACAGCTCTAGCTCACTGCGCTCAAACTCTTCATTGCCGACAAAGTAGGCGCGCCGCCAAGTCTCCAGAGGCGCCACATGAAACACCAAGCGAACCTGGTTTGGCGCACTGCCTTCTACCTGCTCCACTCGCTCTACGCGAACGCGCTGGTACTTCCACAGCCATTCCTGACTACGCTTCACCGCATCTGCACTGAGGGGTTGCCCCACCTCTTGTTGGATTGCCGAGCGGATTTCCTTTTCCCGCTCGCCTCCTCCAATGATGTCAATCGCTTCCACGCGTACTTCACCCTCTTGTTGAGGCAGCGCTGCAGGAAGAGCCATCGCGGGTGTGGCAAGGAAAGGTAGCGTGGCCAAGCAAGCTAGGCACACGGACGCAATACGGGACAGAAGCAAAGGCAAGGGGAGTCTATTGGGGAATCAATCGAAGGCGGTGGTCGTTGGTGGCGGCGGAGGCGCCACGCCCCCACCGCTGGGAGCACTCTCAAAGCGCATGAACTTCTTGGTGAAGCGCATACGCACTTCGCCGGTGGATCCATGGCGATTTTTTGCGATCGACAGCATGGCCAAATCGCGATTTTCCTCGGTTTCGCCGTAATAGTCGTCGCGCCAGAGCAGCATGACGAGGTCGGCGTCTTGTTCAATGGCACCAGATTCACGCAAGTCCGACAGCATGGGCTTGTGGTCACTCCGCTCTTCTGCTTTGCGGTTGAGCTGAGCTAGAGCTAATACGGGTACCTTGAGATCACGGGCAATGGCCTTCAAGGTTCGCGAAATCAGAGCGATTTCGTTTTGTCGACTCTCTGCCTTGGCGCCAAGGAGCTGCAGGTAATCAATGATGATGAGATCGAGATTATTATCCCGACGTAAGCGCCGCGCCTTGGCGCGAATCTGCGCCAAACTTGGTTGCGAACTATCATCTACGAAAATGCGCGCGTTGCGGAAGGCGGCACCGGAATGGGTTAGGCGGCGACGATCCTCCGCGGTCAAGACGCCGCGGCGCAAACTGTCATGTGCGATACGCGCATGTGCACTCAACAATCGCGTAATCAGTTGTTCGCCCGGCATTTCCAGGGAGAACATCAGGACCGATTGACTCCCCTTCAGCGCGACACGCTCCATGAGGTTGAGAGCCAGAGCAGTCTTGCCCATGCCAGGGCGCGCTGCCAACACCACCAAGTCACCGGCACGGAAGCCCTGCTTCTCGTCTAAATCCAGGAACCCCGTCTGCAAGCCCTGCGGTTCCCCATCAGAATGCAACAGCCGGTCGAGGTGAGTATCAACCAACTCCTGGGAGGTGATCATTTCATTGCCAGCCAAACGGTCACCAACTTTGAACACGCGCGCCTCGGCGGCATCGACGAGGTCATCGACCTCTTCGACGTCGACATCAAAAACGGAGCGTTGGATATCGGTGGCCGCGGTGTGTAAACCGCGGCGAATCGCGAGGTCGCGAACAATCCGGATGTGGTTCTCGAGGAAGGCAATCGACGGCACACTGGCCATCAAGTCCTTGAGGTATTCCGGTCCGCCAAGGACCTCGGTTTGCCCCACTCGGTCTTCCTCGTGGGCAACGGAGACGGCATCGCAGTGACCCGGGCTGCGGGTCTCGAGCTGCGCCATGAGGGCGAACAGCTTCTGGTGGCGCTCACTATAGAAATCGTGATCGCCAAGGTGTGCCATGACCTCGGGGAAGCACCGCGGATCACGCAGGACACTTCCAATCACGCACTTCTCCGTCTCAAGGTCGAAGGGCAAATGCGAGGGGTCGGTGGAGTGCACCATGAGTTGCACAGGATACATGCGCAGGCGGCCCGGCTGTTGACCAGCCGGGCCGCCTATTTGGGAGGCATTTAGGCCTCGCTGGGCTCCTCAGAGGCTTCCTCTGCGTCTTCCGCAGCGGGCTCTTCTGGGGTCGGCACTTCGTCGCCAACCACCCACACCTTCACGGCGGCATTGATTTCCGCGTGAACGTGAATAGGGACTTCGTACTCGCCGACGGCGCGGATGGGCTCCGGCAAACGAACATTGGCCTCGGAAGTTTCCAGGCCTTGGTCGCTGATGGCGTCGGCAATGCGCTTGGCGGTGACCGCACCATAGAGATGACCTTCACCCGAAACCTTCTCTTCGAAGGTCAGGCTGAGGCTCTCGAGGCGCTTGGCCAAAGACTCCATGTCTTGGCGCATGGCGGCACGTGTTTGCTCGGCTTCGACCCGCTTCTTTTCGATGCGGAGCACCGCATCTTCGGAGTAAGCATAGGCCAGGCCCGAAGGCACCAAGTGGTTACGAGCGTAGCCGGAAGCCACTTCAATCACGTCACCGGTGTTGCCGAGGACGGCGTGGTCGACACGCAAAATGAGTTTTGTCTTCATGGCAGGAGCCTCCTTAACCGGTGTACGGGATCAGGGCGAGGAAACGCGCGTACTTGACGGCGCGCTTCAGACGACGCTGTTCACGAGCGCTCAAACCTGTGCGCTTGGCGGACAAAAGCTTGCCTTGTCCGGTCAAGTACACCTGAAGCGACTCGATGTCTTTGTAGTCGAATTGACGGCTGTTCTTAGTTGCCATGGTTGGTACCTCCGGTGGTCGCAGTTTCCTTCTTCTCTTCCTCAGGGTCGGCCTTGGCCTCTACTTTGCCCTCTTCTTTGCCTTCTTCCTTGGACTCTTCGCTGGAAGCTTCTTCTTCCTGCTCAGGGCCTTCGCGCATCTCTTCGGCGAGATCGTCCTCGAGCTGTTCCGGAATGACGAGGTCGGCGTCGGCCATCTCCGGGATGCCCTGGCTCATTTCCTCGGCAGGGATTTCTCCCTGTTCCAGGAATAGGCAGCGGAACACCGGGCCAAGCAGGTAAAGCTCACGACGGGCATTGTTGACCGCGTCTCCGGAGCCTTCGAGCCAAGCTAACAGGTAGGTTGCGCGACGACGGCCACCAATCGGGTAGGCCAACTGGCGCTCGCCCCAAAGACGCAGCACGTGAACCTTGAGGCCGTGCTTCTCGAGTGTGGAGCGCACCCAATCGCGGGCGGCGTTGAATCCTTGGCGAACCTCCTCGTTATCGAGCAGGAACATCGCCTGGTAGTTGTGATTGTGATCAGTCATGATTGCCTTTCCGGTCCTACCGGTTTTTTCCGAGCCACGAGTGTGACTTAGGATTCCGCCTGCGGCTTGCGGCGGTTGTAACGAGCCTGGAGTTCCTCAAACGGGAGTCCATGGGCCCAGTCCTCTAGCGCGAACGATGCCTGGTCGAGGCTATCTTCCAAGACAGCTTGTTCCGCGGGAGAGAAGGTGTTGAGAACGAAATCCACCAGGTCTGCGCCACCCCCAGATGGGGAGTCGACGCCAAAGCGCAGCCGTGGGTAATCCCGCGAACCTGCTGCTTCTTCAATCGAGGCGAGGCCGTTGTGCCCTCCAGTAGAGCCAGTGGCGCGAAGCCGCAGCCCACCAAGGGGGAGGTGAATGTCGTCAGTGATGACAAAGAACTGCTCCGGCCCCTCCAACTTCAGTTTGCGCGCCAGTCCGCGCAAAGCGCGACCGCTACGGTTCATGAAGGTCAATGGCTTGGCCAGAACCACCCCAGGGTCCTCGCTGCCGGGCGCCGGCGGCAAAGTGGCCACGAGAGACTCGGGACCGCTCTCCCACGTTAGGCCGTGACGAGAAACCAAGAGGTCAAGAACAGCGAACCCAACGTTGTGGCGTGTGCCAGCGTAATCGGGTCCGGGATTGCCGAGGCCCAACACCAACCGACGAGGACGAATCTCCAGCGGTGGGTCTTCAGGAATCGGGTCGACCATGATAAGCAGGCGCACAAAATGGGGCAATCGGGGCAAGAATCCCCGAGGCCACCGTGGCCTACAAAATTCTAGTCTTCGTCGGGCTCGTAACCCTTGTCTTCAAATTGCCGGGCACGCGCAACGGCATACTCCCCTTCCGGGTCACGGACAAAGTCGATTTGCATGACTTTATCCCCCATGCGGTCCCACTGGACCTCGGTGATGGCGGCTGGATGCTCCGCGCCCTCCAGCTCGAGGCTGAACTTGCGCGCGTTGGTGCGCACGCACGCATCGAAGGCGTGGGCGCTGACACTGAACTGCACCGTTGGCTGGCCACCACCGACGAGGGTGGCAGGGTAACGGCCCGATTCGCGCAGCTTGCCGGCTTGGGTGCTGCCGAATTCAGTGCGTGGCTCGGTGGTCAGGTGGAAAGTCTTCATGATGGTCGGGATGCCGCTGGGCGGAGGTCTATTCGGTAGGGACGCTCTCAAACAGAGCGCTTACGGATTCTTCACGGTGAATTCGGGTCACGGCCCGTGCCAACAAAGGCGCCACCGAAACCACTTTTAGGTTGTCGGGCAGCTCACCACGGAGGGCTATTGTATTCGAAACCAGCACCTCCTCGACAGGACAATTCTGAAGTCTTTCTACGGCCGGTCCACAGAGGACCGCGTGAGAGGCCGCGATGAACACCCGTTCGGCCCCCTTTTCCTTCAGAATCCGCGCTGCCTCGGTCACGGTGCCGGCGGTGGAGATCATGTCGTCGGTGAGGAGGACCTCTTTGCCATCGACTTCGCCGATGACATGCTCCATCACCACGGAATCGCCGCTGGTACGGCGCTTATCGACGATGGTCAGGGGCACATTCAGGGCTTTTGCCCAGGCGCGCGCCAGCTTGACACCGCCGACGTCTGGAGAACAGATGACCAGATTTTCCAGATTGACCCGGTCCATGACGGCCTCTTGCAGCGCCGGGCGGGCCCAAAGGTGGTCTACCGGGATGTCAAAGAAGCCCTGAATCTGTTGCGCGTGCAAATCGATGGTCAAAACGCGATTCACCCCAGCGGAAACCAGGGCATTGGCCATGACTTTGGCTGAAATCGGCACGCGCCCCTCGTCTTTGCGGTCCTTGCGCGCATAGCCAAAATAAGGCATGACCGCAGTGATGCGCCCAGCACTGGCGCGGCGCAAGGTATCCACCATGAGCAAAAGCTCGATCATGTTCTCGTTGACTGGCGGGCAAGTGGGCTGCACGACAAAGACATCGGAGCCGCGCATGTCTTCATGCAGCTTGATGTCAATCTCTCCATCGGGGAAGCGGCCAACATAAGCCGAGGTCATGGGGACATCGAGGTGGCCCGCAATCTCGTTGGCGAGATCGGGGTGTGCGGTGCCACTAACGAGTTTGAGGCGGGAATCCTTGTAGCTCATGGGA
Source organism: Planctomycetota bacterium (assembly GCA_021776795.1). Lineage (GTDB taxonomy): Bacteria > Planctomycetota > UBA1135 > UBA1135 > UBA1135 > OFTM128. The sequence continues at coordinate 97,963 of JAJFFC010000005.1, forward strand.
CGGGAGTTTGCTTAGGACCGAGATTGAGGAAAGGGTTTGGCGGGAACACCAATCACGGTGCTGCCCGGGGCGACGTCGTGTTTGGCCGTGACCACGGAGCCTGCGCCAGTAGTGGCGCCATCGCCGATAGTGACAGGTGCGACTAAGACCGAACCAGAGCCAATAAAGGCACGTTCGCCGATGACGGTTTGGTGCTTGTGTTTGCCATCGTAGTTCGCGGTGATCGTGCCGCAACCAATGTTGGCGTGAGCACCAACGCGAACATCGCCGAGGTAAGTCAGGTGCTTACTTTTCGCACCTTCTGCTAGGTGCGCGTTTTTGGTTTCGACAAAGTTACCCACGGCGGCGTTCTGCTCCAGAACCGTTCCTGGACGCAGGTGCGCAAAGGGCCCGACCACCGCTCCGGGGCCAATCTCGACACCGCGGCGAATCACGCAAAAGGGCATCAAATGGGCACTTGGGGCAATCGCCACGCCGGCCTCAATATAGGTGCTGGCGGGGTCATCAATCACCACGCCAGAAGCAAGGTGCCCTTGCAAAATCCGTTCACGCAAGAGCAGAGATGCGGTAGCAAACTGCGCAAGATCGTTGACTCCGAACACTTGCTCGCCATCGTCTTCCAAGCAAACCGTGGCACCACCACGCGACTGCAACACTTGTACTGCGGCATCGGTGAGGTAGATCTCACCCTGGGCGTTATCACTGTTGACGCCAGCGAGTGCCTCACGCAGCGGGCCCATTTCTAAAACAAAGACACCCGAGTTGATCTCTTGAATCTGCTTTTGCTCGTCGTCAGCATCGGCCTCTTCGACAATCGCCTGCAATTCCCCTTCTGCGCCACGCATGATGCGCCCCAAACCGGTGGGGTCCTCGACCAGCGCGGTCAACATGGCATTGTCATGCTCGGTCAATAACTGCAAGGTCTCCCCCTCTAAAAGCGGGGTGTCACCACACAGAATCAACAAGCGCCCGTCCTCAGGGAGCACCTCAAGCGCACAACGCACGGCATCGCCGGTGCCTCGTGCCACTTCTTGAATCACCACCTGCCAATCGCGGTGACCGGCCTTCTCCAGCCAAGCCTCAATCGGCTCGCGATGGCGCGGGCCCAACACCAGAGTTTTGGCACTGGTCGCCAAGTCTTCGGTGGCGGCAAAAATATGCTCGAGCAGCGGGCGGCCGCATAAAGGCAGCAATGCCTTGGGTCCACCGGTACGAATGCGCGTGGACTCGCCTCCGGCGAGGATGAGGACATGCAGGGACGAATCGGCCATGGCGCGGCAGGAGTATAGCTCGACCGAAGGCCCGGCTGACGCGTGGGCGGGCAACCGTTATTCTGAGGCGGTCGTGGACCTGCGAACCCTCGCCACCATCCCGGCTGTGCCGCGTCGCGGCCTGTCGCGTCTTGCCGGTTCGGCAGCCCGTATGCCCTTACCTGTCGGTATGCGCGCACGGGTCTGGGGCATGCTGGCCAAGCGCCTAGGCATCGACCCCAGCTCGGTCCCCGGCAAGCTCGAAGACTATCCCAGCTTTCTGAGCTTATTCACCCGCGGCCTGCCCGAAGATTCGCGGCCCCTGCCGCCAGGCGAGGAATGGCTCTCCCCGGCCGACGGACTCTTGGTGGCTAGCTCGCAAATGCGCCCGGAAGGCACTTGGCTGATTAAGGGGGTCCCCTACAGCACCAAAGAATTGCTGTGTGGAGCCTCGGCCCGCGATTTGGCCAGCTATCGCGCCCTGCAGATTTACCTCGCCCCGCGCGATTACCACCGCTACCACGCACCCTGCGACCTGCAGATTGAGGCCGCCTACCAACAGCCCGGCGATTTGCAGCCAGTGGATCCGGTGCTGGTGCGTCGGTCGATGCGAGTCTTGTTGCGCAATCGAAGAGTCCTTCTGCGCTGTCGCTCCCTGACCGACGGCACCCGCTTCGCCTTACTCTTTGTCGGTGCGTTTAATGTCGGCGGAATGCGCTTCGTGTTTGATCGCACCTTGGGCCAGCCGCCACTCAGTGAAGGCGAGCGCCTTTACCAACCAGCGGTGGTCTGTGAACGCGGCAGTGAACTGGGGCAGTTTGAGTTTGGCTCTACGGTAGTGCTGTTTACCCCGCCTGGTTTACGCCCACTGGTGGAAGAGGGTGATCGCGTTTCCGCACGCACACCGCTGTTCAGCACCCGCCCCTTAATCACGGGCGACGAGTTTCATGACTAAATATCTGGGCCCTTCCATCCAGGTTTGGGCTGCGTTGTTCGCACAGGACGCAGACCGATTGGTGATTGCGTCCGAGGCACTGCGTCAGGAGGCAAGTGATGATTATCTGCGCGAGGTCCTTCATCTCGCTCACTTGTATGTCGGCTTTCCTCGAGTCGTCCAAGCCTTGAATCATTTGCCGCCAGCAGAGTCTCAAGCGAACCGTCCCCCCCGCCGAGAAGGCGCCCGCCAGCAATTAGGGGAGCAAAGTTTTCGCGAGATCTACGGCGAAGATGCTGACCCGGTATTGGAACACCTGCGCAAACTCGATCCTCAGTTTGCTGATTTGGTGCTTGGCCATGCCTATGGCGAGGTGTTCGCGCAAAGCCTACTGGATTTGATGACTCGAGAGCGATTAAGCGTTTTGGCCTTGTTGGCGACCAATTGCGAATTACAGGCACGCTCTCATATGCGCGCTTGTCTCCGCCATGGCGCCACTGTGGACCAGATGCACGCCGACCTACGACTGGCGAACTGGCTGAGTCCAGAGCAGATTGCTCTCGGCGACCACTGCTTGCAAGAAGAGCAGGCGCGACGGTCATGAATCAGGTTCTGCGTGATGTCCGCAGTTATTTCCTGCTACTTGGCACGCAGTTTTTGACCGTCATCAATGACAACTTATTTAAGCAATCCGTCCTGCTTCTCGCGGTGAGCCGACAAGGCCAAGAGGGTCACCTGCAATCTATGGCCCAGGCCCTTTTCTCGCTTCCGTTTTTGCTGTTCGCCGTGCTGGCGGGAGATTGCGCGGATCGTTGGCCCAAACGCACCATTTTGATTGCCGCAAAATTCGCAGAAGCCGTCATCATGGTCTTGGCTGCTGCCGCCTTTTGGTATGGCGCACTGTGGCCACTACTCGGCGTGGTGTTCCTGATGGGCGCACAATCCTCCTTTTTGGGGCCAGCCAAGTATGGATCCCTACCCGAACTCAGTACCCAAGAGGGCTTGCCACGGGCCAACGGCCTGTTTCAGGCCAGCGTGTTGGGTGCCATCCTGCTCGGCACCGGGGCTGCAGGTCATGTCGCCGAGTCAGCCCTGCCCTACCTTGCGCTAGGTATGACCATCACCGCCCTCGTCGGCGCCGGACTGGCCATGGGAATGCGTGCCCAACTGGTGACCTCCCCTCCTGCGGCATTGCGCTTCAACCCGCTTCGACGCCTACGCGAAGGTTGGGCCGATGCCGCCAAACGCGCCGGCCTTAGACCCGCACTCTGGGGACATGCCCTGTTTTGGATGGTCGGCAGCCTGATGCTCCTGGCTTGGAATGAATTCCTGGCCTTGGATGAGCAAGGCATTTCCGAGGTCGCGGTATCCAGCGGGGACTGGTCGATTGGCTTGGCCGTCCTCAGTGTGTTCATGGCCATCGGTGCCTTGATTGCTGGGCAGTTACAGCGCACCGCCATTCGCCGCAGCCTGGTTGGGTTCGGCTCTTGTGGCATGGCAGTCGGGTTCTTGGCCGCCTCCGTAGTGCCCACCGAACCATGGCCATTGTTCCTGTGCATGGCCACCGCCAGTTTCTTCAGTGGTTTCTACTTGATCCCTCTGCGCACTTTGGTGCAGAAGATTCCACCCCACCATGCACTCGGCGCGACTTTAGGCACCAGCCAAATGCTCGACTTTGGCTTTATCTTTTTTGGCGCGATGTTGCGCCCCTTGCTCACGTTGGCTGGTGTGGATTCGCAGGGGCTGCTTGGTTTTCTTGGCTTGATTTTGTTGCTCACGCTGGTGCCTCTGATGCGCCACCTACCCCCACAAGTGGCGCTTAGTGAGGGCGCAGGCGCAGACGAAGCTCGGTCAAGCTAAAGGTCGATGTGGTGGTCAACAGGAAACGACCACGCCAGGAAGAATCTGGTTGCCAGGGAGCCACCATCAAGCCATCGAGGGAAACCTCGCGCCCGTTCCAGGCAAGAACCTGACGCCCACCACCAGGCTGAATGCCGAAGCCCTCGGAGCGGCGACCAGCTACTCGTAAAGAAGGCAACAGTCTGCCGCCGGGGTGCACCAAGGTGATGTCCTTCAGCCACTGCACGCGTTTCGGCGCAATGGCACTGGCAGCAAGGTCCCATTGCAGAGACCACTCCAACAAATCAGCTTGGCGAATCTCTTGGCGTAGATCGAGTTCCCAGGTCTTCTCAATCACCACCTTCTCGATTTGCACTTCCAAATTGCCGTCGCTCATGCGGGTGAATTTGGCCTGAGGATACACCCGCAAAATCGCCCGTTCCAAACTCTCGCGACGGTCCCCGCTGGCCACCGCTTCGACAGGACCATCGGGTTGAGGCGCAATAGCCTCTGGGTTGGTAACCTGAGGCTCCCCCGAGGATCCCGGAGTTTGCGGCGTGGCCCGACCCTGCAGATCTAGCTCCTGTTGCCACAGCCATAACCACAATCTTGGCTGCCATTCTTCTGGGGTGGTCGCCGCGGGCACCAAGCGCATGCGCGCAATGGATTCCTCCAATCGTCCCTGGCACCAAAGCAGCTGGGCAATGAGCCAATCTTCTTGGTCTCCATCGAGCCATTTCACGACCTCGGCGGCATTCAAATCAAGCAGGGGGATCAGCACCAAGGTTTGGCCGAAGTAATCCAGGGCGTAGCCATCTTCATCGGGCACCAAAGTGCCGCTGACGATCGACCCCGTTTTCATGGTTAGGGTGAGAGTTTGGCCGACGTTCTCGCGCAGGCGACCTTCCAGACGACGATCTAGCGCCAAAAGCTCATCAATGCGCACCACTTCGGCACGAGCCTCGGTGGATTGCAAAAGGGCCTTGGGCTCCAATCCGTCCCAACGCTGACGAGCTTCGGCAAATCGACCCTCGCGCAGTAAACGTTGGCCAGATTGCAGGAGCTGAGGAACTCTGGCTAGGGCCAACTCAAGATTGGCCGCTTCGGCCTCAGCTTCCAAACTCGCCGACGCCAAACGAAGTCGGCCACGCGGATCGGCTGCGCCAGGGCGCAGGGGAAGGTCCCCTACCATTAAGCCTGTGCGTTGCCAGGCATCTTCCACATCGCGCACCCACAGGTCGACCTGGAAGTTCCCGCGCACCATGGCTGCGCGCGCCATCCTGACGCGTTGGTCCAAAAGATCTAGAGCCTGTCCAGCAATGCGTTCTGCCGCAGCATCGACTTGGATGCGGCTTTCGGCAAGGAAACTTCGACGCTCTTGCAGGAATCCGACCGGGGCATCGGCGGGAGATTCTGCTCCCTCTAACTCACTCAGTAAATCAAGAGCTTGGCGCAATGCCCCATCGGCCAAGGCTAGTTCAAAACCCTGGCGTTGACTGCGACTCCACCGCGCAAAGGCTGCGCCGGCATCGGTTTGCGGAAGGTTCTCGGTTTGGTTCGCTGGCGGATTGACCGGCAGGTTTTGTCCCTGGCCCTGGTCTTCGGCCGCAACTTGATTGGGGTCATCCCCGAGAAGACTGGGGCCAGATCCCAGCCATTGCCATGGCTTTGCCCACCACAGCCCAGCCACAAGCATCGGGGTGACCACGGCGGCCAGCAGACGGCGGCGGCGCTGACGATGACGATTGCGTGTCATTAAGCGCGGCGGATGCCCCAAGAGAACTCGGCCGAGATCATGACCGAAATCGCGCACGCGTGCGTAGCGGCGTTCGACATCTTTGGCCATCGCCGTCTCCACGACTTTGGCCAATGCCACGGGCACTTCTTCGGGAAGCGGCAAGGGCGCTTCATGCATGACTCGGTGAATCACTTCGCCGACTCCCTTGCCTTGAAATGGAGGGCCTCCGGACAAGGCATGGTGCAGGGTGGCACCGAGGGAATAAATGTCCGCCTGCTCATCGACGGTGGAGGGGTCGCGCGCCTGTTCCGGACTCATATAGGCCGGGCTGCCCAAGGCAGCGCCTTGGCGGGTCAAGGTGGTGTCTTCTTCACGCCGCACCAGACCAAGGTCCGCGAGCACGGCCCCGCGCTGCGGATGCAACAGAATGTTGTGTGGTTTCACATCGCGGTGAATCGCACCTGCACGATGCAAACGATCCAATGCGCGTGCAATTTGGACACCAAAGCGACACGCTTGCTCCCATTCGAGTGGCTGTTCCTGCAAACGCGCGCGCAAGGTTGGACCATCGATGAACTCCAATAATAAAGCTGGACAGCCATTGACCTCGGCAGTGCCGTGCCCATGCACCAATTGCGGGTGGTCCAGTGCTTGGAGCATTTGCGCTTCTCGCTTCCAGCGTTCGCGCAAACGCGGGTCGCGCGCCACACTGGCGCGCAAAATTTTCAGCGCAAAAGGCCGTCCCTGTTCATCTTCGACCAACAACACTCGGCTTAATGGCGACTCACCGAGAGCGCGCACAAACCGCAAGCCAGAGGGCAGGGTGACCGGCGTGGGCTCAGTCAGAAGAGTCCTCCTGGTCTTCCCGGTCTTCCTTGTCCCCGCCAGCAAGATTGTATTTTTCGATCTTGCGCAACAAAGTAAACCGGGTAATGCCTAAGAGCTTGGCCGCACGTGATCGGTTATTCGGCTCTTGTTCTAAAGCCATTTGAATGGCGCGAATCTCTAAAGCTTTGACGCGTTCGGTTAAGGGCAAACTGCTGTCATCTTCGACCAAATTGGTCTTGTCGGCGGCAGCCACTTCCAAAATCACTGGGGAAAGCTCCTCGACCTGCACCTCTCCTTCTCCAAGCAAAGTTAGGCGGCGCATTTCATTGCGAAGCTGCCGTACGTTGCCTGGCCAAGAGTATTGGGTCAGACGCTCCATTGCCGCGGCGCCCACGGTGCGGGTGGTTCTGCCTTGATCTGCAGCTTCAAGAACCAAGAAGTGTTCGGACAACAAAGGCACATCGCCTTCGCGGTCGCGCAAGGGAGGCAACCGCAAGGAAACCACCTTGAGGCGGTAAAACAAGTCTTCCCGAAAACGTCCCTGTTCGACTCGCTCTTGCAAGGAAACATTGGAAGCCGCAATCACGCGCACCTGGATATGGCGCACCTCATTGCTTCCCACGCGGCGAATCTCACCTTCTTGCAAAACGCGTAGAAGACGCGCCTGCATGGCTTCGGACATTTCCGCCACTTCGTCCAAGAACATGATGCCGCCATCTGCTTCCTCGAAGCGGCCTTTGCGGTCGCGAGTCGCCCCGGTGAAGGCGCCTTTGACATGGCCGAAGAGCTCAGATTCCAACAAAGAATCAGGTAGTGCACCACAATTTTCAACCACAAAGGGGCGATCAGCCTTGCGGCCATGCAGGTGCAAGGCGCGGGCCACAAGCTCTTTGCCAGTCCCACTCTCCCCCTCAATGACCACCGGAACATCGCTATCCAAGATCCGCTCCATTTGTCCAAAGAGCTCTTGCATGGCGGGCGAGGTGCCATAAAGGCCGTGGAATCCACCGCCTGTTGGCGTATCCAGGGCAGACTGGGGGCCTTCATTGCGGCGACCTAATTGCCGTTCCAGGCGAGTTAGCCGGCGCTGCATTCGTTGCCGACGTTGGCTTTCCAAGCTGGAGCCAAGGTGACTCGCAGCCATTCCGGCCAATCCACCGATGAGTTCGGCATCGCGCTGACGAAAGGCTGCCACGGTCATACGGTGATCCACCGCCAGGAGACCAAGGGCCTCACCGCGAAAACGCAAAGGCACCGCAAGCACCGAGCGCAAGCCAAGATCGCTGATGCTCTCCACGCCAGCGAACTCGCCATCGGAGGCGGCATCGCGTAACAACACAGGCGCCTTGGCTTTCGCTGTTGCCTCTAACAAAGTGCGCGAAAATTTCCGCTCCGGTGCGCTCACTGGTTCACGCGCAAAATTGCGCGCAAGAGCAAGAGAAACCTTGCCATCTTCCAGCAGGAACAAGAAACCACGCTCTGCGCGACAAAGTGACACCGCGGCGTCGACCAATAAAGCGGCCACGCGTTCGACGCGATCTTCTTGATCTAGCGTTCGCGCCACCGCCAACATCGTGCGCAGGGTGTCTTCTTCTTGAGGAGTTTCCTGGGTGCGCGTGGATTCCATCGCAGCAAGGCGCTCGGCCAATCCCCCCGTCAGGCGAATGGTCGTGCCACCGATTTGGATGATGTCTTGCGCGGTCAATGGACGGCGGTCGATTTGTTGTCCATCAATCCAGGTGCCATTTGCTGAACCCAAATCGACCAAAAACACCTCTTCGCCAAGACGCTCCAGGCGACAATGCCGACGCGAAGCCATGGGGTCATCGAGGCGGACATCGCAATCGGAACCACGGCCAATCAACACCGTGTCCCCATCTACGCTCACCACCTGGCGCAGCTGGTCGCGTTCAAGACTAATCTCCAGGGGCACTTCCATCATCGAAAGGATACCCTGTTGCGATGGTCGACTCGACCTCCTCTTCCCCGCCGTGGTGGGCCGCTGGCCTGCCCTTCTCCTGCAGCCAATGCGGCAAGTGCTGTGAGGCGCGGGGAGATGTGGCTCATGTTTATGTCGGGAGGGCGGATCAGGAGCGCTTAGCCAGCCATTTGGGGCTCAGTTTGCAGGTCTTCCGCAAGCGCTATACCCGGTTTGAGCCAGGTGGTTACCTCGGCCTGCGCTTCGAGAAAGGAAGCTGTATCTTCCTCGACGGCAAGAGTTGCTCGGTGCATGAGGCGAAGCCGGTGCAATGCCGCACCTGGCCGTTTTGGCCCGAGCTGCTGGAAAGTCCCGAAACTTACCGAAAAGAGGTCCTTGAATTCTGCCCTGGTAGCCAAGCAGAAACCCCGATTGTGCCCCCCGAGAGCATTGCCGACCAGGCGCTCGCCACCGACGAAGCCATTCAAGACTGAGGCCGCGGGAAGCCTTTTGCTTTGCTTTTCTTGCGATACAATCACTGGTTGCCATGGCGGAGAACCCCAATGAATACGCGCTTCAGGTTATTGGCCTGAACAAGTTTTACGACCGCACCCAAGTGTTGAAGGACATCACCTTGTCGTTCTTCGCTGGGGCCAAGATTGGCGTCATTGGTGCGAACGGTTCGGGCAAGACCACGCTGCTGCGGATTTTGGCCGGTGCCGATAGCGAGTTTGAAGGTCAGCGGATTCAAATGGCTGGGCGCACGCTTGGCTATGTGCCGCAGGAACCGCAACTCGATCAAGACAAAACGGTGCGCGAGGTTCTCGACGAAGCTGTAGCGCATATTCATGCTGTCACCGATCGCTACAACGAAATCTGCGGATTGATGGGCGAAGCCGATGGCGAGGCCTTGGAAAAGCTTGCCGAGGAGTTTGACCGGCTGCAGGCGGAGATCGACACCCATGACATGTGGGAGATTGACCGCTTGCTCGAGAAGGCGGCCACTGCCTTGGATTTGCCGCCCATGGATCAAAGCTGCTCGGTGTTGTCCGGTGGCGAGGCGCGCCGGGTCGCCCTGTGCAAAACCTTGCTGGAATCGCCCGACATTTTGCTGCTGGACGAACCAACCAACCACCTCGATGCCGCCACCACCGAATGGCTCGAGCATCACTTGGCCAACTACCCGGGCATGGTCATCGTGATTACTCACGACCGCTACTTCCTCGACAACGTCGTCGAATGGATGCTCGAAATCGACCGTGGAACCGCCCGCCCCTATCAGGGCAACTACTCGTCCTACCTTGAGGCCAAAGAAAAGGAGTTGGAGCTGAGTGAACGCCAACAAGACAAGCGGCGCAAGCGCCTAAAGAGCGAGCTCGATTGGGTACGCCAAAACTCCAAGGCCCGTGGCAATAAGAATAAAGCGCGTATTCAGCGCTATGACCAGTTGGTGGAGCAACAAGAGAAGCTGCGCCCAGAAACCATCGACCTCATGATTCCCTCCGGCCCGCGCCTTGGCAATAAGGTGATCGAGATGGAACATGTCCGCAAGGGATATGGCGACCGCATCTTGATTGAGGACCTCTCCCTGACTATGCCGGCCGGTGCCATTGTTGGCGTGATCGGCCCCAATGGCGCAGGGAAAACGACCCTGATGAAAATGGTCGTGGATTTGGAAGAGCCTGATTCCGGCACCATTACCTTTGGCTCCACGATTGAGGCCTGTTTCGTCGACCAGCGTCGCGCCGAACTGTCGGATGACCGCTCCGTGTTCGAAGAGATTACCGACGGCCTCGAGTTTCTTCCCTTTGGTGCCGGCGAAATCCAATCTCGCGCCTATGTCTCGCGCTTTAACTTCAAGGGCACGGACCAAGAAAAACTAGTCGGCAACTTATCCGGAGGACAGCGTAACCGGGTCCAACTCGCCAAGATGCTTCGCGTCGGCGGCAACCTCATCATCTTGGACGAGCCGACCAACGACCTCGACTTGCCCACTACGCGTGTTCTCGAAGAAGCGATCGAGCACTACGCCGGCTGTATGTTCGTGGTCAGCCACGACCGCTATTTCCTCGACCGCATCTGCACCCACATTCTCGCCTTCGAAGGCGACGGTCAAGTCGAGTTCTTCTACGGCAACTACAGTGAGTATGCCGAGTGGCTAGCTCAGCGACGCGAAGCCGAAGGCAAAGGCCCTGATTCTCGCGCCGCCAAGCATCGCAAACTTTCGCTCTAGAGTTTGACCTCTTCGTAGTGCTTCGCACAAGCCGCTTGCGACTTGTAATCGCAGCGCTCACAGGAAGACTTGTAGCCCGGTTTACGCGCTTCAATCAACGCACGCGCAGCATCGTAGGCATGGAGTTCAATCTTGCCGCCCTTGCCCTTCTTCATGGCAGAGCGATAAGTCTTGACGGCCTCCAAGTACTCCTTGGCGCCCTCTAGTTCCTTGGCTTCGGCAAAAAGCTTGCCGCCATTGATTTCCTTCTTGTAGTTCTTCTCCTCTTGCAGCATGAGCATGCGTTGCTCCATTTCTGCAGCGCCGTCGTAAGGAGACTCATTTCCGAGGTAAGGATCCACTAGCTGAGTGGCGCGGAAGTAGAAACCCGTTTCTATGCTCTCGGTTGCCTTTGCAAAAGCCCTGGCGCCCTGATCCATCAAGTAAGCCTTGTAGCGACCAGCCCAAGCGGCGTCTTTCTCATCGAGCTTTGGCGTCACCTTTTCGAGCTCTGCCATGGCGTCGATCGCCTTGCCCTGGTCCATCAGCTTAAAGGCCTTGGAGAGCTTCTTCGGATAAGGACCGCCCTTGGTGGCCCCCTTCATGGCTTTCTCGACTGCGCTGTGCGCGCTCGACGGGTGGCCGGACCACTGCAACTCGTTGTCGAAGAACACACCCGAGGTCGGGAATCCGCTGACCCCAATCACCTTCTCTAGTGCGCCATCGGGCAGAATGACCACCGGGTGGGTGACATTCATTTCCTTCATGTACTGGTCAACCAGTTCCTCTTTCTCATCAGTCACGCTGATGACGACCAAACCCTTTTCCATGCCGTCTTCCCATTCGGAATTGAGCATCGGGATTTGGCCCTTACAAGGGCCTCACCAAGTACGGAAGACTTCGATCAGGACAGCCTTCTGTTTAAAATCTTCTACCGACAGAGGTGGTGTGTTGTACCACTTCAATGCCTTGAGTTCGGGCATGGTGCCACCTTCCGGGCCTCCGCCCCCGCCCAGGAAGGGCAGAGCGAGTGCACCGGCGAGAACGGCTACAGGAGCGTGAAATTTCATGCGAAAATGGGGTGGAAGCCGGAGAGCCCGGCAGGTGCTCTCATCCTAACAGGCAAACGCTCCTGTGGCTAAGGCGTAAGCTGGGGTATGCGCTCAGCCGCCTACCGCTTCCGCACGTCCTCTGGAGGGCCTGCAGGCACACCTAAGCCTGGATTCTTTGCTTCCTGCCTCGCCTTGATTGTCGGCCTTGCTGCTGCGGTTCTGGCATTGGGCCTGGCTGCCTTCGTTTTTGTCGCCGGTTTGGTGGTGATTGCCTTCTTGTATATCCGACGCTTATTGACCGGGGGCGGAGTAGCGGCCACGCCCACTGCGGGTACCAGGACCGATGTCCCTGAGCCTGAAGTTTCCGGTGAATCCAATACAGGCCCTGAAGATCAGGCCGAACTGGAACAGTTTCATGGCAATCTCGACGAGTGGTTTGCGCAAAAGCGTAAGGGTTCCTCTTAAGGCAAAGGGCAGCATCTGCGGCCAGTCGCTATGGTGAAGTCTTAGCAAGCCATGACTGACCGCCCTGAACTATCTGAAACTCCCGATTCTTCTCGCCCGGTGCCGGTGGGTGCACTTCACCGCTTAACCGAAGCCGTCGGCGAAATCCTACAGGGCAAAGAAGAGGCGGTGCGCCTCACTCTAGTCGGCCTGTTGGCTGGCGGACATATTCTGCTCGAAGACATTCCGGGCACGGGAAAAACTACCTTGGCACGCGCAATGGCACGCGCTTTGGGCCTGAGCTTCCAGCGCATTCAGTTCACGGCAGATCTTCTGCCCAGCGATGTGCTTGGTGTCAGCATTTGGTCCAATCAAGAAGAGCGCTTTCGCTTCACCAAGGGCCCGGTGTTCCATCACCTCGTTCTCGCCGACGAATTGAATCGCAGTTCTCCACGAACGCAATCCGCACTGCTCGAGGCCATGGGCGAGGGGCATGTTTCGGTGGACGGAGAGACGCGCGAGCTGCCACAACCCTTTTGTGTGTTGGCCACTCAGAACCCTCTGGAATTCGAAGGCACCTATCCTCTTCCTGAAGCCCAACTCGACCGCTTCCTGTTGCGCCTGCAACTTGGTCACCCTGATCGTGAAACCATGCGCCAGATTTTGGAAGAGCGTGGACGCACCGAGCCGGTAGAAAGCCTGCAAAGCGTGGTCAGCGCAGAAGACCTGGAGGCGCTCTTGGCGGCGGTGCCGAGAGTGCGCATCGATCCGAGCGTCCGTGAGTACCTGCTCGACTTAGTCGAGGCCACCCGTCAAGACCCACGTTTGGCTTTAGGCTTATCCACTCGCGCCGCCCTCGGCCTGCAACGTGCTAGCCAAGCACTGGCCTTAACTCGCGGCCGCGCTTACGTCCTGCCCGATGACATCAAGGAGCTCTTCCTGCCCTGCGGTGGCCACCGTGTGGTGCTCTCGCCATTGCGTGATGGTCGCCAGGAATCCACCGAAGAAGTCTTGGCGTCGTTATTAGAGAAGACGACTGTGCCGGCCTAATGATTCCAGCCCAGGAGACGGCGACAAAAATCACGGATGAGGGACGCCTTGTCCGTAGCATTGCGATTTACGGCATCATCCTGATTGTTTTTCTTGGTTTCAGCGACCTGTCTTCGGCATGGCTGTTGTGTTTCCTTTTGCCGAGCATTGTGCTGGGTTTGGCTTGGTGGCTTGGCCGGCGTGATTTCGAGCTCCTCGAACTTGGTGAGTTTTCTCCCTTGCAAGGCTTTAGCAGGCAACGCATGCAGGTGTATTTCCAAGCTCAGTATTTTGGGCGCCGCCCGCTTCGCGACCTTAGTTTTTGGCATGGCAAAAGCGGTGGCAAAAGCACCGTCTTTGCCGTTCTCCCCTACATAGAGGCCTCAGAAGAAAGTTCCACCATTGAAGGCCTCATGGCCATGCCTTCACGTGGGCGCCATCAGGAGCATGTCATCCGACTACGATCCCAATTCCCCTGGGGCTTGTGGCAGCGGTCGGCACAATACACCTTGCCCACAGAAATCATTAGCTGGCCCCGCTTAGGCACAGTACGCGCCTTGGATCTTCTATTGCCGCGGGTCCTTGAGGACCGCGGCGCTCGGCCGCAGCGCCACGCCATGGGCGATGAATTTCATGGCCTGGAGGAATGGCGCCCCGGCCTCAGTTTGCGCCAAGTGCATTGGAAGAGCACCGCCCACCGCGGCAAGCTCATGATTCGACTTAATGAAGGCGAGCGTCAAGGCATGGTCACGATTCAAGTGTTGCCACCGCGGAATTCGATTGCGCTCGGCTTGCAAAGTGCTTCTTTTGAACGGTCCCTCTCATTAGCCGCCAGCTTGGGCGAAGCCATCATGCGCAAACAAGTGGCCGCCATTCTTCAGGTCGACGATGTCCGCGGCGCCTTCCGTCACCAGCAAATGCGCGGGCAGCGCGGCTTCTATCAACTGCTTAATGACCTCACCGAAGTCCAGCTGAAGGACAGCATCGTTCCCGGCGATGGACCACCGCCCTTGGCCATGCCCAGTGGGCAATTTCGACTGGTGATTCAAGCCGGAGCAGGAACCCAAGTCACCCCTGCCGGTGTGGTGCTCGACCCGATTGATCCGCTCACCCGACGTTGGTTTCGCGAAGAGCGCGGCATGCGCATGCATATCCCGACCCAACACCGGCCAAGTCGTTGGGGAGAGGCCCGACGCAAACAGTTTTCGGTGGGCGCGTGGACAGAAGCCAAGTTCAGCGAGACCGATGAAGATGATGAGGAAGCCCTGGTATGAGAACCCGGCCCTCTTTACGAGCACGCTTCTATGGCGAAGTCCCACCCCATCCCTTCGACAAGCGATGTGATCGCAGCCTGCAAGTCCTCGCCCTATTGGCATGGACTTCCAGCTTGCCGGTACTGTTCCGTGAATTGACGGGCAGTTGGCTCCTGGCGGCTTTGGTCCCGCTCTACTTGGTGTTCGCGCTACCTCACGCCCTACTTTGCTTTGGCGATTTCGCCAAGGAACGTTCTTGGGCATTTTCGAAGGGAATCTTCCGCATCCTTGCCACTCTTCCGCTGTGGCTTTGGATTCAGACGCGGGAACCTATTTGGCCAGCAGAATTGAGCCTCGTCGGCGTACTCCTTTTTGCCATTGCCTTCGCCCACGGCATGTTGTTGCCTCGTGCTCAACGGGTTGGCACGGCAATTCTTGCTTGCCTACTTCCTCTATTGGTGGCCATCATCGTGATGGGCATGGGGCAGGTATCTCCCTATTCCTACCCACTAGCTTTACCGGTGCTCCCTGCCACTTTGGGAGTCGCGCTATTGCTGCAAGCGCGCAACCATGATCGCCTGCAAAGCACCCGCCCCTTGGTGATTCCAGGTCCATTGGCTACCGAGGAAGATTTGCGGGGTCGCCAGCGCATTGGATGGCTCACCGGCTTTGCTTGCCTATTGCTGCTCCTGATTTCGCCGCAACGCATCAGTGAACCTTTTCAGAAGAAGAGTCCGGTTGCCAGCACGGTAGGCAAGGCGGAAGAAGAGCCACAGGCTGGCATTGTGCGGTCGTTACCCCCGCTTGATGACCCCACCGCGGTGCAGCCGCCTAACAGCCCCGCTCCTCCAGCGCGCCCCGTCATGCCAGATGAAGTCACCTTCGATGGCCGCATGATGAAAGACAGCCATCGCCCTTGGCGTACTTTGTTTCAAGTGCGCAGTGATCTCGACCGACGCGGCCCGTTCTTTGGCGCAGACCGACCGCTGTACCTGCGCACTCATACCTATGATCGCATTCATGCCGATGGCCTTTCCACCAGCCCAGGCCCGGTGGATGTGATTTACGGCGAACCCAGTGGCGCTGGCGAATGGTCTTGGCTCGACTTGGTCGACGAGTTTTTTGGCAATGACGCGGTACGCTTCGAATGGCAAGGCTTTCCGGTTCGTAGCCAGGCCACGCGTGGCCGCGCAGATCTTGCCCTACTCATGCATCGTTCACCACTCATGGCGATGCAGGTACCCGAATTGCATCGCTATCCTGGGAGCACCTATTACACCTCGGTCAATGAAAACGGCCCCTTTGTGTACCGCTGGATCAATCGCGATGCAGGCGCAACCGCGGAAACTTATGACGCGGACAGCGAGGTTGCCTTGCTGCCCAACTATCGCGCTACCGCTCTTCCGCTCGGCATCGACTATCTCCAAGTTCCCCAAGACGAGCGCCTGCGGCCATGGCTCGATGGGGTGCGCACCGAAGTCGGCGGCATCATCAATGCCCAGGAAAAGATTGCCGCAATCTTAAACCGCTATCGCGACTACCGATACTCGCGCATCGTCGGCAATCAAAATGGCTTGGAATCCTTGCTGGATTTCCGCCAAAAGCAACGCGGCTATTGCACCTACTTTGCCACCGCCGTGGCTTTGGAATTGCGCACGGTGGGCATTCCTTGTCGCTTGGTCGGCGGCTTTCGCTTGACGCGATGGTCGACCAAGGTTCAAGCTTACCTCGGCAGCGAACGCGAGGCGCACCTGTGGTTAGAAGTTCCGAACCAAGACGGCGATTGGGTCGCATTGGAAGCCACGCCACCCGGCAACCTCGCTTCCCTTCTCGCGGCGGACTTAAAGGCCGCGGAAGAAATCGCTGAGCAAGAGCGCCAGGCGGTTGCTGAAGAAGCGATTGCCGCTGCCGAAGTGGACCCTGAGGAAGATCCTGAGAAAAGGGCTTTGGAGGCCGGCGGTACGGGCGACGATCCACCCCTGGAGCCAAAACGAGGCATTCTGCCGAGCATGGATGACCTTCCCATGGTTGCGATTGCACTCGCCTTTCTGTTCGTCGCCTGGCAACTCCAACGCAAGCTCAAGCATGTCTTTGAGAATAAGGAACGACAAAGACTTGAAGCGGAGCATGCTGCTCTCACTCACGTCGAATTGCCGCCAACTTGGCTTGCGCTGATGGAGCATTTGGCCGACGAAGGCTTAGCGCGGGAACCCACCGAAACGATGACGGAGTTTGCGCATGTGGCCGTAAATGAGGGCGTGGAAGAAGCGTACCGCTTGGTGCCCGTATTCCAACGCCAGCAACGATTCCGCTTCGGCGACCGCAAGTGGACCAAGCGCGATGAACGCGAAACACAGGCACTGCTAGATCAACTGCGCCAAAAATCCGAAGCTAGCTGAGGCCTTCCACTCGGCTGCCAGGAAGCAAACGCTCTTCGTCTTCACCGTCCAAGCGCAGCAGGCATTTCCAGCCGCCGTCGTAATCTTTGGCCTGCACCAAAAGGGTCGCATCATGGCCGCGCACTTGGCAACGGCCACCATGGGCTGAATCGATGCCACGCCAATAGCGGACGAAAGGATTGCGCTCCCACTCGTCGCCAATCGTGGTGTTCTCTTGATGCCCGGGAAACACCGTCATGCCCTCTGGGAGTTTCATCATGCGCTCCATGATCGCGTGCTTGAGTTCCGCCGTGGTGCCGTGGCCATGCCCCATGGTGCCGCCGACGGAACCGCGGAATAGAGTGTCCCCGGTAAAGATGGCGTGCTGGGGAAGCACAAAAGCCATTTGCCCTTGAGTGTGTCCTGGAATGGACCACGCCTCCAACAAAAGCGCACCGCAAGACAGGGCTTCTCCCGCATGAAGAAGGTATTGGCAATCTTCCTCAACACACCATTGTGCTTCAAGTGCGGGAACGCGTACGCGACAACCGAGTGCGCGATACTCCGCGTTGTGCGCCACATGATCCGGATGGTGATGGGTACACCACACTTCGCGAAGCTCCAACTCCCAGGCTTGGACCTTGTCCAGAATCGGTTCCATCGGCCCCCCACTATCAATCACCACCGCTTGGCGACTCTCGACGTCGGCAAGAAGAAAGCTATTCACCAGCCAGTAGTCGTCACGACTACTAGCCCAACGGAACGGGAGATTCGCCTCAGCCATGTGAGCATCGTAGGATGCGCGCATGTTTTCCTGGACTGCTTGGCGGCGAAAGCGCCTGCGAGCGCGCCCCTTTCCGCTGGCGTGGCAGGAAACGTTGGGCTTTTTGCCCGTGCTGCATGGCCTCAGCACCGAGGAACAGCGCAAGTTGCAGGGCTTGATTCATGTCTTCGTCGCGGAGAAGAGCTTTGAGGGTTGCGGCGGCCTCGAAATGCGCGACAAAATTAAAGTGGTCATTGCCGCGCAAGCTGCTTTATTGATCTTGCACTTGCACCACGATTTTTATCACCGCGTCAATAGCATCCTGGTGTATCCCAGCACCTTCCGCCACAACATGATGCACCGCCAGGGTGACGGCACCGTCGCCGCGGTCAATCAATCCCACCTTGGCGAAGCTTGGCCGGGTGGCCCGGTAATCTTGGCTTGGGACTCGGCTTACCAGGGTGGTCGCCGTGCCGATGACGGCCAGAACACCGTCATTCATGAGTTCGCGCATAAGCTCGACATGCTCGACGGCACCACCGACGGCATCCCGCCGCTAGCGCAAGACCTCGACCCGCCAAGCTGGCGCACAGACTTCACCGCCGCACTAGAAAATCATCAGCGCGCTCTTAAGGCTAAACGTCCCCACCTGATTGATGCCTATGGCGCGACTTCGCCCGCCGAGTTCTTTGCCGTGGCAAGCGAGAACTTCTTCGAACGCCCGGTGGCTTTGAAACAAGAAGAGCCAGCCTTGTACCAACGCATGGCCGCTTTCTTCCGCCAAGATCCGGCGCGGCGGCAAGCCTAGGTGGTGGCGCCGACTAAGGCTTTTGCCACAGGTACCAGCACCAAAAGCCCCAATCCAGGGCGGCCAGTCCGCCGCAAATCCAAAAGCTGATTTTGCGGATTTTATGCCGAAACACGCCCATCGCGATTAAGCCCCCGGGGGCGCCACCGGCGAGCATCCAGGTCAGGAGAATGCGCTCGGGAGTGCGACGCGCATGCTTGATGGCGGCGCGCTTATCTCGCGCAAATAGGAGGAAGGCGGCCGCCGAAGCGACCGCCAACCAGATAGCAGTAAAGCTTAAAGGGTTCAACCTTCGAGCTTGTCCAGGTGAACGTCCATCTGCGGGAATGGAATGCCGATTCCAGCAGCGTCGAGTTCCATCTTGACCAAGCGAGTGGTTTCTTCCATGCAGCCCCAGTAATCACTGGAGTTACACCACACGCGTATCTTCCAGTCGATGCAGGAATCACCCAAGGAGGCCAAGACCACTTGATGGCCAGGATCCTCGATGCGGGTGGGAACTGCGGCAGCGGCCTTGTCGAGTACCGCGCGAACGGCATCGAGATCGGCGCCGTAATCGGTACCCACGGCAACTTCCACACGACGCGTAGCGTGGTGGGAGATGTTCTCAATCGTGCCACCGAAGACCGAACCGTTGGGAACAATGATGCGGCGATTGTCTGGGGTGTCCAGGACCGTGGTGAAGAGATCAATCTCAAACACCTTACCCATCACGCCAGCAGCATTGATGACATCGCCCACCTTGAACGGGCGGAAAATCAACAACATGACGCCCGAGGCGAAGTTGCCAAGAGTTCCTTGCAAGGCCATGCCGATGGCCAAGCCTGCCGCACCAATGAGGACGGCAAAGCTGCTGGTTTCGACTCCGAACATGCCGAGGATGAACAAAATCCCGACCGCCAGAATGGCCCAGCGCGCCAGTTTGCCGAAGAATCGGGCCAAGGTTTCTTCCATTCCTGCCTTCCGGCAACCGGTACTGGCAATGCGACGTGCCCAGCTCGCCAAAATCATGGTGGCGAAAATTGCCAGCAAGGCAAGCGCGGCACTGAGCCAGTTGTCTTCTACGATTTCCATCGCGGAATCCATCCAGCCCGTGAGATCTTCCGTGGTCGGAAGGGGCGGAACCGAACTACTGGTCGCTCCTTCAGCCGGAGCAGGGTCCTGAAAGAGGTGAAAAGAGGGTAAATTCATGATGGTCTCTGGGGAGAAGGATGCACTCACGATTCTAATTGAGGTGAGAGCCATCCAGCTAAGACCGTCATTCTAGCAACACGCTGTTAATCTGTGAGCCATGGCCCTCCGCCTCGTGCAAGCTACGGTTCCCGATGCCGCCGCCGACAAAGTCGATGCCCTCCTGTCCGAGCATGAGGGATTGAGCTTTCAGCGCCACAACCTGCCTGGGCCCGATTCCGAATTCCATTTTTTGCTCGAGGGCGACCAGCTGGATTCGGTGATCGACCCCTTACAACAGGCACTCCAGGGCTACGAGGGGTTCCGCGCAATCATCCTCCCGGTGGAAACCGTCATCCCCCGCCCTGCCCCCCCTGAAGAAGAAAAGGACGAATCTGAGGAGTCTGGCAAAAAGGAGAAGAAGGCCGAGGAGGCCAGGCCGAAATGGGCTAACCGCATCGGTCGAGAAGAACTCCTGACGCGATTAGACGAGGCTGCGCGCATGGATCGCGGCTACCTCATTATGGTTTTCCTATCGGCGGTGGTGGCGGTGCTTGGCCTCACCTTAGATGACGTCGCCATCCTCATTGGCGCCATGGTCATCGCTCCCCTGCTTGGCCCCAACATGGCCCTCGCCCTGGCTTCCACGCTTGCCGACGGTAAACTGGCCCGCCGCTGCATGAAGAGCAATCTTTCTGGAGTCGCGCTTGCCTTTGCGGTCGCCTTATTCATGGGCGTCGTGTTTGACTTGCCCTTAAACACAGACTCCATGCATGCGCGCAGTACTCTCGACCTGTCCGACCTTGCGGTTGCGCTAGCTGCCGGAGCTGCAGGAGCCATGGCTTACACCAGTGGTAGCGGTGGCGGACTGGTCGGCGTCATGGTGGCTGTTGCTTTGCTTCCCCCTCTTTCCGCCTCCGCCCTATACGTTGCCGACGGCCAGTGGCAGGCGGCGATTGGCGCGGCACTTCTTCTGACTGGAAACCTAGTGTCCCTCAACCTTGCCGGGATTTTGGTGTTCCTGTCGCGTGGAATTGCCCCACAACAATGGTGGCTCAAGGAGCGCTCGCGCAAGGTCGCCTCGCGCATGCTCTTTCTTTGGATTGGGCTGTTTCTTGCTCTCGCCTTCTTTGCCCATCTCGCCAGTCAAAACTAGGCACGGGCGCGTTCTCGCGGATTTTTAACAGAAATTCCTCAAGTAGAGGCTTGGCGCGTGCGCCAAAAAGGTGTCATGGTCCGCCTCTTCTTATCCTTCCCACTCGCCGCCTTCGCCCTACTCGGCGCGACGGCCTGCTCTTCCGGCCCCACTATACTCACGCACGACAATGGCGAAGTCGCCTTGCGTGTGGAGTCTGGTGTGGACGAAGTCGAAGTGGAGAACATGAAGGTGCGCAAGCGCGACGGCCGCGCCACCGCCCAGTTCCACCTGGTCAACGAGGGCGATGAACTCCGAAGGGTCTTTGTTTCCCTGGAATGGTTCGATTCTGACGGCTTCCTCCTCGATGATTCGATGGAAGTCGATCCACGCGAGCGCACCTTCACCCTGCGTGGGGAAAACGCGCGCACCTTGACCTTCTTTAGTCCCGAAGGTGGCTCACCCAGCAAACTACGCTGCGTGATTGAACACGTCGACCTCTAGATCGCTAGGCGTTCTCGCCACATCACCAGTTTCTGTTCGCGCGACAATGCGGCATGAGCTGGGGAAGTGCTTGGAAGTGGGATCAGAATCGGCAGCGGTTGCGCCATCGGCCAGGTGGGAACGATGTGCTTCTTCCAGGCGGACATGGCCTTGTTGCCATTGAAGGCCACGCGTTGAATGCTCGGATGCGCGGCAAGGAAGTCCGCTAGTGGATGCGCTTCTTCGCTGGCAACGACAATCCGGCTATCCAAGCTGCCCTCGCGTTGGCACTGGCCGAGGACGTCCCATAAAGCGACCTTAGCTTTGCCCAGACCCGCAAGTCGTTCGTCATAGGCGGCACTGAGTTCCACCCCCCATAACTGTTCGGCAATCCACCAAAAGGCATTGCGCGGATTGGCATAGTATTCCGCCGCCTGTAGAGAGGGAGCGCCGGGCATGGAACCTAGAATCAATAATTGAGCGCCGATTTCCACCACGGGAGGGAAACCGACGCAAACAGAAATCGCCGAGGACTCAGCGGAAGAAGCGTCCGAGCGCGCCTTGTTTTTCATAATATTGCTGGTGGTACTCTTCCGCGCGAATGAAGTCGCCAGCCTCTTCGACTCCGGTAGCCACCACTCGATCGGAAGTCTTCTGCAGTTCCGCAATCGAAGCTTCCGCCAACTTACGCTGCTCCTCATTGTGCACGAAAATGGCAGAACGGTATTGATCACCGATATTTACGCCTTGCCCATTGGCCTGGAAGGGGTTGTGGTTTTCCCAGAACAACTGCAGCAGATGTTCGTAGCTCACTTGCTTGGGGTCAAAGCGAATATGCACGGCCTCGGCATGTCCGGTAGTGCCGGAGCAAACCATTTCATAGGTCGCGTTCGGCACATCGCCACCGATGTAACCCGATTGAGTTTCTAATACGCCCTCGACTTCACGGTAGAGAGCTTCCACACCCCAGAATCAGCCTGCGGCAAAGGTGGCCTCGGCCACAACAGCCGTAGGGTCATTGGCAAAATTGGTGGTCGAGGTAGTCATGGTGTTGGATTGTCCGGTGGAACAGGCCGCCGTCAGCAGCAAGACCGGGCTGAGCTTGCTCCATGCGGCGGAAGAGAATGCGCGAAAGGCCATAGTGCTTCTTAGGATAGCGGAAGGAGGGACTCCAGGGCGGCATCTAGTGTGGGGAGTGCAAAGCCAAAACCGCTCAGGAGCAGGGCTTCGGGGCGGATTTTCATGCTCTCGAGGACCAATTTGGCCTCTGAGCCGGCAAGTCTGGCGCCAAGCTTGATGCCAAAGGCGGGTGCGGGCAAGCCAATCGGACGGCGCAGCACTCGGCGCATTTCCGCCATGAAGGCGGCATTGGTCACAGGATGCGGGGTAGCAAGGTTGATTGCCCCCTGTAAATCCTCATGCTGGTAGGCGTGGACGATGGCGGCACAATAATCTTGCACCGCAATCCAACTCATCCATTGTTTGCCACTGCCGGCGCGGCCACCTAAGCCCCATCGCGTGATGCGTTGCAGCACAGGAAGAGCGCCGTCGTTGCCCAACACCACACTGGTGCGCAGGGCAAGACGCCTGGTTTCAGGCAAATCGCGAGCCATCAACTCCTGCTCCCAAGCAATGCCGATATCGCGAAGCTCCTCTCCCGGGCAAGGTGGTGCCGCTTCGGTTGCCGCCGGGTTCTCGCCCCAAACCGGCTCGTAAATGGCGCCAGTAGAAGCATTCATCCACACTCGCGGTGGATTTTCGCAGGCGGCGATGGCTTCGCCCACTGCACGCGTGGTGTCGATGCGAGAAGACAAAATTTGGCGCAGGTTCTCGGGTGTGTGGCGGCAATTGATGCTCCGGCCAGCAAGGTTGATGACCAAAGCGGCGCCCTCTAAGCGTTTCGCCCAAGGACCTTGAGCACGACCATCCCAAACTTCATGCGCACAACCGGCAACAGCAGGGGTTGCGTGCCGGCTCACGGTGACGACCTCTAAGCCCGCCCGCTGCAGGGCCTCGGCCAGATGCGGGCCAAGAAAACCGTTCGCGCCGAAAAGGATTGCCTGTGGAGCCTCCATAGCAGGAGTGTAGGACATCAGATGCTGCCGCTAAACTCCGCTATGCGATTCCTCGTCCTTGCGCTCCTGCTGTGTTCCTGTCAGAACCCAAACCTGCGCCATGACCAATCTCCGTCAACCATGAGCAACACTCTTGCCCTGCGCCCTCTCAGCCCAAAGGAGGTCTCTGCCTTTGCCCGCTTGGCACTAGACGGCATTGAGCGGCCCTTCCCTAATAAGCCCGGGCAGGTATATGTTGGCCCAGAGTCTGCTGTGGTACCGCAGGACATGCACCCTGTGTTCTATGGATCCTTTGATTGGCACAGCTCGGTACACGGCCATTGGATGTTGGTGCGCCTCTTACGCCATTACCCCAACAGTCCGGTTGATGCGGAAATCCGCAGCCTGCTCGCACGCCAACTCACGCCGGAGAAACTCGAACAGGAAGCCGCCTACTTCACCCCGAAGCACAACCAGGGCTTTGAACGCATGTATGGCTGGGCCTGGTTACTACGCTTGGCGCAGGAGCTGGAAATGGGCGCTACCGAGGACACGCAAATCGCGGAGTGGCGCGAAGCCATTCGACCATTGGAAATGCGGATTGTGGAGCTCAGTATGAACTACTTGCCGCGATTGAGTTGGCCGATCCGCACTGGAGTGCACCCGGACAGCGCCTTTGCTTTGGGCATGCTTCTCGACTATGCCGAGGTCGTCGACAACCCAGAACTCGCTGCCTTGGTGCGCTCGCGGGCGCAAGATTTTTACGGCCAAGATCGCAACTACCGCGGCGCCTACGAACCCTCTGGTGAGGACTTCTTCTCCGCCGGTTGGAATGAAGCTGACCTCATGCGCAGGGTGCTTTCCCCCGCAGAGTTCCGCCGCTGGCTAGATGGCTTCCTCCCTGGTTTGGCCACGGGGGACGTCGGCAATCTGCTGACACCTGTTGAAGTCAGTGATCCTACGGATGGCCGCTTGGTTCATCTTGCTGGCCTCGACTTGTCGCGGGCATGGACCATGCTTGGTGTGGCCTCGGCCTTGCAAGAGGATGATCCACGCCATGGCCTCTTGCTTGAAGCCGCAGCAGCCCATCGCGAGGCCGGCCTGGCCTATGTCTTCAGTGGCCACTACGAGGGCGAACACTGGCTCGCCAGCTTTGCGGTATATCTGCTTACGCGGGCTGGTCTCGACGAGGTGGGACCACCAACAGCGGAACGCTAAGTTTCTTCAATAGCGCTTCGGTGGTGCTACCCACCAACCACTGATGCCATTTGCCGTGGCCACGCGTTCCGGCAATGACATAGTCGGCGGCATACTTCTCGGCCATATCCACTAAGGTCGGCACCGTCGGGCCTTGCACCATGTGGCCTTCAGCCTCCCATCCTTGCTGTTGCAATTCGGCAACCTGGTCAAGAAGCTGCCGATGCTCCTCACGCAGTTCTTTGCTCACGATTTCACGCACGGAAGCTGGGCCCGCGCTGTAAGGAATGAAGTCAGGCTCGGGCGCAGCCACGTGCACCAAAATCAATCGATCTGCGGATTTCGCCAAGCCGCAGGCGGTGGCAACCAAATCTGGCGTGAGTGGAGAAAAGTCTAGTGCGATGAGGTAGTTGGTCATGAGCAGGAAGGCAGCGGGCTTTCGCGCACTTTCAGCGACCACCCCGACTGAAGTTTCATGCTACGCGCTGGAGCCCCCTGCTTTGGCGAGAACCATGAAAATGTTCGGCGGTTCCGTTCTGGCCGCAGATACTGGCGCAGGCATTGTGCCGGCAATTGATGCAAATGGACTTCGCTCCGCTGCAGATAGCGGCCCTGATGGCTGGCGACGTAGACTTGGTCATGCAGTCCCTGAGGTTTCATGAAGGCGTCGTAACTTTCTTGATCTCGCCAAAGGCCAAGGATGATGGCGAGTTGCGGATCCTGTTCGCACCAACCGCCAAGTTGCCCGAGGAATCCATCGAGAGTCAATGCCGCACGCCAAGACTCTTGTGCCTCGGCAAAGGCTTGTTCATCGCCGGGGCGAACCCAGCACAGAATTTCTTTCAGGATCATGAAAAAGAGAGGAGCCCCCTCCAGGCTCCTCTCCATCCTAAATCCTCCAGGGTCAATTCACCTGGACATCAAAGGCTTTGGGTTGCGCTTCCTCCACTTTGGGCAAAACAATGCGCAAGACGCCGTGCTCGAAGCGCGCCTCAATGCCCTCGGCGCGGACATTTTCCGGCATCGTAAAGCGCCGCTCGAACTCGCCGAAGCGACGCTCCGACCGAAGTGCACGATCTCCCTCGGACAGGACTTGCGCCTCGCGCTTTCCTTGGACGTGAAGGACCTCCTCCTTCACCTGAACCTGCACTTCTTCGCGAGTCATGCCAGGTAGGTCGACATCGATGACGAAGCTCTGCTCGTTTTCGCGAATGTCCACGGCGGGTTGCCAAGTCGACCGTGTGCCATTCTTCGCATCTTGGCGAGAGGAGGACGATAGGTCGCGACGGTAGCCTTCCAGGAAGGCGTCGATTTCAGAAAAAGGATTCCAATGAAGTAGTTGATGTGACATGTTGCTTACGGATTAGGGATGCGGCCCGTGATTGGCGCCGTGTCCGAGAAAACGCAATCGCAATGCCAGCCCGAACCCGGCCAGGCAGGCAGATACCACTGCCGCACTGACAGCTAAGCCTGCAATCTTGACAGTGAGCCACTAAAAAGGCACGAAAAGGCCTGAATCTGCCTTTACACCTCGATCGTGGCGCGGCCGTGATAAATCTCCCTTGCCGGCCGTGGCCCCAATGGGCCACACAGCACTTCCATCTGTGCCAAGGGGACTTCACTCGGATGGTCGTAGCCGCATGCCCGACTCAGGCGCAACAACTCCTTGCGCAAGGTCACCAAGTAGTTCGCAAGGCGCTCCGATTTTTCCGTTGGATCTAGTCCGCGTTGCAGCCATTTGTTTTGCGTAGCCACTCCGGTGGGGCAATGTCCGGTATGACAACGCTGCGCTTGTATACAACCGATAGCCAACATCGGCTCTCGCGCTAGACCAATCATGTCAGCGCCAAGACCAAAGGCCAGTAAGGCTCTTGGTGGCAAGCCCAAACGTCCCGAGGCAATCACGATGACTTCGTCACGGATGTCATGCTCCACGAAGGGTTGCAAAGCACGCGGCAATCCATGCATCAGCGGCAAGGAAACATGGTCCGTAAAGACCAAGGGGCCGGCACCAGTTCCACCTTCTCCGCCATCAATGGCCAAAAAATCTGGACCGGTCCTGGTCGCGGCCATGCGCCGGGCTAATTCTTGCCAGAACAGTGGGGCACCGACAGCTGATTTAATGCCAACAGGCAAGCCCGACTCAGCGGCCAAGAGCTCAATAAACTCAAGCATGCCATCGACGTTGCCAAAAGCGCGATGGTGGCTCGGGCTGAGGCAATCTTCTCCTTGGGGAATGCCGCGGATGGCTGCGATTTCCGAGGTCACTTTGGCGCCAGGCAAAATGCCGCCGATGCCAGGCTTGGCTCCTTGGCTCAACTTGACTTCAATGGCTTTCAAATTTGGATTCGCCGCCACGGTTTCGCGGAAGCGACCAAGATCAAAGTTGCCATCGGTACCGCGAGCCCCAAAGTATCCGGTGCCCAATTGCCAAATCAAATCACCACCTTGCTGATGATAGGGAGAAATGCCGCCCTCGCCCGTGTTGTGCAATCCACCCGCCTTTTTGACGCCGCGATTCAAAGCCATCACGGCGGTCGAACTCAAGGAGCCAAAACTCATGGCCGACACATTGACCACCGAAGCTGGACGGAAGGCGTGCTTGCGCCCGCGTGCCTCGCCCAAGATTTTGGTACAAGCCAACTTGTGTTGCGCGTCGTAACCAGCCATTCCTGGATGCAGGTCATCCTTGGGGAAGGCCGCATGCGAGAAAATCGGATAGTCCTCCGAAGTATCTAGATCATTGTCGGTACCAAAACCAAAATAGTTGTTCTGCTTTTTTGCCGAACTGTAAATCCAACGCCGTTGGTCTCGACTAAAAGGACGCTCCTCATCGTTGCTGGTCACGATGTACTGGCGCAATTCGGGACCAATATTCTCAAGCCAATAGCGCAGATGGCCAATCACAGGAAAGTTGCGCAAGATGGCATGCTTTGGCTGCAATAGGTCATAAACCACCACGGCAATCAGCAATCCAAGCAGTAGGAGCCACCACATGCTTAGCGACCTTGAAATTCCGGCGGCCGTTTCTCGGCGAATGCCGCTAATGCTTCGAGGCGGTCCTCGGTAGGAATGATGCGCTTGTAACAACTCGCTTCGTGTTCCAAGGCCTGCTCCAACGTCATGTTGAGGCCGCCATCAATCGCGTCCTTGGCCGCACGTAAAGCCAAAGGTCCATTCTTCAATAAGCGCTGTAGCAGATGATCCAATTCCGCAGCAAAATGAGCCGCTGGAGCCACTTCATGGACTAGTCCACAAGCCAAGGCTTCCTCACTGGTCAAGCGTTCTGCAAGCAAGATCATCTGCTTGGCTTTGGCTGCCCCCACCAAACGCGGCAAGCGCACGCACCCGCCAGCACCCGGAATGATGGCCAGCGCCGTTTCGGTCAGACCGATGAGTGCCTGGTCTGCCATCAAACGCAAATCACAGCTCAAGGCCAGTTCACATCCTCCGCCAAAAGCCGCGCCTTGGATGGCAGCAATCGTGGGCTGTGGCAAATTGGCGATGTCATCCATGGTCGCGCGAATCTGACGCACGAATTCACGCACTTGATCTTCGTTGAGGGTGCGCCGTTCCTTGAGGTCGGCACCCGCGCAAAAGGCGCGATCCCCGTTGGCCTGCAAGACCACGGCGAAGATCTCTGGGTCTTGATGCACCGTCGCCAAATGTTCGCGCATGGCGTGCAAACTCTCGGTGTTGAGAGCATTACGTGCTTCCGGGCGATTGATGGTCAAGAAGGCCACATGGCCCTCGCGGGAGAGAACGACTGGCGTTTGGTCACTCATGCGTTCAGGATAACGCTTCGCGCGCTGCGCCCATGGCTAAGGGGCGGTTGAGCCGGCTGGCCAGGAAACGCGCTGCTTCATCGACCTGCTCCGGCTTGCTCTCGCAGGGCAGGTGTTGCGCCTTGGCCCAGGCAAGCAACGCCCCTGTGGCAAGATTCCCCGCTGCCCCTGGCGCAAATGGACATCCACCGCTGCCACCGGCTGAGGCGTCGATGCGACGCACCCCCAAAGCCACTCCAGTTGCGACGTTTTCTAAGGCGCGGCCAAAGGTATCGTGCATATGGAGGCCAATGCGTTCCATCGGCATCCAGGTCAAACTGCCCTGTACCAGCGATTCGACTTGCTCGGGTGTGCCGACACCGACGGTATCGCTCAGCATAACACGCTCCACTCCCATTTCCGCGGCGGCTTGCACCAAGGCAAAGACATTTTGCTCTGGAGTCGGCCCATCCTGGGGCGAACCGAAGGCCATCGAAAGATAAAGCCGCACCGGAAAACCATCGGCACGGGCGGCTGCGATGAGCTCGCGGTTGGCCTCGATCGCGCGCTCGATGCTCATGCCGCTATTCGCCTGAGAAAACCCTTCGTGGGCACCAATCACTGCGGTGATGGCATCCAGCCCAGATTGGCGAAAGCGCTCATAACCGCGCAGGTTCATCACCAGGCCGACCAAAGTGTGTCCCTCTCGCCAGGGTTGACCGGCAAGCGCGCGGCAGAGGTCATCGGCATCGGCGAGCTGAGGAACGCGATCAGGGCGCACAAAGCTGGTCACTTCGAGAGAGTCTGGATGACTTGCGGCCAGGCGGGCCAAAAGGGCCAACTTGTCAGTCGTCGACAACAGGGCGGCTTCATTCTGCAAGCCATCGCGCGCCGCGACTTCATGCACCAATAGACGTTCAGGCATGCCCTAGTCTGCCATCGCCCACGCCGGGGCCGCAGAGAACAGCCGCTGCAGCTCCTGAAGGTGAGTCTGAAGTGCAAATCGTTGCTGAAGCTCGCTGACCTGCACACGCCGGCTAGACTCACTCAGACCAAACCATGATTGGCAAAGTGCAGTCGCGGCTTCGGCGGCGGCCTGGGCATCGCTGCGGGAAACTTGTGCGCATAAAGTCGTCGGCAACAACTCCGCCACTCCTGCCCCCGGAGTGGTGACCACTGGCACACCATGCGCCGCCGCTTCCAAACAAACTAACGAGAAGGAATCGTAGAGCGTAGGGTGAAACAGCAAATGGGCCTGACGCACACCATGCGCAAACAGGCCATCCCAACCATGCAAGTGAATCCCTAGGGCGGCGAGCGCCAAACTGGATTCGCCAATCTCTCGCTGTAAGTGGATGACCGACTTGCCCCAAAGATCGAGACGGCCTTGATGGCCGAAAGCGCGCATGGCCAACCACCAACGAACTGCGGCTTCGGCGCCGTGCCTGGCGGCATCGCGGCCGCAAGCCACGACGCGAAGTTCCTGCTCTGCCTCGGGCGCCGTCGCCAAAGTGGTCACCGGTTGCAACATTGGTAAGGGCAACAAGGTCTGCGATGCTTGGCATCCGTGCTGCGTCAACTCTCGCCCCACCTTTGGCGAACTCGGCAACAAATGCGATGCCTGCTGCATGGCTTCTTGTTCCATTTCCAAAAGCTTGCGCCGACGCCGTGACAATGTGCGACCTCGCGCCGCCTCCACTTCGATACCGACTCCCCCCATCGGTAAATGGAATGCGCCGGGAATGGGCAGGTGACGCAGGTTCCACACCACATCGGGGCGCAAGCGCGCCAAACGCCGCAGCACCTCTTTGGCTAAGGAGCGGTCTGCCTTGGGCCTAGGCCATATCGGCTTGGGCAAATCTTGAGCAAAGCAGCCAGTAGGGGTGTCTACAGAGGCACCTTCCGCCATTAAGATGATTTCCCATTCGGTGCTTTGCGCCAAGGCCGGCAACACCGCCTGCAGGTAGGCCTCGAGTCCACCACCGGGAGTAGCCCAGCGATCCACCACCACGACGAGGCGCCGCGGCTCAGCCGAACTTGGGCACATGGTTGGCCATCCGCTCAGCGCGGGTGACGATATCGCGAACGCAGCGCTTGGCGTGGCTATCCAAACGCATCTTGGACATATAAGCCAATAAGAAGCGCAAGCGGTCGGCGCGGGTCACCGAAGCCGGTGCCGAATGATGCAAGGCCGCCAAATCTTTGACGAACCAACGCCGGCGCGGCGGGAAATCACGATCCACGCGCTCGAGGTCGATGAAGAAGGGCCGCCCCCAGCGCGGGTCTTCGGTCACAATCAAATGACAGAAGTACAAATCCTTGTGATAGAAACCGCTGGCGTGGAAGCGCCGGACCATTCCCGCCACATCGCGGATGACAGCGTCGCGGGCTTCGCGTTCCGACTTCGCCAAGGGATTGGGATAGCCACCTTCGAGCAAGTGATCTAGCTGCGACCCCACCACCTCGCGAGTCACAATGAAGGAACGCCGCGGCGTGCCCACTAGCTGGATGTCTTCGCCAAAGGCGACGGGCATGGGCACGTCGAAGCCAGTCTTGCGCAGCATGCCGATGGCATCCCATTCGATGTGAGCCGGACTCGATGCGCGGCGCCCTCCCGGGATCAGGCGGCGGCGCAGTGGGATGTCATGGTGTTGCTTCAGAAACAACACACCCTGAGAAGTCTCGATTTTGCGCGTTTTGCGTGGACCGGCCTCGCGCACCATGACGCCACCGGTAAAGGACATGGCACCCTCGAGCGTATCCAGCCCTAATTCAGCGATGAGCTCAACATCGGCCTCTGCGGCCAGGATGCGTCCTTGGTCGAGCGAGGTCGTCGGCCGACCCTGGACCCGGTACATGAGCAAATCGCGGACTTCCGCCATGGCCTCATCATCGACCTGCGCCACGCCAAGAGCAAGCCTAGCTTCCCGCATTCACGGAAAAGCTCTCCCTTCGGCCCCATCGACGGGATATCCTTTCGGCCATTCAAGGAGCTCGGCTCCCCCTCCAGTCCTGGCCCACACTCGCCATGGCCCAAGCCACGTCCCCTCCGAATACTTCGGAGTCCAATCCATACCTCCAGATGCGCGCGCGTCTGGACTTGGCGTCCAAGCTATTGCAGCTTGATCCAGGCGTCTACGACATCCTGTCCACCCCGTTCCAGGAGCTGACGGTATCGGTCCCGGTCAAGATGGACAACGGCTCCTTGCGCGTGTTCACCGGTTACCGCGTGCAGCACTCGATTGCGCGGGGACCTGCCAAGGGTGGTATCCGCTATTCCCCCGAAGTCTCGCTCGACGAAGTGCGCGCGCTCTCCGCCTGGATGACCTGGAAATGCGCTGTCGTCAACGTGCCCTTCGGTGGCGGCAAAGGCGGCATCATTTGTGACCCGCGGCGGATGTCGCAAGGGGAACTGGAGCGCATGACGCGACGCTACACCGCAAATATCCTCGACATCATTGGCCCCGAGCGTGATGTCCCAGCCCCAGACATGAACACTGGGGAGCGCACCATGGCGTGGTTGATGGACACCTACTCCATGCACACCCGCGCCACCACGACCGCCATCGTGACCGGCAAGCCTGTAGGCCTCGGTGGTTCGCTCGGGCGCCGTGAGGCCACTGGCCTTGGCGTGGCGTTTACCGCACGCGAAGCGCTGAAGCACTTGGGCATGCCTGACCAGGGTTGCTCGGTGGTGGTGCAGGGGTCGGGCAATGTAGGCGGCCTCGCTGCTCAGTTCTTGCACGAAATGGGCCACAAAATCGTCGCCATGTCTGACATGTACGGCGGCATCCACTGCGAAGCTGGTTTGGATATCCCCGCCGTGTTGCAGTGGCTCAAAGACAAGGGCCGCCTCGAAGGCTTCCCCGGTTCGATTGCGGTAGAGAACGCCGCACTACTCACCTTGCCTTGCGATGTGCTGGTTCCGGCCGCCACCGAGAACCAAATCACCTCGACGAATGCCGAGGACATCAAGGCCAAAGTCATTGTCGAGGGCGCCAACGGCCCCACCTCTGCCGCTGCCGACGCCATTCTCGAACGCCGCGGCGTCTTCGTCGCGCCAGACATCCTTGCCAATGCTGGCGGGGTCACCGTCTCCTACTTCGAGTGGGTGCAAAACCGCATGGGATACTTCTGGGAGAAGCAAGACGTGTTTGACCGCATGGAACGGATCATGGTCGATAGCTTCCGCGATGTAGTCCAGGCCGCTGAGAAATACCAAACCTCTGCCCGCATCGCCGCCTACTGTTTGTCGGTCGAGCGCGTGGCTTACTGCCTGACGATGAGGGGCATCTATGCCTGATTCCCACACCGCTTCTCCTTTGGAAGAGCCGCAGGCTCCGACGCCAGACCTGCACTCCGACGACGCCTTCGGCTCGATGATGTCTCGCTTCGACGAGGCGGCACAGCTGTTGGGCCTGGACCCGGACCTTTACACCCTGCTGCGTCGCCCTGACCGCGAATTTAAGTTCGCCATTCCAGTTGCCGACGACCGTGGCCAGGTGAAGGTCTTCCACGGCTATCGCATCCGCCACAACCTGTCTCTCGGCCCTTGCCTCGGCGGCTTGCGCCTGGACCGCTCCCTGAAGCGCGATCAACTGCGTGCGCTGGCGGCTTGGACCACCTGGAAGTGTGCAGCCCTGAACGTGCCCTTTGGAGGCGCCATGGGTGGCATCAACTATGACCCGCGCGATCACAGCCGTGCGCTCACCGAAAAGGTGGTGCGCCGCTACATGGCCGGCGTGCTCGACCTGATTGGCCCAGAGCGCGACATCCTGGTCCCTGACCTGCATTGTGATGAACAGATCATGGCTTGGTGTCTCGACACCTACTCCATGCATGTGCGCCACACCGAAAACGCCGTGGTGGTTGGCAAGCCACTAGGTCTAGGCGGCACCCTGGGGCGCGGCTCCGCGATTGGTCGTGGTGTGCGCGTGCTCATGGAGAAACGCCTGGCCGACATGGGCATCACCAAGAAAGCCAGCGTTGTCATCCAAGGCGCTGGCACCGTCGCCGCTCAGGTGGCGCGGGAAATGGCTGACGTCGGTCACTCCGTCATCGCCATGGGCGATGTCCAGGGCGCCATCCTCAACGAAAATGGTCTCGATGTCGAATCCGTGCTGGCACACCGCAAGGAAACCGGTTCGGTGGTGGGTTGCGTCAACGCAGAAGCCATCACATGCGATCAACTGCTCGCCCTCGACTGCGATGTGCTGGTTCCTGGTGCTGTGGCGCGCCAAATTACCGTGAAGAACGCCGCCGACATCCGCGCCACCTTGATTGTGGAAGCGGCCAACGGCCCCACCACCCGCAAGGCCGATGAAATCCTGCAAGAACGCGGCATTCCGGTGGTTCCCGACCTGCTCGGCAATGCCGGCGCCATCATCATTGCCTACTTTGAGTGGGTGCAAAACCGCATGGGTTATGCCTGGACTCTGGAAGAGGTGCAATCGCGCCTCGACCGCATGATTCTGGAAGCCTATGAGCGAGCCCGCAAAGCGGCTGGCGAACGCAAAGTGGGCCTGCGCTTGGCTACTTGCATGCTGGGCGTAGAACGTGTTGCCTACTTCGACAGGCTGCGCGGCGTCTACGGATAAGGCCGAATCGAGTTAACCCGATTGCGGCGCAATCCCCCAACGCAGTTTACTGCGAAGGCGGGCATAGAAGCGGTTCTCCGGGTCCACCACCAAGGCTAAGCGGCGCGGGCTAGGCCCCACCGAAACGCTATCACCGGGCTGTAACTTGCCTTCTAGGTAGCCGTCGCTATTCAAGAGCGAAGGACCATGCACCTTGAGTGTGAAGTGGCGGTCATTGCGCAAAACCAAGGGCCGCATGCCGAGTGCATAGGGCGCGAGTGGTTGCACCACCAGGGCATCGAGGCTGGGTACCAAAATCGGGCCGCCAGCAGAAAGGTTGTAGGCGGTAGAGCCAGTAGACGTGCACACAATCAGGCCATCGCCAGAGAAGGTACACACCGGACGGCGCTCATCGATGAGGTCGACTTGAATCATGCTCTCTTTGGCCGAGCGCGTGATCACCACTTCGTTCAAGACATGGCTATCCAGGACCACCTTGCCGGCGCGGCGGACCTTAAAGCTCATCATGGCGCGGTCTTCACAGCGCGCTTTTCCAGCGAAGAGCAAATCTAGCACGGGCTCTAAGCGCTCTGGGGCGACGGCCGCCAAGAACCCAACCTTGCCCAGGTTCACCCCCATCACCGGCACACGGCGCTTGCCAAGGCGGCTGGAGGCCGCCAGCATGGCGCCATCGCCGCCAAGCACGATCACCAAGTCTGGTTTGCGCTTAATCGGCTCATAATTGCGCACCAAATCGACGTCGAGAATCTTGGCGCGGCCTTCGAGAAGTTGCTCCAACTTGGTGACGAGATCTCGCGTGCGTTCCTTATCACCGTCGCCCAGAATCAACACCCGCGGCAGCCGATCTTGCGGCAATTGCACCAAATCGTGGCGTCCATTCGCTGGGCGAGAGGTCATCTGCGACTGTTTGCGGTTCTACGCACCATTTCGCCCCAGGCCTTGGCAAGGCCATCGACGTCGAGGCCATGAGCGGCGAGTTGTTCTTCGCGCGAACTCATGTGTGGCACGAAGTGGTCACTGACGCCGTGGCGGGACAGAGGGCAGGGTACTCCAGCATCGGCCAGAAGTGCTGCCACGGAAGAGCCAAATCCGGCTTGGAGAGAATGCTCTTCCACCGTGGCCAACCAAGGGCCGGTAGCTGCGGCGGCCAAAATGGCCTCGCGGTCTAAGGGTTTGACAAAGCGGGCGTCCCAGACTGTGAGCTCTGGCCCACCGGCTGCAGAAAGCTTTTCGGCCGCCTCTAGTGCCGGTTCGACCATCGCTCCGAGGGCGAATACGGTGCCATCGGCACCCACGCGCAAACGCTCGGCGCGGCCAGGTTCCATGGCGGGGCGTTGTTCCGCGGAGGATGCCAATGCCGTGAGTGCGGTGCCACGCGGCCAACGTAGCGCCCATGGTCCACCTAGGTCGAGGCCTGCCTGAAGCATGCGTTCCAGGTCTAGGCCGTCGCGCGGCGAGGCCAACACCATGCCGGGGAAAGCCTGCAAGTAGGCGAGGTCATAAAGCCCCATGTGAGTGGGCCCGTCTTGCCCCACCAAACCGGCGCGGTCGAGACAGAAAATGACGCTTTCCTTCTGCAGAACGACTTCTTGGAAAACTTGGTCGTAGCCACGTTGTAAGAAGGTCGAGTAAATCGCCACCAAGGGGCGCTTACCCGCGGTAGCCATGCCCCCGGCAAGGGCGACGGCGTGCTGTTCCGTGATTCCCGTGTCGTGGAACCGTTCCGGGAAGCGCTCGGCAAAGGACCCCAGACCCGTTCCCGAAGGCATGGCCGCGGTGATGGCATGCACACGCTCATCTTGTGCAGCCAAGGTCAGTGCGGCCTCCGAGAAATGAGCAGTGAATGCCTTGCGCGCCGGTGAAGGCGGCACCGGTTTGGGCGCAGGCACCTTATGTGCGTCGGCGCTCATGCTGGCCGAGGCAGGCTTCGGCTTCACGCCATGAGCGCGTTCCGGATCGGAACCCGCGGGCTCATAGCCTTTGCCCTTCTGGGTGAGGAAGTGCAACAAAGTCACGCCTTCCATGCGCTGTGCGCGTTCGAGCGCATCGACGACCCCGCCGAGGTCATGACCATCGAGCGGACCGATGTAGTTCACGCCCAGGCCTTCAAAAACATGGCCGGGAACCAAAGTGTGGCGCACGACTTCGCCGAATTCCTCTAGGCGTGGCCCAACCAAGGGCAGGCTGGTGGCCATCTGCTTCAGACTTTCATAGGTCTTTTGCAGCGTGCGCGATGACCGAATCCGCGATAGATATCGAGCGAGTGCACCGACAGATCGAGCAATCGACCATTCGTTGTCATTGAGAATGACAAGAAGTCGCGCCTTGCGGTCTGCCGCTTGGGTCAGCCCTTCGAAGGATACGCCAGCAGCAAATCCGGCGTCGCCAACTAAAGCCACACTCCAAGGATCGGGGCGGTTGCCGCCCGCTTCGCCGAGTCCCTGACCAGCACCGCGCAGTCCTTCGGCCAAGCCCGCGGCAAAGCTAATCGCGGTTCCAGCATGACCAGCGGTCAGCTGGTCGTAGGCCGACTCCTCGCGACTGCAGAAACCAGACAGGCCATCAGTTTGGCGCAGGGTCGGGAACTCGCCGTAGCGCCCAGTCAGCATTTTGTGCGGGTAGCACTGGTGACTGACATCGAACACCAAGCGGTCATATTCGAAATCGAAGGCCTGGTGTAACGCCACCGTGAGCTCTACCACGCCCAAGTTGCTGCCAAGGTGGCCCCCGGTTTGGAACACGTGGTCAATCAGCGCCGAACGGATTTGCCCGCAAAGTCCCTCGAGTTCTTCGAGAGGGACACCGTCGAGGTCTCGCGGCGAGCGAATGTGGGCAAGTTGCAGCGAAGACATGACGCAGCAGGCCGATGCCTCGGCCCTGAGCAGATTCTAACAGGACTGGGGGCCTTAGCGTGTGCGGCAAGCCAAGAAGGATGGCAAAGCGGCCAAAGCTTCTTGGGCTGGGCTCGAGGGCAATTCGAGGGCGGAAAGCGCGGACTCGGCACGCCGCACCTCGGCAGCAATCAGCTCGCTGAGGCCATCGAGGCCGAGAACAGCAGCAAGGGTGGCCTTGCCGACGGCATGGTCCTTGCCAGCGGTTTTGCCGAGAACTTCGCTGGATGCGGTGGCATCGAGCAAATCATCGGTAGCCTGAAACAGCAATCCCACAGCATGCCCAAAGTCTTGCCATGCCTGCGCTGTCTGCGGCGGCACGCCAGCTGCCAGCGCACCCAGCTCCAAACTGGCTTCGAGCAGGGCTCCCGTCTTGCCGCGATGCAGAGCCAAGACTGCTTGCAAGGTGACGATCTCGCCTTCCGCCTCCATATCGAGAGCTTGCCCCCCGACCATGCCGTTGGCACCTGCTGCCTGCGCCAGACGCGCCACTTGGGCGAGAGCGTTCGGCGTTTGCCCCTGCTCACTCAATACCTGGAAGGCAAAGGCCTGCAGGGCGTCGCCGACCAGAACCGCACTGGCTTCATCAAAGGCCACATGCACGGTGGGTCGACCGCGGCGCAGGGCGTCATCGTCCATGCAGGGCAGGTCATCGTGAACCAAGGAGTAGGCATGGACGGCTTCCAGCGCGACGCCAGCGGCCAGAGCTTGCTCGCGGCGCCCACCATGCGCTTCGCAAGCCAACAGACATAGGGCCGGGCGCACGCGCTTTCCGGGACCGAGCAGGCTGTAGTGCAACGCTTGGTGCAAGGCCTCGGACATCGCGCTCTTGTCTATGCGCTTCAGTTCTTCGGCAAGTGCCATTTCGACCACAGGGCCGACGTCTTGCAGCCAGGTGGCGAATGCGTCGGACTTAGGCGTCGTCGGCATCTTGATCCAAGTCGGCCAATTCAGCCTGCAATGCCGTCGTCAATTCTTCGACCCGCTGTTCGGCGGCACTGAGCGAGCGATTGAGGGTGCCGAGGAGTTCGACACCTTTGCGGTAGTGCTCCACCCCCTGTTCCAAATTGAGGTCGCCACTTTCCAGTTCCCCAATCAATGATTCGAGGCGGGCTAAGTCCTTCTCGAAATCGACGTTTTTGCTGTCGTCTTTGGCCACAGTCCTAGTCTACCGTGGCGTCGAGGTCGCCCTTCGCCAGACGGATACGCAGGGGGCTTCCGGAGGCCGCTGCCGCAGGATCGCGCAGATAGGAGACCTTAGATTTGGACTCCTTGCCCGCTTTCGGGCGCAGCTCCACTAGGGCATAACCTCGTGCGAGCAATGCTTGGGGATCACCCACCTCTAGGCGCAACTTGGCTTTGTCCAAGCGCGCACGCAATCCCATGACTGCCTTATCCGGCGCATGCTGACGCAACTCACTCAAGCGACGCTCCAAGGATTGGCGTGCCCGGCGCAAAGGTTCGCGGCCCGCATGCCAATGGCGGTTCTCCGCCTCGGCAAGGCGGTGGCGCAAGCGAGCCAGGCGCCGTTCGGGAGATTGTTCGCGAAAGCGCTGCCGTAGACGCGCCAAAGGCCGTTGCGGAGTTTGTACGAAATCGCGCCCAGCGCGCATCAGTTGTTCGCCAAGCTGGTAAAGGCTTTGCTGCAATTGATACCAGCCGCTGAGCAAAGTGACCGCGCCATCAGTAGGTGTCATGGCGCGGTGATCCGCGGCAAGATCACACAGGGTGATGT
The DNA here is from genome assembly GCA_021776795.1 of Planctomycetota bacterium. Lineage (GTDB taxonomy): Bacteria > Planctomycetota > UBA1135 > UBA1135 > UBA1135 > OFTM128. The sequence continues at coordinate 136,435 of JAJFFC010000005.1, forward strand.
CGCTTTCATGACCTACCGCAGAAACCACAGGCACCGAGGATGCCACCACCGCGCGCACTAAGACCTCTTCATTGAAGGCCCAAAGGTCTTCCAGTGACCCGCCTCCGCGGGAAAGCAGGATGACGTCGGGCGATACCGAAGCGGCGACTCCTAAAGCAGAAGCCAAGGCCTCTGCAGCGCCCGCGCCTTGGACGCGAGTCGGCAGCAACAGGATTTCCATCGGCGCAGGTGCACTATGAAGAGCACGCAAAATGTCTGCTTCTGCGGCAGAGGCTCCTGCGCAAATGACCACTAGGCGTTGCGGAAGCTCTGGCAAGGCACGTTTGCGCTCTTGGTCAAACAGGCCTTCTTCACGTAAGCGCTTCTTGTTGCGCTCAAAACGCGCGGCTAAATCCCCGCCACCGAGGTCCTCGACGTGGTCGAGCAAAAAGCTCAAGGTGCCGCGTTGTGGGTATATGTCGAAATGGCCGTGAGCTAGCACCCGTCGGCCTTCCTCTAACTCGCAATGCAAAGCGCGCGCGGCATGCCCACGCCACAAAATCACGCTGATACTGGAGTCCTCATCGCGTAACTTGAAGTAGCGATGACCACTGGCGTGGGCGCCGCGGTATTCAAACACCTCCCCCGCCACCCAAAAGGAGCCCATGTCCTCGAGAGTGTTGCTGGCTTGCGACAGCAAACGAGAAACGGAAATCGCGCGCTTTCTCTGCGCGGGCTCTTCGCTCACGACTTTTCGACGTCTAGGTAGGGAACGCCGCTCACGCGCCACTCCTGCAAATCTTGACGCGGCAAGTAGAGGCTGAAGCGATCTGAGCTAAAGGGACTGCGCACACCGCTGTCGAGGAAGGCGCCATTGCGCAGTTGCAGCTCGACGGAACCGGAGGAGTGCAGGCGGATTTCGAGGACATCGGCCTCGATGGTCTTCACCAAACGGCCGCTATTGTCGTGCCAATTGATTTGCACCAATCGTAACGTGGTGCCATCGATGCTACCCAGGGACTTGATGCGGTAGTAACTGTAAGTACCGCGCTGGGAGATGAGTTCATCGAGGGCGCGGCGCACACCGTTGGCATCGAGGGTGGTTCCAGTTCCCACTGGCGAAGAATCTCCACCAGGAGTGGCAGCACCTGGCTCTGGCGTCTCATTTGAGGCCAAAGAATTGGCCTGGTCGAGCTCTGGGAAGTGTTCGGTCCAAGCCGGCTTGTTGATTCCAGCAAGCTCTAAGCGCAAACCGGAAGCCGGCAAGGCACTTCGCGCACCATCGACGGTTTGCGTGCCGTCGCGGAAAGACAACACCAAGGTGTTGGTCATATTGTGCAGGATAAACTCCACGCGCCCCGCTTGGATCACGGAAGAAACCAATCCTTGGTCATCCCAGGTCATCCAGGTGACATCGGCAAGGGCGGCTTGATTGGCTAGGCGTGTGGCTTTCTGAATGCGGATGGAGCTGTAACCATCGGTGGCCAGGAGGCCATTCAATACGCCAATCCAGGGATCGCGCTGCGGCTTGGGAGCAGTATTCCCTTGAGGGATTTGTAGCTCGATGGGTGAGGCGGCATTGGCTGTCGCGGCATCGGCCAGGGCATCTTGCAAGCGCTCATCCTGAAGGCGACTGGTTTCGGCAAACTGCTGCATCAGTCGCATCTTCTCTTCTTCGGAATCGAGCAGTTTGTCGGTCAACTCACCAAGCTGGCCGCGGTAGTGCTGCTGCTGCTCCAAAATGCCTGATAGATTGGCATTCATCTGTTCCATGGCTTGGGCCATGGCAGGGTCCGGAGGAGGTGCCTGAACCGTCACCTCTGGCTGTTGCACCACAATTTCAGGCATGGTGGAGCCAGCAACCGGTTGATTTTTTTGCCACCACACAAAGGCGACGGCGGCCAGGCCAATCCCCAAAGCAGTGCCACCAATGGTCCACATCGGGGCGGCCCATTTGGAAGACTGAGTCTTCTCTTCTTCAAGCTCCTCAATTCGGTCCAATAAAGCTTCTTGAATCTCCGCCAGTCGACGGAAGGAGCGGTTCAGGGCTTGGACATCGCGGAGGCGCAATAACGAACCCGGCTGACCAGAAGTCGGGCGGGCTAGATGCTGGTCGCCCTCGGGCGTGGAATCAGGAGGATCACTCATCGGAAGTAGGTGCGGTTCCTTCTAGGAAATGGCGACGTTGGCGGGGAGTCCACTGCCGCGGCTGCAGCACGATGCTACGACTGCCGAGTTGCCCCGTCAGGCTGCTGGCGCCAGGCACCGCCTGATTGGGGCCAAACACCAGACAATGATGCTCAGACAGCACCGGAGTAGATTGCGACAGCCCCACAGCTTGCTCCACTGGGCTCAAATACTCCCCTTGCACAACGCCATACCAATACAGACGTAGGCGCGTGGCCTCGCCTTCCGGCAATTCCGCCAATAAGGCCTCTAGCTGGCGCTCACCGAAGCGCCGAAAGGAACCTGAGGGAGTGGAAATCTGCATGGCCCTCCAGTCCTCAATGGTGGCCTCGCTGCCAGGAACCCAAGTGACGCGAAGCAGAGCTTGGTCGTTGGCGATGATGCCAGCTTCGCGGGCCATACTCAGCTCGCCCGGGATTGGAGGTACCGCGCCATCGTGCGGTTCTTCAGGTTGGTCTGCCAGTGGCTCGACCAATAGCCTGCTGCCATCTTCGGCAATGCCGGACCAGCTTGGAAACAAGGAAATCTGCGGCGCCTGTACCTCTTGCGAGGTGACCGGCTCAGGCGCTTCCGGACTACAGGCGAGAAGAAGTGCAGACAGCCACCAAGACAGGTTCCGCCTAGGGATTCGTGGGCTTCTGCCTAAGCGTCGACCCAGATCTCGTCCGTCTTTTTGCCTTCGTTGTTCCACCAGCTCACCCAATCCAAGGGTTGTGATTGAGAAACCCCGGTGAGGGATTCTAAGGCGTTCATCATCGAACGACCTACCTTACGGTACTTCTCCTGGGCCTCAATGTCTTCCTTGTCGGTAATGGTGGCTTCGTAATACTCGGCTAGAAGCTTGACCAAAGTTTCAGTCGCTTCAAAACGCAAAGCGCCAGGAGCTTCTTGGAACTGAGCCAAAGCCTCTGCGGCTTTGGCGATGAATAGGTACTCATGGTGATCAAGCAGGTCGACCAGCTTCTCCGTGAAGTCTTGGTAAGCGTGGGTGTAACCAATTTGCTCCAGGCAGAGGGCTTTGAAGTCAGGTTCGTCCTTGAATTTTTTCTTTCTCTTGTCTTCAAAGGTCTGCCACAAATATGGTGCGCCATCGGTGCCCATTTGGCCCAAGGAAAAAGCTGCTGCTTTCCACATATTGAGGTTGTCCTTGGTAATCGTTTTCCGCTTAGTGTGATACACGCAGCTAAAGACCGTCTCTGCAATCGCGGCCTTTTCCTTTGCCAAGCTCTTGATTTCGAGCTTGACTTCCTTTTCGTTCTCAGGCTCAAACTCTAGAGATTCCAAAAGGTTTTGATAGCGCAAATCTGCCTCACGATAGGCCTTCGTGAACTCATCAATCATGCCGATGGCTTCCGGCTCACCGCCATCGTCTTTCAGAATCTTGCCGAACTCCTTGAACTTTTCCTTCATGTCTGCGTCTTGCAACAGAACTGGGGTCAGTGCCGCAGCACTGAAAGTGGTCGAGGCGGGTACCGCGGGAAGCGGCAGGGCGAGAAGCAGGAGAGTGGTCATCATGAGAGGCTCCTAGCAGTGGGAACTGCCATGTAGCGTTTGGAGGTAAGAAGTATGAGCGGCGCGCAGCGTCGGCAGTGCCAAGCCCTGCAAACCGGGTAAGTCTTCCCTAATGCCTACGATTCTAGTCGCCGGAACGAAGCCGATTACTGCATTGCTAATATAAACCTCTTCCGCGCTAAGGAGCTCTTCAGGGGCAATAGAGCGTTCTTCGACCGGAATCTTCGCCAAATTGCAGGCCGCGAGCAAGGAGGCGCGGGTCACGCCGCCCAAAATGCCGCGATCGAGGCCTGGGGTGCTGAGAACCCCCTGACGCCATAAAAACAGGTTGGAGGAGGTACCCTCGGCGAGGTCACCGTCGATCGTTTTGAGGATGGCCTCAAAGGCTCCGACCTCTTGAGCACGGCGCCGGGCCACCTGCCAACCGATGCGCGAAATTGTCTTGGCACTGGCCAGTGGGTCAAGAGGATCAGAGCGAAACTCGCTGATCTGCAGCACCACTTCTTGTTGTGGTTTGGGCTCCGGGCCTACAGTCCAAAGCTCATGTTGTTGGTCACCAAGCCCACGCAACAAACTCAGGCGCACTCGCCACGAACCGGAACCCAAATGCGGGACCAAAGCTTGATAGGAGCGAGCCAAGTCTCCTGGTTTCGCCACAAAGCCGGTCAGCCGAGCCGAGTGGACGAAGCGCGCATCATGCCGTGGCAACAATGGCGTCGGTTCTCGCTCGCGCACCAGAAAGGTTTCAAAGATGCCTTCGCCTCTGAGCACAGCAGGCCAAGATGCCGGCAAACTTGCTCGCTCGGCATTGACGGCTTGGCCATCAAGCAACACCAAGGTAGTGGGGTCTTGAATGCGCATCATGCACCTTCAAGGTAGCGTCCTTTGAGCAGGGTTTCCTCCCATTCTCGAAGCGGATCACTATCCCAAACGATGCCCGCGCCCACCGCCAAGCGCAGGCGGCCGGCCCCCACCGTGGCGCTGCGAATGAGGACCGAGAATCTCGCTCGTGGAGCTGGGCCGGGCAAGAAGTGGAACAAACTGCCGCAATAGGGTCCGCGGGATCGCTGTTCCAAGCTGGCGATGGCTTCTAGGGCGCGGACCTTGGGCGCACCGGTAATGCTGGCCGGTGGGAAGGTGGCCGCAAACAACGCGGCCATGCCTTGTCGAGGATCCCAGCTTGCTCGAACATCGGCGGTGCGATGGAATAACGTGGGAAAGCTTTCTACTTCGCCGGCGGTAAAAACTTGCACGCTTCCGGTTTCGGCAATCCGCCCCAAATCATTGCGTGCCATATCGACAATCATGGTGAGTTCGGCGACTTCCTTTTCATCGTGATGCAGGGCTTCGGCATGCTGTTCATCTTCAGCTGCCGATTTCCCCCTAGGCGCGGTTCCTTTGATCGGACGCGTCATGAGTTGATTCCCATGGACTGACAAAAATAACTCGGGAGATTGAGAAAGCAGGGCGCGCCCGCGACCGTCTTGCCAATAGGCACCCATTGCGGTGGGTTGTTGGGCGCGGCGCGAGCCGTAGAGCAAGCGAGGGTCTCCCTGAAAGGAAGCCTCGAGAACATGAGATAGGTTTGCCTGAAACAGTTCGCCCTCGCCAATCCATTCGCGCAAACGACGCACGCGGCGCTGGAAGGTGGCTGCAGGAATGCTCGGGCTCAATGCCAACGGCATGGGCGCCAGTTCCACCTGGCTAGCCTGCGCGATCAACTGCTCTGCTTCTTCCCGTGCGCGCTGTTGTTCCTGCGCTTCTCCTTCGTCGCTTAGGCCCGCATGCAGTAATAAAGCTTCGCCATGAGGAAGCCACACAATTGCCTTGCGATAGCGGCCAAAGTGATAGTCCGGCCAGCTGTCCGGATAGGGCGGATTCCAGGGAAAGGCTTCGTAGGCATGCCCACATTCGAAGCTACACCAACCCACCCAGCCGGGACCTAGTTCGGGTAAGCCAGCTTCATGCTCCCAGACCTCGTCTTCGCAAGCGGTTTCTAGTCGATGACCGACATCGACATCGGCCAGCGGCCACCGTCGCTCGCCGTGTGATAACTCCCCAGGGCGCACTGCCCCATGTACGCGGCGATCCGGATTCCACGCCAGCATTTGTAGGCCACCGGCATCGTCGAGCAATACCGAGGCGGCATTTCTTGGCAAAGCCGCCAAGCAACGCCAGGCCTCGGGCGCTTGGGCAAAGCGAGCCAGACAACGAACGTGCAGATGCATGAGAGGCAGGGGTAGTGCCATGCTTGTGCCGGCACCTCATCCCCCCCTATCATGACGCCATGGCGGTTGCGTGGGAGGAACTGAGGGCACTCTACCTGACCCACCTGCAAGAGGTGCGGCAGCTGAGCGCGCACAGTCGCCGCGCCTATGAACGCGATTTGGCTCGCTTCCAAACCTGGTGTGAGTCGGAGGAGGATCTTGCACCGAACAACCTCGCCGAGGTCTCGGCCAGCTTATTGCGCCTATACCTTGCCGCTCTGACAGAGGAGGGCTTGGCTGCCAGCTCACGTCAACGCCATTTGAGTTCACTGCGCAGCTTCTTTGCTTTCCTCGAACAACGCGGCGTGCTCAGTTCCAATCCTGCGCAAGCCTTACGTGGCCCACGCAAAGGCAAACGCCTGCCCCGCCATCTAGAAGAAGACGAGGTCGAGCGCTTGCTTAGCGCCCCCACCGAAGACGATCCTTCGGTATACCGCGATCGCGCCTTGCTGGAGGTGCTCTATTCCAGCGGTTGCCGCGTATCGGAACTGGTGGCTCTCGACGAGGCCGACGTCGACCTTCGCCGCGGTTTGCTTTTGCTTCGCGGCAAGGGGCGCAAAGAACGCATGGGCATGCTCGGCAAGCCAGCGCAAGAGGCTTTGGAACGCTACTTTGCCTACAAGGGCAACCTTGGCTTGGACCGCGGCCCGCTATTCCTCAATCCCAAGGGCGGGCGCTTGGGTGATCGCTCTGTGCGGCGCATCCTCGACCGTTGTTTGGAACGCGCCGGGATACCACGCGCGTGCTCACCACACACGTTGCGCCATAGTTTTGCCACGCATCTTTTACGGCGCGGCGCTGACCTGCGCACGGTGCAGGAGCTGCTTGGTCACGCCAGTTTGGGCAGCACCCAAATCTATACCCACGTTTCTTTAGAAGGTTTACGCAAGCTCTATCAACAGGCACATCCGATGGGCGAAGCCAATAAAGAAACCACCCGGCACGCAGAAGCGAACCGGGTGGATTGAGGTGGTGACCCCAAGGGGATTTGAACCCCTGTTGCCAGGATGAAAACCTGGTGTCCTAGGCCAGACTAGACGATGGGGCCGGTTGCCTTGTGGGCAACGGGCCGGGAAGGATAAAAAGGCCTCAGGGGCCTGTCAAGCCTAGAGCGGATTGAAGTGCGTGCCATTCCTCCACCATGGTCTCGACCACCCCACCGGCGCGCAAAGATTGCGGAAGGACCGGCAGCGTATAGGTCTCGAGCTCATAATCTCGGATGCCCGAAGCTCGGGCGGCGGCGATGGACGGGCTCCACGCAGTGCCCTTCAGACCATCCCCCAGATCACCAAAGTGAATCGGGACATGACAATGGATGCGCCATTGATCCCCGTGGGATACAGGCGCTTCGAGCGCAGGGCCGAGGTCGGGAAAAGCTAAGCGTTGGCCATCGCTGCTGTGGCCGCGCACTTGATGCAGATAGGGATCTTGCGCAAGGATGGCTAAGCGTTCGCGCGCGGCAGGATGGGCTGCATTTGCGACCTGGAGAGCGGCGGAGACCTGCACCTTGGCGATGCGCACGTCCAGGCGTCGACAGGCACCGAGCAGCTCTTCGGCGGATTCGCCGACGACCTCGGCATGGCAGATGTCCCAGCAAATGCCTAGGTAGCGACGTTCCTCAAGCGAGAATGCCGAAGCCAACCAGTTGGCCAAGACCTCTACACGTTCAAAGCGGCCGTCGGGCTCTGGCTCCAAAGCCAAGGTGATGGCGGTGCCACATTCTGCCTCGTGTTGCTCTGCCCAATGGGAAAAGGCGCGCAAATGCGCAATGGCTTGATCTTCGTCGAGAGGGTCCTCGCCATAACCCAATGGGCAGGTGGACAAGGACAGCCTGGTCTGTGGGCTTGGTGCATTCTTGGCGAGGTGCGACAGCGCTTCGGCCGCCTCTAGGGTGTAGGCCAGGCGCTCGGGCTGATCCCAGGACGGGCTAAAAGCCTTGCGCTTGACCTCGGCGCCATGAAATCCACCATAGGGAAAGGCATTGCCGGTCCACAGACCTTGGCTGTGATTGGCCACGGCGGAAGCCAGTGCCTCGGCTTGAGGTCCACCGTGGAGCCAAGCGCTGGCCGCTTGGTGGCCGAGGTATAGGCCAAAGCAAGCCGCCGAGGGTTGCGGAGCAATGCTTTGCTGAAAGCGCTGCCACGGCCCTGCCAAGGCCTGTGTGACGCTGTCGAGGTCATCGCCAGGAAAGACATTGCCACAAATGGCGAGCCGCAGGGTTGGCTGAGGCTCGCCGTGAGTGAAGGCTGCTCCGCTCACTGCGCCCAAGTCTGCGCAGCTTGGCGCAGAGCTTCGGCTTGCTGCGGGAAGTGGCTCAGGAAACTCGCCGCTTCGGCGCGAGCTCTTTCCGGTAGACCTGCGCCAACCAAGGCATCGAAAACGGCCAAAGCCGCTTCGTGGTCCAGAGGCGCGGCCTCTTGCCAATCGCGTGCGGCAGCAATCCAAGCCACAGGATTCTCTGCGCCTGCCGCTATCGCTTCTTCATAGGCTTGGCGTTCTTCTTCGCCCGCGGCTGATTCTTCGGATTCGGCTGATGCTTCTTCCGCTGCCGCATTGGCTGCGGCCAACGATTGTGGGCGATCGACCTGAAGTGGCACGGTAATCAAAGTGTCGCTGCCATCGTGCACGGAAACACTGCCGTAGTAGTAGGCGCCATCTGCCAAAGCATCGAGCTCGGGCATCTTGGCGAACAGGGTACGTGCACCTCGATAAGGAATGCTCAGGCGCCCCATGGTGTCACCACCATGCATCAGGTCTGGAAGTTCTGCATACAAACTGATTCCTGGAAGCGATTGCTCCAGATGCATTTCGAATCCACTGAACTGGCGCTCCAAGGGACCGGTGCCGATGCTCGGACAGCGCAGGGTGAAGTGATAGTCACCAGGCTCCAAGGCACCTAAATCGGTTTCCGTTTCGTACATGATGGTGCGCGCCACCACGGCGCCCGCGGCATTGCGCACAATCAACGCCAAGTCTTCGCGCCATTCGATGGTTTGAATCGAATCTGGCGTAACCACGGCGACGCGACTCGTGCCCTCCGGGATATGTTGATCCCAAGTCACAATCGCTTCGAACATGCCGCGGTCCCCCATGACGGTGGCGCGAATCGGGTCCGTTTGGATTTTCCAATCCGCCACAACCGGCTGGGCGATGCCATCGATGCTGGCGCTTGCGCGTAAGCCAGTGACGTCGTCGAGCAAAGAGGCAAAGGCGAAGTAGCCTGCATGTTGCCCTGCAGGCACATGGAAGCGTTCCACCTGCGGGCGCAAGCCATCGAAGGCAAAGTGCATGGTCAGCTCGGCTGGACGGTTGGTGGCCCAACGTGCGGCAAGCGCGTATTCCACCACCATGCCTTCTTCGACGGGAATGCGGGTGGTGTAGGTGCCGCCGTTGTCGAGGAAGAAACGTCCACGCTGTTGCCGTTCTTCGCTGTAGCGGAAGCCAGAAACACTGCCTGCGCCAGTACGGAACTCGTTACGGCCTTCGCTGCTTTGGGTCACCGTGACCACAAGATTGCGCGCACCAAGTGGGACGTCGAGATAGGTGCGCGAAAGCTCACCGGGATCCACCGTCACCATACGCTCGACTTGATGCTCGCCATCGGTCTTAGTCGGCACCACCACCGTCACCGGCAAAATGAGGTCCGGGCCATGTTCTGAGGCGCGATCCGCATTCCACAGCAGGACGCGGGTCGAATGCAGACCCGGCTGCAAGTTCTCGGTGTGGACGCGCACGGTGAAGCGTTGGCCTTGGGCACTGGTGTAAATCGCTTCAGGAACTTCGACCCAATCCGTTTCAGATTGCAAACGGAAGGTACGCAGGAAGTCCCCCTTCTGCGCATTGGTTGCGTCGTCGACAAAGGACGGGGCCAAACTGACGCTGCGCTCAAAGTAGGAGCCGGCGGGAAGGCCACGCTGATAGATGCCTTCGCCGACACCAAATGGGTTCGTCACGCGAAGGGCATAGTCTTGTTCGAGGCCTTCTGCACCATCCAAAACGCGCAGGGCTGCGAGCGAAGCTTGCATGTTGATGGCGCCATGACCGACTTCCACCCATGCATGTTGCGGCATCTTGGTCGCGCCCAAACGCATGGCGCGATAAATCCGCGCTGGAGTTTGGCGCAGGTTTTCGGCAGCCGCGGCACAGCGTAACAACGCCACGCAACCAGCCATTTGTGGAGAAGCCATCGAGGTGCCATTCCAGTTTTCGCCTTTGGACAAGGTCCAACTTGGTAGTGAACTTAGGGCTGCGCCAGGAGCGGTAAAGTCGACGCCTAAACCGCCATTCGGCAATGGTCCTCGCGAGGAAAAGTCAAACAAGACTGGCTCGGAAGGCGCAAGCGAAGAGTAGTTCGATTGCTGGGTTTGCGGCCACACGGCTGCGGCAACGGTGAAGGCGTGGCGCGAGGTGGCCGGGGCACCCACGGTGGTCAAGGAAGGTCCTTCATTGCCGGCAGAGGTCACTAAAATCAGCCCGCGGCGACGTGCTTCGGCGATGATTTCATCATCGGGCTCGTGGCCATCGGCGTAGAAGGAAGGACCACCGAAACTGAGGTTTGCGACTTGGCAACCGGCCTCGACGGCAAAGTCGAGAGCCTTGGCAATGGCAAAGCCATAGGTGGAACCGCCAAACTTGCCGTCGCCCACTTTGACCGCCACGATTTCCACACCCGGCGCAATGCCATTGAGGCGGCCTTCGGGACCTTCGTAGTTGGCGATGATGCCCGCAACGTGGGTGCCGTGACCATGGGCGTCATAGAACAATTGCACACGGTTGCCATCATCTTCGACCTTGACCGCGTAGTTGAGGTTGGTCTCGTCACCAAGCACTGCCCAATCGCCGCTCTCCTTAAAGGGGCGCATGGCCTGCTCTTCGTTGAGGTCGCCGTCTTCATCGCTATCGATGACCACTAACCAGCTATCACCCTGCGCGAAGACCACGACGTCAAACACCGGGCCTTCATCGGCAAAGTCTTCCCATTGCCGCTGCAGCTCCGTTTCCACCGCAGAGTTTTCATCGACGCTTTCGCCGCCAGCCTCGAGGCGTGCCACGCTTTCGAGATAAGGACGACGATCCCGCTCCCAGGCCTCGCGGCGGTCGGCCATGACGCGGCCTTGCAGTCCGCCAGGTAGGAACTCCAAGTCGATCCGCCCAAGGTGGACTTCTCCAGCGCCAAGGTGATCCCCCATCGAGAGTTGGCGACCACTCAGACCGATGACTTGGCCGCTGGAAACCTGATCGGTGACCTCGGTGTTGAGGCGACCGTCGGTGGTGGCGTCGTACCAATCGACAATTTTGCGCCGGCCATCGGGCGTTTCCTGGAGAAAGGGGTGGCCAGGATCCACGCCGGTGTCAAACACAGCGACACGAATGCCGCGGCCATCGTATTCCGGATGGGCTTCCAGGAAGGCAGTGACACCCAAATCATTCTTGGGCATTTGCCCCTCAAGGGGGTCCTGCAAAGGTGTGAGCAACAGGGCGGCAGCAAGAGCAAACATGACCGCAAGTCTATGTCTGCGGCCGCTCTCTGGCGCGGCCAAATCAGCGGCTTCGTGCCCTGAGGCGCTCCTTAGCTAGCTTCTTCGGCCGCGTCCGCGACTGCGGAGAGGACCTCGGCGGGGATCAAAACCCGTGTGCAGGACGGGCAGCGGATGATCGATTTCATGGCCTTGACACGAACTTGGTCATTCATGACCAATCGCGTGCCGCAGCCGCCACAGGAATCCCCCTTGAGCGAAACCACCGCCTTGCCGGGGTATCGCTTGGCGAGGGTTTCAAACACGCCACGGCGCTGGCTGCCTACAGCATCGAGTTCTTTGTCAATCTGCAAGCGCAGGGAATCGACCTCGGCCTGTAAATCTTTGGCGTCTTGGTCGGCTTGGGCCTGAAAGCCCTCGAGGTTTTCGCGCGCAGCATTCACCGCCTCTTCTTCTTTCTGGCGGTCTTTTTCTAAAGCTTCGGCGCGTTCGAGGGCTTCAAGTGCCTCTTCCTGATCAGTGGAGTTGGCTTTGCGCAGTTCACCGGACTCATGCCGTGCCACTTGCGCCGCGGCTGGGTCGCGCGATTCCACCGCCTGCTTTTCTAGACGATCGATGCGTACTTCGCGAGTGAGCACTTGGTTCTCCAGCTCATTCGCACGAGCCAAACAGGTTTTGCGCTCGTGAATGGCCTGTTCCAACTCGACTTCGAGGGCGCTCAGGCTGGCTTGGCGTTCCGCGGTCTCGACCGGCAACGATTCCAGGCGTCGTTGCAGCACGCTCAGGCGCTGGTCGATTGCCTGGGCATGAAGTAGATGGGTCAGGACCTCTTGCACTCCCCCATTAGACCGTGGCGCAGGGGGTTTGAAAACCAAACCTGCGCCACAAGTGGGGAGTTTAGGAAGTTCTAATGAATTCCCTAGGAAGTGCCTTCGAGGAATCCGGCCAGCTTGCGCGCCCGAATCGGGTGCTGCAGCTTGCGGATAGCCTTGGCCTCAATCTGGCGCACACGTTCCCGTGTCACGCGGAAGATGCGGCCGACCTCTTCCAAGGTGTAGGTGTAGCCGTCGCCGATGCCGTAGCGCAGCTTGATGATTTCACGCTCACGGAAGGTCAGCGACTCGAGAACATCATCGATGCGCTCCTTGAGCATTTCCTGACCAGCACGCTCCACCGGGTTCTCCGAGGACTCGTCTTCGATGAAATCACCGAAGTAAGAATCTTCCGAATCACCAATCGGGCGGTCCAAGCTGATGGGATGCTTGGCGATCTTCATCACGCGCTCGGCTTCATCCACCGAAATCTCGGCAGCCTCTGACATTTCTTCGAGCGATGGTTCGCGGCCGAGGTTTTGTAACAAGCGCTTTTGCACCGCACGCAACTTCGACATGGTTTCGATCATGTGCACCGGGATGCGGATTGTCCGCGCCTGGTCGGCAATCGATCGTGTAATGGCTTGGCGAATCCACCATGTGGCATAAGTCGAGAACTTATAACCACGACGGTATTCGTACTTCTCTACCGCTTTCATCAGGCCGGTGTTGCCCTCCTGAATCAAGTCGAGGAAACTCAAGCCGCGGTTGCGATACTTCTTGGCAATCGAAACCACCAAGCGCAAGTTACCCGAGCTCAGGGCTTTCTTCGCTTCCTCGTAAGAATCGACCGCGCGGTACAAGAGTTCCATACGGCGCTGGTACTTGTCCAAAGGCTCCATCGCCTTGACTTCCCAATCGACCAACTGTTCCTGCAACTTCGCGAACTCTTCCTTGCCAGCTTTCGTGCGCTTGCGCGCGGCATCGAAGGAATTGGCTTCGCGGGCAACCGCAGACCAAGCACGAGACTTGGCATCGAGCACGGTAATGAAGTCCTGCAGGATGTTCACCTGGAAGTGCAGTTCTTCAATCATGATCGCCATGCGACGCTGGCGCGCGCGCATTAAGCGATGGAACAAGATGCGCTCATCTTTTTTGAGCTTGCCATCGATCACGACGTGATAGCCCAATCGCGCGGCATCGCGCATATTGATGAGATCGCGAATATGGCCACCAAGGCGCTGTTCGAGGTCTTGCTTGGTCAATTCGTAACCAGCACCACCATCGATGTTGGAGGAACCGCCTTCATCGCCCTCTTCGGTCGCCTGCTTCTTCATGCGGCGGTTGTAGTGCAACACGGCAAAGCTCGAGTTTGCCTGCGCCGAGGGGTTGACCTTGAGCGTGCGGTCGAAAGCCAGCTCGCCGCGCTTCACTTGCTCCAGCACATCAATCACCATGTCCAAGGCCAGGCCAGACTCCAGCACCAAACGGCGGAAGACTTTGCGCGTGACTTCGGTGGTCTTGGCAAGACTGATTTCCTCTTCGCGAGTCAGCAGCGGAATCTCACCCATCTGGGTGAGGTACATGCGCACCGGGTCATCGATCTTCTCCAGCGCGGCTGGCACGGCACGACCTGCACCACGGTTGGGCAAGGTAGAGAGTGGCCGCGGAGTGACGGGAACCGGAGCGGTACCTCCACCGAATTGCGCGGCCGGCTCGGCGTTGTCGCCAAGCACGATGCCCGCAGCTTCGATGCGGTTAAGGACTTCCTGCAAGACCTCTAGGTCGCCGAGCTTTTCGGCGGGGAGAGCACCCTGCAGTTCTTCGAACGGCAGGCTGCCATTGACCTTGCCTTTTGCAAGCAAGGTATCGACGGCGGATTCCGTCTTTTTGTCGAGCGATTTTGTGGACATGTGTAATTCAGGCCAGGTGGGCAGGCGATTCAATCCTGGGGAGTAATCCTGATTGGGCGGCGGAACGCAGCAAGGTCATCCATTACCGAGGCACGGGCGACGTGTACCTGATCCAAGTTCCCGGGCAGTGCCTCGAGAGCGCGAATCAGACTGACACGTGGGTCGGCGAAGCGCAGTTGGCGCTGCGCATCTAGCCAGGCACCGACATGGGGATCGTCGGCGTAGGCAACCAGTGCATCTTCAAGATCGAAGCCAACTCCGTCTTGGCGCCGTTGTCGGCACCATTCGAAGAGGGTGTTGGCGATGGAATCCTGTAATTTTAACGACTCGAGGACGGTCCGGGAAGAGGACCAGGTACTCGGGTCATGCAAAAGGATGGAGACGATCTCTCGTTCGTTGGCAGTCAGGACCTCCTTGGGGCCAGAGGAAGGGGAGCGATGGGGAGCTGAAGAGGCAACCTGTCCGCTGATCGCGCCAGCCCTGGGGCGATCTGGACGGAGAAGACTCCGCAGGGCATCCTGAGAGATTCCCAAGGTTTTCGCCGCTTCCGCAGACCACTGCTCGGCCACAACCGGCGACGGCGTGGTGGCAATCCACTCCGCCATTTCGGCTGCAGCTCGGTGCGTGACCGCAGGAAGAGACAAATCTTCCTTGCGAACCCATGTATCGAGACGCCAACGGAGTATATCCCAGGAATCTGAGACAGCGCGGGACAGTTCTTCCTGGCGGCCCTGGGCGACCATATCGGCGGGGTCCGCGCCCTCTGGGAGGCGCGAAATGCGCACGTCGAGGCCCTCAGCGACTAGGAGACGGCCACCACGTGCTGCCGCGCGACGCCCAGCCTCGTCGGGGTCGAGCATCAGGACCACGGGGCGATCAGAGCGACGCAAGATGCGGGCATGGTCCTCGGTCATGGCGGTGCCGAGTGCGGCAAGCGAGGTCTTGAAGCCCGCTTGGTGAAGCTGGATGACATCGAGATAGCCCTCGCAAAGAATCACCGGGGCCTCGGGTTGCTCACGCATGGCGGCTTGCAAATGCTCCAGGCCGTAAAGCAACTTGCGCTTCGGAAACAGCGGTCCCTCGGGCGAGTTGATGTACTTGCCGAGCTTTTTGTCCTCGGCAAAACTGCCCGGAAGATAGCGGCCACCGAAACCCAAGGTGCGGCCCCCGCCATCGGCCACCGGGAACATCAGGCGCTCCCAAAAGCGTGCCTTACTTTGTCCGCGCTCCTCGTCTTCCACCAATAATCCCGCCTTGGCGACGGCTTCGAGCGGAATCTGCTTTTCGCGCAACACACGCAATAAGGCTTGGCGATCTCGCGGTGCCCAGCCCAAGCCAAAGGTCTGCCAACAGTCCTGGGGAATCGACCGTTCCAACAAATAGCGGCGGGCGGCCTCGCCTTCGCGCCCGAGCAATTGTTCCTGCATCCAGCGCCGTGCAATTTGCAAGGCCTCGCGCACTAACTGCCGTTCTTCCGGGGCCTGTTGCGGACCGCGCGAAAAACTTTGCGGCATGGCGACGCCGGCCTGGTCGGCCAAAACCCGAAGTGCCTCCAAGAAGGACAGACCTTCGGTTTCTCGCACAAAGGTAATGATGTCGCCTCCTTTGCCGCAGCCAAAACACTTAAAGCTGTTGCGGCCAGGATGCACATAAAAGGACGGTGTCTTCTCGGCGTGGAAGGGACACAGGCCTTTGTACTGCCCCCCACTGCGGGCCAGTTTGACGCGACGGCCGATGACCTCTTCGACCGGCAACCGTTCTTTCAGTTGGTCGACAAAGGGGCTGAGATCAGTCATGCAGGAAGGTCGGCAATCCCGACTCTCTTAGGATAAACGCTTGAGCGCTTCGCGCCAGATTTCTGGGGCTAATGCTCCAGGGCGAGCGCCTTCCTCGACGCCAAGCTCGGTCAGGGCGTCGGCCCACTCCCCTGCCTGGCTGGCCCGCAGGCGCCCGAGCACCCGCTTCCGGCGCTGGGCATACGCGATTTTCAGGACCGCAGCCAAGCGCGCCTCTTGCTCCGGGACAAGGGCATCTGCCTTTGGTTCTAAGTGGAGGAAGGCCGATTGGATGCTAGGCCGTGGCCAAAAAACTTGAGGAGGCAACTTGCGCCCGAGGCGAGTGTGGAAGGCCAAGGCCAACCGAATGGCCAACGGACTCCATTCCCCTTGGCTTCCTGGGCCGGCGGCCTTTTGCGCAACCTCCCGCTGTAGCAAGAGGGTGGCCCCGAGCATGGGGCGGCCCGGCAAGCGGGCCAAAAAGGGACCGGAAATGGCGTAGGGAAGGTTGGCCACCAGCCGAGGCGGAGCGGCCTGCTCGGCCCACCAAGCTTCGACTTCTGGGTGAAAGCGCTCCTGGCTGGCCAGGGCATCTCCTTCCACCAGCTGAAAGTTGCCCTCGGCCAAATCAGCGGAAAATCGCTGACGCAACAAGGCGGCCAGGCCATGGTCAATCTCCACCGCACACAGACGGGCGCCGGCATCCAAAAGGGAGCGACTGAGCGAACCCACTCCCGGCCCGACCTCGAGCACAGCCTCTCCGACCTGAACGCCGGCATCTTGAGGGATGGCTGTCAACAAGGCCGGATCAATCAAGAAGTTTTGGCCAAAGCGCCCTTGAGGCGCCAAGCCATGCGCCTCGAGTAAGGCACGCAAATCCCCCACTTTCATTCCGTTTGATCCACCGCTAGAAAATCTACGGCACGAACCAGGGCATCGTCGAGACCGTTCTCACGCAGGCGCTTGGCGAGGGCGCTGCGATACTCCGGGCGCCAGTTTTGCCACCAAGATTCCATCTCGTTGCGCTCTTCACGGGACAGCAGGGCCCAGCGCGGGGCAAGATAGTCACGGAAAAACACCGTGGCGTCGGCAACATAGCGAAAGCCGACATCTTCCGCACGGTCGCCCATTTCTAGCTTTAACTGCTCGCGAGGGTCGCGATTGGCATCGCGCGAGGCATAGCTACCGCCATAGGCCAATACGCCACCTGCCTCGGTCAAGACGATTTCACGCACGTTGCCATAGATGTCATACAAGCCCATGGCCGTGCGACCACGCTCAAAAACGCCGACCGGAAGCGGTCCCCCAAGGCCCAATTCCAGGCCGTTCGAATCTTGCGGTGCCACACTGTCGAAATCGACGCCACCGCCTTCGAGGGGCATTTGCCTCCATTCTCGCTCGGTGGGCAAACGCAGGGAGAATTTAGCACACCAAGCCTGCGCCTGCTCAGCGGAAATCATCGTTGCGGGCAAATCCCGACGGTCGCGTTCGGTCACTCCGAAGACTTCCTCTTGGGTGGCTTCAAAACGACCCCAAAGCAACCAGTCTTCATCCACACTGAGTGGACGTACTAACACCATGTCCTGCAAGAATTGCAGTTCTTCAAACCCGCGGGAGGCGGTGTTGGGAGAGCGGCATGCCCCCGCCGCGACCAAGACGGCCAAGGCGAGGGCGGTTCGCCTGCTCACTCCTGGAACAGGCCGACCACGCCTTCGGTGACGCCAGTCATGCGGCCCTCCATAGAGCCGATGGCAAAGGCAATGCCGAAGATCATGAGGAGGCTTGTCACAATCAAGCCGGCGCGCATGCCACCAGACTCTTCGCCTTCTGCAGCCGGGGCGGCAGCTGCGGCGCGGCCACCACTGCGGGCGCCGGAGGAACGACTGCTACGTGCGGCGCGCGGAGCTTCTTCCTCGACGGTGAGCTCCTCGACGGGGTCGTCAAGCAGAGTGTCCTCTTCGGACAACTGGGTGGTCATCATGCCTTCGTCACCGGCATCGAGCGGGAGGTCTTCGACCTCGAGAAGCTCACCGGCGTCGCCTTCCCCTACCTCGGAACCAATGCCGAGCTGGGAAGCCACTTTGGAGACGTCTTCGGTCCGCAGGCGCATATTCGAACCTTCACGGAAGGCTCGGATTTCACCGGCAGAGATAAGACGTTTGAGATCCTCTTCCTCGAGTTCGAGTTTCTTGAGGGCATCGTCGAAAGAGGCGAATTCGCTGTCGCTCACGGGTTATTGCTGGGACAAGGACTTGGGAAGGGCGGACACGACGTGGCCGCCAGGATGAGGATAGTTAACCCCCGGCTTTCGTGCCAGTCTCGGTGAGAACATTCCCGTTGGCGCGGAATTCCTCTTCAAGTTCGGCATGACTGAACTCAGACTCGTCGTTGAAGCCGTCGAGCAGGGTATCGAGCTCAATGTTGCGGGCACCAATGAAGGTCACCCGACGGGAGTTCGCCGCACCGCCTCGGGCCTCATAGACCGCCAGGCGCTGCGTTTCCTGATCAAGGACATACAGCAACGAGGTGTTGTCCATGTATTGACCGGTAGCCGCGACGTAACGCGAACCGGCATCGGCCGTACCCTGCGCGGCGACAGGAGTCGGCTCGAGCGCGGTCACCAGGGCGGCTCCAGCGGCCGCAGCGGCGCACAGGGGCAGAATTTGGGCGAAGAAGGCTTTCATGAGGGCGTTTCCAGGGCAGATGAGGCCGACGGGGCCGGCATCACTAACAGGGCTACAGCATATTCGAGATCCAGCACCGCGGTGGCGGCTTCTCCCTCGACTACGGCAAAGGCAGCTCCTAGGCCACGTAGGCGGACCAAGGCTCCACCAAGATCTAGTCCCCTCGGCAGAACCGGCAACGCCACAGCGAGTGCGCTGAGAGGCTGCTGGGCCGGGGCATCGAGCAGGTTGCGCGAGCGCAGGAGCCCAAATTGGCCCGACTTGAGCTCAACCAGGGCGTTGCCGTCGGGCGATTGCGCCAAACGCGCGCGGGCGGCGTCATGTGCCAGATTCGGCGAAAGGGTTGGTAAATCATGGCGCAGGAAGGGTCCAAGGCCTTGGCCGCGGCTATCCAATGCGCGCAGCGCGGCCGCCATGACGCGGGCTTCGCCTGGTGCCTGTTCGCGCCCCTCGTGGAGCAAGGTTTCCAATTGCCGCCGCTCCAGTGCCAACCCCGCCCCGCTGCCCTCGAGACGAGAAGCCAACCAAGCCAGCGGCAGCGTGAGGGGCAGAAACAGGAGGCGGAAGAAGGCCAGCGGCAGGGCCAGCAAGACCAAGCGCACCGGACGCTGCAACATCCAGGCCTTGGGCAGGAGTTCCCCGAGCAACAACAGCACCGGGGTCAGGGCAATCGTGGTCCAGAACTCGGCCCGCTCGATTCCGAAACCCTCCAGGACGCCGATGCCACCCTGCACCGCCAAACTGTTTGCCAAATTGTTGCCGAGCAATAGGGCTGCCAAAAAGCCACTGGATGAGGTGGTGATGCGCACCAGGACAGCGGCCGGCAAAGAGCCATCGGCCATTTGCCGCAGGCGCAAACGATTGAGTCCATAAAAGCCGGTTTCGGAACCTGCGAACATGGCCGACCCCAACAAGGCGATCAACAGGAGGAGAACCATCCAGATCATGTCGAGTCCTCTTCTTGCGGCCGTCCATCCATAGGATTTTCCCCCATTACGAATGGGGCGAGCTGCAAACGCAAGCGCAAGGGTCGCGTGCTAGAACAGGAAAGAACCTCCACCACCCAGGGGCGCTCTGCATGCTCCAAGAGCAAGCGATCGCCCACTTTGGCCATGCGCCCGAGTCGCTCCAGAATGAACCCGCCCAAGGTGTCGACGCGGACATCGTAGGGGCCAAGATTTCCGAACTGGTCGATGGCATCGTGCAAAGGCAGACTGGCATCAAGCTCCCACACCTGATCCTCCAGTTGTTGCACAAATCGACGCTCGCCGCCTGCCTCGCCCGGCAAACGGTCCAACAAGGTATCCGCCCAGCGGCCGCGTTCGATGATGCCGGCGTCGTCACCGTATTCATCGACCAACAACACGAAGGGCCGCCCGCTTTCAATCAATAAGCGCACGCCGTTGGCCACAGGAGCGACTTCGGGCAGCACCGGAAGGTCAAGCATGGCATCGGCGACAAACTGGCCACGCGGTTGTCGACTGCGATCAAGCACGCCACGCACCATGCCTTCGCGATCGACCACGGCGGCGGCGACGACTCCTGCACGCGACATTTCGGTCAGTGCCGAGTCCAGACGCAGCCCGCGCGGGAACCGCATGACTTCACTCAGAGGTCGGCGTAAAGCTCCCGCACGCAGCGAACCTAATTCCAATAGCTGCGCCAACAGGGTTTGTTCCCCGCGCGAGATCCCGAACTCTCCTTCACTACTTAAAAGCGTGACGGTTTGGCCACTGGCCATGGGCCTTTCTGGTTGCGGGCTCCCTTCTAAGCGCTTGGCTAGCGGACGCAGAATCGGTGCCAACACAAAATGACAGAGACGCACCAAAGGCAGCATCAGTGGCGCCAAGGTGCTCGCTTTGCGATGAGCCATAACCTTGGGAAGGATTTCGCCAAAAATCACCAATAACAGGACCGACACCGTGGTGAGCAGTGCGGCCTGGGTCAAGGCCAAGTCCACACCGAGACGATGGACCATGGCAAAATAGGCCAAGTTAATCACTAGGTTGACACAAAGGATCGTGGCCAGGGCGCCGACATGATCTTCAAACAGCGGGCGCACAAAGACGGACTGTTGCCCACCACCCCCACGCTGGGCAACCAGGGTGAATAAAGCCGCTTCGGCTCCGGAGAAAAAGCCGGAAACCAGCAGTAGGCCAAAGGCAGGCAAAAAATCCGCAAGGATCATGACACTGCAGGGAAGTGCAAGCGCACCGAGAAGCCGCCTTGCTGCCGATTCTCAAAACTCATGCTGCCACCGGAATGCCGCATGGCGGATTGCGCCAAAGCCAAACCAAGTCCGGTTCCGGTCCCGACATCTTTGCTGGTCACAAAGGGTTCACTTAAATGAGGCAAGATGGCTTCGGGTGCGCCGGGACCGTTATCCCACACCTGAATCTCTAGGCCTTCTGAGATGGGCTCGACCTGCAACACCAGTTCCCCCCCATCTTGCGGCGGATGGCTTTCCAAGGCATCGAGCGAGTTACGCAATAGATTGAGCAATAGTGCAAACAGGTCGCCGCGTGCCATTGGCACCTCGAGATCTGTAGGGCCACAGACCTGCCAGCGAATGCTCACTAGGCGACTCGCCAAAAACAGGCTGAGGTCGTCCACCACTGGTGCAATGCTAGTCGCGCCTTCTTCCAAGCGACTCGGCGCGAGCAGTAACAGGCGCTGCACCAAGCCTTGAATGCGCACTAAAGCTTCCTGGACTAAGGGGCCATAGCGATCACGTTTTTCGGGATCATCGCTCTCGCGCAGCACCTCCAAGCCGTGGAGTGCTCCGGCCAAAGGACTATTGATTTCATGAGCCAAGCCCGCAGCCAAAGTGCCCATGGCAGCCATGCGCTCCTGTTGCGAAGCCAAACGTTCGGAATCCATGGCGCGGTTGGTCGCGCGATGAACCTCCGCCTCGAGCTCTTCCTGAAATCCGCGAATGCGCGTCATCATGTCGGTGAAAGAGTTGGAAAGCGCCACCACCTCGGGCGCACCTTCCTGCGGCAAGGGTGGCAACTCCGCACCAGGTGCAAAGCCTTCGGTCCCCCCGGCAAGGCGTTCTACCGGGCGCAACACCAAACGCCCTAGCAACCAGGCGGCCACCAACGCTGCGGCAAAGGTAGAGGCCAAAGCTGCCATCAACACGGTCCAGGCCAAATCTGCTGGAGGGGCCAAGGCGGGAAGGGCGACGTAAAGGCCACCCCAAGGCCGCTGCGGTCCAGCGAAAGGCCTATATGCAGACAGTGGCATGGCCACGCCGTCGGCCACGGCGATGGGTCGATTTTCCTCCGTGGCCTTGACCACTGCCTGGGTGATTTCAGCCAATGGGAATTCGGCCTCGCGGTGCCGCCTTCCGCGTGGGTTCAACACGGTACCGATGGGAACCTTCTGGCCATCGAGCTCCAAGACACGGGTGTCGATGACGAGCACGTCATCGTATTCAAACCATAAAGGCCACGACAGCATTTTGCGCAAATCCCCTAACTCCTCGGGGCGGAAACGCGGCATGACCCGCAGCGCCAAGTCTTCGCGAAGCTCCTGTTCCCGCTGTACCTGGAGTTCACGTAAATCGACTTCGCGCTGGCTAATCCACCAGGCTAAGGTGCCCAACACCAGTCCATTTACGAGGACCAGCGCCAGGATAAGGCGGAGACGAAGGCTCATCTGCGTTGGGTGCGGGAGTCCAGGGACTCCGCACGCCCCAAGCTAGGCTACCCGCCCTGACCGAACTGTTCGAGGAGCTTGAACAGCGGCAGGAATAGGGAGAGGGCAATCAAGCCCACCACCGTAGCCAAGATCAGGAGCATGACCGGCTCAATCAATTTGAGCAGGTTGTCGAGGACACGGGTGTACTGCTCCTCGTAGGAAGCGCCGACGCGCAAGCACATGCGGTCGAGCTCACCCGTTTCCTCACCGACTTCGACCATCGACACGACAAGGTCATCGAAACGCTCCGAAGATTCCAAACTAGCGGCAATCGCCTCGCCTTCGCGAACTTCTTCGGTGATGTCGTCGATGGCTTCGCGGTAGACCTCGTTGGTGAGAGCACCGCGAGTGATGGTGAAGGCTTCGAGGTGCGGAACACCACTGGATATCAGCGTGCCAAAGGTCGTGTTAAAGCGCGACACTTGTCCCTTCTCCACCAGGACACCCACAACCGGCAGACGCAGTGCCAAGGCGTGGTTGGCGCGGCGATAGCCGTAACTTCGTCGATATAGAAGCGCATGTCCGAGAACCAGCAAAACGGGCACGGCAAGAACTAAGTACCAATATTCGACCGTGAAGTTACTGATATTGATCATGGCCACAGTCAAATCTGGCAAGACCATACCCATGTCGGTGTACAACTCCGCGAACTTGGGGATCACGAAGGTCATGAGTGCGGCAATCACGCCGACGGCAACCACCGTAATCACCACTGGGTAGATCAATGCGCTGCGAGTCTTGTCGCGAATCTCCTGACTACGCTCCAAGAAGCCTGCCAATCGATTGAGTACGGTATCCAACACACCGCCCGCCTCACCGGCGCGTGCCATGTTGACGTAAAGCTCATCGAAGACTTCGGGAGTTTGCGCCAGTGCATCGCTCAGTGGTTGGCCCTCTTCCACCAGGTCCGCGGCGTCAAGAATGGAGTCGCGGAAGCGGCCCTCTTTCCACTGGTCGGACAAAATGCGCAAGTTGCGCAACACGGGGAGACCGGCTTCGGTCATGGTCGCCAACATGCGCGTGAACTGCACCACATGCTTCAGTGGCACCTTGCGCTTGACACGAGCCTGGGTATCGGACGCGGGAGCGCCTCCCCCTCCACCGCCACTAGAACGGGGACGAGAAGCGGGGGCAGAAACGCGACGCTGCAGGCGAGCCATGACGGTTGGGACGGAGTTTGAGGGCGAAAACGCGGGGGCTAGTCGCCCTGGGTACCGTGCAGAACCTCATCAAGAGTGGTCTGCCCGGCCTGCGCCAGCTCGAGGCCGCGCTCACGCAGGGTCCGCATCTTCCGCTTCCGCGCCTCCTCGCGCAAGACCAGGGTGCTCGGGTTCTGAAGGAAGCGCTCTTTCAGAGCATCGTCCAAGGCCAGAATCTCATAGATTGCGGTGCGGCCGGAGTAACCGGTGAAATGGCAGGTGGCGCAACCCTTGCCGCGCCGCAGCCCTTCTATCGAGGTGATGCCAAGGCGCTCCAAGTGTTCGGGATTGGCCTGGTCGGGCTCACTACAATCCCGGCAGACCTTGCGCACTAGACGTTGGGCCACGATGCCTTCGAGGGTCGCTGCCAGCAAAAAAGGCTCCACGCCAAGGTCGACCATGCGGGTCACCGTGGAGGCGGCATCGTTGGTGTGCAGGGTACTCAGCACCAAGTGGCCGGTCAGAGAGGCTTCGACCGCAATCTGTGCGGTTTCCGGGTCCCGAATCTCACCGACGAGCACGATGTCTGGGTCTTGGCGCAGCATGGTGCGCAAAACTCGAGCATAGCTCACACCAATCTCTTCATTGACGGGAACCTGAACAATGCCATCCAGGTCATATTCGACCGGGTCTTCCACCGTCAAGATCTTGCGCTCCGGGTCATTGACCTGGTGCAGCAGCGAATACAGCGTGGTGGTTTTTCCTGAACCGGTTGGACCCGTGACCAGCACAATGCCGTGCGGTCTGCGCACGAACTCCATGAGTTGGGTTTCTTCGCCTGGGTCCAAACCCAAACCACCAAGTTCGAGCATGAGGTTGCGACGGTCGAGCAGGCGCAGCACAACACTCTCGCCGCCTTGAGTGGGAACCGTGGAGACACGGAAGTCAATCCGATGTCCATCTAAGGTGAGGTCAATGCGGCCATCCTGAGGCATCCGGGTTTCCGAAATGTCGAGATCGGCCATCACCTTAATCCGCGACACCAAGGCAACCGCAAGGTGCGGGGGTGGCGGATCGATTTCATACAGCACGCCATCGGAGCGCATGCGAATGCGGAAGGCGCCCTGGTAAGGCTCGAAGTGGACATCGGCTGCGCGGTCACGCACTGCGCGAATCAGAATCGATTCCAGCAAGCGCACGATGGGTGCAGCTTCACTGGCCTCAACCTCTGCGGCCTTCTTGGCCTCGGTAACGCGTTGGTAGGCCTGATCGACGGCTTCAGACAGGGCACTTGGCGCAGACAGCACCGGGACCACCGGGCAGCCCGACATGGATTCCAAATCACCCAACAGTGGCAGCGACTCGGGGTTGGCCAAAGCGACTCGCAACTGGCCGTTCACAATCGATAGCGGCAATGCGTTGAAGGCTCGCGCGGTGCCAGCATCGAGGAGCGCGAGGGCATCTTCGTCGGGCTCCAAAGCGCTCGCTGGAATCCAATCCAGCCCTTGCTGCAATGCCATTGCTCGGGAAAGGTCATCTTCGGTGATGGCCTCTTTCGCTAAGAGCAACTCCCCCAAGCGACCACCTTGGCGCCGTTGTTCCGCAAGCACGGCTTGCAGTTGTCCTTGGCCAAGCACGCCAAGCTCAACCAAGATTTTGCCGATGGGTTTTTGTTCGACGGTCATCTCAAACGGAACCTAAGCGCTGGCGCAAATCACTTGGCAGCTGCGCATACTGCAGGGCGATGTCTTGCGAAATCGTGCCATCACCAACCAACTCAAACAGGTGGTCATCGAGGAGCTGCATGCCCAAGCGACGCTGAGTCTGCATGACCGAAGGAATCTTGAAGGTCTCGCCCTTACGGATGTGATTTTCAATCGCAGAGTTGCGCACCATGACTTCGAACACGCCCTTGCGGCCTTCTCCATCTGCACGAGGAACCAGCACCTGCGAGACCACCGCCTGCAGGGACACCGAAAGCTGCGCACGAACTTGCTCTTGCGACTCTTTTGGATATTGGTCAATGATGCGGTCCACCGTTCGTGCAGCGCCAGTGGTGTGCAAAGTGCCAAACACCAAGTGACCGGTTTCTGCTGCAGTAATCGCGGCAGCGGTAGTTTCTAGGTCGCGCATCTCACCCAACATGATGACGTCAGGGTCTTGACGCAGAACGCGACGCAAGGCTTCCGAAAACGACGTCGTGTCTTCGCCGATTTCACGTTGATTCACCACTGACTTCAAGGACTCATGCTGAAATTCAATCGGGTCCTCCAGCGTGATGATGTGCTCGGAGCGTTGCGCATTGATCTCGTGGATAATGGCAGCCAGCGTGGTGGTCTTACCGGAACCGGTTGGTCCAGTGACCAAAATTAAGCCACGTGGCAAGTGCGCCAAGGCCTTCATGACTGGCGGCGCGCCCAATTGATCGAAGGTCATCCGATTCGCGGGTAAGCGGCGGCAAACCATGGCCCAGGTGGAGCGCTGACGGAAGACGTTGGCGCGATAGCGGTCACCCCCATGCTCAAAACTAAAGTCGACAGAGCCGGTTTCATGTAGCTCGTCGCGCTTACGCTCAGGAACAATCGGCAAACACAGTTGCTCGGTATCGTCGGGCGTGAGCGGCGCATCGGACAGAGGTTGAAGCGTACCGGAAACACGCATCATGGGTCGACGAAGGGCACCGATGTGGAGGTCAGAAGCCTCCATCGTGGCCACGGAATGCAGCCATTCGTCAAGAAGGCCGCCAGGTTGAACAAGAGACATGTTTAGTCTTCGGGGGTAGCTGCCACAGCAGCGGTTTCAGTTTCCATTTCGTCTTCCGGGTCACTCGCAATGCGCGTAACTCGCAATACCTCGTCGACCGAGGTCAGGCCGCGACGTGCTTTGTCGCAGGCGTCGAGGGAAAGCTTCTTCCAACGATCCGATTTTCCCGCTGCGGCAACAAACTGATTGGGGTTCGTCGATTGGAACAGGATTTCGCGCAAAGGCTCATCCATGTCCAACCATTCGTACACCCCGATGCGACCGCGATAGCCTTGGCTGCATTTGCGACAGCCGCGCGGGCGGAACACCTTGGTGCCCTCGGAAACGCCGAGGACTTGGCGCTCGAGTAGGTTGGCATCTTCCTCGACGCGACATTCTTCGCACAGACGGCGCACCAATCGTTGCGCGAGTACGCCTTGCAAAGAAGTGGCGACCAAGAACGGTGGCACTCCCATGTCGAGCAGACGAGTGACGGCACTGGGCGCGTCGTTGGTGTGCACCGTGGAAAACACGATGTGACCAGTCAGGCTGGCTTGAATGGCGACTTCCGCCGTTTCACGGTCACGGATTTCCCCGACTAGAACCACGTTGGGCGCTTGACGTAAGAAAGCACGCAAAACACGGGCAAAGTCCAGGCCAATGTGCGGGTGCACCTGCACCTGGTTGATGCCCGGAATACGGTATTCCACCGGGTCCTCGACGGTGAGGATCTTCTTGTCGGCGCGGTTCAAAGTCTGCAGCGCCGCGTACAAGGTGGTGGTCTTGCCCGAACCCGTGGGCCCGGTGACCAAGAAAATGCCGTTAGGCTTTTCGATCAGTCGGGAGAACCAAGCCAAGCCTTCTTCGCTCATGCCCAAATCACTCAAGCTGATTAGGTTGGCCTCGCGGTCGAGCAAACGCATCACGCAGGTTTGGCCATTGTTGGTCGGCAGCACCGACACACGAACATCCAGCTCTCGGCCAGCGGCCCGATGCTCAATTCGCCCATCTTGCGGACGACGCTTCTCCGCAATGTCCAACCCTCCACTCACTTTGATGTGGCTAAGCAAAGGGGCAAAGACATCAATCGAGTGTTCGGCGGCGATTTGCAACGTACCATCCACCCGGTAACGGACGCGGAGGCGGTCAGCAAAAGGCTCAATATGGATATCTGAGGCCCGAGATTTGACCGCTTCGTCGAACATGCGGTTGACCAGACGCACCACGGGAGCTTCATCGCTGTGCTCTTGGTCAAGTTGGCCTTGGCCGGCGCTGGCACCACCGATTGGGTTCGGGCCATAGACCCGCTCCAAGGCGGCGGTGAGACCACTCGGGGTGGTCATGGCGAAGGCAATCTCGCGGTCGAGCAGAAACTGCAGGGTGTCGACCACAACCGTCTGCTGTGGATCCCCCACCGCCAATACCAGTTGACCTTCCTTCTCCGCGACGGGAATGGCTTGCAACTCCCATGCGGTTTTGCCGTCGAGAAGGTCGGTCAACCGCCCCGGCGGCGTGCGTTCGGCTAAATCAACAAAGGGCAGACGCCCCTGCTTGGCTAAGGCGCGGCTCAGGGTCAGCTCGTCGAGAGCACCTTGTTCGATCAGAGCCTGGCCGAGCAAGACGGTGCGCTGCTCTTGGGTAGCCAGAGCAGCACGCAATTGTTCTTCCGTAATCGCCTTAGCGGCGATCAGAATTTCTCCGAGGCGTTTCCTCAACGTGCAGGGCGGATGCGGGCGTTCACGACAATCTCCTTGGCCACGAGGTGGGCTTCCTCGGGGTACTCAATTCGGAGAACGCCGTTATAGCTTCCCGCAGGGGCGTCGGCACCAATCCTGAGCTTGATTTCCCAGCTATCGGTGGTTGCGCCTTCCACAACTTCGGCCTCGACCACCTTTCCCGAATCCCCTTTCAGGGTCACGGTAGGCTTCGGCAGCTTGACCTTGCCGAGGGTGGACTCAATCTTGATCGAGCGCACCTTCTTGGTTCCTTCGTCAAAAATCCCAAAGGCCACGCGCTGGTTCGGTGCGTACTTGACCGCGCCGCGAACCACGCCGATGACCTGGATTTCCAAATCAACACCGAGCGAAGTTTCGGCAATCACGCTAGAGCTCAAATTGCCTTCCGGAAGATCTTTGGTGGCAGTAAAGGAGTATTTCGCGGTAACACGGCCATCTTCTTCGACCTTGTGTTCCTCTTCCAGTTCCTTGACTGCAATGCCACGAGGCACGCGTTTCCAACGCAGAACTTCAAACTCCTTCATGGCGGTGACAGTGACCTCGATCACCGGGTCTTCGTCGCGCAATGAGGCCGTGAGCATGTCGCCGAAACGGGCTTGCACCGGGGAGACTTGGAACACCGGAACCACAAAGGCCTTCACGCCAAGAATGACCTTGCCTTCGGGCATATTGCCGCGAATGGTAATGGTGCTCGACTTATCGTTGACCGCACGCTCGCCGTTGAATTCGGCAATCAAACGCCCTTTGGCATTCGGCGGCATGGGCTGGTTTAAAGGCCATGGCTTCTCTGGGTCGGCGCCTTCCCAATCGGGGTAGATTTTGGCGTCGGTGCACCCACACGAAGTGCTGATTTCGGTGATGACCAAAGGATCTGGCCCCTCTACCTGGAAGGGATACACCAAGTCATAACTTTGGAACTGATACACCGTTCCCAAGTCCTTGTGCATTTCCGAGAACTTTAAGATGGAACGCGAACGCCCGGCCTGCTGCGCCATCATGCTCGGGCCTGGCGCCGCAGGGTCATAGCCTTGCAGAACCGAGGGCTCCTGAATGCTTTGGTCATTGGCGTTCGAAGCCAAGTTGGCTTGGCTGCTCCCTTCATTGCAGGAGACGAGAACGGCGGCCAAAACGGCGGAAATCAGAGGTAAGGAAGTTAATTTCATGGCAACATCAAGCATCGCGGACGACACCGAAAACCTGGAGCCGTCTTTCGACAACCTCCTGGGTTCCGGCCCAAGTGTAAGGAAGGCGCAAAAGCACCTCACCCGACAGGGTGCCTGCCGCGTCTGGCACCACCTTCAACTGTATCCGATATCTGGAGCCCTCGCTAAGGGTTTCCACCTGGCTTTCTCCCCCAGGAATTCCCTCTAGAACCACCTCAGGAGTACCTAATCGGCCTTCTCGTGCCCCGATTTCGATGGTTTCGAAGCGCTCCACCCCTGTGGGCACCTGGCCGAGCAGCAAACGACGGTCAGGAAGGGTCCAGAGGCGGCCTGCCACGGTGTATTCCACAGCCAGCGGCACGGGATAGCCTTCTTGGTCGGTCGCCAGATTGAGAAAGCCGGCATGGCGCCCCTCGGCAGTGGTCGGTGGGAGCACGATTTCAATCGTCTGGCTGAGGGCTTTCTCCGCCGAGGGGATGCCAACCACCTCGAGAGGAGGGGCGCCACCCAACAAACCAGTCAGGCGGAAGGGCTCCCGGCCGGTAATCACCACTTGGCGACGTTCCTCCTGTTCACCGTTCACGCTGCCAAACTGCACAGCGCGCGGCTCGACCTCGAACCAGGAGCGCAACCAGCTCTGCACCTCGACCTCGGCCGGGAGCCCAGGACCGCTGCCGGTGATCTTGACCCCGGTGAATTTTCGGCCGAGGAAGCCCGCGGTGGCGTAATCCACGGCCACCACGCCCTTGGTGCCAGGGGCCAACTCCGTGCCCAGCGGCACTTCTTGGCCTGCGACCATGATTTTGGGGCGGAGACAGCCACACGAGGGTGTCAAGCGGTCAATTCGAACGGCCTCTTCGCCAACTTGGAAGGGAAAGGTCAGCGGAATTGTGGGGCCGCTGTCCAGTTCGCCCAAATCGCGCACCGTTTCCTCGAGGGCAAATCCCGGAGGTGTGGGACCGCCACAGGCCAGAAATAGAAGAGCCGCGAGCAGGCTGCCGAAGGGTGTTTGCCAGCGAGTCATGAAGTCTCCAATATACGCTCGTGAAACGTCTTGGTTGCACCCCCTTCCTGTGGATCGCGCTGCTGTCTGCGCCGGCCTGCCAAACTTGCCCCCCGTCCAGCCAAATTCTGGTCGCGGCACCCGATTTTCACAGTGCAGAGCAAGCGGGCCGAAGCTTCTTTGCCGCCTTAGGCTGTGACGACGGCCGCGCCGAATACCTCGCCTTTGGTGAGCCGCTGAAAGAGCGCTACGGCGCAACTCTGGATCTGTACTTGCTTGGGCGCCAAGACTTACGCAAGGAACTTGGCCCTGCAGTGGGCCAAGCTTGGCGCCTCGAACCTATTGGCACAACCCAAGGCGAGCCGGGGCAGTGGGTGCATTGGGGGTTGGGCAAGCGCGTGGTGGTGTCCCTACTGATGCAAGAACAGCACTACTTCGAGTTCCGCGAAGACGATGGCCGCCTCGTTGGCGCACCGCTGAATGGCCCCGCCTCAACGCTGTTGCGCAAAGAGGGCCGTAGCATGCTTCTCGAAATCAACGACCCTATCTTGCGCAGCCTTGGCGACGGCTCGCGCGTAGTCGGATTGACGGTAGCCAGCGAGTGGAAAATCGCTGACTACCGGGTGCCCGTTGAGGACGAGAATTAACGCGCAGCCTGTGCAGCGACGCGGCCCATATCCTCTTGGATGATTGGGTAGAGCGGTGTTCCGGAAGCTTTCTCCTTGAGCTTCTCCAAGCTCTTGAGCGCTTTGTCGGGACTGCCCTTGGCAGCCTTCTCCAAGGCATCCACGCGTTTCTTATCCAGGCTATAGAGCTCTTTTTGATCCTTCTTCAGAGTCTTAATTTGCTCAGTCCACGCAGCCTCCGCGGGAGCGCCCTTAAACACCTTGCCTGAGCTAGCGAGAAACTCGCAAGCCTCAAACACGCGGCCTTGTTGCAACATCGCTTCGACGTAGGCGCTGCGGTAGCCAGCACGCTCTTCAATCAAGGATTGGAAGGTGGAGATTTTGGCGGTGGCCTCGAGATCGTCGACCATCTTGGACGCTACAGACGCGGCCTCTTTCCAAGCCTTGCCGATGTCACCTTTACGTGCGTGAGACACTGCCTTTTTGAGATAGCTAGGTTGCTCGCCGGGATCCCATTCATCGGCCATCTTGCGCGCTTCTTCCAATGCCTCATCGAGCATGCCGACCCATTCGCCACCTGTGGGAACATGGCCGGACCACAAAATGCGTCCATCCCAACCAATTAGGTAAGACGTGGGGTAGGCATTCACGCCATAGGCGCGTGCAACCTTTTCGCCGGCTGCGGTTGGATAGGTCATGCCGACCTTTTCGATGTGCTTCTCGACGATGCCTTTGCTCTCATCCGAGAGCGCCAACATGACTAAGCCTTTAGGTTCGTATTCTTCCCATACCTCGACCAGGTGCGGGACTGCACTTGTGCAAGGGCCTCACCAAGTGGCCCAGAACTCTAGAAAGACCACGCGGCCGCGCAGGTCCTCCATCGTGGTCGCCGGAGGGTTGTTAAACCATTCACCGACTTCAATTTCTGGCACCGGACTGCCGACCGGCAGCTGTGCAGCCAATGGCGAAGCCATCAGGCCGATGGTGAGGCCAAGAGTGGGGAGATAAGACATGCCCCCAGCTTAGCGGGGATGTGGCTAAGCGCCCAGCTGGCAGTCTTCTGCTTCGAGCACCTGAGCCAGGAATGCCCTGGCGTTGGCCACGCTGCTGTCCGGGACCGTGGCCGAACGACATTCGATCTCGAGGTTCTCGCCAAGGAGGTCCTGGAGCTTGCGATCACGCATGCCTGCCAAGACTCGATTGCCGAAAAGACGCGACCCCTCGGGGCCGGTATGCGGCAACATCGCGACCAAACTGTGCTCGGAGATTTGTGCGGCAATGTCGACGTCGCGCGTGTCAAGCAACAACACGCCGGCAAGATCCAACAGGGCTGCGTCATCGAGTTCGCCATCCCAGGTAAAGGACACCAAGCCCAAGGGGAAACGGAAACGATTGGCGCGCTTGAACTCTTCTTCAAGGCGGTGCTCCCAGAATTCAGCGGTGTGCAAACCGGAACGGCTGTCAGCAACCGCGCGTAAAAACAACTCACGACGCTCGGGTTCGCGCTCGGTCAGAATCGAGGAAATCGAGGCGCTCAAGGCCGCGCCATCGGGAACTTCCATGGGTTGTGGGCGCTGCGACACAGGTGCACCAAATGGGGAGCTCAGTTGCGCGGCGAGTTCCGTGACATCGAGAGGCAAAGGCAAGGCTCCTTGTGCACCGACAAAGCGGGCCAAGCCAGCGGCTTCCTGCACGTCGCCAGTGGTGATGAGGAACAACAACACCTGATGTTCACGCAGGAAGGACAAGGCCCATTCATGCACGCTCAAGGGCGCGGCAAATCGGGGATCCACCACAACCAAGCCCTGAAGCTGGCCAGCGCTTTCTAGGTCACCAAGGGCCTTTAACACTTGGACGCTGGACACCGCCGATGCCGCCTGTTGGGCAGCTTGCTGACAGGCCTCAATCACGCCTTGATCGGCGGAAAGGATGGTGAGGGGACGCGCGCTCATGCTGTCATCCTAGCGCCACAGAGCTCAAGATTCTGCGTCGAAATCGTCCGGAAACTCGGCATTGTGGTGAACCGCCTGGATGTCATCGTCGTCTTCGAGGCCTTCCACCAGGTTCAGCAACTTGGTGGCGGCATCGGCATCGATCGCCACATAGTTATCGGGGACAGAGCGCAGAGCCGCATCGAGAATTTCCCAGCCCTGGTCACGCAGGGCCTTATCGAGGTCGTTGTAGGCCTCTGGCGGGGCAGTGATGCCGAAGATATCGGCCTCATCGGTGGTGATGTCTTCGGCACCGGCCTCGAGGGCGACGTCCATCAGTTCATCTTCCTCAATCCCCTCTTTGGGGATCGCGAACTCGGCCTTGCGATTGAACATGAAGGACACCGAACCAGAGTTGGCCATGCTGCCACCGCGGCGGGCAAGCACGGCACGGATATTCGGGGCGGTGCGGTTACGGTTATCGGTCAGGGTTTCAATCATCAAGGCGATGCCGCCTGGCGCATAAGCCTCATAAACCACCTCTTCCAGAGCCTGCCCTTCTAACTCTCCGGCACCCTTCTTGACCGCACGGTCGATGGAATCATTGGGCATGTTGTCTGCCTTGGCGCCATCGATGGCGTAGCGCAACTTCAAGTTCATCGAGGGATCGCTGCCGCCTTCGCGGGCCGCAGCCATCAGCAGTTTGGCCCAACGACTAAAGACCTTGCCGCGCTTTGCGTCGACCTTGGACTTTTTGCGTTGGATGTTGGCCCAGTGAGAATGTCCAGCCATGATTCGAGAAACAGTTTAGCGTGCGTTGCGTGCGAAAAGGAAACCGCCGGCTCGGGAAGCGAGCCGGCGGTCGTGCAGGCACAGGACAAAGCCCGGGACTGCGAGACAGGAAAGGGCTTTAGCGCTTACCCCACTGGTGACCGCGGCGGGCGCCGTGACGGCCATACTTCTTGCGTTCGACCATTCGTGGGTCACGCGTGAAGTGTCCAGCTTCAGACAGAACGCCATGGGCGTCTGGGTAGAGGGCGAGCAGTGCACGACTCAAGCCCATGCGCACAGCGCCAGCTTGACCGGTGTTACCGCCACCGTGGGTGTTCACGGCGACATCGACCTTCTTGCGAACCTTCAGGCTCACCAAAGGAGCGAGGCAGGCGCTGCGGTCGACGTCACGAGCAAAGAACTCGTCCAGCGGGCGACCGTTGACGGTGAATTCACCAGTGCCAGGACGCACACGCACACGCGCGACAGCGTTCTTGCGGCGGCCGGTTCCCCAATGGAACTTGCCGTCTTGAAGATCCACGAGACGACCGAGTGGGTCAATCTGCGGTTCTTCTTCGATGGTTTCGCCTTGATCGGCACCATCGGCGGTGATGGTGGCAGCGCCACCAAGGTTTAGGTCTTCGCCGATGTTCGGCTGAGCGGGAGTCTCTTCAGTCATCTTCTTGGAATGGAAGCGCTATTCAGAACCCTAAGAAAGGGGTACCGGCTTCTGGGCGGCGTGCGGATGCTCCGCACCACCGTAGACGTGCAATTTGCTCAGGAGCTGACGCCCAAGCTTGTTCTTCGGCAGCATGCGCTTAACCGCTTTTTGCAGAATGCGCTCGGGATGCTCCTCGCGCAATTCGGCGAAGACCTCTTCGCGACGCCCACCGGGATAGCCAGTGACGTAGGGATAAGTCTTGTCTTCTTCTTTGGTACCAGTGACGACAATCTTGGCGGCGTTGATGACCACAATGTAGTCGCCGCAATCGTAGTGATCGCTGTGGGTAGGACGGTGCTTACCCATGAGGATCATGGCAATCTTGGTAGCCAGGCGGCCGAGAATCTGGTTCTCAGCATCGACCAAGTGCCACTCACGAGGCACGGTCATCGAGTTATGGTGGGAAGTCTTAGGACGCATCGCGCGCAAAAGCCGTTAACCTGCAGACAATGGGATTAGGTCCGCAAGAAGGGCCGAGCATTCTAGGGGGGCCGCCCGAGGTCGGCAAGGGCTCAGGGCGCTTTCTGCCCCCCTTTTGCCGGAGTCCGCTCGGGGCGAGGCCCTTGGAGCCCCTAGCGCATGGAAGCCGCTGCGGGCAGTTCGCGCTCGCGCTCGTCGTAGAGGTGCAGAGCGGGAAAATCGAGCACAACTCGGCCGATGCCCTGGAGATCAGGATACTCCTGCCAAATCCCCTTCAGACGCATTAATTTGCGCTCCATGGTCAGCGGGCGACCGCGCTCGTCCACCGCGAAGGCATCTTTCGCCCCTTCCGACCTGCCCCAGCAGATTTCGGTGCCATCGGCGAGCAGGAAGGACATGGCCGGCGCAAACTGATCGGCATGTGTCGGGTAGTGGCTTTGACGGGCGATGGCCACGATGGGCAGCTTCATGAGGTCGGCCACGGTGTCGGCCTCGGCCCACAAGCGCATGGCTTCTTGAATATCTGGGTCTGCAGGGCGCGTGCCCACCGCTGGCAAATCGGCGTCGGCGGGAAGCGGAGTGCGCAATAAGCCAGCCATCTGCCCATCGCTCAAACCTGAGGGCAGCATGATGCCATCGGCCGAAAGCACGCCGACGGGCCGCTCCCCCCGAGTCAGGACTAAGCGCGGGCGACGTGGTGTGAATCGCACGCGAAAGCCATCGGGCATTGCGCCCTCGACCACCACACTCTCGGGATGAATCCAGGGTATCGAGAGGAATGCAGAGCGCACTTGGGCCAGTGCGCCGGGCGCACCGGGCTCCACTGGCGGGGATTGGCGCATCGCATGTTCAAAGGATTCGGCCCATGCCGCTGGCAGGCCACCGGGATACTGCGGCATCTGGTCCACACGCAAAGAAGAAAGTGGACGCGCTTCCTCCACGCCGGCGGGACGGGAACAGGCTGCCGCTAGGCAGACCAGGGCGAGCAGGGGAAGCCGTGACATACCCCCTTTCTACCTTGACCCATACCCCTCGCGCCACCCATGCTGTAGTCATGTCGGCCCCAGGCCCCACTACGTTCAAGGGATTCACCCTCGCACCCTTCCAGCGTCAGGCTGCTGCCGCATTGGACACCGAACACAATGTGTTGGTGGCCGCCCCCACCGGTGCTGGCAAAACCCTAGTTGCCGAATACGCCATTCATTTGGCCACTCGGCGCGGACAGCGATCCCTGTACACCGCGCCGATCAAGGCTCTGTCCAACCAGAAGTTCCGCGACTTCACCGCCGATGAAGATATTCCCTCCGTGGGATTGATGACTGGCGACATCACCTTGGATGCGCATGGCAAAGTCCTGGTCATGACGACCGAGATTTTGCGTAATGCCTTGGTAGAAGACCCTTCGCAGCTGGCCGACGTCGGCGTGGTGGTGTTCGATGAAGTGCACTTCATGGACGACATCGAGCGCGGTTCGGTGTGGGAGGAAACCCTGATGTTCCTTCCACCCGAGGTCATTGTCGTAGCGCTTTCGGCCACCATCGACAATCTGGGCCAATTCGCAACTTGGCTGGAACGTGTGCGTGGGCGCCCCGTCACGGTGGTCGAAGAGCGCAAGCGCCCGGTACCGCTCAAGCATTTCCTCTATCACCCCAAGGCCGGTGTATTCCCGCCTAGTCGCCTCAAGCCGATTCGCAAGCGCTTTGAAGAACACCGCCGCGACAAAGAGTGGAAGAAGCGCGACGACCGCCCATTGCTCGATGAACTAGTCAAGAGCGAGCTCATGCCGCTGCTTTATTTTTGCTTCTCGAGACGCCTATGTGAGGTCAAAGCGCGCAAGGCATCGCGCGGGCGCAAGCTCTTAAGTCCAGAGGAACGCAAGCAGTTTGAGCAGATGTGGGAAGCGGGCAAGAAGGAGTTTGGCTTCCAAGACCAACGCGGCCCGATGTCCGAGCTCCATGGGTTATTGGCTCGCGGCGTCGGCCATCACCACGCCGGCATGTTGCCGCTGCAGAAGGAAATGGTCGAGCGTTTGTTTGCGGCTGGTGTCGTCAAAATGCTCTTCACCACCGAGACCTTCGCGCTAGGCATCAATATGCCGGCACGAGCCGTCGTGTTTGATTCCCTGACCAAGTTCGATGGCGTCGATTTCGACTACATGCGCACGCGTGATTACCTGCAGATGGCCGGACGTGCCGGCCGCTTGGGTATGGACGAAATGGGTTTGGTCTACTCTGTCCTCGAGTACGACGATGTCCTGGAAGCACCCCTACACCGCATCCAAAGCGGCAAAGTGGAACCCATTACCTCACGCTTTTCCTTAGACGACGCCACGCTCGTGCATTTGCAGGGCGTGACCGGGAGGTCCCATGCACATGAAGTTTGGGAGCGCAGTTTTGCGGCACTCCAAGCACGCGAGCACTCCAGTAAGCGTGAAGAGCAGAACCGCCGCCAGGTGAAGGCGCGGCTCGAAAGGCGCTACACCTTTCTCGAATCCCTCGGCTATATCCGTGGAGAAAAGGAAATTCTGGCGCGCGGGCGCACCTGCCTGCATTTTCATGGCTACGAAATTCAACTCACCGAGTTGCTCTACGAAGGCGTATTTGAAGACATCGACCCTGCAGCCCTTTGTGGTTTGATTGCCGCGGTGATTCATGAAAGCCGTCGCCGCGAAGAGTTTTGGCGCAATGCCCTGCGCCCGATGCGTGGCACACTGCGCCATGCGCAACGCGTGATTGACCACGCCCGCGATTTGGAGGAAGCCGCAGGGATTACGCCGACGGTCAAGTCTCTTGACGAGGCCATGTCTCCTGCCATTTATGAATACGCCCAGGGGCGACGCTTTGAAGATCTTGGTCGCTTCACCAATGCGGCACCAGGAGACTTTGTCCGTGTCGCACGTATGACGGTGCAATATCTCCGGCACCTGATGAAGGTGGTCAAAGAAGGCGACCCGCAGCTACATGCGATCGCCGAGGAGGCCGTGAGCAGTCTCTATCGTGGGCCGATTGATGTTCGCGCAGAGCTTGGTCTCGGCATGACCGAAGGCGAGCAGAATGCAAAAGAAGGCGCCGCCGCTTCCGAAGAAAGCGACGACGCCTGAATGCCCAGGATGGGCACCAAGAAAGGAGGACTAGCCGTCTAGGTCCTTTTCCAACTGTTCCAAGGCACTCTTGGCATCGTCTTCGGTCTTGATGGCGCCTTCGGCAGCCGCGTCTGCGGCTTCCTCCGAGATCACTTCAAGATCGGCGTCTACGGTGGTGTCTGTGGTTTCTTCGCCAGAGCAGCTCACAAGTGCGCCGCCAAAAAGAAGAGAAAGAATGAGGAGTCGAT
Source organism: Planctomycetota bacterium (assembly GCA_021776795.1). GTDB lineage: Bacteria > Planctomycetota > UBA1135 > UBA1135 > UBA1135 > OFTM128. The sequence continues at coordinate 174,325 of JAJFFC010000005.1, forward strand.
TCATGGCTTGCTTTGGTTAGGAGTTGGAGGAGGCGTCTTCGTGAGGGTCGCCCTTCTCACCTTCTTTATGAGGATCGCCTTTGCCTTTGCCCTTGTGGTCGTCGCCAGAGCTTTTGTCGACCTTGCGCTTCTTGCCAGCCTTACGGCCTTTATCGGTAGCGCGCTCGTTGTCGGACTTAGCTTTGTCACCGCCCTTTCCACGCAATTTATTGGCTCCAGAGCCATCGCGCTTCTTGGTGTTATTAATCGCCTCATTGGCGGCAGCAACCGTTTCCTTGCCGTAGGTCTCGTTCAAGCGCTTCATTTCTTTCGCGTGATCGGCTTCGAGCTTCGGACGCAACTCGGCAACCTTGTCGAGCAACTCTTGGTTGTTCTTTTCTTTGCCTAGCTTGTGGGCGCGACGAAGCTGAGCTTGGCGCTCTTGGTACTTGCCCATTTCTTTGGCGACCTCGCGTGCGCACTTGCGCTGCTCTGGGGTCAAATCGGCTTTGCCTTTGCCCTTGGCATCGGTGGAGACGTCTTCGGCAGTTTTGCCAACACCCTTACCACTCGCCTGCGTAATTTCGCCAGCGGTGGTCTCTTGGGTCTCAACGACTTTCTCGGAGCTGGCCTCTTTCGACTCCTGGGCCGCAGCAGGTGCGGCGAACAGCAGGGCGAGGCCGAAAAGGGTAATCATCGGGGATTTCATGGTCATCAGTTTGGGGTCATGCCGGATGGCGTTCTGCCAGAGCATACGAACAGAAACGCAGCACTGCACTGCCTTTTTTGCAAGATTCAGGGAAGTCTCATTTGGGAACTCCTAGGGAAATGTGGTCTTCTAGCGCAAAAGGGCCTTCTCCTGAAAAAGGAATGATGTCACAAAAGTGGCGCAGAAACGATTACCAAATATCACATGGTGCTGAACTACCTAATTCGCTGCCGCCCCCTGTACCAAGAGATTGACGCCTTTTTGGACGGCAAGATGAATCCCTGGGCTCGATTCACCACCCACATGCATCTTGCTATGTGCCGCCGTTGCCGGATTTACCTCCGGCAATACCGGCGGGTGCGCGAGATTTCACTAGAGGTTTCCCCCTCGCAACTCCCAGAAAACTTCGACCGGGTCATGACGCAGGTTTTTAGCCGCTGGAAGGAACTAGAGTCTTCCTAGACAGATGGATCTTCCTCAATCAAGATTGCACGAACTGGCGAGGCGTCAAAATCTGCCAATTTAAGCGGCAAAGCCGAAAGGGTGTACAACCCGGGATCGACATCTTTCAGGACTAAGCCTTCTAGGTTGGCCATATCACGATCGGCTAGGGCATTGTGCGCTTCTAACTCTTGGTCTTGGAACAAATCCACCGAAGGTGTGTCCAAGCCAATGGTGTGCACACCGCATTCGTCGTGGAGATAGGCCACAAGTTCGGCAGAGAGCGCATTGAAATCTAGATTCCATTGCCGAGGGTCTGGAAAGCTTCCGGTAGCAAAAAGAATGCGTGGCGCGCGCGGAGCATGTGCCAAATGCTCCGGACGAATCCGTTCACCTAGCGCAAGCTCGACCCGAAAGACTTCGCAGGGACCGTAGTAATAATGCAGCGGGCGCTCCCCGATCCCCGGCGTGCCAGGGCGATAGTGCTTCGGGGCGTCGGCATGCGCGCCCAAATGCACCGTGGTGTGTAAATGGGAAAGGGTGTAGTTTGCACCCTCTTCCATGTCGCAAACGACTTTGCGCTGAAGCGGAGTGTCTCCTGGCCAAACCCCAAGGCCTTCATCGAGAACGGGACTGATGTCAATCAGTTTCATGCCTAATCGCTGGCTTGTGGAAGATGGGCCACAACTTTGAATTCCACCGCAATCGGCGTGGGCAGGGCGCGAATGGCTAGCGTAGTGCGAGCGGCCTGAACATCGGTGAAATGCTTCGCGTAGATCTCGTTGTAGCCCGCGAAGTCACGATCCATATCTACCAAAAATGCAGTGACATCTACGACGTTGTCTAAAGTGGCACCGCAGGCGGCAAGAACGGCCTCGACATTGGCGATCACCGCCTCGGTTTGCAAGCGGATGTCATAGTCCAAAGGTTGGCCCTCGGCATTGCGAATGGGTCCCCCTGGAATCTCATTCGTTCCCGCTTGACGCGGACCGACACCACTCAAGAAAAAGAGGTCTCCAACGCGCCGGGCGTGAGGGTAGGCGCCAACCGGAGCTGGAGCCTGATCGGTACGGATGGGATTGCTCATGAGGATTTCGCAGCGGGTTCCGAGGCATCGGTGGCGAGCACATTGCGATCGCCACGGAAGACTTCAGTGTCGTCTTCATCGTACTCCAGGTCGCCGCCGGCGCCTGCCTGCGGCGTCAGGCCAACCAAAGCTGCGCCGGTACCCCAGATTGGTTCATAGGCATAGACCTTGCCGCGGTAGTCATTGCTTTGTCCGCTGAGGGAGGCCAACCACCAAATCGCTTTCAGCTTGGAGTCGCCATTGGCCTGGCGACTAAATTCGCGTGCAAGCTGAGAAACATCTTCGAGCCGGCCTTGCTCAAGAAGTTCCAGAAGCTTGCGATTCCACTCATCATCTTTGGCGGAATGAATGCTGTCCTGAGCAGGATTAATCCACTCCGTAAACATGCGGTTAGACAAGGCAGTCACGGAAATCGCGACCACGCGCTTTCCTGAGGCTGCGACCGCATCCGCGGCGGCCTTGCCAAGGACCAGTGTTTCCGCGCGATCGCTGTAAATATTACAGCTCACGATTCCGGCAGAAATGGCGCCATCTGGATTGAGCAGATTCAGTGCCGTAATGCTACCGACATCAATCGGAAAGCCTTCATAGGCCACGGTACGCGCAGTTAAACCGCGCGCCTGTGCCGCATCGCGATAGTGCTCGGCAAAGTCCGCATCGATGTTGAGGTCATAGTGCAGGGTGCCCAGCTCATGGAAATCTTCGTCGACCACCCAAAACTTGGGTTTAGGGTCGGCCTGCATTTGATGGCCAATGATACTGACCCAACGGGTACTGAAAATCAGCAGCAAGTCGGGCTTCAGCGCGCGGATATCCGCGGCCATCTCGCCGTAAGCGTCGTGAAGTCGTTGCCATGCAGGCGAACGATCCGGCGCCAACAATGCATGCGGCCGCGAAGGCACGACAAAGCTGCCGACGATTTTACCTTTTGCGCTCATGCCTGATCTCCGGCCTGTACATGAGCTTTGCGCATGTCCCATTCCACCACCGCGTTGCCGGTGCCAATCACCGTGCCGTAACCGTGAACCGTGGCAGGGAAGTCCGGGACATCTAAAGCACCGAGCAACCAGGTCAGGCTACCGTCTTTACATTCACTCACCGCTTGCTCAATAAAATCTGGCATCTGCTCCAGCAGCTGGGCACACTGCCCCTCTTGCATCAATCTCATGACATGCCGATCCCAGGCTTCTTGGTTGCCATTGTGGATGTGCTCGAAGGCGGGATCTTCGGGATCTTCTGGCTCTTCGGTAAAGTGGCGGTGGCTTAAGGAACAACTGGCCAACAGCAGAGCCCGACGTCCACTCTGCTCTACAGCGCGACGCGTGGCACGGCCAAGCGCAAGCATTTCGCGCTCTCCGACTTCATTGGAATAATCAAAATAGGAACGCGCTGAGCTAATCGCCACGATGGGCACATCTAATTCTGGACGAACTAGATAGCTCGAAGTGATGGTGCCGTAATCCACGCGGAACTCCGGGTTGCGCATCATGCTGGTGACCAAACCTTCCTGCGCGGCCTCCTCCTGGATCGCTTCGGCCAGGGGCACGTCGACCTGAAGATCGAAATGGAAGCGAAATAGGTTTGGGAAAATGGGGTCTACCGATAGCCCCTCAAAGTTGGGCACGCCCAAAAAGTGATGGCCTACTCGAGTTTTCCAGTGCGGTGTATGCACCACAATGACATCAAACTCGCGGTCCTCTAGGCTTTTGCGCAGGCTCTGGTAGCCATCGAGCAAAGACTTCCATGCACCAGCACCACTGGACTTGGGTTCGTTTTGTTGAGGATTGGAAGCGTAGACCAGGTGTGGTGGATGTGGCGAAAGGCAACCTGCCACAATTTCGCCGCTGCCTGGAGGACGATGGGGAGGAGAGGAAGTGGATGAACTCATCGGTAAGGGCTGCTCAAAGTTGTATGCAGATATTGCGGTCTTGCGAGTAGAACTCAAGCGCATAGCGCCCGCCTTCTCGCCCCAAACCGCTTTGCTTCATGCCGCCAAAGGGCACGCGGTAGTCTCGTTTATTCCAGGTATTAATCCAGACCATTCCTGATTCGAGCGCAGCCGCAAGGCGATGGGCGCGAGTCAAATTTTGAGTCCAAACCGATGCCCCTAATCCATAGGGCACATGATTGGCCATGGCCAGTGCTTCGTCCTCATGGTCAAAGGGGTGCACAGTCACGACGGGACCGAAGATTTCTTCGGTGGCGGTGCGGCAAGAAATCGGCAAGTCGGTAATCACGGTTGGGGCGAAGTAAGCCCCTGCAGGAGGACCAACCGGCCCTCCACCGCACAGAATGGTGCCGCCTTCCTCCTTGGCTAAAGCCATATAGGAAGTCACTTTGTCGCGATGATCAGCGGAAACCAAAGAACCCATGGTTTCGCCAGGAGTCCAGTCGCCAGCTTCAGCCTCTTGCACTAAGCGATCAACCACTTCGTCATAGCAAGAACGTTCGACCAGAAGTCGCGAGCCGCAAAGGCAAATCTGCCCGGTATTCAGGAAGGCGGCACGGGCTACCCCCGGAACGGCGACATCTAAATCCGCATCGGCAAACAAGAGGCTTGGGTTCTTGCCACCGAGTTCGAGGCTGACCTTCTTAAGCAAAGGCGAAGCCTGGCCCGCAATGTGCTTTCCAGTGGCGGTACTTCCGGTGAAGCTAATCGCCTTGACGCGGGGATCGGTGCACAAGGATTCTCCGACGTCTGCACCCAGTCCATGAACCACATTAAGCAGACCTGCTGGAGCTCCCACCTTGGTAAAAGCTGCGGCCATCATCGTTGCGGTGCTTGGGGTCACTTCACTGGGTTTAGCCACCACGGCGTTCCCCATCGCAATCGCTGGCGCCAATTTCCAGGTGAACAAGTGCAGCGGGAAGTTCCACGGCGTAATCGTGACCACGGTGCCTAGCGCTTGGCGCAATGTGTAGTTCAAGCCATCTTCCATTTGATGGCAGGCCGTTTCCTCGCGTTGGACCGCTGCGGCGAAGAAGCGCAAGTTGTCTAGGGAACGAGGGACATCGACCTGCAGGCATGCTTGCAAAGTCTTGCCACTATCCCGCGCTTCTGCCTCGGCAAACTCTTCAATGCGCCCCTCGACTTCGTCGGCGAGGGCGTGTAACAGTTGCACGCGGTCTGCCACGGCAAGCTTGGGCGCAGCTTCTGCCGCGGCCAACGCTGCATCGACATCGGCCGCGGTGCCCTGAGCAATGCCACCAATACGCTGACCCGTTTTCGGATCCACGTTATCGAGGTATTGCGCCGAGGCCGGGGCATATGCCTTGCCGGCAATCCAATGGTCCAAGTTCATGTCAGCAGTTTAGAGGTAAGGCGTGATGTCGAAGTCGTAGCGTTCGCGGTCTGGGTCCCATTCATCCCAGGTAGGCACCTTCTCGAGCTGCTCGAGATAGCGCGGCGGGACCACTCCTGGCACCAAGAATGCCTTTTGCCGATGCATGGCATAAGGATTCCTCAGCGAAATCCCCAAAGGTGCCAAAACTGCCCGCGCGATGTACCAGCAGGCCTGCGGATTCCAACCATGAGCAATCTTCACCACTAGGCCTAAGCCTTGCGGGTAGTCCTCGTGGGAGATCGCCAATCCAAGCAGGCCGTCGGCGCCTTCTTTAGCCAAAATCGTACCCTGGCCGGACTTGAGGATCGTGGAATCGAGACGGTTGAAGCCACCAATCAGGTCTGGGTGGCGCTGCATCGATTCCCAAATCCAATCTTCGTCTTTGCTGCGCGCGAGACCGGCGTAAAGTTGCGCCAATTCTGAAACCGTGTTGCTCAAGGTAGGCAAACCGCAGCCATCGCGCGCCACGCGCAAAGGCTTCCAGTCTTGGCCAAGGAAGCGACGCACCTGCGCTAGGTAGCCAGCAAAGAAGGGGTGCTGCGGCAACATATAGCCGACTGCTTCCCAGTTCTTGAGCTGGCATCCGCGCAAGATTGCTGCATGCTCTCCACTGCAGGTGTGAAACCAACGCCGCGGCCGACGCACCTGGCGACCAAACTGCACCAAGGGCACATCGAGCGGGGTTTGCATCAGGCCGTGGTCTTCTACGGCAAGCAAAGACTGTGCCGCGGCAACATGCGAAGCGTCGCCATTATGCGAAGCGACAGCAATCGCCTTTTGTTTCCAATCCAAATCGCCATCGAGCTCTTTGGTGAAGACCTTCATCATTAAGGGCTTCATCATGGAGCGGCCATAGCACAGGACGTTGCCGCCGAAACTATGGAAGACCTCGTCGCCGTGAGCCCAAGCGACCGCACCGTGAATGGTCGTTTCGGAAACTCCAGCACGACGAAAGTCCACTAAGGGCTCCCATTCGACGTCGCGACCGGTGGGAATGCCTGGTTCCTGTTCACCAAAGGGCGAGCGCGGATACATGGCATCGCGCGGACGCAGGGGGTTTTCGGATTGGCTCATGCGCGCGCTCCATCGAGCAAGGGCACGACTTGTTCCTGGAAGGCCTTCATATCGCGCATGATGCGCGCCGAATCATGGCGGTAGAAATCGAACCAAAGCATGAGGCAATCGTCTTGGTGGAAGCGCTCCTGCAGTTGTTTGGCGACTTCTTCTGGGTCACCGACTAGGGCATTCTCGGTAGCACCTTCGACCTTCTTCGGGTCGAGAGTTCCTTCTAGTGCATGCCAGTACTCCGAGAGTGCGGCTTGCGCCTCTTCCCGTGCAGCAGCCTGACGCTGCTCCTGGCTCAAGCCCTCCTCGGCATTGAGGAAAACCATGACCGTGCGCGGCATATTCGCACGCCCCCAAGCTCCCCCATCTGGGTGATAAGCCGCAGCTAATCGCTGATGCGTATTCTCAATCACCTCTTCACTGGTAATCGAAAGGTTGAACACCTTGACCGGAGCAATCTGGTTCAACTCTTCTTGCAATTTCGGGTCGTGCGAACCAAGAATTAAGTCCATCAATTCTCGACGCCAGGCCTGAGGAACCACCTTAATCTCTTCAAAGTCCCAGCGCTTGGCAATAGTCATCACTTCCGGAGCTTCGGTGCCATGGGTTTGGACCCAGGCTTGGCACACGCGCTCCCAGTCTTCGTCGCTGCGAAAATTGGCGCGCGATAGCGTGGTTTCGGGTGTGTCCTCGCTCGACAACACCTCGCCGTTGAGCAGGCGTAGGAATATGTGACAAGCTTCGCGGAAAAGTTGACCTTTATACGCAGGCCAGGCTGCAGCTTCGACGGCATCGCGCGCGTCAATGCCATAAGCGCGGTTCATGAAGTCAAAACGGCCTGCAGAGAAACCAATGCGCAACCGCCGCGTTTCTTCTGCGTGCAATCCATGCCATGAGGCAAAGGCCGCGGTTCGCTCAGCAGCGGCAATGGGTCCGCCGTTGCACAAGATGTTCATCACCGCGGAGCCAACTTCAATCTGCTTGGTCCGAGCAAAAACCTGCTGAGCCAACTGAAAGATGTCATTGTTGAGGCCGATTTCACCCTGGAAATGCTGCACCACCGGGCGGCGATTGCGCTTCTGCACTTCGGTGGACAGATGCGATTCCGCAACCCAAGCGCAGCCGTAACCGAGAGTATCGGCAGCCTCGACCTGCTCTAGGAACTGCCGCAGCATGGTGGCTTCGTCTGGGCAGTAGCCAGCCACAGGGGTTTGGCAGATGGAGAAGAAGACGTCGAAGTCCATGTCAAGAGGCAGGATATCAGTGCCGCGGCACCCGCTTCACGCTCCAGGTCGACCAAGCCGCAAGTAACCACAACAAGCTCGTTGGCAAAAAGCTCCACAACCCGGCACCGACGGCGAGCCCGGTTGGGAATAAGGCGAAGGGGAGATACCAAAATAGAGTGGCCAATCCGGATAAACGCAGAATCAGGAAAAAGAAAATGCCAATGGGAGTGGCGGCGCCCAGAAAAAGAGAGGCGATCACAAACCCAGGGGCGGCGGCACTTGCAAGCCAAGCCCGCCAGTCCAGGTCCAGACCAACTCCCAGCAAGGGAATGGTGGCCAGACTTCCCGCCAGGGCAAAGATTCCCCAAAAACACCGCCGATGATCTGCGGTCATGGCCATGCGCCCATCCTTTTGCGCAAAGAGAAGGAGTTCCGACAGAAGCCAGGCAAACACGATCAGTGCACCGAGCAACAGGAGCGCCGAGAGCGCCCAAGTCAGGACCACAGGCTTGATCATCATCGTGATCGCTAGCGCAAAAACCACCATGACTCCGGTCAAGGGGTCGCGAAAGAATCTCAGCAGACGCGGGCGAATGCGATGAACCCAACCATAAAAGGGGTTGTGGCTGCGCATGGCTTCTAAGTAGCCTTGCCTGGCTTCCTCACTTTGCGGATCGCGACACAGGGCTTCGCGGAAGTGTTCTTTGGAAGCTTGATTCCCCCCGTCAGTCAAGGCTACGCGCGCAGCCAAATGGAGAGCTTCTGGATTTTCCGGCCATTGCTCCAGGATTTTTTTGGAAAGTTCCTTTGCATGCTGATGTTCTCCTCGGTTCGCCAAGAATTCGGCGTAGCGAGACATCGCAGAAAAATCTTCGGGAGCTCGCCGCAGGGCTTCCTTCAGCCACTCTTCCTGGCCGTCAGGATTCCCCATTTCGCGTTCGTATTCGGCCTGCATGCCAGCCACAAAGGAATCCTCATGGCTTTCCCGGTGCAACAAGTCGATGGAGTTTTTTGCCTCAGCCATACGTCCACTAAAAAGGGCGATTTGTGCTCGCGCACAGTGCAATGGAATGGAATCTGCGCTTGTCGCTAGCCCATCATCAATCACTTGCCAAGCATCATCCGGCCGAAATTGATGGTGCAGACAAAGGCTCAACATGGCAATGGCCTCGGCGTTGTTTGGTTCTTGAGCCAGCGCACTATGCGCGGCCTCCATGGCCAGCGCCCACTCCCCCTGCTCGAAGCGCAGGCACGCCAATTTCATATGGGCGCTCATGCCCTTACCTTAAATGCCGTTTAGACGTCCGCCATCTACGGCAATCGACTGACCACGCACATAACCACCTGCAGGGGAAGCCAAGAATGCGGCCAAGGCTGCGAGTTCGCGCGGGTCACCAAGGCGCCCCTCGGGCACCGTCGCCAACCACGCTTCCTCGACGGCATCGGGAGACTTGTCTTGGCGCGAGGCCACCGTTTCCTTGAGCGAACGCAGACGGTCGGTCGCGGTAAAGCCTGGCAGCAAGTTATTGATGGTGATACCCACCGCAAGCTCTTTGCTCAAGGTCTTCGCCCAAGAAGCCACAGCCCCGCGCACCGTATTCGATACGCCGAGTCCGGCGATGGGTTCTTTTACCGAAGTACTGATGACATTGAGAATGCGACCATAACCAGCGCGCTGCATGCCAGGGACAAAGGTCTTCACCAAAAAATGCGCCGCGAATAGGTGACGACGCAGGGGGGACAGAAAGTCTTCGTCCTCGGCCTCAAGAATCGGACCTCCGGGAGGCCCACCGCTGTTGTTGACCAAGATGAGTGGCGCACCACCAAGGTCTTGAACGCGGTTCGCCGTGCGCGTGAGGGCTTCGCGATCTTCCAAATCGACCGAGTAAACATCGGCCTGGGGTGAACCTGCGGCTCGGCATTGGGTGGCGACATCTTCGAGGGCATCGGTCGAGCGAGCTAGCAAGGAAACACTCGCCCCTTGTGCGGCCATCGCCAGGGCGATTTCGCGCCCAAGCCCGGAAGATGCGCCACAAATCAGCGCGTGTCGTTCTTCTAAGGAGGTGGAAAGACTCATGTTTGCCAATCGGCGTTACGAACTTCCCACAACTCGGGGAAGAAGCGCAGTTTCAATCGAGATTCGAGGAATTCGCCTCCTTTGGAGCCGCCTGTCCCCTTCTTGCCGCCAATCGTGCGCGTCACCATCAAAATATGTACCGCACGCCATTTCGCCCACAAGGTATCCAAGTCTAACAAGGCTTCGCAGCTCAAAAGCCAGTGGTAGTTCTCCTTGGGATCTTGGTAAAGATTGCGGAAGACTTCGACGAGGTCGTCGTTGAGCTCATGCCCAGTGGCGACATCGCGCTGGAGCACCTTTTCCGGAACGGCGTAGCCATCCTTGGCCATCGCGCGTAAGAAGATGTCGTAGACGCTCGGGGATTGGAAACGCTTCTGCAGGCGCTCCAGCTCTTCCGGGCGACCTTCAAAAAACTGGAAGAACCAGGGGTCGCGTAATCCGCAAACAAATTCTACCTCACGGAATTGCACGGATTGGAATCCGCTGCCGGTGCCGAGGGCTTCGCGGAAGCCAGCAAACTCCTCCGGGGTCAGCGTACTCAGCAACTGAATCTGCTGGCACAAGCACTCCATAATGCAGGTGATGCGCTTGAGCACTTTCAGCGTGCGCGAGACATGGCCCGCCGTGAGGTAAGCCATCAGCAAGTCGACTTCATGCAGAACCTCTTTGAACCAAAGCTCGAAGCTTTGGTGAATGACGATGAAAAACATCTCATCGTGGTGCGGAGGCCGACTCTGCAGAACTTGCAGATTGGTCAACTCGGGGACTTTGAGATAGCTGTTGTAGTTCAGCTCCTCTATCCGCAAACGGTCATAATCGGATGCCTTGGGGTCCATGACCGCCCAGGATACCGGAGCGAGAGGTCTGTTTTTCCCTTAGAGCTGGCTGGCCTGCCCTTTCGCTCCTCGCGGCACTTACGCCCGGATAGAATTTGCGAATGGCGTATTGGCTGGTCAAAGAAGAAGCTTCGAAATACCAATTCGAGCAGTTTCTGCAGGATGGAAGCACCTGCTGGGACCTGGTCCGCAACTACCAGGCGCGCAACAACCTGCGCCTCATGAAAAAGGGTGACCAAGTCGTGTTCTACCATTCGGGCAAGCTCAAAACCGCCATGGGCACAGCAGAAGTCACCCGAGAGGCCTACCCTGACCCTTCCGCCAAGGAAGGCGATTGGTCGGCCGTGGACCTTGCCGTGCGCCAGGCCTACGCCGAACCAGTACCCCTCGCTAAGGTCCGCGAAGACGAGATTCTTCGCGAATGTGCCTTGGTCAAACAAACACGTCTTTCCGTCATGCCTCTCACCGCGGCCCAGTTCCGGCGCTTCGGAAAATTAGGCAAAGGCAACGCATGAGTGATTCCCCCTACCGAGGCCGACGCGACCGCGATCGGCGTGACTATCGTGATCGCGACCAACGTGGTCGGGATTCACATGATCGTGATTCTCACGGCGGCTCGCGCGATCAGGATTATCCGCCTCGCGATGGCGGGCAACGGCACTTTCGTGATCACCGCCCACGCGATGAGGCACGAGAATATCGTCAACCAGCCATCCCCGTGTCCGCGCGTCAGGAACCGTGGGTGGAGTTGCGCGGCCCCATGCGCGGGCCTCGCGTTTGGCACGATGACGTCGGTCAACGCAGTGATCGCCACCCGGTAGGCACTCAAGTTGCGGTTTATGACCGCGATGGTGCCTTCCGCGGATGGGGACTGTGGCACCCGCATGCACGCATTGCGGTGCGCATGGTGACTCATTTAGAAAAGCCACTCGAAGCCGAGGATTGGCAAGAGCGTGCGCGCGCAGCCATTGCCCGCCGACGCCTGGACCCGAGCATTCCTCTAGAGGTCTGTCGCATTTTCCATGCCGAGGGCGATGACTTCCCTGCTCTGGTGGTTGATCGTTACCAAGATGTTCTCGCGATTGAAATCTACGCCAGTGCCATGGTGCCTGTGTTGGAGAGCATTTTGCCCACCCTGCATGAGGAACTCGGCACCCAACATCATCGCATTTGTTTCGATGACAATAGTGCACGCGCAGAAGGGATTGAAGCCTTTGAAAAGCGCTCGGCAGGGTGTCCGCCGCGCTTGCAGTTTGAGGAGAACGGCCTGACCTATGAAGTCTTTTTGACGGAAGGGCACAAAACGGGTTTTTTCTGTGATCAGCGCGACAACCGTGCCCGCGTCGGTGACATCGTGCGCCGCTTAGTTGCCGCAGAGCGCCCGCCGCGCGTACTTGATATTTGCTCCTACACCGGTGGCTTTGCCCTCAACGCAGCTGCGGCGGGTGCTAGCGAAGTACGCGGCATTGACCTAGACGAAAAGGCCGTCGAGCAAGCCAAGCGCAACGCCAACCTGAATCAGCTCAAGCAGGTGAAGTTCACCCATGCCGATGCCTTTAGTTACCTTCGGCAGCTTGCACGCAATGGCGAGACCTATGACTTGATTATTGTCGACCCGCCCAAGTTCATTCCCAATCGCCGCGTTTGGGAAGAAGGCATTGCTCGATACCACGACATCAACAAACTCGCGATGCCCCTTCTGGCTGAGCACGGGCAACTATTGAGTTGTTCCTGTTCCGGATTGTTGGACTCACTCACCTTCCAACAAACCCTGCGTCGAGCAGCGCGATTGCGCCCGATGCGCATCTTGGCCGAAACCGGCGCGGGCCCCGATCACCCAGTGCGTTTGGATTTCCCCGAAGGCCGCTATCTGAAAGCGGTTTGGATGCAGGCGGATTAGAAGTCGACCACGTAGCCGACCAAGCGCGCCTTTTCCTCGCTGCCTTCTTGGGGGCGAATCAGTCGTAGGGCGAGAACTTCGTCATGGCCATCTCCATCGAGGTCGCGAATGGTCATGGCGTGAGGCGTGGTCCAATCGCTATCGAGCATCAATTCGACCACCGGTTTGCGTCCCTTGGTCATCGAAGTCATGGCTGAGGTTCGCCCGAGTGTCCATTGCGTAAGGGTTTCGACATCGATGTCGAACTCGCCTTCTCCACGGAGTGCATCCTGCAAGAACTTCTCGATTGCCCCATGCAGGACGGAATCGTCTGTGACTAGATTATGCCAAACGCGCAAGCGCCCATCTCCATCTAGAGTAACCAAATCGCTGCGCAGGCCATCGCCATCGAAGTCACAAGTGCGCACAATTTTTTGCCGCAGCGTACTTAACTCTTCCTTCTTGTCTTGGTAAATCGACAATAAACTGCCCCCCTTTAGGTGCGCCGTACGCTCGCGAAACGGACGGGTTTGGAAGCGCCCGTTGCCGCGGCCACGGAAAACCAGAAAGTCAAAGTCGATTTCTAGACTAAACAAGGCGGCCTTGAGCAGTTTGCCGATGCCTAGGTCTTCCACGCGAACCATGACTAAGTCAGGAATGTCATCTTCATCGATGCGCGCAGGATAGACATAGACAACATTTCCGCGCAGTTTGAGGATTTGACCCTGGCGTTCTAAATCGATGCCCTGCTCGTCGGCAAGAAAGATGCGAATGCGACCGTCGGCCAAAACCATCAAGTCGATGGCACCATCTTGATTCAAGTCGCCCCACTTGTCCTGCACCAAAAAGCGCAAAGACGAGGCCAGATTGCCGAAGTCTAGGGAGAACTGCTTGAGCTCCGGCCGGAAACGGGTGAGATCAATCGTGCGCGTCGGTTCAGAGGGAAATCCACTACCCGAAATCAGGTATTGACGAATCGTCAAGCCATCGGAAATGCTGAGGTCTGGGCGACCATCGCCATTCATGTCTTCCGGCACCAGCCGTGGCATGGATAAGCGCCGCGAAACCTTATCTAAGAGCCCACCACCAGCAGACAAATCCAAGCGCGACAAAGCGCCCAAATCTGGACCGCGAACGAAGCTTTCGCCATCTCCGAGAAACAGCTGCACACGGTCGCCGACAGGCAGGACCATATCAATGTCGCCGTCTTGATCGAGATCTTGCAGAAAATCACCGGCATGAATGCCGCGCGGCGGCAAGCAACGCAAGCCGGAAATGATGGCTTCCTCTAAGACCAGGAGACCCTCTTGCAACATCACTCGGTGGAGGGCGTCACCGTCGACTAGCACCAGGAACTCATCCATGCCGTCGCGATTGAGATCGGCAACAGTCCACAGGGTGGATTCTCCAGGCAACCGCAAACGCGGGACTTCTTGGTCGGCACCGACCGCTTCGGCAAGGCTGATGCTGCGCCCCTGAATAGCCAACAGGCGTCCAGCGCCTTCGGGTTCGAGCCGCGCCACGGCCAAATGCAAAGGGCGTGGCGACACCACGACTTCGCGTTTTTCTTGGGCGTGCAAGTGGGGAGCGCAAAGGCCAAAGGCAAGGCCAAGTACAAGGCCGGCAAAGGAATCAAGGCTGATTCGCAACCGACTCATTGCTGCCTCCGGTAACTGAGGTGGACCTCGAATCGGCCATCGCGACTAATCAGGAAATCCCCCACGCCATCGCCGTTGATGTCTTCCACTTGAACACTGCCGAGGAGTGCATCCATCGGCAGAGTGGCGACGACGTCGTCGCTAATGCTGACACCCGCAGTGCCTAACACAAAAGATCGCACTTCTAAATCACCCTGACGGCCACGCTCCAAAATGTCTGGACGGCCATCCCCGGTAATGTCGAGAACAAAAGAATCCAAGGAAACCAAGGAGTTCATGTCATCGAGGGCATAACTCCTCGATTCCGAAAAGGAGGCGCGTTTTTGCCAGCCTGTTCTCGTGCTCGGGAAGCCGAGCAAACGGTGATCTACTTCTGGAGATAAGCCACCCAAAAGGGAGAGATCTAAATCCCATGCCGATAGGCAGAGATCGCCACCGCCATCGCCGTCGAGGTCATGGATATAAGCCCACATATAACTGGTGTCAATTTTAAAGAACGCATCGGGTTCTCCAAACTCTTCGCTTAAGACCGGGTCGACATGGAGGCGCACCTTCCACGCGCCTTGTTGGCCGAGAACATCGGTACTACTGCGCACTTCCATCAAGTCTGCAGAAGGTCCTCCGCCGAGGTTTACCCACTCCAACTGCATGACCTCGTCGTCTTCATCGCTACTGTCTTGATTCAAGCGCAAGCGACGATTGGCTTCGGCAGAAAATTTGCCATCTGCTTGCTGCACATGGACGCGCAATTCTCCTTCAAACAGGTAGCTCAAATCTAGCTTTCCGTCGCCGTTGAGATCTTTCCAGACTGGAGCGGGCAGCGCTTCATAGGTATACAAGGCAGGCGGACGGGCAATGACGCCAAGTGCCTCATTCGGTACGAATAAGTCGCTCATTTCTTGGCTGCTCAGCTTGGGCCGGGCCACACCACCTAAGAAATTACCCGAGGCGGTAGGCGCGCGCTCCACCTGCGCCTTCAGCGAAATTTCTCCCAGCAGGGTGCCATCGGTATCGATCAGGCGATAGCCCGTAGCCGTGACCAAGGCCAACTCCGGCTTGCCATCGCCATCGATGTCCGCTTGTGCTTCCCATAGCGGTAGAGCCTCTCCGCTTGGCATGTCAAGCAATAACGGGGTGGTGTCGAGAGCTAAGGGTCGGCCACTAGAGGTGCGCACATAAACCCCGCGACTGGCCAACATGAGGATTTCGGCACCTGGTGAGTCTTCGTCGTTGAGGTAATCGCCCACCTGCCAGGAAATCACGCCGGGTGAAAGAGCAATCTCCTGATCCGGTCCGGTGGAGAACACCAACCCTTGGTGCTGCAAATGAATATCCAGCGATCGCGTGCCATCGGCTTTGCGCACGGCGAGGTAAAGGTCTAGGTCGCCATCACCATCGGCGTCGGCAAAAGCCTGTTCGCCAATCGGGTCTCCCGCAGGTTGCACCAAGCTAGCTAAGTGTCCAATCTCCTGTGCCGGCAGTATTGGAGCAAGCACAACGGCTAAAAGCCCTGCTCGGAAATGAAATCCATAAGACCAAACTCTGTTCATCATGGCTGATTGGACTCCGGAGCCATGGGGCCTTGTTCCTCAAGAACCAGCTCACCGCTTTCCCATTGGAATAGGCTCAATACTGACCAACTGCTTTCTCCCCCATCTCGACGGTAGTGGAAGAGGTCCAATAGCAAAAGGTCACCGACCCAGAACTCGCCGCGGTCTTCGCCAGGCACCCGCGACCAATGAAACAGCGGCCATAAGCCAAACTCCGTCCAAACTCGGTCTGGGCTCCATGCGCGAACGGAGAAATCACGCTCTCGGCCATTCTCACGTAAGACCAATAGTTGGAAGTCTTCGCCTGGCTTCAAGCTAAGTCGAACCCGGCGCACAAACTCAGACGAGGAGCCACTGTCGTGGCCTTGGAACTGCAAAATGGTGTCGCCAATCTCGATGCCGGCCCAATCCATGGGGCTTTCGTCGTCGAGGCTGTAAACCACGGGGCGCCCTTGGCTATCGTCCTGGAATGCGGCGCGCAGCAATCCTCGCTCGACAAAGTAAAGGCGGCGAGCACGAGAAGTGGAACGCATTTGCAGCGTGGCCTCGGTTTGCAGAACTTCACTGCCTCTTTGGAATTCCAAAACGACCGTGCGCGCTTCGCCCTCCTGGGCCAGCAAGGAGTCCAGTCGTTGAGGATCGTCGACGGCCTGACCGTCGTAGCTCAACAAAATATCGCCCAAGGAAATCCCGCCTTGGGAGGCAGGGCCTTCGCCGTCAACCGCGACGACGCGCACGCCAGGCTGTACATCTAAGGAGAAGACGTCGGCCGCTTGATTCAAATCGACTTCCATGCCTAACCATGCCTCTTCACGCTGGCTGTCATCGACAAGCGTTTCTAAGCCATAGAACGATGGTGGCAGAGGCAAGGCTTCGGTGGTGAAGCTGCATGCCGGAAGCAGGGCAACCACAGTTGCCGCCAGCCAAGGGGATTTGCAGGAAATCAAAGTGCTTTTCGACGGAACAGGAACAGGCCCATCAGGGCGAACAACAACACCGCAGGCCATGGGGAATACCATCCTGGCCCGACCACGCTTTCTTCCCAGTCATAGGTGAACGCATCATTAAATCCAGCGGCGAATCTGGAAGTGCGCTCCAGAAAGGAATCGGCGCCAAGTGCAGGCAGGAGATCGGTAAACAACCAGGGAGCGCGGTCTCCAAGGGTTTCATGCAACAGGGTCGGCGCAAGCATGAGAGTTAGGCCGGCGCCAAGAGCCACGGCCCCTCGGCGGAACATGGCGCCAAAGGCCACAGCCATCACGCCCAGGGCCATAAGTGGGCCGACGGCATGCCAAAGGGATAGGTAGAGGTAATGCGCTACCTCGTCGTCTTCGATGCTCAAGATGACTTGGCCATCTTCCATGATGTCGCCAGCCTCGAAGAAGGTGGAGGCACTTGCGGCAGAGGCCAAAGTAGCCGCAGCCAGTAAGGTGAGCGGCAAGACCAGTGCGACCAACAAACGAGCGCCGAGGAAGTGGAGCCGCGATAAACGACGCGATAGTGGATCACGGATGGCGCCACTGGCAATCTCACGCGGAAGGCCTCCGGCAAGGTGTGCCACAATGCCAATCTCGGCCAGGAACAAGCCAGCGCGGGCGCCACTGCCGAACTGCGGCCAGAAATTCCAAGCTCCGGTTTGCTCCGGCCCCGGTCCACCGGCGCCATGCAAAATGCCCAGCTTGATTCGCGCGAAGGCGACAAAGAGAGTCGCGAGGAGCATCACGCCAAAGTGCAGCCAAAATACGGAGCGGCGGTGCGTGAGCAGATAAAACTCACCGCGAACAGCGCGCAGGAAGGCACTCATGATGCTTGCTCCAGGGCTTGGTGGAAGACATCGATGAGACTCGCTCGTTCGCGCTCGAAGGCAGAGACTTCGGCGCCTGCATCGACCAACTTCTGCAGCGTAGCCACAGGGTCGAAAGATTCTTGCACGCGGACCTCGAAACCACCATGGCGTTGTTCGGGAGGGCCGACCACTCCCGTAGCGCTGGATAGAATCTCGCGCACGCGATCGGCCTGGCCAGCTTCGATGCGCAGGCGATCGCCCGAGGCCGCAAGTAAAGAGGCGACCTCTCCTTCGAGCAAAGTTTCTCCGTCCTCGATGATGCCGACGCGGTCGCAAACATGCTCGACCTCGCGCAAGTGGTGGCTACTCAGAATGACGGTGACGCCTAGGTCCTGGCACAAAGTGCGGAAGAGGTCAAGCAAACGCTCGACGCCCTCGGGGTCGAGGCCTGACAAGGGTTCATCTAGCACCAACAGCTCGGGGGCGCCCAACAGCGCTCGCGCCACGGCAGCGCGCCGGCCTTGGCCATGAGATAAGCGGTCTCCCCGATTGTGTTGACGGTGGGATAAACCCACCAAATCTAAGACGTCATCGACACCGCGGTGCACGCGCCCCTGAGAATCCGTGTGGTTCTGGCGTGATAGCCCTCCGCGAATGCAAGCGACCTCGAGATTTTGGCGCAAGGTCAGGGAGTCATCCATACCCGGCGGGTCGAGGCCAATGCCATAGGCTTGGGGCAGGCGAGACAATCGTGTGGCAGAAACGCCGAACATCTCGACCTTGCCTTGCTGGAAAGGCAAAAAGCCCAGCAGGCAGCGCATGGCCGTGGTTTTGCCGGCGCCGTTGCGGCCAAGCAGGCCGTACAACTCCCCCCGGCCAACGGCTAAATCAACGCCCTTCAAAATGGGGCGTCCACCTAGGCGGACATGAAGCCCGGAAATCGAGGCAGCGAGAGTATCGGACATGGATGGCTTGGGTGTCCTGACGGACATGGGGCCGCTGTCATCTTCTCCCGGTGCGAGCCTAGAATCAACTGATGACCTTCCCCTATAAGGCGCTTACGTTCGATTGCTTCGGTACGTTGATGGATTGGCGGCGAGGTCAGCGAGAATCTTTGTGGAATTTGCCCGAATGTGCCCCTCTGCGCGCTGAGGGGGTCGAGACCTTTGCCGCATTGGATCGCGATCGCATGTTGGCGGAGCAGAAATTACAGCGCGGACCCTTTTTACCCTATGGGCAGGTGCTGCAAGGGTCGCTCGCCAGCGCCGGAGAGCGCCATGGCATCGACTTCGCGGCCAGCAGCCTGCGGAGCTACGCCTCGGCCATGGCGCATTGGCCCGCTTTTTCCGATAGCGCCGAGGGCTTGGCCCAGCTCTCTGCTCATGTGCAGATTGGACTACTGAGCAACTGCGAGGAAGACATTCTGCGCCAGGTGGCACACAACCAGCTTGGGTGCCCGCAGGCCACATGTCTAAGTGCGGATGCGGTGAAAAGCTACAAGCCGGCGCCTAGTCATTGGAAAGCCTACTTAACCTATAGTGGCCTAAAGCCGGCAGAGGTTCTTCATGTCAGTGCCTATGACCATTACGATTTGCGGCCGGCACAGGCCCTTGGCTTCCCGGTGGCCTTTATTGCTCGCGACCAAGAATGCCTACCCGACGACCTCAAGGTCGAACACCAGGCCAAGGATGTACTTGACCTGGTGTTGCAGTTGGGCTTTGCCGCGAAGGGCTAGCGAATGCTAGGCGGAGGTGGCGGAGGCGCCGCACCAGAGACCACCCCTTGTCCGCCCAACAGCTCACGCAAGCCGCCGATGCCTCCAAGAAGGTTGGCCGACTCAAACGGGATGAACACGGTCTTGTCTCCCTTGTGGTTCGCACCCAGAGTACCCAGCGTATCGAGATAAGACAGAGCTACCTGATACTGCGCAGGATCTGCCTTTAGGCCTACGAAAGATTGACGCACAATGGTCAGACCTTCGGCTTCCCCTTCGGCACGCAGGATGCGACTTTGGCGGTCGCCTTGCGCCATGGCGATTGCAGACTCGCGATGACCCTCTGCGCGAAGAATCTGAGATTGCTTCTCGCCTTCGGCCTCGAGGATGACGGCGCGACGCTCGCGTTCTGCGCGCATCTGCTTCTCCATCGCGACCTGAACGGATTCTGGCGGACTGATGTCCTGAAGCTCTACGCGGTTGACCTTGACGCCCCATTTATCAGTGGCGTCGTCGAGGACCGTGCGCATCTTGGAGTTGATTTCATCGCGCGAACCGAGAGTGGTATCGAGCTCCATCTCACCAATGATGTTACGTAAAGTGGTTTGCGCTAGTTTTTCGATGGCCATTGGCAAGTTCGCAACCTCGTAAATCGCACGCTTGGCATCGGTCACTTGGTAGTACAGCAAGCCGTTGACTTCGATCACCACGTTGTCTGCGGTGATCACCGATTGCTCGGGAAAGTCAAAGACCTGTTCACGCAAATCCACGCTGTTGGAGTTGACGGCGCGATTAATGGGGCCGCGCGGGGTCTCGACCCGCATGCGCCAAGTAATTTGACGAGGGCGGTCAATGAACGGCCAAAGAATGTTGATGCCTGGCAGCAGAATCTTATGAAACCGACCAAGGCGTTCGACGATGACGACCTCTGCTTGGCGCACAATCTTCAAGCCCTTCAGGGCAAGAAGAATGACCAGCAGGACGAGGGCTATGGGGATGTAAAGCATGAATTTTAAGCTGGTATGACCGTCAGGGTGTTGCCTGCCACAGATTGCACTTGCACGGTGGAGCCGGCTTCAATGGAAGTTTCCGAAGTGGCGCGCCAAGATTCAGACATGATCTTGACCTCGCCGATGCCGTTGGCGGGAATTGCGGCAATCACCGTTGCATTGCGCTTCACGAGGGCTTCGACATTGCTCGGTTCGCCTTGATTCATAACCCGCTTCAAGAACAGCGGGCGCAAGATGACTAGGCCGATCACCGTACCGCCGGAGAACGCTAGGAGCTGAACGGACATGCTGGCATCGAATGCGGCAAATAAACCCGCAAGCAAGGTGCCGGGAGTCAGGGCGCCAAGCAGAAAGCCGGCGGTGAGAATTTCGCCAGCCATGAACAAAATAGTCAGGACTAGCCAGAATTCCCAAGACAGGAGATCGGCGGGCGATTCGGCCCCGAAGAACTGCGAAAGTTGCTCCCAAAAGGTCAACTTTTCGGCAGCATTTTGAGCGAGAAGGAGGGTGAACAGAGAATGCATGGCAAACAAACAGGGGGTAGCCCCTCTACTCTACGCAGGGAGAGGGGCCAATATAGGCCTTTTAATCGTTTAACAGGCCTAAACCGACTTCAATCGCCTTATCTAGCTGAGGATCGCGACCCTGAACCCAGTCGGCAGGGTACATTTCCACCGGATAATCTGGCGGACAGCCGTTTAATTCCATGTTGGTCTTGGCTTCATCGTTGACGTACCAACCACGGAAGGGAAGACGCGCGAAGCTGCCATCGAGCATGGAGGTCCCTCCGGTGGAGATTACGGCACCGTAGGTTTGCTTGCCCACAATCGGGCCCCGCCCCAAGGTCTTGATCGACCATGAGAAGATCTCGGCGTTGGAGTAGCTGTTCTCGTTACAAAGAACCACCACCGGCTTGTCCCAGGTCGCAAAGATGCGCCGGCCTTGGGGATAGCCCACGCCCCCGCCGCGCGGAATCGTGAAAGCATGATCCTCGACCATGAGCATGGCCAACACCATGTCCGTGGTCCAACCGCCGCCGTTCTCACGAACATCGATGATCAACGCGTCTTTGCCATGACCGGCATCGAACAGCTCGCGCTCGAAGTCAATCAGGCTTGGTGTGCCCATGGCTTCGATATGCAGGTAGCCCAGGCGCTCTTGGCTGTCGGCTTCGACTTTAGCGCGACGAGTTTCCTGTTCTTCGCGGTAGAGCATGCTGTTGAGGCTGGAGGTAGGGCGAATCATGACTTCGCGAGTCTCCCCGTCGGCGCCTTGCACCGTGAGCCGTGTTTCTCGTCCGGTAGTGCCTTCCATCAGCTTTGCCCAGTTGCCACCTCTTTCATAAGAGGTGCCGTTGACAGCAAGCACAAGCTCCCCGGCTTGCAGTTGCGAAATGCTGCGCGCGGCAGGTCCACCAGGCAATACGCGAGCAATCTTGCGCCCGGCATCGAGCTCGCCCTCTTCCCAGACTACGCCGAGACGACCAGTGCGGTTGCTATCGGTCTCGGCCGGAGCCGTAGAGCCAAAGCCGTAGTAGCCCATGTGACTTGCGTTCATTTCACCGAGCATCCAGTTGACCATGGCGCCATAGTCCTCTTGGGTAGAGGCCGACATAGCGAGAGGCATCCACTTGGCCAAGGAAGCGGCCCAATCATGACCATGGAAGTTCGGGTCATAGAACATGCGGTCTAGAGCACGCCAGCACTCTTCAATCACGGCACGACGCACCGCCATGCGGTCTTCGCGATAACGCACGGAGAAAGCGTAGGTCGTGGCCTTACCACTGTTGCCAATGATGCGGCCGCCTTTGGTGTAGTACACCGCTTTGTCTTGGGTCAAGAAGTTGGAGATACTGGAACTCTCAAAGCTCTTGTCGGACATGTCGGTGATGTCGACCGTGAAGGACCCCGTTTCGGCGGTGGTGCCGGAAGTCAGGCGAGTCCCGGTGCGTGCGTTGTAATGCACCTTGGTGCTATCTGCGCTCCAGCCAATGGCACTTTCGTTGCCTTCGCGACGAGTCACGCGGACCAAACGACGAGTGAGATCATCCCAGTCGATGACGACCGGGTCGACATCGGGCTTCTTGTCTTTCTTGTCCTTGTCACCATCTTTTTCCTCGTCCGCGTCTGCATCGGCTGCGGCCAGACCGCTGTCCTTGGAAACACGCTTGCCCTTGAGTTGATAAAGCTCACCTGGAGGAGTCGCTTCGCCGCTCAAGGTCTCACCCTCGAATTGAATGCTAATCGGTACACCATTCGATTCCGGGATGGCCAAGGTGAAGGAAAGGGTCATCGCTTTGCCGTCCCATTGCGGGTTGTCCATCGGTCCGGTGAACATGCCCGAGGCCACATCACCCTGCACCTCGCCATCTTGAAGCAAGATTTGAATGGTGAAGGGCAGACCACCTTCTGGAAGGTTGGGGCCAGTCGCCATGCCTTCCCAGGTTCCGCTGATGGGATCATCAGCGGCAGCAGTAGGTTCTTCACCGCCCTTGCCTTTGCCCTTCTTGCCCTTTTTGGCTTTCTTGGCCTTGTTCTCTTTCTCTTCCGCCTCGAGGCGTTCGCGCTCATTACGTTCGCGGTCAGCCGATTGCAGATAAGCCACCCAAACATCGGATTCGTCATTCATCATGCGCTTCGAAGTGAAGGTGATGAAGCGACCGTCGGGCGACCAATGTGGAGATGTGTCGTCGTCGGGGTGACGAGTGAGGTTAAACGGAGTGACACCAGGGCCTTCCTCGCCCTCTTCCACCCTGGCCCGAGCTAGGTAAATGTCGTAGTTGAAGTCGTTGTCGGACTGGGAGTACACCAGCCACTGTCCGTCAGGAGCCCAGTCATAAGCCGGCGCTTCAAAGCCCTCGGCAATAACTCGCGAGATCACGAGACTTTCTGGGTCACCGACGACCAGGTCGCGACCACCAACACTCCAGGCCAACAACTCACCGGTCGGCGACAAGGACAGCGAGCCTTCATCAAGGGCGGTATTGGTCAAACGTTCCAAATGAAACTCGTGTGCCAGGTAGAAGGGAAGGCTCTCTTCTTTCTCCTTTCCTTCTTCTTCTTTCTCTTCGTCCTTGCCTTCGACTTCTTCGCTGACGCCATCGCCGTCGTGGCTTCCAACATTTTCGCTAGGACGTACGCGGTAGATCTCGCCGTTGCCATCGCGCTCGGAGACAAAGATCAGTGCCTCGCCATCTTCGACCCATACCGGGTTGTAGTCCGGAGCGGGGTCGGTGGTCACGCGCACCGAACGCTGGATGTCTTCGCTGTGACGCATCACGTAGACGTCGCCGGCGGCCACAAAGGCGATGGCATCGCCATCGGGCGAAACAGCGATTTGGCTGGCGCCACGATCGACCGTGCGCTCATGGAACCGCGGCTTAGATGGGTCAAAGCTGCCGCGCACATCGAGCATTTGTGCTGCGCCATTGCTGAGGTCAATCCAAACCAAGGAGGCGTCGAGTTCGGCGATCGCGCGAGTGCCGTCGGCACTCAGGGAAGCATTGCGCAAACTGCGACCACCGGGGTGATACATCAATTCCGGCTTGCCGCCATCGAGGGCGACGCGCCACAGGCCGAGGTCACGACCTTGTTCATTTCCAGGGCAAGCACGGTCGGAAAGGAAGTAAACCCACTCCTCAGCCAACATCGGCTGCAAATCGTTGCCGGCAAAGGTGGTCAAGGCACGGTCACTGCCGCGCTCCAAATCGGTGACCCAAAGTTCACTCGAAGCTGGGCCACGATAAGCACGACGGCTGGGGTCGCCATGACCGCGCTCATAAACCAGGAGCTTGCCGTCAGCCGTGAGCGTGGGATTCTTCATCGGCCAATCGCCAAGCTGCGTTGGCGTGCGGCCATCGCGGTAGGCAATCCAAGCACCTTGCCCACGACGCGAGTACTTGCGCTCTCGTGTGGCGCCAATCAGCAGGTGATCTCCATCGATCCATTCATGCAGACGTTCCGATTCACTATCGAAGGTCACGCGCTCAGGCGTTCCGCCCCATGACGGCATGAGGTACACATCGTAGTTGCCATGGCGATTGCTACTGAAGGCAATCTCTTCGCCATTGGCGGACCAGATCGGACGCGCATCGAAGGCATCGTGCGCGGTTAAACGCTGGGCGAGACCGTCTTGCACACTGGCCACCCACAGGTCGCCTTGGTGAGCAAAGGCCACGCGCTGACCGTCGGGAGACAGTGCAGGATGCCGAGGAAGCTCGAGGATAGGCGGTCCGGAAACCGCGGGGGCGGGAGCTGCTGGAGCTTGCCCGGAGAAGGCCATGCTCGGCTGCCCGGGAGCAGCGCATGCCAACAGCAGCAGAAGAGTCAGGGGATGCAACATCGCAGACATGAGGCGGCCAGCATAGCCGCCCCACGTCGCTTCGGGGGCCCCTTAGAGCGAGCTCACTCGAACCTCAAGGCGGACCCGGACGCCATCACCGAGCAGGGACTTGGCACTGCGCACGAGGGTGATTTTGCCGGTTTCATCGGGCTCCCAGGTGCCGGCAAAGCGCAGTTCGCTGAGCTCTGGATGCTCCAACCCCATGACCTGGGCCGGTGCTGCAGGGACTTCGCCATCGTAGCCCTTCTCCCCTGCCGTGGCTGAAGCCAGGCGAATGGTGGTGGGCTGACCAAGATTGACGATGCTGACCGTGATGTCTCCTTGCACCTGCAGGCGGCCATCCGCAAGGCGCACCGCGGTGAGATTGCCACGCACGCCGCCGAAGAAATCCTCGAAGTGCGGATCGGCAATGCGCGATACCTGCGCCACTTCCACATCCCAGTCGGTCAAGCTATCACGAATCGTGCCCTTGGCAAAGCGCAGTTCTTTGCCAGCAACCACCGGCATGCTCAAGCCAACAGGCGGGGCCTCACCTTCCAGCGTGTTGCTCAGAATCATGTCGACCTGCAAGGCTTCGTGAATCGTGTTGCCGGTGGCGGCAAGTGCTGCGGCATTTTCTGCGGCATTTTCCCCGGACAGAAGCCACAGACCATTGCCGTCACCCCAGGCAAGACCATTTTGCGCCAAGGAGCGAAGAGTGGACTCTGCGCCATTGGTGGATGGTCCAGTGACATCAAGCCATGGTGCATACAAAGCAGCCAGTCCGGCAGGCAAAGCCACGCCACCGCGGGTCGGTTTGGCATCGACACGTAAATCGAGCGTCAAGGGTCCATGCACTAAGAAGGGCAAGGACATGGTCATGGTTTTTCCCGGTTCGAGCAGTACTGTGTTACCACCCTCACTAAGCTGCGTTTGCAAACGTTGCTTGCCGGCAAGCTGGGAATAGTTCAAAGGCACCGCGGCTCCCTCGATAGCATCGGTACTGACCAAAGCGAACTCGGCGAGCCAATAGCTGCCTGCGGGAATCACCCGCAAGGCCAAACTGCTGCCTGAGTGTGAGCGCGAAATGACCGGATCGGCAATGCCACTGCCAGAGGCGATTTCGACGTCGAAATCACGCACCGCAATGAGTTGTTGCGTGTCACGGAAGCACTGCGGCTGCCCCGGCAAGATCGACTCCCGGCCTAAAAGGAGGTCGCCCTCCTGAGAGGAAAGTTGATACTCCACCATGATTGGGCGCGGCTTGGTGGCGTCCATCAATAGCATGGATTCTTCTGCGCTTAAATCCAAAGAAGTGGCCACCCGCTGGCAGAAGGCCTCGTGGTTACTGGCAAAGCCGTCTAGCTCCTCACTGACCCAGGTGGGCTTGAGAACCACCCATGGGTACTGGTCCAGGTCTAGGTCAAATCCTCGGTCCCCCTGGCGATTGAAGGGTTGGAAGGGCGCAGTCAGGCTGGCGTGAGGCTGTGTGAGACTTAGGTCCGGCTCTTGAGAGCTCATTGCCGAGGTAGAACTGGCGATGAAGCCAGAAAATAGGGCAATTAAGCCCATGAATAGGGTTGGAGAGGGAAGATTCATCTTTCTCGTATGGCGCATCAATGAGCCATGGTAACCAATTGATTTAGGGGATATCGATGGATTGGCCGATAAGCAAACGGTCTCCTCGCCGCCTAGGGCGTTGAGCGTCCTCATCATGAGTAAATCAAGCCTGATCGAGCGGTTCCCGGAATACCAGGAGCAGTTCCGCGCGGACGTCCTCGCGGAGCTCTACCGCAATGAACTCAGCGCCATGGCCGGCCACGCCCTGGTGGCCATGCTCAGTGTTGGGTTCACTTACAACGACATGCCGCCAATCCTGGCAATTGGGTGGATTAGCGCGGTGATTCTTGGCGTGACCTTACGCGCCGTGATTTACCGTCGATATCGCAGTCGCACACGACATGAGGCCAAAGACCTCAAGTTGCATACCATCGGCATTAGCGCCTGCGCTTTGGGTTGGAGTCTTGGATTCGCCGTGGCTTCACCTTTCCTGTCTTCCGAGGTCATCGCTTTCTACCTGATGGTTTTTGCGGGTATTAGCGCATCAGCGGTGATTACGCTCTCCGGCCGGGTCAAGAGCTACTATCTATTCAGCCTCTTGATTCTGGGACCGCCGATTTTGGCCTTGTTCCTTGGGCCAAACCGTTCGTATGAAATCGGCACCATGGCGGTAGCCATGCTTCTGTTCTGCGCCATTGGTGTGCGCAAAGCTAATGCCACCTTGCAGGCCGCAATGTTCCGTCGTTATCAAAACACCGACATCATGCGCGACCTTTCGAAAGCCAAGAAGCGCATGGAAGCCGAAGCGGCTCGCGCCGAAGCGGCTAATCAATCAAAGCAAGAATTCTTGGCCAATGTTAGCCACGAAATCCGCACTCCAATGAACGGCATCTTGGGCATGACCGACATTGTTTTGCAGTCGGATCTCGCGGAAGACCAGCGGGAGTGCCTGCAGACTGCACACCGTTGCGGGCGCAGTCTGCTCACCCTGATTGACGACCTACTCGACTTCTCCAAGATTGAAGCCGGTCGCATGGAAGTGGAATCCATCCCCACCGAATTGGCCGAGCTGGCCGATGATGTGGTGCAAATTCAGCGTAATAATAAAAAGGCCAAAGTTCCGATTGAACTGCACATTGATCCGAATCTGCCGAAGCGCATTCTTTCGGACCCCGTGCGTCTGCGCCAGGTCATTACCAATCTGATTGGCAACGCCATCAAGTTCACCTCGGAAGGTAGCGTCCGCGTGCGCATTACCGAGCAGAAGCTAGAAGGCCGGGGACGCGAAATCTTGCTTGCTGTGGAAGATGACGGCATCGGCATTCCCGCTGACCGCCTCTCCTCCATCTTTGAGAGCTTCACCCAAGCCGACGGCTCCACCACCCGCAACTTTGGCGGCACTGGCCTTGGCCTGACCATTTCTCGGACCCTTTCCGAACTCATGGGAGGTTCCCTCAGCGTAGAAAGCGCCGAGGGCAAGGGGAGCACCTTCACGGTGTGTCTTCCGCTGGTGGATCCGGACCATGAGCGCCTGTCCCAGAACTGCTGTTTCCTCACCCTGAACACGCATCACGCTGGGATGGAAGACCTACTCAATTCCTTCTGCGTTCCTCGGATGGAACTGGAAGTGAGTCCTGACTTGTGGAATGAGGGTCGCAACTTCTTTGCCGCACATGAGGGCAAGCGCTTCGCCATCGTGGATTGCCAGCTTGCCGAAGAGGAGCAAAAACTGCTGCATGCCTTTGCCAAGCATTTCCAGCTCACTCTGCTGTGGATGGCGTCGCCAGAGGCTACGCCGACCCCGGAACAACAAGCGCACCTCGTCCCCGAGGTCCCCGACCGCGAGTACTTGGAGAGCCTTCTCCATGTTCCTGAGGAAGCCGAAGCGCCTACCGAGGAAGTCGCCGAACAGAAAGTGGACAAGCTCAATATCTTGGTGGCCGAAGATCACCCGACCAATGCCACCATTGTGCGCCGCATGTTGGAAGCACTTGGACATCAGGTGACTCTGGCGGAGGACGGAAAAATTGCCTTCGAATTCTTCCGCGATCAGGGTGCCGATCTGATCCTGATGGACCTGCAAATGCCGGTCATGGGTGGACAAGATTCCACTCGCGCGATTCGCGCCCTCCCCGATGGCCGTCAAGTCCCCATCGTCGCGTTGACCGCTCATGCCGCGTCGGAAGAGCGTGACCGCTCTCTGGCCGCCGGTATGGACGACCTTTTGACCAAACCCTTTACCCGTGACCAACTTACGGGAGTCCTCGAGAAATGGGGAAGCCTCCATCGCCGCCAAGAAGCATGAGTAAGCGCCCCATTTTGATTGCCGAAGACGACGCCGTCAGTCGCCGTGTTTTGATTGAAGCCTTAGAGCAGGCCGGTCATCAGGTTTTGGTTGCTGAAGATGGCGAGCAAGCGCTCAAGCTCTATCAGCAAAGCGAAGTTTCGGTCATCATCACCGACTGGATGATGCCCCGCCTCAACGGCCCAGGCTTGTGCAAGCTCATCCGCCAGGCGGAGAGCGAAAATGGCAGTAGTCCTGCTTACATTATTCTGCTGACCTCAATGGATCGTTCCGAAGATCTCGCGCTTGGCGTAGAAATGGGCGCGAACGACTTCATTCGCAAGCCCTTCGACAATCTCGAGCTCAAGGCACGACTGTGCAATGCTTCGCGCATCATTGATCTGCAAGAGGAGCTCTTGAAGAAAAAGGATGAAGCGCAGCATCTGGCGATGACCGATTCGCTGACCGGTTTGCGCAATCGTCGCGCCATGCTCGACTCGCTTCATCTCGATGAAGATCGCACCCGTCGCGAACGCCAACCACTTGGCTTAGTCATGGTCGACCTCGATGGCTTCAAGGCTGTCAATGACAGCTATGGACATGCCGCCGGCGACCAAGTGTTAATGAGTGCTGCCGATTGCTTGCGCGCCTGCGTGCGTGGGGGCGACTATGTGGGCCGCTGGGGTGGTGAAGAATTTTTGATTGCCCTACCCGGTGCCGACATCATTCAATGTGCCGAAGTTGCTGACCGTTGCCGCCGCTTGCTCTCGAACCAACGAGTGCGCTTGGATAACGGATTTGCCTTGCGCGTGACCGCTAGTTTTGGCGCAACCTCTGGGGAAGGCGTCGACCGTCCCGATTTATTCCAGCTCATCGAGCAAGCCGATCGTGCTCTGTACTGGGCCAAGGAGGGCGGGCGCGATCGAGTAAAAATTTATGTTGGCAGCGTCGACTCGGGACCGAAGCCTCTGTAAGCGCGCTTAGGCACGAGCTGTCCTCCCCTGCCAAAGGCGAAACAGGACGTAAAGCAAGAAGGTCGCGAATACCAACTCTAGGGTGCGCGGACTCAAGACTTTGCCACGCAACAAAACTCCGGCTACCGCTCCGGGTGCGCCGCCGCAAAGTAGTGGCCAAAGCCATGGCTTCGCCAATCTTTGACTCTTCCATACCTCGATTAATCCAAGGCTTGTTGTCGGCACCATAGCCGCCAAACTCACAGCACTCGCCTCGGCAAAGCCAAGCCCTGATAGCGAAAAGGCCAATATCGGGACTACCAAGATTCCGCCCCCAACGCCAAAGAGAACGGCGGCAATCCCCGCGCAGCAACCTGCGGCAATCGCAACGGCGAAGCCCAGAGAACTCCCCGCGGGCAGCCAACCAACTTGGCCGCTATGCCCCTCCGTGGGCCACACAAGGCGCACCATGGTGATGGCAAGCAACAGCAGGAAGGCTACCCATAACTTTTGATCGCTGAGGCGACGGGCAATCGCTTGTCCGAAGCGCAAGCCAATCGGACCGCCAAGGGCCACCGCAAGCACCAAGACCCACGGCATCGTGATCGCTCCTTGCACTTGCTCGGTGATGGCCCCCACCAGTGCGACGCCGGGAATCATGGCTAAGGCGGTGCCGGTTGCCATGCGCAGCGGTAGGCCGCGCAATAACAGAACCGGTCCAACCACGAGTCCGCCGCCAATGCCCAACAAGCCCGATAAACATCCGGCCACAAAGCCAATGGCCAACATGGTCGGGCGCGGTGCCCGCGCGAGGCCTGAGGAAATCATTCTTGGCGAATCTTGGCCGCTAAACCGGTGGTACTGCGGCCAGGCAGGAGGTCGATGAACTTGACCTCGCCACCGCTGGACTCCACAAAGTCCGCGCCGGCCACCCCTTTGCCGCGCCAATCAGCCCCTTTGACTAAGACTTCGGGGCTCACCGCTTCGATGAGGTCTTGCGGGGTATCGCTCTCGAAGGGAACGACCATGTCGACGCACTCCAGTGCAGCAAGAACCTCGGCGCGGTCCAGCAAGTGGTTGAAGGGACGCTCTTCCCCCTTCAATCGACGCACCGATTCATCGCTGTTCAAACCGACCATGAGGACATCGCCGAGACCTCGCGCGGCACCGAGATAACGCACATGCCCGGCGTGTAACAAGTCAAAGCAGCCATTGGTGAAGACCACGCGTCGGCCTTCCGCGCGCAACAAAGCGAGAGTGGACGCCAAGCGAGGGTCATCTTTGCCCGTCATAACCTTGCCCACCGTACTCATGGCATGAAGGGCATGAATCAGTTCTTCTCGGCCCACGGCAGTGGTGCCGACTTTGGCCACGGCAACACCAGCGGCGGCGTTGGCCAGGTGGACAGAGAGCTCCGCTTCTAGGCCCTCCGCGAAGGCCATGGCCAACATCGCGATGACGGTGTCGCCGGCTCCAGTGACATCAAAAACTTGGCGCGCGGCAGTCGGGATGTGAAAGCTCTGCTCCGGATCGGCGTCGAGCAAATACATGCCGTCGGCCCCCAAGGTGATCAATAGCTGGCGAATGCCAGAACCCTGGCGCAAGCGCTCACCCTCCGCCGCTAAGGCGTTGAGGTCTTGCAAACTCACTCCAGCAGCTTGCTCTGCTTCTGTGCGGTTTGGCGTGATTAAGCTCGCGCCGCGATAGCGCGAAAAATCACGATGCTTGGGATCAACCAAGCTCGGTACGCCGCGCTCCTCGGCAAGTTGCAATAAACGCGAAGTCAGCTCAGCGCCAAGGCAACCCTTTCCATAATCGGACAGGACCAGGGCATCCCAGGAGGCATTAGCCAGCGCCTGATAAAGCGCTTCTTGCACCTCGGCGGAAACCGCCTGTGACTCTTCGCGATCCACGCGTAACATTTGTTGATTGCGTGCCATCACACGAATCTTTTGAATCGTCGGGCGCTCAGCTTGCACCAGCAAGCCTTGGCAAAGCGCGCCCTGTGCTTCCAACATCGCGAGCAAATCTTGACCACCGGCATCTTGGCCGACCAATCCATAGGCTTGCACTTTTGCGCCCAAGGCAATCAAGTTGGCCACGACGTTGCCAGCGCCACCTAGGCGATCTTCTTCGCGGGCAGCATGCACCACTGGAACCGGCGCTTCCGGGCTCACGCGCATGGCGTCGCCCCAAACATAACGGTCCAACATATAGTCACCGACCACGGCAATGCGTGGTTGCCCCATCTGCTCGAGGGCAGGGACCAATTCGTGTAGGGAAACGCTCATGAGCTTGTGCTTTCCTGCGCTGGGCGCGTGCGGTAGCGGTCGTGAATCCAGAGGTATTGTTCCGGCGCGCGCAAGATGACGGTTTCTAAACGGCGATGCACCGCCTCGAGAGCGGCGACGTCGTCTTGTTCCTCCTCCCCGGTGGTGGCGGGTAGAGGAACCACCTCCATGCCTAAGCGCCAAGGGGATTCTCCCCCATCACGCACACACCAGAATACCACTAGGGGCTTTTCTAGGCGGCGCGCTAAGCGCACCGACGCACTTTCGGTGGCAGCGAGCTTGCCGAACCAATGCGGAAAGGCTGGCGCATGATGGGCGTTCTGGTCGCTGGCCAAAATGACGCATCCACCGCCTTTGAGGTGTTTCAGCATCTGTCGCACTGCGCCTTGACGGGCAAGAACGGTCACTCGCCAATGGCTGCGTGCGGCCTCAAGGCGCCGCGCCAAATATTCGTTATTTGGGCGCCGCATAGGAAAAGCCGGATCTAAGCCCAGTTGCCCTAGGACAGCACCGCCCACTTCAAAGGAGCCAAGGTGGGCTTGCACAAATACAGCTCCCTGGCCGCGGAGTTGTTCTAGCTGCTCACGTGCCTGATTCTCAAATTGGATGAGCGGCAATAGGTCCTTGGGCCAGTGCCGGCTCGCGACCATAGTTTCCGCAGCACTGCGACCGAGGTGTCCGCAACTTTGCTTGAGCAGACGATCATGTTCGCCCTGAGAAAGCTCCGGCAAGGCATGAGCAATTTGCGCGCGACCGGCACGTCGCCGCCGCGAGGAAAGCCAAGCCAAACGCCCCAAACGATCCGTCACCGCCATTAATGCCGACTCCGGTAACAAGCCAAGAAGGAATAGCAAGGCACGTTGTGGCTGAAATAAAAGCCACGGCACCAAACCTGGGCGATGCTTAAAGCGTCGACGCAAATTTTTTCGCCAACGACGCAAGCGCCCTCCTTTGGGTGCGGTATGAGCTCCTTCAACAGACATGGTTAATGGCCCTTCCCTTCCGGGTCATGCGCCGCCCACAATGGTTCAATCCGCGCGGCACGCGCAGGAAGATGCAAAGCGGCTAAGTGCTGATGAAAGTCCTCGGCGCCAGAAACAAATTCCCAATCGACCAAGAGTTCAAAAAAATCCTCAGTGCCGGAATCAATTTTGACGGCATCTTTCTCCGTCACCAACCACGGGCCTTTCCACCCGCCAATTTCCCCGCGTTTCAGTTTTTCCACCAGCTCGGGAGTCCAGGGATGGTGATCGGGCAAGCGATGTTCGGCGCGGACCAACATGCCAAGTTCTTCGGCGAGGACACGAAAGGAGTCTGGGTTGCCAATTCCGGCAGCTAATCCCACTTCTTTGCCTTGCCAACCACGACAATTTTGTTCGCTCTGATCTTTGAGTGATCGAATGACACTCGGCGCCATACGCCCCTCGACTTCAGGAGTGGGCAACCCTGGCCGACTTGCGGCCACCCGTTGCCATATGGTGTCACGGGTGGCCTGATTGACCAAATCAACTCGCGACAAAATCACGAGATCGGCTCTGGCCAAGGCGGCCAAGCGCTCACGAAATAAACCGGCGGGCAGGCACCGGCCGAAGGGACAAGTGGCATCCATCAGCACCACGTCGACGTCGCGCTGCAACTTCAAATGCTGGAAGCCATCGTCCAACAAAAGGACCTCGGGGCGACCCCCCCTGAGCAAGGTTTGCAAGCCTCGACGACGATCGGGGTCTTCCACCAAAGAGACTCTGGGGAATCGATTCCGCAACAAGATGCCTTCGTCGCCACCGTAGCCGCGGGACAACACGCCCACCGTGGCATCGTGTTGCTCCAGCCAGCGCAGGGCCTCCAACAACAGGGGTGTTTTCCCGGTGCCACCGGCGGAGATATTGCCAATCGAAAGCGTCGGCAGCGGCGGGCGCTTGGAAGCCTTCCAGCCCTTGCGGTAGGCGTGCACCCGCAGGGCTGCAATTGCGCCATAGAGCCAACCCAGTGGCGCCAATAGGGTGCCTAGCGGCCCATTTAGCCGCTTTGCCAAACTCATGGAGCCTCCCAGAACTGCACCTGATCGAGCAGAGGTCGCATTTTGCTCCAGCCCGGATGATCTGCTGGCAAGGCCTGCATCATTTGAGGGTCTTGGGTCAGATCATGCAGCCACATTTGCTCGCCACGCAAATCCCAAGTTAGTTGCAGACCATGCGCACGCACAGCGCGCTGGCGAACAAACTTCTCGACATGCTCCTTGCGCACCGGTTCAAAATCGACTTCCGCCTGTAAGATTTCGGGAGCTTCTAGGCGGCATTGTGGGGGCATCGGCACGCCGGAAACTGCCAGCAGGGCAGGCATCAACTGAGTCATGGCATACCCACCCTGGCCATTGGCCTCAGGCAAGTTCCAGCGTGACTGGTAGGCCTCGGGAATGTGTACCACTAAAGGCACATCGACCAACTCACTCATGAGCGTTTGGGTATGGCCGATGTGCTGACGCTCACCAAGTTCTTCCCCATGGTCGGCAGTGATCATGAGGATGGTGTCTTCCCACATTCCTTGCGCTTTTAGAGTCTCGACAACCTGCCCAATCGCACGGTCCACCGCCCAAATTTCTTCGTCGTACCAACCCAAAAGGGCGGCTTGGTCCTCGGCAGTGACCTTGGCTTGGTATTCGCGCAACAAATCCGTAGAGGCACCTGGCGTGACCCATCCGTCATAGTCCGGAACCGAGAAATCGACGTCGACCTGGTCCTCAAAACTGGCATGCGGATCAAAGTAATGCAGCATCAAAAACACCGGCGGCATGTCTTGATGAGCACCTTGTTGCTTGAGCCAACTCAAT
Organism: Planctomycetota bacterium; assembly: GCA_021776795.1. GTDB lineage: Bacteria > Planctomycetota > UBA1135 > UBA1135 > UBA1135 > OFTM128. The sequence continues at coordinate 208,921 of JAJFFC010000005.1, forward strand.
CCAGAACTGGTGACCTCTTGGGCCGTGGTGCCGCGATGCGGATTCGGATGGCGACCAGGGGCATCGTCCCAAAACTGAAAACCGCGCTCAAAGCCTGCGCCCATGCGCCGCGTCAGCAGAAAGTTACTCATGACTCCGCCGGTGCGATAACCCGCAGCAGCAAAACTCACCGGCAGGGTCTGTTCGGTTTGCAAACGGGCATGGGCTCCCTGCAGGCGCATCACTCCATGCTGCGCTGGCGTTTGTCCGGTCCAAATCGTGGCCATGCTGGGCTTGGTCCAAGAACTTGCGGCCAGAAGACCAGGCAGGGCAACGGCTCCCTCTTGGCTGACCAAGTCCTGCAGGTTTGGGGTGACCATGCGACCCGGGTCCCGATAAGGATTGAGGCGGTCTTGGCGCAGAGTATCGACCACCAACAACACCACATGGGGGTGCTGACGCGGGGCCTCTGCCTGACCGCATCCGGTCCACAGCAGGCTCCCGCAAAGGAGTGTGACGGCAGCGGGAAAAGTCATGCCCAGGAAGCCTGACCTGAGAGAGTAGTTCATCATGTGGCGCGCGAAGGTGGCCCTACAAGTTTGAGCGCAAGCTATGGTAACCTCAAGACATGGGAGCCTCAGGGGGTGAGCACGCCGGCTTGATCCAGTCTTCTTTATTGGAAATCAGCCGCGACCCTGCCCATTTGGAGCGGGTTCTACTCCTATTCCTGCCCTTGAGTGCCCTGCAAGCACTAGCCAAGGGCGCTGGCCGACGCCTTCCAGGCCGGCCTGCCCCCGCAGCCCAGATAGCCGGCCTCCTGCCCAAGCAGCCGCGCCTCGCCCAGCAAGTTGCCGAGGCTATGGCTAAAGCACTTGCCACTGCGGAGCCATCTGCGCCGGAATGCCCGACGTCGGCCCTGGCGCAATGGATGCTCCAGAATGACCATGTCACCGAGGAGTTTGTTTCCCTTCTCGAAGCCTGTGCGCAAGTGCCCACCGCCGAGGCAAAGAACGTGCCACAGCAGACCAAGGCGAAACCTAGCGCCAAGCCTCATCCGGAGCAGTGCAAAGACTTGGCCGTAGAAATCGCCCTGACCCGAGAACAGAAAGATAATCAGCGACTCAAGGAGCAACTGGCCCAGTTGCGGCGAATCTTGTCCGAACGACAGGAAGAGCTGAGTCTACTGCGCAAGGATTTCCGTCAGGTCGAAGAGAATCTAGAGCGCGCTGATGCGGAACGCCGCGATGCTGAGCAACGCGCTAGTGCGCGCAAACGTCAACTGCAAGATGCCACGGCAAGCAGTGACCGAGAGGAGCAACTCGAACTCGCCCTAGAAACCGCGCGACGCGAGTTGAATATCGAGCAGCAAAAGCGGCAGATGATTGCCGAAGAAAGTGAAGACTTACGCGCCTGCCTGGAAGACCGCGATCGCTTCGATGCCTTTGCCGAAGAAGAGGTGCCGTCTTTCCGTAACCGTCCGCTGCTCAACAAGGAACAAGAGCTTGCCCAGGATTTGACGAAGTATGCGCAAAGCGGTGCGCATTTCCGCATTTTGGTCGTCGGCGGCGGCGAGCCGCAGTTACGTCATCAGGACAAACTCCAGGAATATGCCGAGGTCATGGGCTTCGAAAGTACTTGGCGCATGGCGGAATACACCAGTTGGCATAAAGAAATGGATCGGCTTGCCAGCGATATGAACACGCGCTTCGATGCCTTAGTGATTTTGCATTGGAATCGTACGACCTTCACCCAGCGCGCGCGCAAAGTTTGCGACGACGCAGGTCACAAGCCATGCCTGACGTGCTATTACGAAGGCTTCACATCACTGCGCGAAACGATGCAAACCTGCCTCAAGCAATTGCTTGGACGTGTGGATGGAAAAACTTCTTCGACCTAAAGGGTCGGAGTTTCTTCGACGACCTCTTCGACCAGCTTGAGCAGGCCGCGCTCCATTTCCACCAGAGCGATCTCGACCGGATTCTCCAGGTGCTCGAGTTCCGCATCGAACAAAGGAGCGTCGCCGCGAACGAGCTGGCGAACGCGCTTCTGCAAAAGGACGGTCTTCTCGAAGGAGCCGTTGATGTGGCTCTGGAGACGTTGCGGCAGGGTGCTATCCATGGTGTATTCCCGCAATGCGGGACCGCTCATTCTAGCTCAGGTCTGCAGAAGGGACAAGAAGGAGGTCACCAACCTCATTCCAGGCGCGAAATAAGCCGTCGGCACCGGCTTGTAGGCTTTGCCCCTCGAGAGCGGCCTGGAGGAAGCCAATCCCCGCTTCCGAGGCGGCGCGGCCATCTGAGGGGTGGTCGCCGAGGAGGACGCCAGGACCGTATTGCAGCCGCAAATGGGAGAGAATTTCGGCCTTGTCCTCGCAGCCAAAGACTTGGTCGAAGCTCAGACCGACGCGATGGATCTCGGCCTCGATCTGGGCCTGGGTGGCGTGGCTGACGACAATTAGAGGAATCGAGGCAGCACGTAACCTCTTCAGGGTCGCCACCACTCCGGCAAACAGCGGCAGGCCAAAAAAGGGAACCATGGTCCCATTCCAATCCAGGGCAACGAAATGAGGGGCAGCTGCGGACATCGCTCGCCTAGAGTAACAGGGATGCTGCTTCCGCCCCGACACTGCCTAAGCGCCGCCCTAACGCTGGCCTTGACCTCTCCCCTTCTGATGGCTCAAGAGCCTGAGATTCCTGGGCCGAATCCACAACGAGTCTCCACCGAACGCCTCGGCGAGACCATGCAAACTCTATGCGCCGCGCCCCGATTCGCCGGCAGCGAATCCAGCCAGCAGGCGACGAAGTATGCGGCAGAGGTATTTGCCGAAGCGGGGCTCGAGGTAGACCTAGCCCACTACCAGTGTTACTTACCGCGGCAAATCTCCCAGTCCTTATTCGTCGAAAGCAGCGACGGCGATTGGCAAGAACTCAACTTGTTTGAGCAAGGTTACGAGCAAGACCCGCGCACCCTGAGCCACCACATTCCACCGATGCATGGCCTGACCTTTCCCGGAAACGCCGAAGGCAAACTTTGGTATGCCGGCTACGGCACCGAGCGCGAGTTTGCCCAGCTCGCGAAGAAGCACGGAGAAGCCATCCATGGAGGCGTGGCCTTGGTGCGCTACGGCGCTCTTTACCGCGGCCTAAAAGTAGCGAATGCCGAGAAGTATGGATTCTCGGCGGCTCTGCTTTACACCGATGAAGAGGAAGATGGCGCGCCGCGCGGCAAAGTGCTGCCGCAAGGACCTTGGCGCCCGGCCAGTGGCATCCAACGTGGTTCGGTATACAACGCCGATGGCGATCCGCTGACCCCCGGTTGGGCCGCGGTGGAAGGCGCCCCGCGCATTGCCGTGGAAGATGCGCAAGGCATGGTCGGAATTCCCAGCTTGCCAATTTCTTCGGGCAACGCCGCCCGCCTTCGCGCTGGTGCGGGCAAAAAGTTAGGCCCCCTTCCCAGCCGCGTACGCATGCATGTGGAGCAAGACCCTACCCCGGTACCTGTCACCAATGTGATTGGCCGCATCACTGGCAGCACTCACCCAGACGAATGGATTGTGATTGGCGCCCACCGCGACTCCTGGGGCTATGGCGCGATTGATAACGGCACTGGCTCGACGGTGTTGTTGGAAACTGCACGAGTGGTCGGGGAAGCCCTCGCCGAAGGGTGGCGACCACAGCGCACCATCATCTTTGCCAGCTGGGACGCCGAAGAATGGGGCTTGGTTGGCTCCACGGAATGGGTCGAGGAGCATCTCACCGACCTGCGCACGCATGCAGTGGCCTACCTCAATATGGATGTGGTCGCCACCGGCCCGGACTTCCGTGCCTCGTGCACCCCTGGTTTGGTCGAGAGCTTGGAGCACGGCTGCAGCAGTCGCGGCATCCCGATGCCCGGCGGCGTGGGTGTGCCCGGCGGCGGCAGTGACCATGTGCCATTCCTAGAACTGGGCGGGATTGAGGTCTTAGCCTTTGGCTTTCACGGCGGTAGTGGTGTATATCACTCAGCCATGGATACCCCCTACTTGATCGAGGAATTCCTCGACCCGGAGTATCGACATCATGCCGAAGCTGCTTCCTTTGCGGTCACGATGCTCGACCACCTAAGCAAAGCCAACACCATCGTTGATGGCCGTCGACGCTGGCTGCAACAGATTCTCGCCGCAGCGGACAAGCTTCCGCAGGAAACGACGGAGCAAGAGCTTGTGCGCTTGAAGGTATTGCATGCCGCGGAGAATTTCGCTTTGCGCTTGTATCGCGACGTCGAAGACATTCCGACCGCCAATGCCTTCCGTTTCGCCCGCCATTTCTTACCGGAAGGAGGTCGCAGTTTCCTTTGGCGCAGCGCCGGCTATGGCTCGGCTTGGTTCCCTGACCTACAGGCCAGCTATGGCGAGGAGCCGCGACAAGATTTGGTCTTGTCGGCAACCGCGCTGATTGACGCCTTTGGCAACGCACACGAAAGTTTGCGCAAGCCCAGCGACCCAACCGGCAAGTAGCGTTTACAAATCTACCGCAAGGGTGACCTCGAAACGGTCCCCTGCGGTGAGCTGCCGTGGTTCCGGTGGCCAGGCGGCCAATGGGGTGAATCTCCCCTCTACCACCACGGTGTAACGACCAGGCGGCAGGTTCAATCCACGTTGTTCGTGCAGCGCACGAAGAAAGCTGCCGAGGTCCACCAGGAAGCTGCCTTCTGCAGGACTGAAACCCGCGGGGAACTGGTCTTCTTGCTCGCCACGACCAAAGGCAATCAAGCCTTCGCGCGGCACCGGAGGCGCGATGACTCCTCGAGTCAGAGACACGCGATCCAAGGCCCAGATCCCGGAGCGGGCAACGTCTAGTTGCAGGAGGGTCGGCGCCAACTGATAGGCGCGAAAGTCATAACGACCACTGAGAAATCGACTGCCTTCTAGAAACAGACGATCGCCATTCCCGCCTAAAGGCGCCGCGGTCGTCGGAGCGGCACCGGTCGTGCCGCCGCCCTCTTGAGGCGGCGGCAATAAACTACAGCCCCAGCACAGCGGCAGCAGCAAGAACGGAGCAAACCGTAGGCCTATAGCCACATTTCCAAGTTAGCGAAGAACCACATCTGGTCATCGCCATTGAGGATTGCATCTCCAGCTTGGAAGGCCGAAACGCCTGCCCAAAGGTTGATGTTCTCATGCAGGTTGCCGCGCACAGCGAGGTCGACCTCGGTGCCAAGGTGGGTTTCCCCAGCGACTGCCGTAAGCGCAGCATTGCTAATCGCACCGCCATCTTCAGCCAAGCTGAAGTCATGCAAGTCTAGGGTCAGTGCCCAGTTGTCATCGAGCTTGAAGCGCGTACGCACGACGATGTCTTCTAAGTTGCTCCAGCCGAACAGATCTTGGTTGCCGTGGTAGGCGTGACCAAAATCAAACAGAGGGTTAAAGGCGTCGTCATTGCCGTCGCCCGGGGTGTCGTCGCCAGTGGCCAACTCGTAACCAACGCCAACCGCAAAGCGATCGGTCACATCGAAATCGATGCGCAGGGCTGCGGCACTACCGCCAGCATCTTCGGCACCGTGGTCACCGATTTGCGTAGCGACTTCAGCACTCCAACTCCATGGGCTGTCGTAGTTGTCCTCGATCAAAACACCAAAGGTTTGGTCGTTGCGGCCGGTGCCGCCGACCATGCGGTCGCGACGAGCAAAGGCGTAGGTGTCGATATCGACGATGTCGGCATCAAAGGTGAAGTAAGCGCCCCCAAAAGCCTGCTCCATGCCAACTGGAATCGCCATTCCTTCTACCGGCTGAGTCCAGAACAAGTCGAAGTTCATGGAGTCGCAATCTTGGCTCCACAAGGCACCATCCCAGGCGCGACCGACCATGCTCCAGGCCAAATCAGAAACCATGCGCTGGTTGCCGAAACGCATTTGGAAGCGGCCAACTTTCAGTTCACCACCAGGAACGATTTCGCTCCAAGTCATCCAGGCTTGGCGCAGGTATTCATCCGATGGCTTGCCGGTGTCCATGACCACATGCTGAAACTCAACTTTCGCGTTGAGGCGCTCGGAGAAGGAAGCATCGAGGAACACCCGCGCATGCATGGCGCCGAGGGTGTTGCCGTTCGCGCCCATCACAGGTGGAGTGTTATCCCGGTTTTCTAGGCGGAAACGCAAAGAACCGCCCACACTGAGGGAATCTAAGGAGTTACCGAAGGTAACCGTGCCGCGCGGCTCCTGCGCCACCAAGGTGGAGGCAGACAGAGCGACTGCAAGCGAAATCAGGGGGAGTTTCCGAAGGCTCATGGACTAAAAGTAGAGAGAGATGTCAAGGAAGAACCACAGTTGGTCTTCATCGTGCGGCATGGCCGCGCCAGGAGAGAAGTGTGAAACGCCCACGTCGAGCATGACCGCTTCGGAGATTCTTCCCTCCGCGTAGACATCGAGCTCACCGCCGATGTCATTGTTGGTACTGGCCGTTGTCACTGGCATGACTTCGACACCAAGGTAGATGTCGTCAAGATTCGATTGCCGCGTGAAGTCGTGGTAATCGATGTGGAAGCTCCAACGCTCATTCCAATCCATCCAGTAGAAGAAGCCTAGGTCAACCAGGTTCGAAAACGCGACAATGTCAGCACGCCCGTTGTAGCGGTGCTGGTTGATGTAAACCGGATCGAAACGCTTGCGGTCGGTTGCGCGTTCATCATTGCCTTGAGCCCAAGCCAACTCTACGGCCACATTGTGGCCATAATCCAAACGCTTGGCCAAGTTGACCACAAAGGCGGTGGACAGGATTTCCAGCGAGCGATCGCGACCATCCTGGAACGCACCTAAAGCAGACCATTCGAGGCCGTTCGAGGTCTCCCCCGCCCAACGGATGGCGTAGGTCCATTCCAACAAGTCGGTAGCGCCATCGCCACGACGCAGGATATAGAATTCAATGTCGTCCTCACTAGGAGGGGAGAAAAACGCGCCGGCAAAACTGTTGTCATCGACTTCGGCAGGACCGGTCGCAGCTTGGGTGTACCAGAGCTGCCAATCGCCATTCCAAGTGCTATCTCCGACCAGAATGCCATCGAAAGAGTTCTGCTGATAGAGCCACGGGTTGGATGAGACAAGGCGTTCATCGGCCAGGTCCAATTGCATGCGCCCGAGACTGATGTGGTAATCCCCAAACAGATGGTCCAAGTCAAGCACCGCAAGTTCAATGTCTTGCTCGTCACTACCGACTGCATCTGTCGCCGTCGCAAAGGCGCGGAAGCGACCGGAAATGTACTGGTCGTAAACCACGCCGAACTCGACCGCGGCACGCACGTCGAGGTTCTCGTCGGCGCCGCCTAAGCCAGTCGCCTGGTTTGCCGTGTCACGTAGTTCACCGCGAAAACGCAGTTCACCACCTAACTCATAGGAGGCTTGACCAATCGTTCCGTTGGTCCAAGATTGTTGCGCGGGGGCAGCCGCGGCAAGCAAGAAAACAAATGGGAGGCTACGCATCATGGGAGTCTCAAGGCGTGCCATCTTCGCAGAACCTCAGTGCGCTTGGAAGAGCACAACTCTGAATGAAGCAGATTTAACGCTTGGGCTCAGACGGCAGACCGAGTAAATCGCGCGTCGCCTGCCATAAATCGGGCTGTTCCAGTGCCAAACCTGCCGCCCGCAGCACGTACTTGCCTAAGAGATCGCCCTCGAGGTTGACGGCTTGGCCGACTTGCATGCGGCCGAGGGTTGTGCGCTCAAGGGTGTCGGGAATGATGGCCACCTCGAACTCCTGAGCACTGGTGAGGGCCGCCACGGTCAAACTCACGCCATCTATGGCGACGGAACCCTTAGGAACGAGCAGAGCGGCGAGTGCGTCGGGGGCGCGAAAACGCAGTGTGGCGAATTCGCCCTCTTCGCGGCGCTCCAGAAGCTCGCCAAGGCCGTCGACGTGGCCAGAAACGAAGTGACCGCCAAGACGGGTATCTGCGCGCAAACTGCGCTCCAAATTGACCAAATCACCCACTTTTCGCTCACCAAGGGTGGTTTTGGCCAAGGATTCGGGCGAAACGTCAAAAAAAACCACCGAATCGGTCAATTTTGTCACCGAAAGGCAGGCGCCAGAGGTACAAATGGAGTCTCCCAGCGCGACGTCGGCCGCCAATGGGCCCATATCGACGCCGATTTCGACGCCTGCTGCTGCTGCTGGTTGGGTGGCGACCACCTCACCCAGACCCTCGACCAGGCCGGTAAACATGGGGTCAGCCTAAGCGGGCGAAACATAGGCGTCTAGGAGGGTTCTTGCTCTTGCCCCGAAGGGGCCGCTCGCGTATCTTATGCGGCCAATTTTCCCGGAGGTTCCGGGATGCTCGAGGTCCATCTTCTCACCCTCTTCCCCGAAGCCGTCGAGGCTTACCTCGGCGCTTCGATTCTGAAGCGGGTCCGTCAAGCGGGCCTGCTCCGGGTCCACGTGCTAGATTTCCGACGCTTCGCCGTTGGCAAACATAAGCAAGTGGATGATCGCCCTTACGGCGGTGGTCCGGGGATGGTTTTACGACCCGAGCCGATCTTTGATGCCATTGAGTGGGTCGAAACGACCTACGGACCTTGTCAACGCCTGCTACTCACCCCGAGTGGCACCCCTTTTCGTCAGCAGCATGCCGCAGACCTTGCCGCAAGCGCCGAACAGGGCGGCCCTGCACAACGACTGTTGTTATTGTGTGGCCGTTACGAAGGCTTTGATGAACGCATTCGTCAAGGCCTGGAATGGACCGAGTTTTCTCTCGGCGATTTCGTCTTGTGCGGCGGCGAGCTTCCGGCACTTGCCATTACCGAAGCGATTGCCCGTTTGCTTCCAGGCGCCCTCGGTCACGAGGAAAGCGCTGTCCACGAGTCCTTCACCGACCCACTCCTACTCGACCATCCGCATTACACCCGCCCCGAGGTGTTCCGCGACATGGTCGTACCTCCCGTCCTCCTCAGCGGACATCATGCGCAAGTCGATGCATGGCGACGGGAACAGGCGCGACTGCGTACGAAAGCGCGGCGCCCCGACCTTCAACCTCACACCCCAGCCGACCCCAACTAAGCAAATTTCATCATCATGGACAACATCATCCAAGACGTACAGAAGCAGTTCATGAAAGAGGATGTGCCTGCCTTTAAGACAGGAGACATCGTCCGGGTCGAATACCTCATCCGCGAAGGCAAGGTCGAACGCGTCCAGCCTTTCATTGGTCAGGTGATTCAATTCAAAGGACACGGCGTAGGCAAGACCTTCACCGTGCGCCGCATTGTGCAGGGAGAAGGCGTAGAACGCACCTTCCCACTGCACAGCCCGCTGGTCGTGAACGTGAAGGTGGAGCGCAATCCCATCAATCGTCCACGCCGCGCCAAGCTGTTCTTCCTGCGCGACCGCACTGGCCGCTCTGCTCAGCTCTAGGCTCGCTTTTAAACATCACCGAAACGGTCCATGGTCAAGAACCTGTCCCGCAAGCTCCTCGGCCTCGCCTTCTTTTCGGCGTTGGCCCTGTGGGCGATTCTGCAGTACTCGCTACACCTCGGCCTCGACCTTAGTGGTGGAGCTCGCATTAGCTACGGATTCGACTTCGACGGCGCCCGCGCCGAGGGATCGATTTCCGAAGCCGAGTTGCGTAATAAAGAAGCCCTGCTGCAAGGCATGGCCGACATCTTTACGCGCCGGCTTGCTGCGCAAAATATCCCTGACATCCCGATCTACCCATCGGGAACAAGCTCCTTGGTGATTGAGATTCCGAACCGCTCCGAAGAGGAAGTGGCGCGGATTAAAGAGATCATTCAAAACCAGGGTTTGCTCGCCTTCCGCATCATTGCCGATGTTTCTGATGGCTATCCACTCGATGTGGAACGTCAGAAGTGGCAAGATTGGAAGGTTGCGAACCCCGAAGGAACTCCGGCGGAATTCAACCGCGTGCCCGAAGCCGATGGCGGTCCTCGCGCAGAAATCAACTGGTACCCCTCCGCAGCTGACGGCAGTGCGCGTGAGGCGCTTGCCCCTCAGGCCACGGAAGGCGCGCTACCGGTCTTGATGATGGACGCGATTCACTCGGATTGGAGTGAATCGACCCGGTCCTATGTGTTTGTCGGTGGTGACCTTTCTTATGTGGGCCCAACGCTCGACAACAAGGGCATGCCTGCGGTGGCTTTTGAATTCAGTGCTGGCCGCAAAACTGCCTTCACCGACTTCACCACCGAGTACAAAGACCGCGGCATGGCCATCATCCTCAACAATGAGGTGTTCTCGGCCCCGAACATCAACGACACCCTGCCTGGTCAAGGCATCATTCAGGGTGGCCTCCAGGGCTTTACCCAGGAAGAGGTCAAAGAACTGACCACGGTGTTGCGCACAGGTTCCCTGAAAGTGCTGCCGCAACTCGAGTCGGAAAGCTACGTCGGTCCTGGCCTTGGCCAAGATGCGATCAACACCGGCTTACGCTCGGCGTTGGCTGGCGCCGGCATCGTGCTCTTGTTCATGCTGATTTATTATCGCATGAATGGCTTTGTCGCCATGCTCACGCTGGGCTTCAACGGATTCCTGCTGCTTGGCGCGATTCACCTTTCGCAGGCCACCCTGACTTTGCCAGGTTTGGCCGGTTTGGTACTGACCATCGGTATGGCGGTAGACGCCAACATCCTGATTTTCGAGCGTGTGCGCGAAGAATGGGGCAAGGGTCGAGAGCTGAAGCAAGCCTATAAGAATGGTTATGACCGCGCGTTCTGGACCATCATTGACGCCAACGTCACCACCTTGATTGCAGGCGCGATTCTGTTCCAAGTCGGTACCGGGCCAGTGCAAGGATTCGCATCCATGCTGTGCTTGGGCATCTTGACCACGCTGTTCTCCTCCTTGGTGTTCTCACGTGTTGTCATGCACGCGATCGTCTTCGGCAAGAAGGCTCCCGAGAAAGTCTCCATGATGGCGGCGGTCGCTGGCAACGCTGCCTTCGACTTCCTCAAGCTGCGCAAGGTTGCCGCGGTCGCATCTGTCCTGATGGTGACCTTCGGCATTCTGATGTACAGCGCCGAGGGCAAAAACATGATGGGCATCGACTTCGCTGGTGGCTCGACCGCCCGCGTGCACCTTGCCGAAAGCACCTCCATCACCGACCTGCGCGGCATGTTGCCGGACTTCCAGGTCACTATCGTCGAAGATGAAATGGGGTCGGCGGAAATCTCTACCGATTTCCAAATCACCAAAAAGCTCACGCCTGAACAGCGTGCCGAAGGCGTCAACACCGACACCATCGAAGCCGGCAAAGACCTCGCCCAGGAAATGGTCGATGCTCTTGCCACCACGCTGAATGACAAGCTAATCAAGAAGGCCGACGGCAGCATTGACATGACCGCCTCCTTCCCTGAGAAATCTACCGTAGGAGCGCGCGTCTCGGGTGAGATTCAAGGGGCTGCGGTTCGCGCCATCTTGCTGTCCTTGATTTTGATTGTGGTCTACATGACCTTCCGCTTCCGCGAATACCGCTACGGTCTCGCTGCAGTGGTGGCTCTGTTCCACGACGTCATCATCACCTTGGGTGTTCTGGCCTTGGCTCACCGCACGGGCTTGGTGTTCGTCGAGATTGACCTCGAAATCATCGCGGCCTTCTTGACCATCATTGGTTACTCCCTCAACGACACGATTGTGGTGTTTGACCGCATCCGTGAGAACCTCCCCCGTCGCAAGGAAGGCTTCCGCGAGATTATCAACATCTCGATCAACCAGTCGCTCAGCCGTACGATCTTGACCTCCTTGACCACCTTCTTCGTGGTCGCGGTCTTGTTCGTGGCCAACCGTCCATTCCACAACACGCTGGAAGGATTCAGTTTCGCCATGCTTATCGGCATTGTCATCGGTACCTACTCCTCGATGTTCGTCGCTTCGCCACTGTTGGTCTTCTTCGACCGCTGGGCACGCAAGCATCAGATCGAAGATGACAAGGTGGACACCAAAAAGGCGATTCCCGCCAAGTCTTAGCCAAAGGGTTCCGGGCTCATAGAGTCCGGAGACAATCAGGAAAGGCGTCGATTCCAGTGGAATCGGCGCCTTTCTCTCGTTAATCTGCAGTCATGCGGACTCTCCTCGGCCTTACCACTCTAATGCTGGTTCTCGCCGCAGCGGTGTGGTGGAAAACCCGCGCTGCCGACGACCCCAGCAACCTCCCTCCGACAACCTCTCCCAATTCTGCCGAGGGTGTCGTGACCGTCGGCATGAAACCTGCTGGGAGCGAGGAAAGTCGCAACTCTCGTCTCGGCGGCGGCAAATTTCAAGAAGCGGCGAATCGCACCGAAGCTGTGCGCCGTGGCAAAGCCGATTGGAGCGAGTCTCGCGGCGACGATGTCCGGCAGCTGCCCGATGGCAATGATGACCTGAGTGGGAACCAGGGTGCAGGGAATCCGGAGCCAGGCCCAGGCGCGGAACCGGCCGTCGACCCAGAGCCGACTCCGCCGACCCCACCTGTCGCCCAAGACTTCCTCTACCGAGTCGCTCCTGGCGACACCCTGTATCGGATTGTGGTGCGTCATTACGGCACCGCCCCGGAATCCTTGGTCGATGCCGTTGCCAAAGCCAATGGCCTCAGTGATCCCTCGCTGATTGCCGTCGGCGAAGATTTGAAGCTGCCGACGGTTTCCGGCTTCGCTGCTCCGCAGCGGCCCTAAGGCAACACCCGGAACTGACCACCTGCAGCCAAGATATCTGGCTGCAGAGCACTCCAGTGGCGAGGCATCAGGCGCACCTCTGCCACCCATTGGTCTTCGCGGTAGCTTTCTTCACGCACGCTTCCCACGCGACGCACATCGGAGAGGAGTCGCCCATGCTCAGCAGGGATTTCCAACTCCAATAAGAGCGCCCAGCGATCCAGGAAGGCGGCCACTTTCGCGCGTAGGTCATCGATACCTTCCTCGGTTTTTACGGAGAGGAAGATGGCGTCGGGGAAGCGACGTGTGAGCAACAATCGTTCGTCGGCAGAAACTCGGTCCAACTTGTTCATCACCAGAACTGTAGGGATTTCCTTGGCACCGATGTCCTCGAGGACCGTTTCGACCGAGGCAATCTGCAAGTCCAAATCCGGAGCGCTGGCGTCGCAGACATGAAGGAGGAGGTCCGCCTGAATCGTTTCTTCCAGAGTGGCATGGAAGGAGGCGACCAATCCGTGCGGAAGGTCGCGCACAAAACCGACGGTGTCGGCCAGAATGACCTGACGGCCTTCCCCCACTTGCCAATTGCGAATGCGCGTATCCAAGGTCGCAAACAACTGATCCGCAATCAGGACCTCGGCACCAGTCAACGCGGTTAAAAGCGAAGACTTGCCGACGTTGGTATAGCCCACCAAGGAGACTGTGCATGGGTATTCCCGGCCCATGGCCTCGCGACGACGCCGGGTTTCGATGGCATGCAACTTACGTTTGAGGTCGGTAATCTTTTTACTCACCAAGCGGCGGTCCGTTTCGAGCTGCGTTTCGCCAGGACCGCGCGAGCCGATAGCGCCCTCAGTGCGCTCCAAGTGCGTCCACATCCGACGCAATCGAGTGCGCATATATTCCAACTGAGCTAACTCTACCTGCAAACTGGCTTGGCGGGTTTGCGCGCGCGAAGCAAAGATATCGAGAATCAACTCGGTGCGGTCGACCACCCGCACGCACAGGTCTTTTTCCAAATTGACGCCCTGACTCGGGCTCAATGGATGGTCGACAATCACCACCGAGGCATCGAGCTCCTTGGCTAGCGCGCCGATTTCCGCGATTTTGCCTTTGCCGAAGGCGGCACGCGCATTAATTTTCGGCAAGCGCTGACTGATGCCACCGACAACATTGGCGCCAGCTGCCTCGGCCAGAGCACTGATCTCTTCGAGCGGGTCGTAGGCTTCTTCGGCGGCACTGCCGGGAAGAACCAAGGTGGCGACCACAGCACGGTCCGCACGGGGCGCAGCATCATGGGGAGCACGTTTTGACATTAGACAGGAAATGGACTCGCCACTGGCACTCTCGATAAGTGCAAAGCACCTTCGTGAACACTCGCTTCGGTATGGCATTGCCAAGCGGTTTGCGTTTCGGGGAAGTCTTGGCGGAAATGAGCGCCGCGCGATTCTTCACGATAACTGGCCATGCGGGTAATCGCTTGGCCGACCTGCACCATGTTCATGACCTCGACGCCTTCGGGACTGAAAGGACCCAAGCGGCCCAAATAGCCGGCCCAGGTATCCAATCGTTCACGCGCATCTTGCAGACCGGTGTGGTCCCGCTCGATGCCAACCTGGCGCCACATCAGGGACTTGAGCGAATAGGTCATATCGGCCAAATGCAGGCGCGCGTTCGGGTGCGGACGATGACTCGTTCCTGGAGCAGGCGCGAGGAACCGGCGCACGCGACGCGGGCGGTCCAACAAGGTCTCGCCAATCATGCGGCCATGAACCAGCCCTTCGAGCAGCGAGTTCGAGCCCATGCGGTTCGCGCCATGGAGGCCGGTGCTGGCGCATTCACCTACCGCGTACAAACCAGGCAGGGAGCTTTGTCCCTGCAAGTCTACGCGGATTCCACCGACCATGTAATGCACGGCCGGGCGCACAGGAATCGGTTGGCTCGCAATGTCGATGCCAAATTCACGGGCAATCCGCGCCAGCATCGGGAAACGCTTACTCGGGAAATCCATCGCCGATAAATCCAGATAAACATGGGTATCCCCGGCTTCGATCATGCGGCGGAAAATGGCGCGACTGACGACATCGCGCGGAGCGAGATCTTTGTCTTGATGAAACTCGGCCATAAAGGCGTTGCCATCGCGATCGCGTAGCACTGCGCCAGCACCGCGCATGACCTCCGAGATCAGCCACCGCGCGGCACCAGCAAGGTACAGAATCGTCGGGTGGAACTGCACAAACTCCAAGTCGCGCAGCGCTGCACCCGCGCGCAAAGCCATGGCCAGGCCGTCACCGGTTGCCAATTGCGGGTTGGTGGTTTCGCGATAAATCTGCCCACCGCCGCCGGTGGCGAGAACTACAGCTTCGGCTTCAAACACCACCGCCTCGGCGCGGGTGGCGCCAGCTGTGCGAGCAAGAGCAAGGACTCCCGTCACTTCCCCTTCCGCATCCTTGAGCAATTCGACTGCCATCACATGTTCGAAGCAATCGATGCGCGCGTGTTGACGCACCAAAGACACCAAAACGCGCTGCAACTCTTTGCCGGTGGCGGTACCTCCGCTGTGCAAAATGCGCGCGGCACGATGCCCGCCTTCACGGCCTAAGGCAAGTTCGCCATCGGGTTGACGATCGAAGGCCATGCCTGCTTGGTTCAGCCAATCCATCGCGGCCGGCGCTGCAGCAGTCAGGGCATTGACGACATCGGCCTCGGCAAGGCCGTAGCCCAGGCGCAAGGTGTCGGCGGCATGTAGTTCCGGGTCATCGCCCTGACCAACTGCCGCGGCAATGCCTCCTTGAGCCTCTTGGGTATTGGTCTCGCGCAACTCACCCTTAGCCAACACCATGACGTGGCCACCCTTGGAGGCCGCGGTCAATGCGGTAGTGAGGCCGCCGGCTCCTGAACCCACGACCAAGACATCGGCACGAAACACCGGCAAGCGCCGCAAGGGGGTGGTGAGCCGGGCCAGCGGTGAAATCGGCGCTGGGCCATCGAAGGCGGTATGGGCGGTCATGCAGGGTGAATTCTAGCGTCCATGGAGATTTCCCCAAGCCCTTAGGGCAGGCAGGAGCCAGGATGACGCAAAGATTCTGGCAGATTGGCGGTTTGTTAGGGGTCTGTTTGCCGATAGACTGTGTAGGCCTTTGTTAGGCACGCGCCCTTTGGCCATGATTCTCATGAAAAGCATCCTCCCTAGTATCCGCCGTAGCGACCTAGAAGCCGCTCTCGTCGTGACCTTCCTGCTGCTGTTCTTGATCCTAATCTAGACCAACAGCCTTCTTCCGCGGCCTGTCCGCAACTCTTTTCCCTCCCTGCGATCGCCATGTCTGCACCACCTCTGACTCCGAAACAGCTCCAGGTCCTGGAATCCATCCGTCATCATCAGGAGGAAACCAGCCTATCCCCGACCATGCAGGAGCTTGGTGCGGTCTTGGCGGTCAATCGGGTCACGGTGTACGGTCATGTCCGTGCCCTGCTGCAAAAGGGGTATTTAGAGAACCTAGAGCCCGGAGCTTCGCGCGGTCTAGATTTGACCGACCTGGCGCTCGAGGTGCTCAAGCGTCGGCGCCCGGAGCCCGTCGCCAAAGAAGAACTGGTCTCCACAGCGAACAACCCTGCCGCTCCACCTCACCCCTTCGTAGGCTTAAAACTTCCCCTGCTGGGGCGGATTGCGGCCGGTTCGGCGATTGAGGTCCTCGAAGACCGCAACGACATCGACCTCAGCGATTTCCTCAACACCAATGAGGAGAGTTACATGCTAGAGGTCCAAGGGGACTCCATGATTGAAGCGCATATTCAATCCGGGGATTTCGTCGTCATTCGCCGCGACATCACACCCAGCCCGGGAGACATTGTGGTCGCCATTCTCGAGGGCGATGACATCGGCCAGGGCAGTGAAGTCGCCACCCTGAAGCGCTTCTTCCCACAGCCCGATGGCAGTTTCATCTTGCAGCCAGCCAACGCCGCACTGCAGCCGATTTATTGCGATCACCTCGAAGTACGCGGCGTCGTCACCGGCGTGCTACGTAGCTACTAAACGCCGCGCAAGCGCCACCTTAGGATGGCGTGATGTCGCGTAGTCTCCTGGGGCTCCTGTTCCTGCCCCCTTTCTTGCTACTCCACCAACCGGCCGCCACTCAGGTGATGCCGACCGCCGAGGCGCTTGCGCAGGATCCGGCCCCAGATTTTGACCGCGACGTCTTCACCTTCCTGGACAACTATTGTCTGTATTGCCACGAAGGGGAAGAAGCCGAGGGCGATCTCGATTTAGCGCTTTATCTGACCGAAGAGGAAGCGCGGCAAGACCCCGACCTCTACTGGGCTGCCGCCTGGAAAGTCTGGGACCACGCCATGCCGCCGCCGCGGCGCAAAGACCAACCAACCGCCCAAGAACGCTCCCGCTTTTTGGCATGGGTTGATTCCCCGGAAGGCTTGGGCAAAACTCCGGCCACACCTGCACCGGTATTGCGCCGCATGAATCGCACGATGTACCGACGCAGCGTGGAGCAACTTTGCAGCATAGTCGTCCCCGACGAAATCTTGGCCTCTCTACCGGAAGACGAAGCTGGCGACGGCTTCGACAACATTGGTTCGGCACTCACCTTGGCCGACGATGCGGTTCTGCGTTATCTGGAAGCCGCAGAAGCCATTGCCGCATTGGCGGTACATGATTTCGATCAACGCCCACGAAAGAAACGTTGGATTGGCAATGAGTTAGACGCCATGAACCTCAGCGGCAATCATGCCGCGCTTTGGTCCAATGCCAGTGTTTCGGCATTGTGGGCACCACCGCGTGAAGGGCGCTATCTCCTGCGCGTGGGTGCCTATGGCCAACAGGCAGGTCCGGACCCTTGTCGCATGGCGTTGGAGTTCAACCAAAAGAGCCAGAAACAATTCGACGTTCCCTCGGAGAATGGTGAGGAAACCATTTGCGAAGCAGAGCTGTACTTGAGTGCAGAAACTCATCGCTTCGGCGCGGCCTTCCTCAACGACTACTATCGCCCGGACCTTCCCGAAGGTGAGCCACGCGACCGCAATCTTTATATTTCGTGGATGGAAGTAGAGGGGCCCCTCGATCCACTCCTGCCCACTGAATTTCAGCGCGACCTTTTTTCACGCTATACCCTGCGCGGCACCAATCCGAGTCTCGATCCCAAGTATGGCCCACTACTGCAAGAGTTAGGACAAATCGCCTGGCGTCGGCCACTCACCCGCACCGAGGTGATTCGCTTTACCCGATTGGTGGCCGAAGAACGCCGCTGGGAGGATGTCGTGCGGTTAACACTCACTGCGCTGATGACCTCGCCCAACTTCTTGTTTGAGACGACGGCGGAACCAGAGCGGCGCTCCGCCGCACGACAGCGCCGACTCTCTGCCGGAGAACTCGTCACGCGGTTAAGCTTCTTCCTCTGGGGTAGCATTCCCGATGCCAACCTGTTGGAGCAGGCTGCTGCTGAAGATTGGGCGCAAGATGACCAAGCACTGCGGAGCATGGTCGAAGCCATGCTCCTGGACCAACGCAGTATTGCCTTGGCCGAGGATTTTGCCAGTCAGTGCTTCCGCATCCAAGGCTTGGAACAGCATGTCACCGACCAAGATTTGTTTCCGGACACCGATGCCGCGCTGCTGCGCGACATGCGCGAAGAAACCATGCGTTTGTTTCAGGATGTCCTGCAGAATGATCGAGACTTGCGCAGTCTCCTCACTGCCGAAGATAGCTTTATCAATCAGCGCTTAGCCGAGCACTATGGATTAGATTGGCCAGAAGGCCAAGAAGGTTGGATGAGGGTGGACCTGCGTGACACCCCACGCCGTGGAATCTTAGGTCATGCTTCAATTTTAACCATGACCAGTTTGCCCAATCGCACTTCACCGGTGCGCCGCGGACGCTGGATTATGGACAACTTACTTGGCGCTCCACCGCCCCCACCTCCAGCCAATGCCGGTAACTTAGATGAGAGCGAGGAGGCGTCGCAAAGTGCCACCTTGCGCGAACGTTTGGCAGCGCATCGCGATAAGACGGAGTGCATTTCCTGCCACCGCGTGATGGACCCCTTGGGCTTCAGCCTCGAGCGCTTCGATGCCGTCGGCCGTTGGCGTGACCAGGTACAAGGAGAGCCAGTCGACGCCGGAGGCCAACTGCCCGATGGCACCGAACTGCGTGGCTTGCATGACTTAGTCGAGGTCCTCGATGCCCGTGACAGCTTTGCCCGGCTCATGGTGCAAAGGCTCTGCAGCTATGCCCTCGGTCGCTCCCTGGTACCCGCCGACCGCACCATGGTGCAAGAGATTTTAAACCAACTCGACCCCGAACACCCCACGCTACGCGCAGCGATTCACGCCCTTGTCCAGAGCAGCCATTTTCGCATGCGGCCGCAGGCGCCGCGCGCCCAGCGATGATTTTGCGCTAGGATAAAGACGCCACTAATCCTTGCCATGACCACACCCAAACTTCCCAGACGTCGTTTCCTCCAAGGCGTAGGCGCCACATTAGCCCTGCCCTTCTTGGAAAGCGTCATGCCATGGTCTAAAGCGATGGCGCATGAGTTTGGCGAGGTGGCTCCAGGCGAGTTCGGACCCGCCCCGCAGAGACTCTTGTATGTCTACTTGCCCAATGGGGTGCATCCACCATCTTGGTTCCCCGCAAGCACGAACCAGGCAAAGCCGACCAAGGCTGGAATCCACCGCGCGCTGCCAGCCACCTTGTCACCTAGCTTGCAGCCCTTGGAGCCCTGGCGCGATTCGCTTTCCCTCCTGACTGGCTTGACCTGCAACACCGCCCGCGCCAATGGTGACGGTCCGGGTGACCATGCGCGCGCTGGCGCCGCATTTCTCACTGGGGTACAGCCTCTCAAGGACAATGGTGCTGTTTCCCTAGGTCCTTCGGCAGATCAACTCGCAGCTCAATCCATCGGCGGCCATACGCGCCTGCGATCTTTGCAGCTGGGCTGCGAAGCAGCGGGCAAGGCTGGACAATGCGACTCGGGCTATGCCTGTGCCTATTCCGACAATATCTCGTGGCAAGACGCCACCACGCCGACAAGCAAAGATGTTCATCCACAACGCTTGTTCGACCGCCTATTCCGTGGCGATGCCGTCGATGCGGTTGGTAGAGCCACACGATTGCGCCGTCGCAATAGTGTCTTAGATGTGGTCCGCGAAGACGCCAAGACCCTCAGCAAGCAACTCAACCAAAACGACGCCGATAAGCTAGATGAGTATTTCCAAGGCGTCCGCGAACTCGAGCGCCGCCTAGAATTCACCGCTGAGTCGGTGGATCTTTCGGTACCTGATGAACGCAGGCCGCAGGGTATTCCCTCCGGTTTCCGCGAACATTCGCGTTTACTGATGGACATGTTGGTGTTGTCCTTCCAAACCGACATCACGCGCATCGCCACCTTCATGTTCGGCAATGAAGGCAGTAACCGCCGCTATCTCGAAATGGACATTCGCGGCGGACACCATGGTATTACCCATCACAAGGGTGACGAAAACATGATTTCGGAAGTGTGCAAAATCAACTTCTTGCACATGGAAGAGCTCGCTTACCTTCTAAACCGACTCACAGCCGTGCGCGAAGGCGAGCACAGCCTACTGGAGAATACCGCAATCGTTTGTGGCAGTGCCATTCATGATGGCAACCGCCATGACCATCACGCTCTGCCCATGCTTCTTGCCGGTGGCCAGAATCTTGGCCTAGGCCAAGGCATGCTGCATGAATACCCGGTGGAAACACCCCTCGGCAACTTACACTTAGAACTGCTTCACCGCCTTGGCGTTTCCGCCACTAAACTGGGCGATGCCACTGGCCGCTTGCCCGGCCTCGGCGCCTAGAACAACAAGTTCGGCGGTTCCTCAGGAGCGTCAGGCTTCATCAAGTCCTGACCTTCGGTGCCCACTCGATTTAAGCGTTGGGATACCACTTGCGTCGCCAAGGGAAAGGGCAATAAAGGAGTTTCTGCGACAGCAAGTCCTAAGTCGCCTTGTTCCAGCCACGCCCTTCGTTGTTCTGCAGCCAGGAGCACGGGCATGCGGTGGTGAATGGGTGCGATACTGGGGTCGGCGGCAGCAGTCAGGATGGTGCAAGTCGGCAATCCGGTTTTACTGTGCGGTGTAGGCGCCTCGTACAAACCGGCGAAAGGGAAAACGCCACCATCTTCTCGATGAAGCAAATTTGGCGGTCCACCTTTGCGTGGCCATTCGTAATATCCCGTTGCTAAGACTAAACAACGACGCTTCTTCCAGGCATCGCGGAAACTCACTTTGCTTTTGGCTGTTTCTGACCGTGCATTAATCCACCCCTTTTGCTTGTCCGGGTCCTTGGCCCAGGACGGGACAAGGCCCCAACTCATACTTTGCGCCAAGAAACCCGACTCCTGGCCCGTGGGAAGAAGAACGGGAACGGATTGCGAGGGAGCGATATTCCAACGCATCGACCAGGCTGAATCTAGGCTAAGCTCCTTAAGATCCAGGTCAAATTCTTCGGCCACGATGGCGGGCGATTGCGGTGCGAACTGAAAGCGGCCACACATTGTGGTTGCAGGTAGCAGGAGTGATGGAATTCTGGACCAAGCAAGCCCATCCTAACGAAAAAGGCCGGACTCCCCTAGTGGAGAGTCCGGCCAAAGTGCTTGGAAAAACCAAGCGTTGCGGATTAGATGGTGATCGTGAAGATCTCGCCCGCGTGAGTACCACCGACCAAGGAACCAATGTTGGTCCAAGCCTGGACGTAGTAGGTACCCGGAGGAATGGTTACGCCCAGCACCATAGTCGAAGCGCCGAAGGCGTCGACCGAACCGGTGACAGGAGGCACAGGTGGGACGTTGGTGGTGATGTTGTACACCGAGCTGGCGCCAAGGCCCACGGTCAGTGCAGGATTCTCAGGGTGAACCTGAGTGCCCAGAGCGGTGGAGACACCCCAGCGCGAGAAGTTGCCCGCGGTCGAAGCCGGGTTACCCACCTGGGTGAAGGTGGCAGAACCGGTGACGTAGGTCATTTCCGCGTATGGGAAGTCGATGGCGGAGTACATCAGCATGTCTGGGTTGGCAGCGCCACCATCAGTTTGCCAGATGCCGGCAAGGCCAGTGTCGGTGAAGTTCCAGGCGGTGTCTTCGGTGTCGATGTCTTCATCGGCTTCGAAGTTTTGGCCAAGCAAGAACGGACCGTACCAGGTGGTGCCAGTGTTGTTCGAGTACCAGAAGGTCGGAAGCTCGTCGATCGAGTTCGCGTTGAAGCTGTCGTCTTCGCCGATGATGAACATGTACTCACCACGCACAGCGCAATTCATCCACTGGAAATCCAGAGGACCGCTTGCGAACTGAGGCAAGGTGGTGGTAGTAAAGGTTGCGCCACCATCAGTAGAGACTGCGGCGTAAGGCCAGTCATCCAGGCCGGAATCATCGCTGAAAGCGACCAGGACGTTACTGCCCTCAGCGTCGAGCTGGAAGTAATCGCTGTCGTCGAGCAGGCTCGAGAGCTGAACCTCGGTGCCGAAAGTTGCGGTACCGATGTCGTAGGAGCGGTAGTGAACCACGTCGTCGAAGGCGGAAGAGGCACCAATGTTGTCATCGGCGTACCAAGCGAAGTGGACGGTGCCACCATCGGCAACGACCTGGGCCTTGGTGTCGACATCGTGAACGCTTGAGTTGACCTGCACGGGAGCACTGAAGATACCCGTGGTGAAATCTAAGCTGACATACCAGAGGTCATCGTCGAAGGCGAGGTTGAAGTCGTCCATCAGGGCAATGTGGCCCGTGGAGCCGTCGACGTAACCGTCGTAGCTGATGGCATCGACGTCAGCGCCAAGGTTATTGACCTGAACCAATGGGTTGATACCCAAGCCAGCGAAACCGGTGCTACTGTAGTCTGCCCACAGTGGGTTCGGTGAGGTGCCATCGTCGTACATCAGAACCATGACGTTGTCGCCATCGGCGTAAACGAATGGGTTCTGCAAGGCACCTGGGTATGCCAAGGTACTGAAGGTCAAGCCGTTATCGGTCGAAGCCATGACCACGGCCTGGTCAGCAGTACCAAAAGTGTCATCGTCAAAAGAGACATAAATCGTTCCGCCAGCGACTTCGAGCCAGTTGTCATCGGTATCGATGGCAGAGGCAGAACCGAAAGTCACCTGGGTTTCTGGACCCCAAGTCATGCCACCGTCGGTCGAGACCACCATAAAGATGTCGTCGTCGAAGGTGTTCACGGGGTCACGCTCATCGACCCAAGAAGCGACCCAAAGATCGCCTTCTGAATCAAGATGGATGTCAAAGCCGTCCGGTGTATTGGCGGCGACAGAGTCATCGAGACGAATTTGTGGCCGGCCCTGTTGGGCGACCAGAGGAAGTGCAGCTGCGCTAAATGCGAGTGCGACGAGGGCTGTCCTAAGTTGCATTGTGCTTGAAGAAAGAGGGGTTACGGATGATGTTTTCCGCAAAATCCAGGATATCGCTTTTCTGGACTTTGGCAGCTGAGAATGGTGGAAAATCTGATGAATGATGCCTCCAGGCATCCTCATTTGCCAAAAAAAGGGCGGCCCCCGTAAAGGAAGCCGCCCAAGGAGGACAAAATGATGTCCTTAGATGACCACGGTAACGATGTCACTGGCAACACCACCGGCAGACAAGCCACCGGTATTCACCCAACCTTGCACGTAATAAGTGCCAGGAGCCAAAGTTACAGGCAAGGTGATGCTGGAAGAGCCATCAGCATTGATGGTACCGGTAGTCACAGGTACCGGGGGAACCGTGGTGGTAATCGAGTAAGCAGAGCTAGGTCCAAGGAACACGGTCAAGGACGGATTCTCTGGGTGCACCTGGTTACCGAGAGCGGTGGAAACGCCCCAGCGCGAGAATGCGCCTGCAGTAGCCGTTGGGTTACCGGTCTGCGAGAAGGTCAAGGCTCCTGGAGTCGGGTCAACTTCCACATAGGGGAAGCGGATACCGGAGTACATCAACTTATCCGGGCCAGCGGCGCCATCGTCGCTCTGGAAGCCAGCACCGAAACCATTGCTGAGGAATACCCAGCTTTGATCTTCCATGTCTGCATCTTCGTCGATGTCGAGGTTTGTCCCTAGAACGACAGGGCCATTCCAAGTCACACCACTGTCGTTAGACCACCAACCGACGGGGTACTGGTCAATGTTGCTGACCGTGTGGGTGTCATCCAAACCTGTGACAAACATGTAGTCAGCATTGACGCCAGCGCCAAACCACTGCACATCGGGAGTTCCAATCGTATTGACAGGAAGCATTACCGTAGTGAAGGTGGCACCACCATCAGTGCTAAAGGTCGCACGAGGCTCGTCATCCAAGGTGGAGTCATCTGCCCAACCCATGACGACACGATCACCAGAAACCGCAATGTTGAAGTAATCCACATCATCGGCGATACTCGAAAGCATGGTTTCGGTGCCAAAGGTGAGGGTTCCAAGATCGTAGTTGTTGTAGAACAGGATGTCGTCAAAGCTGCTCGTTGCACCTGGCACATCATCTGCTAACCACTGGAAGTGAACGGTGCTGCCAGAAACAGCAATGCGAGGACGTAGATCGATGTCCATGGTGCTGTTCACTTGTAGTGGGCCTGTCCATGCGCCGGCACCCGCAATATCAATGCTGGAATAATAGAGATCATCGTCTGCAGCGAGACGGAAGTCATCGAACCATGCTGCATGAGCGACGCCACCCACGACCACTGCAGTGTAACCGTCATAGTCGGCATCTCCACCGGCATTACTGACTGTCACTGGAGGGTTCACACCGAGACCAGCGAATCCTGTCGAGCTGGTGTCGGCAAGCAAAGCATTTGGCGAACTTGCGCCATCTAGGAAGAATACCAGCAGGTTATTTCCATCGGCATATACGCGCGGGTTGTCGTAATCGCCGACGTAAGTCAGAGTGGACCAGGTCATGCCGAGGTCGGAGCTCATCATGATTTCCGAAGTCTGGGGCGTACCAGCGACATCTTGATCATAAGAGATATAGATGTTGCCATTGTTCACTTCAAGCCAGGCATCGTCAGCATCGAGACTGATCGAGGCAAAATCGGTCACCTGAATCTCGCGTCGCCAAAAGGTACCGCCATCGGTGGAAATGGCGATGTAAACATCGTCATCGGAAGTACTTACACCACGCTCATCGGTCCACATGGCGACCACTAAATCACCTTCGGCCTTGGTAGCCAGGTCGATGCTATCGGGTGTATTCGCGCTGGATAAATCATCAACACGGGTTTCCGGGCGCCCCTGTTGGGCGAAAATCGGAGTAGCCACAACGGTAGCTACCAAAAATGGAAGGAAGTTCTTCATGAGGAGGAGAGTCTAGACAGAGAATGCGGCCGATACGGCCTGTGCCATGAGTATAGCAAGGAATTCGCACAAAGGAGCATTTCTCTGGGATTTCCCCAGGGAATCTTCGGGCAAGAAAAAAGGCCGCCAGGTTCTACCCTGGCGGCCAAATCGTCTAAAGTCCGGCACGAACCTACTTTCGCGCAAAGCACTATCATCGGCGACTGCTTCTTAACTTCCGAGTTCGGAATGGGATCGGGTGTGACCAGCAGCCTATGAGCACCGGACGATGGGGAGGAATAGAAGTGTAATCTTAAAATCAAATGCGGATCCTTTTCGGACCCCCACCACCGGTAAACCGGAAGCGAGATGCGAAAAGGGAATCAAGCCGTTCGGGTGATTAGTACGGCTCGCCTGAACATGTTGCCATGCTTACAGCTACCGCCTATCAACGTGGTAGTCTCCCACGGCCCTATTTGGGACACCTAGTTTCAGAGAAGGCTTCACGCTTAGATGCTTTCAGCGTTTATCCGTTCCGAAGTTAGCTACCCAGCTGTGCCTCTAGCGAGACAACTGGTGCACCAGAGCTTCGTCCTTCCCAATCCTCTCGTACTAGGGAAAGACCTCTTCAAGTGTCCTACAGCCACACCGGATAGGGACCGACCTGTCTCACGACGGTCTGAACCCAGCTCACGTACCGCTTTAATGGGCGAACAGCCCAACCCTTGGGACCTTCTCCAGCCCCAGGATGCGATGAGCCGACATCGAGGTGCC
Organism: Planctomycetota bacterium; assembly: GCA_021776795.1. Taxonomy (GTDB): domain Bacteria; phylum Planctomycetota; class UBA1135; order UBA1135; family UBA1135; genus OFTM128. The sequence goes on from JAJFFC010000005.1 coordinate 234,554, forward strand.
AAACCTCCCCGTCGATATGGACTCTTGGGGGAGATCAGCCTGTTATCCCCGGAGTACCTTTTGTCTGTTAAGCGACGACCCTTCCACTCGGAATTCGCCGGATCACTAGGCCCTGCTTTCACACCTGTTCGACTTATGAGTCTCACAGTTAAGCACCCTTATACCCTTACGCTCTACGGCTGATTGCCAACCAGCCTGAGGGTGCCTTCGGACTCCTCCGTTACTCTTTAGGAGGAGACCGCCCCAGCCAAACTGCCCACCTGAAACTGTTCTCGGCCCAGATTCATGGTACCGAGTTAGAACACTAGTACAGCAAGGGTGGTATTTCACCAATGGCTCCACGAACACTAGCGTGCCCGCTTCAAAGCCTCCCACCTATCCTACACATGCTGTACCAGAGCCCAATATCAGGCTGCAGTAAAGGTTCACGGGGTCTTTCCGTCCTGGTGCGGCTACGAGGCATCTTCACCTCGACTACAATTTCACCGAGCCCTCTGTTGAGACAATGGGGCAGTCGTTACGCCATTCGTGCGCGTCGGAACTTACCCGACAAGGAACTTCGCTACCTTAGGACCGTCATAGTTACGGCCGCCATTCACCGGGGCTTCAATTCGGAGCTTCGCCGAAGCTAACACCTCCTCTTAACCTTCCGGCATTGGGCAGGCGTCAGACCCTATACTTCGTCTTTAAGACTTTGCAGAGTCCTGTGTTTTAGGTAAACAGTCGCCACCCCCGATTTTCTGTGACCCTAGTCAGCTCATGGAGCAAGTCCAATCACCAGCCAGGGCGCCCCTTATCGCGAACTTACGGGGCCAATCTGTCGAGTTCCTTAACAGAGGTTATCTCGAGCGCCTTAGGATTCTCTCCTCACCAACCTGTGTCAGTTTTGGTACGGGTACCTTTGATCTCCCTAGATGCTTTTCCTGGAACCCTCTCCAATGGCTTCGGCTCAAGGCCTCGACATCACTCCTGGGCACTGATGCAGCGGATTTACCTACTGCGGCCCTCAAGCTTGTACGCAGATGACTAGCACTGCGACCACCTTCGAGAATCCGTCACACCATCGGTCAAATGATCTCCGGTAGTACTGGAATGTTGACCAGTTGTCCATCGACTACGCCTTTCGGCCTCGCCTTAGGTCCCGACTAACCCTGGGCGGATTTACCTTCCCCAGGAAACCTTAGGTTTACGGCGACGAAGATTCTCACTTCGTTTATCGTTACTCATTCCGGCATAAGCACTTGTTTCCGCTCCACCATTCCTCTCGGTATGGCTTCAATGCAAAGACAACGCTCCCCTACCACCCTGAAGAATTCCCTTCTTCGGATCCGCAGCTTCGGTGTACAACTTGAGTCCCGTTCATTATTGGCCCAAGACTGCTCGACCAGTGAGCTATTACGCACTCTTTAAATGATGGCTGCTTCTAAGCCAACATCCTGGCTGTCTTAGCAATCTCAGATCCTTTGCAACACTGAGCTGTACTTGGGGACCTTAGCTGGCGGTCTGGGCTGTTTCCCTCTCGACAATGAACCTTATCGCCCACTGTCTGACTGCCGGGGTACCACACACGGTATTCGGAGTTTGGCTTTGGTGGGTAGGCTGGTGGCCCCCCAATCAAAATCAGTATCTCTACCCCCGTGTGCTAATTTACCCGACGCTAGCCCAAAAGCTATTTCGGGGAGAACGAGCTATCTGTAGGTTCGATTAGCTTTTTACTCCTAACCACAAGTCATCCGAGCAGTTTTCAACCTACACCGGTTCGGGCCTCCACGAGCTGTTACACACGCTTCACCCTGCCCATGGTTAGATCACCTACTTTCGCGTCTACGACGCCCGACTCAACGCGCTATTCGCACTCGCTTTCGCTTCGGCTTCGTGCCGGAGACACTTAACCTCGCCTGACATCGTAAGTCGCCGGATCATTATGCAAAAGGCACGCGGTCAGCCATGTTAAACATAGGCCTCCCACCGCTTGTACGTACATGGTTTCAGGTACTTTTCACTCCCCTAACAGGGGATCTTTTCAATTTTCCCTCACGGTACTAGTCGCTATCGGTCGTTCAGGAGTACTTAGCCTTACGGGGTGGTCCCCGCGAATTCATACCAGGTTTCACGTGTCTGGCACTACTTGGGATACATCCGGGAGACATGAATTTTTCGCTTACGGGCCTATCACCGTCTATGGGGACCCCTTCCAGAGTCTTCTGCTAAATTCATGTTTTGTAACTCCCTGGCAGTCTGTGGTACTACCTGGATGTCCCACGACCCCACCATTGCAACGGCCACAACCTTGGCACAATGATGGTTTGGGCTCTTCCCCTTTCGCTCGCCGCTACTCAGGGAGTCTCTGTTGATGTCCTTTCCTCCGGCTACTGAGATGTTTCAGTTCGCCGGGTTTGCTTCGACAGCCTATGGATTCAGCCGCCGATGACCCCCACGGTTGCCCGCGACGGCCGGGTTGCCCCATTCGGATATCCCCGGATCAAAGTTTGCTCCCAACTCCCCGGGGCTTTTCGCAGAGTGCCACGTCCTTCATCGCCTCTCGGTGCCAAGGCATCCACCAAATGCCCTTCTCACGCTTGAGTGTCGCATCCATGCGCGGGGACAAGCCCCGCCCATAATCACGCTTTACTCAGCGACAGACATCAGGAACTCCACCAGTCCCGCCACCGCCAAACCTTGGAGATGCCAAAACCAACGGAGTTCTTCACCTCTCGGATCCAAAACAAGACCCGAAAAGCCAATTCCTCTTCACCGTTCAAAGATCAGGGATCAGAAGTCAGGGATCAGGGATCAGAACCCCCTCTCCGCAATTCCCGTCCAAAACGAACAAACCAATAAAACCACGGCCCATAAATAAAACTTGCCGCGCCTCCGCTTCGCTCCGGAGCCCGTGCTCGAAACGCGCCACCGCCCGGACTGGTGGAGCCGATCGGGATCGAACCGA
>JAJFFC010000006.1 GCA_021776795.1 Planctomycetota bacterium
CGTAACCTCCCAAAGGGGAGAGCCATCAAAACCTGAGTAGGCATAAACAATCCCTTCGGCAGTATTAATCCCATCATAGTCATCATCGACAACTACCAAATCTGGGAATCCATCTCCTGATAAATCGGTGCCGCCTGCAATGCCAGCAATGCCATAGCCACTGTTTGGGACTAGGGGCCTCACCCTAAACAGCTCAGAAAAAGATGCACCGGAGTAAACCGCTACATAATTATCTAACGGAAATCCCTGCCTAGCTAAAAAGGCATAATCTCCTTTACCGTCTCCATTCACATCGCCCATTCGGCTCACGGGGCTGCCATTTAACGTATAGGTGCCCGGAATCTGAGTCGCCAATAAATCCCAAATAGAGCCGCCCAATCCACCAGAAATGATTGCTATTTTTCCGCTTCTTAAAGGATCACCGGTGTCAAACAACGGTGAAGCAATAAACAAATCATCAATGCCATCCCCATCAAGGTCACCTAACCAATCTGCGGACAGGCCAAATCCCTCTCCCAGGGACGACCCCAGAAAGTTTGCATCTTCATTCCAGCTACCTCCAGGCTGCTGGCCGAATGAGAGTTGCGGCACCCCGAAGAATGCCACAAATGCAATGCTAGCGAATTGTAATGACATTTTCTGTGCCCTCCGCATCAGCTTGGCCTGATCAGAGTCGTCAATCATCAAGGCAGAATCTCCACATACACGGGAGCCGTGCTCACTACCGGGAAGATGCCAGAAAGGCTGACGGCGGCGCACTTCACCGTTTTGCCGATGTACGCCGCTGCTGCTCCTGGCGGAAGCGTAAGGGTGACCGTGGCTTGTGCATTGGCGTCTAGAGTGCCCGTGGCATTTTGGAATTCACTAGGCGCCCCCGCTGCCATGCGGCGGAGGAATTGACTATTGGCGAGAGGGATATCCAACCCTCCAACATTTCCATATTTACCCGGCTGATTGCTCGAAGCCAGGAAGAGGTAGGGCTTGAGGGCCTCGGTGAGAGGAAAGGACAACTCGAATGTAACTACGGCACCGGCATTCGAGGAAAGCGAAGTGGTAGATGCCTCAAGGTATGGATCGAAGGAATAGATGTAAACCACGCCAGTGCCATTTGCGCCCGCGTCAGGAATAGCAAAATCAACTCTCCCGTCGCCATTGATGTCCGGACCTTGGCTTAGGATGAACTCACCAAAGCTAATCAGGGGGAATGATCCCTGAATCTTCGATAACATTTCATCAGTGCGCCCAGAATAAATATAAACCGCAGGCGGATCTTGCAGATGACTATTGGCGGGGGCACTTACGGCAGCATCGACAAACCCGTCTCCGTCAACATCGCCAATTCCCCCGACTCGTCGGCCAAAATGGTTATCACCTACAGGGCTTTCAAATCGTGCAAGCTCTAATCCATCAAAACCGCGATAAACAATGCCAAATCCATTCTGTGGGGAAAACTCTGGATCCGAAGAACTTACCAAGAAATCATTTAAGCCATCTTGATTCCAATCACCAACCCAAGACATACTCTGCCCCATAAATGCACGACTATAGCCACCAGTGAGGCTGTACATTTCAGATCCATCTAGACCAGAAAGGACATGCACCTCTCCGAATGAGCCGCTAATATCGCTATCGACAAGAACTTCAGCATGGCCGTCTCCATTCAAGTCTCCAGGACAGGAGAGACTGCCACCGAGTTTCTGAAATGGAACTGAACCAGTTGTTTCCCATAGAAGCGCACCATCTACTCCTGAATATGCATACACAATCCCAAGGCTTGAGCTCACTCCATCAAATTCATCATCCGTCACAATCAAATCAGGAACACCGTCACCCGAAATATCCGTTCCACCTTTCAAGCCAGAGAAACCATAGCCGCTGTTTGGAGCCGTAGGCTCAACTCTGTACAGCTCCGTAAAAGTTAGCCCGGAATACACTGCAACGAAAGAATGCAATGGGAATCCTTGCACCGCCAAAAACGCAAACTCATCGAATCCATCGCCATCAACGTCGCCAATCTGATTAATCGGCCCTGGTAGGCCATAGATCCCTGGAAGCTGGGTGGCTTGGAATGCCCAAAGGGTGGCACCATTTCCCCCGGAATTTATGGATATTTTCCCCTTTCTCAACGGATCTCCAGTGTCAAACAATGGCGCACTGACTATCAACTCTCCAATTCCATCGCCATCAAGGTCTCCAATCCAATCTCCGTTAAGCCCAAATCCTTCCCCCGCAGAAAAGCCTGAGACAACAAAATCTTCACTCCAAGATCCACCCGGCTGCTGACCGCACAGAGGTGCAGTCAGCATCAAAAGCGCCCACATTGAATGACTATTGAATTCGAATAACATTTTCTGTCCCCTCCACATCGGCTGTACCACCGTGGTGAAGTGTTGAAGTTGTTTTGATAAATAACTTATCAACACCGTCCCAGTAATAGCGATTATCTGGCGTATTCGCGTGAAGTAAATCTGCCTCGTCGGTTACGGTGTCACCATTCCAATCGAATGAAAGTGGATTGACCCCGCCTCCATTCAGCAAGACCGGCGTAGGAGAACTACTTCCCAGCCAGGGCACGCATATCACGGTTTCTAATCCAGCCGATTCGGCAAACTGCACAGTAATATCGTACTCCGTAGGATTCGTGCCCGCAGAAAATTGCAGGTAGTAAATACCCGTTTGCTGGGTTTCTGAAATACCCAGGGGTGCGTTGAATGCCCAGCGCCTGCCACCCGTAGACGGGCTAGGCTTGCTCTTAAGCCCTGTCAGAGGCCGTAAAACCCCTCCAGGGTCAGGTACCGCCACCGACATCAAGGTCGCACTGCCAGTATCGCGATCGTCCACCTCAAACTGTGCAAAATCGACATTTGCATCTGCGTGGGCGTATAGATGGTCACTGGAGAACGGCGTTCCAACGCTGGCTGCGTTCGCTGTGAAGAATAGATCTTGATAGCTCAAAATCGTGGGCGCAGAGGCTCCGTAGCCGAGCGAGTTATCTTCATCGACAATTACGGTATTCCAAACCATGCTGGCACCGGCAACTGGGGTTCGATAATAGGCTGGATGGTCAACAGTGCCTGAGATGATGTCGTCGTCTACCTCCCAACCCGAAAGACGGTTGCGAGGGTCTTCCGCGTAGGCGGAATCATATTCCACTTGGGTGATACCGCCCGATGGCCGAAGTGCCGTTGCAGCCGTGCCCTCTGGATCGGGCACGTTGAAAGCATCTTCAAAATAGGCGATTTCAAAATCGGTCATTTTTACTAGGCCGTCATAGCATTCAATGCCATTCAGTGTGTCCAAAGGGGCTGAGAAGATTTCGGTGCCATCAGGACGACTAAAGTAAAAATACGTCTGAGGTAAGGATCTTCCGAGAGCCGTTTCGGCAGGATTATTCTGAGTACCAACGTTGTCTGTTTCGCCAAAGATGGTGACATCATCAATCGAAAGATAGGAAGTAAGTACTCCATCTATGCCCGCTGGCACTAAGACATCTCCGGCATTCTGATGACCCTCTGAAGCCGGATAAATACCCGACTTATTGTCTGCTAATCGAAGACCCTTAAGATGGGCGCGCCCCTTGGTGCGCCACCAAACACCAAACCGACGGTTCTTATATGCCACAAGATTTTCAGCCGCAGGAAGGTCACCGGCAACCTCGTCATACTGCCAGCGAGGCCTATTATTTTGGTAGAAACCATGCTGGCCATTACTATGCGAGACGTTGTTACGGAAGTAGAAGCCGTTCGCATTCGTAAAGGTGTACTCTTCCGCCTTTTGTGGAAGGAGATAAAATCCGTGGCCAGCCGCTCCTCCTGCGTGGTTGCCCTCGACCTGATTCTTCGGATTTACTATCCAAAAAACCGATGGCTCGTTTTGATCAACTTCAAAAATTTGACCCTCGATACCATTACTAGTAACTGTGTCTGGCACACGATCGACTTTCAAGCCAAGGTTATCACGAATTTGTACATTTCTAACCCGGTCAAAATCAAAATACGTCATCATGTCAGGGATATCCTCTAGGTAAAAACCAATCCCCTGGCAATCGTAACCGACATTGTTTTCGACGATGACGTATTTGGTGTGGTGAACAGAAAGGAAACGGTTCACGTAAGAATGAATGCTGGAATTCTTCAAGAATGGCTGATCCCCGCCTGCGTAGGAATCACCAAGTTCGTGCCAATGGAAAGGGTAACGGCGAATGGTAGCTTCCACGCCTAGATTCCTAATTTCCGCCCACTGTACTTCACAGAAAGGAACGTAACCATCGGGATCATTCGGATCGTCATCCATGAGCATGATATGCCCAAAGTGACGGAGATCCGGCCTTCCCATAGCAAAGGAGGACACATCTGAGTCCTCGCCCTGTATCACGACATTCCGCGAAAGCAAGCCGACTTCGGCGCGCACGGGAATACTGTGCATTCCAGGGCTAGTGGGTGGAGGGCCAATGTCTTCACCGTAATGCTCGTAGGCTAGGGCGCTAGCCAATGAAACGGTTGTTCCTGCAGGGTGCCCATTAAGTACCTTCACTTCTCCCTGTTGATAGCCATCAAATCGCCCACTCATTAGAGGGGCGTCCGGATAGCTGTGGGTGTGGTCTGGATACTCAAAATCCGTGGAGGCGATGATTACGGAATCTCCATCTTTCCAACCTCCAGTGGGATCATCAATGAGGGTGATCTGCGTATCGTTTACCGAAGCCGTGGCATCTAGCTGGGTCCAGCTCACACCCTTGTCCTTGCCGTAAATCATGAGTCGACCAGCGCGGGTAACCACCAGACCGCGGTCCAGGCAGGCGTCTTTAATTCCCTGATAATTCGGCGTGCCGCCTAGGATGGGATCGATATCCAGTGCGCCCCATGTGACGCCATGATCAGGCCAGGTGATATCTGCACCATATCTCTCTGGCTCGATTAAGGTAATCGTTGCCTTGGAAGAGAATTCCGTCACCAAACCATTGGTTGTGCGGCAGCCGACAAGCAAATCGCCCGTAACCAGGATGTAAGCCGCGTTCAGCTCTAGATTTCCGGAGTTCTCGAGGAATCCAAGGGTGCCTTCTATGAAAATGCCGCCCAAATTGGGAGTATTCTCGTCAATGAAGATATCCATATCTGGAGGAATGTGGACAAAGTCCCCATCAACCTTGGGCATGGTTCCATTGACCCCGAAGACCTCAGACCAGCGTTCACCGTTATGGCAAATATGTCCTGGATGTTGGACTGGAAAGGATGATTGTGCATAGGCAAAGCCTCCGCACAAGAATGCAAGAAGGAATATGAATGTTCTCAATTTAAGTACCTCTGCGGTGTTATTGCCGCCAAAGCACAAAATCGGTCACAAAATTATTAGAAATCCTGAATTAATCAGAATTGGTGACTCTTCTACCAAAAGAAGAGCGCTAACTCAACCAGCTCGGCGGCAAGCAGTCGCGCAGTTCCTTGGCCGTCGTGGTGCGGCAAGCTTGCTCGGCGACGCGTTCGCAGGTGTCTGGATCCATGCGCTTGAGATGGTCATGTGCCTCGCGCAGGATCGAGGGGCGCACCGCGAAGCGACGCACGCCAAGGCCAACCAATAAGGCCGCAAGTCCAGGCTGCACCAAAGATTCGCCGTAGACGCCGATGGGTTTGCCGAAACTATTGGCGATGGTCACCAGTTTGCGCACCGCGCGCAGTAGCACCGGGTGCGGAACGCGCAGACGCTGGAAGACTTCGTCGTGAGCGTTGCGACGGTCGGCCATCAACAGACCTTCGGCCATGACGTCGAGACCAATCCAAGCGAAGTCGGCGGCTTGCAACCACTCGCGACCGAGCAGGGCGGCGGCAGGGGTTTCGATCACCACACCGAGGCGCGGGGCGGAAGGCACGTCGACTCCTTCTAAGCGCAACTCTTCGCGCGCTTCTTCCATGGAAGAACGCAGGCGTTGGATTTCGTCGCGATCGACGACAAAGGGCACCACCACACTGCATTGCTTGCCGGCATGGGCGCGCAAGATGGCGCGCAGTTGGGTCGACAGCATTTCTTTCTGCTGTAGCAACAAGCGAATGCCGCGCATGCCGAGCGCAGGGTTCGGTTCGTGCGCCGGGTAGAGAGCACCGATTTCCGCGGCGGAGGTGAGATCCGGCAGGCGGAAGCAGACGTCGTCGGCGGCGGCAAGCACTTGACCGTAAAGCACGGTCAGCGAATCTTCGCGCGGACGGCCCTGGCGCTGCATGACCGGCAATTCGGTGCGATAGAGGCCGATATCGCGGATGCCCATGGCCGTGACCTGCTTGGCTTCACTTGGCGAAGCAATGAAGGCTTCGAGCGAGACGCGGGTACCGTCGAGCAAAGCGGCGGGTGAAAGGACGTCAAAGCCACCTTCGGGAGTGCGGCCTTCCGCGGCCTGTACGATTTCCGGATCCGGAGCGAGATGGACTTCACCACTATCGCCATCAACCAAGACATGGCAGCCTTCGTCGAGGCCTTGGTGGTCTTGGCCGAGGCCAATCACCGCGGGAATGCCCGCCGCACGAGTGAGGATCGCACCGTGACTTTCCGGCGAGCCTTCTTCGGCAATGATGCCAACCACACCTTGGTCGAGGGCTTCGGTGAGATCACTCAGCGAAAGTTCGCGCACCAACAAGATGCCGCCTTTGCGGTCATCCTTTTGCGGGCGCTTACTTGCCGGACGCGAAAAACGCAGCATGCGCAGGGCGATGTCGCGCATGTCGGCGAGCTTGTTGCGCAAGTTGCTCGACTCCACCACATCGAACAAGCGCTCGTAGACCTCGAGCATGTCCTTGAGGGCAGATTCAAAACTCAAACGATCTTCGACAATCCGGCTGCGCAAGTCGGCCTCGATGGTCGGGTCTTCGAGCATGGTCAAATGCGTATCGAAAATCCGCCGCTGCTCTTCGGTGAAGTGTTCGCCAAGAGCTTTGCGCTGGTGCACCAAAGACACGCGGGCTGCGCGGGCCACCGAATCGACGCGCGCGAGCTCGGCATCGACCTCGTCATCGGCCAAACGCCGCGTCTCGAGCTCCTCGAGCCCTTCCAGGGTCAGGAACAGCGGACCATAGGCCACGCCGGGGCTGACGCTTTGGCCCTGAAACAGAGCCGGCTCGCGGGAGGTGTCGAGTGAGGGAGCCATCCCCCTAGATTAACTCCGCGCAGCAGCGAGCCTAAGCACTTCCTGGACCAGCAGGCCGATGCCGCGGTCGACCGCAGCGATATCCGGGCCCAGAATATAGGCCGGGGTACTGACGATTTTGGCCTCTTCATCGACCACGATTTCGTCGACGGCGGCGGTCACCCACTGCTGGCCAGTACCGATGGCGCTCAGGGTGGGTTCCCGGTCGGCATCGCCAAGGGTGAGACGGAGGCCTTGGCCGCGGAAGGCCAGGGCGACGATGGCCGGGGTAATGCAGATGGCGCCGATGGGCTTGGCCTCGGCGCGGAAGGCGTTGAGCAGACCTTGAAGATCAGAAATCACGCTGCCGTCGCTGCCGTTTTCGGCGAAATCGCAGAGATTACGGGCGGCGCCGTTGCCACCGGGCAGGATGAGAGCGTCGTAATCCTCGGCCTTGGCTTGGGACAGCGGCAAGATGTCGGCACGGGCAATCCGCGCCGCTTCCTGGAGCATATTGCGTGGGTCCTCAGTGGTGGGTTCGCCGCTGAAGCTGTCACAGGTGGCCCAAGCGGGGGCATCGGGCGCGAAGCACTGGACTTTGGCACCGGCGCGGGAGAGATGCAGCAGGGTCAGGACCGATTCTTGGATTTCCGAACCATCGAAGCGCCCGGAACCACAAAGCACAATTGCGATGTTGCTCATGGCAAGATTGTAGTAACATACGCGGCTTCACACGGGGAGTAGCGCAGCCTGGTAGCGCATCTGCTTTGGGAGCAGAGGGTCGCAGGTTCAAATCCTGTCTCCCCGACCAACCACCAAACCCACCTTTCGCACAAGCGCGAGGTGGGTTTTGTGTTGGCCTTGGCGACCGGATTTTCTTTTCGCGGTGGGAATCGCTGCGCAATTCCCGCTTCGCGACAAATCCTGTCTCCCCGACCAACTCAAAAGCCCCTCACGCGCAAGCGCGGGGGGCTTTTTTCTTTGGACGTGGCAAGCCGTCAGCCCACAAGGAAGAGTCGTCACTGTAGCTCCGTACTACTCAGGGAAGTGATGGTCCAGATGGGTTCCGCGCTGCCCGGTGGATTGAGAATGAGGCCCCGTGAGTAGAGGCTTTGGCCAATGAGGGCGGGATTCGGCGGGATGATGGCGAAGGTGGATCCCTGGCCGTCGCTGTCGAGGGTGCCGGAGAGGAAGCGGCTGCTGGCCGTTAAGTCCAGCACCGTGGAGATACCAAGGTAGGTTTTCCAGCGGCCGAAGCTGAGGCCGTTTTCCTCGGAGAAGGCCGTCGACAGGAGCACCACGAAATCCTTGCCGGGGCCGGTTGGACACAGAAGGTCGAAGGTCACGGGCCCCGCGCTCATGACATCGTGAGTGTCTGGCGTGAAGAGGGTGCGTTGCCCGAGGATGACCAGGCGCCTCGAGTAGCCGCCGATGCTGCCTGCCAAAGCCCAAGCTGGGGTGTGCGCCGCGTCGCTAGTCCAGATGCTGTACTCCATGAAGCCATCGCGGTCGTAGTCGCCATGGGGCGTTGGGAAATAGGAGATAAAGCCACCAACACCAAATAGGATGCTGGGATCCCATGGAGCCAAATCGGGAGGTGTGTGGGCAGTCCCGAGTAGGGTGCCATCGGAGCCCGACACAATGCCAAAATCCATGGAGATGTCTGTGGAGTTGGTGTCATCGCCAATGAATGGACAAATCACGGTTTGCGGGTCGGAGGCAAGGAGGCCGCTGGAAAAGGCTCTTTCTCCTGGGAAGCTATTGGATATGACCCAGCCGGTCGGCAAGGTCGCCTCCAAGATCGACCAAGGCATCTCCCACAAGTCCAGGCCATCCTTAGCGGAAACGGCTCGTAGTTTGCTTTGCTCCCAAAGGACGGCGTCGGAAGAGCCGTCGCCGTTCAAATCGCGCCCGATGATGGCGCCTCCTGTATTCAGCTCCGGCGCATTCTCGCGCCACACGGTCGAGCCATCGGCACCAGAGAGAAGGAACCAAGAATGGTCGCCCTGCTGGAAGCCCGTGTAGGTCAATGACCCCACGAAAAAATCGGCGATGCCATCGCCAGTCAAGTCAGGCATCGGGGATGGCTCCCAAGTCACGGAAGGAAAGGCACCATCGCTAAGCTCGGCATGGGTCCAAATCGGCTGCAGGGTGGCGCCATCGTACAGGCCGAAATATGCCCAGCCAGTATTGACATTGTCCCCCCAAAAGAAATCGTCGAAGCCATCTCCATTGACATCACCGGCGGGGTAGAACTGACCGAAGAATGGCGGATCGGGAATACCGGCCCCTAGGTTTTTGGGTGGGAAGACCTGAGCCAATGGGGCTCCCGTGGTTAGGGAGTGGAGGGTATAGGCCGTCCCGAGCGCAAAGGTGTCAGAATTGAGAAGCAGACGCAGGCCTGTCGGAGAATTCAGAAGCCCCCAATCATGGGCACCATAATGGCGCAAATAGGGAGAGGCAAAACCCAAATCCTCTTCGGCGGGATCCCGCAGGCTCAGGTAATACGTGCCGGAGCGTCCTGACGAGGGCTCCGGAGACCAATCTCCTCCTAAGAGGATATTGGTGTTGCCGTCGTGATCAGGATCCCCAAAAGGGTGTGCCGACTCCCAGTTAAACTTGTCGTGATGGTCATTGAGGACGGGGATTAGGGTGTCCTTCACCACCCACTCAATGTCGGGAGCAACCCCCTGTGGTGGCAGGGAAGAAAGGAGGAGTGTCGCAAGAAGTAGCATCTTTAATTCTCGTCGGCCCCCTTGTCATTCATACCGGTCAATGCTCCTGGGCGCCCCTGAAGATTAAAATCGTCTGAGGATTCTGGAGATAGGACGTTAAAATATTGTGGGGTGGTATCAATGATATTGGAGGGAGGGCCAGAATAGGCCAGGAAGAATTGGCCCGGATTGGTACTGGTTAAGACATAGCTGCCGATCCCTGCGAAAGGAATAGATGGTGTATCCGTCATTTCCGCTGAACCGGTGAATGGGTTGCCACCCCAAAAAGCCTTGCCACGGCATCCGGCGATGGCCACAACGTCATCGTTATAGGGCCCCCCGGTATCGACGACAGTGGCGGAAGGGAGGATTCCGTTATTCAGAACATTCCCGAAATCTGCCGCCAAGCCGATGTTCGGATCGCGGATGAAGATGTCATTCCAGAGATTCGTCCTATATTTGGTCAGGGAGCCGGGGTCGATGCGTTCATAGCGGCAACGACCGGCATTTGCGCCGTCTTGGTCGTCAATCTCGATATTCCAGTCGAAGCCTGGGCCGCCATTGCCGACTAGGGTGCAGTGGGTCACCGGCACCAAGTAGTATCCTTTGCGATCGGTCACCGAAGCTGCAGATCCCGTATTCCAAGTACTAGAGATTCCTCCTTCGGGGTTATTCCAAATAAAAGAATTGGAAAGCCGCACCGCAACCCCAGAAGGAACCTCAAATGGTGGACCTTGAAGGGTGCCATCGTTTCCATTTGCGAGTACACGGAATCCAGCCTTGCCGTTGTTGCTGATTGCACAGCGATTGATAATGCCTTGGCCATTGGGTTGAAGGAAGTCGCCATTGTCGGCGTCGATATTGAACAAACCACCCGGATTTTGATGGATGGTTCCACCAATAAACCCATTTGGTCCGGCATGTTCTTCTCTTAAATAGATGCCGTTGGCCTCGTTGCCATGAATATTGTCCTTGCGGATGTCGAGGTAAATCCCGAATGGAGCACCCAATTCAAGAGTACTCTCGTCGGACGCGTGCGCCCCACCATTAACAGCGTAAAGCCCATTGCCGCGATGATTTAGAATCTGGCTGTTGGCAAGGAAAATCCCCATGTAGCCTTCAATAGAATAAGCATGAATACCGTTGTGCCGCTGATCATCAAAAGGGGCCGAAGGAGATCCGGTCGTCTTCAGGATGCTACCACCGTTCACCGTAAGTAAACCGCGACCATTTATGGTCCCATCTGCATAGATTGCCTCCTCACGGAATTTGCGCAGGGTCGCTCCCGTCATGGTGACCTGGTAACCACAGGTAAAGGATTGAAAAGGTACGCCAACAGGAACCACGCCTTGGGCCTGAGCCAAGAGGCCAACGTCCCATCCTCCGCTCCCTGCGACATTACTCACGCCACCATTCCAATCACCGCCCTGAATCGAAACGATTGCCTCGTTAATCGTTTGTGGTGTGTAGTCCCCTGTCGCGAACCCCGGATACTCCACTCTGGTTGCCTCTCCAGACCCAGCGAAGACCTCCACCAACCTCGTTACCGAATTGGCCGCAAGGTCGTGTTGTACAAACAGAGGCGCCGGAGCCATTTGGACAAAATTCCCCACGGTGGTCAAGTCGATAACTTCCCCAACCACACCTGGTCCGACTTCATTAAGGGAATGGAAACGAATCCCGGCGGTGGGTTTATTCTGGAAAGGAGGCGTAGACGTGGTGGCAGGAATAGTATCGCCGAAGATCGCGGAGCGAACCGAACATTCCACATAGCCGTCTCCAGCACCCATTCCCCCGACCTGGCCGGTAGCCCAAACACCCGTTTCGTTGAAGGCGAAACGACAATCCTTGACTAGGAGCTGAATCTGGTTTGCTTGGCCGGTGGACGAGGCCTTGATAGCGGTATCTCCGCCCAGGAAGTTGATTCCGATGATGCGCGTAAGACTTAAGGTTGGCGCTCCCTGAATGGTCAATAGGTCTGTCGCCATGGGATTCGTATTCCAAACATAGACCGGGAGTGAGCCTCCCATAGTCAAGGTCGTTCCCGCTGGCACTGAAATTGGAAAGGACTCTGGACTGTTCGGATGAACTTCCGAAAAGGGAACCACTACTGAACCCACCCCACCCCCAAAAATCGTGATGGTGATTCCACTTGTCGTTACCGCTCCGACCGCTGAGGTAATGCTGTGAAAGTTAGTTGGACTGGTCGGCAGAGTGCGGTCCACGGTTAGTTGGGCACTAAGCGGGAGGGCCGTTAGAAAGACGGCGCAGAGAAGCTGCGAGCTGCGAGCTGCGAGCTGCGAGCTGCGAGCTGCGAGCTGCGAAATAGTTCAAAGAAAACTCTCATAACAATAAAGTAACCCCAAATATCCCCCGGAAATAGAAAATTCTTATCTTTCTTTGTTGCCAGCCTACTTGGCATTCCTCACCAACTAAGGAGAGTGCGCCATTAGGCTGGCGTGCGTGACGAGCGGCCCCGGCCCAGGAAAAATGCAGCAAGCCAAGGTTGCAATTACCTACGCGGCTTCACACGGGAAGTAGCGCAGCCTGGTAGCGCATCTGCTTTGGGAGCAGAGGGTCGCAGGTTTCAAATCCTGTCTCCCCGACCAACCGGGAAGATGCCGGTACCATCTTGGGGTCTCTCTCTTCTCCTTGCGAGAACCATGATTCCATCTCAACTCACTTCTACACTTCGAGGCCTCTTTGCTCTCCTGCTGAGCTTGGCTCTGATCAACTCTTCCACTTGGGGCCAAGAAAGCTATTACTCGGCCGACCCAGAGGAACTTGACCTCAAAAACCTCTCGCCAAATGAGGAAGAGCAATCGGGCGGAGATTTTTGGTTTGGCTTCCAAGTTCATCGGCAAGCACGCGTCGTTCTAGAGACTCCCGGCGAAGCTTTCTTGATTGACGTGCAAAGCGAAAGGAACCGTTGGGGTGGCAACTCTAGAACGGATTTGGTGCTGGAAATCCGTTCCCCCAAGGGGGTGGTTCCGGCCGGACATATTTATTTTCCTCGAAACGATCGTCGTGGTTTTGATCGATTCTATTTTCAAATCCCCGAGTCCATCAGTGCCAAGACTTCGCCCGCGGATTTTCTTCACGCCAAGGCGACCTACTTCAGTCGTTTGTCCCAGCACGGCTTAGCCGGTTCTGCCTGGTTCCGGTATCAAGCGGAAATTGCGTGGGACGCCTATGAAGCGATCCCCGGTTTCAGTTCCCATGAAGATGCAGCCGACGGAACGCGGGCGCGCTTCCTGAATCGGCTCTCGGATAACCCAGAAACATACGACCTGCTTACGGGCGGTCGCGCCCTGGCCGAGAATCTTCGACTGGATCGCGAATTAGACTTAGGCAATCCGGGGAATGCCACAGTGCCCATTGTCAATATTCCAGGAATTGAAGTTGAGGAAATTGATTGGGCTCCTTTCCTCGAAGGACTGTCACCTGCACTTGACCCTTTGGCAGCCTGGATTCCACAAGATCAACACGCAGTGTTCTTTCCCTCTCTAGCAGACTTGAATCGTGTTTTGCACGAAGCGAACCACATCGGTGCATCGGCCCTTGGCCTGATGGACAGTGGCAATCAAGACACCCTGATTCGGGAACGCTACGAGCGCCAACTTTGTTTCCCGATTGAACAAGCTGCAAATGTGATCCCCACCGAGGCCATCCGCAGCATTGCCCTTACTGGCTCGGACTCCTACCTCCGTACCGGTTCGGACGTGGCATTCCTGTTCGATTGCGCCGACCCAGATCTGGTGCGTACCTTCTTCCACAACCAGCAAAAACAATCCGGACGAGATGCCACGCAACGTTCGATCGTGTCTCGCCAAGGCGACATCATCATCGTCAGCAATTCCCAGGCACAGGTTCATCGCCTATTCGAGGCCACGGCGGGCACGCTCCCCTCTTTAGAGCAGAGTCCTGAGTACCTCTACTATCGCAACCGCTATCCTCTCGGCGCCGAAGAGGAATCTGCCTTCCTCATTCTTACCGATGCCACCATCCGCCGCTGGGGTAGCCCTAGGTGGCGCATTGGCGCCGCCCGTCGCACGCAAGCTGCAGCACGCATGGCCGATGCCATCGCCAAAAATGAGGCGACCGGAGTGTGGGATGTTCAGCTCGGCAACGCATACGGAAGCTGGGAATTCTTAACCCCCATCTTGGAGCTTAGTGATTTAGACATGGTCACGCCCCAAGAGCAAAATGCCTACACCCGGTTCCGCAATAGCTATCAAGGGGATTGGCGTGAGTACTTTGATCCGATTGCCGCGCGTTTTACTGCGAATGAGAATCGCGTCGGGATCGATATCAGCATCATGCCACTGGTGGCCTCCACCGATTACCGCGAGCTCATTGACCTCACCCGCGGCGTCACACTTGCCCCGGATTCCGGGGACCCGCACGATTCTGCACTAGGCCATTGGGTGATGGCGATGAATCCCGACTCCGAAACCTTCCGCATGATCAATGGTTTTGCGGTTTCCATGGCCCCGGGCATTGGCATGGATCCCTTAGCGTGGCTTGGAACCAGCCTTTCCCTATATGCGGAAGAAGATCTCTTTTGGGAAGAGTTGGCCGCTGCCAAAGACTCTGAGGCCTACCTTCAAGATCACTACATGAACCTTCCAGTCGCCTTGCGACTAGACGTCAAGAACCCTCTTGGCTTGGCCGCATTCCTTGCCGGGCTCAAAACCATGCTGGAGCAAGTCGCTCCCCAAATGCTGATGTGGGAAACCAAAACGGCTGGTGAGAATTCTTATGTCCGCATCGCACCCACCGAGAGCTATCTAGCCTCAGAGGGTGCGGACAGTTTTCTCGAGGATTTTTCGATTTACTATGCAGCCCTACCAGGAAATCTGGTCTTTAGCCTCAACGAAAATACCATCCTTTCGGCAGTGGAACGCCACCGCAAGCAATCTGCACAGGAACCGATAGCTGGCGCCGACCAGGCCTGGCTCGGCCAGAGCGTGGCCTTAAGACTAGAGGCTCCGCTCTTTCAAAATCCGGTGGTGTGGCAGGCGAATGGCCTCGATGTGTCCTCATGGAATAACTTGCCCATCCTCAATGTATGGAAGTCACGATACCCCGACCGTGACCCGGTGCAGGTTCATGAGAACATGTGGGGAGTGCGCTTGCGCTGCCCAGGTGGTGGTCAATACCGCTGGAATGAAGAATGGCAAACTATGGAGTCCGACGTTTACGGACACCCTGGTCAACCTTTACCAGGTTCAACCGTTCCACCCGCTCTGCGCACGATAGAGCGCGTGGCCATGGGGTTGACCTTTGAGGAAAATGGCCTGCGCGCACAAGCGCAGTTTGAAAAGGCTGACTAGGCCTCCTTGCGACTAGCGACTAGCGACTTTGCTCGGATTTCCAGATCTCGATGTCCAGCTGTTGGCCTTCGAGTGGAGTCACGCGAATGGAAACTTCACCTTCGAAGTCTTCCGAAGAGTAGGTCCATTTTTGACTGGGGAAGTCCCCTTCCAACTTGGAGACTTCGGCCAATAGTCCCGCTTGCTCTAGCTCCTGAAGCACCAACACCTGATACTCCTGAATGAGTTCTTCAGGACTTCCCTGATATGCGGTGGTCGTCAGCGAAGTGTGAAACTCAGCGTCATAGGAGCTTCGCTTGGAGCCAAAGGTGGAACTCAGGGCATTTGAGGTGCGGTTCGCGCCCGAGCCAAGCAAATCTTCTAGAAGCTCACCAGGCTGGTGAGACTGATAGAAGTCTGAGGCAGAAGGCGCCCCAAAAGGCAGACAAGCCCCAAGCACGACTGTGAAGGGCAACAGAACCAGAAGCGCAGCGCGAGAGAGAAAACGCATGATATTCAGTCTACGCACTGAG
This sequence comes from Planctomycetota bacterium, assembly GCA_021776795.1. Taxonomy (GTDB): domain Bacteria; phylum Planctomycetota; class UBA1135; order UBA1135; family UBA1135; genus OFTM128. Next base: position 15,674 of record JAJFFC010000006.1, read on the forward strand.
CCATTCCGGTGGTGGTTCCTTTTTTAGGTTATGTTGCAGAGGAGCTTTCCCTCGCTCAAAGCCCCCTGAACCCCCCGTGCCGAAGAAAGAAGAGAAGATTGATCGGCTTGTGATGCCCTTCCAAATGTTCGCCAAGAACAAGGTGGCAGGTGCGGTGATGCTGATTTTGGCCACCACGATTGCCTTGATTTGGGCCAACTCACCTTGGAAGGAGTTGTATTACCAAACGCTTGATACGCATGCTGGCATTCACATCGGCAGGTTCCAAGTCGACAAAACGCTCCACGAGTGGATCAACCATGGCCTAATGTCGATCTTCTTTTTCGTGGTGGGCCTGGAAATCAAACGCGAGATTCTTGCCGGTGAGCTGTCCACCGTGCGCATGGCGACTCTCCCCATCGTGGCTGCCATCGGCGGCATGCTGGTACCGGCCTCGATTTATCTTCTATTGGCCGGCGGCCCGGAAAGCATGCAAGGTTGGGGAATCCCGATGGCCACCGACATCGCTTTTGCTCTCGGCATTTTGCTATTGTTTTCGTCGAGGGTCCCGACCGGCCTCAAGATTTTTCTGACTGCGCTCGCCATTGTCGATGACATCGGCGCCATCTTGGTGGTCGCGGTGTTCTACACCGAAACCATTGTGTTTCAGAGCTTGCTGGTGGGCGCAGGATTGATCTTGATTTCCGCTTTCGCGAATCGATTGGGTGTGCGCAATGCCGTGTTCTATTTCGTGGTGGGAACTTTCGTCTGGCTGGCCTTCCTGCGCTCAGGGGTTCACGCCACCCTGGCGGCGGTGTTGATGGCGATGACCATTCCAGCGCGCACTCGAGTGGATGGCGTTGGTTTGGTGAATCGGGTCGAGGCCATGCTCGCCAAGTTACACCGCAAGGGACTCCCAGAAGGATTCGGCATGCTCGACAAGAGTCAGCAGAAGACGTTGACCCAGATTGGGATTTCCGTTTCCGAGGGCACCGCCCCGCTGCAAGAACTAGAACGCCTGCAAGTTCCTCTGGTCACCTTTTTGGTCATGCCGCTATTTGCCCTGGCCAATGCCGGCCTAGATTTGAGCGGGAGTTTCACAGAGACCTTGCGCGACCCGGTGGCCTTAGGCATTCTGGCTGGGCTGCTCGTGGGCAAACCGCTGGGCATCGTGAGCTTCTCCCTCCTTGCGGTGAAAGTAGGCTGGGCGAGTTTGCCAGAGAATGTGAATTGGACTCAGCTCACTGCGGTTTCGGTGCTCGGCGGCATCGGCTTCACCATGTCCCTGTTTGTCAGTGGCCTCGCCTTCGACGACCAAGCCCACCAGGAGCATGCCAAGCTCGCAATTTTGACCGCATCTTCACTGGCCGCCGTTGCCGGCGGCATCTTGATCATGCGCTCGACGGCCAACTCGCCGTTGGAAGAAGACTAGAGCCTTTACAGCAAAGGCCCACCGACCGCCCACCGCAGATTGAGCAGGGCAAGGTGAACATCGTGCCCTGCTTGAAGAAATTGAGCCTCGACTTGTAGGCGTTGACTCTGAATTTCCAGCAAATCAGATCGTGATCTCATGCCGAGGTCGACTGCAGCAGCGGTCCCCTCTTCCATTCTCCGAACCACGACCATCATGTCGTTGGCAAGCCGCCGATAGCGATCCTGAGCTTCCTGATGCGTGGTCCAGGCACCCCGCACCTCCTGCGCAACTTGAGCGATGGCATTTTGGTGCTGCAGGCGCGCTTGCTCTAAGGCAAAGGTGGCTTTGGCAATCCCAGCTTGATTGCGATCGAACATAGGTACGGTCCAGGACACCCCAGGGCCGATGCTGTTTTGTCCATCTCCTGGATCTTCGAAATTGGGGCCGGCACTGAGGGAGCCAAACCGCTGGCGTTGGCGAAGCGCAAGCTCCGCTTCCAGCGCTTTCACCTTTTCACCTAATGCCTGAACATCGAGGCGTTGCTGTTGTGCTTCCTTCACCAATTCCTCTGCGGTAGACAACAGATTCCCTGGCGAGGGTGGTTGCTCGGTGAGCGGAACCCGATTGAGGTTTTGCTCCACAGAGAGAGCTCGACCCAACGCCTGGCGAGTTTGTGCACGAGCGGCGAGCTCATGCTCATATGCCAACTGAGCTTGCTGGGCTTTCAGCGAATAGGAATCCACGGAATAAGCCTCGGCCATGCCTTCTTCTGCGAGGACCCGTTGCGCTTGGTAGCGCTCCTCTGCAATGCTGGCCTGTCGTTCCGACAGAGCACACAAGCCTTCTTGCGTTTGCGCTTCCCAATAGGCAATCTTGGTTTCGCGTAGATGGGCAACGGCTGTTCGAGCCACTTCGGCCACCGTGGCTTGCAGTTGATACTCGGCAGCTTCTTCACGCGCTGGGATTTCCCACAACTCCAGCAATTCGAAACCGAGCAGGGCATCGATGAGATTGCCGGTACCATCGCCAGGGAATCGAATCGCCAGATCGAGGGTGGGATTCGAGAGCAATCCGGCCTGGAGCAACTCGGCTTGCGCAATGCCAACTTCATATAGCTTGGCTTGCAACGCTTTGTTGTGCTGCAGTGTGATGCGCTCGCAATCTTCTAAGCTCAAGCCATTAGCCAACATTGCGGCGAGCTCTTGCTCGGTGAAACCGCCTTGCGTCGGGTCGAGGACAAAGTCTTGACCTGAAGCCGCACGGGCAAGCTCTTGGGTTTTCTCTAAATCTAAGTCGACCGCAGGCTGCGAGCATGAAGCTAAAGGCAGACCGAGTGCGAAAACCACGAGGAGTGAGGAAGGGAAAGGTTTCATGCCGGCTTAGCTCCAAAACGATAGAGCAAGGTGGGAATGGTCAACATGTTGAGGAAGGTCGAGGACAACAGGCCAAACAGAATGACCATGGCCATCGGCGCGAGGATTTCGGTGCCGGGTTCATCGGCCTTCATGGCCATAGGAATGAGTGCGAATCCGGCCGCGGCGGCAGTCATGAGGATTGGCGCGAGCCGCTCCATAGAACCCTGTCGTACGCATTGCAGGAAATCCCACAGCGGCTGTTCGCCTTGCAGATGGCGGACATGCGACACCAACATGATGCCGTTGCGTGCGGCAATGCCGAATACCGAGATGAATCCAATGATGGATGCCACCGAAAGCACGCCGCCGGACAGGTATACCCCTACCACGCCACCGATTAGCGCTAGCGGCAGATTGAGCATGATCAGCAGCACATCTTGGCGCGAGCGGAACATCATGTAAAGCAGCATGGCCATGCCGATGAGCACCGCAACGCCAAAGATGGCTAGACGACGGTTGGTGGCTTCGGCAGATTCGAACTGGCCACCGTATTCGACGAAGTACCCCGTGGACAGTTCCAATCCATCGGCAATCGTGTCTTGCACTTCGGCGACTACGCTCGACAAATCTCGCCCGGAAACATTGGCCATGACCACGATCTTGCGCTGCACATTTTCGCGCATGATGAGGTTGGGGCCGCTGTCTTCCATTACGCGCGCCAAGGCACGGATGGGTACTTGGGCGCCATCGGCATTGGTGACCACGACATCGGGGATGTCGACTGCCGAAGCACTCATGCCGGACTCCACTCGCACCACTAAGTCATAGGCATTTTTGCCTTCGAGGATTTGGCCGACGGTTTGGCCGCGGAAGGCCGCGTCTAGTTTGTCCGAGGCTTGGTCTAGCGGGATGCCATAGCGTGCCAGTGCAGCGCGATCCCATTCCACGCGCCATTGCGGCAAGTCCACCTGTTGCTCGACCGACAAGTCGACGAGACCAGGCACGTTTTGCAGCAGACTCTCGGTTTGCGCGGCCAAAGTGCGTAAAGCGCGGAGATCTGGGCCAAAAATCTTCACCGCAAGATTCGCCCTAGTGCCCGAAAGCATGTGGTCGATGCGGTGGCTAATGGGTTGGCCAAAGGTGGCTTGTACACCAGGCACTTTGGCGACGTCGGCGCGCAGAGCTTCGAGCAACTCTTGCCTAGAGCGGGTCGCCAAGCCCAATCGCTCCGGCGCTGCCATATCGAGCGTGACTTCGAACTCACTCGCCTCCACGCCCTGCACATGCTCATCGGCCTCGGCGCGACCAGTGCGCCGACCGATGGCAATGATCTCAGCGTGAGTCATCAACACCCGCTCGACTTCCCTGGCGACGCGGTCGCTTTCTTCGAGCGAAGTCCCGGGCAGAGTGACTATGCCCACGACCATTGCGCCTTCATGGAACTCGGGCAAAAAACTACGGCCCATGTTCGCCACACCGATGCTTGCGCCGACCAGAAGCAACACCACCGGAGCCGTGACCAACCAAGGATGACGCAACGCCCAATCCAAGGGGCCTGCGTACAGCCTTTTCAATCCTCGGACTAAGCCACCCTCTTTACCGCCGGTGACCGTCTTGCTTTCCGGCAGAAGGTAGGCGCAAAGCGCGGGGGTGAGGGTCAGCGCCGTCAACAGGGAAGCAGCCAGGGCCACGCAAAAGGCAATGCCTAGGGGCTGCAACAAGCGCCCTTCTACGCCCGACAGGGCGAATAACGGCGAGAACACCAAAATGATGATCAATGTGGCGAAGACAATCGAATGGCGGACTTCGACACTGGCGTCGAGAATCACTTTCAGCACATTGCGCTGTGCTGACTTCGGCTTGGTCCGGTTTTCGCGCAGCCTGCGAATGACATTTTCGACATCGATGATGGCGTCGTCGACCAACGCGCCGATGGCAATCGCCATGCCACCCAAAGTCATGGTGTTGATGCTCGAGCCAAACAGCTGCAGCAAAAATATGGCAATCACCAACGAGATGGGAATCGCCAACAGGGTAATCACGCTGGCGCGCATGCTGACCAAGAACAGCAGCACCACTAATACCACCATCAGTCCGCCTTCGAGCAAGGCTAGGTTGGCGTTGTTCACGGCGGTTTCAATGAAGTCGGCCTGGCGGAACAGCTGACTGTTGATGACCATGCCCTCGGGCAAACCCGCCTGAATCTCGGCAATGGTTTGGTCCAGATCTTGCGTCAGGCTCAGGGTGTTCGCGCTTGGTTGCTTGAGCACCGCCAACACCACGCCACTTTCGGTGATGGCTTCGCCCTGTGGCCCCCTGCGTGATGCCGACGCCGTCCCTCGGCGTAAGGCAGGCCCGATTTGCACCACTCCCAGGTCGCCCACGGTGATGGCTTTAGTGCCCTCTTTGCGTACCAGAACTTCGGCAATGTCCGCGGTCGTCTGCACTCGACCAATGCCGCGGAGCAAGGTTTCGGAACCACCGTCGACCAGAACGCCCGCAGAAACATTTTCATTATTGCGGCGCAAGGCTTCGGCCACTTCTTCTACGCTGACGCCAAAGGCGCGCAAACGCTGCGGTGAAAGCACCGCTTGGAACTGCTTGACCTCGCCGCCGATCGGAGAAACCTTGGCGACGCCCTCGACAGCCAAAAGCCGCCGCGCGATTTGGCTTTCCGCCGTCACCCGCAGCTCCATCGCATCATGGCGATCGGATGTCAGCCCCAGGAACAAAATCTCGCCCATGATCGAGGTCACGGGCGCCAAAATCGGGGCGTCGACCTGTTCGGGAAGGCTGCCGCTGAGGGCCGCAAGACGTTCGGTAATGGTTTGCCGAGCGCGATAAATCTCGGTGCCCCAATCAAAGTCGACCCAAATCACTGAAATGCCGACCGCCGTCGCTGAGCGCACGCGGCGGACATCGGCGGCGCCATTGACGGCGGCTTCAATCGGAAAGGTCACCAGGGTTTCCATTTCCTCAGGGGCCATGCCATGGCCCTCGACCAAGATGCTCACGGTGGGTGCGGTGAGATCTGGGAACACATCGATCGGCATGTCTTTGGCGGTGTACAAGCCAAAGCCGAGCAGACCGGCAGAGAACACCACCAACAACAGTCGGTAGCGCAGGGACAGGCGCACAAGAGAAGTCAGCATGAGCCTATTTCCCTAGTGGGTGTGACCTTCGCCAAAGGCGGCGGGCGATGCCGAAGCCAACTTCACGCGGAAGGCTTGTTCTGTGACCACGCGCTCCCCTTCGGCAAGGCCGGACAGAACCTCGACAAAGCCGCTGTCCTGAATGCCTAGCGTGACTTCTCGTCGCTGGAATGTTTCGCCACTAAGGACGACATACACCACATCGCGACCTAGGTCGCGCACAATGGCGCTTTCCGGTATCGCCAATCCTTGTTGGCTTTCGCGCGTCGCCAACTGCATGTCGACAAACATGCCGATGGGGAATTTGCCCTGTGGATTGCGAATTTCGTAGCGCAGATTCACGGTGCGATCTTGCGGATCCACCAAGCGCCCGACGTGAAGCAAGGTTCCGTCCAGGTCTTGCCCTAAATCGTAAGTTCCGTTCGGAGCGAGCGGCGTACCTAAGCGCGCGCGGCCCCCTTCTTCAAGGCGCCCGAGATCAAATTCGGACACTTGGGCAATCACCCAAACTTTTTCGGCATCGAGAATGCGGAACAGCACGTCTTGCGCATGCACCGGGTCGCCAAGATGCGCTTCGGCGGCAATCAACTCGCCGCGGATGGGCGCATACAGCGAATAACGCATGCCGCGCGCCGTCTTCGCGCCGAGATCGGCGTCGAGATTGACCCGCAGTTCGGCCAGCCGCGCCGCACTACTGGAGAAAGACTCCTGCAATTGCTTGGCGGCGGCCAAACGCACCTCGGCAATCTGGACATCGCGCTGGGCGGCATCGCGCTCAGCCTCAGTGCCCAATCCCTTCGCCCCCATTGCTTGCAGGCGCTGCCAATGAGTTTGCGCGTAATCGACATCGGCCTCGGCTTGGAGCAAGGCCTGGCGGATTTCGATTTGCTTGGCTTCGAACTCCATTTCCCGCGCCAATAAATCGGTGCGCACGGTTTCCAACTGGGCACGATCAGAAGTGGTCAGAGGCGCTTCGACATGACCGAGTAGTTGTCCTTCCTCCACGACATCGCCGATGTGCGGGTGTCCCTCATCCTGCAGCAGCATGCCATTGACTGGCGCGCCCACACTGGAGAGGGATTCCGGTCGGGCATGGATGGTTGCCGGGACACGCAGCCATTCGGTGAGCGTGCGGCGGGTCACGGCTTGCGTGCGCAGGCCGATGGCCCATTGCTGTTCGAGGTAGAAATCCACCGTATCGCTGGGCTGCGGCCCCTCTGCGGCGGTGGCGGCCGCGGCGGCTTCGGCATGAGAACCATAGACCTCAAACTTGGGCAGCACGAAGGTCTCCTGTAACTGCTCAGACTCGACAATGAAGCGCGCGGTGAAGGATCCGGCAGTGGGGAAGCTGCCCTCGGGGATGAACAGTCCATCGCGCGCAGGAGCATCGGCCTCCAACACATGTAGCGGATTATCCACCGGCCCGATTTCCCATCGCGCACGGCCCGAGCGCACCGGCTGGCCGTCGGCGAGCACGGTGACGTGGGCAAGGAAGCGCGCATTCTCGCCGACCACCAAACGCGGGTACTCCACGAACAACTGCGCTTGTTCGGTGTACATGGTGACCACCACGGGCGGGATTTCCGCCGCAGTCGAAGCTGGTGCAGGTTCTTGGGCTGTGGCCACAGGGCCACAACTCGCGCTAAGAAGGGCTGGCAGCGCGAAACCAGCAAGGATGGGCAGAGTGCTCAATCGGAGCGAGGCTTTCATGTTGTTTTCCTAAGCGCCGCGCATTGGCGGCGGGTGATTGCGAAACTGGCTTATCTAAAAGCCAAGGTCACCTCGAGAGCCCGGGGCTCACGAAGCGAAAAGCAAATCAGGAAAACAAGGGTGGGCCGCGCTGGGACCCCGTCGGCCGCTGCCAACTGGTCGTGAATTCCACCGGTGCACCACGCACCTCGGCTGGAATCTGATTGAGCGAGCTCTCTAACGCAATGGCAGCGACAGCAAACCAAGGCTGCTTGCTCTCTTCCTCGAGCATCACCCGCGCACGCGGGATGAGCATTTCGGGAGCATGATCTTGCGCGCTATGCGAAGAATGCTCTGGCTCCTCGTGGCCGTGGCCTGGCCCTTCTTCATGGTGATGCCGATGCGAAGGATCGTGCTCAAAGGCCACATGAGCCGCGCCCCAAGTCAGATTCCACACAAAAAGCGACAGCAAGACCAGCATCATGCTGGTTTTGCGTTGTGGCTTTAGAGTGAGGATCGGAATCATGGGTGAGTCGCGAGGACCTTAGCTTAGCGCACCATCGCGGGCAGGGAACTCAGAACTGCCAACGGCTTCTATGGTAACGGCGGAACGTACTGCAATCGGCCAATCCGCTTTCTCCAGAACTCGGAAAAATACAAATCCCCGCCTGTGGGGTCTACGGCGATGCCTGCCGCCGACCAGGCGCCAATTCCCGCGGTTCCATCCATGGGGGAAAAGCGAATCATTTGGCTTTCGTCGGCAGTGAGGTAGCCCACTGCTGCGTTTAACCCTGGTGCGTTCTCAGTATGCAGGGTGTACCAAAGGCGGCCGGCGGCGTCGTAAGCCATGGAGTGCAAGGTCTCCTCACGGTTATTCCAACGTGGCACCATATGGTCGGTCATTGCAGGGTTGCGATCGTGGATGTCGAGCTGCTGTGCCAAGGGATCATCGGCGCGAGTGATGTCGAAGCGCGTGATGGTGGCATCGAAAAACTCATTAAAAATGATGTCGCCATTGCTCGCTTCGAGAATCTGCCACGGTCCTGCGCCCACGATGTAAGAGGGCAAGGCGCGCGAAACCGAGGGAGGCACTGGGTAGGTCGTGATGCCACCGCTAAAGGGTTGCAGGCGGCCGATGGCACTGCCCCAGAAATGAGTGAACCAGATATCGCCGGTGGCGGTCACCAATAGGTGCGCCGCGTGCGCGGTGAGATTCGGTACGTCAAAGAAGTGAAACACCGGATCGCTTTCCAACCCTGGCTCCCCCACTTGGTGCTGCAGGGAAGTGCTGAAGTCAAAGTCGTTGTCATAGGGAATGAGTTCAGGATCAAAGCCGCAAATCCGCGAGCCTACGGCAAGACTTCCTTGAGCAAACCACAACCAATCTCGCGTTGGATCCCAAGCCAGGCCAATCACTTCATTCCAATCATTCGGAATGTTGTAGACCCGAAACTCGGGGCCGCCTGGCTCATCGGGCAACAAACACACAATGCGACTGTGGTTGGGGTGAATGCCCGAATACAGACTGCCCCCACCCTGCGAAAACCAAATCCGCCCCAACGGATCCACAATCACGTCTTCGCCTAGGATCGAGGTCTGCGTACGATGATCGCTGAAAATCGTACTTGCAAAGGGGCCCGGAGCCACCGGGCGCGGCGGAGAATAGGCCGTCACGATGCCGCTGGGGATATCCAGACCTTGAAAATCCAAATGAAACTCTTGGTTGACCCAAACCCGCTCCTGCTGATCCACCGTAATCGCCAAAGGCGATGGATTGGTTCCCGGCGTGGGCGGAATGTCGAACCAATCGTAGGAGTAGATTTCCACTTTGGCCGATGTCGCACTCAAGCCGGTGCCATTCCACACCCGCACGGTGCCACTTGGCATGGCTTCGTTGACGTTGAGCAGGACCCGACGCGTTGTCCACGATTCGATCGCGGGAGAGGTCGCAGGAATCCACTTCGTGCTGCTGCCACTTTGATACACCAGGCCAGAAAAGCCTCGCAGCCCAAAGTCCTGTCCGAACAACTCGAAACTACCGCCCTGGAAGGTGGCTGCCTCGGTGGTGGTGAGCGTGGGTGCCTGAAGGCAAAGGAGCAGAGCCAAAATCATGATGATTCCAGCTTAGCAGGGAAAAGAAAAACCTCCTGGACCGAAATCCAGG
>JAJFFC010000007.1 GCA_021776795.1 Planctomycetota bacterium
ATCCACCACGACGCTTTCCTCAAACACTGGCGGCGCGGTCACCTTCGAGTTGGCCTTTCCAATTTCCGAAGCCCTCAAGCCCTACCTATTCCTGGCATCCAGGAATCAACCCGGCAAATATGGCAATGTTGGCGGGCTAGACATCCCGCTAGCCAATAGTCCATTCCTCCGCCGCATGGCAGCCGGGGCCCCGAGTGAATTCCAAAACGCCACCGGCACCCTAGACGCCAATGCACAAGCCACGGTCACCCTGACTCTGCCTCCAGGAGCGGCAGCGGCGTACATCGGCAAAACCATGAAGTGCGCCGCCGTCAGCCTTTCTGGCATCTTCCCGGTAGTGAGCACGGCTCCCGTGTATGTGGAGATTATCCCATAGGGGAAGTGTGCTGTTCTACACGCCGACGCGTTCTTGCCGCGCCGCCATCGCCTCGCGATAGACCTCGACCGTTTGCTTGGCCGCGGCTTCCCAGGTGAATTCACGCGCGCGTTGCAGGCCAACAGCACGAGCTTGGCGGCGCCAAGCGTCGTCGCCGACGATGCGCTCAATGCCTTCCGCAATTGAATCGATGTTTTTCGGATCCACACGCAAACCACTTGGCCCGGCAACCCAAGCCGGGGCGGTTTTGTCACCGACGACCGAGGGGGTGCCACATGCCATAGCTTCCAGCACAACCAATCCAAAGCCTTCATGCAGCGAAGGGAAGATGTGCGCCATGGCGCCTTGGTAGAAACGCAATAACTCGGTGTCGGTCACGCTATTCACCACGCGAATGCGCGCGCGATGGCGCGAGGTGTGCACCGCGGTCATGAACTTTTCATAGTCCCAACCAGGACGACCGACAATCACCCAATCCGGCGCTAGGTCCTTGTCCCAGCAGGATTCCATGGCACGCAAAATCCGCATGTAGTTTTTGCGCGGTTCCAAGGTGCCAATGGTCAGCAAGTAATGGCCGTCGTCGCCCGGTGCCGGCAAGCCATTGCTTTGGCCTTCCTGTGGCGGTTTGAAGTAAGGACTCACACCATGGGGGACCACGCGCACGCGATCGCTTTCGCCGCCCAAGAGTTCAGCGTCGAAACGCCCAACCTCCGAAACCACAATCACGCGGTCAGCCTGCAACAATGCCGCGCGCACGCGCTTCAACAACACCGAAGTATCCCAGCCATGGAAAGTCGGCTCCGCCACAAAAGCGGCGTCGTGCAAGGTCATGACCGTGGCAGCCGAACGCACATGCGGGAAGGTGTAGTCAGTCCAATGGAAGACATCGACCTTGGCCGGATAGTGCCCGGCATCTAAGCCCGGAATTTTGTTCAGACGATCCATGACCCGGCCAGGCAACCAGCCGAGGTTCATGTTGTAGCGACCTTCCTCTAGACCAGGAGGCGTTTGCCGCCCGCCGCGCCAACTTGGGGCGAAGCACTCCAGGTAAGTCTGCTCCGCTTCCGGTAGACGCGTAATTGCGGTCGCAAGTTCGCGCACATAACGGCCGATGCCCGCGTAGTTGAACAGCGCAGGACGGATGTCAAAGCCAATCCGAAGCATGCTATAGCTTAGCCTTCCCGCCGCCGGTGAGGCGCGATGCCATGGCATCGCAAACGGCTTCGGTGAAGGCCATGGTGCCGAGCGAGCCGCCGAGGTCGCCGGTGGTGTGGCCGGCGCCGATGGCGTCGCGGACGGCATCATTCAGGGCAGCGCCGATGGCGCGGTAGCCGGTGTGCTCGAGCAGCATGCCGAAGGCCCACAAGGCGGCGGCCGGGTTGCACAAACCCTGGCCCGCAATATCCGGAGCGGTACCACCAGCAGGGTCGAACATGGCCAAGGTCACGCGGCCGTCGTCATCGAAGCTGTACGAAGCCGAAGCGCCCAGTCCAATCGAGCCGATCATGCCGCAGGCGGTGTCGGAGAGGAAGTCGCCGTATTCATTGGGGGTGACCACGATGCGGAAGTCTTCTGGGCCCATCACCAACTTGGCAAGCAGCGCGTCGAACAGTTCGGCGTTGTGGGGGATATCCGGGTAGCCCTCCGCAACTTCCTCGACCACCTCTTCAAACAGGCCATCGGTGGCGCGTTGGATGGTGTACTTGGAAGCGCTGGTCACCCCACAACCGAGCTTGCCCGCCAGGTTGAAGGCGAACTTCGCGGCCTGGAAGCTGGGGCGACGCTCAATCACGCGCACCGAAACCGCGGCTTCGGTGCCAATCCGGCGGCCAGCATCTTCATAGGTGCCGCCCACCGCAATGCGCACAATGTGCAGATCGACCTTGCCATCGAAGCGGGTTTTGACGCCAGGAATGCTGGAGACGGGACGGTGAATGACCGAAAAGTCGAAACGATCGCGCAGGACCTTGTTCGGGCTCTCCAAATCGGTAATCGTCGGGTACTTCAGCGCCACACCGAACTTGCGAATGGCCTCTTCGGCATCGCGGTAGGAGCCTTCGGCGTCTTTGCTGCGGCGCTCCAGAGACAGGTCGACCGGGTGGAAGACCACGTCCATGGGCAGGCTTTCGGCCACGCGGTGGACCGCGGCGGAGAGTTCGGAAGAGATGCCGTCGCCGTGGAATTCGGCGAGTTCGAGGGTTTCTGCGGGGCTCATGACAGGTGCTTGGGGCAACAGGAGCCATGCATTGTACGCAGGATTCCGGGCCCCTCCCAGAGTCCCTAGAGCGGATCCGCGTGAACCGTCAGATTGCTGTTCGGCAGCGCGCGCTCGATGGCTTCGGCGACCTCTTCGCTGAGGTCATGCGCCTCGACGAAACTCATACTGCGATTGAGGTCGAGGTGAAGCTCCAGGAAAATATCGGCACCGGAGCGGCGTGTGCGCAAATCATGGAAGCCGGCGACGCGGGGCGAGAACTTGGCCACCGCACGCAGAATGGCCGAGGCCTCGCGCGGGCGCAGTCCACGGTCCATGAGGATGGAGATGGCGGCGAGGAAAACCTCGCGCGCGGTATTGAGAATGATTAGCGAAATTGCGACACCGACCAGGAGGTCGGGCCACATCGCACCACTCAACAACCAGCTCAAGGTCAAGCCGCAGACCACGCCGAGGTTCATCAACAAGTCGCTGGCATAGTGCTTGGAGTCGGCCTCGAGCGCGGGGCTGCCGGTTTCCCGGGCGACGCGGCGCAGATACTTGACCAGCCACAAGGTCACGGCGCTCGAAATCACCATGACAGCAATACCAATGGGGGCCTGGGTGAGGCCTTCCTCGTCTTGGTGCGCAAAACGATTCATGGTGTGGACCGCCAAGCCCAAACCACTGGCCAAAATCACCAAGGACTGAAACAGCGAGGCCAAGCCCTCGGCCTTGCCATGACCCCAAGGGTGGGCGGCATCGGCAGGGCGTTCAGCGGCGAGAACCGCCCACAGCACCAACAAGGACGCCAGGACATCGAAAAAGGAGTCGAGTGCCGAACCGAGGATGCCGCTGGACCCGGTGAAATAGAAGGTGGCTCCCTTGGCCAGCACCAGGGCCACCGCGATCCGCACCGTGACCTTAGACGCCTTGGACCGCTGGCCAGTTGGGCCGGAGAGGGTGCCGTCGGCGAGAGGTCCGTGCATCTAAGGAAGATACCTGCTCCTTGCGCCGTCCTAAAGTTGACTCTCATGCCCGCCCTGTTGCCCCGCCACGCGCGCGCCATTCCCCAGCGCGGCGGCAGTTCGCTCACCGCGCTCGTGCTCGGTGGGGCGGTGGTGCTATTGGCGGCCCTGCTTTACGTCACTCTTTCCGGCCCTTCAGATCCCCAGGATCCCTTGCCCGAGGTGCCCGATCCGGGGCAACAGGTGGTGCAAACCTCGCCAGATGGGGAGCCCCTCGAGGCGGGCACGCTGGAGATTCGCGAAGGCGGCCCTCTTCCTGGCTTGGGTCCCTTAGAGGTCTCCCTGCACTACCTCGGCCAAGAGGGCGATACTCAGTTGCGCCAAGAGCGCCCGGGCCGGCTCGAAGGTGTCATCTACGGTCCCGATGGAAAAGGCTTGGCCGATGCGCGCGTGGAAATCTTGCGCGGCCCCCAAACGGGCACGGCAGTGATTGCCGATGCGGAAGGTCGCTACCTCTTTCCCGAGGTCATCCCCGGCACGCATTTCTTCCGCATCCGCTCCTCGCGCACGCCCGATGCCGGGCGCATGCAACGCGTCCTATCCAAAGCCCAAACCCGTCGTGATTTCTTTGTTGGCCAAGCGCTGACCATTCAACTTCGCGTTCGTGGCCACGAGGGCAAAGCCCTTGCCGGCGCCGAGTTGGACTTCGACTTTGGCGTGAAGAAAGTGAAGACCGATGACAAGGGTGTCGCTCTCGTCGAAAGTGTGGCCGCCGGCCGCCGCGTGGTGGTGGGGATTGAAGCGGCTGGCCATGTTCCGGTGCGTTATGAACTCAACCTCTTCCCGCAAATGCAAAACGGCGAAGTGATTGACTTGCCACCGCTTCCGCAAGGGGGGCGATTGCGCGGCAAGGTGGCGTCGTGGCCCGGCGGACCGTTGCCAACCGTGACTTTGGTGCCGCAAGGCACGACCATGAGCCCATACCTGTATCAGTGGGAACGCTGGCAAGATTTGCCCACCTCGCGCGAAGGGAGTTTCCGCTTTGACAACTTGCCGACCACGGAGTTGCTGAACGTGCGCGTGGCTCATCCATGGGGGCCATGCGAACCGCGCAGTCGCAGCGTGCGTCCAGGCGTTTCCGCCGCAGCCACGGTGCAGTTTTTGATTCGCGAAGACAAGGCGCAAGTCAGTGGAGTGGTCAAGCAAGACAATGGGCAAGTGCTGCCTGGAGCCACGCTAACCTTGCAAGCCGCGCGACCAGCCGCGGTGCTCGAAGCGCTTTACCCCGGCCTGACCGATTCCCCACTCAGCGTGCCCTTGCCACAGCCTGCGGCATTACGCCGCGAAGTGCGCAGTGACCAAAACGGTGCCTTCCGCTTTGCCCTCGGCGATCATCCCCAGGGCACCGGGCACATGTTGTTGACCGCTTCGGCGAAAGGGCGCGAAACGATCCGTCGCGAAGTGCGCACGGTGGGCCAGGAGTTCTCCTTGGTCCTACGCGAAGAAGCCTTGGCGGCAAGCCTGGCGCTGACTCGCAGCGACGGTGGCCCGATTCCGCCGGCAAAGTGGTTGCTCGAAGGGAAGTTCCAAACTTTGGATAATGGCCGCCTCGAAGGATTGCCACAGGGCAACTATCACGTGGTCGTCCGGCGCGGAGACCTCGAGCTATTGCGCCTGCCCGCCTTCGCCGTGGGCGGTCAGGCGGCACTTGATCTAGCGCGCTTCTAGAATTCGCGCATGCTGCGCATCCGTCTCGGAGAAGATTTACCGCCCGCAAGCTTCGAAGCTCTTGCTCGCGGAGCCCAAGCCAAGCTGGTTTTGGGGCGTGAGGCACTCGCCCGCGTCAAGCGTGCCCGAGCCACCGTAGAGGCCATCGTCGCGCGTGGCAATCCCGTGTATGGAGTCAATACCGGGTTTGGCGCACTGGCCAAAGAGCGCATTGCTGCCGAAGACACCGGCACCCTGCAGCGCAATTTGTTGCTTTCGCATGCCGTGGGCATGGGCGACGACATGCCAGCTGCCGAGAAGCGTATTGCTCTGCTGTTGCGCATTCATAGCTTGTGTCGTGGGGTGAGCGGGGTGCGCCCGGAAGTGGTGCGCTGGTTCATGACATTATTGGAAAGTGGTTGGCTGCCGCGTGTTCCCGAGAAGGGAAGTGTTGGTGCCTGCGGTGACTTGGCGCCTTTGGCGCACTTGGCCTTGCCCATCGTGGGTGCCGGCGAAATGGTATCTCCCGAAGGCAAGGTGTTGTCGACGGCGCGTGCGCTCAAGAAAATCGGCCTCGAGCCGATGACCTTGGCGGCGAAAGAAGGTCTGGGCTTGATCAACGGCGTGCAAATCAGCAACGCCATCGGCTTGGTTGCGTTGGCGCGGATGAACAATCTTTCGGTGACTGCCGACATCGCGGGTGCGCTTTCGGTCGAAGCTTTGATGGGCTCGCATGCGCCCTTCGACCGTCGGGTGGTGGCGGTGCGGAACCACCCGGGTGCGCAGGCAACCTCGGCCAACTTGCGCCAGTTGTTGCGAAAGTCACAAGTCAAGCGTTCTCATGCCCAATGCGAACGGGTGCAAGACCCCTATAGCTTCCGCTGTATGCCCCAAGTGCACGGCGCGGCCAAAGATGCGCTTGCACACTTAGCCCAGGTACTGGTGCGCGAGGCCAACAGCGCCACTGATAATCCACTGATTTTCCCCGACCGCGGGGATTCGATTTCGGCAGGGAATTTCCATGGCCAACCGATTGCTTTGCCTTTGGATTACGCAGCGAATGCGCTGTGTTCTTGGGGTAACATCAGTGAGCGCCGCATGTCGACCCTGATTCATCCGGCCATGTCTGGCTTGCCGGCCTTCCTGACTCCGCGTCCTGGTTTGTCGAGCGGCCTGATGATCCCGCAAGTGGTGGCCGCAGCGTTGGTCAGCGAGAACAAAGTGTTGGCGCATCCAGCGAGCTCCGACACCGTCACGACTTCGGCCGATCAGGAAGATCATGTTTCTATGGCCAACTATGCCGCACGCAAGTTGCGCACTGCCGTCGACAATACCGAACGCGTGTTGGCGATTGAATTACACGCCGCCGCGCAAGGCCGCGAGTTCCATCGTGAATTGCGAGCAGGCCAAGGCGCCGAAGCCGCGTATCGTTGCTTGCGCCTCAATGTTCCGGCTTTAGTCGACGACCGCTACATGGGGCCAGAGCTAGATCGCGTTCATGAACTCGTGCGCCTCGGCACGGTGCGTGCTGCGGTGGAACAAGAAGTCGGCAATTTGCGCGTTTAGAAACCAGTCAAGTCGCCGGGTTCCCAGAACTCGAGGCGATTGCCATCGGGGTCCTTGGCCCAAAAGAACTTGCCGTAGTCATAGTCTTCGGTGGGTTCACACTCGATGCCGGCGTTTTCCAAGCGTTCCCGCAAGGCGGAAGCATTCTTAATCCGAAAGTTCATACGGAACTCGCGTCGGCTGTCTCCCAAGGGCTCCTCTGCGGCAAAAATACTGAACACAGTGCCTACCCGAGTTTCGCCGTCGTCGGCATCGAGAGCGAAAAAGGTCAGGCCGTAAGTCTTGCCGGGCGAGTACTCCTCAAATTGGAGGTCAAAATGCTCGCTGTACCACTTGGCTAGGGCCTCAGCACGATTGCTGTAAATGAAGACACCGCCGAATCCAGTGATAGGGTTCATGCCCCAGTCTAGAATGGTGCCATGGAAGATGCTGAGCGGCTGGCCCGGGCCTTTGAGCAGGCGGCGATGACCATCTACAGCCAGGCGGCCGAGCAGGCCGACCGTGGCTTTCAAGATTGGGCCTCGACCTACTTGTGGTTTGCCGAGCATGACCAGCCACGCTTGGTCGAGCTGGAGATGGCGCGTTTAGCCCTGTGGATTCAGCTGGCCGAAGAAGCTGGTGTTGCGCAAGCACAACTTCCCCAACGCGAAGACCTTGCGCGCAATTGGGAAGAGGCCACCCTTATCTTTGGCTCCGACCCGCGCCCAGGAGACGATTCTGGTCTGATGATGTCCAGAGGTGGCGAGCGCCAAGTGTCCGTTGCTAAACAGCTGCATGATCCACGCAGTCCGCTGAACCGCGGCATCGAAGACTTCGAGAACTTCCGCTCCCAAGACTAAATGGCTGGGCACGATTCCAAAGTCGCGATCTTCGCGGCGCTCGCGGGCAATTTCCTGATTGCCATTACCAAGTTTGGCGCCTCTGCGTTTACTGGTAGCTCGGCCATGTTCTCCGAGGGTGTGCACTCGATGGTGGACACCGGAAACCAAGGCTTGCTGTTGCTGGGTCTGCACCGAGCCAAGAAGCCGGCCAACGAGAAATTTCCCTTTGGTCACGGCAACGAGATCTACTTCTGGAGTTTCATCGTGGCGATTTTGGTGTTCGCTCTCGGCTCTGGAATCTCGATTTATGAAGGGGTGCATCATTTGCTCCATCCGGTCGAGGTCACCAATGTCCTGGTGAACTATGTGGTGCTGAGTGCGGCGATTGTGTTTGAGGGAATCGTATGGTTCATCGCCTTGCGTGCCTTCAATCGCCAACGTGGAAAACGCTCGTACATCGAAGCGGTGAGTAAGGCCAAAGACCCCACGCTGTTTGTCGTGCTGTTTGAAGATTCGGCCGCCTTGGTCGGCCTGTTCATTGCCCTAGTCGGCACTGCCCTAGGCCAAGCCACGGGGTGGCTTTGGGTCGATGGCATGTCTTCGATTCTGATTGGTTGCGTCTTAGCGGCAACCGCCTTGTGGTTGGCCAAAGAAACCATGGGGCTTTTGATTGGCGAAGCTGGAACCTCCGAAACCGTGCACGGGATTCGCCGCCTGACCTCTTCCTATCCACAGGTCATTCGCGTCAATGAAGTGTTGACTTCGCACTTTGGCCCGACGGCCCTGTTGGTGAATCTGAGTGTGGAGTTTCGCGACGACCTCGAGACCGGTGAGATTGAAGAAACCATTGCGCGGATTGATCTCAGTCTCAAACAGCAGTTCGCAGAGATCAATCGCGTCTTCATCGAGGCCGAGACCGCGGTCCTAAAAAGCGCTTGATTTCGGCAAAAATGCCGAAATAATGCGGGGAATGAACGTTCCTCTGCACCTTGACGCCCATGTCGTCTCCCGCGCCGGCTCCACCGCCGAGGTGGTGCATCGTCGTCTGATTCGGGTCAGTGAAGCGGTCAATGAGCGCTATGGCATCGTGCTGAAAGAGGCCTGGACCGTGCTCGAAGAGGGCCGACTGCGCGCCGAAGTGCAGTTGGACAGCTGCCCCGCTGGCGCCCTTGACGCCAGTGCCCGCGTGGTCGAAATGTTGTGCGAGCTCACGCTGCGGCTTACCCCCGTGCGTTGCCGGGTCCTGATGTCGCCAACCGCTCTTCCCTTGTCCAAGCGCACGGCCGCCCTCCAGCAGGGGGCGAAGGAGCGGCTCTTTTTGAAGGCGAAAGATTTTCCTGGCGATCAGGATCAAATCCTGACCGGAGCCTTCGCTGGTCTCGGCGGCCAACTCTGGGACTGGACCGAGCGCCAAGCGCAGTTCGTGCGCGCGGTGCTTCGCGCCGGAGTCGTCGAAGCCACCCCGAGTGGCGAAGAGCTACATTTCGTGCCTGGCCGCAAGCGTCGCGAAGTTGCTGCAGCCTTTGGAGTCAGTCCTTCGGTGGTCACCGAATGTCTACAAGCCGCTGGGATTGACCGCTTCCGTTACCAAGTTTGGTCGGCGTCGACCTTGTTGGCTTCGGCCAGAAGCTCTTCGATGAGCGAGGTATAGCGCTCGCGCAGGCGCAGGTGGGCATCGCCGGTGGCTGGTCCAGAAAAACCGGAATGGATGGCGCGCACGCGGCCGTGATGGTCGAGGAAGATGGCAGTGGGGAAGGACTTCACCTGCGCCAACAGCGGGAATGCCTTTTGCGCTTCTTGCTTATTGGCACTTCCGGCCAGGAATAGAGGGTGCTGCAACTTCCAGCGGTCACGAAAGCGTTGCAGCTGTTGTAGGTCGCGGTCTTGATCTTCGGTGAGCTCAAAGCCTAAGCCAATGATGCGCAATCCCTTCTCCCCATAGGCCTGGTCCAACTCGGCCCACAGCGCAGCTTCATCGTTGCAATTGGGGCACCAACTGCCGAATAGGCTAATGATGGTGGCTTTGCCATGAAGCGCGGGGTCGCCAATCGACTGCACTTCGCCATCGAGATTGGGAAAGCGATAGTCCTGAAGATTCAGTGGGGCCTTAGGGTCGATCCCCGCAGCCAGAGCAATCTCATCGAAGGAGTTGGGGAGCTTGGCTTCGGCATCGGCGCGGGCTTGCCAGGACTCGGCCCAAGAGTCTCCAGAGTAAAACAGGCCGCCCCAGGCATGCGTACCTTTGTCGGCGATGAACAAAAAAGCATGTGCGCCATCGAAGCAGGACAGCCGCCATTCTCTTTGATGACGATAGCCGGCCAAGAACCGGTAGTCGCCAAGAGTGGTCAAAATCGTGCCCTCGACCGCTCCGGAATCGTGTTCTTGAAAGACTCCCACCGCCAAGTCTTTGCTGGAGGAGAACTGGATCCAGTAACGCTCGCTAAGTTTGGGAGAGGTATCGGGCGAGCTGGCGGCCTGCTGGGGGGTTGGCGCAGGGCGCAAAAAACGCGGTGCGGATTCCCCATGGTGGCGCGCATGAAAGCCCATGTCGGCCCATTTGTTGAGGCCGCGGCGTTTGCTCCAACGCCCGTCCATGGCCTTGCCGTCCATCGAAACCGTGGCCTGCAAGCGCGATTCGTAATGCGCCATCTCCATCACCAACAGGCGAGACTCTTCGTGCCAAGTGACCGTAGGAATCTCAATCCGCTCGCTGCCGTTATGAATCCAAGCTTGCCAATCGCTTTCTCCCTGTGGGGAATCAGCTTGCTTGAGTTCCAGTTGAAAAGGAAGCTCACCGCCAGGGCTGTCCAACCAAGCGCGCCACATATCGGTGGCAGGAACTTGTTGGGCACAGGAAAGGACAGAACTCAGAAGGGTGGCGATTAGCATCATGGCCGAATAGGGGCCAGTTTAGCTCAACGACGCAGCCATTCCTCAAAGTTGTGCAGATCAGTGAGGACAAACACCCCGTCGATTTGGCGGCGTCGGGCCATGCCGCTGCCACCTGCAAGGATCGTGACCGAATCCGCGACCAACTCACGCAAGGAGATGAGATTGGTGTCGGTCATGGGGCCGCCGGTGGAAGAGGACACACTGAGAGCGACCGCCGCTTGTGGGTTCTCCTGGGAAGCCGCGACGATTTCTTCCAGTGGTAAATCGACGCCCAATACCAAAGGGTGCTTGCCTTCGAGGGCGGCCAGTAAAGCAAGCATTTGCAGCCCGAGGCCATGGCGCTCGCCCGAAAAGGTGGCCAGCAACAAATCGCAGGAGCCAGAAGGAGCCTGCGCTTCGTGGCGCAAAATCTGTAGGCGCGTGGATCGCAGCACATCTTGCAAGGCCTCTGATAATTGGTGCTCTTGGCGGATATCAATTTCCTTGGCCACCCAAGCCTCGCCGATACGTTGGATCAGCGGCACGATGACTTCGTGCAAGGTGTAGCGAATTCCCTTCTCCCGAATCCAGTGCTCTAGGAGGGGAAGAAGATCGCCGGCGTGACCGGTCAGCGCAGATTCCACCACTTCCGCCTGCGGGGCCACGCGTTGGCCCCGCTCCTGTTCGAGCTTCTCCTCTATGGCTGCAGCGCCAAGCGGAAGGAGCTGGCTGGGGCGATAGCCGTAGGCCTGGAGCTCGGCGACCGCGCGCAGCATGGCGACCTGGTCCGCCGGATAACGCCGGTGCCCTGAGGGCAGCCGCTCTGCACGAGGGGCCCCATAGCGCCGTTCCCAGGCGCGAATGGTGTGGGGGCTCAGGCTCGTGAGGGCGCTGACTTCACCGATGGCAAACATCTCCGCGGCAGGTTTTTCTGCATCCATGCGCTCATTGTACGCGAATAAATCTAGGAAATCTCGCAAATGTCTAGAAAAATAACTAGACAAAATAGAGAAAACCCGTCATCATTACCCCATGGACCTCCCCTGGAGCCTCGCCTTGCAAGCTCTCGTCGCCCTCGTGGTGCTGATGGCGCTTGCCAATTTTGTTCTCGGCCGCCTCGAGCGCCGAGGCCATGTCGACCTGCTTTGGGCTGCTGCCATTGGCATTCAGGCGGTTCTCTTTGCCAGCCTCTCCCAGGGCTGGGCCCCGCGCCGCATTGCGGTCGCCGCACTTGCCGCGTTCTGGGCATTGCGCCTGAGCTGGCACTTGGCGCAACGCTTAGGGAGGGATGGTGAAGACGGCCGCTACCTCGCCATGGAACAGGCTGCCGGTGATCGTGCCGGTGTGTTCTTCTTTGGCTTTTTCCAAATGCAGGCTGTCGCGGCATGGGTGTTTGCTCTTCCCTTCTTGGCCCTCAGCCAAGATCCCACCGAAGCCTGGCGCCCCTTGGAAATCTTGGCGCTCGCTTGGTGGCTGTTGAGTCTCGGTGGCAATTCACTTGCCGACCGCCAGCTCGATCGCTGGCGCGCCAATCCGGACAACCGCGGCAAAACCTGTCGCGAAGGTCTGTGGGCATGGTCGCGGCACCCCAACTACTTCTTTGAATGGTTGCTGTGGTGTGCCTACCCGATTGCCGCCTGGGGCACTCCCACCTTTGGCATGGTCCTCGGCATCGCCCTGCTGATGCTGGTCATGATTACCAAAGTTTCCGGCATTCCCTTTACGGAGCAACAAGCTCTGCGCAGTCGCGGCGAAGACTATCGCCGTTACCAACAACAAACCTCCGCTTTCTTCCCACGCCCACCACGTCATGTCACTCACAATTGAAGCCGCCGAGCGCGCCATCGTTCCCGATTCTGCCATTCGTTGGGGCATCCGCCGCCTGCTGAAGAAACGTCTTTCACGTCTCTACCGCAATGCACAGGCGGAGGGCGCTCCAGTCGCTGAGGCTTGGCTTGAAGAGATGCGCCAAAGCCCTCTAGCTTTAGAAACGCAAGCCGCCAACGAGCAGCATTACGAGGTTCCCGCCGAGTTCTACGCGATCTGCTTGGGCGACCACAAGAAGTACTCCTCGTGCTATTGGGACGAGGGCATGCAGGATTTGACGCAAGCCGAAGCGCGCATGCTGGAGATCACTTGCGAACGTGCGCAGTTGGCAAATGGTCAGAAAATCCTCGAGCTTGGCTGCGGGTGGGGGAGTTTGAGTTTGTGGATGGCCGAGCACTATCCGCAAAGTGAAATCTTGGCGGTGTCGAACTCGGCGTCGCAACGAGAGTTCATTGAGGGCGAAGCGCGTCGCAAAGGGTTTGAGAATCTGAGGGTGCTGACCGTCGACATGAATCGCTTCCAAACGGAAGAGCGCTTTGATCGCGTGGTTTCGGTGGAAATGATTGAGCACATGCGCAACTGGAAAATGCTTCTCGAGCGCGTGGGTACTTGGCTTAAGCCAGACGGCCGCCTATTCCTGCACCACTTCTCTCATCGTGAGTTCAGCTATCCCTTCGTCGATGAGCAACAAGACGATTGGATGGCGCGGCACTTCTTTAGCGGCGGGCTGATGCCCTCGCATGACATGGTGCAGCGTCTGGCTGTGCCTCTGGAAGTCGAATCCTCGTGGGCCGAATCAGGGACCCACTACGCGAAGACTTCCGAGGCATGGCTTTCTCACTTGGACCAAAACCGTGAAGCTGCTCTGCGAATTCTGCAAGAGGCTGGCTACTCCACGCGCCAAGACGCCGAGCGCCAGGTCCAACGCTGGCGCATGTTCTTCCTCGCCTGTGCAGAGCTGTTTGCCTTCCGTGAAGGCAGCGAATGGTTGGTTTCGCACTATCTGCTTCGCCCCAAAGCCAACGTCGACCAAGCGCCGACGAATTGAGATGAAGCTAGTGGGCCAAGTATTGCGGCTGTGGTTTGACTCCTGGAAAGCCGAACCGAGCGAAGACGATCGCATCGATTGGGTGCGTGTGTTGCCTTTCGTCGGCATGCACATGGCCTGCTTCGCCGTGCTGTGGGTGGGCGTCAGCCCCTTTGCCCTCTTGTTTGCCGCCATTCTTTTTGGCCTGCGCATGTTTGCCATCACGGCTTTCTACCACCGCTATTTTTCGCACCGGAGTTTCCAGACTTCGCGCCCGGTGCAGTTCTTGTTCGCGGCTTTGGGTGCCAGCGCGGTGCAGCGTGGCCCTTTGTGGTGGGCAGCTCACCACAGACGTCACCATCGCTTTAGTGATGAAGAGCAAGATGGCCACAGCCCACGCAATGGCTTTTGGAAGAGCCACATGGGTTGGTTTCTGAGCCGTCGCAATTTGCGCACGCGTACCGAAGAGGTCCCTGACCTCATGAAGTTCCCGGAGCTAGTTTGGCTAGATCGCTTTGATTTAGCGGTTCCCGTGGTATTTGCCGCGATGTGCCTGGGACTAGGCATGGCCTTAGAGGCTTGGGCGCCAGGTTTAGGCGTGAGCGGTGGCCAACTTTTGGTATGGGGATTTGTCGTCAGCACCGTGGCGCTCTATCACGCCACCTTTACCATCAACTCTCTTGCCCATTGTTTCGGCAGTCGTGCCTACGACACCAACGACGATAGTCGCAATAATTTATGGCTCGCGATTCTGACCTTTGGCGAGGGCTGGCATAACAACCATCACTTCTACCCTGGATCGGTTCGCCAAGGGTTCCGATGGTGGCAGGTAGATCTGAGTTACTACCTGCTGCGTTTGATGGCCTCCATGCGTTTGGTTTGGAACCTGCGCCCGGTGCCGCGGCGCGTGTTGGAGCAAGGCTCATGAAGATTGCCGTAGTTGGAGCGGGAATCTCAGGTTTGACCAGTGCCTGGATGCTAGCGCAGCAGCATGAAGTCACGCTGTTCGAGGCCGCACCTCGCCCTGGCGGCCACACCCACACGGTGCGCGTCAACGCCGGGCCACAGGGTTCGGAGATTGCCGTCGACACCGGCTTTATTGTGTTCAATCGCCGCACTTACCCATTGTTCTGCCGCTTGCTGAACAAGCTCGATGTTCCGGCGCAGGATTCGGACATGGGTTTCAGCGTGCAGATGGAGCGCAATGGTGTTGAGTATTGCGGCGATGGCTTTGGCGGCCTGTTCGCGCAGCGCAGAAACTTGCTCCGCCCCAATCATTGGCGCATGTTGCGAGACATCTTGCGCTTCTACAAAGAGTCCCCGGAACTTTTAGAACAGGATTCCTTACTAAGCCTGGGGGCCTACCTGCAACAGAATGGGTACAGCGAGGTCTTTCTTGACGACCACTTGGTACCCATGGCCGCCGCGGTGTGGTCAGCGGACCCTGCCATGATTCTGGAATTTCCTGCACGAACCCTAGTGCAGTTTTTTCAGAATCATGGTTTTCTGGACCTCAAGGGCCGCCCGCAGTGGAGAACGGTTCAAGGCGGCAGCAAAACTTATGTCGACGCCCTGCTCCAGGACTACCGCGGCGAGCTGCGCTTGGGCACTCCGGTCATCCAAGTACATCGCAAGGCCGTTGGCGTCTTGTTGCAAACCCTCGACGGGCAGAGCGAAACCTTCGACCAAGTGGTTCTGGCGACTCACGGCGACCTTTCCTTAAAGATGCTGGCGCAGCCAACACCGCGGGAGCAGCAGGTGCTGAGCGCCTTTTCCTTCCAGCCTAATGATGTGGTTCTGCACCAAGACGCCAGTCTCATGCCGCAAGGCAAACGCTCTTGGTCGGCGTGGAACTATTTCGTGCCGGCTTCGGAACAGCCGCGCGCGACGGTGACCTACTGGATGAACAAATTGCAGGACTTCCGCAGTCCTTTGCCACTGCTGGTCACGCTAAACCGCACGGAAGACATCGACCCTAGCCTGATTCTTGGTCGCTATGAGTACGACCACCCGGTATTTGATGAAGCGGCGATTCGTGCGCAAGATCAACATCAAGAAATTTCGGGCACCGATCGCATTCATTACTGTGGCGCCTATTGGCGCTATGGCTTTCATGAAGACGGCGTTTGGTCGGCGGTTCGCGCAGCCAAAGCCCTCGGTGTCGGCGAGGAGGTTTTCGCATGAGCGACCTCGCCAACTCCTACCTGTTTGCGGGCAAAGTACGGCATCGGCGTTATGGGCCCAAGCCGCATCGCTTTCAGTATCGCTTGGGGCTTTTCCTGCTCGACTTAGACGATCTACCGCAGTTGGCCAAAGCGCTGCCGTGGGGTGGAGCCTCTTGGGGTCCGCGCAGCTTCCGCCGCGAGGATTATTTTCAGCCCGAGGTTCCTTGCCTGCGCCAAGCCGTTCTCGATCGGGTGGAGCAAGAACTGGGGGAGCGCCCCCAAGGCGCGGTGCGTTTGCTGACACAACTGCGCTCCACCGGTTACGCCTTCAATCCGGTCAGTTTCTATCTCTGCCACGACCTTGAAGGCCGCTTGCAAGCGGTCATGGCCGAGATCACCAACACGCCGTGGCGCGAACGCCACGCTTATGTGCTTGCGGTAGATCCGGAGTCCAAGAACAAGGTCCATCGCTGGTCCTTCCGCAAAGACTTTCACGTCTCGCCCTTCTTTGGCATGGATCAACACTACCACTGGGCGCTCCGCCTGCACGGCGACACTCTTGCCGTTTCCATGTGGAACGAAGAGGGCGGGAAGCGCGTGTTTGATGCCAACTTAGTCGGCCGCCTCACTCCCGCCTTGCGCAAACAAGTGCGTCGCTGTTCGTGGCGCGCGCCATGGCAAGGCCAACGCCTCCATCTGGCCATTTACTGGCAAGCCTTTCGCCTGTGGTGGAAGCGCGCCACCTTTCACCCACACCCCCAAGCCTCATGACCTCGCCCTCCTTAACCTCTTCCTCGGTTTCTCCGGAATCGGTGACCGCACGTGCCAAGGCCAAGCCTTCGGGCAGTTTTGCCACGCGCATCGCGCGCCGTTTGGTGCTTTCACGCTTGCAGAAGCTGGAGCAGGGCACCTTGCAATTGCAGCTCACCGCGGAAGATGCGCATGCTCTAGACCGCCCGATGCACATGACGCTTGGCGCACCCTGCGCCGACGGTCTCAGCGCCGATCTAGAGGTGGTGGACTCCCGGTTCTGGTCTGCCTTGGCCACCGGGGGTGCCTTGGGTGCGTCTGAAGCCTACGCCGAAGGATGGTGGCGGAGCAGCGACTTGACGCAAGTCATTCGCCTATTGGCGCGCAATCGCGCGGTACTGCAGCAGGTGGATAGCGGATTGGCCCGTTTGGGTGCGCCTTTGCTCCGTCGCTGGCATGAAGCGCGGCGCAATACCCAAGAAGGTTCGCGCGAGAACATCGCCGCGCACTACGACCTCAGCAATGAGTTCTTTGCCTTGTTCTTGGACCCGACCATGACCTATTCCAGCGGCCTATTCGCAACCGCGGAAACCACTTTGGAGCAGGCTCAAGTTGCCAAGGTTGATCATCTGTGCCAAAAGCTTCAACTCAACCCCGACGTTCACTTGCTGGAAATCGGTACTGGTTGGGGCGCCTTCGCCCGTCATGCAGCCAAGGAGTATGGCTGCCGTGTCACCACCACGACCATCTCCAAGGAGCAACATGCTTACGCGGCGAAACTGCTGCGCAAGGAAGGCCTAGAGGGGCAAGTCGAACTCTTGCTCGAAGACTATCGTCAGCTCGATGGCCGCTACGACCGCGTCGTTTCGGTGGAAATGGTCGAAGCCGTCGGCGCCGACTTCCTCGGCGAGTACTTCGCCACGATTGGGCAGCTGCTCAAGCCCGATGGCATGGCCGCGATCCAAGCCATCACCATTCAGGACCAGGAGTTCGTGCGCGCGAGTAAGCACATCGACTTCATTAAGCGTTATCTCTTCCCGGGTTCCTGCATTCCCTCGGTCACCGCCATGTGCGACGCCATGACTGCCGATAGCGATCTCAAGCTCGCCCACCTCGAAGACTTCACCGCCGATTACGCCACGACTTTGGCCCATTGGCGCGAAGCTTTCCTGAGCCAGCGCGAGCAGCTCCATGCCATGGGGCTAGGAGATCAATTCCAGAACACCTGGGATTACTACTTCAGCTACTGCGAAGGCGGCTTTGCAGAACGAAGCATTGGCCTTGTGCAAATGCTGCTGACCAAGCCGGCTTGTCACTACCGCACCCCACTGTCATGAATCTAGCTCTCCTTGTGGTCGCCTATAAGGCGGTCTGGGTCACTTCGGTACTCGGCCGCGAAGCTTGGTGGGGGGCCATTGCCTCGGCCATCTTCCTCAGCTACTTAGCCACGCGCTCGCCGCGTCCGGGTGGCCGGCGTTGGTTCCTCCTGCCAATCGCTGGTTTCTGCTTCGGCATTTTGACCGACGGCTTCTGGGCGCAACAAGGCGGCCTGGTATTCCGCCAAGACGCCTTTGTTTGGGGCCTGCCGCTCTGGATGCCCACACTGTGGGCTGCCTTCGCCGGCGCGATCCCATTCTTCCTGCAGAAACTGCGCAATCGCCTTGGCATCGTTGCCCTGATTGGAGGGATTGGCGGACCCGTGGCCTACCTCGCTACCATGAACCTCGGCACCTTGACCGAAGCGGCACCATGGGTGTGGCCTATGGTCGCTTTGGAATGGGCTTTGTTCCCTGTTCTTGCCTTGTGCTGGGCCTTTCCGGCGCCACAGACTCCTGCCCCGCAACAATCGTGACCACTACCCCCTTCCCTAAGCCGCGCGTCGGCGTTTCTGCTTGCGCGCTTGGCCAACAAGTGCGTTTCGATGGCGGCCATAAGCGCAGTCACTTTGTCGATGCCGTGTTGGGGCCGCTAGTGGAATACCACGCGGTCTGCCCGGAAGAAGAAGCTGGGTTGGGCGTGCCTCGCCCGACCATGCGCTTGGTGCATGATCCCGAGCGCGAGAGTCCATTGGTCTTAGAAACCAGGTCGGGTAAGGATCACACTGCCCTGTTGGAAGACTGGTCGGAGCAACGCACCAAAGACTTAGCTGCGCAAGACCTCGACGGCTTCCTGCTCACCGCAAAGTCTCCGAGTTGCGGCATGGAGCGGGTGAAGATCTATCGTGACAATGGCATGCCCCACACCCACTCCGGTTCGGGCGTGTTCGCTGCCGCGCTGATGGAGCGCTACCCACTTTTAGTGGTCGAAGAAGTGCAGCGCATGAATGATCTGCCGCTGCGCGATAACTTCTGCTTCCGCTTGTTCGCCGCGCGCCGAGTCAAGGACATGTTTCGTTCCGAATGGACTCGTGGCGATGTCGTGAACTTCCACACCCGAGAAAAAATGGCTTTGCTCACCCGCGGCCGCGTGGGTTATCGCAAGCTGGGCAGCATGGTCGCGCGCATCCATGAAATCCCGCGCGAAGAATTTGCCACAGAGTACACCGCGATCTTCTTGGATACTCTGCGACTGTTACCTACCCGTGGCCGACTCATCGATGCGGTGCAGCATATGGTGGGGCACTTCAAGGAGGACCTCGACCCGCGCGAGCGCAGTGAGTTCCTTGAGGCCGTGCAAGAGTTCCACGCCGGGCGTCTAGCGCTTGCCGGCATCGGCCGTTTGTTGCGTGTCTTAGCCGCACGCCATGGTCGCGAATGGGTTGCGGATCAGAGCTTGCTCGACCCAGGGCCGAAGGAGCTAACCTTGTACGGCAGCGCGTTTTAAGACGTCGGCTTGATGACCAGGAACTCGGGAATCGAGTTCAGTTGCGGGGTCGCGCCTTGCCAGCTGCCATCGAAAGCGGCTTCCGCGCCACGGCGTAAGTTACCGAGGCCAGAGCGAATGCCTTCGCGGTGGTGCTTGCTCTTGTCGGGCACGCCTTTGATATCCAAAGCGAGTTGGCGAATGACTAGCGTGGCACAAATTTCACCCCGCTGATTGCGCACGGGAACCAAGCGGTCATAGCCATTGAGCCAGTGCAGGTCTTCGCTGCGACCAAACACGTAAGTAAAGAAGCTGCCGTCGTCTTCGGTGCGGTGAAGAATCGATAGGTCAAAGGTGTAGGTCGAAAAGGGGAAGGGCAGATCTGCTTCAAAGGCCACTTCAATTAAGGCCGCCTGACATATTTTGCGGTCATCGGCCACGCGAAAGTAGCGCCCTTCGCGCGGCTCCACCTTGAGATAAGCATTTTCTGGGAACAGGAAATAGCGCGGGAAATCATGCTCGGCGAGTTTAATCGCGGCAATATCGGCCATGATGATGGTGGCCGCTTGCTCGACCGAGCGTTTTCCATCGTGTTCGAGATACTCCCCCTCAGGAAGGTCCCACGTGGGACCAAACAAAATGCCATCTTCCTTAGGTTCGGAGGGCTTCCAATCTTCGCGCTGGATGGCTGCGGCTTCCAAGAGCTGCGCAAGTTGCTCTAACTGATCTTGCGGCAAAGCCTCGGCCAACTCCCGCAGCTGCGCAGCCACAAAGTCTTTGCCCCAGTTTTTCTCTTGGCAACGCTGAATCAAGTCGCCGAGGTATACGGCGCTGCGATTCTCTTGAGCGGCCACCAACGGCTGCTGGGCCCAGTTTCGCAGGCGCTGCTCAAAGACGGCAGACGGCAGAGGCTTGCCCTGTCGCGTGGTCTGCGGGAATTCCAGGCTCTTTGGGAAGGCCTGGCGTAGGCCAACCCAGGAGATTTCCTTGGCCGGAACCGCCTGTTGCAGCGGGGGCATGAAGCAGAAGAGGAGGGTGGCAATCATGCTCTCTTCTGCTTACGCCGAAACCATCGAATTAGATGCCCTTTTTACGGGAGAATCACGACCGAGATGACATCGCTGGCGAAGTCATTGGGCGTTGTGGTGTTCCAGCGCAGAAGAATGCTGCGCCCGCTCGCTGCGGGTGGCAGTGCTCCACCCGTGTTCAGGCTTGCCGAGGCAAAGCCGCTGGCATCGAGAACGCCGCTGGCAATGGTGGTGCGCAGGCTGGGTGGCCCAGGAGAGACTTGCGCGCGCAACACAAAGGGGCGACTCGCCAGAGTGTTTCCGCCTTGCAGATCGAAAGCAATGCTGCCGCCGACGGCCGCGGATAGGGTGGAGTCGCCCGGGAACAAGAACTTCTGGTAGCGCCGTGCCTTAAACAGGGGAGTGCCGCTGGGGTTGCTGTAGTTCCAAACCTTGGTGCCGCCGGGTTCCACTTCCCACGCCGTGCCGGTGGCACCTTCAATGATCAGGGTGTTGCCATTGGGCATGCGCTCCACGCCACCAACAAAGGAACTGAAGTAATCGGTAGGCGGGGTGTCTTGCCATGACCAGCTAGCGAGCGGTGGGTCATAGGCCGTGCCCGGAGTCAGGCTGTAGGTGCCGTCGGGCAGAATCGGCGGCGCCCATTCGTCGGCCGAACTAAAGGGGCCGCCGGGGCGACCATTGCCATTGTTCTGTACCAGCAAGTTGCCCGCGCCAGGGCGGCCTTGTGGGATCCACTGAATGTCGTGCTGATTCCACAGCGTTTGATCGGCAGTTCCGCCAGCGTCGTAGGCCTGCGGATTGCCCCAGCGATACAGAATGTCGCCGCCTTTGCCGGTCAGGCCACCGGTCGTGCCGGCCGCTTCGGCGGTGGTCGTGCTGTGGTCAATCACCCAAATCTCATTCAAGAAGAGGGAGCTCAAGACGACCTGATCGAGTTCGGGGTTGTAGTCGATGGCGTTGAGGTGAATCCAATCTCCATTGTTGGGGACCGTTCCGGGAAAGTTCAGGTCCAGGCGCTCGGGACGATTGGCGATGACATCGAAATTGGCTGCGCCAGGATCGAAATCCTGCACTAAGTGGTCGGCGAGGCGCCACTCCCAAACGATGGTCAGGGTTTCCGGATCCAGCTCGATCACTTTCTCGGACCAGAAGAAGGCATCGCCAGGATTGGTGAAGGCCGGGTTGCGCCCCATGGCGATGGCACCCGTGCGCGTGATGTCTTCGAAGCACAACAACAGCACATTGCCGTTGGGCATCAGCGCCATGTCGTGGTGCAAGAGTTCGGTTGCGGTGGCTACTTGGAAGTCCCACACGATGGTGCCGTCGTACGCAATTTCTTGCACGCCGCCGCCGCTGCCGCCAATCACGCTGGCGGGGCTGCCGCCAGTTTTGTACATGCGCAGCAGATTGCCATTTTCGCGCAAATATGTGGCGTTTCCAGGGAGCGCGGTGCCCGGCCAAGTATGAATGACGTTGCCGCCTTCATCGACCAAGTTGGTGTCGAAGGAGCCGAAGGGAGCCACCAAGGTGTGGCCGGGCTGCGGACTTTGCAGTGCAGCAAGGGCGAAGGAGGGGAGGAGCGAGAAGAACATGCCACCTTTGTTGTAACAGAGGTTCGTCTTATTCGCCGAGCAATTCGGCCACGCGGTCTTCGATGGCCTCGGCCCACATGCGGTAGCCTTCCTCTTGCGGATGGAGCAGGTCG
Organism: Planctomycetota bacterium; assembly: GCA_021776795.1. Taxonomy (GTDB): domain Bacteria; phylum Planctomycetota; class UBA1135; order UBA1135; family UBA1135; genus OFTM128. The sequence goes on from JAJFFC010000007.1 coordinate 21,811, forward strand.
GGCATCACTTCTTTCGGCAGGGTTCCATCTTCCTCTAGGAATACCGGCGCGAGGTCTAGCAGTTCAATCATGGGGTCGTCGCCAGTCATCTGCAGCAGTTGATTGGCGTGGTCATTGATCTTGCGCAGGCGATCCTCGGCGTTGGCGCCACGGGGAAAGATGTTCAGCAACAAGATTTTCATTTGCGGCTGTTCCGCCCGCAGCTTGCGCAAGATGGCAAACACGCCATCGGCGATGTCCTCGCCCGGATCTGAATTGCTGTTGTTGGTGCCAATCATGATCACCGCCAACTTGGGGCTGAGGCCATCGAGATTGCCATTCTCTAAACGCCACAGCACATGTTGCGTGCGGTCGCCGCCAATGCCTAAGTTCAATGCTTTGCGTGGCGCGTAGTACTGTTGCCAAAGCTCCGCTCCATGATTCTCCCAACCGTGCGTGATGGAGTCGCCGAGGAACACTAAATCGATGCCTTCGCCAGCTGCCGCTTCTGCGGCGCGCTGATTCAACGTGGTCTGTCGCATTTGCCACCACACCTGTGGCCGAGGTTCCGAGCCAGTCGCCGGATTCGCCGGATTAGGCAAGACCGGTCCTGCCGCCAAGCGTCGATCCAATTCGGCCAGAGTGAATCGCGTCGACAAGATGAACGGTGATTCTTCGGGAGTCCAGTGGCCGTAGGTGGTCGCCACGAAATTGCCATTGGGCAAGAGTTCAACCCCAGGGTAAGCGCAATCCCAACGATGATGATTGTCCTTGAGGCGCACGCGGTATTGCCCTTCACGCCCCGCGAGGATGTCCTGGTAAGTGCCGACCCAAGCGACCCAATCGCCCTGAGTGGGGGAGCGGCGCGCGGTATCGCGGAAGCTCAACAGCAAGCGCCCATCCGGTGCGTAGCCTCCGGTATGGCGATCGCCGGTCAAGCTTGCCGTCAGTTGTCGCGGCGTCGACCAAGTCTGCCCTTCATCGTCCGAAGTCATGTAAAAGCTGTTGAACTGTCGACTGTTCTCGCGCATCAGGCACAGCAGCTGCTTGCCGTCTGGCGAGCGCACGATCAAGGGTTCGCAAAGATGGGCGCGCGGGTGCGTCGCCACCGCTTGTGGTGCACTCCACGACAAACCGCCATCGCTAGAGCGAATTTGATAAACATGAAAAGCATTCCCATCTTGCGGGCGATACTGCGGATTCATGAAGCGGCCGTCGTCATGAAACATGGCGAGGTAATCCCCGTTGGCCAAGCGCATCATGGTCGAACAAGCCACAATCCCGCCGTAGTCGCCGATGGCCTCCAGTTCGCTCCAACTCTGCCCTTCATCTTCGGAAACGCTCATGCGTATCGGGTTGAGCCCACTGAACATCAAGACGCGAGCTACGCCTTGCGCATCGACGGTCTGAAACAAGGTGGGCACCTCCTGCGAAGTCGCCCAACTCTCCGGCACCGGCAGGCGCTCACTCCAGGTGCGGCCGCCATCACTAGAGCGTTTGTGCACCACCGCACCCTTGCCATGACCCTTGGGGTACACCGCCAAGATGGTCTTGCCATCGCTCAATAAGGTTGTCGTGACATGACCGAGGTACTGCCCCTTTTCCTGATCGACAATCGTTTGACGATGGTCATCTTGGTCTAAGTCGACAATCGGTAACGCGTAACCGGCCGACCCCGGAATGGTCTCGCCCTGCGCGGGCAGGGCGAGGGCGTTCGCCGTCGAGAGTAGGGTTAGGAGTAGGGTTGCCAGCATGACCTCATGCTAGCCCCCTGCGGCCTAAAGAATCGTCTCCGTAAGAATCGCAGTCTTGAGTTGGAACTGCGCTGCTTGGAAGAAGATGGTGCGGCCCGAGGCGCCGACCGGCATGATGAAATCCCAAACCACTTCGCCGTTGGCGTCGGACGGGCGAGAAGTGAAGTAACTGCGCGGGGAGGTCAGGTCGAGATACACCTCGAGTGCCGGAACGAAGGTCGGACCATTGCCGAGACTGGTGGCGAAAATCCAAGTCGGTTGTCCTGGCGGCATAGCGATGGCCTTGAGCGAAGCAAACTGGCCAGCTTGCAGCGGCCCGGAGTTCACAATCACGGCCGGGACCTGTCCGGTGGAGTCGCCTTGGAATTCATTGGCGCCAAGATCGACCAGCGGGGCCAGGCCGGCGCCACTATCGGGGGTGCCGAGGTCATCGGCCGCTCTAGGCATGCCAAGAATGTCGAGCGTGCTGGTGACCAGCGTGGTGTCGCCGGCATCGATGCTTGGTGAACCCGCGCGCAGGCGGAAGTCATTGCTGTCCGCGCCGCGGAAACCAGGAGCCTGGTTGATGGTGCCTACACCCAAGTTCGGGCTAGCGCCTTGAATCAGGTTGTACTGCAGGGGACCGCCACCTTCGATTTGCGCGCCGCTGATGCTTGCGCTGTTCTCCCAGAAGATGTTGTTGGTCACGGTAGTGACCCCGACCACGCTGCCGCCTCGATAGAGGCCACCGCCGGCCATGCCGGCTTCGTTTGCATAAAAGGTGCAGTTGATGACGAGGTCGTCGGCTTCGTCGAGGTGAATCCCGGCGCCATCATTTGCCGCTTGATTGCTGGCAAAGACCGAATCCTGAACGGACAGGCTATAGCTGAGGCCATCGCCTGCAATTTGCTTCAATCCGCCGCCGGAGTCGGTGGCTTCGTTATTCAAGAAGGTGCACCGCACGATCGAGCAATCGCTATGATTGCGGTTGAGGTAAGCCCCGCCGCCATTCGCCGCGGTGTTGTCGCGGAATACGGTATCGGTGATGGTCACACTGCGCGCACTTTGCGCTTCGGCGACATAAACGCCTCCACCTAAGTTGAGGGCTAGATTGTCAGCAAAGGTAGAGTTGGTGATGACAATTTCCGCATCGGTTCCCGTGAAGGCCATGCCCGCACCGGTGTCGGCCATGTTGCCAGTGAAAACACAGTGATCTACGGTCAGGGCCGTGTCCGAGAACACACCGCCGCCGAGAACCGTGTCGCCCCCGGTGATGGTGAATCCCTGCAGGGTGCTAATCCCCACTCCCGAACTTCCTTGGTAGGTGATCACACTCTTCAAGAACCCTGAGCCATCAATCGTGGTGACCTGGGGGCCGCCACTGCTGGTCATGGTGATGGACTTGCCGAGGAAAATGATTGATTCCGGGTATGTTCCCGGTGCGACCACAATGGTGTCGCCACTACCCGCCGCATTAATCGCCAACTGTAAAGTGGGGTAATCCGCAGGGACTTGGATTGTGGTCGGCGCGGCTTGCGCCAAAGTTAAAACAAGAATAGAAAGCATAGGGCGCTTATTGTTGGGGGTTTCAGGGTCGGGGACAATGCTTCCCCAATATATCAGGAATTCTCAAATGCGAATCGGTAGCCGCTACAATCCTCCTATGACCCCAGCCACGTCGTCCCCGGCCCGTCTTGTCCTCGCTCCTGGCGCCCAGCCGAGCCTCACTGGCACACAATTGCACTGCAAGGATTGGCAGGCCGAGGGTGCTTTACGCATGTTTTTGAACAATTTACATGCCGATGTCGCCGAGCGCCCAGAAGACTTGGTGGTCTACGGCGGTACCGGCAAGGCCGCACGCGACTGGGAATCGGCGCAAAAGATCGTCGATACGCTGCAGCGGCTCGAAGCCAACGAGACCATGTTGGTGCAGTCGGGCAAGCCGGTCGCGGTGTTCCAGACCCACAAGCACGCGCCCAAGGTGTTGATTGCCAACTCCAACTTGGTCGGCAAGTGGGCGAACTGGGATCACTTCCGTGAGCTCGAGCGCAAGGGCCTCATGATGTACGGGCAGATGACCGCGGGATCGTGGATTTACATCGGCACCCAGGGCATCTTGCAGGGAACTTATGAAACTCTGGCGGCCTTGGCCAATCGCAGTCATGGCGGTTCCTTGAAGGGAACTCTGACTGTGACTGGCGGTTGCGGCGGCATGGGCGGCGCGCAGCCTTTGGCGGTGACCATGAATGAAGGCACCTGCTTGCTTGCCGATGTCGACCCCACGCGTTTGGCTTTCCGCAAGCGCACGCGCTACTTAGATGAAGTGGTCGAAGGCATCGACCCGGCGATTGACCGCGCCCTGGAAGCCAAAGCCGCCAACGAAGCGGTGTCGATTGGTGTGGCGTGTAATGCCACTGAGTTATTGGCGCGTCTGATTGCGCGCGACATCACTCCGGAAGTGTTGACCGATCAAACTTCCGCGCATGACCCTTTGGGTGGTTATGTCCCCGACGGCATGACCTTGGAAGCCGCACATGCCCTGCGCGAGTCCGATCCGGCCGAATACCAAGTGCACAGCTTCGCCACCATGGGCCGCCATGTGCGCGCCATGTTGGAGCTGCAGAAACGCGGCGCCGAAACCTTTGACTACGGCAACAACCTGCGCGCTTTTGCCCAGGAAGAAGCGGGCGTCGCAAACGCCTTTGACTTCCCGGGTTTTGTGCCGGCCTATATCCGCCCGCTGTTCTGCGAAGGCATGGGACCATTCCGTTGGGCGGCCTTGAGCGGTGATCCGGAAGACATCCGCAAAACCGACGAAGCCATCCTGCGCTTGTTCCCGCACAAGAAGAGTTTGGTGCGCTGGATCAAGATGGCGCAAGAGCGCGTGGCCTTCCAGGGATTGCCGAGTCGCATTTGCTGGTTGGGTTATGGCGAACGGCATATCGCTGGTTTGGAATTCAACCGCATGGTCCGCGATGGTGAACTGTCTGCACCGATTGTGCTCGGCCGCGACCACTTAGATTGCGGCAGTGTCGCGAGTCCCAACCGTGAAACCGAAGCGATGAAAGACGGCACCGATGCCGTCGCCGATTGGCCCTTGCTCAACGGCATGGTCGCGGTGGCAAGTGGCGCGAGTTGGGTCAGCATGCACCACGGCGGGGGAGTCGGCATTGGCTATAGCCAACACTCTGGCCAGGTCTGCGTCTGCGACGGCACCGCCGAAATGGACGAGCGCCTAGAAGCCGTACTGACCAACGACCCCGGCATGGGCGTCGTCCGCCACGTCGACGCCGGCTACGAAGAAGCCACCGCCACGCAACAAGAACGTGGTGTGGATATTCCTTAGTCGCAGCCAATTCGATAACGGCTTTCCCAGGCAGCCTCAGCAATTGGGCGTAAACTCGTAGGATGCGCCTCCTCTTTGCCGCCACTCTCGTCACCCTTGCCCTGACGCCCGCCGCTACTGCCACCGCCGCCCAATGGAGCGCAGATGCCGGCAGCAACACTGCCGTGGTCACACGCAGTGGCGATCAGGCTTTGCCCAAATCTGCTGCCACAAGTGATGGCGGGCGATGGGTCGCTTGGTTCGACAATGCTTCTGGCAATTACGATGTCTACGCCCAGCGCTATGACAGTCAGGGCAACGAACTGTTGGCGCCCGGCGGCCTGTTGGTGAGCGCAAACGCGCAGTCTTCGAGCTTGGTCAACTGGGATCTCATCGCCGACTCAGGCGATAACGCGGTCATCGTCTTTACTGACACCCGCACCGGTGGCGACCTCGATGTCTACGCCTATCGCATGTCTTCTAACGGCACCTTTCTCTGGGGGCCGAATGGCGTGGCGCTCTCCAGCAACGCCGATTTTGAAGCTGACCCGATGGTGGCCGAGGCAAACAACGGTGACTTTGTGGTGGTGTGGAGCTTCCTCGGAGGAGTTTCCACCGTGCGCATGCAACGCCTCACTGCGGCCGGCACTCCAACCTTGGCCCTCGGTGGCCAGAACATTGTGGTCGAGGCCGGCGCTTCCCCGGGTTTCCCGCGCGTGATCCCGAGCAGCGGCAACGATGTCATCGTGAGTTGGGTGCGCGACATCAACTTCTTCACCAGCATCAAGCACTTGCGCGCGCAGGCATTTGATGCCGCGGGCGCGCCAACGTGGGCGCTTCCGGTAGAGGTCCACAACGCCTACAACCTGTCCTTTGCCTACAGTCCGCAACTTGCGTCGGATGGTGCAGGCGGTGCCATTTTGTGTTGGCACGCTAGTAATCCTGGGCGCGGCGGCTTGTTTGAGGCCTTTGTGCAGCACCTAAGCCCTGCTGGAAGTGAGCTCCTTCCGTCAGGCGGAACCATGCTGTCGAGCGCGGTGGGCATGAACCACCTCGATCCACAAGCAGCCTTCAACCCCAGCACCGGCGACATCATTGCCTTCTGGAGCGAGAAGGATGGCGGTCAATCCCAAAGTGGTTGGTTCGCCCAGTCGGTGTCCTCGGCCGGCACCCTGAACTGGGGCGCCAATGGCAAACAAATCCTGCCTGTTGACTCTGCCACCAAGTACCTGAGCTATGTCGAGGCACTCGGCGATGGCGCGGTGGGCGTGTTGGGTTGGGCTCCCAGCGGCGGCTTTGGTGCCGACGAAATCATCGCCACTCGCCTCGATGCCGCGGGCACCGAAGTGTGGGGTGGGCCGATCGCGCTCAAGACCACACCGAGCAACCAGTCGACGCGGCTTGCGCTTTCGGTGGGCGGCGATGATGTCGCCGTGGTGTTCTGGGAAGACGCACGCAACGGCAACGATGACATTTATGCGCAAAACATCCATGCCGATGGCAGCTTAGGCACCGACTATCTGCAACTCGACACCGCAGCCGTTTCGCTGTTCTTCGGCGGCACCGCCACCCTGTTCTTCGACGCCGGCTCCGCCCATGCCGGCGAGACTTATGTCGTGCTCGGCAGCAACACCGGAACCGTGCCCGGCATCAACGGCCGCGGGCTGCACCTGGATTTGAATGCAGGCCCATACTTCCAGCTCACGCTCAACAACCCAACCTACCCTCTGTTTACGGGTTTCCGCGGGGTTTTGGATAGCCAAGGCCGGGCCAGCGCCAGCGTGGAGTTCCCAGCAGGCAGCAATCCCGCTCTCATCGGGAGTGTGCTCGGCCATGCGGTTGCTGTGCTTGATGCAGGCGGCCTCGGCGTACTTGCGAGTGAAACCGAAAGCTTCACGCTGCTGCCTTAGTCTTCCGCAACATCCATATAGAAGTTGCGGTCGAGCTCGAGGGTCTTCAGCTTCGACTTCAAAGCAATCACCGTCGGTTGTTCGGAAATCATCACGCGTTGCGCCTTGCCATTGAGGTGCAGCACCACGGGGGCTTTGAAGCCGGGCACGACGCGATCGAACCACACCAACACCGATTTGTCCTTGGCCGCGTACTTCACTAATGGCAAATCCTTGGTGCGCAAGTACTGATCAAACACCAAGCTGAAATCAAAGCCAGAGACGCTGCTGATGTAAGCCTCGACCTCGGCCGTGGTCACGGTCTTGTGCCAGAACTCACTCTGAATCCCGCGTAAGACGGCGAGCCACTTGTCGTCGTCATTCAGCATGTGGCGCATGGTGTGCAAAATGTTCGCACCCTTGGGGTACATATCGCTCGAGCCGCGGTTGTTGAGGCCGGTCTTACCAATGATCGGCTTGTCATTGTCAATGCCCTTGCGCAGACCCGCGTTGTAGATCTCGGCATCGTCCCTGCCGAAGTGATACTCGACATAAAGACTCTCCGCGTAAGTGCCGAAACCCTCGTGAATCCACATGTCGGCGGCGTCCTTCATCGACACGTTGTTGCCCCACCACTCGTGCGCGGCCTCATGAATGATGATGTAGTCGAACTTGAGCCCCACGCCGGTATCGCTCAAATCGCGCCCGCGGTAGCCATTCTTGAACTCGTTGCCATAAGTGACCGAACTCTGGTGCTCCATGCCGAGGTAAGGCACCACCACCAGCTTGTAACTGTCCTCATAGAAGGGGTACTTGCCGAACCAATGCTCAAAGGCCTCAATCGTCATGGGCAGCTGCTTGAATTGCTCCTTGGCTCGTTTCTCCTGGCCCTTGAGGACCCAGTACTCGAGATCGAGCTTGCCGTGCTCGCCTTGGTAGGTGTCCTGCCAGCTGACGTAGTTGCCGATGTTGAAGTTCACGCAGTAGTTGTTGATGGGTTGCGTGACTTTCCAGTGAAAGGTCGAGGTCTTGGCTTTCTTGTCTTTGCTCTGCTCGATCAATCGCCCGTTCGCCACGGCAGTGAGTCCCTTCGGCACCGTCACGCGGATGTCCACGCCCAGATCCGGTTCGTCCGCGCCATGATCCTTGTTCGGCCACCAGATACTCGCGCCGATGCCCTGGCAGGTGGTGGCAATGAAGGGTTTGCCGGAGTCATCCTTTTGCCAAGTGAGGCCGCCGCTCCAAGGTGGATTCTTGCTCTCGACGGGAACGCCTTCGTAATCAATCCGAATCTGGTCTTCCACACCAGCCGCGAGTTCCTCAGGGAACTGAATCCAATAGACCTTGCCCTCACGCTCAAAGCTCAGCTCGGTTTCGCCATGAGTCACCCGCGTAATCGCAAGCGGCGGCTGCAGGTCAATCTGCATGCGCTCGCCTGGAGCCACCGTGCGGAAGGAAATGATGTTCGACCCCGCCAAGCTCTTGGTCTCCGGGAAGACCTGCAGCGAAAGGTCATAGTGCTGGAGGTCCCACCAAGACCGCTCCGGCCCGATGGACCCTCGCAGTTGATCCGCTCGCGTGAAGCCCTCGGGGATGGGGGCTTGTTGTGGGGCGGGGTCTTGGGGTGCGGTGTTGGCAAAGGCAGGCGTCGTCCAGAACGACGAGAACGACAAAACGGCAAGCAAAAACGACCTGGAGGCGGAGCGGTGCATGTGTGTAAAGAATAGGCATCGAGCCGATTTCCTGCCATTCGCCGATGCTGTCGGTAGGTAGGCCCCTTAAGTAGGCATCTCGTTCAGCGGCACGACGGAAAGTTCTAAATCTGGGGAGAAGCTGGTCCGATGGTGCCTGTAATAGGGTAAATTTAACTTTTTCAGTTGCGTGCGGCAGTATTTCATCGCTTGGCGGCTGCCGGCGAGAAGGCAAAGCTGGCCGGGGGAGCAAAGAAGCCAGGCAACGGGAATTGCGGGCAGGGAAAGGTAAGAGGCATCTTCAGGGTCACGGTCAGGATCTGCGAGCATCCAAATGGCCGGGTCCACCTGGTGGAACACCGAGCTGCTGGTAAAAGCGGCCATGCAGCCGTCGGCCAAATCTTCGGTGCCTACCAGCAGACTAGAACCTGGTTCCCAGGGTGCGCCGCGAAAGGTGGCTAGTGGGAATTGCGGCATTTCTCCGGCGTCTTGGATCATCGCCCAAAAGGCGAAGAATAGGGGTGCCGCTGGTTTGAGAAGTTGGACGCGGTCCTCCGGCTCTCCTCCCTGATGAAGACACGCTTGCTGCAAATGGTGCATTAGGTGCTGGTATTCCTCTTCCGCAAAGGGCCCGTGCAGAAACTCGCCGCGGAGGACTTGGTTCTTGCCGTTAGAGATAACCCGGGCAAAAAGGAGTTCCCCATCTCCGATGGATTCCCAGCCGGGCAGGGCTTCGACTTCCACCAGCTTTTTCTCGACAAGGCTAAACAACAGCAGGACACCGTCCTTGTCCGCCGCCTCGGTGAGATAGGGGGCCATCGGCTCGTGAAACATGGCCATGAGGAAGCGTTGTGCTCCCTCAGGAAGCGCGGGATGGGCGCGGATCAATTCCGGGATAAAGGGTTTGTCGTGCTCTAGAATCATGTCGAAAGCAGCGTGATCGCGAATCAGCCCGCGAAATCCGCTCACTCGGTCAGCTACCGAGTCATTGGCTGCAGTCAACGCAGCGTCGCTGACACTCATGACCTCTTTCGCTGCCTCCAAGGAATCTCGCCACTGTGGCTGCAACAAGAAGGATTCCACCGTAGCCCAAGCAAGCTGCTCCTCGAGAGCGGACCAGGCAAGCGTGGTCCCGGAGTTTTGCTGAGCAAGGGCCCGCATGTCAGCTTGATGCTCCTCGAGATTGAAGGCATCGGGGGTCCACCCTGGCGCCATGCCAGCCTCTTCCGCCCATTCGAGCGCATCTGGATCCTTTGTCCGCAGTCGTTCCAGGAAGCGCTGGTAGCCATATATTCCTCCGCAATCCTCCGGCGGACAAGCGCGCCTGCCTGCGAGCAAACGTGGCAGCGCAGCGTAGTCCTCCTGCGTCAGCTCCACCCGTTTCTCCAGGCGCAGCACATGCTCCCAGTCGTCGCCGAAGTCATAGTCGTAAGTCAAGGTGGACTGGACGGTGCGCAGCAGCTCGCCGATGCTGACGCTATCTTCCGGCTCCATGCCAGAAAGCGAATCCTGGTCGTTGCAGAAACGACGCTCGCCCTGGCGAAAGCCATGCAAGTGGCTATCGGTCCAGCCAAAGGCTCCCTGCAGATAGAAATGCAGCTGCGCCAAGGTAGTGTCAGCGGGTACCAGGATGCGGCGCCAAATCGGTGGCGAGGCGTCCTTCAAGTCGATGCGAATCTGCAGGGCCATCGTCTTCATCATGGCCCTATTTTAGGCAAGCTCGGAGGAATCCTTCGCCGCCATTTCGGGCGTCTTTCTCCCCTCAAGGCTAGGGGAGCTCTGATTAATTCGTGTCGGCACCGCTTTGGCGTCCTGCAGAATCCGCGAGCAATCCTGAGACTCAAGAAAGGCGCTCAGTTTCGCGATAACCCTGTCGTCTTTGCGATTTTTCCCCAAGGCCCTGATTGCTTGGAGCAGAAGCGTCCCCTTCTTTGTCCTTAAGGCAGCCTCCTTGAGCGGAACCCTCCGGAATTCCAGGGTTTGATAGCCCAAGAAGATTCAGGGCAACGTTGCCTGTAGGTTGGATGCGCCAACTGAATTCCCGGGCGAGAGCCTGAGAGACTTGGTGGAAATCCGGCGAGCGTTAGGTCTCTGCGCTGAGACCTTTGGGGGTTAGTCATAGATACCTCTCATGACTCGGCGAATGACGCCGGAGGCGGCCAGTCTGGAGAGAGCTCTCTGGGTGCCACCGGGCGGGAAATTCGCGGAAAAATCGATTTTGGGAAATGTCCAACCCCTCCCGCGTCCATAGAGGCGTGCAAGGACTTTACTTTTGAGGCTTTGTGACATTATTAAGTAGTCTGATTTGTCTGGAAAAGGGTACTCTTTTTCGGACAGTTGGAGGGGGCATAGCAATCTAATATGGCACCGATGTGCAACATCACCGGCAGATTCTTCGTGCGCGAGTACTGGACAAGCATCAGGCCGTAGTCGAACTTCATCCCACGCCGGTATCGCTCAAATCGCGCCCGCGGTAACCGTTCTTGAACTCGTTGCCATAAGTGACCGAACTCTGGTGCTCCATGCCGAGATAAGGCACCACCACCAGCTTGAAACTGTCCTCATAGAAGGGGTACTTGCCGAACCAATGCTCAAAGGCCTCAATCGTCATGGGCAGCTGCTGGAACTGCTCCTTGGCTTGCTTCTCCTGGCCCTTGAGGACCCAGTATTCGAGATCGAGCTTGCCGTGCTCGCCTTTGTAGGTGTCCGCCCAACTCACATAGTTGCCGATGTTGACGTTCACGCAGTAGTTGCTGATCGGCTTGGTGACTTTCCAGTGAAAGGTCGAGGTCTTGGCTTTCTTGTCTTTGGTTTCCTCGATCAGGCGCCCGTTCGCCACTGCAGTGAGTCCTTTCGGCACGGTCACCCTGATATCCACACCGCGGTCCGGTTCATCTGCACCATGGAGCGGCGGATTCTTGCTCTCGACGGGGACGCCTTCGTAATCAATCCGAATCTGATCTTCCACACCAGCCGCGAGTTCTTCAGGGAACTGAATCCAGTACACCTTGCCCTCGCGCTCAAAGCTCAGCTCGGTTTCGCCATGAGTCACCCGCGTAATCGCAAGCGGCGGCTGCAAGTCAATCTGCATGCGCTTCCCAGCAGCCACAGTGCGGAAGGAAATGATGTTCGACCCCGCCAAGCTCTTCTTCTCCGGGAAGACCTGCACCGAAAGGTCATAGTGCTGCAAGTCCCACCACGACCGCTCCGGCCCGATGGAGCCCCGAAGCTGATCCGCCCGCGTGAAGCCCTCAGGGATAGGGGCTTGTTGGGGGGCGAGGGCTGCGGCGGAGGCAGGAGCCGCAAATGCCAGAACAGTGAGAAGGACCGAGGTGTTGGCGAGGCGGTGCATGGGGTACTGAGGATAGGGGGACAAGTGAATTCATGCCATCGGGAAGGCAGTCCCTACCTTCAGATTCAGATAACTCCGTCGAAATGAGTAACCGGGTTAAGGATCGTTGAAAATTTACTGGGTGGCGACAGATTGTGTGTCACGCTATCCTTGACAAGTGCCTTGTCGGCAAACCGTTGAGCCAAAATATCATGCAGCTACCAGACTGGATTTTAAAGAAACCAAATCGAGGTGAGAAGCTTCGGGAGGCATCCCAAGGCGCCCATTTTGCGAGCGGAAGCCTTTCCAATATTGGTGAAGCCCTCATTCGAGAATCTATTCAAAATTCGCTCGATGCGATTGAGGACGTAACAAAGCCAGTCGAGGTCTCTTTCATGCTGTCCGATGGCTCCTCTATTTCTGATGAAAGCATGGCGTATTGGTTTGACGGCCTGAAACCTCATGTTGAGGCCGCTGGAAGTGAAATTCTCCTATCCAATTCCCTAGACTGTGAGAATGAGAACTTCAAGTTCCTTAGTATTGAAGACTTCAATACTAAGGGATTGCAGGGCAACCACCATATTGATTATGTCGACGATCAAAATGAGCGGCCAGAGGACCGCAATTGGTTTTGGTACTTTTGGAGAACCGAGGGGCGATCGCCAAAGCGGGGAGAAGGGCGAGGCAAATGGGGGTTGGGCAAGTTTGTCTATCCCGCGAGTAGCAGTGTGCGGGCATTTTTCGGGCTAACCATTTCGAAGAATGAAAATCCACGTTTAATGGGCCAAACTGTATTATGCGCTCACAGGATCAATGGCGAGCAATACACATGCGATGGAGATTGGGGGATTAATGATGGAGGATTTGTTATCCCTGTCACGACTACACAAACCATTAGGAAGTTTTCTGAGGATTTTTCTCTGTCCAGGACATCAGAAAATGGCTTTTCGATAGTAATACCCTGGGTCTCAGGAGACCTTGATTTCGAAGGGATTTGCAAGCACGTAATTGCAAATTTTCTACAAGCAATCGCTGCGAATGAACTTAGGGTCTCAGTGAAGGAAGGCCAAAGCAACTGTGAGATTAACCAAGATACAATCGAACTAATTCTGGGAGAAATGGATGACGTTGAATTTAAAGAGAAATGGCTTGGATACTATTATCTTTTTCTTGAGGGAGAAACGAGGAAAGAGTCTGACTTTTACCATCTCCAACCTCCGGAGGCAGGGACCGCACCGAGATGGAATAGAATGTCTATGAAGCCGGAGAATGTTGAGGAGTTAAAGGAGAAAATCCATGAGGGCGAGGAAATTCTTGCCTTTCGTGTTCCAATCGCAGTCCAAAGATTATCGGGTCAAGCAGACGAGCCTTCATGTTTTTCAGTCATTTTGCAGCGAGCAACAACTAGGGCGAAGGGTGGGGTGGTGTTCCTTCGCGACTCTCTCAGGATTAGCGAAGAACGATCCCGTCCGAAAGTTACTGAGTTTAGGGCAATCGTGTTCATTTCTAGCGGCCCGCTGTCAGTGATGCTGAGTCACTGTGAGGGGCCTGCACACCTTCACTGGGACCATCACATGCCAGGAATAAAGTCTGGGCGCTACAAAAACGTTAAAAGCTGCTTGGATTTTGTAAGGCAATCTGTGAATGGAATCATTGCCCTAATAAGGAATACGAGTGATTCTCCAGACTTCGCAACTTTGTCCGGATTTTTTCCATGGAATGAAGCGGCGGGAGAGAATGCGCCCGGTGGAAGCGGGGGAAAAGGGACAAAGAAAAAGAAGAGGTCACCAAAGCCTCCGAAGCTTGAAGGCGGAATAGGAGTTCAGATTCGGATTGAAAGATACCAAGGTGGATTCAAAGTCCTTCCCGGCCCAAACTTTGACAGTTCAACGGTAAAGATCCGAATTCGTGTTGCATATGATACCTCGAGGGGAAACCCATTCAGTAAGTTCTCAGAGTTTGACTTTAATCTAAGAAAAATGGCCTGCAAATATTTTGGTTTAACGAGAGAGTTTGGAAAACTTAATGTCGTCACCCTTACAGATCTTTCTGATGACTTTTCATTCGCACTTGATGGATTTGATCGAAATCGCGACTTGGTGGTTCAAGCGCGAATGGAGAAGACGGAGAGGGAAGAATAAATGGTAATCAGAAAGCTAAATTTTACCGACAGGAAAAGGATAACTCGCAAACACATTTCCATCCGGATCTACAAGGAGGGGGCACATTGGATGGTTGCCTTCTTGCTGGACTTAAAGGAATTCTCTTTTCCTATGGGATCTCAAGTTTGCATTGATGTGTTTAGTCGTGGGTTTACTGCGCGCTTTAATTTGGGCACTATTGAAAATGCAGTAGGTGAATTGCCTTATGAACTTGGCGATGCTTATGATGCGAACCAGGTTACATATTTCGTTGTTGTAGTCCTTCGAGAAGATGGAAACAGCGAGTTCTTGGGAATCTCTCAAAAGATCTACCCAATCGCAATTGGCGAGGAAAGTGGGGCAGAATCTTTTGTGGGTGTCCACTCTTCAGATGACCTTGGTGAAGAAATTTGGTCTCTTGATTTGAATAACCTTTCTGGGCGGCCGGTAATTTATGTTAACAGTGACATTTCAAATGACCCACAGGGATGGCTGCGCGACCCGCGCAATGCTGGACTAATCCTTCCTGCAGTCTTTGAATCGCTTTGCAGGCATACGTTTTCGGAGGGAGAAGAAATCCAGGAAGACGATGGCGGATGGCAAGCTGGGTTGTTGGCCAATCTAAAAAGGTTATTACCAAATCGGGATTGGGACAGCGCAGGCGAGGGGGAGTGTTGGGAAAATATTCAGGATGCAAAGAGGGAGTTCGTTCGGCAAAATAAGTTTGCGACAAATTATTTGCAAGGCGGTTAAGCAATGATTCAAGTTTGTAAACTTACCCCTGACGGGTTCGCAAGATACGAGGCATTCCTTGCCAGGCTTAGCTCCGAACCTAATCTACAGCCCCCAGCGAACTTGATTGCCCCCAGTCGATTTTGCTTAGATTTACTGGCGGGCACGCCCCCACCAATTAATAAGAAATTCGATTCTAGGTTCGACTTGGGCCGTTTCTTGGTTGATTGGATTCCAAGCGAGTATCGGCGCGACAAAGGTGTATGGGCATGGTTGACCTTGTGCTTATTCGAAACTGTTTGTCCGCTCAAGTCCAATGGGACTAGGCCAACGGGGCAGACCGCGCGCTTGTTGCCGATTTTCGATGACTATCGAAGGCACTACAGGCACCTTCTTGCTGGCCCTTACCTAGTTTGCTTGGCCCAGAAGGAGACTCCCGAGTCAGCATTTGGCCTACTTTGTTTGCCGCCAGATAAGGCTGGGGATCTATATGAACAGGTTGCGAGTAGGCAAGAACGGCTCGTAAATACTGGGCTATTAAATTTGTTAACGAAGCTATATGTCGATAGCTCAACAAAACGCCTGAAGCGCGGCGTACAAGGAAAGAAAGGAGGAGCCGCCCGCCGCATGGAGGCTTTTCTGTCGCAGCTTGAGCTTACCCATGACATTAAGAGTTTGACCCAAGAGGATCTCTGGGCGATGCTTCCGGGGGAGTTTGATCGTTTCAAAGAAGAGGGTTAAGCCAACGACCGATTGTTCTTGCTTTTTCAAGGTTAGGCTAGGTAGGTGCATTGAATAAAATCAATCGCCCTTGCCGGCTTGTCAGAAATAGATCCAGGTAAGTAGTTATTTCTAGTCCTCTTAGTTATGATCTTTATTAGCAAGCAATGCTGTTTGCGCTGACTTCATAGGAACTGTTGTGCCACAGAAAATTTTCGACGCGAGAGACGTAAGGTTTGCTCAAGGAGTGCTCTTCCAGCGTGACTCAATCCTTAGAATCCCAGAATACCAAAGGCCCTATGAGTGGCGAAAAAATGTCGAGGCGGCAACTTTGTGGGAAGACCTCACTACGCGCGAGGGCGAAAGACTGTTTGTTGGTTGCATCATCCGATTGGAGGGCGAAAAAGTCGAAAGTGAGAAAAATGGGGTAATGTATCATTGGAATGTAATCGAGCTGGTGGACGGTCAGCAAAGAGCTATGACGTCTTATATTTTACTCGGTGCCCTTAGGGATACGATGGCTCTTAAATCTCGAAACCTTCCTAGCGAAGATGCAGAGAGCGTCCTGAATGATATCGTTCATGAAATTCAGCAACAGTTTTTTCAGTTTAAGAACAGAAAGAAATCCAATAAAGAGGACAATCCATTCTGGGGTTATCGTTTTGAAGCAAGGAAGTCACTGAAAACCTTTTTTGAGAAGAACATTTTGGACTTGGTTCCGCTTGATTCATGGAATGAAATTAAGTGGAATGCTAAGTGGGTGACAGATGCAAACAAGAACGAGGCAAGAACAATTAGGAGTAATTATGATTTTTTTCGAGGGAAGTTTATGGAGCTTCCGCTCAAAACGAGCGATGACTTTTATGCCCTTCGCGATGAGTTTGCTGAACACTTTGAAGCGCTTGATTCCGTCGCGATTGATTTGATTTCCCAAAAGCATAAGTACTCAGTATTTGAATCTATCAATTCGAAGGGTAAAGGTCTAGACACCTCTGATAAGGTAAAGAGTTGTTTGCTAAATCGTGTGAAATCCCAAACGGACAAGAATCGAATATATTCCTGTTGGGATGAGATTCAGGCAATATCAAATCGCCTTCGGTCCTTTAATCCAAAGTCCGTGTTGCGCTATCATTGGCTCGCGAATCATGGGCATTGCACAATGACCAGCCTGCTGCCATCTATCTCAAAAAAGGTCAAGACTAGTGATGAAGCTATTGAGTTTGCTGTTGATTGTGTCGCCAGTGTAAAATTGCTGCACCTAATTCAAAGGGGAAGTCTTTCAGACCTTCGAGAGCACTTTGCAGGGGGAAAAAGCGCCCAATATCCCAAAACGATCCGGTCGCTATTGAAATTCCGAAATTATGTTCTCGCTGGAGGAACAATGCAGCCAATTCAGGTGTTGCTAGCTCTATTTCCAAAACAATCTCTTGTGCTAATGGATGACAAGGAGGTTTCTGAATTAGTCGAGATCTTTACGAAGTTTTGCTTTGCTTATTCTTCAGTCATGGATGGAAAGGGAAGCACGATGGAGAAGGCTTATGCAGCTAGTGCAAAAGCGCTAGCAAGCGCTCATTCGGGCAATAGTTTGAAGGAATCGCGGAAAGCTGCTCTTGCATCAACAGAAGGTCTTCAAATTGACTTGATTAAGGCGTGGCCTTCAGAGGCATCGCTTCGAGAAAAAATCGAAAAATGGAAATATCTTAAAAGCAAGAATAAGAATAACTACAGGATTCGAACAGCTCTCCTCATGCTAGAAGAACATACTGACCCAGGCGGATTTTCAGAAGTTGAATTTCAAAACGTTAGTGTTGAACACGTTTCCCCTCAGAATCCGGATTTCACTGACAAGCATTGGGACAAGAAGGATGTCCTGGGGCATGAGAGAATTAAGAAATCTCGATATATTAACGCACTGGGTAACCTTACCCTACTTGGAACTTCTTTGAATAGCTCAATAAAGGCTCTGCCCCCCAGGAAAAAGTTTGAGCACCAAGCATTTATCAGTTCAAAGTACTCCCTTAACAAAAAGATTCGCGAGCAGATCTTAGGCGGAACAAACTGGAATTTAGCATTTGTCAAGAGAAGAGATAAAAGCGTGCGCGATGATCTTGCGAAAATATTGCAGCCCCCTAAATGAGGTTAGACGCTAAAGCCTCGGCTATTTGAGTAGCGAGAAAGGGCGGAACAGCATTCCCAATTTGAATGTACTGGGCAGTCCGCGGACCGCAAAAGAAGTAGTCGTCAGGAAAAGTTTGCAGCCTAGCGGCTTCTCTGGGAGTCAGAGTTCTGCATTGATTAGGGTCAGGATGAATAAAGCCATGTCCGTCTCTTGAGAGATGGCTGGTAATCGTGGTAGCGGGTGAGCCCTTGACTTGAACTCTGAACCGGTCATTAAAAAGATTTCCCTCTTTTACAGAGTCTTTGAAGTTTTGGTGATTCGGCCAGAGTATCCGCGGATAGTCGCGGGATTTTGGTGTCCTTGAATGAGCTTGCGCAAAGCATGAAGCGAACAAGTATCGGGCAAAATCCTCTGGCATGTGAGCCCTCCCCTCGTGATTGCACCATCCATCAAGGTGCTTGGAGGAAAGCCAGGAAGACAATTCGGTATGATTTTTTGCAATCCAATCAACACGGCGACTCCTGCCCCTGGGGATATATCTTCCGCCACTTCCACTTCGAACGGTGCCACGCCCCAAGTTGCCTAGTGCGCGGTTCATTTGATTCCGAGTTTGTGGGTCAACCGCGCCCAGGATCCTTTCACTAACCTGATCCTTTACGCAATGTTGCCACTCTTCCCTTGTGCCAATGCCCCTGCTATTCCATGGGTGAATGTTAGGAATATCTTTTAAAACTTCCCACGCATTCACCTGAGGCCGAGTGCTAATCGATAAATCTTCCGTTCCCCTTAGTTGGTCCTCTCTGATGCCGATCACAATAACGCGGTGCCTGGACTGTGGAACACCATACCTTTCCGCCCGTACAATAAAATCCTTCGCGCTCCAAGGTTGCCGGCCAAACAAATCCCCTTCTGCTGCTTGAGGGGCAATCGGGAAAAGGTGGTACTTGGGTCTATTCTTTACCTTCGATGCCCTCCCCGGATCTTGGAGGTCTCGTAGGATTTGGTCAAAAATTCCGTTCTTGGCGATTTTTGAAGAAAGGATGCCCTTTACATTTTCCATCACAAAGGCGATGGGTTCAACGTTTGCAAGAATTCTCAGGTACTCTCGATAAAGAAAGTGTCTATTGTCATCTTCAGGGCGGTAATCCTTTGTTCCCTTATTTCGGCTTCTTCCAGCAAGAGAGTAGGCTTGGCATGGTGGACCTCCAATAAGGATTGCTTTCCCGCGGAGGCCTAATTCTCCAATTTTTGCATCAACCCTTCGACGAGTGTTTGGACCCAATTCAAGGCAAAGCGATTCTTCTTTTGCTCTTTCCCATTCGGCAGGATGCTTCCTTAAAAAAAAGTCTTCCCGCTCGGCAGATGGTGCGCCGTGGTGAAGGTGATCAAAATAGTGTCTTGAAGGTTTTCCGAAAGGGAACTGCCGATAAAAACTTCTCAGGGTTAGCGTTTCATGAGCATATCTATCCATTTCAATGGAGAGTGCAATTTTGAACGCCTTTCCGGACCGTGCTTTTGCAAAACCCTCTCCCAGTCCTCCTGGGCCTGCAAATAGGTCAATGATCGGGATTGGTGTCTTGGGTAGTGACATGCAGGAGTAAATTTATTCTACACCAGAGTGCAGGGCAACAAAATAATTGCAGACCGAAAACGAAATCACTTGTGGCATGTCCCCGATTTTCGTACAGCGACCAGGGGCTCGATTAACGACTATTCACTTCACCGCTATTGGCGGCTAGCATTGTAGCCCGCAAACCGCTCCAGCCGATAGGCCAGGGCGTCGGCAGCAAGCCCCATCTGAGGAATAACAGCTTTGGAACGCAGCGACTGCTCTAAACCCTGACAAGTTTCCTCTGGGAAATGATGAAGGATATTGCGGCCATCGATCGCGAGCATGTTTTCATCCATTGCTCGGTGATGATTGCGGCAAAGGCAGAGTCCGTTGTCCACGGCGAGTCCGCGTTCTTCAAAACCCTTCACCGGAAGCAGGTGGGCGCCCTCGAGAATCTGGGGGACTCCAATCGGGCATACCGCGCACATGCCACCGAAGTTCGCGAGGACGCGGCTTCTCCATGCTTGCTGCCCTTGGCGATGCTTCGCCGTGGTGTTGAGGAACTTCATGCTGGTGTCGCCCTGAGCAAGATGCTGAGTCAAATCCCAGCCGGTAGAAAGGTCGCCGGTCCCGTGCTTCCAAACGAGGTCCGCCTCCGCAACAATCAGGCCCATTTGTTCCAATGTGCAGGCGGCGGAAAGGAGTTCTGCATAAGGAAGCTGGGGAAAGCTCTGCTGCAGTTGCTGTGCGGAAATCGGGGTTTCTTGCGCGTCCCACCAGCCCCAAATATCTTCCAGGCGATCGATTTCTTGGTGCCGCGCGTTTTCGCCCAAATCGCTTTCTAAACACAGGGTAAGGGCCTTCGACGGTTCATCCGCCCTAGTCTTCAACCACTGGAGTATTTCCCCGCGCAGCCAAACCCTGGCTTGCGGGTCGGCAAGAACCTCCTGGAAGACTGGCTCCACTTCCAGTCGGTCGTCCATCCGTTGCCAGATTTGGTCTGGCATGGAGCCAGGCCTCACCGCCAAGTACTGTCCGGGTAAACGCCAGCGGCCAGGCCCCTCCAAGGCGTGATGCCGACTGAGCAGCAAGTCAAAGGCCTCCGAGAGTGACTGCCTGATCGGAATGGCCTCCGCGGAAGCGCGATTGGCATCGATGGCATCTAGGATCACCAGGATGAGGCTGACTTTGTACGTGGGCTTCGAGACCTTCATCCCACGCAAAGCTTCTTGCCATGCACGCCGCGATTGGTCGAGGGAGGTCATTTAGTCTTTACTCCAATAGTCTGCTTTAGCGGGAATCACCCAACGAACGCCACCGCGCGGGTCAGCAACGTCGCCCGTGTATCTAGGCACAATGTGGATGTGCGCGTGCAGGACGGTTTGTCCGGCGGCGGTCCCGTCATTCAGGCCAATGTTGAATCCGTCCGGTTGGTATCGCTTTTGCACATCCGCGCGGACTTCGGCTACGAGACTCCACATAGCAAGCTGGTCTTCTTCGGAAAGGTCGAAGAAGCAGGCAACGTGCTGCCGTGGGACAATCAGGGAGTGTCCAGGTGAAATCGGAAAGGAGTCCAATAGAGCAACGGCCGAAGCATTTTCAGCCAGGACCTCAGTGGCGGGAGAGCAGAAGGGGCAAGTCAAGATATTGCTGGAGACCCCATGGTCGCCTTGGTTCACGGGCCACAGAATTCTCCTCGGCCATTTTGACCCGATGTCAGGCCCCCTTCAAACCCGGGCAAGGGCAGAGTGGATTGCAGAAGCGCCGTACTTCTCCGCCGACGAGATGGGAGGCCGAAATCCAGGCCGCACCACGTATCTCCCGCAAAAAAACAATAAAAAAGTATAGTAAAGGCTCAGGATTGCATGAAAATATAAAATCGAACTTTGAATTCACCAATTTCTAAGCTAAACTCCAGCATGGTCAGAAGAATCGCCCAGGACCGGGTGGAGGCGGCGGCAGCGTCCTTCCCGGTGGTCACGCTCACTGGGCCGCGCCAGTCCGGCAAGACCACTCTCTGTCGCGCGGCTTTCCCGGACAAGGCTTACGTCAACCTAGAAAGTCCGGATCACCGGGCCTTTGCCTTGGAGGATCCAAGAGGCTTCCTTGCCCAGTTCCCACAGGGTGCCATCCTGGACGAGATCCAGCGCACGCCGGAGCTGCCTTCCTATCTGCAGGGGCTGGTGGACGCGGAACCGGTCAAGGGTCGCTGGATTCTCACCGGCTCTCAAAACCTCGGCCTGATGGATTCCGTCAGCCAGTCTCTCGCCGGGCGGACTGCCGTCTTGCACCTCATGCCCTTGAGCCTGGACGAGTTGATGGCCTTTCCGAATGCCCCCAACACCCTCGACGAGGTCCTTTTCTGCGGCGGATATCCGCGCATCTTTGACCAGAACATTCCGGCATCGGATTGGTTGGCTTCTTATGTGGCCACCTACCTCGAGCGCGATGTGCGGCAGATTTCTCAGGTCGGGGATTTGACCGTGTTTCAAAAGTTCCTCGGCCTCTGTGCTGGCCGCACTGGGCAGCAATTGAACTACAGCAATCTCGCGGCGGATTGTGGAGTGTCGCAACCCACGGCCAAGCACTGGCTGTCCATCCTCGAGGCGAGCTTTCTGGTTTATCTCCAACCGAGCTGGTCGGGGAATCATCGCAAGCGCTTGGTGAAAATGCCCAAAATGCACTTCATGGATGTGGGGCTGGCCTGCTGGCTGCTTGGCATCCGCGCACCCGAGCACCTATCGCTACACCCCTTGCGCGGGGCACTGTTCGCATCGTGGGTGTTGTCGGAAATTCGCAAGCACCGTCTGCACCGCGGCCAGCCCGGGACTCTACATTACTATCGGGATCACGGCGGGGGCGAGGCCGATCTTCTGCTGGAGACCCCCCAAGGAATGATCTTGGCCGAGGTGAAAGCGGGGCAAACGATTTCTTCCGAGGCATGGAAAGGCCTATCGCGGGTGGCGCAAGGATTCGCGAATGGGCAGGGCTGCCAGCAGATGGTGGTGTATGGAGGAGAGGAGGAACAGGCGCGTAAAGATGTCCTGGTCCTGCCGTGGCGAGCGGTGCAAGATATCGCTTGGTGCGGGGAGTAAATGCCATGGTCTACCTCCGCGCCACGAAAAAAGTCCTCGACCGGCTGCCGGCAACGCCGCACCCGCAAGCAGAAAGCGCGGCGCCCCCCAATGCCCTCGGCGATTGGTTTGTGACGCGCTTCGTGAGTCGTCGGCAGCCTTACTTGCTCCTGCTCAGCAGCACGACGCGGCTGGCCATTTTGGACGCGGCCAAAGATGTCCGCGGCTTGCCCCAACGCCTACCTCTGCTGGTGGAGCAGCGGCTGTGGGAAATGGGGATTGGGGCGGCGCAGGTGCAGCAAGAGCTTGCCGACATGGGCGCGGTGCAAGTGGCGCCCACGAATGACCGCTCCACCCTCGGCGCGCTGAATCTCTTCGTCGCCGCGACGCAAGTTTGTCTGGAGCAGGAAGAAGGGAGCCCGCGCCAGCTCAAGGCGATTGTCGAAAGCTTTCTGGAAGAGCACTTTTCCCGTCGTGGGAAGGAGTACATCTTCCCTGCCGAGGCGGTACGGGAGTTGTTGGGTTAGGGAGGGGTGCTGGACCGGGAATGGTGTTGCTTCGCACTATTATCCAAGATCGCGTGAAGTACCAGCCACTATCTAGCCCCTCTGGTAACCCTTGGCAGCGGCAACAAACCGCGCCGTCGCCCGGTAAAGAATGGGGCGACCGACCTGGCGTTGGAGCAAGCCTAAAGCAACCAAGGCTTCTAGGTCCTTCCTCGCGGTCACTTGCGACACACCATGGAAGCGTGCATGCCCTTGTTGGGTGAAGACATCATTCGGCGCTTTGCGAAGGCGGTCGAACAAAGCCAGTTGGCGCAAAGTTAGATTCTTGTCCAGCCTGAGCTGGGCGCGCGCATAAGTCGACAGATCTTGGCGATGGTTGAGGAAGCTCGCGAAGCGGGCCATTTCCTGTTCTACAGCCTGCGTCTGCTGGCGAACCAGATAGGTGGAGTCGTACTCATCGAGCTCAGCAAAACGGAAGGCGTCGTAATAAGCCTGCTTGTGGTGATTGGTCATGCGCGAAGCCGAGAGCATGCCGATCCACCAATACTCTGGGCAGCGCAGCAAACGCCACAGGAATAACCAGCGTGCGGTACGACCGTTGCCGTCGCCGAAGGGGTGATCGTAGGCGAGTTGATAGTGCAGAAGACAAGCTTGCACAAAGGAAGGTATGGGTCCATCGCGGTCGTCGCGATTGGCGAACTTGCACAACAACTCCATGCGTGCGGGAATGTCCTCGGCTGGCGGGGGAGTGTGAACAATCTCTCCCGTCGACGGGTCTTGCACTGTCACCATGTCCGGTCGGAATTGACCGGAATCAGCTTCGCGCTCCAAAGTGTTTGCGGTGAGGATTTCCTGAATCTCGCAAAGGCGCGCGGGCGTCATCGGCTCTCGTGCCCATTGGCTCATCCTTTCGCCGGCGCGGTAATTGTTGAGGATCATCCATTCTGATTTTGTGCGTGGTTCACGATCTTCACGAATCATTTTGCGCGCTTCTCTGCGCGTGGTGACTGCACCTTCGATGACGGCGGAGTAGTAGGCTTCGTCGATCAAGGCCTTAAGGCCGAAGGACTGCATTTCTTCCGCCAGTTGCGCGCTTGGCTGTTCTGGGAGACCCGCGAGGAGCAAATCGCGGTGAGCCGTGATGCGCCGGACTGCTGCATGCAGGGGGTCGGTCATGGAGACCGCAATGGGGGCGCCATTCTTGGCTTGAAACGGCAAGGACTTCGCGGCGGCAAGCCGTGCCGTGCGCACGAGCGCCCACCCTTCTTCGCGGCTGATGCCCGCAGGAAATGGCTCCTTGTGGCGGAACTTGGTCCAGTGCAGATAGGTGTCTCTCGCGTCGGCAAGTTCCTCAACTTGCTTGCGCAGATCGGGCGCATGGGTGAGGAGTTGAATCCAGCGCTGAGGGTCCTGGGTGAGGACCTTCTTCCAGTTCGGCGGGGAGATGATTCTGCCCATGAGGGGCGTAGTTTAGCATAAAGGCAAGTATTAAACTATGGGCGGGCATTTCTGTCAGGAAATGCACGAAAAATGCTGATTTTAAAGGACTTAGGAGGACTTTAAGGGTGAGCTCCTCGAGTTAAACTAGGCTCCGTTTAGCCATCATGCAGCCTAAAGATAAAGTCAGTCTTAAACGATAAAGTCATTGACTTTAGTGACGAAATCAACTTTAATAAACTCTCGTGACCCGTTTCCAATCGCTCCGCGAATACCTCGGCCAGGCTACCGGGAGTCCCGTTTTGCTCAGGCCAGCACAGCGCCTTGAGAGCAGCCTGCCGTCCTATTTAGCTCATAGCTATTCCCTAGGTAGGGGAGAACTCTTCGGCCGGGAAATGGCCATCGCCCTGGCGACGTCAGCTAAGGACAACCCCCCAACCTTCCGGCGTCTCCAAGCCGACTACCAGGCCCTGCGGCAAGCATGCGGGGATCGTCCGTTGGCGCTGGCTTTCGAACATCTACCGTCCTACCTGCGCAGCCATCTCGTCGGGGCGCAGATTCCCTTCGTCGTCATTGGGCGCCAAATCTTCCTGCCACATTATTGGGTCGATTTGCGCGACCGGGAGGAAGCTCCGCCGGAACCATCGCAGCCATTTCTGACCTGGAGTTCCCAAGTTGTCCTGTTGCGGCATTTACTTTGGCACGATGTGGAATCGTTGAGCCTTTCCAGTCTTGCCGGGAAGCTCAATTACTCCGCCATGGCCATGACCTTGGTTCATCGCCAGCTAGAGGCAGAGGAGTTGGCCACGACGCGCCGTAAAGGCCATAGCAAGTATCTTTCCTTTGCCGAGGAAGGCCGTGCTCTGTGGGAGTTGGCTTTACCAAAATTGCGAAAACCGTGGAGCCGCCGCATACCGGTTCAGGGAAGCAACCTTCCGACGTCGCACAAGGTATGGCATTCCGGACTAAGCGCGCTGGCGAAGCGGACCGCAATCAACGCGGATGGGTTCAAAGTTCGCGCTATCTTTGGCGATCAACTGCGCGAGGCCGAAAAGGAGCACGAGCTTTCCGTAGCCGAGCATATGGAGTTCGCGCAAATCCAGCTGGAAATCTGGGAATATGACCCAGGAGTATTGGCGGAAGGCCGCAGCGTAGATCCCTTATCCCTGTTCCTGTGTTTACAGGAAGAGCCCAATGAGCGTATCCAGGGTGCCTTGGAAGATTTACTGGACGAGGTGAAGTGGTAAGCGGGCTTCCGATTTTTGCGCAGGCCTTTTCCGCAGACCGTGATCAGTATGTCTTGATTGGTGGGGGAGCGGTCCACCTTCACTTAGAGAATGCAGGCTTAAGGACGCGCGCCACGAAGGATCTTGACTTGGTATTGACCGCGCATGCACTAAATGAAGGATTTGTGCGGCGTTTCTGGACCTTTTTGATTGCCGGCGGGTATGAGAGCTGGCAAAGGGGCGAGGGCGAGCCTGTGCGCTACCGCTTTATGAACCCGAAGCAGGCAGATTATCCTGACATGCTGGAGTTGCTGGGTCGGCCATTAGGTGATCCGCCAGAGGGCCAAACCATTGCGCTGATGCCGACTGGTGAAGACCTTTCCGACTTGTCTGTGATCGTCTTGGAACCGGATATTTTCGAGGTGGTTCGTAATCAGCGACAAGTCATGGAAGGTGTGAGTTGCTTGTCGCCATGGGGCTTGATCTTGCTTAAGGCAAGAGCGTTCTTGGATTTATCCGCCAAGCGAGAGACGGGCAACGCCGTTCGCTCCTCAGATATCCGTAAGCACCGCAACGATGTATTCCGCATGTCGGCATTGCTTGCTTCGGATCAAGACTGCCCGGCTCCTGATTCAACCCGGGAGACCCTTGCCCGCTTCCTGGATTCGGTTGAGACCGACGAGGAGTCCCACCCCAATATTCTGGCCAGCCTGGAAGGCTTGCCCGGCGGATCCATGGTCGAGCGGATTCAAGAGCTTAGAGCTTTGGCATTCGATTGAATCTTGCCTAGAGTGGATGCTTCCTATGCCCAACCTCCCGCCCGGCCGCTATGAACGCCTGATTGATCGTCAGCTCCGTGCGGAGCTTGCGGCCGCGCGGACGGAGTTGGAGTTGGCCAAGGTCCACCCGGCCGAAGCGCCCGATGCCTTGGTGCAGTTCCTGATCCCGCGACTGCAAAGAGCGCTAGCTGCCGTCGGCAAGGACAAGGTTGACCAGCAATGGGAGTTGTGCAATCAGATCATGCAGCTGTTGGAAGGGGAGGAGACTGCCGACCCCGCCGACCTTCTTGACCCGGCACAGGAAGCGCTGCTTGCCGTCGCCCGGCCGTGTCAGGGCTTAGCGGAAACCGCAGACTTCCCACCACGACCGCAGCTTTCGTTGAGCCTCTCCGAGTTATTAGTCAACGGCCGCGGCGAAGCTTCCGTCGGCAAGGTCTTGGCGGAAGAGATTCCCTCTGCCGATCACGTCGACCTTCTGTGCTCCTTCTTGAAGTGGAGTGGCTTCTTGTTGATTCGCGATTCTTTGGCTGAACTGCGCGCGCGCGGCGGGCGGCTGCGAGTGTTGACCACCGCCTACTGCGGCGCCACCGAAGAGCGCGTTTTGGACGCCCTGCAAGAACTCGGCGCCGAGGTTTCGGTGTCACTCGATACGCGCCGCACGCGCCTGCACGCCAAAGCCTGGCTATTGCACCGCGAGTCCGGCTACTCCACGGCCTTTATCGGTTCCTCGAATCTCTCCGCCGCCGCCATGCAGCAAGGCCTGGAATGGAATGTGCGCGTAAGCGCGATTGAGAACCCGGCCATCCTGAATCGCTTTGCCGCCACCATCGATAGTTACTGGGAGGACAAGGAGTTTCAGCCGTGGAGTGCAGAAGTCGTGCGCAAGCAGTTCCGCCGCGTGCTATCTGCGGAACGGCCAGGCGCCGGCGACGGTGACATGCCGCTCCTTGGCATTCGCATTTCTCCCTATTCTTTCCAGGAGGAGATCCTGGAGAGGCTGGATGTCGCTCGTAAGGTACATGACCGGCACCAAAATTTAGTTGTTGCCGCTACGGGTACGGGCAAAACGGTGGTTGCCGCCTTCGATTACGCGCGCCTTTGCCGCGAACGTCAGGTGATTTCTCCCGGTGCGCCTCGCCCAAGCTTGCTCTTTGTCGCGCACCGCAAGGAAATCCTGCAACAGAGCCGGCGGACTTTTTGTGAGGTGTTGCAAGACCCATCTTTTGGTGAGTTCCTGGTCGATGGCCGCAGGCCAGAAGAGGGCAAGTATGTGTTCGCCTCGGTGCAATCCTTGAGCCAACTTAAGTTAGAGAACATTGGCGCAAAAGACTTCGACATGGTCATTGTCGATGAGTTCCATCATGCGCAAGCCGCCACTTATCAGGCATTCCTCAAACACCTGCAGCCCAAGGAACTCCTTGGCTTAACCGCGACTCCCGAACGCGCTGATGGCCACTATGTCCAGGACACCTTTTTCGGCGGGCGCATTACTGCCGAACTCCGCTTGTGGGACGCCCTCGACCGCGGCTTATTGGCACCCTTTCACTACTTCGGCATTGCCGACGGCACCGATCTAACCAATGTGCCTTGGCAACGCTCGGGCTACCAAATCACCGCCTTGAGCAAGGTGTATAGCGGGAATGATGTCCGCGCGCGCCTGGTCGAACAACAGATTCGCGATAAGGTCGCGCGCCCGGAACATATGCGCGCGCTTGGCTTCTGCGTTTCAGTAGAGCATGCGGAGTTCATGGCCGCCAAGTTCCGCGAGTGGGGCTACCGCGCGAAGTCGGTGACGGGGGACACCCCCATGGAGGAACGCGCGGGAGCGATCCAAGACTTGCGGCAGGGGGCATTGCAAATCATCTTTGCGGTCGACATCTTCAATGAAGGTGTGGACATTCCTAGCGTCGACACTTTGCTGCTCTTGCGCCCGACCGGCAGCGCCACCATTTTCCAGCAACAGCTCGGCCGCGGCCTTCGATTCTCGGAAGGCAAAGAGTGCCTGACCGTGTTGGATTTCATCGGCCAGGCCAACCGCAAGTACTCCTGGGCTACCGTGTTGCGCGGCCTAACCGGCGCCAGCCCGCGGCAGATTGAGTCCATGGTGGCAGAAGGCTTTACCACCTTGCCGCCGGGTTGCTCGATGCAGCTCGACAAGCAATCCAAGGAGCATGTCCTGGAGAATATTCGCCAAGCCACGCACAACGCTTGGGCTGGGCTGGCGCAGGATCTTCGTCGGTACTCCAAAGGGACCACCCTCGAACGCTTTATGCAGGAAGAGCAACTCGAGCTCGAGGATATTTACGAGCGGCCCGGCCGAAGTTGGACTGAGTTGCGTGCGAAGGCAGGATTGCTCGATGCGCCAGAGTTTGATGATCCGTGGAAGGCTTTGGCGCGTTTGCGCAGCCTAGATGACCCGGATCTGCTCCGCGCAGGACTGCGCCTGACCGAGAATCCGCATCGTTTATGGCGCCCCGAGGAGAAGCGGCAGCTGGGAATGCTGGCCGCCGTGCTTTTGAAATCCTTGGAAGCCCATGCGCCGGAGCAGCTCTGCAAGTTTGTCCACGAGAATCCTCTCTACCGGGAGGAGCTGCAAGTGTTTTTTGCCGCGCTGTTGGATCGGGTGACGCATGCGCCAATCGCCCTGGCCGGCATTCCCGAGTTGCCTCTGAATATCCACTGCCGCTACACCCTGGACCAAATCATGGCGGCATTTGATTACCGCTCCACCGTGCGCGAAGGCGTGCGCTTCCATGAGCCCTCTGGCGCCGACCTGTTCTTCGTGACCCTGAACAAATCCGAAAAGGATTACTCGCCGCGCACGATGTATAAGGACTACGCCATCTCTCCCGAACTATTTCATTGGGAAAGCCAAAACAAAACGCGGCCTGAATCCCCAACCGGAAAGCGCTACGTCAGCAAGCGCACGGAGAAGAACCCCGTTCTGCTCTTCCTGCGTCACGTGAAATCTGGCCGTGGCGGTGTGACAGAGCCCTACTTCTTTGCTGGGCCCATGACCTACATGAGCCACAAGGGTGCCCGGCCGATGCAAATCACCTGGCGCATGGAGCATCCATTGAGCGGGGACTGGTATCGCTTAGCGAAAATCGCGGCTGGCTAAGCAATAATCACCCGCCGGCACATTCTGGAATCGACGCTAAACTCTAAGCATGTTCGCGGGTTTATCAGTATTCCTCCTATCTACTCTTTCCGCCCTAGCACCGGAGCGCCAAGAGCAGAAAGAAACCTTGCCGCCAGTCGGCAGCGACGCAGCCATCGAAAGCCAGGAGGCTTTTCGGGAGTGGCAGGCAATGGTACTTGGCGAGTTGCAACCGCATTATGAGTTGGAATATCAATATCAACTGGCCCTTTCCTTTCAGGAGGACGTTGATCAGGTCACCCGAAAAGCCTCGATGAATGGTGGGGGGCATATGGCAGCGCGCTCACACCGGGAATATCAACACCAAACCTACTTGGCGATGGATCCAAAGAGTCAAACGCCACTGCAGTTTCAGGCCGACATTCACCTGGATGGAACCCAGGCGGTAGCGGTTTTGAAGTCTCCCGCAATCCCAGGAATCGAGGATGGGTTCCGCGTGGAAATCGACCAGAAAAAGCTAGAGAAGGCTTATCGCGAGTACCTCCCGTTGTTGAGTGGCCTATCTAGCATTGCCATGCAGGAGGAGGACATCCCCCCGGAGATGGCGCCAATGATGGACAAGTTGTTTGAAATGTACTCTCATGTTCCGCCAGATATGGCTCACTACTTTCACCCCACGGGTTATTGGGGAATGGGATTGCGCTACTTCACTTGCCGTGATTTTCAGGTGCGCGGTGACATTGTGGAGGCAACCCTAACCCTGGACGTTCAAGAGGGGAGTTTTTTGTACGAAGTCGGCGAAACGACAGTGCAAGCCCTAATCGATGCCGGAGAAATTGCAGAGAGCGACTTGGCTGCCATGACGACCTTTCTTCCCTTCTTTCATTCTTTGGTCGATGATGCCCGGTTGGTGATGCGCTTTGATGAAAAAACTGGCATCCCGATTGGTTTGACGATGGATTTTTACTTCAACGTGCGCGATTTGGATTTGGATATTCAGCCGACTGTTCACCTCACCGCGAGCTACCGCGGCATATTGCGTATTCCCTCCTCGCCAGATGGGATTGAATTCCGTGCTTTGCCAGAGGCGGCCGAGACCATGGATGTCACAGGCTTCTTGGATATGGGATTAATCTATCTCCGCAACTTAGCAGCTGAGCAAGAAATGGAAGAGGATATGGCCTTTTAGTGTCAGAATCAGGTAACAAACCTCCGCCCATCGGTGTTCTGTAGTCATGGAGCATCGTCCGTCTCACGCCAGTCCCCAAGATCCAGAGCTTCAAGAGCTCCTTTCTCATAGCTCCTGGATTCGCCAGCTCGCATTTGCCACGGTTCGGGACTCGCAGCTTGCCGAGGATGTCACTCAGGAGGTCTTGGTCAAGGCCCTGCAAGAGCAAAATCGAAGTGGCATTCTGCTCCGCCGGTGGTTGGCAACTGTCACCAGGCGCCATGCCCTGAATCAAGTTCGAGGGCGGCAGCGCGGGCAGCGCCGAGAGCAAAGGGTGGCTCGCACGGAAGGGGAGACCAGCGCCACAGACCCCGATGTCATCCTTGCCTATCGTGAAGTCATGGATGCCCTGCAGCGTATGCCGGCAAAGCAGAAGGAAGTCATCCTTTTGCGATTCCATGAGCAGATGGACTTCCGGCAGATCGGCAAGGAGCTGGGGGTCAAAGAAGGTGCCGCACGGGTGAGATTGCACCGAGCCCTGGATGCACTTCGTAAGGAGCTTGGTGAAGATCGCAAGCAATGGCAGGTACACTGCCTGATTTTGGCACCAGGCGCCATGCGTAATCCGGCTCCAGTACTTCCACTCCCTTCATGGCCCGTTAGTCTGGTCGGATTACTGCTGGTGACTGTTGTCGCTGGCCTGTGGTGGTGGAATGGAGAGTCAGGAGTACCAGAGCCAACTTCTGGCCAGGAAGCCTCTCTTGATTCCGCCGAAATTCCTCTCGCTGATGAGTCTCTGCCACCAGACGAAGGGATTGAAAGAAGCGAGTTGCTTGCGCCCGGGCAAGAGCCAACCAGCCTTCCGCCAGTTGATCGAACCCTCCAGGGTCGAGTGCTTCGCTTAACCGAAGGCGTGGCCGGAGCTGAAATTCAGATTTGGCAACCCAGCCAAAAACTGACCGTAATGACCCAAAACGATGGGACGTTTTCCTGCGATCTCGTTAAGGGGGAAAATTCTGTGATTACGGCGATTTCCGACGGCCACGCCCGCTCTAAATTTTTCCCATTGGATAGCCGGGGCCCATACATCGTTCACCTTCCTCCAGTAATGGAGAGAGAGGGTATACGGATTTATGTTCATGATGGGGTCAACCCTAAACCAATTGCAGGCGCAAGCGTGCAGGTGTATCAAAGTCCTGGGTTCACTGCTTTGCCCCTCAGTGTTCAGGACGAGACTATTGAGCCAATGTTGAAATTGATGACTGATGAAGAGGGGATTGCAGTTCTCTCCGGGTACTTACAAGACATACCTCGTGGCCTCTATGTCGAAGCACAAGGCTATTACTCTCACTGGGAGTATGGGGGCGGAGTTGGGGTCTGGTCTGGTGATGAAGATCTCCATATCAACCTTGAGCCTCGAGAGAATCGCCATTTACCCGTTCAATTGATTGACCATGAGGGCATTCCATTGGTCGGATTAAAAGTAAGGACGGGTTTCCCTGTCAGTGATTGGGAAAACACTGATTCCCAAGGCTTCTTGCCCACAATTAGCTCTTGGGTAATGGCGGCTAGGCTTATTGAGGAAGGCCGTAGCTCATACCTCCCTCAGATTATTTCGGCCATGCTTCCGGATGGCTCAACCTGGAGCATCAGGGGATATGACCTTCAGAATCCCGAGGTCAATTTTCTCGAAGATCGAATTCAGATTATTCTGGATTTGCGCCCAATCACGGTTTCGCTTGAGTGTTCGTCATTGAATGAAGGCGAGTGGTTCGAGGCACAAGTAGATCACGGGGATCCATCTTGGTTAACAAACGACTCCTGGACTCGCCTCAAGCCTGGCAATAAAAGCAAGCTCAGGTTGGCTAGTCGTGGTGCAATCTATAACCTTTCTATTCGATTAATGCCTTTAGGAATCCACTTCCCCTCCGTAAGGGTGAATGGAGTAGAAAGGGATTTCGAAATATCGCTTGAGGTCGAGCGATCAGTCCTTGTGTTGGAAGGTCAGTCTGTTGATTCGAAATCCCCTCTAACTGCAGAGGTTAGTTACGGGAGGGAGCCGAGTTGGACGGCGCCTTTGCTGGAAGGCCGTTTAGAAATTCCTCACAGCAGTGAACGCCGTAGTGGATCTGTGCGAATTCTAAATGGCAAGGGCGAGCCCCTGCTTCTCGCACGTGATGTCTACCCTGTGGGTATCGCTTTAAGTGCTTCGCTATCGGATCCGGATGGAGTGACCCGCTTACAGGAGGTAACTTCCGAATCGAGAAGAGTCACGATTACCATTGACCACGAACCAGTTCTCGGAGGAACAATAGATCGGCAAGCAATCGCGCCAGACGGAACCGTGGAAATGTCCTTTGGAGAGAACGATGTTCCAATTTGCTACTTTGCGACCTTCCAGTTGCCGGCCTCGATTCATGAGCAGCCAGGCGGAGCAATCTTGACGACATTTTTGCGATCCTATCAATCAGTTAGTCCAATGCCGGGAAAAGTTGAACAGAGTGCGGACGGACAATGGTTCTGGAATATGGAGATGGCAAGCGTTGAGTTGCTCATTCCCCCTGACCCAGAGCGCAGAAAGTCCAACGTGCATGAGAGCATCTGCGGGTTGAATGCGAGATCTCAATACCCGTATCACGCTCAATTCGAAGATTGGACTTGGGTTAGTGCGGGTGCCACCGGTGGCTGGCTAGCCTTCCGCGTGCCAGCTGGCCGGTACCGCTTTAATGTCGGCGAGCATTATTTTGCCGGTGAGGAGGGCGTCAACATTTTGCCTGGTCGGATTAATCGCTTGAAGCCAATCGACCTGGATGAGGAAGCGGCAGAGGCAGAGGAACAATAGGGCAGTCGAACCTGCCTAGGTTGGCCTAGCGCAGTAGGATAGGAGCACCCTGTTCGAGCCCTATGAACGCTGCTGCTCCTGACCCTCGCCCTCGTCTCTTGGCCGCCTTTGCTGTGGTGGCTTTCGCGCTCCCTTTGTGGGCTTTGGCGGCTGCGCCTTCTGGCGAGGTTGAGCGCGTTGAAGCGGTTGGTGAGGGTGTTGGGCCGGAAAAGGAGAGTGGCGCGGAAGTCCGCTACAGCCGCGACATTCGGCCGATTTTGTCGGAGAGTTGTTTCTTGTGTCATGGCCCGGATGGCTCGACGCGGGAAGCCGAGCTGCGGCTGGATAGTTTTGAAGAAGCGACGCGGGATTTGGGTGGCTACGCCGCCATTGTTCCGGGCAACTTGGAAGAGAGTGAGCTTTGGTATCGCCTAACCACCGACGATCAAGACGACGCCATGCCACCGCACGACAGCAATATGAAAGTGCTGACGGCGGAACAGAAGGAGACCATCGGCCGTTGGATTGAACAGGGCGCGGAATACGAAGCGCATTGGGCTTTTGAAACGCCGGTGCACCCGGAAGTGCCGGGGGTGCTCAATAGCGAATGGCCGCGCACGGACATCGACCATTTCTTGCTCGCGGGCATGGAGCGTAAGGGGATTCAGCCTTCGCCACCTGCGCCGCTCGAAACTTTGTTGCGTCGGGTGTTTTTGGATCTCACCGGACTGCCGCCTACGCCGGAAGAGCTTGATTCCTTTTTGCGGGACAGTCGCCCCGACGCCTACGAACGCGTCGTCGAGCGTTTGCTCAGCGAAGAGCCTTATGTCACCCGCTATGCCGAGCGCATGGCCACGCCTTGGCTCGATGCCGCGCGCTACGCCGACACCATCGGCATTCATACCGACAACGGCCGGCAAATGTGGGCTTGGCGCGATTGGGTGCTGCGCTCGCTGCGCGACAACATGCCTTTCGATCAGTTTGTGACCGAGCAACTGGCCGGTGATTTGCTGCCCGACGCCACTTTGGAGCAAAAGGTCGCGAGTGGTTTTCACCGCAACCACGTTCTGACCGATGAAGGCGGCGCGATCAACGAGGAATACCTGGTCGAGTACGCCGCCGACCGCACCGCCACCACCGGCGCCGTGTTCATGGGCCTGACCGTGCACTGCTCGCGCTGCCACGACCACAAGTTCGATCCGGTTTCGCAACAGGAGTACTACTCCTTATTCGCCTACTTCAACTCGAATGAAGAGCCGGGGCTGTATTCGCAGCAGCCCGACCAGCCCAACCGCGCCTTTGAGCCCTTCCTGCAGGTGCCTTCGCCCGAGCAGGCTGCCCAGCAGCGTGAGTTGCGCCAAACTTTGGAAGCCCTGCGCGCGGAAATGGCCACGCCGACCGCGGAAGATGCGGCAGCCTTTGACGATTTCCTGTCCGGCGCCCAAGGGCATTACGGCGTGAGTTGGGCTGCGTCTACGGTGCAAGCTGCGACCAACAGCAATGGTGTGCCGATGACTTTGCTGGATGATGGCTCGGTGTTGGCCACCGGCAAGGTACCGGATCAGGAAGACCACACCGTGATCTTGCACACTTATGAAACCGACTTGCGCATGCTGTTGGTCGAAGCTCTGCAAGATGAATCGCACTTCCAAAACCGCGTCGGCCGCGCGGGTAATGGCAACGCGGTGTTGTCGTGGATTGAAGCGGAAGCGATTTCGCTGGAAGACCCGGGAATAAAACGGCCACTGCACTTCACTTGGGCCTGGGCCGACGGCGAACAGCAGAACGACGATTACGATGTCGTCAACATTCTCGATGGTTCTGGCGACCGCGGCTGGGCGGTCGATGCCCACCAAGTGCCCGGCGGGCGCCATGCACTGCTCCTTACCGAGCAGCCTTTCGGCTATGAAGGCGGCACCGAGCTGCGCGTGACCTTGCACTACCGTTCGGTGTATCCGCAGCACGCCTTGGGCCGCGTGCGCCTGACTCCGGGTGCGATTGGCGCTGCCGGATTGGCCGCACTGCCGGTCGCCGATTCGCGTTGGTACGGCACTTGGCCTTACAACGCGATTGAGGGCGACGCCGGTTATGACACCACCTTCGGCCCCGAGGCCGACCCGACCATTGATTTCGCCAAGCAGTACCAGCCCGACAACTACAGTTGGGTTTTGGTGCCGCAGATCAAAGATGAAATCGTCAACACCAATCTTCCTGGCGGGCAGATCATTAGCTTTGTCGGGCGGCGCTTGTTTGCGCCGAGTAAACGCGAGTTAGAGTTGTCGCTCGGTTCCGACGACGGCATTCAGGTGTTCCTGGATGGCGAAATGGTGTTTGAGAATCGCGTCGACCGTGGCGCGGCGGCCGATCAAGAGCGGATCAAAATCGCGCTCACGCCCGGCTTGCACACCATTGTGTTGAAGATCGTCAACACCGGTGGCATCGGCGGCATATATTGGAAGACCATGCCACCGCAGGACGAACTGCAGGGTGCCATGGTGTGGAGTTTGACGCCCGAGCATGTGCTCGCCAACGGCGCCGATGACCTGGCCCAACGCGTGTCTGAAGAATGGCGCACCCAACATTCGCCTGGCTATCGCGAGAAGTTGGCGCAAGCAGGGGGGCTGCAAACTTCGCTCGACGAACTCGAAGCCGCCATTCCGCTGACCATGGTCATGAAGGAGTTGGAGATGCAGCGCGAAACCTTCGTGCTCATGCGCGGCGCTTATGACTTGCCGGATCGCGAGCGCCCGGTGGCTCGTGGCGTGCCCGCAGCCTTGGGCACGCTGCCCGAAGGCGCGCCGGACAATCGTTTGGGCTTAGCGCAATGGTTGACCTCGGCCGAGAACCCGTTGTTGGCGCGCGTGACCGTGAACCGCTTCTGGGAGATGCTCTTTGGCGAGGGCATTGTCGCCACCAGCGCCGACTTCGGCCTGCAGGGCGCGTGGCCGAGCCACCCCGAACTGCTCGACTGGCTGGCGGTGGAATTTCGCGAGAACGGTTGGGATGTGCGCGAGCTGATCAAGCAAATCGTGTTGAGCCAAGCCTATCGCCAAGACTCGCGCCTGCGCCCGGAAGTGGTGGCGCTGGATCCTGAGAATCGTCTGCTCTCGAGCTATCCGCGCCGGCGCCTTGGCGCAGAAGAGATTCGTGACCAAGCGCTTTATGTGGCCGGCTTGTTAGTCGAAGAGTTCGGCGGCCCCTCGGTGAAGCCCTATCAGCCCGCAGGCTTGTGGCAGGAAGTGGCCATGCTGCAGTCCAACACGCGCACCTTCGAGCGCGGCATGGACAACGATCTTTGGCGCCGCAGTTTGTACACCTACTGGAAGCGCGCGGTGCCGCCGCCGTCGTTGCTCACTTTCGATGCACCCACGCGCGAGTTCTGCATTACGAGTCGCGGCACCACCAACACCCCACTGCAAGCCTTGGTGTTGTGGAATGACGAACAGTTCGTCGAAGCGGCGCGCGTCTTAGCGCAACGCACATTGCTCGCCACACCGCCGCAACATTCGGCGGGGGAGTTACAAGTCGACGCGCAAGACTGGCGTCTGACCCAAATGTTCCTGCGCTGCACTAGCCGCACTCCCGAAGCCACCGAGCTCGACGCCATGCGTTCCGCACTCGCCGCTTATGAAGAGCGCTACCAAGCGACACCGGAAGACGCCGCCAAACTCCTCGCCGCTGGCGAAGCGCCGCTCGCCGAAAACCTCGAAGCGCCCACTTTGGCGGCATGGACCATGCTCGGCAACGCGCTGCTTGCCCTCGACGAAACCATCACCCTGCGTTAAGCCTCAGCCCGAATCACCATGGATACGCACGACCCTAACGACCCGCTCCGCGCGCACGATCTGCTGATGACGCGCCGCCGTTTCTTCGGCAAGGCGGCAAAATCGCTGGGCGCTGGCTTTGGCGCGCTGGCCATGCAATCTCTGCTCGGCCGCGAACTCAACGCCATGATGCCGGGCAACTCTGCCGCCGGAGCCCTTGCGGGTGCGCGGCCGGAACCAGCCCTCGGCCCGCACTTTAAGCCAAAGGCGAAACGCGTGATCTACCTGCACATGGAAGGCGCGCCGAGTCAGCTCGACTTGTACGACTACAAGCCCGGTTTGCGCGCGCGCTTCAACCAAGACCTTCCCGAATCGATTCGCGACGGCCAACGCCTGACCGGCATGACCAGCGGGCAAGAGCGCTTCCCGATTGCGCCGTCGATTTTCCAGTTCTCGCGTTATCGCAACAACCAAGACGGACTTTGGCTGTCCGAGTTGCTGCCGCACACCGGAAGCGTGGCCAAGGAACTGTGCATGATCAAATCCATGCACACCGAGGCGATCAACCACGAACCCGCCATCACCTTCTTCCAAACCGGCAACCAGCAGCCGGGGCGCCCGAGCTTTGGTTCTTGGATGTCCTACGGCCTGGGTTCCGCCAACGCCAACTTGCCAACCTTCGTGGTCATGATCACGCAGGGCATCGGCAATATGCAGGCGCTATCGGCGCGCTTCTGGGGTTCGGGTTTCTTGCCGAGTGAACACCAGGGTTGCAAGTTACGTTCGGGCGAAGACCCGGTGCTGTATTTGCGCAACCCCGAAGGCGTGTCGCGCGAAGATCGTCGACGCATGCTCGACTTGGTTGGGGAGTTGAATGAGCGCGAGTACCAGCGCAGCTTCGACCCGGAAGTGCAGGCGCGGATTTCGCAGTACGAAATGGCCTACAGCATGCAGATGTCGGTGCCCGAACTCACAGACTTCTCCGACGAAAGCGAAGAAACGCTCGCCATGTACGGGCCCGAGGTGAACACGCCCGGCAGTTTCGCCGCCAACTGTCTGATGGCGCGGCGCTTAGCCGAACGAGGAGTGCGCTTCATTCAGTTGTACATGCGTGGTTGGGACCAACATGGCAACTTGCCGCGCGAGTTGCGCGCGCAGGCCAAGGCGGTCGACCAACCGCAGGCCGCTTTGCTCAAAGATCTCAAGCGCCGCGGATTGCTCGACGAAACCTTGGTGTTGTCGGCAGGGGAGTTTGGGCGCACGGCCTATAGCCAGGGCGCGCTCTCCACCGAGAACTACGGTCGCGACCACCATCCGCGCTGCTTCAGCGTGTGGGCGGCCGGCGGCGGCATGAAGCCGGGCATAAGCTACGGCGAAACCGATGACTTCTCGTACAACATTGTGAAAGACCCGGTCGACGTCCACGACTTGCACGCCACCATGCTGCATTGCCTCGGCTTTGATCATGAGCGCCTCGGTTACCGCGCCCAAGGTCGCGACATGCGCCTGACCGATGTCGCCGGTCACGTCATTCCTGGTTTGCTCGCCTAAGTTTCGCTGACATGGAAATCATCGCCGATGCCCTCGCCGTGTTCGGGCGCATGCACCCTTTGTTGCTGCACCTGCCCATTGGCATGTTGTTGGGCTTGGGTTTGCTGGAGTGGTTCGCCGCGCGGCGCGGCCTATCGCCGATGGCTCGTGGTGTGGTGTTGGTGGTGGCCTGCGCCACCATCCTCAGCGCTGCCAGTGGTTGGATGCTGCATGAAGAAGATGGCTACGGCACCTCCTTTGCCCTGGAGTGGCATGAACGTTTGGGCATTGCCACGGCCTTTGGCGCGTTGTTCAGCGTGGTGTTGCGCTTCCGCGACAAGATCACGCCCTATCGCTGGATGTTGCTGCTCACCATCGCCCTCATGGTGCCGGCTGGGCATTTCGGCGCGGAGATGACGCATGGCAAAGGCTTTTTGTGGGAGCCACTTGAGGAAGAAGAACCCTCGGTCGCGCCAAGCATGCCCGAGCCCTCGGCCGGGGGCATGGCTGCCATGGCAAGTTTCGAGCAGCATGTGGCGCCTTTGCTCAAAGCACGCTGCACCAGGTGTCATGGCGCGCGCAAAGTGAAGGGAGAGTTGCGCTTGGATTCTCCGGAAGCGATCCTGGCAGGCGGTGAAACCGGTCCAGCACTGGGAGCGGACGGTGAATTCCTGCGCCGCCTAGAACTTCCGCTCGAGCATGACGATCACATGCCGCCGGAATCCAAAACGCAACTCACCGCACCAGAATTGTCTTTACTGCAAGTCTGGATTTTGGAAGATGCGCCCTTCACCGGAGAGTTCGCCTTTGGCGAAGGGGAGTCGGGTGAAGATCCAACACAGGCAGCGCAAGCAGAAGACGATCCCGCCGTCGAGCAGGAAGAGTATGACCCAACCTACGACCTAGCGATTGCTGGCCTCAACGGCTCACTTGCTCACTGGCAACCCATCGAGCCAGAGTCCAAACAACTATGGGTGAGCTTTGCGCCATTCGCAGAAAACGTCAACGATGAAATCGTCGAGCAATTGCTGCGAACGATTCCGGAGTATATCGGCGAACTTAACCTCGGCCGCACGCAAATCACCGACCGATCGATGAACTTTATCGGCGCCATGAGCAATCTGCGCTCCCTGAATCTGTCGCAAGTCATGATTTCCGATGTCGGACTGTTCTCGCTCACGGGCCACCAACATTTGGAAGAGCTCGTCTTGAGCCAGACGAACATCAGCGAAGCCACGTCAGAATTCTTCCTGACCATGCCCAAGCTGTCGGAGCTCTACCTGTGGGGGACCAACTTCACACCAAGCGGAATCGCAAGCCTGCGCCAACAACTCCCTGAGGTCATGATTGACTTCGGCGATAGCTTCTACGACGAACCGCTAGAAGTCGAAGCCGAACTTGTCTTCACTAGCGATGCTCCACTGGTGGATGCGCCACCAACGGAAGAAGGCACAACTCCGGAACCGATTAACACGGTGCGCTTAACTCCAAGCAACACCATCTGTCCAGTATCCGGCAAGCCCGTCGACCCTCTCTATACCGTGGTCTACGACGGCAAGGTCATCGGCTTCTGCTGCCCGAATTGCCCCAAGACTTTCTGGGAAGACCCGGCAAAGTTCCTGGAGAACTAAGCTCGGCCCGAGCTGAGGGCATATAGGCGGGAAATCACTGGTTTTGTGAAGTCCGGCCCGCTTTTGCGGCAACGATAGAGATATGGGCATTCTCCCTGCTCTCCTGCTCGCCGCACTCCCCATTCAGTTGGGGGGAGAGTTGACGACTCACGCTCAGCTGCAGGAACCTGGCTTGGGCCCGGAGCTGGGCCAGTCCCTGGCGCCCTTCTCCGATCTCGATGGCGATGGCATCGATGAATATCTGGTTGGCGGTTCCGGTGTCGCCTACGTCATCTCCGGACGCACAGCCACAGCGCTCATCGAAATGACCGACGCGGAAGCCTCCTTTGGGCACGCCGTTTCGCGAGCGGGTGACACTAACGGCGATGGCATCGAAGACATTTTGGTGGGAGCACCTCTCGCCTGGCCAGGAGGAATGCAGGAAGCAGGATCGGTTTCCCTGTTCTCCGGTGCCAACGGCGCTCTGCTTTACCAACTCGATGGCTTAAGCGCCGGGAATCAATTCGGTGCGGCGCTTTGTGGCATGGATGATCTCAACGGCGATGGCTATGCAGACTTTGCGGTCGGCGCTCCAAAGGCCCAAGGAGGGTGGCGCGGCGCAGCGGCCGTCTTCTCCGGCATCGATGGCAGCTTGATTCGAATGCATGTTGGATCTGCTGTTTCGGTTGAGCTGGGAACTGCCCTCGTTAACGCCGGCGACTTCAATCTCGACGGCATCTCGGATCTATTAGTCAGTGCACCTTATGCCAACCAAAGTGGCGTGAGTGATGGTGCTCTTTACCTGTACTCCGGAGCAACCGGCGCGCTGTTGCGCACGATGGTTGGCCCGTGCAGTTGCGGCGGGGCCGGAACCAATAAGTTCGGCACGGCTTTGGCCATGCTCGATGACATCACTGGCGATGGACTCAATGAGATTATTGTCGGGATGCCATGGGCGGAATGGTCAGGCTGGTTTAACCAGGGATTTGTGCAAGTGCTTTCTGGCGCCGATGGCAGCATCGTGCATGATCTACCGGGTTGGTTCGACGGCCAAGAGTTTGGCACCGCCGTATCTTCCGCCGGAGATGTCGACCAAGATGGCTTTGCCGACTTTGCCATCCTGGAAGGGCCTAGCCGGATCGATGCCCACATTTATTCCGGCGCGACCGGCAATCTGATTCGCGATTTGTCCTTGGGACCTTATGCGCTCCAAGCGGCGATCAGCACCAGTGACATCAACATCGATGGCATTCCCGAATTGATTCTCGCCGCGCCATCGCAAAGCATCGTGGCGACGATTTCCGGCGCCAATGGTTCCGAGCTTGCACGCGTGGCCAACCATAGCTCTCTAGATTTTGGTTATGCGGTGGCACAGGTTGGCGACCTCGATGGGGATGGCCTCAGTGACATTGCGGTAGGTGACCCATCCGGTGGTTTGCAAAGTGATCAAGGCGGTATTTGGGTGTACGGCGGCACCAGTCTTCAACGTTTGCTTTACCTCAGTGGCCCTGGTGCAAATGCACGCCTTGGCGTGTCGATTGCGGCGCTAGATGATGTAAATGGAGACGGCGTCGGGGACATCCTTGGTGGTGCGCCGAGTCAAGGCAACGGGGCTGGCGCGGTCTATGCATACTCCGGAGTGACGGGCGCAACCTTGTATTCGATTCAAGGAAATGCGGGTGATGGCTTAGGATCTTCGTTGGCAATCCTTGGCGATGTCAATGGAGATGCGATTGCAGATTTCCTGGTCGGAGCGCCAGGTGAAGATCGCGTCTATGCCCACTCAGGTTCCGATGGTAGTTTGCTGTGGCATGTAGACGGTCCCAACAGTGGTGCCCGATTCGGCAATGCACTTGCCACCGTAGAAGTTGATGGCGATGGCATCTTAGATTTAGTCATCGGCGCGCGCTGGACAGAGGTTGGCGCGAATTGGCACAACGGAAGGATTCACGTTCTCTCCGGTGCCACCCGCACCTTGCTGTTCCAGAAAGATGGCCCGCCAAACCAAGATAGTGAGTTGGGCTTTGACCTAGCCAACGCTGGCGATGTCAATGGCGATGGCATCGATGACATCGTGGCCGGCGCGCCTGGCGAATCGAGTGCCTTCCCAGCTAGGGGAGCGGCCTATGTTTGGTCTGGTAGTGATGGTTCACTGCTCCATAAGTTCTACGGAACCGATGTCGACATGTTCCTCGGCAGCGACGTGTCCACCGCGGGCGATGTCGACCTAGATGGTCATGCCGATCTACTACTTGGCAGTGACGGCGAAGGCTTCCTGCTTTACTCCGGCGCAACCGGAGCACTCCTGCACCGCAACAACGAAGGAACGCTGCAATCTCGTTTGGGGCAATCCGTGACCGCACTGGGCGACATCACTGGCGACGGCACGCTCGACTTCGCCGTCGGCGCTCCTCATCAAGGTGGGCTCGGAATCTTCGGTTCTGCATTCCTCTACAGCTTTACGCCGGGAATGAGTACTAACGCGTACCAGATCTCCGCAGCACTCGGCCAAGCAGTGACTCTACAGCTCGACTTCCCCGATGGCGCAGCGTTGCACAACTACAAAGTGCTGCTGTCCACCACCGGCGTTGGCCCCACGACATACGGCATCGACATTCCCTTAACCGTAGATCCCTATGCCCAGCAATCCTTCCAAGGGAGCTATCCATTCCCGTTGCACAACAACCTGCAAGGAATACTCAGCATCAACGGCGAAGCCACCGCCACCATCGACTTCCCCGCAGGCTTGCCGCCAGCATTAGTCGGCCTCCGCTTCTGGCTCGCCGCCATCACCTTCGCGCCAGGACAACTCCCAGAGCACAGCTCGGTCGCGCTGCCGCTCCGGATGGTCCCCTAAGACTTCCTGATTGCTTTCGCGACCAGTTGATTCACCTCTTCCGGGAAGTGTGAAGCAATCCGCAGTCGCCATCGGCGTTTTTCTGCGGAACTTGCAAAAGCCCGGGCTGGGATGAACGCCCTAATGGTGGCGCGGAATTCGAGGTACACGCCACCATCACGCTCTTCGAAGGCTTGGAGGTTGCTCCAAAAGAAACACGAGCTCTGTTTCGCATCGGTTAAGTGCAGGCCATCCTCGGCGAGTGTCCATATCTCGGTC
Organism: Planctomycetota bacterium; assembly: GCA_021776795.1. Lineage (GTDB taxonomy): Bacteria > Planctomycetota > UBA1135 > UBA1135 > UBA1135 > OFTM128. The sequence continues at coordinate 65,153 of JAJFFC010000007.1, forward strand.
TCCGAATAGGTTTCCGGATCCTCAGCCCCAATCGCATCGCGATAGCCCCTTCGCTTGCGTTTCACAAGAGTGATCCAACGATAAAGAATCCACACTCCCGCGCAGGAGCCCACGATAGGTAGTTGATAGGGCAAGTCATTGGGCAAAAACACAATCAATAGAGTGGCCAAGATTAGAGTTCCACCTGCACTCACAATCCTCTCCAAAAAAAGATCTCCCTTGCCGTGCATCGCTGCCATTTGGTCATCCACTACCTGTTCCAGGTTAGACGTGTGCTCAATGACCCAATCTTCTTGATCATCCAACTCCGCAGGCGGGCTCGGCGGAATCGCGCTGTGCTTGTGCTCCATTACCAGGGGGAGTTCGTCGGCATTCACCGGTGCCTCCATACCAAACATCAGATTAATGGCAAGGCCAATTAGCATTCCGGGAAGAAGAACCTCCCACAGAGAAATACCAAGCTCCAGAGATTCTGGCAGCATTAGGGCAACTAAGACAATGAAGACAATGCCTAGGCCCTGGGTTGCGGCTTGCTTGCGATTTTCCAGAAAGGAGAGTCCGGGTAGAAGTACTCCGAAGAAACCGGTCACAGCTGAGCCAAGAGCCCATCTCCAGTTTTGGATAAAGGAATGCCACCAAACAGAGAAACTTCCTGCAGGTGCTCCATTTGGCTTGGTTCCAGGTGCAACTAAGCCCTCCGTCTTAATCCACACCAAGACTCCAAGCAAACTGCCGGCAATGCTGCAGACTATCGCGATTATCCAGCGCATGGTTAGTCGATTGCGCTTCTTGCGCCCAGCCAAGACTCGTTCCGAAGGTTTAGGCCTCGATCTCATGCGCAGGGCCTGATCCGCGTGGCACGCGGATGTCTTCCACCAGTTGCTGAATCGCGGGCGAAGGCGGGGGAGTGAGTTGGTGCACCACGCCCGCAACCGCAAAGTTGATCATCATGCCCAGCGTGCCGATTCCTTCCGGGGAAATGCCGAACCACCAGTTCTCCGGCGTGCTTTGCTCCGGGTGCAGGAACTTAAACCACAGGATGTACCCTGCGGTAAAGCCAATGCCGCACACCATGCCGGAAATCGCGCCGGCGCGGTTCATGCGCTTGCTGAAAATACCCATCAGCAATACCGGGAAGAAGGAGGAAGCGGCCAGTCCAAAGGCAAAGGCCACGACCTCGGCGACGAAACCGGGTGGGTGAATGCCGAAGTAACCGGCAATGCACACCGCAACACCGGCACTGATGCGTGCGGCGAGTAGTTCTCCGCGTTCGGAAATCTTGGGGCGGAAGGTGCGCTTGAGCAAGTCATGACTGACCGCGGTAGACACTACCAGCAACAAGCCCGCCGCCGTCGAAAGTGCCGCCGCCAATCCTCCAGCAGCCACCAAGCCCACTACCCAATCGGGCAACCCAGCGATTTCCGGATTCGCCAACACCATGATGTCCTTATGCACGGTAAGTTCATTTCTCACCGCAGCATTGGGCCCGACATATTGAATCAGGCCGTCGCCATTGTGGTCTTCATGCGCGACCAAGCCCGTCGCTTCCCACTTCTGGAACCACTCCGGCATGTCGGCGTAGGGTTTGTCGCTGACCGTCTGCAACAAGTTGGTGCGCGCAAAAGCAGCTAGCGCTGGCGCCGTGGTGTACAGCAAGGCAATGAACACCAAAGCCCAACCGACACTCTTGCGTGCATCGCGCACCTTGGGCACGGTGTAGAAACGCACAATCACATGCGGCAAACCGGCGGTGCCGACCATTAGTGCGGCGGTAATGAATAGCACATCGACCATCGCGCGCGAACCCTGCGTATAGGAAGAAAATCCAAGATCTGCATGCAGGCCATTCAGCTTCTCCAACAACGGAGTGCCGTCGGCCAAAGCGCCACCCAAGCCGAGCTGCGGAATCGGCGTGCCGACCATTTGGATCGACAGGAAAATCGCGGGCACCATATAGGCAAAAATCAGCACGCAATACTGCGCGACCTGCGTGTAGGTAATGCCCTTCATGCCGCCAAGCACCGCGTAGAAGAACACAATCCCCATGCCGATCATCACGCCAGTGGTGTTGCTCACTTCCAAGAAGCGCGACAACACAATCCCGACGCCCTGCATCTGCCCGCTCACATAAGTGAACGAAACAAAGATCGCACAAATCACCGCCACCAAACGTGCGGTCCGCGATTCATAACGGTCGCCGACAAAGTCTGGAATCGTAAATTTGCCAAATTTCCGAAGATAGGGGGCCAACAGCAGCGCCAGCAGCACATAACCGCCAGTCCAGCCCATGAGGTAAACCGAGCCGTCATAACCCAAAAAGGAAATCGCGCCGGCCATCGAAATGAACGACGCCGCGCTCATCCAGTCCGCTGCCGTCGCCAAGCCGTTGGCTAAAGGCGAAACGCCACCACCGGCGACATAAAACTCTTTCGTGCTACCCGCGCGGCTCCAAATCGCCACGCCGATGTACAGGGCAAAGCTCAATCCAATCAGCACGAAGGTCCAGGATTCGACACCCATCCTTACTCTTCCTCCGTGTCGAACTCACGGTCGAGTTGGTTCATCTTGTGCGCATAGAAAAACACAATGCCGATGAACACCAGAATGGAACCCTGCTGCGCAAACCAAAAGCCAACCGGGAAGCCGCTGCCGGGCAGCGTCCATTGGTCAAGCCAGTGATGCAACAAAATGCCGCAGCCAAAAGAAACCGCCGCCCATACCAGCAACAAACCCACCACCAAACGCAAGTTGCGCCGCCAATACTCCGCGCGCCGCTCCTCCGTCAATCCACCCGCAGGCGGACGATCCATCGAGTGCTTGGGGAGTTGGTCAACCACGGCCCAGCCTAGCAGCAGTCCGTAAACACCGTGACCTTGGGGTGAGTCTGCAAGGCGGTCACCGGCCACTCTTCGCTGGCCTTGCCTTCGCGCAGCTGCCGCACCGCCTCGGCCTTCGCTTCGCCAAAGGCCAGCAGCACGATTTCGCGCGCGTCAAGAATCGTGCCGATGCCCACCGTCAGCGCTTCGCTCGGCCCATGCTCGGTGCCACCGGGAAAGCCCGGCCGCGCACGAGTGGTTTGCGCCAAAGCCACGCGGCGGGTGCGGCTATCCCACGGCGTGCCCGGTTCATTGAAGGCCAGGTGCCCATTCACGCCGACGCCCACCACCGCCAGCTCAATGCCACCGGCGGCGCGCATGGAGTCTTCATAGGCGGCGCAATGATCGGCGAGTTCTGCTTCAGGGCAAGTGCCGTCGAGAAAGGCAATCTGCTCGTCGGCAATGCCACAGGGCGCAAACAACTCGCGATCCATGAAGGAGCGAAAGGAAATCGGGTCACTCGCAGCGCAAGGCCAGTACTCATCGAGGTTAAAGCTCGGCCAAGCCTCGGTCGCCAAGCTGCCCTGCGCGGCAAGTTGCCGCAACGCGCCATATAAGGGTAGGGGGGTCGAACCGGTCGGCAGCAGCAGCGCGCCAGAGGCCGAACCGCGCCGACGTGCCGCAGCCCACACGCAAACGCGCTGGGCAAGCTCTTCCGCCGCCGCTTCTTCTGAGGTCATCATCCATTTCATCTTGCACTCCTGTCGCACCAGCGGCCGTGGATTGTAGGTGGGCGGAGAAACGAGCAGGAAAAAGCCCAGGAGACTTGCCCTAAGTCCCACCAAGGCTCTACACTCAATTTCCGCCCTTCCTTATGGCTCTCCCCCCGACCCTACCCTTACTTGAGCCTTCCGCCGAGTATTGGAGTTCGGTCCAGAAACACTGGACTGACTCAGTGGGAATGGGTGCAGAGGCGCGGCAGCTCGCGCGCATGGAAGTCTTGCGGCCCTTCCTTCAGGAAGCGATTCGCGAGTTGGCCATTCGCCACCATTTAATGGCCGATGTCGCGGGCTTGCACACACAGCTGTACATGATGTTGAGTCAGCGCGAAACTCTACCGAGTTCGCCAACCATGCTTCGTTATCACGTCGCATCTTTAGCGCTGCGCATGGTCAAAGAAGAATCGTCCGTGTTGGCAAGTCGCCTCGATGACCCGATGGCGCCGTGGCATGCCTTCCGCACACGAGTCAATCAGTTGCGTCGGAGTTTCCGCGCGTACTTCTTTGCCTTCTTGCCGAAACATTCGCTCGCGCCGATGCTGTTCGAGAAGCCACGGCGTGATCCCTCCAAGTATTGGGTGCAGTTGTGGGATTCCCTGACCGACGGCATTCCCGGCGGCGGCATCCCCAGCGAGTGGGCACAGATCCGCGACAACTACCAGCCGACGCCCATCCCCGGCGCCTTCGCCAACCGCGGCGGCGGCCTCATCGCACCCGCCCGCGACTGGAAGGAAGTCCTGGCCAAACCCCTGCTGCAAGCCGCTGCTCTTATTGAGAGTCGCCGGCCGGGGTTGATGCCGTTGTACTTGTCCAGGGAAGCGCTCCCAGATTCTCCTGCTGAATTTGCAGCCAAGCTAGACTTAGAGTTGCGTGATTTTGGAGGAGTTGTGAATGACAAGGCTTTCGAGAATATTTTGCAAAGGCTCACGCAAATCCAGCATGAATCCTCTATTAGTTCGCTTGGCATTTCCCCACTCTCTTTGCTTGAGTTCGCATTAGAAGAGGGTGCGAGTAAATATAGAGTTGCTTTATTGCAGGGAGCGATTCTCGATAGGCAAGGCGCGTCGGGAGAATCGAGCATGGCGTTCTTTAGAATGCTTCAAGAGTCAAATACTCGCAAACAAATTGGTACCTCCTTGATGAATCTTGCGGTCAATGCATTTGCCCAAGGCAAATACAGCGAAGCGAGCTCATTAGCCTGGGAGGCGGTAGAGTATTCACCTGAGACGATTCTCATTCGAAAGAATGCAATTGGAATCCAGGAGGCGATTTGGTCCCTAGAGGAATCAGCAAGTGAAAATGGAAAATAAGCAAAGCAAAACCACTATGGTGATTTTTTTCTTGTTGATGAGCACTCTTTTTGTAGGCAAGATTTCACCTCAAGGCCCTTCGCGCTCAACTTTGTTGCAGTCGGAAGACCAAGGAGGGGGCATTACTCCTGGTCATGGTGGCATTCAGTCGGAAAACCCAGGCCAAATCCAGTCGAAGAGTCGTAAGCGGCGTTAGGGGCTGTGTTGAAGGGACCAAGGCCCCCACTGCTCTTAGCCACAGCGGGGTTATTAGTGGTGCTTGGATTCGTAGTAAAATCTACGGGTCTTTTTTCAGGGGTTAGGCCTATGGAGAGTCCAAATTCAACTGAAGCCGGAAATCGAAATGACCATGAGAACCGCAATCATGCGCCGCCGGATATAGGAGCAAACATTGATTCGATCCCAGGTGAAGGGTTAGTAAGGGAGGGACAGCGGCCTCTCATAGTCAGCATTCAAGATGAAGGCGGTGCCCCTATTGAAGGCAAAGTTGTTGTAGTAGAAAAAGATGACTCGCTCTTTGACCGTCTCGTTAACAGTTCCTGGGTAGGAAGCCATTTATGGGCTTCAGCGTTAGTTCTGGAGGATGAAACATTTGAAGGAAGACTGGAATTGCCTAAATCCATTTTCAAGTCTCATGGGGAATTTGCCCTGCTGGTCAAGTCGGAGGGCTATTCCCCCCGAGCGGTACCTATTTCTTTGAGGCAATCGGAGATAGTCGTCACTATGGAATCAACAGCTCCAATAATAGTGAATGTAACTACAGAAAATGGCGCCCCGATCCCAGGTGCATACTGTTGGATACGTGCGTATGGATTTGACAGAAATTTATTTAGAGAGAACTGGATTTTGGGGATGGAAGCCATATGGTTCAGTGAAGTGATTCAATGCGACAGTAATGGTAAGGCTATTTTTGCTGCTCCCTATCCAGGCCACAATAACAGCATTCAGGTCAATCCCATTTCTGGGTTTTCGTCGAACACCATCGATGCCATTAGGCCTGGGGAGGTAGTATCTGTTGTTTGTGGTAAGGCTTTTTCCGCAAAGGGAAATGTAAAGGACGGGGTGACCTTGTTGCCAATTATTGATGCCGCCGTTTCGTTCGTAGGCATAAGCGGTGGAGAATGGAAAACAATCTCTACTCATCAAACCAATCAAGAGGGTGCCTTCCGGATTGAGACTCTGCCTGCCAATAAACCTGTAGTTCTTGTGGTGATAAGGAAAGAAGGATATGCCAAGAGTGAATTCCGCTGGTACCACCCATCAGCAAGTTCCGTTCAGGGTCAGGATTTCTTCTTGGAGAAAGCTGTTGATGTCGAGATGCAGGTCGTGACGGATTGGGGTGCCCCAATTCCTGATGTCGACACCTACTTCCGGGCGCGCCGGTTTGATGAAAGCCCCTCCGCAGGAAGGACGGACAGCGAGGGATTCCTGCGCGGGAAGTCATTGCTGGCAGCGGACCGCGCCTACGCCCTGGTCATCGGCCTTCAAGACAGCGTCTGGCTGGAGGTCAACCAACTGGTCCAGCCAAGTGACCACAAAATCGTCGTTCCTGGTATGGCGCAGATTGCGGAAGTGCGTTTGGATGAAGAGCAGTTTCCAAGCGGAACGGCCGGCCGCCTATCTTGGGCGGTGCTGGCCACGGAGACCAACGGCGAGATCACTTGGCCGCTTGGCGAGAAGAGCCCGATTCTTCCCGCCGGACCTGGTCGATTGACTTTGCATACGGAATCGACCACCCTGCAAATGCAGGCCGAACTCGCAGAAAGCGGCGACAACGTCATCGACTTCCAGGCAACACCCGCCGCGCTCAACTTCGAATGGCTCGGGCCGAATCCCGCCACCGTTACGCTCTACGGCGAGGGCGACTTCCTTCTCATCGACCAGCAAGAGTTCGCGCCCGGCCCCATTCGTATTCCTTGTTGGGAGGGGAACTTTCGCCTCACGCTGGCGCACGAAAACGGCAAGCGTGAACTCCCGATTACCGTCACCGCGCCAAGCGTGGACATCGGCCCCATCGGTGGCGCGGACACGGCGGCGATTTACGGTCGGGTGATGGGGGCGGACGGGCCATTCCCCGGCGTGTACGTCGACCTTGATCTGCCGGAAGGCACCATCGCCGCGAGTTCCATCACCGATGAACAGGGCTACTTCCACATTGAGGGTTTGGCGCCCGGCGAGTACAACCTGTTCCTGACCGGCGACACCATGTTTGGGCCCGACATGCCGGAGCAGCGCCGCGCGATTTTTCTTAAGCCCGGCGAGGAGCAAGGCCCCTTCGCCCTCACCTTCCTGAGTTCTGCCGACGGCCTGCATGGCCGCGTGTTGGGGGAGGCACCTGCCGGCACTGCAGCGTGGATGATGGTCGACGGCCATGTCGAGCAAGACCTAATCGAACCCGACCGCAGCTTTCATTTGCGTCGGCCGCTCGCGGACACCACTGTCGGGCTCACCACCATGCGCCGCGGGCTGGTCATGGTCACGACCGAGCAAGTACCTGCAGAAACGCAGCAAATCGAGATCGGCGTGCCGTCGCGCGAGCACCAACTCAAGATTGTCGACCCGCAAGGCAAGCCGCGCACCGATGTCGTGGTGCAAGCCTTCTATCAAGGTGCGGTGCTTCCGTTCCAGGCGGTGCCGGATAACGGCGGGCGCCTGACCTTCCGCATGCAGCGGGGGATTGATGTTGACCTACAGTTCCGCCTGCCCGACGGTTCGGTGGAGCTGGTGTATTACGACGACATCGCCAATCACCGCGAAATCACCCTGCCCACCACCGAGCGCACAATCCCGGTGCAAGTGCAAGACGCGAAAGGCCAGCCGATTTCCGGTGCAGTGGCCATGCGTTATGGCGTCGGCGATGTGATGCACGCCGATGGCTACGGACAAATCATGCTCCCCGAAACGGAAGCCGATTGGCCCTATCAAATCACCGCCGACGGTTACCTCGGGCAGTGGATCGCGCCGAAGGAAAAGGAAATAGTGATCTTGCAGCCGTTACTTTCCGGCTTGCACCTGGATTTGAGCGGCGTGGATGACCGCAGCAACATTGAGAAGGTGCTCTTAACTCTTTCCGGCCTGCCTGACGCTGCCGCGATTGCGGAGTCCTTCAGGATTCCCTACACAGGGGCAGCCACGATGGCGCTGCCGCCATTACCGGAATGCAGCCTGCGCATCGATCTTGTGAACGCACAGGGCGAGGTCATCACGCAGAAATCATATACGCTTAGTGATTCTGGCCAGCAACTCTCCTTCTAGGAGGACTGGGGCTAAGCCTAAGCGGCATCTTAATGCACCGCTCTCCATCGCTGCTGAAATATGATGGTAGCTCGACCTTGGATATCAGTACGATAGGAGCGCAGGCTTCCAAGAAGCTTGCATCCTCGGAAATCCTTTCCTTCTGCAACCTCAAATCCTCATGACCTTACGTCTCGGCGACCAAGCACCTGATTTCACACAGTCCTCAACCATGGGAGATATCAACTTCCATGATTGGATGGGAGATAGCTGGTGCATTCTCTTTTCACACCCCAAGGATTACACCCCCGTTTGCACTACGGAGTTAGGTGCTGTCAGCAAACTCAAAGATGAATTCGAGGCGCGAAACACAAAGGTCATTGGCCTCAGCGTAGATGGACTTGATGACCACCATGGATGGGCTGCAGATATTGAGAGCACCCAGGGTGTTGCTTTGAATTTCCCCCTCTTGGCAGACGTCGACAGAAAGGTGTCGGATCTCTATGACATGATTCACCCCAATGCCAATGACACCCTCACGGTGCGTTCGGTGTTTATCATTGATCCTTCGAAGGCGGTCAAGTTGATCATCACCTACCCGGCGAGCACTGGCCGGAATTTCCAAGAGATCTTGCGTGTTTTGGATTCCTTGCAACTCACCGCAGATCACAAAGTCGCGACTCCGGTCAATTGGAAGGAAGGCGAGGAAGTCATTATTGTCCCGACCCTCAGCAATGAAGAGGCCGGTGAGTTGTTTCCAGACGGGTGGAATGAAGTGAAGCCGTATCTGCGCTTGGTTCCTCAGCCCAAGTAACTAGGTAAGCGTTCCTACTTCCCTAGGTAGGATCTAGAATACCTCAAGGGTCCGCGGGAATTTACGGAATGGAAGTTACGCTAACCCGACTTTGGTCTGGTTGTCGAGCATCACTTGAAAACTTCGCGGCGTAAAGTCGCTCAAGGAAAAGTGTTCCTGGCGCCCGGGCCAGTGCAGGCAAAGGCTGCGCTCCAGTGGGCGGTACTCCGCCACATAAACCGTTCCCGAGGCCTGCATATAGTCGGTGCGCCAAAGCGGCGGCGATAAGAAGTCTTGGAGATAGCCCGCAATCGACTCATTGCGGTCGGGCATGGCTTCGAGCAACTCCAGGCGCTCGGCGCTCTGGGTAAACAGCTGGTACTTGGGCCAGTCCATCGCTGCTTGATGGTTGGTCGACGACCTACGTTCGACAAACTGCGTCTCTTGGTCCGGCCCGGTATAGGCGGTGACAAAGTTGCCGCCAGCGTCGACCAACAAAAAGGTGTAAGGCATATACACCGGGACTCGGCGCAGCACCGCCTTGGCTTCTTCGACCGTGGCGCAGGTCTCGAGTAAATAGCGCGCAATCAAAGGTGCAGCGAAGCCGGGCCCAATTTTATTCCGCCCGCCGAAGGCAAGAGAAACCGTCAGGCCGTGCTGATTAATGCCATCGAGCGCGCCCCAAAGGCAATCCGCCATGGCAATCACCGCAGGATTCACCCACCGACTTTTTAAAATCAGTGCATCAATGAACGCGGGGTGGTGGTCATAACTCCGGAGCAGTACCGGGCCGTCGGCGCTATCCAGCACGATTTGCGAGCACCCTCGAACCACTCGGGGTGGGTTGTAAAGAGCAAGGAACTGCGCGACATCATTGGGGTCATCGCCGCCCAAAGCCGCCACCAGTTGTTCAAACACCGGCACCAACTCCGGCAAATGCTCTTCTAACTGAGCCTGGGGAGTGGCGGCCTCGGCCTCTCCGGCATTGCGCATCCAGCGCTTGTACGCCGTCCAGTATTCCTGGAAGACCTTGGTGAGCGCGGAGCCAATCGGCTCGTCAAGAAAAGCACGGAATTCGACACTACGCGGCGTGTCGCGTCCTTTCATAGCAGCTTGAAGCCGCCCGGCTCAGGCTTAACTTCCTCGGTTTCCTCCGCTGGCACCGGACTGCCTTGGTACTGCGCTTGGATCCCGTGGGTCCATTTCTTAGCGCGCTCGGTGAGCTCAAACTCATCGGTCATGAACCGGCCAGGACTGACCAAGATGCCGAGGTCGGCGCCGTTGTAGAGGTAGTCGCCCTCGCCGGAAATGCGCAAGAAGAACGCGCGGTTCTCATGCTGCACCGTGCGGCGGTGGGTCTGCATGCGCACGTGATGAATGCTGCCGTCTTCATCTAGTTCCCACAGCCCGGACTTGGGTGCGGTGGAAATGTTGCGGACATCATCGCCGGTGTATTTCATGACCAGCTGCGACCAGGAATCAATACTCTCGGGATCCGCCCAGCGGTTATTCAGCCTTTCGACATTGACTTTGCTCTTCACACCCATCCATTCCAGCAAGTGGAACAGGAAAAGAGGCGCGTCGGCATGGGCGAAAGCCGCAAGATTGGTCATCGAGCTGGCGCCAGTGATGCGCGGATTGCATTCGCCGAGGTAGACCTTGTCGGTATCCATGTCCAACAGGAAGTCGAGCTCGAAATAGCCCTGATATCCCATGGCGCCTAATTCGTCACCGAAGGCCATCGCGGAGTCTCGCGCTTGATTGCGCATCTTCACCGAGAAAGCTCCAGCGAAGACCTCGTTGCCGCACCAACCTCCTTGGTAGGGGGTGAGTTCCTTGAAGCCGACGAGTTCGGTCATAAGCGGGCCAACGATGGTCCCGTTTTGGGTTACACATGCTTCAATCGCTGCGCCGCGGCAGCGAATGCGCTTCATGATTTTGACTTCGGGCGCTTCGGTAATTTCTGCCGCATGCTTCTCGAAGTCGGCTTCGTTAGAGATGAAGAAGGTGGTGTGGCCCGAATCTCCGTAAGCAGTCTGGATGACGAGGTCATTTCCCAACTCGGTGGTCAATTCCCGGAGTGACTGATAGGACTCGACCTTAGACAGGACGTTGGGCACAGACTGAACACCGGCGCGGTCGGCGATGCGGGTAGTCTCGACCTTATCGTCGATCTTGTTGCGGAGATCCGCAGTCGGAAAGCAAACCTCGAGGCCGAGTTTTTTGCACAGCTCTTCGGTTTTCTCATCGAACATTAGGAACACGGCTTTGCCTCCGTTGCCACGCTTTTTGATCAGCTCGATGACTTCCGGATGCGAAAGCAGGTAGTTGTTGATGTCCTCAATCGAAGTCCACGGCTCGTGCTCAATCTCGGTAGGCACAAAAACGTTGGGGTGCTCCCCGTCAAAGCAGTCAATCGCGCTGATGAAGGTGAGCCCGCGGACCCACTCATCCATGCCGAGCAAATTAAACGGCGTGGCGCTGATGAAATAAACCGGTTCCGTGTTCCGGTAAAAGAAGCGGCGCAAATCCGGTACACCAATGAGTTTGCGCTGAGGCTTCGACTCGGAATGATCGGATTGCAGCAACCGGGATACAGGCGCCTTCGCCCTTTTCTTGCGTCGCTTGGATGTCTTCGGTGGCTTGGTTGCGCCCATGGTCTTAGATTTTTTCTTGGATTGAGGAGTTGCGATTGTTTGCGGCAGCTTGCTCGATTGCCTGTTCGTGAAAGACGCGGAGCCCTTTTATGGGGTCGTAGCCATGGATTTCCTTGACCTCGATGGCAAGGAGGAAAGCAATGATTTCAGCGCTAAGCACCTGGCCCGGCACAAGGAGGGGAAAGCCGGGAGGGTAGGGGGTGACGAAGGCAGCAGAGACATACTCGTGCCCATCTTGAATCAGCTTGAGCGTGTCGTGGTCGAGGTCAATCAGGTCAATGTTGTCCTCGTCGTAGGCGAGGAAGTAAGCCCTGCGTAAATCCCCTTCCGGCGTGGTCGAGCCGCTCGGCTGAAAGGCATCATGGAATCGACTGAAGTTCGGTAACGGGGGACCTTCAATTAGGGATTCGACCTTCGCCTCATGGCGCTCGATTCCAGACTCGCTTTCGGCCGCGAGTCGGTCAGAAATGTCATTGGCGATGTCCACTAGAACATCGACAAGGTAAGCAATGTCACCCCGAGTCGTCCCGATATTCGGCATGAACAACACGGTGTTGCGCGAAGTCTTATTGATCTGGATGTCGTATTCGTCCATGAGCAAGTGGCGAAATTCCTCGCCATTCATGCCCGAATCGCCGATATAAAGCGTCACTCGCGTGGGGTCGAGGGTGATTTCGTCTTTACGGTAGGCGCGGTCAAGCTGACCCCAGCCATGCTCGCGGTCAAAGTAAAAATCGACCTCGGACGGGCGATATTCCGCGGGGATCATGTCCGCGGGGCGTAGCAGTTTGAAGAAGCGGGCGATCTCTGGGTGCTCGGTCACGCGTTGACGAAGGATCATGGCGAGCCCGATCGTTTGCTCCACCATCTCGAAGCCTTCGAGCTCCACCTGACGGCGCCCGACGTCGAGCGAAGCCACAATTTGGTAGTTCGGAGAGGTCGAAGTGTGCGTCATGAACGCTTCATGGAACGAATCGCAAGCCTTCTGTTCAAAGTCTTCGTCGTACACATGGATCATGGAGCCCTGGCGCAGAGAGGTGAGTGTTTTGTGCGTCGAGTGGGTGGCGTAAACGCGCATACGCGCCTTGCTCGGGTCCACCATCGGGTGGCCGCTGCCGCCCCCGTGGCTAGCTTGCTCCGCGTAGCTCGCGATGTACTCCTTAGACTGGAATTTCTTACGCAGACGATCCGCAGAATCCATGGCGGTTCGTCGCCGGAGCGTTGGACTGAATCTTGCGTAGGCGTACCAGGCCTCATCCCATAAGAAAATCATGTCCGGCTTGATCGCCAGAATGCGCTCCATCACTCGCGCCGGATCATAAGTCAATCCGTCAAAAGTACAGTTGGTCAAAATGAGCATTCTGACATTGTCGAGCTTGCCAGCATCTTTGAGCTCCAGAAGCTGACGCTCGATTTCTTCCAACGGAACCGCGCCGTAAATCGAGTACTTCGGAAGCGCATAGGAATCTAGGTAGACCGGCATCGCTCCGGCAAGTACCAAGGCGTAGTGGTGTGATTTATGACAATCACGGTCGACCAGCACGATGTCACCCGGGCGAATCATGGCTTGCGCGACAATCTTGTTGGCAGTGGAAGTGCCGTTGGTCACAAAGAATGTCTGTCTGGCGCCGAACGCGCGAGCGGCATTATCTTGTGCGCACTTGATCGGCCCTTTGGGCTGGAGCAGAGAGTCGAGCCCGCCGCTGGTGGCGGAAGTCTCGGCCATAAAAATGTTTGTTCCGTAGAACTCGAGCAAATCCTTCGCCCAATGCCCACTACTCATCGATTTTCCGCGGGCGATGGGAAGCGCATGAAACACGCCGGTAGGCTTGGTGCTGAACTTGCGCAGAGCATTGAAGAACGGCGCTTCGAAACGAGCACGGATTCCCTTGAGAATGCTCAGGTGCTGCTCCATATACTGCTCAAGCCGATAGAACACACGGCGAAAGTTTCTGCCAACTTTTCCGGCGACACGATCGAGCGGCGCGTCGGTGATTAAAAACAGATCGAGCTCGGGCCGGAGTTTATGTAGAAGTTGGCCGAGGTCCACGCTCCGGTCCAAGCCGAAGGAAACCGGCAGGGGATCGGTCGACAGAATCTCGAGGTATCTCTTCAGCGCAGGGTGCTTGTGCGGAGAATGAAACGCGTAGTTGTAGCGGAGTAATACCGCCTGAATCGTCCAGTTAAACTGAGCCGCGATCAGGGCGTCTTCAAAGGAGGGGACGGTAACAATCTCGTAGATGAATTCGTCGGAGTCTCGCCGACAGCGGCGGAGCCCTTCGCGCAAATCTTCCAAGTCGTAGGCGTCCATGCCATCGACGACGAGTACTTCAAAATAGGGCCTACTACCGATCGTTCCTCCCGGAGGCCGCCGTTCTCGACGAGAGTCGTTGCAATCTTCGAGGTCTGACCAATCCTCTAAAACAACGGATCGCTGTCGGTAGGCATCGCCAACGAGCAGTCGCGTGATTTCGCGAACCTTGGTGGAAAGGTCCACATAATTTTCACGTTCGAGTAAGTCCTCGAGCGTGCGCACGCGCTCAGTGCCTGGAAATCCCCAATAGGATTCGAGGGTGCCCAGCAATTCCAAACTCTCCAAGGCCAAGGCCTTTGGCTCACTGAGATCCCGATCTTCTTGGTCAAAGGCTTTGAGCCATGCGCAACGGGTCTGCAAATCGTTCCAGGCATCCATGCGCATTTGCGGTGCGCTATAAAGCTCAGACGATTTGGAGTCCTCCTTGTCGGAGAAATCCATCATTTCGCGCCACCGGTTTTAGGCGTTGGTAGCTTCTGTTCCGCTCCATCGGGTTCTACGGGTTCGGGGGCCGGGGCGAGGCCGGCGCGGGAACCCCGTGCCATTTTTTCCAATGGGCCGAGGGTGTCCAGGTACGCAGCCACACCAGAGTTGCGATCGTACACGGGGAAATCGACCACGCGGTCGCGGAAGCTCTTGAGTGGTTGCCCCAGACCCTTGAGGCCAACTTCGCGGCTACGCCTGACGCGGTCCAAGTCGATTTCAATCGGCAAAAGCTCTTCATTGGACCCGGCTTGATAAAGGACATCGCCGGTAGGGGAGGCCAAAATCGAGAGGCCGTTGCCGCCGTCGCCGATGCCATTGATGTCGATCACAAAGCATTGGTTAGTCGCGGCCGTCGCACGCACGATGGCAAGTTCGACATTACGGTCAATGCTGGGCGTCAGCGTGGGGTGAATGATGACTTCGGCGCCCATCGCCGCGAGTGTGCGCGAAGTTTCCGGGAGCCACATGTCGTAACAAATGCTCAATCCAAAACGCCCGACATCGGGAATGTCGAAAACGCAAAACTCCGTGCCGGATTCCACCCCCACTTCATAGGGCATGAAGGGGAACATCTTGCGGTAGCGGGCGATAACTTCCCCGGCGGGGTTGATGACCGGCGCAGTGTTGTAAATACCGCTTTCCGTTTGCTCGTAGAGGGTGCCGGGAATGAGCCAAATCTTGTGTTTAGCGGCCAGCTTCTGGTAGGTGGCTTCGACCTCATTGGGGAAGGTCATGGCGTTCCCCGTCCATCCGCCAAAAGTTGCCAATTCACTCACGACGACCATCTGTACCCAGGGGTACAGCAGCATGAGCATTTCAATCCGGTCGCAAATGTGCGGGAGGTTGGACCTGCGTCCGGAAACGTTGAGTTGAAGACCGGCGACAGCGAAGGGTTGCATGGTAATTAAAGACCTGAATTGAGGTGCGGCGCTTGGAGAGCATGAAGCGCAATCGCTTCCTCTAAAATCGCAAGTCCCTGGTCCAGCATCTTATCAGAGATAACGAGCGGGGCCAGGAAGCGAATGACATTGCCGCTGACGCCGGCGGGGATGATGACCAATCCGCGCTCTAGGCAAGTGGTGATGATGGCCGCGACGATTTCCCCATCTGGTTGCGAGCGATCGTTTGACTTCGCAAACTCGATGGCGAGCATGGCCCCGAGTCCACGAACATCACAAATCTGTGTGTATTGCGCGGCGAGGGCATCGAGCCTTTCGCGAATGCGCTGACCAGATTTCATGGCACGGTCGTTGAGCTGAAGCGCGTCCATTTGGCGAATGGTGGCCAAAGCTGCGGCGCAAGCGACTGGGTTGCCGCCGTAAGTGCCGCCGAGGGTGCCTGGTGTGGTGGCATCCATGACCTCAGCGCGGCCGACCACCGCAGAAATGGGCAGCCCGCCACCCAAAGACTTGGCCCAGGTCGAAAGGTCTGGAGTGACGCCGTAATGCTCGGACGCCGCCCAACGTCCGGTGCGGCAGAAGCCGGATTGCACCTCATCGATGATCAGCAAGATGCCGTGTTCATCGCAGATTTCGCGCAACCCCTGGACATAGGCCTTGGGCGCCACATAAAACCCTCCCTCGCCTTGCACCAACTCAATGATGATGGCGGCAACATTGCTTGGAGAGGTAGTATCGCACAGCGCTTCGCGCAGTCGTTGGAGTTCCCGCGCGGCGACTTCGTCCTCGGTGAGGGGGTCACAGGCGCGCACCACGGGGTAAGGCAAGCGATAGACCTCGGGCGCGTAGGGGCCACACCCAACCTTGTAGCTGACCTTGGAAGTCAGGGTGGCCGCCATCAAGGTGCGCCCGTGGAAGGCGCCGGTGAAACAAATGACGCCGGCGCGTCCAGTGGCCTGCCGCGCGATTTTGATCGCGTTTTCGACGGCTTCGGCACCGGTATTGACCAGCATGGCTTTGGTGCGTTCGCCGTGCGGAACCAACTCCACCAGTTTTTCGCACAGTTCCAGGTAGAGCTCATAGGTGCCGACATGAATGCTGGTGTGCAGCATGATCTCGGCTTGTTTTTGAATCGCCTCGATGACGACAGGGTCACCGTGGCCGACATTCAACACCCCAATCCCGCCGGCGAAGTCGATGTACTCGCGGCCCTCGGCGTCTTTCAAGGTCGCGCCCGAGGATTGGGCCACAGTCAACGAGGAGAGGCGACCAACCCCGCTCGCGACCACGTCGTTCCGGCGCTGGATGAGATCCTGGTTTTTTGACATCGGTCCTGATTGACTAAGGGTGCTTGCTTCGCTCAAAGTTGCCACGAGATGTACTTGATTTCAGTGTACTCATCCATGACATAACGGCCGCCTTCGCGCCCAAAGCCGGAGTGCTTGACCCCGCCGAAAGGAGCTTGTGCGGTGGAGGGGCCGCCGTCGTTGGCGCCAATGATGCCGTATTCCAGCGCTTCGGCAACGCGCATTAAGCGAGAACCGTCGCGGGTGAAGAAATAGGCCGCCAGCCCAAACTCGGAGGCGTTGGCGAGGTCGATGGCTTCCTGTTCCTCGGTGAACTTGGTGACCGGGGCGACCGGGCCGAAGGTTTCCTGAGTTGCGATGAGCATCTCTGGGGTCATCCCTTCGAGCAGCGTCGGCTCGAAGAAGCGGTCGGCCAAGCCATCAAGGGTTTTCCGTTTCCCGCCGACCAAAACCTTGGCGCCATGGCTGCGCGCGTCTTCAATTTGCGCTTCGACCTTGTCGACGGCGGCATCGTTGATCAACGGGCCGACATCGACCCCAGCTTGGGCGCCATCGCCCAGCTTGAGTTTCTGGATTTCCTCGGCAAAACGGGCGTTGAAGGCGTCGTAGATGCCCGCTTGCACATAGAAACGATTGGCGCAGATGCAAGTTTGCCCTGCGTTGCGAAACTTCGAAGCGATTGCGGCGGGGATCGCCAAATCGAGGTCGGCATCGTCAAACACCAGGAAGGGGGCATGCCCGCCCAGTTCAAGCGAAAGCCGCAACAGGTTTTTCGAGGCCTGAGTCATGAGCAAGCGACCGACCTCGGTAGAGCCGGTAAAGGAAACCTTGCGCACGCGGTCGTCGTCGAAAAGCACTTCGCCGATGACCGATGAGTTGCCGGTCACGATGTTGACCACACCGGCGGGGAAGCCCGCCTCGCAGGCGAGTTCGCCGATGGCCAGTGCCGACAGTGGAGTTTCCTCGGAGGGTTTGATCACTACCGTGCACCCGGCCGCCAGCGCCGGACCCAGTTTCCGCGTAATCATGGCGGCGGGAAAGTTCCACGGTGTAATGATTGCGGCGACGCCGACGGGTTGGCGCAACACCAAGATGCGCTTGTCCGGCGCCGAGGCCGGAATGATGTCGCCGTAAAGACGCTTGCCTTCTTCGGCGGCCCAATCCAGGAAGGAAATCGCGTAGGTAATTTCCCCTTTGGACTCGGCCAGCGGCTTGCCCTGTTCCATGGTCATGAGCGCAGCAAGGCGGTCGATGTCCCGGCGCATCAGGCGCGCAAGGGAAGCGAGAAAACCCGCACGATCCGCGGCCGTCCGTGCCGCCCAGTCCTTTCCGGCCTGCCATGCGGCGTCGATGGCGGCCTTCGTTTCCGGGGCTCCAGAAGAGGTCACCTGCGCAATGATTTCGTCATTGGCGGGATTGGTGACGACTAAAGGGGTGTTTGCGGGCGTTTCTAGCCACTTGCCGTCGATGAGGTTTTTGGTTTGCACAAAGAGTATTGGTGGAACGTGGTGTTTCGCGAATTGCGCTCCAGCCCTAGGGAGGCTTGGCGTGACTCTGCGACCAAGTTCGCCAACACGAACAAATCCCTGGGGTGGGCAAGGCTGCACCGAAGGGTCATTTTAGGTCATCCGCTGGCTCTGCTCCAGGCATTTGCTATCGCTCCCGAGAGCCCTGGCTGGTGGGGGTACGCGCCACCGCCCGTTTGGCCTGGGAAGGCGTACGGCAGCACAAGCTCCCGCAAAGCGTGGCAGAGTGTTGGGCTACTGCCGAGAGCGCAAACTTTGGAACATGGCGTTGGCGCCTAAGAAAAGCAGCAGCACGCCAATCAGCCAAACCGGAACCCAGATTAGGCTGGGCCAGCCTTTCACGATTAGGGTGTAGCCGAATAGGCCAACGAGCGACCCCACGGCAAAGAATAGAAGCCCAAGTCGGAAGTCCTTACGCGTCCATTTCTCTTCGTCGGTCATGGTTCTAGAAGCCAATACCGATAGAAACAGCCGCGGGTTAGGGCATTCTTTGGCGAGGGGATAGGGGACCCTTAATCCACTCCATTTCTGTTTCTTTTTATGGAAGCCCACAAACAGCACATTTACTGCTCAAGAGCCAATCTCGCAAACCCGGTATACGGGATGCTAAGAAAATAGGGGGCATGGGATTTGGATATCAGTACGATGGCAAAGCAGGCTTCCAAGAAGTTTGCCATCCTCCAATTCCTTTCCTTCTGCAATCCCAAAAATTCATGACCTTACGTCTCGGCGATCAAGCACCTGATTTCACCCAGTCCTCAACCATGGGAGAAATTCAATTCCATGACTGGGTTGGAGATAGCTGGTGCATTCTGTTCTCACATCCCAAGGATTACACGCCTGTCTGCACCACAGAGTTAGGTGCTGTCAGCAAACTGAAAGGGGAGTTTGATGCTCGCAACACCAAAGTCATCGGCCTAAGCGTAGACGGGCTCGAAGATCACCATGGTTGGGCGGCAGATATTGAGAGCACCCAAGGCGTGGCTCTGAACTTTCCACTCCTCGCCGATGTCGATAGGAAGGTGTCGGACCTTTATGACATGATTCACCCCAACGCCAATGACACGCTCACGGTGCGTTCGGTGTTTATCATCGACCCTTCAAAAACGGTCAAGTTGATCATCACCTACCCCGCAAGTACGGGGCGGAATTTCCAAGAGATCTTGCGTGTTCTGGATTCCTTGCAGCTCACCGCTGATCACAAGGTCGCGACTCCCGTCGACTGGAAGGAGGGCGAGGAAGTCATCATTGTTCCCACCCTCAGCAACGAGGAAGCCGGTGAGTTGTTCCCAGACGGTTGGAAGGAGGTGAAGCCATATCTGCGCTTGGTGCCTCAGCCAAAATGATCTGGCGGGCCCTCTTGCCATCTGGCGATGAACCATCGCCATTTTCCCAAGAGGTGATGGCCGAAATTTAGTTCAAGGTCTGTCTGTGAGATGGGCCTTGCACTAACCGTCGTAGGTTGGGAAATTTGATTCCGAATGAATGCAGTTTGAAATTTGCGTCAACAACCTTAGAAGGCAATCAAAACGGGATTTGTTGTTTTGCATGTACTCAAATCCAGCGCCTGCAGGCGAATATTGCCTCGTGCGCTAGCTGGCAAGAGTTTTGGCCCCAACTCGAATTCTCCAACTGAATTGGCAGATATTACTGCCCCGAGGCGAATACTAGGTGAAAGCGAAAGCGCTATTCCTGCACATGGAAACCCAACGGGCAATACTGTTGTTCCAGCCGGTCCATCTGACCACATTAGGGCAACGGGTCCGCCGGGAGTAACGCCTGTTATTTTGGCGCCAGCAGGCCCTGCGGCTTGTCCAACAATCCAGAGAGAGTGAGGAGGTGTAGGGCCGTCCACGAAAACGGCCTCTCCCCAAAAACCAGAAACACTAAGGAAATCAACTAGGCTGCAACTTCCTGTTTCTTTGTCCACCATCCAAAGGCCACCATCAATGTAGTAAGTCGTGCCCTCTGAATTAATGCAAAGGGATGATGTGGAGCCGATAGGACCTCGGAACTGAGGATTCACATCAGTTGCGAGCCCCGTTGTTGGATTAATTCGATGAAGCCCGTTTCCCAGGTTATAGCACCAAAGCCAACCACCATAGAAGTCCAAGGTTAAGGTATTCCGTAGACCCGTATCACCAATCAGAGAGGTTCCCCCTGTTGCCAGGTCTATGGAATAAAGATCCATTGGCCGCCCACTCTGCGGGGCGGTCCGGTCATTCAGAGCGAATAATCGGTCACTCGGGTCAAAGGCAAGCGCACTCAAGCCAAACAAATCTGTTTGTGCAACAAAGGTGGCCTGCGCATTGGCCGGGTTAATTTCATAGATGGAATATGGTGTAAGGAAGTCGCCAAAAGCGGCATAGATTTCCCCCTGGCTATTCCTTGCCATGCCGGTCCACGACAAATGACTTAGCCCTGTATTTCCAATGAGGGAGGTTTCGCCGGAGTTAATGTCAACGGAATGTAAATCACCTCCAAGGCCAAGAATCAGGATTTCTTGCCCCGATGTCGGTGAGGCCATGCCTAGGAGGAGTGTGCAGGCAATTAGGTAGCTTGGGCATTGCATGATGTTCAGAATAGTGATAGCTCGGTATTTCCTAGAATACCTCAAAATCTCGAGGAAATTACCAGAAATGCACTTTCGAAATTGTGACCGGCGTGAATTTAGTTAATAGCGTCTGAAATGCTCACAATTGTTGCTCTATTCTCCTTTTCATTTGCCGCGAGCCCACCAATACAAACAGATAATGTTGTTAGGGGATTTGGCTCAGGGTCCAATGACGTGCCGTTGGCTACAGATGGATATGGCCTTCTCAACGGTATTGGTGCCATCACAAGAGGCGCTGATCATGCCGAGTTATTGTCAAATGTTGTGTTTCGTGAATTGTGAGCAAGTGCAGTGTAGCCTTGGTGTTGACCAACTACCACATTCATCAACGCCCCTTGCGGGCCAAGGTACACCACATGACCCAATCTACCTCATTCACCCCTTCCA
>JAJFFC010000008.1 GCA_021776795.1 Planctomycetota bacterium
GAATGAAGAATCCCTTCTTCGCCTGGTGTCTGCTATCTTGGTGGAAACCAGTGACGAATGGGAGACTGGAAAAACTTACCTACTCATGGAAGGCATTTGATGAACCTGCCGCTTTTACAGAAAAGATGTTGCTCTATCATCTGAAACATCGTCGTGCTCATAGTATGCAATCTCTACCTGATTGAGTTTAATTCCACCAAGCCCAAAAATATCTCTTCGAGAATGGTAGGCGACTACAATATCTCGATTCTCATTCATCGCTACAGTGGCATGGTCAGCTAGGCGATCTGTTGGGCCAACTCCATTCGGGAGCGAATAACCATCAGTAGCAAGTGGAACCTCCTTTGAACCCGCCCCAAATCCACGAGCAATATCATTCGCTTGAGGAACTCCGGCAAAAACAAACGAGAGGGAAACAAAAAACAAAAGAATGCACCTCATACAGGCAATATTAGCCGTGGAGAGCCAGGATTACATCAAATTTCCATTTTTTCCTACCCTGGACAAATTGGTGGGGTATCTTCATAGTGGGCTTTGGGGACATTTTCGTCCCCCTCACGAAATGTTCAGATTCATCTCTATTGCTTGTTTGGCACTTGCCATCTCCACGACCTCATTCGCACAAGAAATATTAATTCTTGGGGGTGGAGGCGACCTTCACTCTGTTGACCTTAACTCTGGGGATGCTACCTTCATTGGCACCGCTGGTCTCACACCCCATTTTTGGAGTGGAATGGCGATCAACAGCAGTGGCCAAATTTTTGCCTGCTACGGTAGATATTTTAGCGAATATGAAATTTATGAAATCAACCCAACTAATGGTCAAGCCACTTTCGTGTCTCAGACAAACCTGTTTGGCCTTTCAGCATTGGCTTTTGATTCTAATGATGTGCTTTACGGCCTGAATGACCGTACAGCACCGTTGGGAACCAGACCGATGGACCTCTATACAATCGACCTCCAAACGGGAGCCACTGCTTTGATTGGCGACACGGGAATAACCAACTCATTGGCTATGGATTTCCACGATGGTTCTCTTTGGTGTTTCAACCCAACAGCTGGACTTCACAAGCTCGACCAATTCACAGGTATTGCGACCGATGTGAACCAGGCATTTCGAGGACCTATTGGAGCAACAGCCTCAATGTGCTTCAATGATGCTGGCACCCTCTATCATCTAGACGGTGGGCTCTGGATGGTGGACACCATTTCGGGCACATTCAGTCTGGCAAATGAACTGACTCCTTTTGGCTTTTGGGCAGAAGCTGTGTTTCTTGAAGGTCCAAATCCAGCTTTCTCGGTCTGGCTTTCTGGCGTAGGAGGCGGCATGGTTGAAATCAAATGCGCCGGCGCCGCACCTTTCGCACAAATAGGAATTGGCATTGCAGGAGGTTCAGGAGGACCGACATTTATTCCACCAGGATTCCCTTGTGCAGGCATTTCGATGAATCTGAACTCTAATATGCGCCCACTAGGAACAACGATTGCAGATCTAGATGGTAAAGCCGAATTCGGACCAATTTTTATCCCAGCTGGAGCCGTTGACCTTCTCCATGTTCAGGCAATTGACCTCAGCACGTGTAGTACGAGCAACCAGGTGACCATGTCATTCTGAGGTTCAAGAGTCACCACCTCTCCCATGGATAATTAGGTGTGCTGAAACTGTGCTAAAAACGGTGCAGCAACTGTCGTCGATAGTTTTCGTCCGGCCATCTCTGTCCCCCAAAGATTGCCATGAAGGAAAAGGGCTTGTCGGCCCAACGCCCTTCGATACAATCGGCTACGACCAAACCCAAAGTCGGTTTAGGAAACCGGTGCTCTATCCTGCTGAGCTACGGGGACTCAGGAGGGCGAGGATTCTATCAGTCCGTCTTCTCGGCGAGCCAAAGGCGTTTCAGGACAAGGCCATTCTTGGTTTTGGCATTACGCCAAACGGTCAGCACACTCGTCTCGGTAGAACGCATAGACAGGAAACCAGAATCGCGCGAATTGGGAACCACCCCGAGCACCTGTTTGGGGCCTGGAAATCCTTTCTTTGGAATTTTGCGCAAGACCCACTGCGCTTTGCCATCGTCGGTCTTTTCTAGCCAAGACACGGCGACTTCGCCCTGAGGGAAGTAGGCAGCCTCGACGCGACCAATGGTGTGATTCCCTCCGGCCAAAATGGTCGGGATGACAAATCTAGTGCCACCACTTCGCGACAACACCGCTTTGACCTGAGGAAGCTTACCTTGGAATTGGGTGTACCACGCTGCCGTCACAAAGCGACCTTGATTGGTGATGGCTGGACCATTCACTGGACAGGTCTGGGTCTTCCATTGGTCAGCCCTCATGGCCAGGTCCTCTGCTTGCTCCCCTTCCGGGGCCAAAGGATCTTCGCGTACCAAATGAATATCGCGCATTTCCTCTTCACTGCGATTGCGGTAAATCACAATCGTTTTGCCGTTGGGCAGCACCACGCCGGCAGTGTCACAGCAATCGCACACACGTTCATCGAGCAAGCGTTCGGCGGACTTGGAGCCATCGGCGTGAATGATCACGCTGCGCAACATGGTGGGGTCTTCCATGGTGGCACCAGCTTGCAAGAAACTGGCCTGGAAGGAGCCGTCGGGCAAGGGCAACAAAGTCACAAAGCCATGCTCTCGCGAGGCTAAATCTTGATGCAGCCACGCGCTCTCGGACCAGGCCGCTTCTGCGCTTGCACGCCAACGGTAGCGAATGCCATAGCCGGAAGAGTTGCCGCCCTCCTGCGCCGGCAGTCGAACCAACCAAGTCACGAGGGCAGCACCGCTTTCTTGCACGGCCATGCGCGGGGTGTCGGCCCAGTTTAAAAACAGCTCGCGCCCTCGCGTGATTTCTTGGGCTTCAATCCAGGCACTTCCCTGCCATTGCGCCGTACGCAACACAGGTGTCGATGGGGCACCTTCTTCAGCCCCCGGCAGCATATCCACCCACAGCAAATGAGTTTGCGCAAGCGGACCCTCGGCAAAGCTGGCCAACTGCATTTGCTCCCCTGCTGGCAGAGGCAACTCTTCTTGATGCAGAGAGAGCTGAGCTTGTAACGGCGCCGCCACGGCCGAGGCAACGCCCAAAATCAAAGCGAAACAGGTTAAGGAGAATCGAAGCAACATGTGTGTCCAGGCTTGAGAAACTATTCCTTTTTCGGCAGCTCCATCACCTTCCACCAGACTTCTTGTCCATCTTGGGCTCCGAAGGCGATTTTGCTGCCGTCAGAAGAGAATACGGGCGTTCCCACGCTGGTGTAAGTCGGACTTTCGGTCTTTCCAACCACCACTATCCAGCCGTCATCGGTCTGCACCCGCAACGCAACCTGCTCGCTATCGGGACTCCACACCGGCAACACCGCGCGCTTAAAGGGCCCTAACGCTTTCTGCCCATCGATGTACAGGAAGCACTCGCCATCGGGTTTGCGCAGAACCCAAGTGCCGCTTTCATCCATCGCGGCTTCGTCCATGCCATCGAGCCAACGCGTGTTGAGATCGGGCATGCCCAAGGTAGTGCTGGCTGTGCCATGGTCGAGGACCACGGCGACCTTCTTGCCGTCGGGAGAAATTACGGGGCTACTCGCCGAGCCAGCTCGGACTTTCCAAGTCTGTCCAGAGACCGATACGCTCACTTCATCATTCCGCTGGATGATGTAGGCCAACTTGCGGCCATCGGCACTCAAGGTTGGCGAAGCACAGGATTCATCTTCCTCGCCAGAAACAATCTTGCCATCGAGATAAGCTTCGCCGCGGAACTTCGGCATGCCACTTCCGCCTGGAGCCATGCCGCCAAAGCCCATGCCATCGGAACCATCGGGCATAGAAGTGGCCGTCCACGCCACCGCTTTGCCATCGGGCGTGGCCGTCAGCCCACTCACCCACATGAATGGACCGATTTCTTCTTTGCCGAGGAAAATCAGATAACCCTGATCTAATGCTGTGTAGCCGATCAACTTTCCCTGGTCGCTCAGTAGTGGCGGCGTAGCAGGAGATTGGCGCGTCTCTCCGGACTTCTTCTTCCCCACCATGAGGGTGTACTTGCCACCGGTGTACCAACCCTCCTTGCTCAGTTTGACGCCCTTGCCAGACCAATAGCCCAAGGTGCCGTTATCGCTGATGGTCATAAGGCCTGCCCAGTCATAGGAGCCCACCTTCTTGTCATTGAGAAGGACTTGCCACTTCTCCTTCTTGCCCTTGCGATCGCCGTGCGCCCAGCCCACGTGTTTGCTGTCGGCGCTAAACACAGGGCCTGCAAAATAATCATGCCCTTTGTCGACGGCTTCCCCATCCAGGATTATCTGCGTCTTCTCGCCGTCATGGAAAAACACCGCCAGGCGTGTTCCATCGGAGCTGAAGTGGAAGCTGGTGACCGCCGTGCCCGCTTCTTGGCTGTAGGCCAGACGCTCGACAAAGGGCTCCGGCGCCGCAGGCGCCTGAAATGCAAATACCAGGAGAGAGAGCATGTCCCAATGTAGCCTTGCTTCTCCCCCTCGGTCACGCTGAACTAGGGGTATGAATCCCCCGCCTGAGCCGGTCCATGCCGCCGCCGTCGACCTGGGCTCCAACTCCTTCCACATGGTCATTGCCACCTGGGAAGATGGTGTATTGCGCGTGGTCGACCGCATTCGCGAGCGCGTGCTCTTGGCATCGGCCCTGGACAAGAGGGCGCGGCTCTCGGGGGATGGCGTGGAGCGGGCCATGGCCACCCTCGCGCGATTCAGCCAACGACTCGAAGAACTCCCCAATCCGCGAGTGCGCGCTGTAGGCACCAACACCTTCCGCGTGGTGCGCGACCCCAGGGATTTTCACGCCATGGCGGAAGAGGCTTTGGGGCAACGCATCGGCATTCTGGCGGGCGCGGAAGAAGCGCGCATGATTTACAAAGGCATTCGCTATGACATCGGTCGCCAAGGAGACATGATTTTGGCGGTCGATATCGGCGGAGGCTCGACCGAACTCATGGCGGGAGACGGCGCCGCGCCGACGGTGGCCGAAAGCATGAACATGGGTTCGGGATCGTGGACGGAACGGTTTTTTCAGGGCGGCGAGATTCGCCCCAAAGCCATGCGCAATGCCACCCTTGCGGCCGAGCGCAAGGTGTCGCGTTATCGCAGACGCCTACCGCAAGCAGATCAGGCTCATTGCTTTGGAAGTTCCGGAACCGTGTTGTCTTTAGCGCGCATCTTGCAGCGCGCAGGTTGGGTCACCGAAGGCAGCATCACGCGCGAGGCCATGGAGCGGCTCTACCGGGACATTGAAGAAGAGAACCATCTCGATGACTTCCAACTCGACGGCCTTTCTTCTGGCCGCCGCAGCACTTTCCTCGGTGGCATGTGCATTTTGATGGGCGTCATGCGCGCGCTGGACATCCAGCAGCTGCACACCACCGAAGCCGCGCTGCGAGAAGGATTGCTGTTGGATTTGCTCGGCCGCCTTGGTGGCGGCGAAGAAGATTTGCGCGAATCCACGGTGGAACATATGCAAAATCGTTACCGCATCGATCTCGACCAAGCGCAGCGGGTGGCGAAAACAGCCAAAGCCCTGGCCAAGGAGGCGGGGAAGCCCTGGGACTACAGCAAAGAAGATCGCCTAGAACTCCGTTGGGCAGCGGCACTGCATGAAATGGGGCTGTTCATTCGTCATCAGGCATTTCATCGCCATGGCGCTTGGCTCGTTGCCAATGCCGACATGCCTGGATTCAGTACTGGCGAATGCGCGCGTTTGGCGTTTCTCTTGCGTCAGCAGCGGCAAGGGTTCTCGGTGAAGTCCTTAGAAGAGTTCGCGAAACGCGATCGCGAGGGCATCGCACAGTCGACCCTGCTGTTGCGCCTTTCGGTGTTGCTGCATCGCACCCGCGCACCAGAAGAAATGCCCTTACGCTTCGAGGCGCCCAAGGCCCATCGCATGGAAGTGATTGCGCCGGATGGATGGTGGGAGGACCACCCGCTGACCGCTGTCGATGTCGAAGAAGAAGCGGAGCACTGGGAGGAACATGGCTACCGATTAGTCGCCATGGAAGAGCGCGCCTAGGTCGGGACGTAGCGCGCCAATGTCGCCTCCTGCGAAGAGAAGGCGCGCTCCCCTTGCGAAGCCACACGCACATAGGTGCCGTCGGCGCAGAGTTCCCAGGCATCCATGTCGTCGGCAAAGCAGGCTTCCAGCACTTCTTCGCGGACCCGTTGCGCCAATGCTGGATCCAATATCGGCACCGATGCCTCGACGCGGTTATGCAGATTGCGTTCCATCCAGTCGGCGCTGGCAAAATGTACCGGCTTCTCGCCGCCGGCATGGAAACAGTACACACGACTGTGCTCCAGGAAACGGCCAACAATGCTGCGTACGCGAATGTTCTCGGACAAGCCCGGAATCCCGGGACGAAGGCGACAAATGCCGCGCACCACCAGTTCAACCTGAACGCCGGCTTGGCTCGCACGATACAAAGCGCTAATGACGCCGGCATCGCTGAGACTATTCATCTTGGCTTGAATCCAGGCGGGGCGTCCCGCTTCGGCCTCTTGGATTTCACGCTCAATGCTTTCGAGCAAACTGTTGTACAGGCGCGTCGGCGCCATCACGATGCGCTTCATATGCGGCGCGCTGCCCAGTCCGGTCAACTGTAAGAATGCGTGGTGCACATCTTCGGCAATCGTTTCCTCAGCGCTGAGCAAACCGATATCGGTGTAGGCGCGCGCGGTACCGGGGTGATAGTTGCCGGTGCCCAAATGCACATAACGCCGCAGCTGGTCGCCTTCGCGGCGGACGATGAGCAACATTTTGGCATGGGTCTTATGGCCGACGACCCCATAGGTCACGTTGGCACCAGCTTCGTGCAACTGATTAGCTTTCTCAATGTTCTCCGCTTCATCGAAACGCGCACGCAACTCCACCACCGCCGTGACTTCTTTGCCTTCGCGCGAAGCCCGCGCTAGGGCAGCAACTACCGGCGACTTCTTCCCCGTGCGATAAAGCGTTTGCTTGATCGCTAGAACATCGGGGTCTGTCGCTGCCTGCTGCAACAAGTTCAACACCGGCGAGAAACTCTGATAAGGGTGGTGAAGCAAATAGTCACGCCGCCGTAAGGCTGCGAATAAATCTTCCTCTTCATCGAGTTCCGGCGGAAGCTGTGGCACCAAGGCCGCAAATTTGAGCTCAGGCAAATCGGCCTTGCCAACCAGGGCATCGAGGCGATGCATATTCACCGGACCGTTGACGCGGTAGAGATCGCTGCGACCGAGACCAAACATCTGCAGCAAGAAGGCGGAAATCGTTTCCGGGCAGGAGCTTGGTACCTCAAGCCGCACCGGATGGCTAAAGCGACGATTGGACAGCTGACCGGAAACTGCCTTGAGCAGGTTGCCGTCTTCATCGTCGAGGGCAATGTCTTTGTCGCGGGTGACCCGGAACTGGTGGCAACCAACAATGTCGAGCCCCGGCAGCACGGCCTCGATATGCGCATGGACCAGGGAGCTCAACAGGGTGAAGCCGGAGTAGCCTTCGCAGAGTTCCTCGGGAAGGGCAATCACGCGCGGCAAGGAACGCGGCACTTTGACCACAGCCAAAGAAACATCGCGGCCAAAGGAATCATGCCCCTGCACTTCGACAATGAAGTTGAGACTGAGGCTGGCGACTCGCGGAAAGGGGTGAGCCGGATCCAAAGCCACCGGAGTCAGCACCGGAAGGACTTGCTCACGGAAATAGTCCACCGCCCACTCTCTTTGCGCTTCCGTCCATTCTTCACGCCGCAACAGATACACCCCATCCTCGCGCAAGGCAGGAAGGATTTCCTCGTTCAGAATCCGGTACTTCTCTTCCTCGAGCTGATGCGCGCGCTCCCCCAGCAAACCCAAGACCATGGTCGGGGTGTAGCCGTCATCTCCGCGGCGATCGATGGCATATTCGATCTTCTGCTTGAGCCCAGCCACGCGCACCTCGAAAAACTCATCGAGATTGGAGCTGGTGATGCATAAAAAGCGCAGTCGCTCTAATAGCGGCCGGCGATCATCTTGAGCTTGGGCAAGAACTCGCTCCTGAAAGGCCAAATGGCTCAGGTCACGGTTCAAATAGGAGGTCTCTCGGCCTGCCATGGGCTCTCCTTGGGCTGCAGATGAGCGGGAATCCTCAATTGCCATCTCTACTCTATCGGTCAGGGAAAAATGCTTTTCAGGGCGTCTGTGGCTAAAATCTCTGGTGCGGCCCTCACGCCCCCCAATGTTGAGTCACCACGACCATGCTGTTTAACAGCATCACCTTCCTCCTTTTCTTCCCGACCGTCTTTTTGGTCGACCTGGCCCTGCAGCGCAAGGCCTCGTGGCGGAAGATGTTCCTGCTGGTCGCATCTTATCTGTTCTATGCAAATTGGGATTGGCGTTTCCTCGGCCTGATTTGGGCCAGCACTTGTATTGACTGGTTTGTCGGCAACGCCATGGCCGCTGAAACCCAGCAGAAACGCCGCAAGTGGCTACTGACGATTTCGCTGGCCGCCAACTTGGGCATGTTGGCGACATTCAAATATCTCGGGTTCTTCTTGGAATCCACAAACAATCTTCTCGAAAGCCTTGGCTTCGATGCGCACATTGAAGTGCTGCGCCTCATGCTGCCGGTGGGTATCTCCTTCTATACCTTCCAAACGCTGAGCTACACGATTGATATCTATCGCAAGCAGTTGGAGCCGGCACGGACCTTCCTCGACTTCGCCTTATTCGTCGCCTTTTTCCCGCAGCTGGTGGCAGGCCCGATTGTGCGTGCCGCCACGTTTATCCCTCAGCTGTATGAGAACCGGCGCTCGACCCGCCGCGACGTTTCTCTAGGCCTGTATGAAATCGCCATCGGCCTGTTCAAAAAGGTCGTCATTGCCGACATCATCGGCAATCAGCTCGCGACCCCCTTCTACAACAGCCCAGAGCAATTCGGTACTTGGGGCGCGCTGCTGGGTATCTACGGATTCTGTTTCCAGGTCTACGGAGACTTCGCCGGCTATTCGCAGATTGCGATTGGTTGCGCGCGAATTCTTGGCTTCAACCTGCCGCAGAACTTCCGCTGGCCGTTTATGGCGCGGAACAACATCGACCTCTGGGCGCGCTGGCATATCAGCCTTTCCAGCTGGCTCCGTGACTACCTGTACATCCCGCTTGGTGGCAGTCGAGGCGGCAAATGGATGATCTACCGCAACATCCTGATTACCAACCTACTGGCGGGTTTGTGGCACGGCGCGGGTTGGAACTTTGTGTTCTGGGGCGGCATTAACGGCATGATGATTTCTGGCGCTCATGCGCGTAATTCCAAACGCAAGAAGCTCGGCATCGGCCAACCCAATGCTTGGTGGCAGGTCGCGCAACAGCGCTTCATCACCTTCCATTGCTTCGCGCTGTCACTTTTGGTCTTCCGCACCTACTCCTGGGATCATTTCACGGGAGTGTTGGCCGCCATCGTGCGCACAGAAGGCCTAGAGCCCATGGATTCACCGATTCCGGGCCGCGCCGTCGGCGCCTTGGTTTTGGCCATCTTCCTGCACATGATTGCTGAGCGGGTCCACCCACCGTTGCGGCGCGCTTGGCACCGCGTTGGCCCTGAAATCCAAGGCGCCTTCCTCATTCTCCTGTTCGGTCTGTTCTCGCACCTCGCCACCGAACGCACTCCCTTCTTCTACTTCCAGTTCTAATGCGTGGACACATCACTTATCTGCTGCGCCTAGCCCTTGGCGCCGTCCTCATGCTGATCCTTGGCAATACCACCGCCGATGCCCTCGGGCTGCGCTGGAAGTCGATTGAGAACAATGAGCACCTCGGCATTGTTCACTGGTTTGATCAGGAAGCGGACCGCGCCGATGCCGTGTTTTATGGCACCTCAGCGACCCGCCACGCCATCGCCGCCGAGTACCTGGCAACCCAGACCGGCGCAATCCTCGACCGCGAAATCCAGGTGTGGAATTTGTGCCTACCGGGTGCAACTCCAGAGATTGCCACTACCTACGCCGAAGACCTGTTCGGGCCTGATAAGCCACGCATCTTCTTCCTCGAGGCGACCCCCTTCTTCTGGAACTCTAGGCGGATGGGCCAAGGACCAGAAACCTACTGGCGCTGGTTCACCAACCCCGACGACTTCCTGCGCGGCGTCATGGATGGTGACCTGAAGTATCTGCGCAGCGGCATTCAGGGCTTGGATTGGGGGTGGGAGTCGATTTGGAATATCCCCAGCGCCATGGTCCGCGCCGAAGACACCGCGGCCTACAAGAGGGACTTCCCCTACGGCGGCATCTACCGCCCCATCGATCTCGGCGCGGAGCTGCGCGGAGCACCGGTCCAAGATCAAGATCCGCAGCGCGCGATTCGCCGCATCAAGCCACTGGCGACCAAGGAGACCTGGCGTCGGTTGATTCCACGGGTGGCGGAGGCTTGCGAAAAACAAGGCGTCAAGCTGGTTTTGGTCAATATCCCCCTCTACGACGGATTGCGCAGCGAGTTTGCACCCGGGAGCTACGAGGCCCATTTGGAGTGGATGAGCGCCACCTGTAAGGCCGCTGGGGTCGAATTCCTGAACCTTGACGCACGCTGGTCCTTCGACCCTGAAGACTTTCGCGACTTTATCCACTACTCCCCGACAGGCGCCAGGCGCTATACCGACCTCT
Organism: Planctomycetota bacterium; assembly: GCA_021776795.1. Lineage (GTDB taxonomy): Bacteria > Planctomycetota > UBA1135 > UBA1135 > UBA1135 > OFTM128. Next base: position 10,630 of record JAJFFC010000008.1, read on the forward strand.
TCGCCAAGGAAATTTTGGCCCCGATGTTGGAGAAAATTGAGGCTGAGAAATGACCCAAGCCACTTTCCCTAGGGAACATGGGGTAGGATTAGAAGGTCAACCCCCCCAGCTCCGACCCACACCCCCATAGCCCTAGGGTCCACGGTGGCATTTAATAGCGTCCTATTCCTACTGTTTTTCCCGATGGTGTTCCTCGGGAATGTGGTGCTTTCGCGCCACGCGGTGGGTCGTAAATGCTTCCTCCTAGCCGCCAGCTACTTTTTCTATGCGCAGTGGGACCCCAGATTCCTAGGACTAATCTGGATTAGCACCGCGGTCGACTGGTTTGTCGGCAAGAGCATGAGTGCGAGCCAAGACCAGCGAAAGCGGAAATGGCTGCTGTGGACCAGCTTGACCATCAACCTTGGGCTGCTGGGCACCTTTAAGTACCTCGATTTCTTTATCGATAGTGCGGTGGCCCTGCTCGGGACCATTGGTTTCCAGGCCGACGTCCACACTCTGGGTTTGATTCTGCCGGTCGGTATCTCTTTCTATACCTTCCAGACACTTTCCTACACCATCGATATCTATCAGCGCCGCATCAAGGCGCATGACTCTCCACTCGACTTCGCCCTATTCGTTGCCTTCTTCCCACAACTGGTGGCTGGGCCGATTGTGCGTGCGCGGGACTTCCTGCCGCAGCTCGCCAAGCTCAGTACACCCACGCGTGAAGACCTCTCGCTGGGCATGTATTCGATTTGTTCTGGCTTATTCAAGAAGGTCATTCTTGCCGATCTCATCGGCGCCACGCTTGCACAACCCTTCTATAACAACCCGGAGCAATATGGCACGGTCGGCGCGATTGCCGGCATTTATGGATTCGCCTTCCAACTCTTTGGTGACTTCGCTGGATATTCGCAAATCGCAATTGGATGCGCGCAGCTGCTTGGCTTCCGCTTGCCGCAGAACTTCGACAACCCCTTCATGGCCAGGAACAACCTGGAAATCTGGAGGCGCTGGCATATCACCTTATTGACGTGGTTTCGCGATTACATCTATATCCCGCTCGGCGGTAGCCGCCAAGGCGAGGCCAAGACCTACCGCAACATCATGATTGTGAACCTCGTGTCCGGTGTCTGGCACGGCGCGGCCATCAACTACCTGCTGTGGGGCGCGGTCGACGGCATCACGATTAGTTGCTCACGCTTCTATCAGCGCATTCGTGGGCGCAAAGCTAAACAGGACCTGCCCACGGACTTCATCGGCAAGATTTGGTGGCAGCGCTTTGTCACCTTCCATGTGTGGCTGCTGGCCATGCCGATCTTCCGCACCAATAGCCTCGAGCATCTGGCTGAGGTCGGCCGCGCGGTGGTGCGTTGGGATTCACCGATTCCAAGCCATCAATGGTTGCCCCTCCTAGGCACCATGCTGTTGGTGGCTGCCTTCTTGCAAACCTTGGTCAGTGAATACCAAGGCCCGCGGTTGAGAGCGCGTTGGGCCACCTTCCCGCCAGAGCTGCAAGGCGGCATTTTCCTCATCTTCCTCGGGCTTCTGGGTGCCTTTGCCCCCAGCACGACCCCCTTCCTCTACTTCCAGTTCTGATGCGCGGCGCTCTCGTGTATTTATTGCGCTTCGTCAGCGGGGCGGTCCTGGCTTGGCTCCTTGGCTACGTATTAATACGCACCATCGGCGAGCGTTGGCACCGACTTGGTGGCCGCAACCCAGTAGACCCAGTGCACAGTTATCAGCACTTTGCCGATCCGGTCGACATGGTGTTCTTCGGCACCAGTTCCACGCGCAACGCCATCGTGCCTGAGTTATTGGAGCAGGAGTTGGCCAAGCTCCTCGGCCGTGAGGTTTCGGTCTGGAACTTGGGCTTACCCAATGCCACGCCGGAAATCGGTCACATTTTAGCCGAGGATTTCTTCCAGAAGAACAAGCCGCGCTACCTGGTGTTGGAAGCGGCACCCTTCCTATGGGATGGAGACCGCGGTGGCGATGCCGACTTCAGTGTGTATTGGCGATGGTTTAGTAGCCCCTCTTCGCTAATGAGCCGTGACCGACCCCTGCGCCGCCAAGACGTCATTCCATTCCTGCGCAATCTCGGTCGCGATTGGGAAGACCTTTGGGCGAGCTGCCAGCTGATTCGGATAGAAAACCTCCGCGCTGAGGAGTTGCTCTTTCCGCCTCAGGGAGGGCTCTATCGCATGAGTGATTTAACCCTGCCCCGGCGCGGTGCTCCAGTGGATCAAACCAAGCCCAATCGGGAATCACGGCGGGTCAGCCATTACTCGACGCCGCAAATCTGGCGCGATGAGCTCGACCACATCTTGGCCTCGTGCAAGGAAAACAATATCCAGGTGATCTTGATGCACCAGCCGATGTACGAACAACTGTTGCCGATCTTTGAAGTCGGCACCTATGAAGCCTTCCTTGCCTGGATGACGACGGTTGCGCAAGCCAATGACTTGCCCTTGCTTCTGCTACAAAATCGGATCCCGATGGAAGTCAAACACTTCCGTGATTACATCCATTATTCACCTGAGGGCGCAGCACACTTCACTAGCGCCGTGGCGCCGCTGCTAGCTCCGCTTATACAAGAAGACAGCGAGCAATAGGCTTACAGGCTATGCGGGCCAAAGGCTTCGGGAAGAAGCTCGGCCAAGTTGCGCTGCTCCCAATTGCTGCCATAGCTGCAGGTCAACAATACCTGCTGCGGCCGCCCATCACAAAATTCCTGGAGCACCTGTCGACAGCCACCACAGGGGCGCAGACTGCTGTCACTATCTGCCCACACCGCGACCGCGCGCACGGGGCCTTGTGCGGCATGGCCTGCCAGGACACCAGCGGCCACGGCATGAAGTTCTGCGCACACGCCTAAGGGGTAGCTGGCATTCTCAACATTGACCCCTCGGGTGACTTCGCCGTTGGACCACAACACCGCCGCTCCCACACGAAAGGAACTATAGGGAGCATGGGCACGAGCGGCAGCCTGTTTGGCGGCCTGTTGCAGGGCATTCCAATCGGGTTGCAAAAGCTCATTCATGAAGAAGACATGGGTTGGGGTTGAAGTCGGTTCTCCGCCAATTCTTCAAAGGCTTCTAAGGCAAAAGGGTAAAGACCTTCAAGCTCACCAGGAAATGGCGCGGTCTTCGGCACATGCCGACGCCATCCGGTGGATTTTTGCACCTTGGCATACCACGTGGGCGCCCAAACGCCATAGCAAGCATGAGGTCCAGCCGGCCACGACATCATGGCTGGATCGAAGGGCAGATCCACGGCCAGACATAATGCGCGCAACATGGCTTCGGGATCGCCAAGCAGTTCCGTGCTGTCGACGACTGCCGTGCAGCGCCCAGCAGCTTTGAGCCTTCGGTAAAGATCACGCTGTTGGCCGTAGCCAATATCCATACGCTCCAGATGACCTAAGTCCGTCAGCAAAGATGGCAACATTTCTCGCGGATGGCGAATTAGAAACACCGAGACCATCTCTTCATGCAAGGCGAAGGAGGTCTCTACGCCTTCTAGGTGATGCGCCATATGCTTCACAAACTGAACTGGCGCGGCGGCGGGAGCCAACAGCACCTCATCGACGACTTGCTGCCAATCTTGCGACTGGGCCTCGAGAACGTCTTCGCGCTGCGGATGCTGGCGACCAGTGGTCGCTAAGTAATGCGCGTACAGCGGTTCATCTATCCCTACCGTATCTGGGCGCTGCACAAAACTTCGCAGCAAAGCTGTCGAAACTGTGCGGGGGCAGGACCAGAGTGCAATCCGTTTCGTCATGAGCGACTAGACCTTCTTCGTGGTCTTCTTTTTGGTGGCCTTTTTCTTGGTCACCTTCTTCTTGGCGACTTTCTTCTTCGTGACCTTTTTCTTGGTCGCTTTCTTCTTCGTGGCCTTCTTCTTTCGAGGCCCGCCTTCGCGCGGCTTGAACTCGAAAGCATGTCGGCCGTTGTCCCGACGCACCAAGCGCGCCGTGAAGTTGCGCCCTTTGCGCGAGATAAAATCTTCAATCCAATCGGTATGGCCGATTTCCAGATCGAAGAAGGGCAGCAAATCTTTCCGCGTCATTTCGCGTTTGCACACGGTTCGCGGCATCTTGATGCCTTTTGGCTCGGTCGACTCAAAGTGCGTCGGCGTTTCCACAATCATGCCCTTACCCAAAGGACACTTGACGAATGCAGAGCTATCGACTTCGTAACTGACGAGCTCCGGAGCGACGCTGCCTTCCTCTTCGCTGCCTTTGTAATCTTTGACCGGTTCGAACTCGAGCGCCAGTTCGCCATTCATGCGAATGCGACCGGCATAAGTTTCCCCGCGCATACTGACAAAGCCTTCGAGAGGACCGCTGTCGCGTTCTTCCAGCAGCTTAGATGCCACCGGACGGTTGATGTAACGACCGCGGAACTCCTTCCACACGGTGTAGCCACAGGCATCGGCGTCGACCGTATCTACAGAAGGCTGTTCCTTTAAGCTGCCCTCCGGAACGACCTCTGCGACCAATTTGGTGAAGCGTTCCAACAGTGGATCAGCTTCTTGGGTCTCGCTGACACGGAACTCGAGATAAGCATTGGTGCGTTTGATATCGGGGACGACATCGTGCACGTCTTTCTCGGCTTCCAGGCGCTTCTGCACCAGTTCGACGGCTTCCTTCAGCGGAATCTTGGCCTCTTTGCCCAAACTCTTCACGGTGACTTTAAAGCGGTCCGCGCGGGTTGGGCGCGTACAACGGTAGCCTTTCAGGCCTTCGAGGACATCGAACTTGTCGCGCGGGCACTTGCCCACCGGAGTTTCGCCAACAAACAAGTCGCCGTAATCGAACTCGCGCAATTTATTGACGAGTTCGGTCACCGAATGGCGCACTTCGTCCATGTAGTCGCCGCGTTCACGTTGCCCCTGCTCCACTTGGTACAGGTGAAACTCCATTTCAGCGGTTAGCTCAGCTTGGGCCAAGTCATCGGCATGCAAACGCTCCAAAAAGTCGATCAGGGTGATGCCCTTGGCCGAGGCACGCAAGCTCTTGCCACTGCGCAGCACATACCCTTTGGCGATCAAGGCTTCAATGATCTCGGCGCGGGTAGCAGGCGTGCCGAGGCCCTTATCTCGCATAGTTTGCACCGCCTCTTCATCATCGACACCTTGGTGGCCGTCGAGATCTAAGTCACTGGCAGTTTCCATCGCCTTAAGCAATCCGGCCTCGGTGTATCGCCGTGGAGGACGGGTGGCATCTTCTTCGGCAACCACCTCTTTGGCCTTGCCATCTACTGCGCCTTCGGGATTCTTGCCATCAGGATGTAACGAGGGCAGCAACTCCGATGCTGGCGGGCGTCGGTCCACCAACTGCCAACCTGGTTCGACCATACGGCTCGATTCGGTGTAGAAAATCAGCGAGTTATCCGGCTGCAGGCCAGGCAGCTCCAGCTTGGTGGAAGGTTCAATGGTCACGCGCGTTTCGCGCACCACCTTTTGCCAACGACTGGGCGTCATGAACGCCGCAAGGAAGCGGCGCATGACCAGCTCGAAGACCTTGGCGTCATCGCCGCCAAGGGGCGAATGGGGTACTGAGCCGGTGGGAATGATGGCGAAGTGATCGCTCACGCCGGCGTCGTTGAAATTGCGCTTCTGGTTCGCCAATCCTTGCTGACGCAGCTGTTTTGCCGCCTCGAGCAGATTTTCGTCGCGCCCTTTCTCACTGAAGGAGTCGGCGTACTCACCACCGGCAATCGTGTTGAGAACTTCGTCGACATGACCGTGATAATCCTGTGGTAAGCAGTTGGAGTCGGTACGAGGATAGGTCAGCACTTTGTGACCTTCGTACAAACGCTGTGCTGCTTGCAGGGTGCGCCGTGCGGACAAACCGAAACGCGAGTTCGCTTCTTTCTGCAATGAGGTCAAAGAGTGCAAAGGCGGAACCGCCCGCTTCGACTCACTGGTTTTCTCCGTCACCGAAGTCGCTTTCTTCTGGCAACTAGCTTCCATGGCTTTGGCGGCGTCTTCTTTCCAAATCTTGTCGACGTCAGTGCCGCTGCGTGCGCTGCGGAACTGGCCTTCATATTCGTGGCCACTGACTTCAAAGCGACCCTTTAGGCGCCAGAAGGGAACCGGCACGTGAGCCAACACTTTGAGCTCGCGGTGGACCATTAGCGCGAGGGTGGGCGTTTGCACCCGCCCCGCCGACCAAACGCCGCGCTCGCGTCGGCCTTTGAGGCGACGCGTGATGCCGCGCGTGGCGTTAATGCCAATCAGCCAGTCCGCTTCGGCGCGACAGTAGGCCGCATCGGAAAGACCTTGCAGTTCCGTGCCCGGGCGCAAGGCGCCAAAGGCCTCGCGGATCGAATCGGCGGTCATGGACTGCAGCCACAGGCGCTTGACCGGCTTGCCGGTATCGACGAAGTTCTCAATTTCGCGGAAAATGAGCTCACCTTCGCGAGCGGCATCACATGCGTTGACGAGGCCTTCGACTTCGGGGCGATTGGCCAGTTTCTTGAGCAGACGGAGCTGCGCGGTTTGCCCCTTTCGCGCGCGACGCAAGAAGCTGTCGGGCAAAATCGGCAGGTTGGCCAGGGACCAGTTGGCGTATTCGGGGTCGTAGCTCTCGGGCTCGGCCAGCTCCAAGAGATGGCCGACAGCCCAACTGATGAGGTAATCCTGGCCCTCCCAGTAGCCTTCGTGCTGGGTAAAGGACCCTGCCAATGCGCGCGACAAATCCGCCGCCACGCTCGGCTTCTCAGCGATGATCAATTCCACGTATTTTTTCCTTTCCGGCTTACCCGGAGACTGGTTTTCTGCACTTGGGACCGGAATCGCGAGTGCTGGAAGGCTGGAACATAAGTAAAAACTGGGTCTGGCGCAAGGTGTAGGACTGCCCAGAGGCAGGCTCAGCGCGGCTTAATCTCTCTAAGCCTTTATATGAAAACGACTTAAAGAACTCTGGCAAAGTCTGGCCGCAATTTGCCCTTTCCTAGGTCCCCGCCTGAATCGGCGCTCAAGAGGGATGTCGGATTTGACCGATAGGAATCCTGACCTGGACCACACCATGAAATCACGTCTTCCCCTGTTTGAGACCATTGCTGCCGTCGTGGCAGTCGCTGCCGTGGCTTTCCTCACCGCCCTCCCGGCGACGAAAGCCAGCGGTGAGTCCAACGTCGCCCTGCACGACAGCCTATCTGTCCTGCGCACGGCGGTATTCCGCTATTCCATGGACCATCAGCTCGCGGGAAGCCCTCTGATGCCTGGTGAGGGTGGCGATTTCCTCGAGCAGCTCACGGGCCGCAGTCGCTCCGATGGACGCACCATTGTCCAGGATCAAGCCGAGGATCGCTTCTTCGGCCCTTATCTGGACTCCATTCCAGTCAACCCTGTGAACCAACTGAATACGGTTCGCGTCATGCCAGAGGGCTTCCAGGAGCCTGTGCTAAACGGGTCCGCTGGCTGGGTGTATCTACCGAGCACGGGCGAGGTCTTCGCGGACCTCCCGGGCAACGACGACCGCGGAATCGCCTACCTCACTTACTGAGGTTAGGAACTACTCGTTGCGATAGTCCTTGTGGCAATCCTTGCACGAAGCCTTGAGTTCCAGGAAGGCTTCTTCAAGAGCAGGGATTTGCGCGGTAGTCGGCGGGGTGGATGCTTCTTCGACCAGAAGTTGCAGCTTCTCAGCCATTTGCAGGCCAGCTTGCATTTGATCGAGCAACACCACGTCGGTGGCATGCTCTGCAGGAATGACGTGGGCACTATCCGCATAGTGTTCGGCAAAGGCCTTCGCACTGCGCCGTAGGTCCAAGTCAGGGTGCGCCTCTGGGGTTTGCCACGAGGAAGCCCGCAGCGCTTTAAGCTCATCCCAGTCGCGGTCCAAAATAGCCATGGAGGCCGTGAAATCAGCCACTTGGGCGACTTCGTGCAGTTCGGGAAGAACTTCATCGGCATTGGGAGGAGTCCAGCCAGCGACATCGCGCCACAGGCCTGGATAATCGTGACTAGTGCCCGCAGTGGTCAGGACTGCCAAGGCCTCTTCGGTGCTGCAACCAGTGGCTGCACGTAAAGCGATGGCTGCGGCCGCGGGACCACGGTGCTTGCCGTGGTGACAGTGGAAGTACAACGGGCCTTCCGCTTCGAGAGCGACGCGGGTGAAGGCGTTGCCGGTATCCCGATCGATGCCGTCGTAACCAATCGGAACGTGGAGATAGCTCAGGCCATGACGAGCGGCTGCTTCCAAATCGGGACGCGCGCCGTCGACGCATACGATGGTCTTGATGCCTAGGGCCGCGAGCTCGGCAAAGGCGGCATCGCCCTCAGGCAAGGCACCTGAGTAAAGCCCCTCCTGGAGTTGGATGAGGCGATGGATTTGCTCGTTCTCGATGGCCACTGGGGCGGCAAGAACGGGGGTCACTGGAACACCGGCAACCTGAGTGAGACTGGTATCCGATTCCTCCGAACTGCAGGTAGGCAGAACGGCAAGACACAGAGAGGACAGAATCAGCGCGCGGGACATGGTGAAGACAATGCAAGCCGCGTGCCAGCGGGAAAGCCCTTTGGGCTGGGGAAATTCGTTCCCAGGAGGGAACGGCACGCTCCTGCGAATCTGCAGAATAACGCCGATGGGGACCTCTGTGTCTCCTCTCAGGCCGACTTGTCTCCCCTGAGCTGCTCCAGGAGGCGCGAGGCAGCCCCAGATTCCATGGCCTCGACCACTCGATTGAGGCAGGTCACGAGATCAGAATCACGATCGGAGAGGCTGACAATCAAGGCGCCACCCAGGGCGGCGGTGCAGGCCTCGGGGCCGATGGCGCCGAGCAGAGCTCTCCAGGTAGCGTCGGCGGCATGTTGCAGCGGCTTGCAACCTTCTGGGTAAGTCGGCTCGCCGGTTTCGAGCAGGGCAAAATCTGCGGGGCGCAAGCGCATGGGAGTTTTGATGCCATTGACGATGCGCAACCCTCGGGTCATTTCGACCACCGAAGGATCGAGTGAGCCTTCCACACCTTGCACCACCAACACCTGGTCATGCTTGAGGCTTTCGAAGGCGTCTCCGGCAATGCCGAGGACGGGTCCGGGGACGGCTGCGGCGAGAACTGCAGCGCCTTCGGGGGCAAGCAGTTTGGAAACGACATCGGGGATTCCGCGCAAAGACGTTTCGTCTTCCACTCGCTGCAAACGTTGCCACCCGGCATCGGCCAGTGTGGGCTGCCAACAGGCGAGGCCATGGCGTTGCAGTTGTTCGCCCACCGGACCAGAATCGCCGAACAAGGGGCCGACCAGATGAATCCATAGGTCTCCTAAAGTGACGCCACCTTCGGCAAGCGCCGGTGCGCTTTGCAGGAGAACCGGCACCCCGGCAGCGGCGGCAGCGGCGGCAGATGCCAACCCCAATGGTGGACCCTGGCGACGACCGCGCCGACTGGTGGCGACCACCACGGCGCCCTCGGGCAAGGGCGGGAACTCGATGCGATTGCGCGCCGCTTGGGCGGCTCCGACCAACTCTTCGGCGCACGATCCCTTGACGCGCATGGCGGCGAGGAACATGGCGACTTGGGCATCGGTGCCTTCGCCATCTAGCAAGGCGGTGAACAAATCATGCGCCCCTTGCACAGAAAGATTGTGGATTCGCCCACCAGTGAGGGCGCCAGAAATCCGGTGCAGGAGAGGGCGCAGTTGATCGCTCATGCTAAGTCCTGCAGCTCCTCGTCGAGACGGTCAAGGACACGATGCACATGCCCTTTCACCCGTAAGTTATCCCAGATGTGACAAACCTTACCGCTAGGGTCGATGAGGAAGGTGGCGCGCACCATGCCAGCATAGCGACGGCCACCACCGTTGCGCTCGCGGAAGGCGCCATAGCGGCTGGCCAGTTTGGCGTCGCGATCAATCAACAAGGAAAAAGGGATTCCCTGTTCGTGGCTGAACTCGCGGACTTTATGCGGCGGGTCGGGACAGATGGCTAAGACTTCCGCACCCAAGGCACAAAAATCGGGATAGTTCTCGCACAAATCCACCACCTGCTTGCGGCAAGTCACGGATTTCGCCTTCAACAGAAAGCACACCACCACCCATTTGCCGCGCAGTTCGGTGAGGCGAGTGCGCGCGCCATGAGCATCGGGAAGCGTGAATGCGGGAGCACGCTTCCCCACAGCCAGGGTGGGATTGGGCAAGGCCTTGGCCTAGAATCCGCCAGGAGCGTCAATCTCCGCAGTGGAGACTTCTTCTTCTACCGTTTCGACATCGCCCTCTGCATTGCCGGCTTCTTCCTCCAAAGCATCGGCAGCGCGCTGAATCTCTTCGACCAGTTCATCCATCGAAGGAACTTCACGTGGACGAATGTGCGCAAAGTACGGAGCCTTTGCCTTGTCGTAGGCCACGCGACCATTGACCACGGACCATTCCACAAAGGTGCGGTAATGGAACAGGTCACCATCGCAGATGATGATGTCGGCATCTTTACCGACTTCAATCGTGCCGAGGCGATCATCCATGCCTAGGATCTTGGCCGCATCTAAGGTCAATGCCTGCAGTGCAGCTTGCTGAGGAAGACCACCGCGAATGGCGAAGGCCGCTTCCATCGGCAAGTTCAAAAGGTCGCGACCAGCCAAACCACCGGTCGAGATGAAGGTTTGCTGCGGCAAGATGCTGAAGGTCACGCCGTGTTCCCAAAGGATCTTGGCGTTTTCGATGCTCCAACCACTGGGGCGATTGAGAGAATCATCGGCCCAAGACTTGGCGCGGGGCGTGATCACCAAGCGCGCGCCCACGCGGCCAAGACGGCCAGCACAAGCCCATGCTTCCTGGCCACCGAAGATGACCGACTGCATGGGGTATTCATCGAGCAGGTCACAGATCGAAAGTAGATCCTTGAGACCATTGGCGTTGAAGCGAGCGATCGCTTTGCCTTCCAACAGTTCGAGGTAACCGCTCTTCAGACCTTTGGCTTCCGGCTCCTCGCCTTCCTCCTCGCCCATGGCTTTGGCGGTTTCCCAAGCGCGACGCTCACGCAAAAAGTCACGCACCTTGCTGAACTCGGCGCGGACTTGACGACGACTACCCGGTGAGGTGCTCGAATAGTTCAGGTTGATCCATCCGGTAGTGCCAAGCAGGGTGCCATCGAGAGTGCCGCGCGTGAGCTTGGCGATGCCATTCCCCGACTCCACCGTAGTCAAACCACCAGCCAAGCCAAGGTCGACGTTAAGGCCAAATGGGTCAAAGTCATCGGCGATGTTGGTGCCGCGACCAGACACAATGCCGTTGGTGCGCACCGCAATCAAACCGGGGTAGACCTGCATGCCGGTAGCATCGACACGGCGCGCGCCCTTGGGCAGCTTCACACGGCGACCCACCTTCAAGATGCGGCCTTCTTTGCACAGAATCGTGCCCTTGCGAATGAGTCCATCGCTGACGGTGTGGATATCACCACCGATGATGGCGAGATAAGGGCTATTCGGGTCTTCGGCGTTGGGGTCCTCTTCCTCCTCCTCCACCACTTCTTCGACCTCGTCTTCCGCAGGCTCCTGTTCGGTGACCTCTTCTACAGGTTCTTCCGCGACTTCCTCTTCGACGACTTCCTCGACCGGAGGTTCTTGCCACAGGAAGGGGCTGTCTAAGGGGGCCACGGGGGCAGCCGGGAACACAAGCAGTAACAGGGACAATAGGTTCATCGTGCTTCCTCCTTTTCCTTCTTCGCGCGGTCGTAAACCACTTTGCCAGCTGAGACCACGAGGTCGACTTCACTCATGGGGTCGAGTGGGTCTCCACTCCAAATTACGAAGGTGGCAGGACTGCCAGTCTTCAGTGGCGCAATCAGTTCTTCTTGGCCCAGGGAAGCTGCTGCTTCCAAGCTCATGCCGCGCAAGGCGACTTGGCGGTCCAAGCCTTCGGCGACAACGCGGGCCGCGCCCAAGCGCCAGGAGCGCACACCACTTAAGGAATCATTGGGTGGAGCCAAGATCAGTTTTTCGACGCCAGCAGCGGCGAGTTCGGCCGGTAAGTTGGCGCGCACCCGCGTGAAGGGCAAGAAGCTGATGACCGCAGGCACCTCCACGCGCAACCCGGTAGTGGCCAAGACACTGGCGACTTCCCCAAAGTTTTGCGAGCGGCCATGACGCAGCACGATTTCATAGGAAAGCTCCCGCTCGCCCAAAAGATCTTGCCAATGCAACCAATCCGAAGCCGAGCGCAACCAAAGTTGGCCGACGCGTTCTTGACGTACCCACTCCACTAGGGGGGTGACATCGGACTTCATCTTCGGAGGCTCAAAGGTCTCCGGTGGAGCCTTTTCCTCTTGCTCCTTCTTGTCTTTGCCACCGTCTTGGGCAGCGGTGTTGCCATCTTTCTTATCTTCCTCTTCTTTCTTGGCAGCTTCTTCTTTTTCTTTCTGCTTGGCTTCCCACTCTTCGCGGGCCTTCTTCCAATCCTTCTCTGCCTTCTCTTCCTTGGCGATGGCATCTTCCGCGGCCTTCCATGCATCGCGAACGAGCTTCTTCGCCGAAGAGGAGGTCGCCATGGTCACCTTCAAGTGAAGATCGGCAACAAGTGGTTCAGGCTGCCCGGTTTGGCCATCGACCTCGAGCACCGAAGTGCGGCCGGGCAATCCAGAGCCCGGAGGATCCACGCCGACGAGGAGCACACCCTCTTCGAGCAGATCTTGTTCCCAATCCGCTTCGAGCCACAAAGAATCCACAGCAAGAAACTGACTGTTGCGCCCGCCACTACGACGGCCCTCAATCAACCAATTGGCATGAGTCAAGACCAGCGGCGGTGTGGCCACTTGCCCGCTACGACGAAGGTCGATGACCTCGGCATGGTCGGGAATGATCAACGCCTGCCCCATGCGCTCAATCACGCCGTCGCGCACAAGCAGGGATACGTTTTTCTGGGCATCGCCCTCTAGAGTCTCGACTTGGCCAAGACGATAGACGGTGACGCGTCCGGTGGGTTCGCGCGTAGGCTCCGGAGCTTCCGCTTGGAGCGGCTGTGCGGCGAACAAAAGGAGTGAACTGAGAATCATGGCTTTGGGGTGCGATCAGTAAAGCTGACCATCGCGCATGTCGTAAGCGATTTCGCCCTCGACGAGCACCAGCTCGACCGGGGCGCGGGGATCTAGTGGCTGGCCCAGGCTGACCACGATGTCGGCATCGAAGCCGACTTTGAGTCTTCCGAGATGGTCATCGACCATGATTTGCGCCGCAGGGCGCATGCTCAAAGACTCGAGGGCGGTCCAAGTCGAAGCACCCAGCCATTCGGCGAGTGTGGCTTGGAATACATACTCTTCCTGTGGAATCACGCCGGCATCGGTTTGCACCGAGATGTCTTCGTTACCACTGGATTCGTAGGCTTCGACCAAGCCGCGGAATTTCGCCTCTTGGTTGAAACTGAAGTCAAAGTTGCGCGGGCCGATGTTCAGCTGCGCATCAATCTCGGCCAAAGCCGCGCCGGCTTCATAACCATTGAAGGAGCCGTGGCTAATCACTACCGGCACCTGCGCTTCTAACTGGAACATACGGGCGGTTCCATAAGTGTCGCGAGCGCCTGCGGTATGCACCAAGAAAGGATGGTGCTCTTGAAAAATGCCCACCAAAGAGGCGAGCTCTGGGTTGCTTTCGGGTGGTCCTTCGGCGGTCGCGATTCTGGCTTCGTTGAGGTACCAACGCAGCATCCACCACATGCCCATGCGCGTGCCACCAAGGTCGCCATTGCGCTCGGGGTTGTAGCCTTGGGCCACCTTGACCGAACCGGGATAGCGCTCAATCACGTCTTCGACCAGATCACGCGGGCGCAAGCGGATGAGCGTGCCAGCACCGGAGATGTTGGTGCCCGAACCGGGAATGGCATTGACCATGGTCACACCGCCGGAACGCCCAAGCCGATGCAAGTGGTTATCGGCAACGATGGTGTCGAGGGTGCGCAGTTCCGGGTTATCCGGGTGCACCATGTCATTGATGTCGCCCCAGCCACCGGTGTGGGTGTGCGAATGCAAATCAATCCCGCCTGGCCAAGCGAAGGATTTGGGGTAGGACAACAAGGGCCAACCCTCTGGAGCTTCGACCTCGGCCTGACGGCCCAGAGCGGCAATCTTGCCTTGGGCATCAATCACGATGCGCGCGTTATGAATGACTTTGCGCTGGTCCATTGTCAACGCCACACCCACGTCCAGAACACGCCCCGTTTCCGCGGGTGCTCCAGCCGTTTGGCAAGCGATGAGAAGGACTGCGCTAAGCATTAGAAGCGGCGTTCGTTTTCGTCGATGTCGTAAACCTTTTCACCACGCACCCACACTTGCAGCACATGGCTGCGTGGGTCGACGGGGTCACCGCTCCAGGCGACAAAGTCGGCGTCGAGGCCCTGGACCAAGCGGCCCGCAACGTCTTCCATCAATAAGGCCTTGGCGGCGTTGGCAGTCATGCCTTTGAGGGCAGACTCACCATCGCCAGCGCCATAGTGCACACCCATAGCAGCCTGGAAAGGGAGTTCCTCTTGCGGAATCACCGGGGCGTCTGTGTTGTAGCCCAAGATCAATCCTTCTGCAGTGGCCCAACCCGCTGCGCAACCCATGAACTGAGAGGTCGAGCGGTCGAACCAGAACTGGCGCGGGCCATTCATGACTGGTACGCCAAGTTCCGCAGCCAATGCTGCGTTCTTGTAGCCATCGAAGGTGCCGTGGTCGACGAAAGACTTGAGGCCAAGCTCTTGCACCTGCATGGTCAAGGTCATGAGCACGACTTGGTAGATCTGTGTGTGCACCGAAACCGGCACCGTGCCATTTTTGAGGCCCAGGAAATCGCCGTAGGCCGGATCCCAGTCCGCGGTCCCCTCTTCATAGGCTTTGGCCCACTCCAAACCCTTGGTCAGAGTGTCGCGAGTGTTCCAGTTCATGACCGCGCGGCCCACACCAAAGCTGTAGCGCTCAGGGTTACCGGCTTGTGCAACCTTCAAGGAACCAGGCGAGCGCACCGTCATTTCTTCGACGGTCTCACCCGAGGTCTTCACCAACATGCCGAAGCCACCCATGTTCGAACCCGAGCCAGGGATGAACAACGCCGAGGTAATGCCACCGGCAACCGCATCTTGGAGATAAGGGTTCATCGGCTCCAGAACTTCGGCAGTGTGCAGTTCTGGGTTGGTCAGGAACACGGTGTCATTGAGGTCACGCAGCGAACCAGCGATGTGATTGTGCGGCTCAATCAGTCCGGGAACCAGCCAAACTTGACCGAGGTCGGTGACGGGGACATCGGGGTCAATCGCGGCGTCGGCACTGCGGCCTACCCATTCGATTTTACCGTCCACCACCACAACCATGGCATTGTTGAGCATGCCCGCTTCATCGGCGGTGTACACCTTGGCAGCCTTGTAGACATGAATGTCGTTACTGGCCGGCGCCTGAAGGGCAAGGGATAAAAGTGTGGCGAGCATCATGGTTGAGGGACTTCCTTGCCGTTGACGAAGACTTGGGTCACACGCGACCGCAAGTCGAAGGGATGACCACTAAAGACGACTAGGTCGCCGTCAAGGCCTGGCTGCAATCGACCGACGCGAGAAGCAACTCCGAGCTGATCTGCCGCCACCGAAGTGAGGCCGGCCATGGCATCTTCGGCGCCTAAGCCGTAACGCGTAGCCATGGTCAAGAGTTGTGGCAGGAAGCGCGCTCCCAAGCCAGCGTTGGAGCGGAACACCACCGGCACGCCGGCAGCGCGGTACAAAGCCGCGGGAACTAGGTCTTGGTTGTCTTTGCGCACCACCACGTCGGGGCCAAGGACCACGCCGATGCCAGCCGCTTGGGCATGATCAATCAGGTCCAGGTTGGTGCCAGATATTTGCGCCAACCAAGGTAACTTGTGTGCACCAAATGCGGCTTCGGCTTCGGTGAACTCCACTTCAGTGGCAAGCGTGACCACGGCAACGCCGCGTCCTTCAAACAGGGCGCGCAAGCCTTCTTTGCGCCAGTCGATGCCTGGTGCAGCAGGGCCATCGTCTTTTTTGGCGCGCTTGCGTGCGATTGGTGCCGCACCCGCTTCCTCGATTTCGATGCGCGACATGGTGAAGTCGACAGAACCAATGCCGGCGAGTTCGACATGCATCTCCATGACATCGGGACCGGTAATGGTGCCGTCCATCATCACGGTGCCGACTTCGGTCGGAAGTTCAAAGTGCACCACATTGTTTTCGAAGGTGCCTTCGAGCTCCAAAGTTTCTCCGGAAGGATCGTCTGGCGAACTCAGCAGCGCGGTGACTTGCTTGCCTTCGTGATGGAAGCGCACATTGATCGGCACCGGCTCGGGGAGCATTTCATGCTCGATGGTGCCTTCCCACAAACCGTTGAGTGGATCAACAGGAACTTCTTCCTCTTCGACCACTTCTTCGGCGCCAGATTCATCAGTCTCTTCTTCGACTTCCTCCTTGGCAGGAGCGGAACCTTGGGCAAGGCGGATGCGCAGTTCCTTTTCGCGTTCGGCGCGGGATTCGTCACCCTTGGTTGCCTGGTCTTCGGCCCACTTCGCGCGCTCTTCACGATGCTTGACCCACTTGTCGGCATAACCTTTGCCGCCATCGAGGGTCTTCTTCAGTGCGCCACGAGATTTGGCGGGGTCGGAGTTGCGCACATCGAAAAACACAATCCGGTGATCTTCCATCGCAACGTGACTGCCGTCGTCGGCGGTCTTCACCAGAGCACCACTGACGCCAGCACTCGAGGCTGGAGGCGCCAACACCATCGAGGTCACGCCGGCTTGCGCCACCGGCAACCACTGGTCCGAGAACAGCGAGCCGTCGGCAAGGCGACGTAAATCGGCGCGTGGGTCGACGCTGCGTGCGCGGCCAATGCCAAGGCGACCGCCGGCGTCGACGAAGCCTGGGGTGAGGTGGGCATTTTCTCCAGCATCTACCAGGCGTGCGCCCGGAGGATGAGGAACAGTTTTGCCTGCGGCAACCACTTTGCCATCGGCGAGCAGCACTTCGACACCACCGGTGAGCGGAGCACCTTCACCGCGCCACAGCGTGCCACCGCGGACGACCACGGCATCGGCCGCCACTTCACGTGGGACATCGTTAGTGTTCCACACTTCGGAACCATCGATGTACACCGACTGCACCGCAGCCGCGCCATCGAGAGGCGAAGAGGACCACACCACGAAGTCGGCATCTAAGCCTTTGCGCAAACTACCGACGCGATCGGCCACGCCGAGGGCGCGGGCGGGCATTTCGGTGATCCCGGCGAAGGCTTGGGATTCGTCCAGGCCATAGGCCACCGCAGCAGCGGCAGCTTCTTGCAGCCAAGTCCAACGGCCGTAGCGACCAGGGCGCAAGGCAATCGACGCTTCTGAACCAAGCTTGGCCAGCAGATCCGGCGCGGGTGCTTGCCAAGAGTCAGACAACTCGGGCAGCGAGGCGAACAAAGGCACCGCGAATAACACGGTGGCACTTTGCGTGCCGAGGAGTGCTGCCAGTTGATCGCCGTTGGCTTGGTCGAGGCCATCCAGAACCACAGCGTGGTTCCATTTGGCGGCCAACTCCATGCCTGAGGCAGCTTCATCGGCCGAGTCCACGCGCAAACGTAACGGGGCGTCGGTCGCAGCCCAGGCTTGTAGGCCTTGGCCATTGAGGGAGTCGGCCTGCTCCGGAGCCATGGCCTGGCGCAAAGCCATCATGGCACCCGGGCGCGAGTTCGGCGCTTGTGCCTGTGCAGGCAACAGCGGGTTCTCCGCGGTCGGCGGCAACGGCGGGCGGAAGTACGCCGGAGGATTCCACGCTTCTGGCGTTAGGTTGACCATGAGGTCACCCTCGGTGAGCAACATGCGCTCTTCGCCTGCGGCCTTGACCACGGCACCACGGCCACCAATCAAGCGACGTGAGCTTGGCGACAAGTAGTAGGTGGTGATGCCCCGCTCCAACACCTTGGTGGTGTCTTGAAAGGGTTCAAAGCTGTCGATGGCAAGCATTTGCGCGGCCATCGAACGGTCGGGGTGACCCGAGTTGCCGGAGACGGTGCTCGAGGCAGCCACCAAACCTGGAGTGAGGTGCGCATCGCCAAGGTCCACGACCTTGGTGAAGGCAGGCAAGCGCCCAGCTTCGACGATGTCGACGACTTTGCCGTCTTGCACCAACAGGTAGGCGTCTTCGGCGATGCGGCCGCCGGGGAGATGAATCGCACTGGCGTGGTAAGCCGTAGCTTGGCCATCGCCGGACAACACCAGGGGTGTTTCTTCGGGCGCAGTCCCGGGGCCGTTTGCCCCCACCAAAGCGGCGGCCAAAGCCACCGTGCCGCCAATGCCGGCGGCGGTTAAGAGTAGGCTTTTCACTTCAGGCGGCCCTCCTCGAGGCGCTCTAGGCGACGGTCGGTAGCGCGGTCATAGGCTTGCGAACCATGGAGCCAAACTTCCAGGACGCGCGAAGTGGCGTCTAGTGGGTCACCGTCGAAGATGACTAAGTTGCCCTCGGCGCCGGGCAGGAAACTGCCGATTTCTTCTTCCAGGCCCCAGAACTGAGCCGGGTTGGTGGTCACCGAAGCTAGAGCCACTTGGCGCGGCACGCCTTCGCGGATGCACAAGGAAGCCTGGTAAGCCAAACGGTCTGGGCCCATGCGTCCGGGCACCGAGCTCAAAGCGAAACTCACGCCGGCTTCGTGCAAGGACAGTGGCGCAAAGGTGCGCTGCTCTTTCCAGCTCACGGGGTCGCGCTCGACGTGCCACAGGTCACCACTGATGACCACTGGGCGGCCCATTTCGGCCAACATGTCGGCGGCCTTCCAAGCTTCGGAACTCACCACCAACACTGCGTTTTCGGTCAGTCCAGTTTGCTCTAACCATTCTTTGGCGTGAGCAATGTCAGAAGCACTCGGCGCCCAAATCCACAGGCGCTCGTCGCCATTCAGAATCGACACCATGCCGCGTTGGGCATCGTCGAGGTCTTCCTCAGCAATCATGTCTTTGCCAGGGAAGTCTTCGCCGTAGCGCACAAAACCGCCTTGACTGTCCCAGGCATCGCCGTCGTCTTCCTCGTCAGCGATGGTTTCTCCAGCCTTCTTGCGGTCCGACTTGGTGTCTTCCCCGTCTAGCTTGGCTTGACCGAGCTTATGCAGCGAGCGCTCCAACTTGGTGATGGTTTCGCGCAACTCCAACAGTTGAGAAGCACGGCTCCAACCACGCATGGGGCCAATCGCCATCTTCATACCCATGCCATCGTCGATGGTCATGGCTTCGATGGTCATTCCCGATGGCGCCACCACGCGACCATGGCCGCCGATGATGGTGTTGTTGCCCGGCATGATGCCGATCGCCACCGTGCCACCGCGAAGTGCATCTTCGAAGTAGAAGCTCACCGGGTCAATTGAGTCCTTGACGTTGAGGAATGGTGCCACCGGCACGTTTTCGTTGGGTCGGTCCATGCCGCTCGAACTATGTGCTTCGAGAAAGCCGGGGAAAATCGTGGCCTCGGGCATTTCCTTGAGGATGACATCGAAGGGAATTTCCAGATCGGCACCGCCGACTGCAGTGATTCGTCCGTTTTCGATGACCACAGTGCCGTTTTCTGTCACGCTGCCGTCGGCATGCATGACTTTGCCAGCACGAACAGCAATGGAACCCCCTTGCGCAGCCAGTGGGGCTGTGACGAGGGCCAGGGTCAGGAGGGAAAGAGAAAATCGCATGAGTCGGGGCTTAGTTCTGGGAACGGTGATCGACGACCATGCGGCCATCGAGGAAGACGAGCAATGGGCGCGAGGTAGACGCGAGAGGATCGCCGGACCACAACACGAGGTCGGCGTCAAAGCCAACGGCCACTTGGCCGAGGCGGTCACCCAAGCCGCACAAGGTGGCTGGGCGAGAAGTAATTGCGGTGATGGCCGCTCCAGGCTCCATTCCCCAGCGCACGGCGTTGCGCGCTTGGTGGATCAAGCTGGCTTCAGTGAGGGGATTGTCGTGAGCTTCGGCGCCGCCGAGCGACACGGACACACCCTGCTCCGCAAGCAACGCCGCCAAAGCGGGCGTGGCATCTCGGCCTTCGGAGCGACGACCGCTGAAGTAACCGCTGGCGCCGTAACGCGGGGCAACCGCAACCAACTTGTCGAGTACGAAGTCGGACAAGGGCATGAGGCCAGATTCCTTGTGATCTTCATGCACGCCGACGCCTTCCGGGTCATCGTGCTGATCTTCACAGCAAACCGGCTCCGGTGCAACCAAAGCGCGTAGTTCAGCAGCTTGCGGACCGCGCGCAATCATGCGCGCGGCGGCGTCGTAGGCCGGGCCAGTGACCACAGGAATGTCCCCCGCGGCCAACACACCACCGACTGCTTGGGCTTCGGTGCCCTCCTCAATCACAATGTTGGGAAGAGAGAACTCCTTTTGCAAACGCAGCGCGGTTTCGACGTCGTGCGAACGGCGGGCCTGGAAACGAACCGCGATTTCTCCGCTCAAGGCTTGCGCCAGAACTTCGAGGTCGGCGTCGTACATGGGAACGCCCGCTTCGCGCGCAGCGACATAGTCCATGGCGCGATAGAACTCGCGGCGCATCACCCAAACCGTGCCCATGCGGGTGTTTGGACGGCGCGCGCGGTAGTTCGAGGTGAAGCGCCCACTTGGGGTCCAGTTGCCGCGGGAGGCATCGCCACCGAGGCTAACCTTGAGTGCGTTAGCACCATCTAAGACTTGAGCCGCGGAGTTGGCGTCGGCAAACAAATCTGCGGGAGCGCCACCGCCGGTCTTGACCATGGCACCCAACCCACCAATCACGTTGAGCGAATCAGGGCTGAGGAAAGCCGCGGTCACTCCCTCTTGCAGAGCTTCGGCGAAGGCAGGCGCATCTAGTCGCACCGAATCGGCGACGCGCAGCGAAGGCGTACTTTCGCGCGACTCTTCCACCGTATGCGGGTCGATGCCCATGTAGGAGAAGGCGTCGACCAAACCCGGCGTGAGGTGGGCGCCATCGACATGGAGCGCGCCAGCAGCAGAACCGCCGGGCACGACGGCCGTAATCTTGCCGTCGGTGATGGTGACGAGAGCATTCTCGACTACGCGACCATCGCCAACATGGAGTTGGTCGACGGCAATGGTCCAGCTGTCTTTCGAGTCGTCTTGCTGGGGCAAAGCCAAGCAAGGCGCAAGTGCGAGCAGGGTGCTGACAATCATGGCTTCTTAGGTACAGGTGGCGCGTGGTACACGGATTCGCCGGCGATCATGACCGCTTCGACGCGCGCGGTGGCATCGAGCGGATGGCCGCTCCAAAGCACCAAATCCGCGCGTTGGCCAGCGGCAATGGCACCCATGGATGGCTTCATACCGAGGGCTTCGGCAGGATTCGTGGTGACCGCTTGCCATGCGGCTTGAGCATCTCCGCTAAAGCGCGAAAAGGCCATGGCCGAAGTGCGCAAAGAGTTCCACTCGGCGTTGCCGCCGCGGGTGGAGAAGGCAAAGCGAACGCCTGCCTTGTGCATGGCGCGCCAAGTGGCGGCGCGACGCGGTAACTCCCCCTCTCCCAAGGTCGGGAGGATGGCGAGTTGTCCAGCAGCAGCACCGGCATAGCCACCCAGTTCGCCCCAAAGGACGGCGTGGAAGGGTCGTTCACCGGCAAGGCTGGACACCGCGCGCAGGCCTTCGGCATTTTCGACGAAGCACCACAGCGGCAACTCGGCAGCACCGCCTTCGGCAAAGGCTTTGCGCAAAAGTTCCATGGCACCCGAAAGCGAACTCGGACCGACGCGGTCATCGTTGACCGCGGTTTGGATTAAAGAGGCGACTTGCACCGTGCTCGCCCGCAATACCTGCGGAACACCAGTGCCCGAGCCACAAGACACCAACACGCCTTGGCCAGCTAAGGGGTTTGTCGGGTCGGGAACGATGTGCACCGAAGTGATGCCACGCGAAAGCATGGCTTCCCAGGCCTCGGAGTCGAGGTTGAGGCCATCGGCGGCGCGCAAATCGGGAGTGAGCGTTTGCGATTGCTCGGTCAGGAAGAGATCGGCGCCACGGCCAGTGGCGGCATCGATCATGCCCGCAGCCAACACACCAGAAACCTTGGTTAAGGGCACCCCGGACGGGGCCTGGTCAGTCACCGAACGAATCTTGCCGTCTTCCAAGATCACGATTTTGCCTTCTTGCAGGCTGCCGTCGGCAGCAACGATGGCGTCGGGCTGAATGGCGGTTTGGCTTAGCGCGGGCGAGGCTGTGCCCGTTGTGCCCTGCGCCGCAAGGGCGCTCAGTAAGAGAGAGGAGAACAGCATTAGCGAGGCTTATGTGCTTTGAAGGAGGCCGAAGCGTCGAAAGGCGAAGAACCACCGAAGAGCACCATGGTCGCGCTCTTGCCAGAAGTGAGTCGGCCGTAATCACTCAAACCGAGAAGCTCGGCGGGGATGGTGGTCAGGCTGGCCCAGACCGCGTCTTGATCGACGCCCTCGGCCACCAGTTCACCGGCGCGGGCGAGGAGCAACAGCTCTGCACCTTCTGCACCGCCACTGGCCAGAGCAATCTGCACTCCAGCTTCGTGGAGGCGGCGGTAACGCGAAGCCAAGGAGCGGTGATCCGCGCCAGTGGCATGGTGGTCTGGCATCACCGGCAAAATCACCGCGATTCCCGCCTTGGCGAGTTTTTCGGCAATGCGGTCGGCGTCGTATCCGCCAAGGATGACCATGTCGAGGTCAAACTCTTTTTGTAGCGCAAGCAAACGCTGCAAATCGCTCAAGGAATTGGCCTCTACTCGAACTAGGCGGGAGCCATCGAGGGCTTCCAGCACCAAATCGCGCGAAGCCTTGGATTCAGGCTTCTTCGGGCGTTTCGGACGCTTCGGCATTTTCGGGCCGTCGTCCTTTTTCTTGTCTTCGTCTTGCGCTGCAGATTCGGCCTCGTGCTTTTCCTTCTCTTCGAGGTACTTGGCAAACTTCTCGTCGAACTTCTCGAGATCCTCCTGATACTTCTCGAGCTTTTCGTCGTAGTCGTCCCAGCTATCGCGCCAACTTTGCGCTTCACGGAACACGCCTTCCAGTTCCTCGGCTTGGTAACTCGCCGAAGGACCGTCGGCGGCAGCACGGCCCACGCCAAACTCCAAGGTGGCGCGCCCGGTAGCCAAGGGCAAATCCAAGGCGGAGAACTCCACCGCCGACCCCACGCCGCGGCGTAGGCCATCGCGGCCGCCGGAAAGATAGGCCGCGGCGACTCCAGCTTCGCGGGCACCAAGCACTTGGCGCACCAGACTAGAATCGGCATTGGCGACTTGCACCGGAAGATCATCGACCACGCTGCGCGCCGGGTCATTGCGGCGGTCGCGCAGGAAAGCGGTGGGGCCCATGGTGGTCCAGGCATCGACGATGCCCGCCGACAGGGTGCCTTTCACCTCGAGCAATCGGGGCTTGGAGCCACCGCCAATCAGACCACCGGATTCACGGCGAGCATCTTGAGTGGAAACCCAAT
The DNA here is from genome assembly GCA_021776795.1 of Planctomycetota bacterium. Lineage (GTDB taxonomy): Bacteria > Planctomycetota > UBA1135 > UBA1135 > UBA1135 > OFTM128. The sequence continues at coordinate 33,984 of JAJFFC010000008.1, forward strand.
CAATCCGCCCATCGGAAATCTGCACATAAGCTGGGGAAATCACCCGGCCTGGTGCGAGCCAGGCGGCATCGGCACGGATGGCGTAAGTCCGGGTGTATCCGGTCTCGGCAGCAGAATCTTCCTGGGCCTGCAGGCCAGAAAGGGGAACGAAGCCGCAAGCTGCGGCAATGAGGAGGGAACGCGCGATCAAGGGGACCTCCGGGGGAACCGAGGAATGTCCGGGGATGCCAGCTAAAGCTGGGGTCTGCCAGCATACGGAGCGCCCCTAGCTCCCGACAGGGACTTTTCGCGCCTTTCCTTGCGCTAGACTAGGTCATGGTTCCGCCACTCGTGGAAACCGTGATTCACCCCACTGCCGTGGTGTATCCCGGAGTTGAATTGGGCTCTGGCGTCGAAGTCGGCCCCTACAGCGTGCTCGAACCCGGCGTAGTGGTGGGCGACGGCAGCCGCCTCGGCCCTCATGTCCACCTTTTGGGCCGCACCGAGCTGGGCCCAGGCTGCGTTTTGCGCAGCGGCGTGGTTCTCGGCGGCGAACCTCAAGATGACAAGTACCAGGGCGAGCGCTCGCTGGTGCGCATCGGCGCCGATTGCCAGTTTCACGAGCACGCCACGGTCCACCGCCCCACTGGCGAAGGCGAAGCCACCGTGCTCGGCGATGGCGTGCGCATGATGGCGGGTAGCCATATCGGCCATAACTGCCAGGTCGGCGACCGCGTAGTCCTGGTCAATGGCGCTGCGCTCGGTGGCCATGGTGAAGTCGGCGAGCGCACCATCTTTAGCGGCAATAGCGCTCTCCACCAATACACCCGGGTCGGCCGCCTGTGCATGGTCGCCGGCGGCAGCATGGTCACGCGCGACGTCCCCCCCTTCTCGATCGTCACCGGCGCCCACCCCGTGCGCTGGCGCGGCGTCAATAAGGTGGGCCTGATGCGCTTTGGCTTTTCGCCGGACCAGCGCAATGCCATCCGCCGTGCTTTACGCCGCCTGTTCTCGCCTGGCGCCGACCTGCGCCCGATAGCCGAGGACCTTTCGCAGCACCCCGAAGAAGCGGTGCGCGAAATCGCTTCTTTCGTCCATGACTCCCCCCGCGGCCTTTGTGCCGGATTGAACCGCCGATGAACGACCAAGACCCCACCATCGACACTCTGCTCCACGAATCGCGCAGCTTCCCCCCGCCGCCCGAGTTCGCCGCCGCCGCTCATGCCAACGACCCCGCGATTTACGACCAGGCCGACGCCGACTGGGAAGGTTGGTGGGAGCGCTGGGCTTCGCGCTTGCAGTGGGATCAGCCTTGGCAGCAGGTGTTGGATTGGCAGGCCCCCTACGCCAAGTGGTTTGTCGGCGGCAAGCTCAATGCCAGCGTGCAGTGCCTCGACCGCCATGTCGATGCCGGCCATGGCAATCGCGTGGCCTATTACTGGGAAGGTGAATCTGGTGACAAGCGCACCCTGACTTATGCCGACATGTTGGCCGAAGTCTGCCACACCGCCAATGCTCTGAAGGAGCTAGGGGTGCAGCGCGGCGATCGCGTGACCTTGTACATGCCGATGGTCCCCGAGCTGGCCATCAGTGTCTTGGCATGCACGCGCATCGGCGCGATTTTCTCGGTGGTCTTTGCCGGCTTTAGTGCCACGTCGTTGCAGGATCGCATTCAAGACCAAGAGGCCAAGTTAGTGATTTGCGCCGACGCCTGCAGCCGTCGCGGCAAGTGTTTGGATTTGAAAGCGGTGGTCGATGAAGCCGTCGCCAACTGCCCGACGATTGAGAAAGTCTTGGTGTGGCACCGCGGCGCTGGCGTAGCAAGTGCCTCGCCGGTGAGTGATCGCGAAGTGGCGTGGGAAGACTTGGTGCCGCGTCAGAAGGACCAATGCCCCCCTGCATCGATGGATGCGGAAGATCCCCTGTTCATTTTGTACACCAGCGGCACCACCGGTAAGCCCAAGGGCATCGTGCACACGACTGGCGGCTATCTCACTGGTGCTTTGGCTACCAGCAAGTTGGTCTTCGACTTGAAGCCCGCACAAGATGTGTATTGGTGCACGGCGGACATTGGTTGGATTACCGGCCATAGTTACATCGTGTTTGGCCCGATGGCGAATGGTGTCACCCAAGTGATGTACGAAGGCGCGCCGGATTACCCTGCGCCAGATCGCTTTTGGTCTTTGGTCGACGACTACAAGGTCAGTGTGTTCTACACCGCCCCCACCGCGATTCGCGCCTTCATGAAATGGGGCGATGAACACCCCGAGGCGCATGATCTTTCGAGTCTGCGCTTGCTCGGCACCGTGGGCGAACCGATCAATCCCGAAGCCTGGATGTGGTATCGCAACAAGATCGGTCATGACTTGTGTCCGATTGTCGACACGTGGTGGCAAACCGAAACCGGGGGCATCATGATTTCGCCCTTGCCTGGCATTACCGCAACGGTTCCGGGTTCCGCCATGCACACTTTCCCTGGCGTGGAAGCGCGCTTGCTCGACCAAGAGGGCAAAGAAGTCGAAGGTGCCGGCGGCGGTTACTTGGTGTTGACGCGGCCGTGGCCAAGCATGCTGCGCGGTCTTTGGAGAGACCCCGAGCGCTACGAAGAAACCTATTGGTCGCGTTTCCCCGGCAAGTACTTTGCGGGCGACGGCGCCAAGCGCGATGAACACGGCAACCTGTGGGTGCTTGGTCGCGTCGACGACGTCATGAACGTTAGTGGCCACCGCCTCAGCACGATGGAAATCGAATCGGCTTTGGTGGCGCATGAAGCCGTCGCCGAAGCTGCGGTGATTGGCGTCGCGCATGACCTGAAAGGACAAGCGCCGGTGGGCTTTGTCATTCTGCGCGGTGGCTTTGAGGCCACGCCGGAGTTGGCGCAAACGTTACGTCAACATGTGGCGACTGAAATTGGTGGCCTAGCTCGTCCGGAGGCGGTGCATTTCACGCCGGAGCTACCGAAAACTCGCAGCGGCAAAATCATGCGGCGTCTGTTGCGCGATGTCGCCGAAGGCAAAGCACTCGGTGACCTCACCACCCTTGCCGATCCCGGAGTTTTGACCGGTTTGAAGCAGGAATATGAGTCCGCCTAGTAGACTGTGCGCTCCGGCATCGCCTGATGTCGGCGTTCCTTTACTTGCTAACCTTCCGTGACCTGGGGAAGGGGGTGTAAATCCCCCACGGGTCCGCCACCGTGATGCCGCCTTGCGGCTTAGTCGGGAAACCGGCACGGAAGAAGCTTCCTCATACCCCGGGCGAGACTCCCGGAGGAGAATCCCATGCAAACTGCATGTTTTGTGGCCAGCCTTGCGCTTGGTCTGTGTACTTCCGCTGCTGCTTCGGCGCAGAACTTCCAATCCGCGATTGACCTGAATGGTCTTGGCGATCCCTTGGCTGCGGCCCATGCCTTTGGCATTGCCTACGAGCCAGTCGGAGATCACCTATACGTTTCGCTTGCGGGCAACTTCTTTGCGCCGAACAAGGCGGTGTTGGTGATTGATCCGGCGACCGATGCGGTGATTCACACCATCGACGTCGGCGTCTTCCCCGAAGACATTGCCTTCGCCTATGACAGCCTCGGCGCTTTGCGTTACGGCGCAGTCGCCAACTCCACCAGTGGTTCGGTCACGCTATGGGATGCCAACTGGCAAGTGGTGGCCACAATTGCTTTGCCCGACCCCTTGGGCTTTGGTACTTGCTATCCGTTCTCGCTACAGGTGTTGGGGGACACCATGTATGTCAGCACCCAAGATGGCAGTGGCGAGGTCTATGCGATTGACCTCAATACCCTGAGCTTAGATCCTCTAGCTGCCTTTTCGATTGACGGGCAAAGCGCCAGTCGCATGGCGGTGTTGGGCGATGAACTTTGGCTCACCACCACTCGTTACGACGCAGGCTTTTCCGGCGCCGATGCTGGCCTGTGGCGGCAAGACACCCTTACCGGAACTGCTGCTCCTTCGCTCCTTCTGGCCGCAGAGCACAACTTCAGTCTGTACCCCAGCGCATCTGATTTAGAGCTGCACGCCGACGGCCGCGCCTTTGTCACCGGATTGGATTTCCTCGGACGCTTGTTTGTGCTGGACAGCGTCGGGCAGCCGGAGCGAGTCATCGACCTAGAAGGGATCGAAGGCTATGGCCTCGCCCTTTCCGACGACGGCCATCTACTCGCAGTCACCGGCTTTGTGGCCAATGAAGTTTTGTTGGTGGATGTGCGCAACGAGAAACTATGGTCGCGTACGCAAACTTCGAACCTCGGCACGGGCTATAGCCAACCCAACGATGCGGTGTTTGCTCACAGCAAATTGTATGTCAGCATGCAGGCCGGCGAAGCGGTATTGGTGTTCGATCAGCTTCCGAGCATGATCGATGAACAGCGCTATCACGGGAGCCTGCAGGTCGACCTTTCCGCCCCCAGCGGCGGCGACACACTGAACATTCAGGCGGCGGGCTTTGGCCAGGAGTTGGTCGCTCTGATGGTGGCGGAAAGCGCTGCCCCTAGCGTGTTCCGTGGCATCAACTTTGACATCGGCCCGACGCCCCGCCTGCTCGCCTTGGGCGCTGGTCAAGTGCAGCAAAGTTTCACCCTACCTCCAGTGATTTCGCAAGTCGGCCGCAGTTTCTACCTGCAGGCCTATGTGGAAGATCAGGGCATCGGCAAGGTGACTCGGCCGGCCGTGGTGATACTGCAGTAAGACACTGACCTGAGAGCCTGCTATCCTCCCGACATGCGCGCGCCCCTGCTCCTCGGCTTGCTGCTTGTCCTGATGGCAGGCTCCTTTTCTTGCAGCTTCATTCCGCCCTATAGCAGTGTGCGGGAACAGGAAGTCAGTGGCTTTCACACGCTGAAATTTCGCACCGGTGCCTACAGTTCGATCGACAACGAAATGCAAGATGTGGCGCGGCGCCCTGCGGTGCCGGATTCCAGTCTTGAGCTCGACCGCTTTAGTAGTTACGGCATTGAGCTCGAGCGTTTGCTCGGCCGTCAGTTCTCCGCCACCGTCAGTCTCGATGCCCGTGAATACCACACTCAGGGAGAATCGGTCCCCATCCGCGCAAACCAGGTGCACTTTGGCGTGCGACGCTACTTTGGCGACCGCGCCTTGACTGGTTTTCTAGCAGCGCAGATGATTTATAACTTCGGCCTGAATGTGCAGGAGCAGCGCTTTGAAACCGATGGCTATCTTGGTTGGGGTGTCGGGCTAGGCGCAAATATGGCACTGAGTGAGAGCTTCTCCATCGAGACTTCGCTCATGTACGAAGGCATGCCCGATGTGGAATCCCACTTCAAGGGCAACAATGCCTTGGACACCGGCTTCTCGCATAACTTGAGCGGCGTCGTCGGCTATGTTGCCCTCGGTTTCCACTTCTAGTTAGCGCAGACTTTTCGCCGCAATCAATAGGTTTTCTACCTCGCGGAGAATGCCCTCGGATTGGCGCAAGAGGAGCAGATCATTCCAAGTACTGAGCCAAGCTCCTTCGACATCCCAAGCTCGATCGCCGATGGTTTCATGGACCAAATCCATCAGGTTGTCGAGGTCGAAGTCGGCAGAGGATCCACTGCCGATTAAATCGCCCACGGTGAAAGCTCGCAAGGTCAGCGGCGGTTCGTGAGTGAAGCGCAGGAAGGAATCCTCCTTGACCAGCGGGACATCGGAGTAATCCGAAAGCCAGGCCAGGATTTGGATAACCGGAACCTGCTTCAACTGAAGGTACAGCTCGCCGTCTTCTTCCCACTCTTCATCGACATAGATCGGAAGATCAGTGGCGAGGCGCAAGATGTCCACCGCTTCGCCCAAGGTTTGGCCATCAAACTGGACATCCAACGGCCTCTGCAAGGCCAAGGCAAGTGCCTCGGCAGCGGGAGTCGCAGCATATTGTGGCTCGCGCCCACGGTTCAGTAGGAACTCCAAAAAGGACTTGAGCTCACGGTGAGTTTGGTTGGAGGCGCGGACCACTAAGCGACCGTTTAGGTTGCGCATGGACACGTTTTCCTGATCCCAGGCTCGCGGCGTGACCAGGTTTTGGATGTGGTCTTGTAGTTCATCCATGAGGTAGTCCGGATCTTCTTTCCTCGGCCCCGAACTCAGCAAATCCCTCAAATCGTAAAAGCGCATATCATTCGCAGACTGTACGCGTTCGATGGAATCGATGACGAGCACATTGCGGTGCAACATATAGCCGAAGTCATGGTTGGCATGAGAGCACACCAGATCGAGGACATCGCGCGCGGAGACTTGGTCGGCGAGCACGGTGATTCGAGATGAGGAATCCAGGGCATCTCTGCCAAGAATGACATTGATGCCTAACTCGGCGCGCAGCATATCGGCAAAGTGCACCATGCTGACGTCTTCCAAATCCATGCTCACGGTCTTGTTCAAACGTTTGCCTAGCTCGGCGAACCACGCCGGTTCTGGAGAAGCACGCACCACCTCGACCTTCTGCCAGCGGTGCTCGAACTGGTCGGAAAGCAAGGGAAGGTCCGAAAGAAACGGTACCGAGTCTTCGCCTGGCTGTTGTGCGGACGATTGTGCCGTGGCTTTAGTTAAACCCACAGCTCCTAAAGTCAGGAGTAGAGAAACACCAAGTGCCGTTGTCAGGCGAGAAGGAGGTCGTTGTTGCAAGATCATGTGAATGCGGCGCTGAATGGCCGAGGAAGGGTGTAAAAGACCTACCGCGGAGGCAGGTTGCGGCCGGCGATCTTGTGGAATCGCCAACTTAAGAAGAGTCGCGGCATAGGCACGCGGCGCGACCTCGGGACTGCGTTGGAGCGCTTGCTCATCGCGCCAAAGCTCTTGGCTTTCGCGCAAACGGCGGCAGGCCAAAGGCAGAAGTGGGTGGTACCAATGGACCACGCGAACCAGGGCCAAAACCCAGTTCATGAGAACATCATGGTGACGCTGGTGCGCCAGCTCGTGCATCAGGACATGACGAAGCTGCTCCGTACTCAGTTCTTGCCAACGTTCGCGTGGCAGCAGAAGCATCGGCTTTCGCCACCCGCACAAGGCAGGTGAGGTCAACAGTGAGCATTCGAGGAGTTGCGGGGCGCGGCTTAACTTCCAGGAAGCCAAGCACTCCTTGAGCAGTTGTTGCGCCTTGGAATCGTCTAGAGCCCCAATGTCCTGTGCGAGTCGCCGACGAAACTGCCGTTCGAAATGGAGCAAACGCAGCAGGCTCACCAAGGCTCCTGCCGCCCAAACGCCTAGGAGCGCCATCGTCCACCACGGTAACGAGGGTGCGGGCGCCTCCGGCAAGACCCTCGTCTCGGCCGCGAGCATGGAGGACAAGTCAGAGGCAGCCCTGCCGGTCACGGCGGCAGAGGAGGATGCTTCATCGCCAGCATCAGCGGCGATTTCCTCACCCGCTGTTCTGTCCCGAGAGACATCCACAAAGGGTTTAGCCGCGGCCGGCTGGGCTTGTGGCGCGGTGGGCATGGCTTCGGCCAATGCCATCCCGGATAGACCAACCGCAGAGCTCGGGAGCATGGGAAGTGCCATGCGCAGCGCAACCAGGCACCACAACAGGTAGCGCCAACGCGGGGACAGCCAAGAACCCAAGGCCTTGTGCAGCATCAGGACCACCAAGATCCAAACCGCGCCCTCGAGCGCGGTGCTGCCTAGCCAGATTTGGAGTGAGGGCGCCACAGAATCGAAGGAGCTCATTTGCGCTCCTCCTCAGGGCCTTCCAGTTGATCTAGGAGTTCGCGCAAGGCGGCAACATCGGGCGCTTTCAGATTGCCATGCTCGACAAAGAAGGACAGCAAAGGACTGGTGTCTTTGGTGCCGACGCGATCCAACAAGCGACCAGCTTGGGCCTTCACCGCTTGGTCACGACTACAAATCGCGCGGTAATGAAAGCGTCGCCCCTCCCGCGAGGCCTTGAGCACCCCCTTCTTGACCAGGCGCGTGAGCATGGTCTTGATGGTGGTTTCGGTCCAATCGCGTTCGGTGGCGAGGGCCTGGACGACCTCGGCGGCGGTGCAGGTCTCCCGCGGCCAAAGGGCCTCCATGACTTCCCATTCGGCGTCGGTGATTCGGGTGGCTGGGTCCATGACCCCCACCCTAGCAACGACAGATGTCGTTGTAACTACACTTGTCGTTATTATTTTCCGCCGAAGAGAGCCCTAGCGGGTTCTCAGCGCATGTTCAGCGGGTTCTCAGGGGTTCTCACCGGAATATTAAGAGGCCTGGACCGCCATGGCTTCGATCACCATGCGCCCAATTTCCTGAGTTCCGTGCTCGCCAACCGCCAAACTTCGGATCCGACCTGTGGTCAGAAGCTCGGCAACCGCGCCCTCCACGGCATCGGCCGCGGCCTGCTCACCGAGATAGCCAAGCATCATGGTCACGGCGTTGATGGTGGCGAGGGGATTGGCGATGTCCTTGCCGGCGGCTTCGGGGAAGCTGCCATGGACGGCCTCGAACAGTGACACCGAACCAGGCCGCAAGTTTGCCGAGGCGGCCACACCCATCCCCCCTTGGAGCATGGCCCCGAGGTCGGTGATGATGTCGCCAAACAGGTTGGTGGTGACGGCGACATCGATTGAGCCCGGGTTTTCAATCATGCGCATGCACGCGGCGTCGACGTATAGGTGCGCCGTTTCTACTTCGGGAAATTCTTCACTGAGTGCGGCAAAGATGCGCGTGTACAACGATTGCGCGCGCACGGCGTTGGCCTTGTCGATCAAGGTCAGGTGCTTGCGCGGGCGTTCCATCGCGCGCTCGAAGGCGTAACGAATAATGCGCTCGGTGCCCTTGTAGGTGTAGCGCATGGCCTGCGAAGCCACCTCTTGCTCGGTGCCTTCATTCTCGAACTCCGGCTTCTGCACATAAGCGTCTTCGGTGTTTTCTCGAACCACCAACATGTCGACGTCGGACGGGCCTTTCCCCTTCAACGGGCAAAAGCGCTCATCGAGCAACTTGATTGGGCGCAGGTTGACCCACAAATCCAGATCCCAGCGCAAGCGACCGATGATGCCGCGCTCCATCAGCCCAATCGGCGCGCGCGGATCGCCAATGGCGCCGAGCAAGATCGCATCCATGCCCTTGACCGTTTCAAAGGCCTCATCGGGGAAGATATCCTCGGTCTTCAGCCAGTGATTCGTGGAGAAGGGGTACTCCACCAAATCGAGGCCGAAGCCGAATTGATCGGCGGCGGCGCGCAATACGCCGAGGCCTTCCGCAACGACTTCCGGGCCGATGCCATCTCCTGCAATGACGGCGATGCTGTGCGTTTTCATTTGCATATTGTAGAGAACCTGGCCTGCTTCGCTGGGCGCAACACCATTTGCCTCGGCCAACGCCAAGCCAAAATCTCTCGAGCATTTGCCGGCCTATCCTGGATTCCCAGGGCCATTGCTGGCGTTGTCTCAGGCGCAACTACAGTGATACCACGGACGTAATTTCGATAGGCCATCCAGATGGCCATGTGATCTTGCAGCCTCGCTCGTAGTTTGCTCGCCCCCCAAGAGCGCCGAACAAGCCTTGAGATACCGTCGCGCATCATGGCAAGTGTGTGATTGATTGGAAAGAGGACGTTTCGGTAGTCCCGACGTCGGCGTGAGGATTCGCGAACATGGCTGCCGACGCGACCGGGGAAAATCTGGCGGCTTAGGCTGCGGTAGGTCGACTTGCGGTCTGTCTGGAGATTCAGGAGCTTGTCCTCCGGCAGCATCTCGCGCAGGAGTTCGAAGCTTCGCTTGACAGCCCTGCGAGAGCCATTCTTCCGCTTGCCATAAAGTTCCTCGTCAGCCTCTTTGCGTTTCTGTGCTGCGGGATTGAGTCTGCCACGCGGCCCCATTGGCGCAACTTCGATATGAAGGACGAAATAGCTACTCCTCTCGATCAATACTGGCACCGTAACTGGCCGAACAAGGCGGTGAGTTTCAAAGGTCTCCAGCTCGTCTAGCTGAAAGGTCCCTTCAACTTTTCCACGGTTCTCCAGAAGCTGAATTTGATGATATTCGCGGCAAATCCGACCCATTCTTCGATGCAACCTATTGACGGTATCGCGGCTACACTCAAGGATGCGGGCCGCTTGGCGCATGGTGACCTTCGCTGTCAGCAGTTGAAATAGTTGCAGTCGAAGATTTGGACGCCTGTATCGATAAGTAAATCGGAAGGTTTGGCTCGAAAACTGCCTCCCGCAGTTGCCGCATAAGAATCGTGGAATCAGACGTCCATCACACTTGCGGCGATAATGACCTTTCCGCTGATAGCGAAAGCCTTGATCGATGTGTGAGGGACAGGCTCTATGAGGGCAGCTCGGTGGGAAAAACTTCAATCTTCATGTCCTGGCAGGAATGCCTTGGCATGAATAAAGACGTGCATCCACAGCCTATGGCATGGAGAAATCAAAAACTTCGCGCAGCGAAGCAGGCCAGATTCACTATGGGGTTATGTCAATCAACACCGGTCGCGTCGCCCCATGCACAATCAGGTCGATGCCACTGCCTTCGTAATGGACCACCGAAAAATGCAGCGTGCGCCCAACCAGGGTCGTGGTGACCCCAGGGCCAAGATTCATGGTCACGGTGGCGTCGCCATCGGCGTCGAGCGGGCCACTGGGATTCTGCAGAGGGCCTGGCCAAATTCCTGCCAGGCTGTCGTTATAAACGCCATCTTGGCCGAGCGGAATCTCCCAGCCACGGAGGATGGTGGGGCCGGTGCCAATCAGGCTCAGAATGGTCCAGTACTTGATGTTGCTTGAGAACACCCAGCTGTGCGCGGGAAAATCGACGTCGAGAACGATATTCGCGCCTACGGCAGCGGAAATGCTGGTGACGTTGGAGGTCAGCATTGGCTTGAAGGACCACACCGATACTGCGCCCTTATCAATGCCAGCGTCGCGCCGGTGCGGTTCGCCAACCATAAAGTCGAGGTCACCGTCTTGATCGTAATCACCGAGTGCATGCACGCGCGAGGCAAAGTCGCCGCCGAAGCCATCGGATTCGGTAATCCACAGGCGACGGCCGTTGCGGCCAGAGTAAAAGTAAACTCGGCCACCATAAAAGGCGCCATTGGCTCCAATCATGACTTCGTCGAAGCCGTCACCGTCGATGTCGCCGACACTGCCTACACTCGAACCCATCCATTCCTCGGCGACGTTGCCAGCGTAGCGAAAGATGAGCGAGTCATCGGCACCAGAGAACACACTGGCAGCCCCCACTGCTGGTATGGAAGCTGGTTGTTCACGCGGCGCACCAATGATGATGTCTTCGATGCCGTCGCCATCGTGATCGCCGGCGAGCCCCAGGGAGCACCCGAACTCCGCGCGGAAGGCTTGGCCTACAAAGCGGGTGATTTCGGCGCCGGTGCTGCCATCGAGCATGCGCACCACACCGACATCACTGAGGCCACCGACATCGGCCAGCGGGGAAGCAGCCAAGCATTCGGCTTTGCCATCTCCATTGCGGTCAGGAATGGCAAGCACGGCGCGGCCGAAATGGTCCAGGCGCCCTTCTCCGGGAACATTCCAAATCACGGCGCCAGTTTCGCCACTGATGGCATACACCCGGCCGCTATCGAGAAGCATGCCGCCATCGGAGTCGCCGGCACCGACAAAGAGATCATCTTTGCCATCGCCGTCTAGGTCGCCGCCATTGGACAGCGCTTCCCCAAAGTCATCGGCGTTGCCGGGTGCTGGGATAAGACGAATCAAGGAGCCATCTAAACCGGAAAGAATGTGCACCTCGCCATTGCCTTGGGAGGCTCCGACCGCAATATCTGCCAAACCGTCGTTATTCATGTCGGCCATCGCGGCCACGGCCAAACCCATTTGCGCGAAGTCTTGTTGCCCGCTCACTTCCCACAGCAAGCTGCCATCAACGCCGGACCAAACGCGAATCACGCCGGAGTTGGTGAAGCCACCGGCATCGGCTGCCCATGCGCCACCGACAAGTTCGCCAATGCCATCACCAGTGACATCGGGCATGGAGCCCAGGGTATCGCCCATGAGATCGCCCGCGGCATCGCCGATTTGCAGCTGAGTGCGGTCGAAGCCGCCGCCCGAAATTTGCGGACTAGCGAGAAGAAAGGTGAGGAGAAGGGTGCACATGGTTCGCGTGGTGCACAAAGCACCGGCGGCGGCACCAGGGATTGCCTGCCGCTCGCAGTCTAGCGAAACAGGATGCCGCAATCGCAGATGAAATCTCTCAAAAAAGAAAGAAATACTCGTGGGAACCATGGAGGGGACTTATGGCACTCACCCCTAGGGACCTTTCTCATTTCCCCCCCATGAAAACGCGCTACTACCTGATTCTCATTGGTCTGCTGGCCCTCACCGGCTGGACCGCCCTCCAAGCTTTGGCAACCACAGCGAAGGCCGCGGACCCACCCAAGGTGGGCGAAGACTTGCTGCTTGGCAACGACAAACTTGTCGTCCTGCCAGTCAACGACTTGGGCATGCATTGCATGGACAAGGAGTATTCGGTGTTCACCATTCTCCCGCCCTTCAACGTCATCAATACACAAGTGGTGTACCGCAATCCTTTTGGCGTACCGCAGATACTCGATGACAACCTGATTGAAGTTCGCTATATGGGAACCACCGATTTAGATGGCTCCCTCAACACCACCAGCGTGAATAAGACCGACTTCTGGGATCACGCCGATGCCCTGTTTGGCGTCACCCTACAGGATGGGGAAAGCCTCACGGGGTTATTCATGCCGGCCGATGCCCCAGTACCTGGCCCACAGCTCACCGAATACGACGCCAACGCCAATTCTTTCGCTGCCTTTGGTGTGCCAATCACCCCATTGGATGACAGCGCGGTTTACAACCCTTATCCCCTACTCCGCTTTGGTGTGTACAGGAAAGGCACCGACCGCTTGCTGGCCTGGACCGATGCTGTGGTTCCCGTATCTTCCGAAGTCGACTGCAAGTTATGCCACGTCGGCAATGAGATTGGCACCATGCGCCCAGGGGTCACTTGGAGCTTGTCTCCTGATCCAGAGGTTGAAGCTAAGGAAAACGTGTTGATCCTGCACGATGTCGACCACGCCACCAACCTCATGGTGTCAAAGCCGGTTCTATGTGCAGGCTGTCACTACAGCCCGGCCTTGGACTTGGCTGGCACCGGCCCGACTGGGGACCAAATCGGCAAATCGCTAATGTCGGAGGCCATGCATGAATATCACGGCAACTTGGTCGACGGCAGCGGCTTCCCGGTGTTCCCGCCACAAGGCACGGTGGAGCAAACTTGTTTCCAATGCCACCCTGGTTTTGAAACCCAATGTCAGCGCGGGGCCATGAAAAATGGCGGCATGCAGTGCTTGGATTGCCATGGCGACATGCTTTCCGTCGGCGGCACTTACCCGCTGCTGGCCGGTGGCAGTATCGATGGCACCAACGACGGCCAATCGCGTCGCCCTTGGGTCGACATGCCGCGTTGCCAGTCATGTCATACCGGCGATGCTCTACAGCACCTCAGTGGGACAGGCGTCACCCTCGCCGCCGATGGTATCCGCCTACGCAAGGCTTATCGCAACCATGACCTTTCTGCCTCGCCGCTGCTGGCCGTGAATGATCGTTTTGCCGAAGAGCTCAACACCCTCTACCGCTTTAGCCGCGGTCATGGTGGCATCAGCTGCGAAGCCTGTCACGGCGCCACCCATGCGGTGTGGCCAAATGAAAATCGCCGAGCATCAGACAACGCCACTTCCTTTGAACTGCAAGGTCATGAAGGCATGTTGATGGAATGCACCACTTGTCACCAGCCTGGAACCCTGTGGTCGAAAACCATGGATGGCCCACACGGCATGCACCAAGTCGGTGACACCACCTTTGCCAGCACTGAGGACCACAAGGAACTCTTCGAGCAGAACGCCGCGCAGTGCCAAGCCTGTCATGGCGTTGACCTAAGCGGCACGGTGCTCTCGCGCATGGGCGATACCCGTAGCCTGAAGAAAAAGGATTTCGGCCGCATCACGCTGACCAAAGGCCAAATCGTGTCGTGCGATCTATGCCACGAGATGCCGGACCCCGACGAAGACTAAGCCGGCGGCGCGCGGCGTGGCCGTCTAATCGAGGACGGTCACGCTGCCATCTAAGCCAACCCACAGCGCCGCAACCGGCAGTTGGGGATAGCACTCGCGCAACACTTTGGCTGCGCTCAGCGTGATGGCGACTTCGTCTTCGTGAGTCAAGTCCGGCGGCATACCGGCACATCCTTCGTGCCCGGCCACGCACATGCCGACGCTTTCATGCGCTTGGATGGAGATATCGGCGCGAAAGCGAATGCCGGCCAAAATGCTTTCGTCACCACGCGCCAAAGCGGCCACGGGACCGGCTTCGGTAATGGTATCGATCCATTGCACCTGGTAGCGCTCGCGCATCCAGGAGGAGACTGCTTCTTGCACTCGACCGTCCATGCAGTTGACGGCAGTGCCAAATCCTTGATTCGACATGATGTGTTTAGGCGTGAGCTTCTTGTCCGGCGAACATGCCCTGGCGATAAGCGCTAATGCGGCCGGTGAAGGCGCTCGCAGCGACCGATAACGGACTCGCGAGATACAACTGACCCGGGCCGGAGCGGCCAGAGAAGTTGCGGTTAATGGCACTCACTGTGACTTGTTCGCTGGTTTCGGAGACACCTGGCCCGCAGCCGATGCACGCGCCACAGCCAGGATTGATGAGGGTGACGCCAGCTTGCTCAAACAATTCCAGCCAACCTTGGCTGCGTGCGTAATCTTGCACCGGCTTGGAGCCGAACTGAATGAAGAACTCGACGCCGTCGCGCACCTTTAGGCCAGCTTCGACCGCAGCACGACAAACTTCAGCGTAGTAACGGAAGTCTTCGACCTTGCCGGCAGTGCAAGACCCACCGTAGGCAATGTCGATGGCGACGTCGCCGAGGCCTTCGATCATGGCGCCGTAGGTGGGGTCACCTGGCGTGGCGACCATAGGCATGATTGCGCCGAGGTCAATCTTGTGTACCCCACCGCTGTAGGTGGCGCCCTCATCTGGGGCGACAAATCGCGCGGCGAGAGCTTCCCGGCTCATGTCCGGGCGGCGCTCCGCGAGCCAATCCAACAAAGATTCGTCGCCTTCGCAAATGCCGGTGCGCGCCGTGCATTCGGTGGCCATATTGCACAAGGTGGCGCGCTCATCGACCGACAAACTGGCCAAGCCAGGGCCGCCGAACTCCATCGAGCGGTTGAGCGTGTCTTCACGTTTGGCAAAGGTGTCGAGAATCGCGAGCATGACGTCTTTCGCAGTCACGCCAGCAGCCAACTCCCCTTCGAGCTCGAAGCGAATCGATTCCGGAACCTTGACGAAGGTAAAGCCGGAGTAGATCAGTGCGGCGTATTCTGTCGCGCCGACGCCATAGGTCAGCGCATTGGAGCCGCCACCCATACAGGTGTGCGAATCGGTGGCCTGAATGAAGTCACCGGGCTCAATGAACTCTTCCCGCGCCACCTGGTGGCAAATGCCCGGGCTGACGCCATCTTTTGCCGAATAATCGCGCACGCCGGTGTGCTTTTGGAAAGCGACCTGCAGATCACGCAAGGTTTGGATCTGCGAGATAAAGGGCGCAAAGCGGGCGACGCCATCGGCGTAAAGCAAGTGGTCTTCAAACACCGCGAGCTTTTCCGGGTTCTGCACTTGGTAGTCGGCACCGTATTGCTCGGCGAGGAAGGTGTGAACCTGTGCAGTGGTGAACTCGTGGCTGTAGCCGCCGTCGACCTTGGCCAACACGGCGTCATCGGGCGCGACGAAGGGGCCATCGGCACCTGGATTGAGCATTTTGGCCGCGATCATTTTCTCGGCCATGGTCATGGGGCGCTTGCCTGTGGCATTGGGCGGCAAAGTAATGCTGCCGTCGGCGACCATGTTGGAAAAAGCGAACAGGCCACCGTTCTCCAAAATCAGGCGCGTGACTGGATCATAGCGATCGGTAAAGGCGTCGAGTGGAAGCGACTCCCCCGCCTGAAGTTGCTTGAGCATGTCATGATCACCCATCAACTGACCAAGGTTGATGTTGTTGCGCTCGTGAATCGGCGCAAAGCTCGCGGCGAAGACATAACGAATGCCACTCCAGCGCTCGCACTGCGGCGCGGTTTCGCGCGAGGAGCCGGTGCCTTTGCGGAAGCCCGAAACAATCGCTTCGAAGTTACCGTCCATCAAGGCGCGGGTCTGGAACACGCGCTCGCCGTTGGCATCGAGCAGGCCAGCATAGGCGTCGAGGGCGATGTCCTCTGGGCGGTGGCGGAAGCACACCCACGCCGGAGTCATGACGTCGGTGTTGATGTCATCGAGCAAATCCTCGACCTTGAGGTCCTCCATCTTCAAATCGAGACCGTGGTACAGCTGCTGCTTAATCAGCTCCGTATCCTTGGTCAGGAAGAGGACGCGCTTGTTGGGGTCGAGCTTCAGCTCCTTGGGTGGCCAGGAATCACTCATCTTCGGCCTATTGTACCCTCGCTGCGGGCTTCTTCGGATACACTCAAGAGTGTGGTTTCGGACCAAGAAGCCCGCTTTCTAGATTCATGACTCTCCGCCTCTTCCCCTCTTCCGTGCTGGCGTTCAGCGCTCTCGCCATGACTTCCAGCCTCTCAGCTCAGGCGCCCTTTCTGGATCAGCAGCCGACCCAGCTCGACAGCCGCTCCGCCCACGACACCTTTTTTGCCACGGCAGATAACTTCACCGTCAGCGCTGCGGTCGATATCAACAGCATGACATGGTGGGGTAGTTGGGCAGTTGCGGGCGCCGTGGTGCCGGACAGCTTTGATATTTACTTCCACCAAGACAGCGCTGGCCCTTTCGGCCAACAACCGGGGACGGTGCTCGCTAGCTTCCTCGGCGTCACGCCGTCGATTGCCGCTACTGGCCTTAGCTTTCCGAGCTTTGCCGGACCACTACCTGAGTACCAATTGGATCTGCCCTTGCCCTCCACCGTGTCGCTGAATCCTGGGGTGTATTGGGTGCAAATTGTGTGCACCGGAAGTAGTGGCAGCGGCGAAGAGTTCGTGTGGGAAATGGCGCCTCAGGATCTCATCAATGGCGCATCGTGCATGGCGTGGTCGCTGGACACGCCGGGCCTCACTTGGTTCTCGTGCACGCCCTTCGGCGAAACCGATATGTCCTTGCAACTGTTCGAGTCCAGTGGCCCAAGCTACTCGGCGACTGGCTTGGTCGGCGGTGGCACCGCGGTCTTTGACGTGTCCTCGGCGACTCCCTTTGGCACGGTGTTCCTTGGCTACTCGGTCACCGGCCCCGGGCCGACCTCGACCGCCTTTGGAATGGTCGCCATGAGCCCACCCATCCAGTTGCTGCAAGCCTTAGCCATGGATGTGTCCGGCGCCGGAACTTGGTCGACTCTGGTTCCACCAAGTGCTTCTGGACTAACCCTCTACACCCAAGCCGTCGACATTACCGGTGGTAGTTTGAGCAACCCACTTGCGGTGACGATTCTGTAAGGGAAATGGGCTTAGCGCTTAGCTTGCCGTAAATAAACCCGGCACCAAGAGCAGCAGTAAGTTGCCGAGGGAGTGCCATAGCACCGGCATCAATAGGCTGCCGCTGGCGAAGTACACCCACGCCAGTAGATAGCCAGCGAGTAGGTTGGTGATGGCTGCATTTTCGTAGTACACAAAATGCAGCGCGGCGAAAATGGTGCCGCTGAAGAAGATGACCAGTTTGGGGCCCAAGCGCGCGGCGAAGCCGGTGCAAAACAACCAACGGTAAACCCCTTCTTCTGCCAGAGGCGCCATCACGCAAACGGGAAACAGCGCGGCGAGAAACTCAGAGCCAGTCAGAGCTTGCGGTGCCCAACCCGGCTGGATGCGATCGGCAAACATGAATACCGGAATCAGGAAACTGGAGCAGGTGAACAAGGTCCACATGCTGACGCGCCACCACGGCAACCAGCCATCGCGCGGCCGCCAACGGGGCCAGGGGTGCTGCGGACGCGCTTGGCGCATCATTTCCAATAAGGCCAAACCCAAGACAGGAAGGATGACGCGCACCCAAGAATGGGAAAAGCCTTGCTTCACCAGAAAGATGTCGGCCGCCACGCCTCCAATAGCCAAGAAGGGGGCCATCCAGCGCCAATGCCCTGCTCCGCGCCGAGCCGCCATGCGCAAATCCAGGCGGTCTGGGTGCGGGATTAGAGCAAGCCACATCATGAAGGGCCAGATTAGCAGTGCGGGCAGAAGGGTTGTGGCCAACAAAAAATGGGAAGCCTGTCCAAGACAGACTTCCCAAAACTGAGGGGCCCCTGATTAAGGACGTGGGATAAAGCTGGCACTCATGCTGTTGCCGCCTTTGTATGCCGTCAGGATGGAACCGGTTTCCGCGCGCGGGCCATCGACTCGACCGGTGCCATCGTCCGGCAAACCGAGAATATCGATGTCCAGACGGGCGGTGCCGAAGGCATCGGCAACGGCGCTACCAACGTAGTGACCATCCACCGAGAAGTTCACCAATTGGCCCGGGGGAATGTTCTTGAGTTCCGCCTCGAGGGACTGGTCAATCAATCCGTTCTCTGGAGATTCCTTGTACTTGCCCTTCAGAATCTGCTGGCCCTGGGTGGCGTTGGCGTCCCAGATGAGGTCAGCAGCATTGAAGAAAGCCGCGGCCGACTGCGGTGCAGCAAGAGTGAAGACCAAAGCGACAGAAGTCAGCAGAAGGAAGGAGTTCTTGAAGAAGTTTTTCATGATGTTGTGAGGAGCTTGGGGATGATTCCCTACTCAAGAGGAATGGCTCGGTTTCTTGCCTGTTCCCTTCAAAAAAAATGCCGGCGCCTCCCCCTTGGTGGCACCGGCTAGCGCATGAAGACCCCCCGCCTTCATAGCACTCAACACGAGTGGTTAATCTTCCTCAACCTCCCATGCAGTCAGCCCATTCACCGGGTGGCGCATACCTTCCAGGCGCACTTCCACCGTGCCTGACCCAAGCAGTGAGGCAAAATCCACCAGTGCGCGACCACCCTGATCGGTTTCCAGCTCTGCTCCTGGAGCAACCTGGAACACCACGGAACCGGCAGGCGTGGGCGCGCCACCAAAGGCACGCTTGACCTTGGTGACGGTGATCGTCATCGTGTTGCTCTGCAGATCCACAGCGGTGAGAAACCCTTCCAGCTCACCTGGTTTCACCTTGACCGTGGTCGGAACCAGGGTGGCACTGGCAACCGGGCCAGAAAGGTCTCCATAGACCTTCATCTTCAGATTCTCCTGAAGCTCATTAGCCTCAAGGCTTGGCTCTGGCCCCGCATCAAGAAATATTCTTGGGGCGCTGGCAAGAGGAACACGCACGGGAGCGGTGACCAAGCCAGAAATCCAAGCCGATTCACTCTGGTCTAAGGTGAGCATGAATTCCTGAGGAAGGCCGCTGATGTCGGTGCAAATCCCCTCATATTCCACGCCGTCATCGCTCCCCGAGCGGCCATCCCCGATTTCCAGCGAACTAGCGAGATAGGGCGCGGAGCCAGACAATTCGGCAAAGCGAACGTCCACTTCCATACCCACCTGCACGCTCTGTGGAATGATTCCGGTTCCACTGCTATTGGAGTCATCGGCGAACACAAAGGTGCTGCTGTTGTAACTAACGGAGAGCAGGTTGGGATTGGC
Source organism: Planctomycetota bacterium (assembly GCA_021776795.1). Taxonomy (GTDB): domain Bacteria; phylum Planctomycetota; class UBA1135; order UBA1135; family UBA1135; genus OFTM128. The sequence goes on from JAJFFC010000008.1 coordinate 53,528, forward strand.
TTGCGCGGCAAGAACTGGCGCTGCGGCACTCGCCCCCTTTTCAATCTCCATAACCTGCAGAACAAAGGTGCGAGTCACGGTATCCATCGAACGCACGATGCCCTCGATTTCAATTCGATTGCTACCACTTAGACCATCATCATCTTCCTCCACGACTCGGGAAGCCAAGAAGACGCCATTGGACTGGAGCACTCCGCTGACCTGAACCACTTCGCCGAGGTCCAGCTCATCTAGGAATGCCGCGGCAGTGGCAAAAGTCCGGCCATCATCATGGGCAAGGAAATCGCCATCATTCACCACCACTTCCATGGAGCCAAAGCCACCGGTGGAACTGCCATCGCCAATCACGCGCATGGTGAAGCGACTACGTGAGGCTTCGATTTGGGTGACTTCACCGCGGATTTCATCCAGTGCAGGGGCAATCGAGGTATTGGCGGAGAACTTGAGCCCAAACAAAAAGGTGCCTGCTTGGCCGGGGTCTTCTTGGAGGGAGCCATCGAGATCGATATCGAGGGAGCAGGGAGTGAACGCATCGGCAAAGACCAATGGATTGCCTCCCCCTGCAGTCAGGCTGGCCTGGCTCGTCGCTTGGGTGACGGTGACCGTGACGGGAGCGGCCAAGGTATCCAAAATTTCCACTGCCCCGACCGTGAGCTCCACCGTGTGATAGGTTCCAGCAGGAACCGACGGCGCCAAGGCCAGGAGGGCTTGCTTCAGCGAAAGCCCAAGGAAATCAAAACTGCGAGGAGCGGCGAGGAGATTTGCGGTGCGATCACCGCTCTGGGTGAGCAAACGCAAGTCAGTCAATTCAATGGTCACATTGCTAAACCCGTCCACTGGCGCGTCTTCGACCGTGAAGCCAACCGCCGCAGGTGCCGAGTCAGAATCAGAAGTGCCTGCAGCACTGCCTGAGCCTCCGCAGGCCGGAAGAAGGAGGAGTAATCCCAGAAATAGGACGAAGAATGAGGGGTGGATGGATTTCATGGCATCAGGAAATGCGAATTCCCTGAACTCCACCCCTCACCGATGTCATCCTTTTTTTTAGAAGGGAGTTTTTGCTGATTTGAAGGTGAGGCACGAAGAATCGCGCTTATTCTGAGGCATGCCCTCAGAACCCAGTAGCGAAGCCACCCGGCTTCTCCTCGATTTATCCGCGGGAGACGATCAAGCAGCAGAAGCCCTGTTTCCGCTGATTTATGAGGATCTCAAGGGCATCGCGACCGCCTATTTGCGCAAAGAGCGGAGTAATCACACTCTCCAAGCAACTGCCCTAGTCCATGAGGCCTATTTGCGCTTGGTCAACGTCAAGGCCGACACGATAGAGGGGCGCGCTCATTTCTTCCGCTTGGCTGCCCGGGCCATGCGCAGACTTTTAGTGGACCACGCGCGCAGTAAATCCACCAAGAAGCGTGGCGAGAACCCGGTATTTCAAACCCAGAGCAGCCTGACTGGAGTCGGGCAATGGCGAGAGCAGGAAATTATGGAGCTCGATGACGCCTTGACGACTCTATCCGACTTGGATGAGCGTAAGGCACGGTTGGTCGAACTGCGCTTCTTTGGTGGCCTGACCATGGAGGAGGCATCGAGCGCTCTGGGCATCAGCTTGAGTACTGGGGAGCGCGATTGGGCATTTGCCAAGGCATGGCTGGTACGACAGTTGGGAACGCGAGGATAATTCGCCATTTTTGCCGAACTTTGTCTTTTATTGCTTTCTTTGAGGGATTACCCCTCTCATTGTCGCCTATGTTATTAGGTCCCCAATTCGCCATGCCATTTCGCCTCCTTCTCCTCCTTCCCCTCGCCTTGGTGACGCTCTCACCTCGTGGACAAGCACAAAATCCCAATGACCCCGGATTACTTGATCCTGTCATTTTTGAGCTTTCGCAGCGGCCCTGGAGGCTGCCCTCAAGCCACCAAGTCACTGGGCACTCTGAACAAGTCAACCTTGTCGGCCGCGTCAGGAAGCGCCGCGCCGATCAAGGCAACAGTGCGACCAATAAGCCCATTAGTGCTCAGGGTACGAATAGCCCGAACCGCGATTTACGTACAGCTTTGCGGGATCTTGACGACGCCTCTGCAAATCAAAATCAAGGAGGCATGAATGCCGCGGCAATGGAAATGCAGGGAATCCTTACCGGCTCCACTCAGGGCAGGATTTATGACGGGTTCTCCATGCTCAACACCCATCGTGGCGGTTGGCTCCCGGATCATTTGCCCGGTGAATTCCGTAGTAAGCAAGTAGAGGACCGTGGACGGCGTGCCACCGGCCTAGACGGCGTGGAACGCGTGGTCTGGGAAGTCGACGTCAACCTTCTCTACTTTGACGAAGAGATGGATTGCGACACAGCCTTCCTGGTGTTCCCGCCACAGACCGACTTCCGCGACTTACTGTATATCAACTACACCGTGTACAGCACGACGACGGAGAGCTTTGCGCCAACGACTTTGCTGCATGACATCGACCCCTTTGGCGCCGGCGAACTTCCTTCGAAAGGATATGACACGGTTTGGTTCCCGCTTGGCGGCAATGAAATCACGAACATGACCATTGATCATGGAAGCTTGGGAACCGTCCATGGAATCCAAGTCTGGGGCTGGTATGCCCAACCAGACCGTAGCGTTTTTCTTCAGCCGGTATGGGAGAGCCTAGATCCGATTACCGGTCTTCCTCGCCGCGATCCTCGGGGCGCCACCATGATGGCACAGATGGCGACTCAGACCTTTGACTCGATTGGCGACGCCGCAGTAGAGAAGAAGCTGTGGTCCGTCGCAGATACAGTCTTACAGGGCGCAAGTGCATCGACAATCCAAGCCAGCCTGAATCAGGTGAGAACGGGGCCTCTTGGCGATATGGATCAATGGCAAGATGAGCTCGAGAGCCGTAACACCTTCCCTCAGGAGGCCCTGGATCTGCTTGCCCTGGAAGGCATTGATCCCCATGTCTTAGGCCCGAATCGTCTTGGCCCCTATGACGCCATTCTGGTTTATGCCAATCATGAGCTGTACCTCGATAGCCTCGATGCGATGGAAGGCCACGACCCCTTAACCGGGGAACCTATCCCCTTGCCAAATGATGCGCAGGGAGAAAACTACACCATCAAAGTTCTCAACTTAGACGCCACCACTCATTACCTACAGTCCTTTGATTATGGACCTGCGCTACACGATGACATCGCGACTTGTCGCATCGCTCCATCTGGAGGGCACAGTCTCGAAGTTTTTGCGGCGCAACCGGTCCAAGGAACCCCAAAGATGAATGAACTGCAATGGCGCACTGGTTGGGGCTTGCGTCAAGGTCTCGGCACCGTGCCGCAGTTTGATATTTTCACACAAGCTGCCGATCAACCTGCCCTGCAACCATTTACGGATGAACAGGGCGTGATTCAACTTGGATGGCAATATCCAAGCCAAGATCGCGGAGCGGATTGGCGCGTAATCCCTCCTTCTGATTGGCTCAATGGCACTCAGGATCTAGAGGAGGGTGGCCTTCCAGGTGTCGTCATTGGCACCTCGACCCAAGGTTTTGGCTTGGCCAAGATGCCAACTCAAGATCTCAGCGGAGTTCACCCTGACGGCCTTGTCAATGCAGACACCGATGGCGATGGCGTTGCCGACGCGCTGCTTTTCCCAGATTGGCTGCGTAATCCCGACCCGCTACAGGGCGACCTGATTCCGGCAACCAAGGAATGGCAACCATTCTTGTTCCTGAATCCACAAAATGGGTCCATGTATTTGGATCCACAGAACCCAAGCATTGGCCTTTGGGCGGAGCAGACCTATGCCTTTGGGCAGCCATTTACAGCTGGCGCGAACCAAGTCGTGGAATTCCGACGCCCGCGCACTCAGTCGCAAGCCCTTTGGCATGTGGACGGCCTCTTCCGTGGCTCCACCGGCGCACCGTCCCGCACCAACGACGTATTCACTCGTTAGAGGTAAACACCTAACGACTTTCCTCGACGGCAGACAGGTTCTCCTGAATCCTCTCCAGCAACGGATGTCCAGCGGGCGCTTTCGCTTGGGCTAGGGAAAGGGCTTGCTCGAACAACGCTGCAGCTTGTGGATATCGACCACGCTCCTCCTCAATCAGGCCAAGGTTATTCAAGCTCCCTGCTAGGTAAGGATGGTCCGGCGGCAAAATGCGCTGACGCATGGCAAATGATTCCTGAAACAGCTCCTCTGCCTGATCCAGGTCGTTCATGAACTGGTATGCCATGCCCAAATTATTCAACGTCGTTGCCCAATCAGGATGCTCCTGGTCTTGATAAGCTAGCTCGTGGATTTTCTTAGCTCGGGAGAAATATTCCACTGCGCCAACATGGTCCCCCTGAGCTAAGGCCGCGGCGCCCAAATTGTTTAGGGTGCTGGCCAAAGGCAACCCTTGCTTCCCGTGCAGCGCCTCGCGTATCTCAAGAGCCTTCTGATACTCGCGAGTGGCCTCCTCGATATTTCCTTTGGTGTAGTGCACTAATCCCAATGTATTCCAGGCTGAGGCTACCTCCTCATTTTTCTCGCCAAGCTCGTCGCGGCGAAGTTGGAGAACCTGCTGCAAGGATTTTTCAGCAAGGTCCAACTGTCCGGCACGCCTTGCAGCCACACCAAAATCAAATAGCAGGTTGGCGTGTCCCAATGGGTCTTCTTTTGCAGCGCCAGGAAGTGCATGAATGGCCAAGTCCAAAATTTCCATCGCCCGCTCTTCTTCGCCAAGATTCAATAACACCCTGCCCAATGCGGCAGCAAGCTTGCGCTGAACTTCCGGCTCTTGCTCAAGTTCTTCAAACAAGGCCTGCAAATCACTCTCAAAGAAATCCGCCATGCTCATGTCGGCCAGGCCTCTTGCCCAAGGGTCCGGTCTGCTGAAAAAATCAACTAGGAAGGCGGAGACTCGACTTGCTGTGAGACCCTTCTGAGCCGTCAATTGACTCTGTTGATACCAAGCTTGGAAGCCAATCGAACCAGAGGCAAGGAGAATCGCAATTAGCGAAACGACGACCCGATGACGTTGCAAGAATCGCCTGCTTCTATACCACCATGAGTCTGGCTGCGCATGCACCGGAAGCGCCCGCAGCCACCGGCCTAAATCATCGTGAAGGGCCTGCACCGTGGCGTAGCGCTCTTGCGGATCTTTGCGCAAACATTTATGAACGATGGCATCTAAGTCAGGAGAAAGTTTGGATGACAGGGTGCGCAAATGAGGCGCCTCCCGCTCACTGACTAAAACTGTCATCTCGAATCTGGTTCTTCCCTCCGTGGAAAAGGGAAGCTGCCGCGACAACAACTGGAACAGAATCACGCCCAAGGAATACACGTCGCTGGAGACACCGACGCGTTCGCCACGCATTTGCTCGGGGCTTGCATATTCCGGAGTATAGATGGGCATTTGCGGCAGGGTTAAGCCGAGTTCCGCCGACGCCTCCTCTTCCTTGAGGAGCTTGGCGATGCCGAAATCCAGCAACACTGGATGTCCATCTTCGCGAACCAAGATATTTCCTGGCTTGAGGTCACGGTGCACCACAAATTGTTGATGTGCGAATTGCACAGCTTCGGCAACATCGATCACAAGGCCTACCATGTCTCGGTCACTCAACTCGCGGTTGCGGCAGTAATCAAGCAGGGTCAAGCCCGGAACATACTCCATGGCAAGCCAGGGGATTCCTTCGGCGCTAGCACCGCCGTCCACTAGGCCTGCAATATGAGGATGGCTTAAACGCGCCAGGGTCTCTCGCTCCTGAAAGAAGCGTTGCGCAAAGACGGTACCAGTCATGGACGAGCGTAAAACCTTGATCGCAACCTGCTGCTCAAAGCCTTCGCGACGTTGCGCCAGATAAACCTCTCCCATACCACCACGCCCGAGCAAGGATGCCACCCGAAATGGGCCCAAATCCTTGCCAAGCAGGTCATCCTTGGTGGAAGTCTCAGGCAGGAGATCGCTAGAAATTTCTGGATTCTCAAAGCGCTGATCTCCCTCGCTGAAGGACTCTAAAAGTTCCTCTACCTCCTGAGCGAGCCTAGGGCTCTCCTTGCGAATGTCTGCAAGACGTGGGCCTCGCTGGGCAATCGCCAGACCCTGCAGCTCAGCAAAGGCGGCTTCGAGTTGCTCCCAATGATTTGGAGTTGGAGGCTCAGTTCCCTGAGTCATGCCCTCATCCTAGCCTCACTGGGTGGAATTTGTCCGCAACTAGATTGTCGTCAGGAGATACACCGTTTCGGCAACGTAGCTGAATGCAGGGTCTGAAAACTTCTCTTCTTTGCCCTTGAGGTCGAAGCGACTCAGCAGCTCAACCGTGAATAGATCTTGCGCCAGTCGCCGGACTTCCTCTTCTTCTACGGAAAAGGGCGGACCAGCTTTGACTTCTTGCGGATATTCAAAGGACACCAACAACACTTTGGCGCCCGGCGCCAATAGGCGGTGCAACTGTTGTAAATAAAGTGGCCGAGTCGTCGGCGGCAGAGCGACTAGGGCGGCGCGGTCATAGGCGCACTGCAGCTCAGGGAAATCAACATCGCGGAGTGTGAAAAAGTCTCCGCAATAAAGGTGGATGCTGCCGGCTTCCACGATTTCGATGGTGCCTTCCCCAAGCGGGCGACGTTGTGGCTCGACTTCGGCAACTTCAAAGAACTTGTCCACCGCAAGATCGGAGGCTTCCACGCCAAAGACTTCGTGGCCTTGGCTGGCTAGCCATTGCAGATCCAAGCTGCTGCCACACAGCGGCACCAAGACCGACTGCGGTTGCTCAATCTCAAGAGCTGACCACCATTTGGCAAGCTGCGGATTGATGCCATCGCGGTGCCAGCCGGTGGCGCCTTCGGCCCAGCGTTGACGCCAATACTCCGGTTCAGAAGCGGGATGTTGCGAAGTCATGGATGGATTAGAGGCGTTGCAGAACGAGGGACTCAATCTTTAGTTCGGTACCGCTGACTAGTTCCGGAAGAATTCCAAGCAATCCGGGCTCATCCGTGCCCCGTTGGTCGAGGTAATCATTGACTACGATGCCATTCAGCCAAACGGTAATGTGCGTCCCCAAGGAACTGCTGGTGCAGCGCAAACGCAAATCAAAAGGCACACCACCGTTGAGCAATTGGGTGCGCAGAATGGAAAGGCCCTCAAGGCTTCCGGTGCGCGCCTCTCCAGGCGCATTATGGTTCAGCAACAATCGGTACTTGGCGGCTCCACCCTGCGGAGGAATGGGAAAGTCGATCGCTGCACCGCCGCCATCGGAAAGGCTCATGCGCGCATGGAGTTCAAAATCACCGACGACACCCGCAGCAGGAAGAGCCTCTGCGGTTAGCTTTTCGCCTTCAATCGCTTTCGCTTCGCCATCTTGGAGTTGCTTCACGCGGATATCCCCCATCGCCACTAGGCCGGCGGTTCCTTGGAAGCGCAAAGGTCCGGTCGCAGCTTCGCCTGGCAAGCCAGCGCCGCCTGTTGCTCCGGAACATTCTGCAGCGCCAAGAACCATGACGCCATCAATCGCGACCTCCTCAAAGCGTGCATTAGCAATCTTGTTGCCGTCGGCATCGAAACGCGGCGCGTAGAAGCGCCCGGTCGCAATGTGCCAGGTTCCTGCGCCGCGATAGCCCTTCGCACGCGGGCCTTTCACGCCCACGATGCCTCCGCATTGACTTGGGTCATCGACCAGTTGTAGCTCATAGCGGTCCATGAAATACATGCCGCTATCGCCGCCTTCAGGCAACATAAAGCTAAAGCGGAAGGCGATGTCGCCGAAGGACATCTTCGAGAGGAATCCTGTGGTGTCGGGACCAACATTGACCAAGGCACTATTCCCTGGACGCGTGAGGAATTTGGAAGGGTCTTCGAGGTCAAGCTCGGCGCTGACCAACTCCCAACCAGTGGAAATCCAGGCATCGAAGGGGTCGGACCAAGTCAAGGTCAGCCATCCTTCATCGTTGCTGGCTTGCACTTCGGGTGGAGCCACCTTCTTGGCCACCACCACGGGAGCTTCTTTACGGCCAGGAAGCTGACGCACGGTGTAATCAAAAGACTCGTGTACAAGACCCGCGCCGCTCAAGGCCACCCGCACGCAATAACCCGGCTCCAAGCCATCAACCCGCAAACGCAAGCCTTGGCCATCTTCGTCCATGGTGACGGCCTTCACTGCCAAGTCTTCTTGATGCATCATGGGCGAACCATAATCCCACCATGAGTTGTAGTCGTAGCGGTAGACATGAAACTGCTCCGCCGTGGGCGCCTTCTCAAGCGGCGCGGTAAAGCGCAAGTGGAAGCCATCTTCCTGCAGCTTGATATCTTGGTACTCCATGGGCATGCGCCCGGTCCAGCGAATGCGGCCGATGCCATCTCCCGGTGGTAAACCACCCCATCCACGATTAGTAAATCCCGCGAGCATGGTGCCATCTGGGGCAAAGGCCACGCGGAACGCCGAGCCCACCTGCTGGCGGAAGGGCAGCACCGCACCTTGGGTGACGCCTTCGACGTCTTCCAACATCGCACGTAACACCATGCCATTGGTCAGTTCGGCCAAGAACAATTGGTCTTGGAAGGGGCCAAAGCGACCACCGGTTTGATCGGGAATTAAGTTGCCGGTGGAGCGGGACCACTCGTAGGGAATCCAAATGGCGGCGTCGTCACGGTCACGTGCAGGCGGTTCCGTCATCGAAGGGACTTCGCTGCCGTTGCCATAGGCTTCAGTCCAACGCAAGGAAGCGGGATGGCCAAAGAAGGACCCGTCTTCGACTGCGAACAAACCGCACACCGGCATCCAATCTCCTTGGTTGTCGGTATAGAACAGGCGGTCTTGGCTATCCAAACCCAAACCCGCAGGCGAACGCACGCCGCTCGCCATCGGCGTCATGTTGCCATCGGGGCCAATCTTCAACACCCATCCGCGGAAGGGTGCGCGTGATTGCCCATGCCACCATTCCGGATTCCAGAAACCAACATTGGTGCTGAGGTAAAAGTTCCCGGCCTGATCTTGTGGCAAACCAAAGGCGAATTCATGGTAGTTGCCACTCATGCCCCAAGCTTGCGACACGGTTTCGATGCGATCACATACCTTGTCGCCATCGAGGTCGATGAGCTTGCTCAACTCACCGCGCTGCGTGACAAAGATTTCGTCATTCACCACCTGCAAGCCAAGGCCCTCATGCAGGCCTTCAGCAAAGATGTGAAAGCGGGCGTCGGCAGGGTCGTCGGCGAGGGCATTCTCGACCCACCACACCCGACCGCGACGCGTGGAAACTAACAGCGTGCCATCCGCTAAAAAGTCCATGCCGCCGACTTCCAAAACTTCGCCAGGTGGCGGGCTGAGATAGTCCACCGCATAGGCTTCAGCTTCCACAGAAGTCAGTCCTGGTTCTTGAAGACCAGGAACAAGGAGCAAAAGGCTAATCGTAGAAGCAAGCATTAGGGTAGGTCCTCCATCAGGGTGGCCTCGGAAGTCTCTATCCAAGGCAAACCAAAGAGGTGGGTTTCTTCGACCACGCCGGGGGCGGCATCGGCAAGAAGGAAGGCCGGAGGCGCCGCCAATACTTCCGCGCTGCCATCGGCGCGTTGTGTGACCACCCACTCCTGACCAGTTTTGGTGAAGCGTGCCAGCTCATGGCCCTTGCCTACCTCTTGGAGCGTGCGACGCAACAACAAGCCTTCGGCGCGGACTGGCTCAATCTCGAAAACGAGCTGGAATCCGGCCCAATTCCCGATGCTGAAGGCTTGTCCCGATTCGCGAATCAAGGCGATCTCTTGGCCACTGGAATCGAGCAAGCTGTACTCCACAAAGGCCACGCCATCGACAATCTCGGTGGCCTTGAGTTGAGCAGTCAAAGGCATTTCGGGTGCGCCGCCTGCCCGGCCAGGGATTCCCGGGCCAGGAGAACCTGTGCCCAAGGCTGGCGTCCATGCCCAGTCGCTGCGGGCTTCTTCCCATGCCATGGTGTAGACCAAACGACCAAGCGGCTCCAATGCAGCGCCGCCGCGCTCACCCCAGTCGGCGCGATTGACAAAGTCGCCTTGACGCACGCCCAGTAGACGCACGGGTTGCGCTTCGTATTCCCAAGATAGTCCATCGAGGCAACCGACCATCAGGCCGCGCGGCAACAACGGGCGCCCGTCGGCAATGGGCGGCAAAGTGCCACGCACCACCAACGGCCGTTCGCCCACTTGCATTTCGGTTTCCCCGGGCAGCAGCTCGTTTTGCTCTGGTCCAAAGGCAATCACATATTCGGCTAAGGCCAACTGCTGCGCTTCGGTTAAAGATTCCGCAAACCCAGGCATGGGCGTGCCGCCGATGCCACTCGCAATCGTGCGTGCGACCGCAGTTGGTGTATTGCCAAAGGAGAAACCGCCAGAAAGAAAGCTCCGCGCAGGTCGGTCGAGCGGAACCATGCCCTTGCCGTCGCCGGTTTCGCCATGGCACATGGCGCAAAGACTCATGTACAGAGCCTTGGCATCGAGTTCGTCGGGATTGGGCACCGCCGGATCTTGAGCGGCTGGTGAGGCCGGACGATTGGAGCCACCGGTAGGCTCTGCCGGTACCTCTCCACCGTCACACGCGGCGAGTACCAAGCACAGAGAAAGGGCGAAGGGAGATTTCATGCGTAGGGCGCACAGCTGGCGCCCCCAGCATAACTATTGCCCCGCCGCTCACGGGGCGCCTAGAGCCCGCGTTCTTGCTTCACTCTGGCCCAGGCCGCGTTCACCGCTTTCATCTTCTCGGTGGCGAAATCCATGAAATCCTCGGGCAGGCCTTTGGACTGCAGCGTATCCGGGTGATATTCCCGCACCAGCTTGCGGTGAGCCGACTTGACCTCGGCATCGGTCGCGCTCGCGGAGACTTCCAGAATCGCATAGGGATCAGCGTAGTCATTTTGGTGACTGGTGGCCTCAAACTGCGCCTTGCACGATTCATAGCCTTGCTCACCCAGCCCAAAGCGACGGGCGATGTCGCGGATCATGGCTTCTTCGCGTGCGTGCAGATGGCCGTCGGAGTAGGCCAGAGTCAGCAATAAGACCACGATGTCGCGCAGGCGCTCTGGCTGGCGGCGGAACAACATGGCGATTTGATTCGCGAAGGCCGATGCTGGCTGTTTGCTATCGCGTGCGGAGTTAAACACACGCGCTGCGAGTTTGCGCTCATCTTCGTCAAGGTGCATTCCTTCGCGCAAGAAGCGGTCGAAGGTTTGGATTTCCTCTTGCGTGACCTGGCCATCGGCCTTGGAAATCTTTGCTGCCAGACTAGTTAAGGCAACCGCGAAGGCACGCTGCAATTCGGCGGCTGCATGCTCGCCCTGCGTTGGCCGACCGCGGGCATATCCCCCGCCTTGGCCATAGGTATTGCCGGCTCCCGCTTCACCACCACCAAAAAGATTGCCGGTGGGACCTTCCCCACTGACGTGGTGGCCAATGACACCACCAAGTACCGCACCTAGTGGTCCATCGAGCAGACCACCGAGGCCAGCACCGAGGATGGAGCCGAAGATTCCCATCCGGGTATTGTAGGCCAAGCAATGTCGAAGCCGAAGAAGTTCGGAGCTTCGGGCGCACTGCGTTCGCTATTTCCGGGTGGTGTCAGATCTTCACGCACAAAGTCTGGCTTGGAGCCATATAAAGCTTGGATAGCGCGTTGGTCTTCAGTTGAGATCTCGGTCCAGTTGGCAATCGGGAACATGACGTCGGTCACGGTGCCACTATGCCCATTGGCGGGAGCTTCGGCCAAAATACCGAGGGCATGCCCGACTTCATGTAACAACAGGGCATGATAGCCATCAAGACCTGGGCGCGGACCCAGGCTTGGCGTGAACAAGGTGATGTCCACTTCACGCACGCGATCTAACCGAGTGCCGATGCGCAACATGGCGGTCTCGCCGCGGAAGGTGCGACCGACATCTTGATCCAAGAAGATGCGAATGCGTGTGCGGCGGTCCTCGCCGAAGGATTCGTCTCGGCTATGCCTGCGAATTTCAAGAACGGGAGCGGGCAATCCTGCCGCGCGCAAAGGAACCGCCCAATTGTCGAAGGCGGCGCGGACCTGGCTTTCGATTTCTTCAGGGTGAAAGCCATCTTGCAGCATGGCGTCGGGAACCTCTCCGTCGCCGTCGAAAATCTCGACCGGAATATCTACCACCGCGGAGCCTTCACTTGGGGTCCAACGAAAACGCTGGCCAAAGGGAACCGCCTCTTCAAGGTAGGTCCCGAGGGCTGGATCCACGCCGAGGGGTTGCACCGGCGCATCCACCGTTCCCCCACCGCTACCGCAGCGGTTCAACATCAGCAGCACGATGGCCACTGCACGCAAGTACAGGACAAACAAGGAATCAGGGGGGTGAGGGGCGACAGCGCTAAACTGCCGAGGTGAAACACTCTAGCACGAATCCGGAAAGTCGAGATGGTGAGCTAGAAGTGCTTTTTTTCGATGGCGATTGCGGCTTCTGCCATGCCTCGGTGCGCTATTTATGCAGACGCCACCAGCGCCATCAAATCCATTTCTCCCCCCTCCAGGGAGAAACCTTTGCGCGTCTTAAGGCTGAGGGTGCCTTCGATTCATTGCTTGGTGAAATGGGCGCCAAGCCGCTCCCACAGAGCCTGATTTTCCGCGCGCAAGACGGGAGCCTTTTCTTGCGCAGTGACGGCGTGGTCGAAACCTTATTGCGTCTTCGCGGTGGCTGGGCGGTGTTGGGGTGGATTCTGTGGCCCATTCCACGCTTCTTGCGTGACCTCCCCTATCGTTTGGTGGCTGCATTGCGCACCAAGTTCTGGGCCAAACCAGAAGGACATTGTCCGCTGCTGCCACCAGAGCAGCAGCAACGGTTCTTACCCTGAACGCTTAGGCGCGTTCGATCATGACGGCGATGCCCTGACCGCCGCCGATGCAGGCCGAAGCCATGCCGGTTTGCTTGCCGCTGCGCTCGAGCTGGTGCATGAGCGTGAGCACCAAGCGGGTACCGGTCGCACCGAGTGGGTGACCAATGGCAACCGCGCCACCATTGACATTGCACTTGTCGCGGTCAAGCTCCAAAACCTTTTCGCATGCCAAGTACTGCGCAGAGAAGGCTTCGTTGATCTCAATGTAATCAATCGCATCAATCGCAATGCCCGCTTTCTCGGCAGCTTGGCGCATGGAAGGCACCGGACCGAAGCCCATGATGCCCGGCTCCACACCGGCATAACCCCAAGAACGCAAACGCGCGCGGATGGTCCAGCCTTCGGCTTGCGCCTTCTCTTCGGTGGTGACAATAATCGCAGCGGCGCCATCGACAATGCCCGAAGCATTACCCGCAGTGACGGTTCCCTCCTTACCAAAGGCCGGGCGCAACTTGGCCAAGCCTTCGAGGGTGGTGTCAGGGCGAATGTGGTCATCGGTGTCGACGACAAACTCTTTGCGACCGCGCTTCACGGTGAGTGGAGCGATTTCATCGGCGAAGACGCCACCTTGCACCGCAGCGGAACCCAGCTGATGACTACGCAGGGCGAATTCATCTTGCGCCTCTCGGGTGATGCCGTACTTGGTCGCCAATGCCTCGGCGGTTTGCGCCATGAACTTGCCGCAGTAAGGATCCATTAGGGATTCAAACAACGCGTCTTCCAACTTTGGCGCCATGCCCAAGCGGAAACCTTCGCGACCACCGCGCAACACGTGCGGGGCCTGCGACATATTCTCCATACCACCGGCGACGACGACATCGGCCTCGCCAACGAGAATCATGTGCGCGGCGTTGACGATGCTCTGCATGCCGGAACCGCACAAGCGATTTACGGTAAACGCAGGGACTTCCAGCGGGATGCCCGCCTTGAGTCCGACGTGGCGTGCACCATAAATGGCATCGGCGCCAGTTTGCATGGCGTTGCCGATGACGACATGGCCAACTTGCTCCGGTTTCACACCACTGCGCTCGAGTGCGGCGGAAACGGCGTGCGCAGCCAAATCGTTGGCACCTACATCTTTAAACAGGCCGTAGCCCGGAGTGCCGACATATTCGGCCATTGCGGTGCGTGCACCGCCAACAATGACAAGGTTCTTGTTCATCTTTCGATTGTTCTAGCGAAGGCAAGAATGCCTAGCGGCCTTGAAACTCGGGCTTGCGCTTCTCGAGGAAGGCCGCAGCCCCTTCTTTTTGGTCGGCAGTTGCAAACAACAAACCAAAGGCGTCGGCCTCGAGGTTCTCGCCTTCGCTTTGCCCCACCTCCAAGCCGCGACGAATCACTTCCAAAGCACTGGCAACGGCAATCGGGCCACGCTTGATGATGGTTTGCACCAACTTGGTGGTGACTTCTCGCAGCTCCTCATCGGAGGCGAGGCGGTTGACCACGCCAACGCGGTAGGCCTCTGCGGCAGTGACATGCTCGCCGGTCAACACCCATTCGCGGGCGATACCAGGAGAAGCCAAACGCGACAGACGCTGGGTGCCACCGAAGCCTGGAATCAAACCCAGTGAGACTTCCGGGAGACCAAGCAAGGCTTTGTCTGAAGCCACGCGCAGGTGGCAAGCCAAGGCCAACTCCAAACCACCACCGAGAGCAAAGCCATTAATCATGGCGATGACCGGTACCGGGCTGGACTCAATCGTCGCCAACATGTCTTGGCCGTTGCGGCTCAGTTCACGGGCTTCCATGGGATCAAGTGAGTTGAATTCACTGATGTCCGCGCCGGCCACAAAAGCCTTATCGCCAGCACCAGTGATGACGATGGCGTGCACATCTTCGTAAGTGACCAACTCCACTACCGCATCGCGGAGCTCATCGACCACTTCGGAGTTGAGCGCGTTCAGCGCCTTAGGGCGATCCACCGCAAGCCAAGCAATGCCTTCGTCGTCGACGACTAGGCTGAGGTGTTGGAATGGTTCGGACTCGATGTCCTCGGTGGCAACTGTTTCGTCGAATTCAGACATGATGATGCGGGTCTAATGCTCTGGGGATGTAAGGAGTGAGATTTAGACGCGCGAACGCAAGCGCATCGCGTCGATGGTCAACTTGCCGGCAGGGGTGGAACCCTCTCCGCCTGGCTTGGTCGGTGCAGTCGCGACTTGGTCGAGCACCTCTTCGCCCGAAACCAGCTTGCCAAAGGCGGCGTACTGGCCATCGAGGAAGTCGGCGGCGGCGTGGCAGATGAAGAACTGGCAGCTCGCCGAGTTTGGGTCCTGCGACCGCGCCATCGAAAGCACGCCGCGCTGATGGGAGTAGGCTTCCTCTGCAGAAAACTCACCTGGGATGTTGCCGTGAGGTCCGGAACCAGTGCCGGTACCCAGGGGACAGCCACCCTGAATCATGAAGCCATCAATCACGCGGTGGAAACCCTTGCCATCGTAGAAACCTTCGGCGGCGTAGCGCAGAAAGTTACGCACCGTGGCCGGGGCGACCTCTGGCCAAAACTCCACGGTCATGGTGCCGCTTTGCTTGCCATCGATGGAAATGTCCATCTCGCACAGGACGTTTTTGAGCGCCTGGTCGTCGAGATCTTGTGGGGTCTTAAGTTCAGTAGTCATGGATCTAGAAGGGTCAGGGATTACTCGTAACGCTTGATGATGTGCCAGCCGTAAGCGCTGTCTTTGGTATCGAAGTTGGCAATACCAACTTCACCGACTTGCAGTTTGAAGCCAACGTTGCCGAAGCCAGCCATCATTTCGTTGCGCTTGAACCACTGCACAGTGGGCAGTTCTTTCATCAACTCTTCCATGGTGGCTTGGTACTGTGACCGCGCTTCTTCCATGGTGATGGCTTTGGCCTCGACTTGAGCGAGCAAATCAGCTTGCAAATCTTGCGCGCGCTTCTGCAAGGCGAAGGACTTGTCATCGGCCTCGTAATCGCGAATGCCATTGTTGAGCATCGAGTAGCTCCCTTTCGGAGTCGTGTCTTTGCTGCCGGGGTCATCGCTGTACTCTTGCACCAAGGCATCGAAGTCTTCGCCAGCTTGGGCGCGCTCGAGAATCTCCTTGGCCAAGGCCTCGGCCTCGGCTTGGGTGCGCTTCGCAGTAGGGGTTTTGCCATCGAAGCTAATGAGCACGTGCTGAATGCGAATGCGCTCCGGCTCGCCATTGAGGTCAGGCTTAGGACGCTCAATCACTTCAGACTTGGTCGGCGTACCTTTGATCACGCGCGCTTCCTTGATCGCCGCGCGCTTGGTCGGCATGCTCGGCTCTTGGCTAGCCGGGTTCGGGCGAGTTTCAATGTTGGCAATCTGCTCCAAGGTCGCCACGCCGTGCACCATCTTGCCAAAGGAGGCATACTGGCCATCAAGGCCACGTGCGGACATCGACCGCTCGGTGATGACAAAGAACTGGCTCGATCCCGAGTCTGGCGGGGTGCTGCGCGCCATGGAAAGAACGCCATATTCGTGGTTGAACTTAGAGTCAGACGAAAACTCACCCTTAATCATGCCGTGCGGGCCCTGGCCAGCGGCGGTATTGGTCGACGAACCACCCTGAATCATGAACTCGCGCAGAATGCGGTGGAAGATCTTGCCATCGTAGAAGCCTTCGTCGGCATAGCGCAGGAAGTTGCGCACCGTGATGGGCGCCTTCTCCGGCCACAACACGAAGGTCATGGTGCCGATGTCCTCGCCATCGATGGTCATGTCCATCTCTACGTAAAATTCGCTCAACTGTTCGTCGCTGACTTTGGTCTTGTCCTCGAAGTGGAACTGCGCGGTACGCCCTGCAGGAGTGGACTGCGGGTTGAGTCGCGGAGCCTTGGGCTCTTGACGATTAGCACCCTGTTGGTTCTCGCTATTGAAGTCCACCGCTGGCATATCGGCCAACTTGCCCAGCGCCGAATCGTTGGAAGCTGCCTGAGCAGAACCCGAAGTCGCAGACGCGGTAGCGGTGCCGCCAGTGGTAGCAACCGGGTTTTCAGAATCACTGCAGGCAGCCAAAGGCGCCATCAGCAGAAAGAAGGTGAGCGTTTTCATCATGACGGTAGAGAGAATCCGGCGGCAATGCCGAGGCCACCACTGACACATAGGGTGGCCAGGCCGCGAGGAGTGCCGCGGCGTTTCATTTCGTGAAGGAGAGTCACCGCGATCCGTGCGCCGGAGCACCCAATCGGGTGGCCAAGAGCAATCGAGCCTCCATTGACATTGAGGCGCGTGGGATCCAGTGGGAGTTCTTGCAGACAAGCAAGAACTTGTGCGGCGAAGGCTTCATTGAGCTCAACCAGGCCGATGTCTTGCCACGACCACCCAAGGCGTTCTAGCAACCGCGTGCTGCTCGCCACCGGGCCTAGACCCATGCGCTTAGGGTCGGTGCCGCTTTCTTCGACGTCTTCCAGGATTGCCAATGGCGCAATGCCACGGCGTGCGGCTTCGTCGGCGGTCATCAGGACTAGGGCGGCGGCGCCATCGGTAATGCCCGAGGCATTGCCTGGCGTGACCGAACCCTGCCCCTCGAGCGGGAACACCGCCGGCAGTTTGGCCAAACTTTCCAGCTTGGTTTGCGGACGCATATGCTCGTCACGATCGATCACCACTTCGCCCTTGCGCGTCTTTACGGTGACGGGAGCAATCTGGCTATCGAAGTAGCCAGCTTCCCAAGCGGCTCCGGCCTTTTCTTGCGAAGCCAAGGCAAAGGCATCTTGCTCTTCGCGGCTGATGTTGCGTTCCTGCGCCAGCAGCTCGGCTGTTTCGCCCATGATCATGTCGGCCAAGGGACAAAGGAAGCCATCGCGGTACATGTCGTCGACCACGGGAGCGTCGCCGAGGCGGTACCCCGTGCGCATGCGGTCAAGCAGGAAGGGCACGCGGGTCATGTTTTCCATGCCTCCAGCGACCACAATCTTGGATCGCCCTAAGCGCAGTTCATCGGCCGCTAACTGCAGACTCTTCAGGCCAGAGGCGCAGGCCTGGTTCACGGTGAAGGCAGTGCGCTCTTGCGGAATCCCTGCTCCCCACAACACTTGGCGTGCCGGGTTTGGCTTGGCGCCGGCCTGGCGAGCCATGCCCAGGATGACGCGGTCGACGTCTTGGGCTTCCAGGCCAGACTCTTGGAGTGCAGCTTGGACCGCCACGGAGCCGAGTTCAGGCGCCGTCAACTCCGAAAAACTGCCGCAAAAACGGCCAATGGGAGTGCGCACCGCAGCGGTAATGACAATCGGCGAAGCAGACATGCATCAGGTGTGTCCCGACAGGACACAGACCGGGAATCATAGCGTGGCGGAGGCCTATCCCGAGACAGTCGGCGACGGAGCTACTCGAGTCACGATGACCTGGTATTCCCGCTGTTCTTGGCGGATGTGCTGCTCCTCTTTCTCAAGGCGCTCCAAGTGGTTCTCAAGCGCAATCACCGCCCGAATTTGCGGGAATTCCGGCGCAGTAGTCAGCAACGGCAAGGTGGTCAATTCCACGATTTCTGGAGCCCTGGGCGGCGATGGCGGCATCGGGGGCTCCGAAACCCACTTCATACCGTGAATTTGGAGCTCCTGCTCATGGTCCTTATGAATGAAACGACTGGCAAGCTCCCGTCGATTCATCGCCGTGGCTTGGGCCAGGCCCCAATGCCCCTCTGCGGCGGGAAAATGGAAGCGGCTTTGCTCAGGCTGCCCTTGCTCCAAGCCTTGCAACACGTAGTGCATTTCCTCGGCGCGGTCCTCGGGAGCTTGGGCCTGGAACGCGGGGGTGGTCATGCTGATGGTGGTGGCGAATAGCGCCAGACCAAGACCCAGGCCAGGCACCTGGGAGCGGGTGGAAGGCGCTAATAGGCGGCGCACACGCTGACCTAGGCCAGAATTGTGCGACAGAGCTGTTGCGGCGGCAAGCGCAGGCATTGGTGTAGGCAACCAGGAGGCTATCCGCGTCAGGCCATCGGCCAAGGACAGGCCATCGCCGGTGGCTTGGGCAGCCCAGGCGTCGGCAGACTCTTCACTGGCCTGACGCGCGTCCTTGCGCAGAGGCAGCAACAGTGGCTGCAACCAAAACAGGCGGCCAAGCATATCCAGAGTCAACAGCCACAAGGGATCACGACGCATCAAGTGGCCTAACTCGTGGGCCACGACCGAGCGCTGCGCAGAAAGAGAAAGTTCGCTCAACAAGCGGCGCGGCAGCACGACCTCTGGGCGCCAGTGGCCATGGGCAATCGGCACCTCCAAGGAATCGGACAAATACACCCGAGGACGACGGGTAGGCGGCATTTCCGCAAGCAATCCTTGCACCGATTTGGCAAGTTGGCCGTCGACCAGCTCTTCGCGCCCGCGCAGGATTTCCCGCAGCCGGCGACGACTAGAAACCAGGCGCGTGACGGCCACCAAACCGCCAAATAACCACAAGCCTAATAGGGTCTGTAACCACCAAACGGGGCCGCCCTGTTCACTGGCGAGCTGCACTTCGAGGTGTAGTGGCTCCTGCCAACTCGCTTGACCTGGCAAGCGCGGCAGTTCGACCATCATGGATTCGCTGGCAGCCGTGGTCAGCGGCAGGCTGGCCATGGGTGTGGAGAGCCCCATGGGCGCCAATAGAAACGGCAAGGTAGCGGTCAAAAAACCGCCGAACACAGCTCCTTTGACGACGAAATCACGTGCCTGCGCGGGCCAATTGGGGCGAAGGCGCAGCAATAGAAGGGCACCCCCGCACCAGAGTGCGCTGTGGAGCAAGAAGCTCAGAAGCCACGCGCCGAGTGTGAGGGCGAACTCAGCCATGATTCCTCTCTTGACGCTGCAATTCTTCGCGAGCTTCCGCAACAGCAGATTCCAGTGCCGCTAGTTCATCGGGGTCGATCTCGCCTTCCACCAGAAGGTGGCTGACGAGCGCAGCGGGATCTCCACGAAACAGACGTCCCACCAATTCCCCCACCATGGTTTGCTGCACTTGCAACTCTCCGACGGTTGGGCGGTAGATGAAACCGCGCCCCTCGACGCGGTGGGCAACCACTCCCTTTTCCTCCATTTTACGCAGCATGGTGGCAATGGTGGTGGGTGCTAATCCATGCTCCGCCAGTAAGGTGGCATGGACTTCACTGCTAGTGGCCTCTTGGCGGGCCCATAACACCTGCATGATGGCCAGCTGTAGGTCTCCGAGACGGTATCGACGGCTCATGACTCCACCATACGCGAAATCCACCACCTTGGTAGTCGATTCTTTTTCCGTATCTGTGAGAGAGGCCTCTGGCGTGGGTAGAATGACGCGATTCTTAGGCCCCCGAGCCCCCTTAGATCCATGACGGAATCCACTCAGACTCCCCACGCCGCCGAACTCGAGGCCCAATTCGGCCTCCGCGGCGTTGAGCTTCGCATCAACCTCTCGAAAGAAGAGCTCTTCCAAGAAGCCATCGACAATGACCGTGGGCGCGTCACCGAAGGTGGCCCCGACGATGCCCAGAAGGCTTACCCCACCAAGCTTGGCGTCAACGGACCCTTGGTGTACTACACCGATCCGACCTGCACTGGCCGCCCAGTGAAGGACACCTTTGGCGTCGCTCATCCTGAGCTCGAAGACAAGGTGTGGTGGAAGCCGGACTTCCAGAAGTTTGATCCGGCCAAGTTCGATGCCCTGTTTGATCGTGTGATTGCACACCTCAACGAAAACGCGTCGCACTTGTACGTCAAAGACGTGTACTGCGGCACCGACCCGAGTTACGCCCGCCCCTATCGCTTGGTGTCAGAGTACGCCACGCACAACTTCTTCTGCCACAACATGTTCAACCATGGCATTGAGGGCGTCGAAGATGAAGACGGCAAGCGTTGGACCATGATCAACGCACCAAGCTTCCATTGCGACCCTGAGCGCGATGGCACAGCTTCGCGCCGCATTGCCTGCCTCGACTTTAAGAACCGCCGCGTACTCGTGGCTGGTCGCGCCGACTACAACGGTCTAGTCAAGAAGTCGATGTTCACCGTCATGAACTACCTGCTTCCCGAGATGGGCGAAATGAGCATGCACTGCTCGGCCAACGTCGGCGAAGGTGGCGATGGCGCGATTCTGTTTGGTCTTTCCGGAACCGGCAAGACCACGCTTTCGGCCGATGCCAAGCGCAAGTTGATCGGCGACGATGAGCACGCATGGACCGGGATTGGCGTGTCGAACTTGGAAGGCGGTTGCTATGCCAAGCTGATCAACCTCGACAAGGAAGATGAGCCGGTGATTGCCGCAGCCATGTCCTTGCCGGGCACCATCATCGAAAACGTGCCGCCGCTTCCCGGCCGGAAGATGGAAGATCTGCACCCCGATGAACTCGACCTGTTCGATGACTCGGTGACCGAGAACACGCGATTCTCTTATCCGCTTGCCGCGAACCCCAACGTCATGCCTGGCGCCAAGGGCCCGCACCCGCAAACCATTGTGTTGTTAACCGCTGATGCTTTCGGCGTGCTGCCTCCGGTATCCATCCTCGACAAGAAAGACGTGATGTACCACTTTGTCTCTGGTTTCACTGCGAAGCTGGCAGGTACCGAAGTGGGCGTGACTGAGCCGACGGCAGCCTTCTCGGCTTGTTTTGGCGCACCTTTCATGGCGCAGTTCCCAAGCCGTTACGCCGAGTTGCTGGCCGAGAAAATGAGCGAACATGATTCGCGTTGCATTCTGCTCAACACCGGTTGGGGCGGTGGCCCTTATGGTGTGGGCAAGCGCATCTCGATCAAGCACACCCGTGCTTTGCTCGACGCTGCACTCGAAGGCAAGCTCGACAACGTCGAAACCGAAATGCACCCGGTCTTGAACCTGCGCATACCCAAGGAATGCCCTGGTGTGCCTTCCGAGATTCTCAACCCACGAAACACCTGGGAAGACAAAGCCGCCTACGACACCGCCGCCGAAAAGCTCCGCGGCATGTTCCACAAGAACTTCGAGGACAAAGGCTTCGCCAAGCTTGGCATTGAGCCTGTGATGTAGAGTAAACGCTCTGTTCCAACAACAAACCCCCGGCGCTCTCGTCAGAGTGCCGGGGCTTTTGCATGAGGTGGCCGTGGTACAACCAATCTGAGAGCCTTTTCTATGCCACCTATTCCTCAGCCAAAGACTGCTCTACCTTTTCCTCGACTGGAGGAACCCGGGTGGCTCCCCCTGTGGATTAGCGCCACCCCCTTCCGGCATCCGTTTTTTCTGCTGATGCTGGCGATTCCTCCTCTGGCACATGCTCTGCATGGGCTGTTGTCCATTGTTCAGGAACCCTTCCAAGGAGAGTTCGATGGCTTTCTGCATGGCATCAAGGACTGGAGCTGGTTGATTAGCCCGATGTTTGTCTACTGCGCATGGCGAAAGACCCTGTTCGTGCTGAACCGTCGCATTCACCTGGATTCTCGGGCCACTAGGATCCTGATCTGGCTGCTTATCCCCTTTCTGGCATTGCAACTGTGGTGGTTCCAAGTCGGGGAGGCCCCGACCGAGCGGCATGGATTCTCGCCTACGATCCCTAGATTTTTTGCAGGACCGGCCATCGGCCTAGCCATGGGCTTACTTCATGTACAGGCTGCTCGCCAAAAATCTCTCTTGGGTTTCCTGACTTTAGTTGTCGCACTCTCCTGGGTGATCATGCCGATTTCTTTGGAAATGGCCACATGGACCTCACCGCGTTGGGGCGGCGGTAACAATTGGTTCACGGTCATTCCTTTCCTGGGCTCGGCTGCAAACGGACTCCTCTTTGGCCTGGCGATGGCCAAGATGATGATTACCAGTGGGCTGGAATCGGCATACCTTTATTTGCCATTTGTATTGGGTTGCGCATTCATAGAAATCAAACTCCGAGACCTTCCGCTGCGCAGCTCTCTGATTTCACTCTTAGGAATCTTGGCCTTCCTACCCTTCTTTCATGAATGGGAAAATTACTGGATAGATTGAGTCTAGCCAAAGGTCCACGAAAAAAAGGAGCCCGACGTTGCGGCCGGGCTCCCACCATGAGGTTTGTGGAGGATTTAGGAGTTGTCTAGTAAGACAAGGTCAGAGCTTCGAGCGTGCCGTTGGACAAGCTACCGACCACGTAGATGGCGGTGTTGCTTTGTGGCAGGACTGGCAGGAAGAGCGGACCGAGGACCCGAGTCTTAGTGCCAGCAGCGACCACGTCGATGCCGAACAAGCCTGCTTCGAGAACCTGACCAGCAGAGACACCGTTGGTGACACCGCGAAGGATGCCGCCATCAGACTCATTCACACGGCCCAAGCGCAGATCGACTGCTGGGGCGAAGGCGGTGTGGGCCGCCGACACGTAGCCGTTAAGGCGTGGGCTCATCGAGGTGTTGTTCAGGAACTTGCCCGCGGTGAGGGCGCCAGTGTCATCGAGGAAAGCCAAGATGGTGGCGTTCTCGCCGGAGAAAAGGTCCACGGTGACGTCGATCAGAGCAGGCTGGGTGCCTGGGTTGACGGGGTCGGCCACACCAATCTCGATGCGGTAAGGGCCTTCAGGAAGGACCAGGCCATCGGTGAAGCTGCGGAACTCGAAGCCAGCGAGCAGCACCGAGCCGTTCACCGTCACGTCGACAGGCAGCTCTTCGGTCAGAGCGAGGTCTGTGCCGTTGATACCGTGTCCGATGTAGACAGTGGCATCCTGGGCGGCGGCGGAGGAGGAGAGAGCGCCGAGGAGGGCGCCAACAAGGAAGAACTGTTTCATGAAGACCTCGTAGGCCCACAGGAGCCCTGTTCAAGTAATTATCTAGACAAAATCTAGAGAATCTTCCCTTACGGCAGAATTGCGGCTGTCAGTGTCCTGTAACCGTCCTGCCAGACGTTGCCCTCTAGCGGTGAGGCGCGAATCGAGTCCTGGACGAAGGCTAGACCGATCCGGGGCCTGTCTAACTCTTGGGTATACAGATCCCAGCCCAAATAGCGCCTGGCCCGGGAATATTGCCGATGCCCAGCCGGCACCGACCTCAGCAGGGCAATCGCCTGGTCGAACTGGCCGAGGCGGGCAAATTCTCGGCCCAAGCGGTAAGGATCGCGGTCGTCGGGCGACTCCAGGAAAGACCGGTTCAGGTCGAAGGTGAACTCAAAAACATCTTCTGGGACAGGCGGCTGCTCCAGAACTGCCTCCGGCTGGGCTTCAGGCTCTGGAGCTGCTGCCTGCGCTCCAGCTTCCTCGAGAATCTCCCCCAACGTGGTCGAGCTGCCATCCGGCAGAGTGATGGGCATGGAAGGGTGTGGTGCATCTGGAATATCTTCCGCGAGAAAAATCCCCAAGCTAATCAGCAATGCCGGGACCAACACCAGCGGCAAAGCAATCCGCCAAATCCATTTGCGCTTCTTGTTTTCCATAATCCCTACCCGGGTGTGATCGATGATAGCAAACAGCGGATTCGCTGCGGCTACACTTTGACCATGAGCACCGTCCTCTTGTTGAAGCGCGCGCAGCTTGGTGTGGGCGACGTCGGCCTCGGCCAAAAGGTTCTGGGCACCTTCTTGCGCAAGGCGATTGCCATCGAAAGCCTGAGCTCAGTTGCCTTCTTCAATGAAGGGGTCCAGTTGGTGGCCGCCGATTCTCCAGTTCTCGCCGAACTGACCATGCTTGAGGAACGCGGCATCGAAATCTTGCCTTGTGGCACCTGCCTCGACCATTATGAAATCGAGCCCGCGGTCGGGACCGTATCCGATATGGACACGATCCTGCGCGAGCTCGATCAGGCGGGAAAGGTCTTAGACCTGTAGCCGCAAAGCCTTTAGAAGGTCACTTCTGCCGAGGCCTGCTCCTGAGGCGTTTGGACATCAAGATCCATCGGGCCGATGGCGTTCGCCGGCAAGTAAACCGTAATCGTTTCGCTGTCTGGGTTTTCTACACCCCAAGCATCTTCCCCACCGAGACGAACTTTTGGCCACATCGAGGTTGCAATAAAGCCGTGGCCCTCGACCACCAACTTGCGGTCGTACACCAGCTTGGTGCCATCAGGCATGGTGCGCGTGAAAGGGTCGATGGCCACCACTTCGGTCTGGTCGATGGCCAACTGATCTTCCGGACCTGCCGCAGCGTTCTGGTTGAAATGTAGGGCCGCAAACACGACGGCGGCGCTGAGAGTGAGCGTAGAGAGGATTTTTTTCATCGGGTGAACTCCACATCATCGAACTCGATTTCGCCCTTTGGCTTAATCGCCGTCCAGGAAACCGTGGTTAAGCGGTCTAGGTCTAGTGCTGGATTAAGAGCTGTGAACTCGCTGAGTGAAATGCGAGTCGTCCGTAGCACCGTCTTCTTCGGGAAGTTTTGGAAGAGACCACCACTGTGCGTGGGGGGCCAGGGAATGCGACCGTAATCCGCTTGGTTCAGGCCTGCGCTGTCGCCATCGGCGTCGGTCAGGGTCACGCCAACCTTCTGGTCGACGTTAGGAGTGTTGGCTCCAGCACCATGGCGTTGCGCCAACTTCAAGGACACATGAGTGTAGGGCGTAGCATCGTAAGTGGCACCGGGCAGATCGGCAGCGTAGGTGCCACCGCCACTACCCGTGGACCAACCGGCCAGGCTGCCTCGAGTCTTGTGATAGAAGGTGAAGCTAGTGGCATCCATGGAGCCTTCGCGCAGGCGCGGGAAGGTGCCGACGACCGATTCCCCACTGCTCGACAGTGCGGTGCTGAAGTTCGTTTCAAAGTCGTCAATCACGAAACGCATCGGGTTGCGATACATCGGGTGAATGTCGACCTGGCTGGTGAGCGAGGCTAGTTCCGGGCCATCGGAAAACACCGAAGTCTCCAAACCATTGCCAATCAGCTTTTGGCGCAGGAAGCCAACCATATAGGCCTTGGCGATGTCATGGTGCAGGCTGCGCGCGATATCCGCACTGCCTTCTCCGGAGTAGGTAATCGTTTCGGTAAACCAGAAGTGGTTCGCGCCTTTGATGTACTCGAAAACTTTCTCTTCGGTATCGCCGCGATCATGCAGGTAAATCGGCCAACCGTTGTTGACGTCGCCATCTTTCGAGCCGTACAGCCCGAGATAAGGCACATCGGCAGGCAAGGTATAGCCTTCGAAATCCGTGGGCGCAATCGTGGTAGCAGCAAGGATTGGGTAGGTTCCACTCGCTTGATTCTTAAGCAGAGCATCGGCGACGCCTTCGCCCCCACGTGAGTGCCCAGCAAGACCGATCCTCGTTCCATCAATCGCCGCTGCCAGGCCGGCTGGCGGAGTGCCGGGTTGCCCACCCAAGTTCAAGGTGCGCGCCAGGGTTTCCAGGATGATGTCACCGCGCTGTGGAATGGCGGCAGGAAAACCGAACTGCCCCACCACATCGAGGCTCACCGAAGTCGCGACGATGCCCCAGGAAGCCAGGTGCTCCATCAGGTAACCCGCTTCGAGGTGATTATCGGGGCCAGTGCCGAAGCGTCCATGACCAAAGACAACGAGTGGGAAGGCCCCTGCTGCGGCCGGAGGTAGTGGACCACCGCTACCATCGGTCGGATAAAACAAACGACCGAAGTTGCCCACACTTAAGGCGCCGCCAGTGGAAGGGTGCGTCGTGGTCATGTTGCCGAAGTCCCAATCCCAGCTGGCGACAGGATAAGGGCCTGGTTGCAGTTCCGGCAGAGGTGCTTGGGCCGCCGCACTGCTTTGTGTCAGCAACAAAGCGGCACAGGCAAGCGCCCCACGGAGCCAATGAGATGGTGTCGAAGAGGAAATCATGATTTCCTCCATCCTAGACCTAATCCACGGGGCAGAACCCCACTCCAGGCCGGAAATTCCGTTTGTGGCTAATTCTGAATCACGATGCCGTTGGCGAACAGAGCATCTACAGAGTTTCCATAGGGGTCGCGTAGGCCCTCGACGACCAAGCCGTAGCTTTGTCCAGGAGTGAGCGCGGTGTCGAGGTGAATGAGCACCTGATTAGTCACCGGGTCGTAGTCAAAATCACTGCCCTCGAGCGAATAGCTACTACCATCGATCGTCATCAGGAAGCGGGCGGGGTCGGTGGCGTCGTAGGCCAACAGCGGGCCTTGAAAACTCAAGATCAAACTGGGGTTATCTGCCTCATCGATGCCCAGCGAATAGGCCGTAAGTTGTGGCGCCAGAGTCGTGGCACTGACCGCGTGGTCAGACCACAGTGCGAGAAGATTGCCGGCGACGTCACTGACATCGGTCAAAGAAACGTAGCTCACACCAGGAGTCAGCGGGCCATTGAAGCGCAGGCGCAAGGTTGTGCCTCGGTCAATCAGCCATTGCTCGGCCAACAGTTCCCCAGTGCTCGAAGTGAAGGTCGCGCCAGGTCCGAGATCTAGGTCAATCGCTTCATTAAAGTGAAGGTCCACCGTGGCACCGCTGGCATCGACCCAGAGGTTTTGCACCATGCTGTTACAGGCCGGTGCCTGCGAATCTCCAGAAATTAGTACCGTGCGTTCACTCGGCGCTATGACATTACTCGCCAAGTCACGCACATCTTCGACCGTCGCCCGCAAACTTGCGCCGTTGCTGAAGGCAAAGTATTCGCCAGCACTTTCATAGGGGAAGACCGCAAAGCCACTGTGGATTTGCACGGCGCCGGTGTCGTCGTCGATGGTCGTATCCGCACGTTCGAATCCAGTCAGCATGTCGGCATGGCCGTCGCGATCAAAGTCCCCCGCCCATACCGAGTTCTCGCCCAGTTCCCGATCTCCATCGGTGCTAAGAATTGTGTGCAAGCGTTGGAACGTTGCTCCAGAGTAGATGTACAAAGCGCCATCGCCGTGGTCCCCGGTGGCATCGACGCCAGAGGCACCAATCAGCAGGTCCGGAGTGCCGTCGCCGTCGAAATCTTGGCCGGCGCTCACAGAATTGCCGAAGTAATCCTTCTTGGCTTGGCCCTGAATCGTGGCCAGCAAACTGCCATCTACGCCGGAATGGACGTAGACCGCTCCCGCCTTGGACATGCTGCCATTACCTTCGTGGAACGCGGCAATCGCAAGGTCTGCAATCTGATCTCCATCGAGGTCACCAGTAAGCGCAATCGCATTGCCAAGATTGTCATCTTTATCTAAGCCATCCAGACGATAAAGCAGGGTGCCATCGATACCGGAGTACACATAAACACTACCGGAAGCATTGAGACCATTGGGATCGGCGTCGGCGGCGCCAAACACCGGATCGGCATAACCATCTTGGTTGAAATCACCGCCGCCAGCCATGGCTTTGCCTGCCCGTGCCTGGACTTGCTCCCCACTCCACTCATATAACAAACTAGCATCGGCGCCGGAGTACACGCGCACAATCCCAGCGTCGTTCAAGCCATTGGCTTTCAAACTAGGAAGGCCAATCATGACATCGGGAATCGTGTCACGGTTGACATCACCTGCGTTGGCAATGTACTCGCCATAACCCTGATTGACCTCCGAACCGTCAATTTGCAGCAGGATGCCGCCGTCGCTGCCAGAACAGATATATACCGAACCGGCCTTATTGACGTCATCCGGGTCTGCGTCAGGCGCGCCAACCAAAAAGTCTCCTACTCCATCAAGGTTGTAGTCCCCCATGGAGGCAAGCGCATGACCAAAGCGATTGTTCTTGGCATGACCATCGACACGCAGCAACAACTCTCCGGTACTTCCAGAGAATAGGTAAACGGCGCCAGCATGGTTCAAGCCGGGCGGATTGTAATCACGCGCACCCACGGCAAAGTCTGAATAGCCATCGCCATTGATGTCTTCTAGACCGGTCACACTTTGGCCGAAGCGATCGCCCTTGGCTTCGCCGTCGGCGATTTGTAGCAAGCGACCATTCACCTGCAACGGATCATTCCAGAGGTAGTCCCCGCCAAAGGTGATGGTGGTGACCATGGCACCTTCATCCCAGGTCAAGGTTGCCGAGGACAGATCTACCGGGCTGCCAACAGGAGACTCCAGGGTGAAGTAATCCGGGTTGACTGCATCGCCTGGGTGTAGGCGTTCGTTGAAACGAAACACCACGGAATCGTTGAAGTGACCACTTTCCGTTTGGCCAAGGACTTCCACTAAGAGTGGTTCATATCCATCGTTGCCAAGCACGCTCACCGTCGATGGGCCATCTTGCTGGTTGCCCGCGGGGTCAACCAAGTTGAGAATCTGCACCGAATCCACCCCTACCGTGGGTGGCGCGTCCAGGGTCAGACGAAGGATTTCATCCTCAGCGAACCACTCCATCTGCACCACGCTGCCGCCATGGGTGAATTGGAAGTTGGCGGCCTGCAGGGATAAGGATTCATCGAGGCATTCGTCAAGCATGAGGTCGACGACAATCCCCGCAGGATCGACCGCGCTGTTTTGCGTGGCGGAGAGCACTCGAGGAGGGCTTTCATCGCCAGTCACCGAACCGCTCAGAGTGGTGCCCGCTGCCAGCTGATTGCCGGCAAGGTCACGCATGCCAGATAAGCGCAACGTCCAATCATCGCCATAGGCCAGGTCGAAGCTGTCACCGACGCCAGGCAAATTGACTTTGAGTTTACGCAATAGGGAGTCATAGCTCGCTTGCGCCGGATCCAAGGCCAAAGGTTGACCGACAGGAACTTCTAGCTGTACATGACTGAGGTCGAGTACGTCGTCCTCCCACATGTCGTCATCAAATACGATTTCTAGGCAATCATTGTCGATACCAGGAACCGCCTCCAAGGTGACAGACAAGGCGCGAGGCAAACGCAGGTCATCTGACTCCAGGCCCAAAGTCTTGACTGCCGGGAACTGACCTTCACTCGCGCGCTCCACGCCAGTGACACATAAGGTGTGCAATCCAGGAATCAGTGGTTCATCAAAGTGCAGCCGCAGGCGATCATCATCGCCCAAGAGTTCTACCTGCAACAGGACTTGGCCGCCCGAAGCAATGTAGTTCACAAACTGACCCGCACTCTCTGGAGAGAACGCCTCTTCAAAGCGCAACTCAATCACGCGGCCACTGCCTTCGACTTGACGCAACTGATGAGCGCTGGGCGCACCACCGAGGTTTGCCGTGCCACGATCACCATTGGAAAAATCCAACTGAGAGCCACCGGAACTCGGGCATCCGCTCAGGAAAAAAGAACCTGTAACCAGACCCATGACGAGCAGGGGCAGGTAGCGAAGGAAGGCGCGGTGGCGCACTGGTGTGGGCGTAGGAGTAGACATGAGTCAGCGACGAGACTGGGGAGCCTCATCGCTGTATCGGGCAAGCCCAGGCCCGAACTAAAGCCCCCCCTATCTGGAAGCCCGGCGATAGACCACTTCGCCAGCAAACACCGTGGCCTCAATCTCGATTTGGCCGACGGCTTTGGGCTCGACGATATCCAAAGGCTTGCTCAGGAGTACCAAATCGGCGTGATAGCCGGGGAGCAACTTGCCGAGGTCGTCTTCGCGGAAGGCAGACCAGGCCGCCCAGGTGGTCATCGATTGACGCGCTTCCTGAGGAGTCATGCGTTCTTCGGGATACCAACCACCAGCAGGTTGCCCCGCACGTGTCTGGCGACTGACGGCGGCCAAATATGCGGCCAAAGAATCCAGGCGCTCGACCGGGGCATCGGAGCCCGAGGGAATGCGTACTCCTCCATCCAGCAGGCTGCGCCAAGCGTAAGCGCCACGAATTCGCTCCGGGCCGACGCGCTCTTCCGCCCAAGGCATATCTGAGGTTTGGTGTTGCGGTTGCATGGAGGGCACCACACCCAAACTTCCAAAGCGAGGGATGTCCTCGAGCGCAATGATCTGCGCATGCTCCACGCGCCAACGCCCGGCGCGCAAGCGCTCAAGCGCCTTGCCGGCAATGCGCTCATACACATCAAGCACGATGCGATTGCCTCGGTCTCCAATCGCGTGAGTGCAAACTTGGAAGCCACTGGCGAAGGCGCGCTCGGCGACCTTAGCGATTTGTTCGGCGGTCGAAATCGCGAGACCACGATTGCCTTGTTCATCGCTGTAATCAGCAAGCATGTGGGCACCGCGAGAGCCCAGGGCACCATCGGCGTAAAGCTTGATCGAACGCACCGCAAGGCGGCCATTGCCAGTGACATCGTGAGCGGGCCCCCGCGCAAACCATTCCTGCAACTGGGTTTCATTGGAGCCATTGAGCATGGCATGTACGCGCAACTGCAAAGATTCCTCTTTGGCCATCTGCGTAAACACGGCAAGCGCCGCAGGACCCACGCCTGCATCATGTGCTGAGGTGATGCCGTGCTGATGTAGGCGCTTTTGCGCCAAAAGTGCCTTCTTGCGCAATTCCTGCTCGCCATTGGCCGCCGGAACCACCCGCCAAAGCAACGACTCTGCCGTGTCGACAAATACACCGGTGAGCTCCCCATTCTGGTCGCGCAAAATGCGGCCGCCGGGAGGGTCTGGCGTGTCCTTGGTTACACCTGCTAGTCGCATCGCCGCAGCATTGGCAATCAGGGCATGACCGTCGACGCGCACCAATACCACGGGGGTCTCGGGCAGGGCTTCCGAAAGCCGATGGTGAACCGGAAAATCAGTATTGCGCCAATCGTTTTGGTCCCAGCCGCGGCCCACAATCCAGGAATCTTCGCCGTGGGACTGTCTCCACTCCAGCGCCAGCGCCACAATGTCTTCCCAACTTTCGGTGCCCATCAAGTCGAGATTGAGTTCCGCCCCACCCAGGCCCATCAGGTGAATGTGCGCGTCAGTAAATCCGGGATAGACATGACGGCCATGAATATCCCAGCGCTCGGTGTCAGCATCGGCGAGGGCCAAAATGTCTTCATCGCTGCCGAGTGCCAGCACGCGCCCGTCACGTAACGCAATCGCAGTCGGGAGGGTAGCTGCGGTTTCGACGACATCGGCATCTGGGTGGATAACACCGTGGTAAATCACGAGGTCGGGCGCCTGCGCCTGCACGGCGCAAGTCAAAAGGAGTAGGGTCAGCATGGTTACCAGCGAATGCGGAAGAACCGTGGACGGTAGATGTCCGCGTAACGGAAATGGTCCCAAAAATTGCTTGCGTTGATGTTATAGCTCACTAGCAAGGTGCCCGGGTCGGAAAGGTGCGGATGCGCCTTCGCGTTATAAGTAAAGACGTCGATGCCCGGCGGCGTCACGGCGGTCCACAAATCAATCTTGGCACTCCAGGGACCAATTGGGGTGTCGCCTATCTTGACTGCCGTGGTGCGGCTCAAGGTATCCACCTGAAAAATCAAAGCGAAGCGCCCATCCGGAAGTGGCGTTACCGACAACTCATTCGACATGCGCCCGGTGAGGCCGACGGCATCGGCAGCGTTCGCCACCCATTGCGATCCATTCCAATAACGCCACGCGGCAAAGTTGGCGAAGTCTTGCGGACGCACGCGCGCCGCCATCAACGTCTTGTTGAGAGGAATTTCTTCCAGGCCATAAATGTAGATATACCCGTCTGGATGCGGCGCCCCGGCTGCCTGCGTATTGGCCATGATCCCCGCACCAAAGAAGGCTTCACTCCGCTGCGGGCGCTCGGGCCAACTAATCGGCGCATCGACCTGCACTGCTGCCTGGATGTTCCACGGTTGGGCCAAGGGCAAATCAATCCGCGCCATACCCGAGCGCGCAAAGGAAAATCCGGGAGCGCCAGGGGCATAGCGCATGCGTTGGGCAAAGACATGCACCTTGTCCCCCAACGCGATGCCATCGGCCAACCAATACCAATCATCGGGATCGGATTCTGCCGTAGTGGGCACGAACATCGCCGCCGGCTGCGGACCGCGATCATCCCAGAAGAACTGCATGCCATGGGGAAACGTGCCTGCAGGCAAAAAACCCAAAGTGTTATTGACGATGGTGGCGTTTTCACGGGCGCCACTGGCATTGACATCGCCGAGGAACGTATCGCTAAATAGAAACAGGGTATCGGTGCTCGCCAAAGCCCCTGGTCGCTCGTTGCCGTTCAGAGGAATTGCGTAAATTCCATCGGCGCCCGTCCAGCCACTGGTCGTGTCGAAAACGGCATCCCATTCCGGAGCTGCCTCGACCTGAATCGCGGGCGCCTGACACGAGGCAAGGGTGCTGAGCAGAAGTAGGGTCAACGAGGCCAACATAATCTCTAGCCTACCGTAGGCTGGACATCATGCTCTCCTCTTTGCTGCTCAGTTTTGCCGTCGCCCCTCAACAGGCCGAGGCACCCCCTGCCGACCAAACCGCCATCCAGAAGGTGGTAGACCAACTTTATTCTGCCGTTTCCTATGAACCAGGCACCATGCCGAACTGGGACACGATGGCCGATGTGTTTTTCCCCGAGGCGGTGTTGGTGATGTCCTACCCAGAAGGAAGCAAACCACGCATTCAGTCGCCAAAGGAGTTCGTCCAGGAGTACCGAGATTTTTTAGAACAGCCCGGACGCAATGCCCAAGGCTTCTTCGAAGGTCCGACGTATTTGGAGATCATGATTTACGGCAACATCGCCCATGTCGACGCCGTTTTCGAAGCCTTCATGCCGCCGGACTCCAAGATTCCGGTGAAGCGCGGCATCGATAGTTTCCAACTATTGAAGGTCGAAGACGAATGGAAGATTCTTGCCTTGACCTCGGCGCAAGCCTTGGGTAATCGCCCCCTTGGTGAGGCACCACCCACTCGCGTGACCATCAACCTCAAGGAGCAAGAAGAGTCGGAAACCGAAGAAACTTCCACTGCAGGATTTCCTGCCTTCGAACGCATTTCCCTTCCGGAGAAGAGTAAGAAACTTGCCGAGAGTGGTCACCGCTGGTTGCCTGTGTTGTACCGTGCCACCATGCACTTGGGTTTGTACACTTTGCCCGCAGAATCCCAGGACACACAAAACCCGCATGAAGAAGACGAGGTGTACTACGTGCTTCAGGGTCGCGGCCAAATCACTGCTGGTGAAGAGACCACCAAGGTCAAGGCGGGAGATTTGCTTTACGTCGATGCCGGCCTACAACACCGCTTTCATGACATTGAAGAAGACCTCGAGCTCTTGGTGTTCTTCTCAACGAAGCACCGCAAGTAACTACAGATTCTCAACGCGGTGCTTTAATGTCACCTCGCGTGCCGCCAAGTGTTCACGCACAAAGGCGAACAAACCGGGTTCGCGACCGACAATTTCACCTGGAGAAATGCCAGGGCGAGTCCACTTACCCGCCAACATGGCTTCGACCATGCCGGTGCAGGTGTAACCAGTGGTACGCGCCATCGACGAAGTGCCGGTGGCTTGGTCAGTG
The DNA here is from genome assembly GCA_021776795.1 of Planctomycetota bacterium. Taxonomy (GTDB): domain Bacteria; phylum Planctomycetota; class UBA1135; order UBA1135; family UBA1135; genus OFTM128. Next base: position 87,441 of record JAJFFC010000008.1, read on the forward strand.
CGGTCGTCCAAGTCCCAAATATGGCGGATTTGTTGACCCCCTTCCTCGCCCTCCACTGTGACTCGCATCACCGTGAGTTCGGCTTCGCCAGGCTCCAGTTTCCATTCGCGAAACAGCATTTTCGACGTCACTTCACGCGGAATGAAGGCATGCTCACCTTTGCCTAGAGGAGTGTCATCGAGAAAGCCACTCTCGCGCAAGGCTAAAGCCATGTCGCGGTGGCCGGGATAACGCAAAGTGCGCTCGGCCATATCTGGGATATGTGCCATGGTGCGCAACAGACTGCGCAATCCATCGGTATTGAAAGCTTCGAGAGTGCCGACGCCAGCGAACTCCACAAAACTCGGTTCACTCAGCGCTTCTTTGATCACCACCTTGCCCTGTTCCATCAAGCGTGCGGGGCGCAAGTACTCCTCGACTACATCCATCGGACTAAAGGGCGCCTTGTAAAGCCACGGCCAAATGCGCGCTTCGGGCAAACCACCGACCAAACATTCAAAGCGCGACACGGTCATCTGCGCGTCGTGCCAACCCAAAATCAAGTTGTCGAGACCGGGAGCCACGCCGAGGTCGGTCACGACCGCAACGTCCGCGGCAAGAGCTTGCTCATGCAAGTCCAGAGCCTCTTCCGGAAAGAAGGAAATATCGGCGATGGGTTTTCCGGCTTGCAGCAAGGTCTGCAACGTGGCAAATCCTAGAAAACCCGGCACTGCACAGACCACCAAGTCTTGTTTCTTGGCGACGGTGAGCAAGGCAGCGGAATCTTGGCAATCTAACTCTTGGGTGGAGACGCCTTCTGCCCCCGCCAAAGTGGCCAATGCGGCGGGGCTGCGATCGGCACACAGCACCTGATGGCGCAGGCCTAAATCACGCGCCATTTCACTGCCGACCATGCCAGCTCCCAAGACCAAAATCTTCGCCATGAGCGAAAGTCTACCCTGCGGCATCAGTCCGCGTTCACAGAGAAACCGCCTGTCCGCCAAGCCACACCGTGGTGACCGGGTTCTCGCCGAATCCGTAGCCAAAGTGGAAGTGATCTGGCAGGTCCAGAGCCAAGACATCGGCATCGGCACCAGGGCGCAAATGCCCCTTTTGCGCCTCTAAACCGAGGCTTGCGGCGGCGCCCAGAGTCACCCCGTGCAGCGCTTCTTCGGCAGTCATGCGCAGGCGCACGCGAGCAAAATGGGCGGCCTCGGACAAGCTCGGCGTGTAACTCGAACCGGGATTGAAATCGGTCGCGACAAAGTAGGGCACGCCGGCTTGCAGCATGCGCCGCGCCGGGGCATCGGTGGTCATACGCAGGAAGTGCGGCATGCTCGGCAACAACCCAGCAAAGGTCTTGCCGCTGAGGGCCAAAGCTTCGAGGCCAGCGTCGCTTAGCTCTTCCAGGTGATCGACCGAAGAGGCACCCAACTCCACCCCCAATTCCACGCCACCAAGGGCATGAAATTGGTCGGCATGAATGCGTAAGGCAAAGCCGAGTTCTTTGGCGCGCTCTAAATAACGCCGCCCCATCTCCAAGGTGAAGGCGCCTTCTTCGATGAAGACATCGGCCGAGGTCGCCAAGCCCTGTTCCTGCACCGCGGGCAACATTTCTTGGCACAAGATTTCCAGGTAGTCCTCCGGAGCTTCTTTAAATTCCGCGGGCACCATATGCGCACCCAAAAAGGTCGAAGACAAAGTCATGCCCAACTCCTCCGCTGCTTGGTGCATCACGCGCAGAGACTTCAACTCGGACTCCGTGGTCAAGCCATAGCCAGACTTGCCTTCGAAGGTGGTGGTGCCATGACGCAACATACGTTGCAGGTGTTCTCGAACGATCGGCTGCAAAGTTTCTTCTGCGCACTCCCGAACCGCACGCACGCTCGACAAAATGCCGCCTCCACGGCGAGCAATCTCCAGGTAGTCCACTCCCTGTGCACGCCAATCAAATTCCTCGGCGCGGCCCGTGGCAAACACGGGGTGAGTATGGGCATCGACGAACCCTGGCACCAACAGCGCGCCTTGGACGTCGTGCTCCCGCGCACAGGAAAAGCGCTGTCTTAACTCGGCAGCCAAACCTAGGCCCACCACCCGTCCATCCGCAATCGCCAGGGCGTCTGCGCCTTCAGGAGCGCCCTCCCACCATGAAACGATGGAGCAGGCGCCATGGAGCAACAGGTCGGCTGAGGCGGCGTTCACGAGCAGATTGTGCCAAAGCCGCCATTCTCAGGGTATGATTGGGGTGGCCGATTGGCCTTGCATTGAACGGTTCCCTCCTGTTGACGCTCCTCCGCGAAAGCGCCGAACTCGGCGACGCGGAAATCCCTCCCCCTGTTGGCGCCGGCCAGGACCTCCTGACCCTGTTGCCGGCGGTGCTGCTCCTTTTGGGTGCCTTGTTTGGTGGATTGCGCACCTTACTGCAATCTCCGGTGCGTGGGCGCCTGCTCGGCCCCCTCGGAGAAAAGATGGAAAACCAGGTCGAAAGCGCCGTGCAAAAGCGCCCGGGCTTGGCCCTCACTTGCGGTCTGACTCGGCTTCTGACCATCGTGGTCGCTGTGGGGTTGATTTTGGATCACCTGCAGGCCTTAGCCCCGGTTGATCGCTGGATTCAGGGCATCGGCTTCGCCTTCTTCGGTGGTGTCGTCCTCGAAGCCATCCCGGCATTGGTGCAACGCGCCCGCGCCCGGCGCATCGTGCTCGCCTTCCTGCCGTTGGCCAAGATTATGGATTTGCTGTTGCGTCCACTGACCTTGCTGACGGAAAAAATGCTCCACCTGATTGGTGCCGATGGCGAACCCGAGGCAGAATCGCTGACCGCAGATTTGGTCGACGTCGTCAATGATCACGAGCGTGAAGAAGAGCTGCGCGATTCCGAAAAGAAACTCATCGGGCGAGTGATTGAACTCTCCGACGCCGATGCCGCGTCGGCCATGACCCCGCGCACCGAACTCACCGCAGTTCCTGCCGACACCACCCTGGACCATGCTCTGCAGCTTGCCCTAGAAGAAGGCCATTCGCGCCTGCCTGTCTATGGCAAGGATCTCGATGATCTGCTCGGCGTGTTCTACCTCAAAGATGCCGTCGCCCTACAGCAGGAAGGGGTCAGTTTGGCCTCAACCGCCGTGCGCGCGCACATGCGCGACAGTTACTTCGTTCCGGAAACCAAGGAGGTTCTCGACCTCTTGGAAGAGATGCGCCAACGCCGGGTGCACTTGGCCGTGGTGGTAGACGAATACGGCGGAACCGCTGGTGTGGTCACGATTGAAGACTTGGTCGAAGAGATTGTTGGGGAAATTCAAGATGAACACGATGAAAAAGAAGAGCGTGCGGAAATCCTGCGCCTCGGCGATCACGTCATCGAGGCGGAAGGCCGCGCCGACATCGATGATCTCAACGAGTTTTTCGCCTGCAATCTCCCGGACGACGAAGACTACGACACCCTCGCTGGCCTGTTATTCGACCGCTTTGGCCACATCCCCAAGGTGGGCGAACGCCTCATCATTGACGGCCTTCATCTCGAGGTGCTGGCCGCCGATGAACGCCGCATTCTGCGCGTGCGTTTGAAGAAACCCATCGAAGAGGGCGCCGATGGCTTGGAAGCCCCAGGCGATCACGCCGCCTAAAGCCCTACTGCCCGCTTGAACCGGATCCATTCCCCTGCCCTGGTCTTACGCCGGTGGCCCTTCAGTGAGCATTCCCTGATCGCCCATGTGCTCACACCCGGTCACGGCACCTTGAGCCTGATGGCCAAGGGCGCCTTCCGCCTCAAGAGCGGTTTCGCTGGCGTGCTCGATACTTGGAGTTTGGTCGAAATCGAAGTCGGACCCGCCGCCAAAGATGGCCTTCATCAGCTGTATCAAGCGAAGCTACTGGACCGCATGAGCGGACTGGCCAATCACAGTCATCAACTGGTCGTCGCCGGCATCCTTGCCGAGCTCGCGGAGCTTGGCGCCCCTGCGGGGCAGGCCTCCGCCCGCCTATTCCTATGGCTTCAGCAATGGCTTCAGCGCCTCAGCGAGGGATGGCCCGCCGACCCCAGTCTGGTCGCCGCTCTGCTCGATGGCCTCGATGCTCTCGGTCTTGGCCCCCGCCTGGCCGCTCCCGAGGAACAAACAGGTCGCTCATGGTTCCATCCGGCCATGGGTGGGGCCATCCGCGGTGCCAGACCCGAGGACCACGCCCGCCCCTATCCACCCGCCGTCCAAGATCAGCTCGAGCTGCTTTCCAAGGCGCCACAAAAGGCTCAGGGCCTCAATAACGGTGAGGTCCTCGATTCTCGTACAATCCTCGGCGAATTCTTGCACTACCACTTGGAGCGCCCCCCCAAAGCCTGGGCACTCCTACACGGCCAACATCCTCGCCGTTCCCGGTCTACACATTCCTCGTGAAGCTTCGCCTCTCTGCCTTCCTGCTGCTTGCCGTTTTGGCACCAGCCTGGGCCTGCTCCTCCACCACCAAGCAACTCTCCGTTGCGGAACTTGCAGAAGCGCAACGCCTGATTGATCTCGGCGAAGACGATGAGGCCTTTGACTATCTCGACGACTATCAGGTCGAGGACTTTGACCTGCCCACCCAACGCGATTTCAACCTGATGCGTGGGCGTTTGGCCTACCGCCTCGACGAGTGGAGCAAGGCCATCAACTACTACGAGGCCTTCATGCTGCAGGCAGGCCCCGCTGACGATGCACTCGAAGCCGAGCAGCGTCTATTGGAATTGGGTACCGAGCTACTCGACGGCAAGCGCAAGGTGTTCTACTTTTTCACCGACCGCAGCCGCGGATTGGTCACCTTGGAGTCACTCTCTGCCGCCGCCTCTTACCCGCGAATTCGCGCCGAGGCCATGAGTCGGGTAGCGGAGTATTACTACAACCAAGGCCGCTACCGCCTCGCCGTCCCCTTCTACAGCGGTCTCCTGAGCCCGTATTTTCAAGGGCTCGGCTGGGAAGATGGCGCGAGTTTTCGGCTCGCCATGTGCTTCGTGCGCATGATCGACCCAGAAACATTGAGCGGCACCACCATTCGTTACGCGCAAGACCAACTGGCCGCCTACCTGCGCGATTTCCCCGGTGGATTGCACCGGGTCGAGGCCGAGAAGTGGCTACTTCTTTGCCGTTACTGGATGTCCGACTACCACCTAATGATTGGCGATTACTATCGCCGCATTGATAACTGGCAAGGTGCCCACCACCACTACCGCTTAGCCGCAGGCCAGGAATCCATGGGTGATGCGAGCATGATTGGACAAGTGGTCCATCGTGGCCAAATCGAACAAGCCGAGCAGCGGCTGGCCGACCTGCCGCAGCCGGTTTCGGCCCTGACAGAAGCGGTCAGTCCCTAATGGCCCGGCACCTGATTGCTCCTTTGCTCGCGCTAGGCGCCCTGAGTTCCTGCGGGTACCAGCTGGTACGCCCCGATGTCGGCGGACATCGGCCGATTGAGGTTCCGACCACCGTCAACAAGAGCACCTGGTATGGCCTCGAAGTGGGCATGTCCTCGGCTCTTCGCGCAGATTTGCAGCGTCAGCTGGACTTGCGCCTGGTTGAACATGGGGGCGAGTTCGTCCTAGAAACAGAAATGATTGACGTCGGCCGCCGTGCCCGCGTCCCCCTACGTTCCGGCGGTGCCGCCGTCGGGACCGCTGAACTTCGGCTGGATTGGCGCCTGATGGCCCGAGACGGGTCCGAACTCAGCGCTGGAAACATCCGCCGCAGCCTTGAATTCTTGACAGCCCTCGACGAAGACGTGGACTCCGCATTTCTGCAAATCCAGGCAGAAATGGCAGAAGAAGTTGCGCTCGAAGTTGGCGCCACATTGGCGGCTTTAGCCGCGACCGACCATCCATGAGTTCCCCAACTCCCGAAAACAATCAGGAAGACCAACCGCCTAAGCGGTCGGGCAACCTGTTCATGATTATTTTTGTCACCGGCCTCATCTTGCTCGCCGTCTTTGGTGGGCAAGGCGAGAAGCCGAAGATGACCCTCGACCAGTTGTGGGTGAAAATCTACAGCGGCGAAGTAGAGCAGTTGACTGCCGCAGACAGCGCCCGCCTGTTTGAAGTCAAGCTCGCCGATGGCACGACCTCGACCGTCTCCGTTCTGAACGCCACTTTGGTCGCCGAAGACCTGCGTGCCATGTACGCCAAGACGCGCCAGATCGAGAGCACGATTACGGTGCCGGAGTTCCTGGCCAAGGTGAACTCCAAGGAGATCACCCCGCTAAAGGCTTATCCGCTGCGCATTCGCGCACTGAAAGACCCCAAGGATCCCAGCAGCGAGATTCTGGAACAGCAACGCTTCTTTGCCGACTACGCCACGCAGACCGGTGTTCATTACGCCGAGATTGAAGCTCTTTCCGCAGGCGATTCCGAGATTGACGCAGCAGGGTTACTGCAGGCCTTCCGCGCCGCCGATGCCGAGATTGCCGAGAACCTCAGTTTCGATACGGCGACCGGCATGGTGACCAAGCAGACTTCAGGGTGGACCACTCTACTGATGAGCTTTGGCCCGATTCTGCTGTTCCTGATTCTGTTTTGGTTCTTGTTCATGCGCCAGATGCGTGGCCAAGGCCAAGGTTTGTTGAGCTTCGGCCGTTCGCGCGCCAAGGTCTACAACAAAGAGGAGCGCACCGGCGTCACCTTTGATGACGTCGCCGGCATTGAAGAGGCCAAGGACGAGGTCTCGGAAATCACCGAGTTCCTGCGCAACCCTGATAAGTTCACCCGCCTCGGCGGTCGCATTCCTCGTGGCGTGATGCTGGTTGGCCCTCCCGGTACGGGTAAAACCCTGTTGGCCAAGGCCATCGCCGGAGAAGCCGATGTCCCCTTCATTTCGATTAGCGGCTCCGACTTTGTTGAGATGTTCGTCGGTGTAGGCGCCAGCCGTGTGCGCGACCTATTCGATGGCGCGCGCAAAGAATCCCCTTGCATCATCTTCCTCGATGAAATTGATGCCGTCGGTCGTAAACGCGGCAGCGGCATGGGCGGCGGTAACGATGAGCGCGAACAAACGCTCAACGCCATCCTCGTCGAAATGGACGGTTTCTCCACCGATGACAACATCATCGTCATTGCCGCCACCAACCGCCCCGACGTGTTGGATAGCGCCCTGTTGCGCCCAGGCCGCTTTGACCGCGAGATTGTGATTGACCTCCCCGATGTCGCCGGTCGCGAGAAGATTTTGGGCGTGCACACGCGCAAAGTGAAGCTCGACCCCAGCGTCGACCTTCAGATTGTCGCCCGCGGTACCCCTGGCTTCTCGGGTGCCGAGTTGGCTGCCCTGGTCAACGAAGCCGCCATCATCGCGGCCATGGCTGGCCATGCCTGGGTCACCCAAGCCGACCTCGAAGAGGCCCGCGACAAGGTACGCTTCGGTCGCGAGAAGAAATCTCACGTGCTCGAGGAGGAAGACAAGCAAATCACGGCTTATCACGAAGCCGGGCACGCTGTCGTCAACGCGTTTATGAAGAACGTCGACCCGGTGCACAAGGTCACGATCATCCCTCGTGGACCCTATGGTGGCGCTACCTTCTTCTTGCCTGAGAAAGACACGCTGCACACGAGCAAGAACCAACTACTCGACAATATTTGCGTTGGCTTTGGCGGGCGCGTTGCCGAGGAAATTTACTGCAAGGACATCACCACGGGTGCTTCCAGTGATATCTCGCAGAACACTCGCCTCGCGCGCGCCATGATTACCCGCTGGGGCATGAGCGATGTACTGGGCCCCGTGAATTTCAGTGAGACCGAGGGCCGAGACTACTTAGGGAATGGCGTCGGCATGGGCCGTGATCATTCTCAGGAGACTCAGTCCAAAATTGATCACGAGGTCGCCAAAATTCTGGACACGGAACTGGCGCGTTGTCGCAAGGTCATCGAGGAAAACGACGATCTCATGGAGCGCGTGACCAAAGCCTTGATGATTTATGAGACCATCGTCAAAGATGAGTTCCTGGCACTGGTCGATGGCGCCCAGCCGGAAGACATCCGTCCGCAGAAACAAGCGACGTCAACACCCGGCGCTCCCCCGCCGCCCCCGGCACCACCCAGTGCCGATACTGCTAGCCCGACGCCACCACCGCCCCCGGGGCCAACCCCGGGTTCTCCTAGCTGAGAGTAGGCTAAGTCGCTGTTACACTTGCGCCTATGCATAAGCCATGGGCGCTCGCAGGTAGCAGTTTGCCATTCCAGGCGCTGCCCTTAGCCGGTGGCACCTGGCGCGGGCCTGCCCCACAAGATGCCCAAGCCGAGCAAACGCTGGGGCGCGCCGGCTGGACTTTCCTCGGCACCTTGCCCGATGGCGCAGGCCTTTACCGGCCTCCACTTATGGTGAAGGAAGCATCTGTGCCCGTGGACTTGCGCCCACAGAGTGCAGCGTGGATTTTGGCGCGCCTGAAAGCGGGCTTCGCCGCCATGGCCGAGCCTTTGCCCGAACCCAAGTTCCTGGCCATTCTGAACCTAAGCCCGGATAGTTTCTCCGACGGCGGGCAAGCTCCCTCCGCCAATCTTGGCGAAGGCAAGCACGCCCTGCTCTATCGTGCGCAGTGTCTGATGGCCGAAGGCGCTGATTGGCTAGACCTCGGCGCGGAAAGCACGCGCCCCGGCGCACAGGCGGTTCCAGCAGAGGAGCAGTTGGCTCGCTTGTTGCCTGCCATCGAAGCTCTATCGGCTCTGGACATTCCGCTCTCCGTCGACACTCGCAACGCCGAAGTGGCCAGGCGCTGCTTGGCAGAAGGTGTCGGCATGATCAACGATGTTTCCGCTCTCGATGATCCCGACATGACCGAGGTCCTGGCTTCCAGCGAGGTGCCTGTCGTCCTGATGCATATGCGCGGCACTCCGGAGACCATGCACGAGCAGTGTCAATACCGCCACTTGATGGGTGAAATCGCCGATGAGTTGATGGAAAAGGTAGCTAAGGCGGAAGCAGCTGGCATCGCCCCCTCACGACTGATTTTGGACCCCGGCATTGGTTTCGCCAAAAACCCGGTGCAAAGCCAATCACTGCTGGTGGAAGGAGGGTCCTTGCGAGCGCTGGGTTTCCCTCTGCTGTTTGGCCCCTCGCGGAAATCCTTCATGGCCGGCGCCCTACCCGGAAAACAACCGCATCAACGGGACGGTGGCACCGCCGGCGCCGCAGTGCTGTGCGCACAACAAGGCGCCTCCTGGATTCGCCTTCATCGTGGCGGCCGCATCTGGGACGCCGTCCGCGTCGCCTCCGCCTGCGCAGCTCAGGCCGCGGCTCCCTACGCAATCGAAGCGGAAAGCTCCAGTAGCCCATTGCCTGCGGTGGTGAAGCCATGAACTGGCCCAGCGTTTTCTCCGCCTTCCGCATCGCCGATGCCGTACAGATCCTGTTGCTCTCCATGGCAATCTATGTGGTCCTACGCTTCATCCGCAACACCCGTGGCGTAGGCATTTTGCGCGGCCTGTTTACCTTCCTGATTGCGGCATCGGTCATCATTGGCGTGGTCGGACAGCTAGTTCCGGGTGGCCTCGATGTCGTCGGCTACATCGTTTCCGTGGTCGCTCCCTACTTCGCCATCATTGTGGTGATTCTCTTCCAGGAAGAGATTCGCCAAGGCGTCAGTCGCTTTGGCCATTCCAGTATTTTGCGCTTCAGTAACAACACGGCGGAATCCCCGACGGAGATTGCCAAGGTTGCGACATCGGCAAAGCGTTTGGCCAACCAAAGGATTGGCGCCCTGATTGCCTTTGAGCGATCGGTCTCCCTCAAGCCTTTCTCAGAGGGTGCGGTAGCTTTGGACTTACCCATCACTTCGATTTTGCTCGAGACCATCTTCTTCCACGGTGGGCCGATGCACGATGGCGGCTTGGTCGTTCGCGGTAAACGCATCACTGCCGCAAGTTGTGTGTTCCCATTGAGCACGAACCCCGATATCGAGCACGGCTTGGGCACCCGCCACCGCGCAGCAATTGGCCTCTCCGAGCGCACCGATGCCGTGGTGTTGGTGGTTTCTGAAGAGACCGGACGCATTTCCATTGCCGCAAAGGGAATACTGCACAGGGACATCCCTCAGGATCAACTCGAGCGCCGCATGAGTGAGTTATTGCAGGCCCCGGCACCAGAACCCCGCGAAGAGGAGGCGCCGGCAAGCGCATGAACCGCCTCCGTCTCCTTCTTTTGTCCGATTGGCGGCGCAAATTGGTGGCGCTATTCTTCGCCATCCTGCTTTGGGGCTGGTTGGTGGGCCGGATTGAGGTCGAACGCGACCTCTTGTTACGGGTTGCTGTCACGACCAGTGATGGCATCACCCCCAATGAAAACGAGTTGTTGGTGCAGGTTCCCAAGGGGTGGGCACTCATGACTCCGGAGCCCGACACCGCCATTTCGATTCACCTCGTCGGCACCCCTTCGGTGCTCAAAGACTTCACTGCACGGCAATGCGCGGCACGTTTCCAGGCGGTGATTCCTGCGGGCACCACCGAAGACCGCATTAACCTTTCGATTACGCCCAACGATCTTGACTGGTTACGCCCTAATGATGCCGCCTATTTGCTCGATAAGGTCGATGGCAGGCAAGAGCTCCAAGTCCTGACCTTTGAGCGGGTCATGGAGCAAAATTGGATTTTGACCGCAAGCGAGCAGCCGGTACGCGGCAAGCCTTCGCCGGTGCATGAAATGCACCCCGAAGAAATGGTGTTCTCCCCCACCCAAGTGCGCTTGCGTGGGCCAAAGAGCGTCATGACCTCGCTGATGAATCAACTCGACGAAGCCCATTCGGTCGATGGCGAGGTCGATTTCGTCAACCTTCTTAGCCCACTTGTGGTCGAGCCGATTGCGCGCGGCGACATCCGCGCGGTCGTGCATTTACACCCCTCTTTCGCCGAACGGGGCTTGACCATGGATCCGGAAGACGTGCTCGTCACTCTACCGGTACGTTTGGCTCAGCCGGTCACCATTGAGTGGCTTCCCTCTCCTGAATCTCTGCACCTCATGCAAGCTCCAGCAGAGTCTGGAGAATGGCAAGCCGAACCCTGGACCCCAACGGCTTGGAAGGCCGTATTGCCCGACCTTCCCGCAGGGACCTCAGACGTCACCGAAGCCTGGGTTCGCGAACATGTGATTTTTGTTCTGCCGCTCAATGTCCTTGGCCCAGAATCTCTCGAGCGCACCCCACTCACCCTCGTCCCGGTTCTGACCGGCTTGACCCCCGACGACCATCGGTTCTACTCCGCCAACCTGCAAATCGAACCTCTCGATGACACCGGCTGGACAGTCGCCGTTACCCGCATCCCATGAGTAAAACCCTCTTTGGCACCGATGGCATCCGCGGTGTCGCCGGCGAATACCCGCTGGTGCCCGAACTTCTCGAGAAGCTTGGCCGTGTGTTGGCGCTGCGCATTCTCGGCGACATGCCCGACGATTATGAAGCCAAGCCACGCGTGCTCATCGGCCATGATGGTCGTGAATCCGGGGAAACTTTGGCCGCAGCAGTGGCGGCGGGTCTGACCCATGGCGGCGTGCCGGTCGATGTCGTCGGCCTCACCACCACCCCATGCTTGGCCTACCTAACTTTTGCCGATTGGTATCAGGCCGGGGTCATGATTTCGGCATCGCACAATCCAGCAAAAGACAACGGCATCAAGCTTTTTGGCCGCCAGGGCAACAAGCTCGCCGATGCGGTAGAAAAAGAACTAGAAACCGCACTGGAATCGATTGGGCCTCCACCGCAGGGCATCACTCCTGCAGAAATCCGCCGCACCAAGAACTTGGTTGCGGACTACATCACTTGGCTGCGCACCAAAGCATTCCCTGATTTGGAGTTGCATGGCCGACGCATTTTGGTGGACTGCGCCAATGGGGCGGCATCGGAATTGGCACCGCGTGTGCTCAAGACTTTTGGCGCCGAAGTCGTCACCATTCATGACAAGCCCGATGGCCACAACATCAATCATGGCTGTGGCGCCTTGCACCCAGAGGTAGCCGCTGCCGCGGTACAAGAGCTCGGCTGCGAAGTTGGCCTCAGCCTCGATGGCGATGCTGACCGCAGCATTTTGTGCGATGGTCATGGCCGCATTCTCGACGGCGATGCCGTACTTGCTGGTTTAGGCTGTGCACTTCAAGATGCCGGCGAGTTGCCCGGCAATACCGTGGTCGCCACGGTCATGAGCAATCTTGCGCTGGAACGGATGCTCAAACAGCACGGCGCTCATCTATTGCGCGCCCAAGTGGGCGACCGTTACGTGGCCGAGGGCATGCGCGACGGTGGTTTCCGTCTTGGCGGCGAAAAATCTGGCCACATCCTGTTTGGGGAAGATCACGGTTTCCGTGGCGATGGCCTCTATACCTTGTTGCGCATCATGGAAATCTTGGTTCCCAAAAACCAAACGGCGGCTGATTTCGCTGCTGGCTACCAGGATTTACCGCAGAAGTTGGTGAACTACGAAGTGGCCAAACGTGTGCCCCTCGAAGAGCTCCCCCACTTATCTGCCGCCTGCGCCGAGGCCGAAGAGTCTTTGGGCGATGACGGCCGCATCGTGGTGCGCTTTTCCGGAACGGAGCTGTGCTTACGCTTGATGGTGGAAGCGATTGAGGAATCCCTCGTCGATGCCACCCTGGCTAAGCTAGAAGCTGCAGCGCGCAAAGACGGCATTCTGCTTTAGGCCGATGCACCTTGGCATAGAGCTCGCCGGTAGCGTCTGCTCCGTAGCCCTCAACACGCCCAGGGGCCTGTTTGAGCAAGACTTCAGCGCAGCACGCGGACGAGGCTTGGTTACCGCCATCGATGAACTCTGCACCACCCACGAGGCCCGCGGCAAATTAGCGGCGATTGTCGTCGGCGTCGGCCCTGGGAGTTACACCGGCCTGCGTATTGCCGCGAGTGCCGCCAATATGTTGGCTTGGGCCGAAGGGATTCCCGCCATCGGCATCTCCAGCTTTGCCGCGGCGGCCGAAGGTGGCTGGCAAGCCGTGCAGAACTTTTCTGCGCAAGCGGTCGATAAAGACCTGCACCTTTTGGTCGATGCCTTTCGTGGTGAGTGGTACCACGCGCGTTATCGCCGCGCGGAACAAGGAACGCTCATCGTGACGCAAGAGCCACGCATCGTGACCGCGGAAGAAGCAAGTGCGATCACGACAAGCCAAGACCTGTTGCTTGGCGAAGAAAGCTTCGCAACCCAAGCGCAATACCTTGGGCCCTTTGCCCCGCGCGCCTCTGCTCTAGTTCAGCTTGCCTTGCACCAACCGGAACTCGCCTTAAGTACAGAGCCGGTGTACTTGCGCGAAACTTCCTACAAGAAGAAATCTTAAGTCACACCACAACACTAAAAAACGGGAAGTGCCGTTTCTGGCACTTCCCGAGGTGATTCACGGCCAATCGACTCGGCCGGAGACAAGACTTAGAGGTCCTGCGGGCGCAGCGTCTTGCGGCCGTTGGCGGAGGCACGGGCCTCGGCTTCGGCGATCATGGAGATGACCTTTTCGTTGAGGGCACCGTAGAAGTCGCCGGAGACATTGCAGTCGATCACAGCGTTCTTGGTGCGGCTCTTGGAGATGATCATGTCAGCGACAGACTTCTTGGCCTTGCCGCGACGTGCAGGCTTTTTCTTGGCAGCGGCCTTCTTGCGAGCCGGGGCCTTCTTCTTAGCAGCAGCCTTGCGGGCCGGCTTCTTTGCAGATTTTTTCTTTGCAGCCATGTTTTTTTATGGGTTGCTCCGCTAGGCGGATGTAGAGGAATGGGGTGATTCGACGGCGAATTCGCCATCTGATGCCTTGATTGTGGCCGCAGGGGGGTGGTCAAGTCAACGCGGAAATGCCGAATTTAGCCAAGAAATCCAATTTCTCGCCCGTATCCTCTTTGCCGTGCTGCTTCCTCTCTTGCTACTTGCTGCCCAAAGCTCAGCTCCCTTGCCGGGTGTATTTGTCCCTGCAGAGGGTTCTGTAGATGAAGCAATCCTGGGTCGATTGGCCGACTTCCCCGAAGAAGAGCAAGAACGCATCAGCCGTGAGGCACTGGAAGCCGTGCGAGCGCTCGATCATCCGCTAGCTTCCCAGGCGCGCACCCTTTTGGACAGCCGCAAGGCAAAAGGGCTCAAGCGCGAACCTCGCGAAGAGGCTCCGCTGTGGAGTGCAAAGACCTACGCTCCAGCTCTAAAGCTGAAAAACAAGAGGCAAGACCGCGACAGCAGCAAGTGGAAAACACTCGCTTCACGCTGTTTCGGCCGGAAATTGCCACTGAGCGACGACAAGCGCTGGCGCTGGGATGACGGCCGCGAAGTTCTGCGCCAGCCCGCGGTCAGCGACCCCAAGGAGGTGATTTTGGCTTTGCTCAATGGGCGCCTCGACCCCCTCGGCGAGGTCCAAGCCGTGACCGAAGCACTCCTGGATGACCGTTCGCGCAAGGCATCGGCCTTCTACTTCGACCATGTTTATCGCGACCGCGACGGCAATTACTTCCCAGGCATCCTGATGAGCGATATCTGGGGCAGCAGTACCACCTTTGGCATTTCTGATGCCGATGCCATCGCCTGGATGCACACCGTCGCCGCTGATCGTTCCCTGGTGTCTCCGATTGCGACCAAAGACCAGCGCCCTCTGTATCGGCGCCTAGAAACCGATTATGTCGACTTGCGCGATGCCCGTAATCTGCGTCGCGCCATTGCCTCACGCCTAGTCGAGCCGCTCGGAAACCCGCCATCCCTCCTGGAAGGCGTGGTGGACCAAATTGATCTTGCCTGGATGCAGCAAAAGCATGATCCGGCCAAAATGGCTGCCTTCCTTAAGCGCTATCCGCAACGCCAAGTCTTTTTTGCCGCAGTGCGCCAACTCGATACCGCGCGCCAGGGTTCTACCGATGAAGAAAACAGGGCCGCCCGCTCCGAATTACCCATGCTCGTGCGCCAAACCACTCTCGATTTCCTAGCAAACGAGGGCTTACTTGGATTCCGTCGGCGTTGAGCGTAGATTGAGGGCATGGAGTCTCGGCACCGTGCCTGGGCTGAGATTGATCTCGAAGCCTTCCGCCGCAATCTGCGTCGGTCCCGCCAACTCGCGGGAAGGGCTGCGGTATGGCCGGTTCTGAAGGCCAATGCCTATGGGCATGGCGCCGTGGCCATTGCTCGAATTTGCGCCCAGGAAAGCGTCGAGCGGATTGGCGTCGGCGATTCTAGTGAAGCACTCCAGCTACGCCACAGTGGCGTGCGCTTGCCACTCCTGGTCTTAGGGGCTGCCATCGACGCCGAAGTTCCTGCGCTAGTGGAGCACCAGGTCGAGATTGGTGTCCACAGCGAAAGTCGTACTCGTGCCCTAGCCAAGCTCGCGGAGAGCCACGGCGGGCAGCTCGGCGTGCATCTCAAAGTCGACACCGGCATGGGGCGACTCGGAGTCCGGCCAGAGGCGGTGTTGCGTGTCGCGCGTGCCATCCTCGAAGAACCCGCGCTAGAACTGCGCGGCCTGATGACGCACTTCTCCAGTTCTCGTGGCGCCCATGACCCCACCACAGCCGGGCAGCAGGCCTTGTTTTTTGCCGCAGCTTCAGAACTGCGCCAAACCCTTGGCGTAACTCCTCTTCTGCACTGCGCCAACTCGGCCGCAGTCTATAGCGAACTTCCGCAATTGGGAGATGCAGTGCGACCCGGCATAGCCTTGTATGGCATTCTGCCCGGTGACTTGGAGCATCCAGCCGACCTCGAGGAAGTCTTGTCCCTGCATACCCAGGTGGTCTTTCTGAAAGACGTGCCTGCAGGAACCGCAATTGGCTATGACAGTCGCTGGACTTCGCACCGGCCCACCCGCATCGCCACGCTGCCCATGGGCTACAACGATGGCCTGCCCTATACCTTGGGCCAACATGGTCAAGGACAGGTCTTGGTGCGCGGCCAACGTTGCCCGGTCGTGGGCGCGGTGAGCATGGATTACTGCACGATTGACGTCGGCCATGTCCCCGGCGTTGCCGTGGGCGACCGCGTGACCTTAATTGGTCGATCTGGACCTGACCACCTGCGTGCTCACGACCTCGCCAGCGCTGCAGGCACCATTCCTTATGAAATTGCCTGCCGTTTAGGCGCAAGAGTGCAAAGGGTGTATCTTGGGGGCCAACAGCCAGCGCCGACTCCGGCGCCTGTGGCCACATGATGCGCTGGATTCCGCAAACTTGGCTGGGGCGATTCTCCCTGCTCTTCAGCGGGCTCTTGATCATCAGTGCGACGATCAAGTTGCCGCTGCCGATTCGTTTGGCCAACACCTTGTTGGAAGGAAAGGCGGAGCACTTGCAGGTGAGTGCCGAGCGCGCGTGGGTGCGTTGGGGGCGCGGCGAAATTGGCGTCGAAGGCTTGAAGCTCCTGCATCAGGGCGAGGAGCGCGTTTCGGTCGCGACTTTGCACACCTTTCTCGACCTTTGGCCCACCAGTGATGCCTTTGGGCGCCCGGTCTTTCTGGAAGTCGAAGCCCCAGTCGCTTTACTCGACCAAGAGTTGCTCGACGACCTCAGCAAGCTGCGCTCCAAAGACCCTTCTCCCTTTCCTCTGCGGATGCGCATCAAAGATGCAGACTTACGTTGGCGCGAAGGCGTTGGCGAAGCAGAGCAGATGATCCATGTAGACGGTCTACAAATTCAGGCCAGTCTCTCGCCCGATGGTGCCGTGGCCAACCTCGACGGCACCTTTCGCAGTCCTGCTATTGGGCCGATTGGTCTACGTGCCACAGCCAATGAAGGCTTGCTGGATTGGCAGCTCGACGGCCATTGGGATCTTGCGTTGGAATCCAACTTGAGGCAGCTCGAGGACTTGTCGCTCGCGCTCGACGGTGTGCACCTGCAGGGCAAAGCCTGGGGCACCTTTGCGCAAGACCAACCTGCCTCGCTGCAGTTGGACTCGGCATTGGCTATGCGTGAATTGACCTGGGTCGATCATCACCTCGAAGCGAGCGACCTCAAAATCCGCGCGGTGGGTGATCTTTTCCGCGGGCTTCAAGTTTCGCTAGAAGGGCAACACGAGCACCTTCCTTTCCAAGCACAGGCAGAGATTCATGAGCCCTTCGGTGCCTATCGGGTCGAAGTGCGCAGCCAGGTCCGTGAGGTGATGGCCAATCGTGAGTTGGTCGACACTTTGAACCAAATCTTGCCCTTCCTGGAAGAGATTTTGCTTGCCTTGGAGCCACGTGGCGCGGTCGACGGAGACTTTGTCCTCACCGCAGGGGCGGAACAGGACTTGGATTGGGGTTTACGGCTTGGCGGCGAGGAGCTGCAAGTGACTTGGCGAGGTATCCTCGATGACGACGGCAATCGCTTCTCCTTCCCCTATCCTCTACGCCGCGCCATGGGCGATGTGTGGATTTGTGGCGATGCCTTAACTTTCCTCGGCAGCGCAGAGCTTGCCGAGCAAGGCATGGCCCATGCTGAGGGTAGCTTTGATTTCCGCCCGGAAACAAGGCAGATCGTGGTCGAGTTGGAAACCACCGACGTCGCCCTAGATCGTCGCCTACCCAATGCGCTCGCCGGCAATCCCGATTTGGCCGACCTCTTGCGCAACTTGGGAAGCCCAAATGGCGGCAGTGTCGATGTTGGCGTCAAGCTTCATTACTTTGACGATGAGTTACTAACCCAAGTCCAAGGCGAAGCCCGCGACTTCGAAGCCACGCCTGCCTTCTTGCCACTCAAAATGAGTGCCGACTATGCCTGGTTCCAGTGGCAACCAGGCATAGCTGAATTCGGCGGCATGCTGCGCGTGATGCAAGGGGACATCAATCTCTTTGGGCGTGCTGTCGGCAACGAGGCCGAAGACATGCGCGTCGAAGTGCAAATGCGTGGCAAAGACTTTGCGCCCTCTGAGACCGAACTAAAAACTCTAGAAGGATATCTGCCATTGCCAGATGGCCTCAGCCGATTCTCCTTGACCGGTCCAGTGCGTCTCGACCTCGCCATGAAGATGTGGCCGCAAGCTCCAGAGCGCACCCAACTTCAAGTGCATGCCTCATGCGATGCAGCCAAAGTGCATTGGCAGGACTTGCAAGTCGACTTCACGCCATTCCATGGATTGGCATCCTTCACCGCCGTACAGGAGGACTTCTTGCTGAGTTTGCCGCGAGCGTGGACCAAGGTGGAAGATGGCGCGGTCCTCGGCAGCTTGGTCGCGACCTCCTTCCCCAATGCTTCCACGGCCGTGGTCGAAGCCAAGGGCTTGGCGGTGACGTCGCAACGGGTGCAAGACCTCCAACGCTTAACTGGCCAAGAGGTCTGGGGCTCCCATTTGAACTGGGCAGGTGCGGTCGACCTTTCTGCGCAACTCAACCTGGAGCAGTTGGAAGACTTTGACGCTTCGCTGGCCTTCCAGCCACTGCTTCTCACTCCCGTCGATGTGCCCGACGCTACGCCTCTGCGCATTGCAGGGCGCATCGATGGCCGCCCTGGTCGTCTGACCGCCGATGACTTACGGTTCGAAAGCGACTCCCTCAGCCTTTCCTTCCGCGACCTGCGCGCCACTCTCGATGGCCAAGATCTGCATGCCGATGCACGCCTCGCCAAGGGCACGAGTCTGGAGTTGAATGCCGATGTTGCCGCACTGATTGGCCCTGAAGAACGCGCCGCCTTCGAAGCCATCGGTTTACGCGGTCGCCTGCTCGCCGAAGATGTCCATGTCCATGCCGACTACAGCACCGATGGTTCGCTCAGCCTAAGCGCACTCGGCAAGCTGCGTACTGAGGGCATTGGCATGGCCGGGCCGCTGGCTCTCACCGAAGGAGAGTCCGAGTTGGTGATTGAAGAGGCCACACTAAAAGATAAGGAGCTCCATGCCATCGTACGCCTGGAAAGTGGCTCAGGATTACTTGGCGGCATGCAACTTGAGGAGACCGCGGCGCATATCGTCCTGACTCCGGAAAAGGTGCACGTCAGCGATTTTCAAGCGAATCTGCTCGGCGGCAGAGTGCATAGCCAAGGTCTCGATGCCGAGGGTAACCCCAGTCCTGGCAAAATGACCCTTGGCCTCACTCCTCAAGCTCCCATCAGCCTGCAGTGTTATTTGGACGGCTTGGAACTCGAACGCATGCGCGAAGAGCTTGGCCTGGGCGGTTCTTTGGCCGGCTTGGTCCATGGCGATTTGCGCTTCTCAAGCCCGACCCCCAGCCCAACCTTCGCTCGCGGCCGCGGTCGTCTGCATATTTCTGATGGCGCGCTTGGCACCGTCCCGGTGTTGAAGAGTATGTGGCGCATTGCAGGCATCGACCCTCCTGTGTTTGAATCCGGAGAATTGGACTTCCGTCTGAATGGTGAAGGCCGCATGTACGTCGACAAGCTACAACTGGTCTCACAACTGCTCGATGTCCAGGGTGAAGGCAGCATCGATTTGGATTCCAGCCTCAACCTCAAAGTCACCATACGCACCTTGAGTTTGCTGGGCCGACTGCCGTTGGTGAAAGACCTACTGGACTGGCTGATTGAGCAACAGGTTTATGGACCAATTGAAGCGCCAGTGATTCGCCAACGCAGCCTGCGCAAGCTTGCTGGTCAGACCTTTGTCCGCCCACCCTTCCCGCTGTGGGTCCCCGAAGCACCGCATCCGAATTGGCGACGCTCGCCAATCGTGCCGCTGGACGCCGGCGTAGAATAAGCCCGAGCTTCCTAAGTTCGCTAAGCGTCCCACGAATCCTATGAGTTCACTCCATGCTGTCATCATGGCCGGAGGTTCCGGCACCCGTTTCTGGCCGGAAAGCCGAGTCCATCGCCCGAAGCAGCTGCTGCCGATTACCGGCGGAGCTTCCATGCTCGCCGAAACCGTGGCGCGACTCGACCCCCTCGTGCCCGCAGAACGGGTTTGGATTGTGACCAATGCGCGCCAAGTCGAAGGCGTGATTGCGGCCTGTCCAGGAGTTCCTCGGGACCAAATCTTGGTCGAACCTTGCGCACGCAACACGGCCCCCTGTGTGGGCTTGGCTGCCGAAGCGCTGCATGCGGTCGACCCCGATGCCACCATGGCAGTTCTTCCGGCTGACCATGTCATTCGCCCCGCGGAAGAGTTTCAACGCAGCCTGCAAGCGGGCCTGCAAGCTTGCGCCGACGAGGGCAGCTTTCTGACTTACGGCATTCCTCCGCAGTGGCCAGCCACTGGATATGGCTACATCCAAGCCGGTCAGAGTTTGGGCGAGAAAGAAGGCTTGGAGTACTTCCAAGTGGATTGCTTCCGCGAAAAGCCGGATCTGGAAACCGCGACCGCCTTCCTCGAACAGGGTGGCTTTTATTGGAATGCCGGCATCTTTATGTGGCGCGTTTCCACCATTCGCCAAGCGATTGCCACGCATATGCCAGACCTCGCGAGTGGACTGCAAACCATCCGTAATTCTTGGGGTGGCGAGAATGCAGAAGGCGTTTTAGAAGAGGTTTATCCCACGCTTCCGTCGGTTCCGGTGGACATCGGCATCATGGAAAAGGTCGATGGCGTGCGCGTCATGACCACCCCCTATCACTGGAGCGATGTCGGTTCGTGGAAGGCCTTGTACGAAGAGGTCGACAAAGATGAGCATGGCAATGCCGCGGTGTTGCCGCAGGGTGGCATGCTGCTCGCCGAAGAGGCGGAGCGCGTGTTGGCCTACAGCAGCAAAGAGCAGGTGATTGCGGTTCTGGGTTTAGATGACATCGTGGTGGTGCGCACCGACGATGCAATCTTGGTCGCCCCGCGCGAACGCGCGGAAGAAGTGAAGCGTTTCGTCAATCGCCTTGGCGACATGGGGCGCGACGATCTGCTCTAAGCAGAGAGGTTCCAACATGATGGGTCGCGTTTTGGCAGTGGACTATGGCGCCAAGCGCACAGGCTTGGCGGTTTCGGATGCCCTTGGCATTACGGCGCAACCGTTGGACACCATCCAAACGCCAAGTCTTGACCTCACCATCGATGGCTTGCTTCAAGAAATCGCCGCACGCGATGTCAAAAAGGTCGTCGTTGGCATGCCCTACTTGCCAGATGGCCGCGAAGGCGAGCAAGTCAAAAAGGTGTGGGTGTTCTTAGATGCGATCAAGGGCAAACTGCCCGCAGGTGTGCAGCTGTATCACCAAGATGAACGCCACACCACTAAAGAAGCGCGCGGCCTTTTGGCCGATGCTGGCCTACGCGGCAAACGCGCTAAGGCCAAGGTCGATTGCGTAGCCGCGATGGTGATTTTGCGCGAGTTTCTCGACAACGAAGGCCGTTCCGCTACTGCGCTATAATCTGGGCGAGTGTCGTCTGGACGGCCGCGTATGACCTTGTGTCATCCGAGGAAAGTCCGGACTCCAAAGGGCGCGATGGTGGATAACGTCCACCGGGGGCAACCCCAGGGAAAGTGCCGCAGAAAGCAAACCGCCTAAGTCCTTCGGGGCCGGTAAGGGTGAAAGGGTGAGGTAAGAGCTCACCGCGCGTTTGGTGACAAACGTGGCAGGGTAAACCCCATCGGGAGAAAGCTCACGTAGGGAGGGTAGGTGCGGCCCGTACTGTTTGAACCTCCGGGTAGAGCGTTAGAGGCCTCTGGCAACAGGGGTCCTAGAGAAATGGTCGTCACCTCCGCAAGGAGGAACAGGATCCGGCTTATAGGCGGCACTCACTTTTTTACCCCTACATGTAGTGCCGATTATGCAGGCCTAGTTCTCCACAATTACGCAACATCTAGTGGTTTTCCCTTGCAGAATCTGGCCCGATGGGCAGAATCGGGGGCATGGAGTTCGTCTGGGTAGTTCCCCGTCAGGTGTTATTCGCAGATGCGGCACCTCATGGCCTCCTGCCACTCGGGGCAGAAGAGCTGGAAGAACGCTTTCTTGGCCCCGCGCGCGAGGAAGGCTTTTTCATCGAGCGTCGCTACGCCGAAGAGCACGCCACCTACAAACAGCCAATTCCCTATGTCGCTGTTTGCCATCAGGATCGGGTGCTGTGCTTGACTCGTCTCAAAACCCAGGGCGAAAGCCGTCTTCACGGCAAGCGCTCGATTGGCGTCGGCGGGCATATCAACCCCTGCGATCAGCCTCTCGAAGCGGGCCAATCGGATTTGTTTCGACAAGCCTGCCTGCGCGAACTTCATGAAGAACTCGTGCTTCCACCGCAAGCCGGTGAGCTTCTGCAACCCGTGGGTCTCCTCAACGATGACACCACTGCGGTCGGCGCGGTCCATGTGGGCCTGGTCTACCGCCTCGACGCCTCGTCCCTCCCGGCGTCGTCTTTGTCCATTCGCGAAAGTTCGGCCATGACCGGCGGCCTCGAGCCCCTGTCAGAGCTGGAACAACTCGCCCAGTCCGACGCGTCTCCCTTCGAGACTTGGTCGACCTTGCTACTGCAGGCCGGTGTCCTTCGCGCCGCCGCGCCCGCACACGTCTTGAGCTGATTTTCTCCCCCCAAACTCACTGCAACGCTGCCATGGTCCGTCCTGTTCCTCCTTCTGAACTCCCTGAACCGAGTCCTTTGTCTGCCCGACTGAAAGAAGGCATGACCAAGTATTCCGTCCGCCTCCGCTTCCGTGATGGTCGCGAAGAGCGCGGCGCCATTACTTTTGTCGAGCGCCTTGGTCGCGGTCGCCTGATCGACATTGAGCGCGAGTTCGCGATGGACTTCGACCTCAACGAACTCAGCGGTATCGACTACTAGACTGTCATCAGGTCATGACGAACTGGGTGCGCCCCGCATAGGCAGAAACGCCTGCATCGCGCACCCAGGCAAACAGACCTAGCTGAGTGGCCTCGGCGGCTTCAATCGCCAGCGAGCTCGGCATGCCCACGCCGGCTATCCAAGACAGGCCAGCCAGAACCGCCTTCTGCACCAACTCGTAGGAGAGGCGACCGCTCACCAGCAAGGCCGTGGGTGCCGCCAGCGGATAATCCCCCGCACGCAAACGCGCCCCAAGCAACTTATCTACGGCATTGTGGCGGCCGACGTCTTCCGCGACATCGAGGAGCGGCCCCTTGGCGTCGGCACGCACCAATGCAGCGCCATGACAGCCTGCCGTGAGCGCAAAGAGATCCTGCGCCTTCCTTAAGGTGCGAAATGCCGTCAACATGTCTGCCACAGCAAGTTGCGCCGGGGGCTCCGGAGTGCGATGAGGTGCGGCCTGACGCAAATCGGCCACCGTTTTCCCTCCGCAAAGGCCACAAGAAGAGGCCACCATGCGGCTTTGGTGTGCCGAGGGGTCGAAGGCTACGCCCGGAGCCAGCGCGACATTGCATATGCGCCCCATGTCTTCCTCACCACCTCGCGGAGCGCAGGGAGCCACCGCCGACAAGTCTTCCGAACCAGAAAGCAGGCCTTCGGCCGCAAGAAAACCGCAGGCGAGATCTTCCTCGCGCCCTGGTGTGCACATTAAGACGGCATAATCATGCCCCTGGACGCGCACGCCCAAGGGTTCCTCGATGGCGACATGGTCCGCCTCTGGCGCGGCGGCGGCGTGGCCAGAGGACACGCGCGTGCGCAAAATGCGAGCAGCGCCAAGAGGCGGCGGCGAGGAGGGATCGATGTCCATTCCAAGAGGAAGGCGGCCCAGTGGAGAACCACAGGGCCGCCTTGTCCATCCTAGCCGCGAGAGGCCAGGAAATGCTTTGCGCTTAGCGCAGGAAGGTTGCGTAATCGGCTTCGTCGAAACCGAGAATCGCCTTCTCGCCACGAGCCAGAAGCGGGCGACGGATCATGTCCGGGTTGGCACGCAACAGGTCGACAACTTCCTTCTTGGTTTTGAAGGTGGCATTCTCGATGTCGTTTTCTTTGTATCCCTTAGCGCGCTTGTTGAACGCACCTTTGGGGTCGAGGGCATCGACTGCTTTTTCCAGAAGCTTCTTCGCAGGAGGAGACTTCATGATGTCGAGAACCTCAAAAGAGACATCTTTCTTTTCGAGGTATTTGACTGCCTTGAGACAGGACTTGCAGTTCGGCTTAATGTAGAGCTTGACCACGCTGGTTTCGTTCTGGGTTTCTTCGGAGAGCGCCGGTGCGGGCGCGGGCCGGGTCAGCTAATCTTGCGATCCTGTGCTCAGGGCCGTGTGAGAGGCCCTTAAAGGGCCAATAACAGGTCTGAGACGCCCGGTAGAAGCCCTATTCTACCCCGAAAGGACAAATTCGGCAAGACATCAAGACGAGGCCCTTGTAAGCCTCTGCGTGGCCCCAGGCAGCCCTAAGGCCTAGGCTTCCTCGGCGGGGCGGAAATCTTGCATCAGGCGCACCAAATTGGCGGCGAAAGTGGAGCGCGGAATCACCTCAACCCCGGCGGCGAGGCCGCGAGCGATGAGATTGTCATCTTCATGGGCGCTGAACACGATGAAATGCCAGCCAGCGGAGCGTTGGTCAGCGCGGAGGGCCTCCAAGGCAGCAGGAGCGTCGCAGCCCTGGTCTTCCAGGTCAATCACCACCCCTAGTGAGGGCTGGCTCAGCATGCTTTCGACGAAATGATCTTGCTCTGGGTCGACCCAAATAGGCTCACGGCCCACAGCTTTGAGCGTGGTCGTAATCCTGTCCTGGAAAAAGGCCTCCGAAACAAGAAGGAGGACGGATTGTGTGGAGGTCATGAATCCAGCGCGTGCCGCGATTGATCGGCATGCTCACCCCTACAATCGGCATTCTGAAAGCTTTGCTGACCCCCTGATTCAGGAAAATCCACCAGTGTCCACCACAACCGACATCCTTCCAGCCGCCCATTTCATTGGCGGCGAGTGGAGTCCAGCCTCTTCTGGCAAGACTTCCGGCTCCATTGACCCTGCTACCGAGGAAATTCACGCCGAATTGGCCGCTGGCGACGCCTCGGACGTTGATCGCGCCGTTCTGGCTGCCCGCGAGTCCTTCGACACCGGTATTTGGCGCAATATGCCTCCTGCCAAGCGCTCGCGCATCCTGTGGAAGATGGCCGACCTGATTGATCAAAACCGCGCCGCCATCGCCCATGCCGAGACCATGGACACCGGTAAGACCGCTTTTGATAGCGGCAAGATTGAAATTCCCCTGGTCGCCGAGATTTTTCGCTACTACGCCGGCTGGGTGACCAAGCTCGAGGGCTCGGTGCTGCCTTTGCCTGGCGACTCGCTCGGCCTTTCCCTGCGCGAGCCTGTGGGTGTGTGCGGCATGATCACGCCGTGGAACTTCCCGATGCTCCTCGCGGCCTGGAAAGTGGCTCCAGCTTTGGCCTGCGGCAACAGCATTGTGCTCAAACCCAGCGAACAAACCTCCTTCAGTTCCTTGTGGATGGCCAAGCTCGCCGCTGAAGCCGGTGTGCCCGCTGGCGTGTTCAATGTCGTCACTGGTGGTGGCCGCGCCGTCGGCACGCCCTTGGTGCAACACCCGGGCGTCGACAAGATCAGCTTCACCGGTTCCACCGAAGTGGGCCGCATGGTCCAGCGCGAAGCCTCCAACACCCTCAAGCGCGTCACCCTCGAACTGGGTGGCAAGTCCCCCAACATTGTCTTCGACGACGCCGACCTCAAGGCCGCCGTCCGCGGTGCCGCCACCGGCATCTTCTACAATAAGGGCGAAGTTTGCGCGGCTGGCTCTCGGGTATTGGTGCAGCGTGGCGTCTATGAAGAGTTTCTCGCTGGCATCGAAAAGATGGCCGGCAAGACCACGGTTGGTCACCCTCTCGCCGAAGGCACGCGCATGGGCCCAGTCTGTAACGCAGACCAATACAAGTCGGTGCTCGAGTTCATCGAGAAGGGCAAAGCCGAAGGCGCGCGCTTGCTCGCCGGTGGACAGTCTCTGCAAGACGAAGTGGGTAACGGCAAGGGTTATTACATTGCTGCCACCGTGTTTGCCGATGTCGACCCCAAGGCCACCATCGCCCAAGAAGAAATCTTTGGCCCGGTGCTTGCGGTCACGCCCTTTGATACCGAAGAAGATGCCCTGCGCATAGCCCATGACACCCGCTACGGCCTCGCCGCTGGCGTTTGGAGTCAAGATCTCAAGCGCGCGATTGGATTCGCCAAAGCTCTGCGCGCGGGAACGGTTTGGGTTAACACCTACAACCTGTATGACCCCGGTATGGCCTTTGGTGGCTTCAAGGAGTCGGGCTTCGGTCGCGATTTAGGCCGCCAAGCCCTCGACGCTTACACCGAATCGAAGTCGGTGTGGATTAACCTGAGCTAAGCACCGCGCGCAAAGCACTTCGCAACTCAGCCAAGGTATAGGGCTTCGCCAAAAAGGCGAACATGTCCTCGCGGCTGAGTTGCTGGCGCACTTCCTCCTCGGCATAACCACTCGACATCAAGACGGGGAGGCCGGGTTGTAGGTCGTGGATTTTGGCGAGCACTTCCAGACCAGACATGCCTGGCATGGTGAGGTCAAGCATCACCAAACTCCATTCTTCACCACTAGGCTGAGTGGAGATTTCCTTCAGGGCGTCGCTGCCATTGCTGACTACGGAAACCTGGAAGCCAAGCCGCTCTAACATTTCGCGGCCAAGAAGGCGGACAGTTTCATCGTCATCGACCAAGAGAACACGGCCGCTACCAAGCCAACCATGGTCTTCGAGCTGATGTGACTCCACCATTTCATTAAGCGCGTTTTCGCTCACCGGAAATTGCAAGCGGAAGGCAGTGCCGCTGCCCACGGTGCTCATCACTTCGATGCCTCCACCATGCCCGCCCATGATGCCGAGAACGGCGGCCATTCCTAATCCACGGCCGGCAAATTTGGTCGAGAAGAAAGGGTCATACATGCGGCCAAGGATTGTCTCGTCCATGCCCTTGCCTTCATCTTGAACTAAGAGTTCGATGTAACTCCCAGTCGCCGGCACCGCCAGCCCACCTTGGGATGGCTCGGCATGCACCACTGACTCTTCAAGGACGAGAGTGATCGTACCCCCTTGATCCTGCATGGCCTCTGCGGCATTCACAATCAAGTTCATGATGACTTGGCGAATTTGGGTGGCATCGGCCTCGACCAATAAGGGTCGGTTCGGCGGGGTGAAGTGCAAGGTCAGGTTGCCCCCTAAAGAGGCACGCATGAGCTTGACCATGCCGGCAACCAGATCGCCCATGTCGATGGTTTCTACGCGCAAGAGTCCGCGCCCGGAATAGGCCAACATTTGCCTACATAGATCGGCCGCACGACGCGCGGCATGTTCAATCGAACTCACCAAACCGTGAGCACGCGAATTTTCATCAAGATCCTCCCGTGCCAAATCGGCGTTACCAAGAATAGCAACCAGCAAGTTATTGAAATCATGCGCTACCCCGCTTGCCATCAGGCCTAGGCTTTCGAGTTTTTGCGCGTGGAGAACTTGGGATTCTAGTTCGCGCTTCTGGCGCATCGCTTCGTTGGTTTCAGCGCCCACCAAAAGGCGCACAGTAAAGCTCACGAGGTCTAAACCAAACTGAATCTCGTCATCGCGCCAGCGCCGCGCTTTGTCGACTTCGGATAAACGCAAAATCCCTACCACCTTTCCTTCGCGTCGAATCGGGATATCGAGCATGGATTTCACCGATCGCTCTTGTAGGAATCCTTGGGGGAACTCCCTTAGCCGCTCATCTTCTAGTGGATGCTCAAAAGCAAGGGCTCGACTGCTTTCCAAAGCTGCCAAATACTGCGGCATGGCCTGGAGATTATGAAACACTCCACGAAAATGCTCCTTCTTGGCCCGAACAAAAAGATCGCGACTCACCAGCCGAGAACAATCTTCATTGACCAACATCAGACTTGCCCTTCCTACATCAAGAATCTCGCAGGCTGTCTCGGTCAGGCGGGCAAAGGCAAGATCCATCTCGCGCGAACTCAGCCCAGGATCGGTGGTCAAGCTTTGAATGGCCCGATGCTGACGCCCAATGCGCTTGCGCCTTTCTGTGCGTGCGCGTTCCGCGGCAACTTGCTCGCTAATGTCCTCCAGGGATCCCGCCATGACCATAGGTTCACCCGCGGCATCTCGTTCCACGGTGCCCCGCGCGCGAAACATGCGGTATTTGCCATCACGGTGACGCAAGCGATAACGCACGTCATAGGGCTCGTTGTGCTTCAGGTGGCGGCGCGTGGCCTCTTTGACGGTCTCAACGTCATCAGGATGCATGAAGCTCCAAAGCATGCCCTCCTTCGGCTGGATCTCGTCTGTTTCGTAGCCAAGCAGTTCTTTGAAACGAGGTGACCAGTAAATGGTCCCACGAACAATATGCCATTCCCAAATGCCGTCAGAAGTACCGGCAACGGCTCGCGCAAAGCGCCGTTCCGACTCTTGGAGCTGAAGCTGCGCCCGCCTACGATCGGTGACATCGTGAACAATGCTGAATAAGCGCAACCCCTGCGGCGTGTGAAGCGGACCAGAGAACACTTCGACATCACGAACTTCGCCGGATTTCAATCGATGTTGGAACTCAAAGTAGAGTTGCTCGGTACGCGAAGCTCTCCCCGCCAATGCCATCATTTCTTCGCGCGGTAAGGTGTTGATGTCTTGCAAGCCCAAACCCATAATTTCCTCATGGCTGTAACCATAAAAATCGCAAGCAGCCTGGTTTGCCTCGACAATACTTCCTGTAGCCGGATCGCTGACTAACTTAATCGCCAAGTTCGCTTCGAACATTTGGCGATAGCGCTTCTCACTTTCCTGCAAGGCCTGAAGAGCACTTTGACTCTCAGTAATGTCCTGGGTCATACCCAGAATGCGCGTGATCTCTCCCTGTTCATTACGTAGTGGAGACATCCAACTGGCGCAATGTACCGGCCCGCGCTTGGTCAACAGGTGAAAGGCATAGTGCGAGGTCTCGCCTTGCAGAGCCTTTTCCAACAAGCCAAGGATGCGATCGATTTCGTCTTCACCAACCGCACTACTCAATGGTTGACCGAGAACCTGGCTTTCATGCTCGACTCCAAGTAGCTCCAACCCTGCGGGATTAATCGCGATGATGGTGCCATTGGGAGCAAACTCATGCACGCAAACTGGGGCATGAGCGACCAAAGCCTGTAGGCGCTGGCTGTCACGGGCCACGAAAGACTCATGGCCAAACTTGCTGGATTCAGGGGGCACCCTTCCAGCATACGAAACCAGGCTGCAAAATCGTAGGCCTAACGGACAAAGTCCAACGGCGGCATCTCGGGAACCAATCCGGCATCCTGAGCGCGCTGGAGGAATAGGCGAACCGCCTCGCGACCGTCGTCGCCATAGTCCAAGGTTCGTTGGTTGACGTACATGGCGATGAATTCATCGGCCTGCGCCAAGTTGAGATCGCGACCGAACTGCAAGGAGTAGGCCACCGCTTCTTCGCGGTTATCCAAGCCGTAACGAATCGAATCTTGCAACAACTTAGAAACCACCGGCAACAACTCGCCGAGGTCGCGGCGAATTGTGTTGCCGCCTAGTGGAAGTGGCAAACCGCCGGTTTGCTCCGCCCACCATACGCCCAGATCTTGCAACAAGACTAGGCCCTGCTCTTGGAAAGTCAGTTGCCCTTCGTGAATCAACACGCCAGCGTCGACTTCTCCCTCAGCAACGGCATCGGGAATGCGATCAAAGTCGACAATTTTGTAGTCGTACTCACCGAGACTCATTTGTGCAGCGAGGTGTGCCGAGGTCCACTCGCCGGGAATCGCCAATCGCTTGCCTTTGCCTTTTTGTAAATCGGAAAAGGACATCTCTTCGCGCGCGACAATCCGTGGGCCATAGCCTTCGCCCATGGACGCGCCATGATTCAGCAAGGCATAGCGGTCGGCGACGAAGGCATAACCATGAATTGACACCGCAGTGATGTCGTACTCGCCCTTCAGCGCACGGCGATTCAGGGTTTCGATGTCCTCGAGCTTGTGCTCAAAGCGCAGGTCCCCCGTATCCAGACGGTCCGCCGCAAGGGCGAAATGCATGAAGGCATCGTCGGGATCGGGGCTGTGACCGAGAAGCAGCGTGCGGTGGGCAGTGGTGTCCATGACACCGCCATTTTAGAAATGCCTACCCTCTCTGGGCGCAGGCATTCCGAAGTCTCAATCGCGGAGGAGGAATTCTTCCAGATCTTCCCGCATATCCGCCAAGTTGTAGCTGTCATTACACACCGCAGCGTGGAAGATATGCTCCAGATGACGAGGTGCCAGCGCATTCAGTTCGCGCATCGGCGGGTAGGCCAGAAACAACGAAAGACTCAGGCCGCGGTCCTCTTCGCTGTGGCAATCGTGTCCAGTGCCGGCTAGGGACCATGGCACACGATCGAAGGGCAAAGCGCCCACTAAAAGTTCATAAAGAATGATGCCAAGGGCTTGGGTGTCGCCTTTGTCATCCCAACGCAGAAAGGGGTTGTACCAGGGAGTGGTGACAATGCGGTCCTCGCGGCAGGATTCGGGGACCGGGTCGAGCAGAAAGACTTCCTCTTGCTCACTGACCATGATGTTCTCCGGCTTGAGGTCACCATGACAGGTCCAGCCCATGTCTTGCAGAGCTTGCACCTGCTTGCAGGCGTCGAGCAGCCAGCTAAGCTTGACTCCTTCCATGGAGCGAATGCGTTCGCGCAGTGTTGAGCCAGCGAGGTAATCCATGACCAGGACGGGCCGGCCATTCTTCTCGACGACTTCGTGTAGACGTGGCACGCCGCGGCCCTGAGCCAGGCGTAACAGCTTGGCTTCTTCGAGCAACAAGCTATCGACTTCCTCGCTATCCAAGACCTCGGCCTTGGCGCCATCGACCGGGTCCAAGAACATGGCCTCGGCCGGGCACTCGTCGGGGCTGACGGCACGCGGATCGCGTGTCACCGTGACCTCGCCAAAGCGGGGCAAAAAGCGTCCGCCGCCACTGTCATCCCCTACTTTGAGGGCGACAACATTGCCGGCGGCGTCGTGGGCCCGGTACACCTGCGCGAAGGCGCCTCTTCCGAGGAAACCATCGACTAAGTAGGGTCCGATTTTCTGTCCTGTTTGGATCTGCAACATGGGGTGTTGATGGGGTCCATTCCCTATCGGCACAAGCGGAAGGCTGGCTTAAAATGCTGTCTCAGGCATTTCTCGCCCACCCCAAAATGACCTCAGCCAGCCTCCCAGCCCTAGAACCCGGCGCCGCGGATCAATTCCGCGCTGCGGGGCGGATTGCCCGTGATGCCCGCAAGCTCGCGGTCCAGCTCATCCGCCCAGGAGCCCGCCTCGCCGACGTCATGGACGAAGTCGAGCGCTTTATCGTAGCCGAGGGCGGCGGCATGGCCTTCCCGGCCCAGACCAGCCGCAACCACATTGCGGCCCACTATTGCCCGGCGCCCAAAGACCGCACTACCTATCAAGACGAAGATGTGGTCAAAGTCGATATCGGTGTCGAGGTCAATGGCTATGTCGCTGACAATGCTCAGACGGTGTATTTGGGCGAAGACCCTCGCTATCACAAGCTGATTCAGGCTTCTGCCGCCGGTTTAGAGGCCGCGATTCAGACGGCTGGCCCAGGGGTGGCGGTGCGCGATATCGCGATGGCGATTGAGGGCGCAATTCTGGAGCACGGCTTCCGCCCGGTGACCAATCTCACCGGCCATGGCGTGGCACGTTGGAAAGTCCACACCGCCCCGCAAATCCCGGCCGTCGCCGATCGCTGGACTCGTGGCACCTTGGAAGAAGGCATGGTGGTGGCGATTGAACCTTTTGCCACCAATGGTTCCGGACCGGTGCAAGAAGCCGGCAAGTCCGAAATCTTCATGCTGCTCAAGACCCCGCGCAAGCTGAAGGGCATCGACCATGCCGTGTGGGGCGTGATTGATGGCATGAATGGACTGCCCTTCTCGCGGCGCACATTGGCGAATTTGCCCGAAGAAGCGGTCGAAAATTCCATCGGGCGATTGCGCCGAACGGGTTGCCTGATTGACTTTCCGCCTTTGGTCGATTCCGACCCGGCTGTGCGCATTGCGCAGACCGAGCACACCATGATCGTCACTTCCAGTGGCGTGGAAGTGACGACTGCCTAGCCTGCGCTCAGATGGGCAGGCCTGACTTAGGCCTGTTCGACGCCAGAGCGCACCGCTTCGATGCGACGCTCGGCAAAACGGTCGGCGGCGGTGGCGGTCGGAATGCCCTCTTCGTCTGCGATGGCGAAGATTTTGCGCATGTTCTCACGAATGAGTTCCATGTTCGCCATGGCGCGGTCTTCCTTGTAACCGCCAGGCTGCATCTCGTCGTAGACATTAATCAAACCAGCGGCGTTAACCACATAGTCTGGCGCGTAACGAATGCCGCGGTCGCGCAGCAACTCGCCGTGGCGGACATCCATGAGCTGGTTGTTGGCGGCGCCGCAGATGGCCCTGCAGTTGAGCAAAGGCAAGGTTTCGTCGTTGATCGAGCCGCCTAGTGCGCAGGGCGCGTAGACATCGCATTCGACCGAACGGATGGCGTCGGGATGAACGACTTGGCCACCGGTGACCTTGGCCAGATCTTCGGCAGCTTCCTGTTTAATGTCGGCGACGATAATCTTGCCGCCTTCCTTGGCGATGAGCTCGGCGTAAACCTTACCGACCGAACCCGCGCCTTCGATGGCGATTGTCTTGCCGGCAACGCTGTCAGAGCCGTAGACATCTTCGAGGGTGGCCTTGAGACCGAGGAACACGCCCCAGGCCGTCTTCGGCGAGGGATTTCCGGACTTGCCAGCCAAGCCGGTAACGTGCTTGGTGCGGCGGTTGATGATGTCCATATCCTCAACCTTGGTGTTGACGTCTTCGGCAGTGATGTACTGCCCGTCAAAGGACTCGACGAAATCGCCCATGGCCTCGAAAAAGGCCTCGGACTTCATGGAGGGGTCGCCGATGATCACTGACTTGCCGCCACCGAGGTTTAAACCCGCACAGGCGGCCTTGTAAGTCATGCCGCTCGAGAGCCGGAGCACGTCTGTAAGTGCTTCCTGCTCCGAGGCATAGGGCCATAGGCGCATGCCGCCGAGGGCAGGGCCAAGGACGGTGTTGTGCACCGAAATGATGGCATGAAGGCCGGATTTTGGATCGACGGCGCGACGCACGCGCTCGTAGCCTTCGACGGGGATGTCAGTAATGTCAACCATGGTTCCCAACAGCGGAATTCGGGGATGTCTGGTGGGGATCAGACTCGGTATTATGCCCTAGCGGCCGGAGTGATGCGACCGAACGAATGAACGCCTCTACCGATCCTGTCTTCGTAGCCCTGGCCTCTCTGGGCCCTGATTTAGAGCACGATGGCCTCTTTTTCCTCGAAGCTTGGTCCTTTACGACGGAAGGTGGCCCCGAAGCCGTCATTCCGGCATTGTGGTGTAGCCCCTTTCTAGCGGGTGAGCCGCCGCAGCATGCCCCCCGCCGCCTGGCCGATTGCGGCCTGACCGGCGAAAAACTGGCCGAGCTGCCGCATTGGCGCGAAGTTCTTCCCGCACTGTTGGCCGACCTGAGCGCACGCCCTGTGGTGGTGATGGACGACGCCGCCAGTTTCTTGGGGCGCTTCCGCCTCTTGTGCCCAGGCTTGGAGCCACCACGGGTGCTTGCGCTCACCGACCTCGCCACCTTCCTTCATCCGCGGCGCGGGGAATTGCAACCGCAAGCCTTGTTGCAGTCTTGGTGTGGACAAAGCGCCAGCACCCCCATCGAGGCATCGTGGTTGCGCCAACTCCTGACGGCCTTGGTGCGCGGTCACTTCGAGCGCCCTTCACGCGTGCGCCAACTGTTTGCCCGTGGATTGGCCGAGCTATTGGAGGACCCAGGCCAAGCGGCGGCGGAACAAAGTCGCGAATGGCTGGAATTGATTGCTGATTTACTCAATCAACCCAGTCGCTTTGGAGCCGGTGGCCAAGATGACGACGCCTTGTTCTTCGCCGAACTGGAAGACGGCGCCTTCGAAGACGATGTCGACCGCTCACCGCTCGACCTCGATCGTTTGTTGCGCGACTTGACGCCGCGTTTCAGCGAAGACTACCGCTTAGATTTCGATCAGCTCGACGCCCTATCTTCCCGCCAAGAAGATCGTGCGCCTCTCAGCGAAGAAGCCAAACAACGGCTATCGGCCTACTTTGATTTGCTGCCGAAGCATTTTGCCAAAGATGGCGAAGATCCCAAGGAGCGGCCGGGACAGCGCGCCTTGGCCGAAGCCATGAGCTCCAGTTTGGAACGTGAGCAGGCTTACTTGTTGGCCGATGCCCCTACTGGCACTGGCAAGACCTTGGCTTATCTGGGTCCCTTGTTGTTGTGGGCAGAGGAGAACCAAACGCGGGTTGCGGTCAGCACCTATACCCGGGCCCTGCAGGAGCAAGCCTTTTTCCGCGAACTGCCCCGTGCCTTGGATTTGCTCGAGTCTGCGGGTTTGCCGCGGGCACAACGGCCACGCGTTGCCTTACTCAAAGGCCGCGCCAACTACATTTGCGGCCGCGCCATTCTCGACGCGGCTCCAGAGCCTTCGTCGGCAAGTGCGGTGGCGCGCGCCACCTGGTTGCGCTTGGCGCTGTTCTTCTTGGAGGACCCCAGCGCCGACCTCGACGGCTTCCCGGTCATGCCAGGAATGCCCGCAGGCCACCCCGCTCAAGTCTTGCGCGCAGCCGATGGCATGTTGCGCAAGGTTCGCGCACTTCCCAACTGTTGCCGCGGACGCGCCGCCAAACGCTGTGCCGCCGGAGTCCGCACTTTGCGCGCAGAACGTGCGCACTTGGTCGTGACCAACCATGCCTATTTATTGGCGCGGCCCGATGACTTCTCGCATGTGCTGTGTGATGAATGTGATCACTTACATGAGGTCACCCTGTCTGCGCGGAGTTTTGATATTGAGTTAGATGAAGTCACCGACTTGGTGAACAACCTACGGCGCAAACGCCGGCGCGACAGTGGGGCCTTAGCGGTGCTTGGGCCGTTCCTGGAGCGCCTGCACCTGGGAGAGAACGGCGAGCGTTTGCTGGGTGCCGCCGAGGAAAGTGAAAGCTTTACTTCCGGCCTAGATGCCGCAGCTCATGTCACCGCGCGCGAGATGCGCGCCTTCGACGAGTACCGGCGTGAGGTTTCGCCTTCCATGGCCAAGGAAGAAACTGCCTTCCTGCTGCATGAGTACATGTCTTCCGGCCGCGGCGATGGCCTCCTAACCGCCTTGCGTGGTCTGCGTGAAGCGGTCGATGGATTAGATAGTGCGCTGCGCACGGTGATTGAAGAGTTGGGTGACTTGCCGCAACGTCGGGCGCGGAAGTTGCGCTGGGAGTTACTACGCCCGCTTGAGGTGCTCGCTCATTGGCGCGAAGGATTAACCCTGTGGCTGGGTGGCGATTCCGATGAAGGCGATTTCTCCGACACCTTCCACTTTGAAGCGCTATTCGAGCAGCGGCAGAAACCATTGTTGGCTCTGAAGTTACTGCTCCCGCAAGAGTGGTTGGGCAAAGTTTATTACCCCTCGTTGCGCCATGCCTTCCTGGTCAGCGCCACCGCGCGTCTGCGTGGAGGCTTCAAAGCCATGTCCGGTTACCTGGGCTTAGACTTGGTCACCAAGGACAACCCAGAGATCTCCCCCGAGTCCATCTCCACCTTCCGCGGCGCTCCTTACTTCGACCACAAGGCCGCGTTGTACTGCGTGCCTGAAGACGCTCCGCCCTATGCCTATCGCGGTCCCGATGCCGATGATTGGCTGGAGTATGTCGAAGATGTGTTGTTGTTCCTGGCCGAACGCACGCGCGGGCGCACCTTAGGTTTGTTCACCAACCGCGTGTTGCTACAACGTGTCGGCGAACGCTTGGCGCCGCGCTTTCGCGCTTTGTCACTTCCCTTCTATTGGCAAGGCATGCCGGGCTTCCGCAAAGAGGAAATCATGCGCCGCTTCCGCCAAAACGAAGATGCAGTGCTGCTTGGCCTCGATACCTTCTGGTTCGGTGTCGACTTTCCGGGAACCACTTGTGAATATGTGGTCATTCCCAAACTCCCCTACGGCGCGCCCGATGATTACATGACCGCACAACAAGCGCGTATGGGTTGGGGGCCGCAGCGACATCGCATTTATCTACCCAAGGCTTTGGCCATGTTCCGCCAAGGTTGTGGTCGTTTGATTCGTACCGACAAAGACCGCGGCGCAGTGATGATTCTCGACCGTCGCGTGCTCGACAAACGCCATGCTTCCTTCTTGGAGGAGCTACCCGGCGGCGTAGAAGCTTGGCAGCAGCCCGAAATTATTCAGGCTGATACCGATACCTGTTTCGAGCGCACCTTTGCGCATATGCAACTGCTCGCCGACCTCGAACGCCGCGGCCTCAGCCCGAAGTTCTCGCAGGGTCGTTCGGCGCCAAGCTTATAGCTTGCGGAAACCGGCTTCCATGGCGCTGACGAAGGCATCGACTTCGGCTTCGCCCATCGGCGTAGATAGGGTGCCAGCGCAAGTGTTGATCATCATGAAACCAGATTCGAACATGTGGTCGAGTTGCTGGTTAATCATGCGGTTCTCTTCTGCGCTGGCGTAGGTCTCGCGATAGTTGCGCGGTGCCTGCTTCTTGAAGTGCACGCGGAACATGCTGCCGCCGCCGGTGACACAAGCCGTAATCCCCGTGCGCTCGATGGCGGCTTCGAGACCTTTCACACAACGTTCGGTTAAGGCATTGAGCCGCGTCACCGCAGCTTGGTCAAACAAACGCATCGTGGTGAGTCCGGCAACCATCGTCACCGGATTCGCCGAGAAGGTGCCCGAATGCGGGAACAAAACCTTGTCGGCAAGAGGGTTCATGACATCCATGACGTCGGCGCGTCCAGCCAAGGCCCCTACCGGGAAGCCACCGCCGATGGCTTTGCCGATTGCGGTCAGGTCGGGCTGGCAGTCGTACCAAGATTGAGCGCCGGCATACTCGGAACGGAAGGTCACGACCTCGTCATAGACCAAAAGCGCACCGTTTTCTTCGGTCCACTTGCGCAAAGCCATGAGGAAGTCGGGCTCGATTTTCATCAGGCCGACGCGGTGCGACATCAGGTCAAGCAGAACTGCCGCGAGGTCCACTTTATGCTCGTCGAGGATCGCAATCGCGCGCTCGATGTCGTTGTAGGGAATGATCACGACATCATTCAGCGCAGAGGCTGGCGTGCCATATGCCACCGGCACGCTGCGCGGGTGGTCTACTTCGCCCCAAACTTCCGGGCGCGAGGTTTGGCTGATTTCGGCATAGTCATAGAGACCGTGATAGGCGCCTTCGACCTTGGCGATCTTCGGCCGCCCGGTAAAGGCACGGGAAGCCTTGAGCATGCCCATGACGGCTTCGGTACCGGAGTTGACGAAGCGCAGCTTCTCGAAGGAGGGACAGCGCTCGCACAAATACTCGGCGTACTCCACTTCGATTGCGGTGGCGAGCGTGAAGGCGGAACCGCGTTGCAATTGCGCGGTCACTGCGGCCACAATTTCTGGGTGAGCATGGCCATGCAACAACGAAGCCATGTTGTTGGAGAAGTCGAGGAACTCCTGCCCCTCGATGTCGGTCACGCAAAAGCCAGAAGCATGATCCGCATAGAGCGGATGGGGCTTACGCAACACCGTGTTCCGACTGACTCCCCCGGGCAGAGTTTGCAGCGCTCGTTGATACAGGGCCGCGCTTTTGGAGGTCGTATCAGGCTTGGTCATGATTTAAGAAGCAGTTGGTGTCGCGATGGGCAATAGCGGCGCCCCGGTGCGTTCGGCAACATAGTCGAAAGTCACCCCCGGACTCAACTCCACGAGCTGAAATCCTTCGTCGGTGACTGCAATCACTGCCAAATCGGTGTAGATGCGATCGACCACGCCGGGCCCAGTTAAGGGGTAGGTGCAGGCATCGACCAACTTGGGGTCGCCGTGCTTCGTGCAGTGCTGTGTCACCACAAACACCGACTTCACCCCCGCCACGAGGTCCATCGCGCCGCCGACGGCCGGAATGGCGTCGGGACCGCCGGTGGACCAATTCGCCAGGTCCCCATTATTGGCCACTTGCAACGCACCGAGCACACAGAGGTCGAGGTGACCGCCGCGAATCATGGCAAAGCTGTCTGGGTGTTGGAAGTAACTGGCCCCGGGAATCGCCGTGACCTGGCGCTTACCGGCGTTGATGAGCTCAGGCTCCCCTTCTCCCTCGGCGGGCGACGGCCCCATGCCCAACAAACCGTTTTCGGTGTGGTAAATGAACTCGCGGCCTTCAGGCACGAAGCGGGTGATGAGCTCCGGAATGCCAATGCCTAAGTTCACATAGGAGCCATCCGGGATATCCATGGCGACACGTTGCGCCATTTCCTCGCGGCTCAAGCCAATCTTGGCGTCGTTTGCGCTCATGGGTAGGACACTCCGGAGGCGACGAGTACGGATTCGTGTTGTGGGTTTTGCACCTGCACCACCCGGTTGACGAAGATGCCTGGCGTGACCACGATTTCGGGGTCCATTTCGCCGGGCGCCACCACGCTCTCTGTCTGCACAATCGTCACGGTTCCAGCCATCGCCATCGGCGGGGCAAAATTCCGTGCGGTCTTATTGAAGATCAAGTTGCCGTAGGTGTCGGCCTGGCGGCATTTAATGAGCGTGAAGTCAGCCTTGAGTCCACGTTCCATGATGTAGGTCTTGCCGTCGAACTCGCGCGTTTCCTTGCCGTCGGCAAGCATGGTGCCTACTGCGGTTGCGGTGTAAAAGGCAGGAATGCCTGCGCCACCGGCGCGAATGCGCTCGGCAAGCGTTCCTTGCGGCACCAGCTCCAATTCAATCTTTCCGCTGCGGTAGAGCTCCGGGAACACGGTGGAGTTCATCGAACGCGGATAGGAGCAAATCATTTTGGACACTCGTCCCGCCTTAATGAGTGCGGCTAGGCCGACTTCCCCACTCCCAGTGTTGTTATTGACCACGGTGAGTCCGCTCGCGCCTTGATCAATCAGGGCGTGAATCAATTCAATCGGACTTCCAGCTTCCCCGAATCCGCCAATCATGACCGTGGCGCCATCGAAAATATCGGCGACGGCCTCGGCAACCGAAGGCACCTCTTTGTTGATCATGGCTCAGACCGTGATACTACTTGGCGAGTCCTTTTGCACTCGTTGGTAATCAAACAGACCAGCTTCGTCGAACAAGACGCGGTCTTCGAAGCCATCGAACCAGATGGCGTCTGGGTTGCGACCCACAATGCACACCTTGCCGCGATCCGGGGCATCGGCGGCGTTGCGCAGCAACTTGAAGATGACGACGCCATTCTCTGCGCCCTTCACCCCTTCCATCGGTTCGTTGGTGACGGCCACGACTTCGGTCTTTCCTAAGTAGTGGGTGATGGACAGGCGGGCGTGGGTTTCCACACCAGAAAGCCCCTTCTGCGAATCATTCAAGATGCGCCAAGCTTCTTCAATCGAGATGTTGAAGGCCTTGTGTGCCACGATATCGCGACCACAGAAGAAGTAGTGGTTGTTCGCGCCGACGCGCTTCAATGCGCGTTGCATGATGCGCAAGGCGTCGGGGTCGTCGTTGATGTCCTTGATCAACGGGCTTTGGTTCTCCACGCATAACCAACCGCGCGACACCAAACCATTCATGGCGCGCTTGGTTTCGGCGTGCCATGCCAAGGCACCGCCCTCTTCCTTGACGTAGTTGCCGTTGTCATCCTTGAGCAAAAACTCATCGGGGTGATTGAAATGCACCATGAAGCGTAAGCCAACTTCCGGATAGGTCTTGTGGAAGTTGTCCAGCATGTCCAAGAAGGTTTGATCGAAGCGCTGCGGGAAGAAAGCCATTTCCTTGGTTCCCAAGCGAATCGACTCGATACCAGCTTCGGCCAAAGCGCCAAACCAGGCCGCAATCTTGGCGTTGCTCAACACCATCGGGTCACCACCGGAGAGCAAAATCTCGCGCAGCTTTTCGCGGCCGGTATCAGGGTGAGTACCACCATTCGCCTCGACCGCTTGGTTGTGCTCGTGAATGTAGCGCACGATGTCCGGGATCTGCGCCATGCCTTTCTTGGCCACGGTGCCATCCTGGCGTTCAATTTCCTTGCGGCCAATCAGCTCTTCGCGGTAACAGAAGCGGCAGTGGGCGGAGCAAGTCGACACCACATACATCAAGCCCATTTCGTACTTGTGCAGCAGACCCTCGACCGGGCTGTAATCCATTTGATTGCCCGGGTCTTCGGAGCCTTCCAAGCTTTCGGTCTCTCCCGGACTCGCCTTCACCAGGCGGCGAATCGGCGCGCTCTTCTGCGCCAACTCAAAGTAGTGACGAGTGAGCTTCACCGGCATCCGCGCTTCGACATCGCGCTCGGTTCCCTTCAGGGCCTTCAGTTCCGCAAGCTCCACCGCGGAGTAAAAATCGCGCATGTCATCGGGCATCTTTTCATCGAAGAAAGGGCGCAGACCGTTGATGCTCTCGCGCTCATAACGAGGGTTCTCGACGGTATCGAGGAAGGCTTGCTCGCGAGCGGAAGGGACGTATTTGGAGTCGTTCATGGTGCCGGAGGAGAATGTAACTGATTGGACATTTCTCTGTTCCTAGTGTAACTTCCTGTTCAGGGTCCCGCCAACTTGAATTTAGCCGAACTCATCGCCGCCGCGAGCGAGCGCCTGACGCCAGTAGAGCGTCGCATTGCCGCTGTCGTGCTCGAGGACCCGACTTGGCTGGCATTTGGCACCGTTTCCGATTTGGCGACCGAAGTCGACACTAGCCGCCCCTCTATCGTGCGATTTGCCCGAAAACTTGGGTTTGAGGGTTTCGCCGATATGCGCGAGCACGCCCAACGAGGGGTTACGGCCAAGCTTTCCAGGCCCAGCCAGCGCATCCGCCATCAAGAGGGCTCGCTCGGGCGCGCCGGCGCCGAACTCACCGAATCGATTCGGCATCTATTTGACGGGCTCGACGGCCCGCAACTCGCCGCCCTGGGCGACCCCCTCGCCCGCGCCCAGCAAGTGTGGATCCTGTCTGGTGAGACTTCCCTAGCCGCAGCGCACGCCATGTTTAGCGGGCTCACCATGGTCCGCCCCAATGTGCACCTCATCTCGGAACATTCCAGCGGTCGCGATCTTGGCGGTGCCGCGCCTGGCGATGCCGCCATCGTCTTCGACTTCCCGCGCTACCGACGGCACGCCCTGACCGCGGCCACAGCCTTGGGAGAGTTGGGTGTCGAACTCGTCGCCATCACCGATGGCCCCCTATCCCCCTACGCAGCCCTCACCCAAAACTGGTTTGCCTTGGATGTCCCTGCGATGGGACCTTTCGACAGTTCGGTACCGCGCGTGGCCATGGCCGAGGTCCTGGTCGCCTACGTCGCGACCCAACTCAAGGACGAGGCCCAGGTCCGCATCGACCGTACCGAAGCCTTGTGGACAGCGACGGACACGTTTTTAGCGGAAGAGAACTAAATCCGCCCCCATGCTATCCTGCCAGCATGACTGCCATCGAGTTGCGGGATTATCGCTACGGGCACTTGCACCTCAGCTTTGCGGAGCAGGAGGGGAACAAACCCCATGAGGTTTGGGTTCCCTTAAAGCCAGTAGAAGAGCTGCTCGAAGACTGGCTCGCTGCAGGCGCTCTGCTCGCCGCGCAAGCTTTGGCACCGATTGCCGCCATGCCCAAAGATATGCGCCATCGCTTTGGCTTTCTTGGCGAGGGTCCTGGCGTAGGCTTAGCAGCGTGGATTGCCTTGCATCTAGGTTGCCCCCGCGTCGAAGCCGTGCTGCACCCTAAAGAAATCGCGCACTTGCAAGAAGCCGTCGACAAAACACCCTATGCCAAACGCTTTCGCTACCTGCGTCGCATCGACGAAGCAGAAGATGGGGCCTACTTCCAACTCGTTGCCTATGGCTGCGACGGCAAGCTTCCGGAATCACTTGCGATGACGGCTCCCTTAGTCAAGC
The DNA here is from genome assembly GCA_021776795.1 of Planctomycetota bacterium. GTDB lineage: Bacteria > Planctomycetota > UBA1135 > UBA1135 > UBA1135 > OFTM128. The sequence continues at coordinate 129,036 of JAJFFC010000008.1, forward strand.
GCATGCGAACCGAAGGACAACTGCTCTTGTTTGGACTCCCGGAAGCCGAGCTGGAAGAGGCCTTCGATCGTGCCGCCAAACGCGGCCTGTCCTTACGCGCTATGGGAGTGCAAGAGAAGCTGGCCTTCTTTGCTGGCTCGCTCGAACATCGGCACGACTTCCGCTAGTCCGCGTCTTTCTCAGCACGGCGTCGCGCAACCTCAGCGCGAATCTCTTCTAGACGGGCGGCGATCCGTGCCTCCACGCCATATTGCGTAGGCTGATAGAAACGCTTGCCTTCCAGCGCCTCGGGTAGACAGCTCATTTCGGTGAGCGCACCCTCTTCATCGTGGGCGTATTTCTGCCCCTTGGCCCACCCCAAGTTCTTCATCATGGAGGTCGGCGCATTGCGCAAATGATGAGGCACCTCATGGGCATATCCGCTCGCCAGCTCTTGATCGATGGCTTTGAAGGCCTTGTAAACAGCATTGGATTTGGGCGCAACCGCCAAATACACCACCAATTCACCCAAGGCCAGCTCACCCTCCGGGCTACCCAAGAAGTGGAAAGCGTCGCGCGCGGCGACGGCTAACTTCAATGCATTGGGATCGGCCAAGCCGATGTCTTCCGACGCCATGCGCACCAAGCGCCGCGCCAGGAACAGTGGATCTTCGCCGGAACGCAGCATGCGGACGAGCCAATACAAGGCGGCATCGGGATCGGAACTCCGTACCGACTTGTGCAAGGCCGAGATTAAATCGTAATGGCCTTCGCCGGACTTGTCATACAACAGTGCGCGACCGGCAAAGACTTGTTCAAGGATATCATCACTCAGAGTCGCGCCAACATCGCAGCGATGCATGGCGGCTTCCAGAGCGACGTAAGCGCGACGACCATCGCCGCTGGCATAGCGTGCCATGGCGGCCAGTTGATTGTCGCTCACTTCGACCTTGCGCGCCGCGCATCCGCGCTCTTCATCATCTAGAGCCATGCGCAGCATCTGCACTAAGGCTTCCTCGGCGAGAGGCTTGAGCACGTGCACCGTCAGTCGCGACAACAAGGGCCCGACCACTTCAAAAGATGGGTTTTCGGTGGTGGCACCGACCAGCAAAATGTCGCCGCTTTCGACAAAAGGCAGGAAGGCGTCTTGTTGAGCCTTGTTGAAGCGATGGATTTCATCGACGAACAAGAGCGTGGGTTTGCCACTGGCCCGACGCAGCCGTTGCGCTTCTTGCATGGCTAGGCGCACCTCCTTAATCCCACTCAAGACGGCCGAAAACGGGCGGAACACCAGGTCTGCACGCGCTGCCAACATGCGCGCCAAAGTGGTCTTTCCTGTGCCCGGTGGGCCCCACAAAATCATGCTCGACAATTCGCCGCCGGCAAAGATGCGTCGCAATGAGCCGTCTTCCCCCACCAGGTGTTCTTGGCCCACAAATTCCTCGAGGGTGCGCGGGCGCATGCGCTCCGCCAAGGGCGTGTGCTGCATGGCGGCTGCCGAGGTCGTCGGCGTCATTTCATGCGCAGGTTCTTCGCCAAAGAGATTCGTGCTCATGCTCGCTCCTCTCCTTGTGCATTGCCTTCTTGGGACAAAGCCCAAGCCACCACGGCGGCGGCGGTAGCCACGTTGAGTGATTCCACCTCACGAGTCAAAGGAATCCCGACTCGGCGTTGGCAGCCTTGTTGGTACTCAGGAGCTAAGCCTCGCCCTTCTTCCCCCATCCACAAGGCCACGGCTTGCCTGCGCGGACCGCCCGAAATCACCGTAGCCAAATCCTCGCCATCGGCTGCGGTGGCCCAACTCATGACCTGCGCCTCGACCAAGGCAGCGAACAGGTCGTCGGCCAATATGCCTTCCGCCACCGGTAGTCGGAAGGTAGTGCCGCTGGCCCCGCGCAGTGCCCGTGGATGCCAAGGCGATGCGCCTCCCCTTAAACACAACAAGCCACTCGCGCCAAAGCCAGCAGCCACGCGCGCCAAAGCGCCGACGTTCCCTGGGTCTTGCACTCCTGCTGCTATCATCCACCAAGAACCGGGTGTCGATGCGCGGAGCAAAGCTTGCCAATCCGCTTGCGGGCGCTCCGCCCAAGCCACCAAACCTTGCGGAGCATCTAATCCGCTGGCTTCCTTCAGCAACTGACCATCACAAGCCACAATCTCACTGCCCTGAGCTGCCGCTTTGGCGAGCAAAGAAGCCTCGGTAGCCATGGTGGGCTCATCGACCAAAACCCACGGCATGTGGACTTGTGCGGCAAGGGCCTCTTCGAGCAGATGCTTGCCCTCGAGGGCAGTGTGTTCACGCTCCTTTCCTGCACGCAAGGCGCGCAAGGCTTTGAGGCGCGCATTTTGCGCCGACTGCACGGGTTCGGCAGGCATCACCCACCCATTCTAGAATGCGCGGCATGAGCGAGCCTCCGCCCCCAACGGCTGTGTCTTCTGGCCCGGAAGGCCAGGAGGCCTTGGTGGTGCGTGTGGATTCGCGGCAATGCGATATCCGGCTCGATGATGGCAGCATGAATCCGGCGCTTTTGCGCGGCAAGCTGTTTGAGAACCGCGGCCGCGACAAGCATCCGGTGGCCGTCGGCGATCGTGTGCGCCTGGCTCGGGATAGCGCGGAAGAAGGCTGGGCGATTGAAGAGGTGTTGCCGCGACGCAATGCCTTTGGCCGACGCGTGGCTGGCGAAGACTATGACCTACGCCAAGTCCTGGCAACCAATGTCGACCAAGTGGTGGTGGTGAATTCGCTTGGCCTGCCGCCCTTTTCCTCGATTGTGGCCGACCGCATTCTGGCCACCTGCAGTTTTGCAGGCATTCCGTCGGTGATGGTCTTGAACAAGATCGACAAGGCGAAACGCCGCAAGCTCGAGAAGATTGTGGCGAGCTATGCCAATGCCGAATCGCCCGTGATTCAAACTTCGGCGATCGAGGGCGACGGCGTGGAAGAACTGCGCGAGTGCTTAGTTGGCAAGACCAGCGTGTTGTATGGGTTGAGCGGTGCCGGCAAATCGACATTGATGAATGCCTTGGATCAGAATCTACAACTAGAAACCCGCGAAGTCTCTGCTTCCTTGTCCTCGGGGCGTCACACCACGACGTTTTCGCGGTGGTATCCGTTGCAAGATGGCGGCGCGGTGATTGACACACCTGGCGTGCGCAAGTTTCGCCCCTTCGGCATCCCGCCGCATGAGTTGCGCCTGCATTTGCCGGAGCTGCGCGAACGCGGTGTGGAATGCCATTACCCGGCGTGCATGCATCGGGGCGAACCCGATTGCGCCGTCGCATCGGCCCTTGATCAAAATCAGATTCCTGCTTCGCGTTACCGTAGTTACTTAGAGCTGCTGACGGAGCTCGAAGAAGTCTATGGCGGAACCGGCAGCAACGAACCGAAGTCGGGACCAGATCACAAAACCCGGCGTTAGGCCGTCTCGCTTCGGCTTGGACCGAGCCTAGACTTCGCTAGCCGGCAGGGTTTCGCCGCATAGTTCGACCAGGCGTTCGATGACTTCGCCGAGCAGGGCATCGGGCGTACTGGCGCCGGCACTAAAGGCCACTTTGAGCGGGCGCTGGCTCGGCAGCCAATCGGCTTCATGTTCGATTTCGCCGGTGCCGCGGTGGCGGAACTCGAGTTTTTCGCCGAGGCAATGTGGGCCTTCAATATGGAAGGCACGCACGCCAAGACGATGGCCCACGCGTGCCAGGTTTTTGGTGTTGGAGCTGTCGTAGCCCCCGACCACCAAATACAAATCAGGTTGCTCTTGGGCAACGGCTGCTGCGGCGTCTTGGTTATCCTGAGTCGCGCGGCAGATGGTGTCAAAGTCGCGGAAGGTCTCGGCAAGAGCTTCTTCGCCGTCGCGCTGTTTTAAGGACTCCAGCAAGCGATCTCCAATCGCGCGCGATTCACTTGCCAACATGGTGGTTTGGTTGATCACACCGATCTTGAGCAGATGCTCCTCGGCATCGAAGCCCGGCGAAAAAGATCCGCAACGCAAACCGCTGCGCAGGGCATCGGCATCGGCGGTGCCTTCAAGATAGGAAGCCAAAACTTCGGCTTCTTCAATCGAGTAGACCACCACATAGTGCCCACCTTCATGCTCAATCAACGAGCAAGTGGCTTCGGTTTCTTCGTGACCAACGGTGCCGTGGATGATGGTGGTGAAGCCTTCTTTGAGATACTTCAAGGTGCGCTTGTGCGGCTTGATCACCCAAGGGCAGGTGGTGTCGACGATGGTCACGCTGCGCGCGCGCAGAAACTCCATGTCATCGACGGTCGCGCTGAAGGCGGGAACTATCACCACATCGTTCTCGCCGAGAGCTTCCAGTGCGCCTTTGGTGGCATGCTCCCCGCGCAAAAAGCCAATGCCTTTGGCACGCAAGTCGGCGTTGACGCGCGGGTTGTGGATGATGCTCGAGATTAGCCACATCGGGCGCTCGCCATACTCCTGGCGAGCTTCTTCGACCATGGCCAGAGCGCGGTCCACGCCCCAGCAAAAGCCAAAACTCGCAGGCAGCACGAGTTCCAGTTGGCCCACCGTAGCGCGACCGGTTTCGCGCAAACGCTCCACCAAGGGACTGCGGTAGGTCAGGCGGACTTCAGGGACGAGGTTCATCAGTGAGTGGGCGTAAGGCGCCGACGAGGTAGGTCGAGCCGGTAACGAGGAAGCACCGCGGGCCTTCGGGGAAGGCGACTTCTGGCAGGGCTTCGGCATCGAAGTAAGGGGCGATTGTATCCGGGTCGGCGCTGCGTGGATGGTCTCCCGCAGGCATGAGGAACCAAGACTCTTCTTTAGGCCGAGGACCATGCTCGGCCAAGGCCTTTGCCAAAGCTGCGGCGTCTTTGTCGTCGCGCAGAGCGAATAGGACTGCCGATGGCGCGGTGGCTTGCGCGCGGAAGGCCTGGAGCACCGGCGGCAGGGAGACTTCGGTGTGGGCGACGTCGAATAAGACCGGACGGCCGTCGGGCAGATGGCGGAGTTCCAATCGCCCAGGCAAGACCAGGGCTTGGGTCGGGAGGGATTGCAGAGCTTGTGCGGATCCGGGGAAAGTGTGATTCAGGGAACGCAACACATCGACCGCGAGATAGAAATCTTCGCGCACATGGCGCAAGGGGTGCTGCATGGGCGCCGTCAGCGGACGTTGGCTCATGTCCTGCTCAGATCCACCGCGGCGCAACTCTTGCCCCACCTCTTGGGCTCGTTGCTGGAGCACGGCCTTGACTTCGGGGGCCAAATGGGGACCGGCCCATAACTGCGCATGGCCGTGAAAGATCCCCGCCTTCTCCACCGCAATGCCGGCAAGGTCATGGCCGAGGACATCGCTATGTTCTCGTTCCACCGTCACCACCACCGCGGCCAAAGCTTGGAGCACGTTGGTGGAATCGAAGCGCCCACCTAAACCTGTTTCAATCACTTGCGCCGTGCACCCTGCTTCTCGGAATACCACAAAAGCCAAGGCCGTCAGCAAATCGAAAAAGGTTTCGCTGCCATCGGAAGCTTCCAGTACTTGGCGCATGCCCGAAATCAGGTGCTCCTCGGCGGCGAACTCGCCATCGATCATGATGCGTTCGCGCCAAGTACTCAAATGTGGCGAGGTATAGAGCCCCACCTTTTGTCCACTCGCCTGAAGCCCGCGCGCCAGGTAATGACACACCGTGCCTTTGCCTTTGGAGCCAGCGACATGCACTGCCGGCACCGCCCACTGCGGATTGCCAAGACGCGCACACAACCCACGAATCGTGTCGAGGCGGAATCGGGCAGCTCGCGGCTTCGCGCACTTCTCATAATCCGTGCGCGCGCAGAGATCTTGCCACAGGCGGTCCAATTCGCTCATCCTCAGATTGTCGCTGAGCGCCCCCTCAGCCGTCCAATCAAGGTCTAGGCCTTGTATCGCTTGAGAAAGTCCCTAAACCGAGCCGATAAAGCAGCGTAGTCTTCAGTAGAGCATGAGACATCCACGCTATCGCCCCGCCGAACTCGGCGACCTTGGCCTGCGCCACGAGGTGCACGTGTTTTTATATCGCTTTCAGCGCCAGATTCCGGAGTACCTCTTGCTGTCCACAGCTCCGCATGCCCAATCGCATTGGCGGCCTGCCGTCGGCCCGGTTGGCTGGGAAGAAGATCTGCAACAAGCGGCGCTTCGCGTGGCGCATCGGGATACCGGTTTGTCGCAACCTTACGACTTGATTGCTCCGCCAACCGGATTGCACGAAGAGGTCGGCGATTTGCAGCTAGTGCAATGGCCTATTGGCATGCAAGTGCCGCACCCACAAATGACGCCACGGCTTTCGCAGAATGTACATGCCGCCGAATGGTGCCCCTTTGAACAGGCGCTCAAAGCTTTAGATGCGCCTTTGCAACGGCAAAACCTGTTGCAACTGCATTTGCTTTTGGCCGCCTAAGCGCGTAGCCATTCTAAGACTTGCGGCCTTTGGCCAAGCGACGCAATGCCGCTTGCATGCGATGGTGCAAACGAATGTCGACCGCAGGCACTCCAGAAACCACGAGGCCCGGTCCAATGTCTGCAGTAGCCCCGCCGCGAGCCGCGATTTGCGTACCGGTACCGACGCGCAAATGCCCGCCGCTTCCGGACTGTCCGCCCATGACCACGCCATCTTCCAAGATGGTGCTCCCGCTAAGGCCGACTTGTGCGCAAAGAACCACCGCGCGGCCCAAGCTGCAGTTATGCCCCACTTGCACAAAGTTGTCCAAGATGCAGCCGTCGCCAATGACCGTTGGCGCCATGGTTCCGGCATCGATCACGGAGTTTGCGCCAATCTCCACCCCGCGCCCGATACGCACCCCACCCATTTGCGGCATGGGCTGATGCTGCTGGCCATCCCAGACATAACCAAAGCCGGGGCTGCCGAGCACCGTGTTGGCATGAACCGTGCAACCCTCACCGAGATGCACCCGCGGATACAGCACCACTCCTGGGTGCAGATGGACACCCTCGCCAATCACGCAATCGGCGCCCACCACAACTCCCGCGGCAATCGAAGCCGAAGCCGCGACTTCCGCACTTAGGTCTACTTGCGCCGTAGGGTGGACACCGACAGCAATCGGAAAATCGCGGCCGTGCCAATGTTGTTGCAGACGCGCTGCAGCTAATCCTGGGTTCTCGACCCGAACCATGGCACGCTTTGCTTCGGGGAAGCCGGCGTCGACCACCAAGAGGCCAGCAGAACAGGCCAATACCGCGTCCAACAATTCGGGTTTAGGCGTCGCGCCGCGCTGATCGAGGCCGCTTCGGAAAAACACGACTTCGTCTTGCGAGGCGCTGTCGACCGCGGCCACAGAACGGAAGGAACCCGATGCCGAGCCCATCAACTCTCCCCCGACGAAGGAGGCGATTTCCTCCGCGCTAAGAGCGGAACCGGGGGCAGGCATCGATCCGGACATGGGCGCAGTGTAGCTCCCTATGCCTGAAACACCCACCACGCCGCGCCTAGCCAACCGAGGGCGAGTGCACCGCCCATGGCTTGGTAAGCGCGTACCGAAAGGGGCCGTTCGGTGGTGGTCACGATGGCCGGCACAAACAGCACTAAGGTCACCACCATGTTGACCCAGAGTTGACGATCGAGGGAAGTGAAGTCGTCGTGAGGATCGGCGATCAGACACACCGTGCCGCCCGCAATCAACAAGTTGAAGGCATTGGAGCCAACCACATTGCCAAAGATGGCGCCGGCGTGGCCTAGGCGCAGCGCACGCAAGGATGTGAACAATTCAGGAGCACTGGTCCCCGCAGCCGTGATCACAAAGCCGGCAAAGCCCTCGCCCCATCCGAACTGATCAGCCAAACCCAAAGCGCCATCCAAGAAGAAGTGCGCCGCAACCGCCAACAAGGCGAAGCCGCCGAGCGTGGCGAGGCTGGCCAACGGCAATGCCCAATGCGTTCCGGGGTCGGCATCATCGTCGATGGGCAATTCGCCGCGGCCCATAAAGGCCATTGCGGTCATCACCACATAGGCGAGTAACAGCCCGACGCCGATGATGCGCAAGGCGTCGCCCGCGTACTCGACCAGAAAAACCAAAATGCTGCCAAACAAAAGCAACAGCAAACTCGGTAGGCGTACCGATTTCGCCTTGAGTTGCGCTTGGCCTTTGAACAACAATCCCGCAGCAAGCACCAAGCCAACATTGAAGGCATTGGAACCAAAGAGGTTGCCGAAGGCGAGTTCACTATGCTCAACAGCGCTGGTGGCACTGACGAACAACTCGGGCAGGGAGGTACCCAGCGCCAACAGCAGAAGGCCTGTCAGCCAGCTTGGCCAGCCAAAGCGGTGTGCCACCGAGACCGAACCGCGAACGGCAAGATCCGAGCCAAGCAAGAGCCCGAGCAGGCCCAGAATGAGGTACAGATAGGCCATTCGTGGTCGTAGTATAAGAGCAATGAAGCAGGATTCTTCCCAAGGCGCAGCGGCTTTCACGCAAAACGGATCTGGCCCACTGGTGGTTGGTGTTACGGTCGAGCTCTTGGAGCCGCCGCAGTACCCAGGGAAGCGCCGCGTTCAACTGTTTCACGCCTATCTAGATTGCATGCGCCGTGTCGGGCTGGTTCCGCTACTGTTTCCGCCAGACGCTTCCGCAGAGGAATCAGAAGCCCTTCTCGCGCGCGTCGACGGCATGCTGCTGACCGGCGGCGACGACGTCGACCTCTCTCGCGATGGTGGTCCTCCTCCACCAGATGCCGGCGGCGTGATCATGCCTCCCGGTCAACAGCGCTTCGGCCTTAGCTTGGCGAAGACGGTTCAGGAGCGCGGCATCCCGACTTTGGGGATTTGCCTCGGCATGCAGTTCATCGGCATGGCCTTTGGCAGCAAGCTTGTGCAGCATTTGCCTCAGGCCGAGGATCACACCAAGGGTGTGCTCCACCCGATCGACGTGCGAGAGGGCACGCGGCTCGCACAGCTGGTTGGCACGGGCACCCATCAAGTTCCCAGCTTCCATCACCAAGCCCTCGAAGAAATTCCGGAATCCCTCCAAGTCACGGCTCACAGCCCAGATGGCGTGGTCGAGGCCTTTGAAGACCCGGCACACCCCTTCCTCGTGGCTGTGCAGTGGCATCCGGAGCGCGATGCCGATGGCGCCACGACTCGCCAACTCTTTTCTGGTTTCGCCGCCGCCGTGCAACACTATCGTGAACAGCGCTTGACCCGCCAAACCCTGTCTTCATGAGTCGTCGCCAAGAAATCCACCGCAAAGCCGCTGAAGCGGCCATCCGTGACCGCCGCCGCCTCGTCGCCGCCATCATTGGATTGGTGATGTGCCTTGCGGCCTTTTACGCCCTAGCCCTGAAGAAACAATCCGATGAAGCGGATTTGGCCACCAAGCAGGAGGGTGTCAGTACCGATTTAGCCGATGGCATTCCCCAGCCGGACCGCGCGAAGTTGGTGGACATTCGCGATTCTTCCGAAGCCGAGCAAGTCATTCTCGAGCCGGAAGCTTTTGAGGAGCTGTCTCGCTTGGGCCGATCGCTCGTCGGCTCCTGGCTCTACGTCATGGGAGAACCGGCCTTCCCCTTTGACGCAAACCCGGAAGAGCAAGCGCTATTGCGCGCCGAACCTTTCCGTTTACGCGCCACGCTACTCGATGGCCAGGTCGTTCGCCGCGGCGTTGGTCTCGCCGAAGAGTATTGGTGTCTATTGCGTACCGAAGATGGACACCTAGTCCATTACGTCGCCATGAGCCCACCTGAGGAACTCATGGTCAACGACAATTTTGTGCTCGCCGACGGCTACTTCTACAAGCAGTACCGCAAACGCATCGACGATCAATGGATTACGGCGCCACTCTTTGTCGGGCGCGTGGTCGCGCCTAGCTTTCGCAAGTTGGAGCCGATTTCGGAGCCAGACTCCGAACTCATGGCACAGCTAGAGGACCACCCCCTTGGCACCAACAATGACCCACGCAAACTCGACCAGCGCAAAGAGTTGTGGCACTTGATGAACCTCGCGCAGTCGGTCCACGCAGAGGGCGGCGCGAATCACGAAGATGCAATACTTCTCGATTACGACAAGCTGGTCGCCCTGTCCAAAGACCCCGAAGTCTATCGCGGGCGCCTATTTGAGCTAGGTGGCTTGGTGCGAGAAGCCGCCACCGTACGCGCGGAGGAAAACCCCTTGCGAGTCAGGGAAATCTCCTCTGCCTGGATTCGCAATGAATCTTTGGGCGACACTCTAATGCACCTCAAGGCCCCCGGAGATTTCAACTTCTATCCGAACAAGGGCCCGGTGATTTACCACGGCTACTTCCTCATGTTGTGGGCCTACGTCGACACTAAATCGATACCGCGTCGGGTCCCAGTGTTCGTCGTCACCGACGCCGAAGTGCAAGTTGTGCCAACGCCTCCCTTCGCAGGGCAAATGGCCTTCCTTTTTATCGGCATCGCCGTGGTGTTAGGCCTACTCATGTTCTTCGTGGTGCAACGTGACCGTAAGCGCAACGCCGCGGCGATGGAAGCCTTGGTTGCCAAGCGTGCCGCACGGCGCAAAGAGGGCGACCAAAGATCCACTTCATGAAATCGCCAGACTGCGGGAAAGGGGCCCTTCGCGCCACGCTGACTCGGCGCCTGCAAGGATTGCGGCCGCGGCCCTCCGCTCTATTCGTGGTCCTGGATCCGGGCGCAACAGAAGTTGCCGAGCGGGCGGTGCGTTTAGCTGCAAAAGATGCCGGTATGGCTGCTACCCTCTTGCGCGGTCCTCATGGAGAGAGCCGCAAGACGCTTGCCAGTGCAGAAAAACTTGCCGGGAAGCTCATCCGCAAGGGGCTCGACCGCCGTGCATTCGTGCTTGCCGTCGGCGGCGGCGTGTGCACCGACGTCACCGGTTTTGTCGCTGCATCGATTATGCGTGGCGTGCGCTGGGGCGTGGTCCCCACCACATTGCTGGCTATGGTCGATGCCGCAGTCGGAGGGAAAACCGCGGTCAATTTAGAGGAAGGCAAAAACCTTTTCGGCGCCTTTCATTTCCCCTCATTTCTAATTATCGACACCAACCTGTTGCGTACTTTGCCGGCGCGCGAATGGCGTTCCGGTCGCGGCGAGCTCATCAAAACTGCCATGCTTTCCGGCGGCGCCATGTGGCGCAGTTTGTGTTCGGCCTCGAGTGGTTCCCTAGCCCGTCGCAGTGATGCCCTGACCACCTTGGTGCACAAGGCAGCCCGCTATAAAGCCAAGGTTGTCGCGCAGGATCCGCAGGATAATGAGGAGCGCAAGCTGCTCAATCTGGGCCATACTTTTGGCCATGCCTTGGAAACCGCGATGGGGCCACGCCGACTTCGACACGGGGAAGCCGTCGCCCTTGGTGTGTTGTGTGCGGTGAAAGTGGCGGTCGAAAATGAGTTGGCGCCGGCCAGCACTGAGGCCGATATGCGCCTGCTTTTTGCGCGCCACGACCTCCCCACCGAGTTGAAGGGCCCACTGCCCAATGCCACCACCCTGCGCCGGCTGCTTTCGCGCGACAAAAAGGCCGATGACGGCCTGCTCCAGCTTGTGGTGCCACTGAGACCCGGGGAGGTCGTGCTGGTCAAGGGCGTGGCGGTGCAGGATGCCGTCGATGTGCTCCGCCGCACACTCAGTTAAGGAAGCTCTGATGGATTGGTGTCGGCGCCACTGCGGACGAAATCCCGCGGAAAAGAGGCAACCTCGGCACGATCGCGCCGTAGGGATAGACAGCTTTCCGGGAAAATCCCCGGCGCTTGCTCCTTAGGAACATCATGAATTCACTCGTTTTTTCTTCTCTCCTTCTATTTTCTGGACTCACCGCTAACCTCAGCGCGCAGCAGCCTCTTTTGGCCGACGATTTCGAGGACGGTGTCATCGGCGCGGAGTGGTCCATCGGCCTCACCTTGGGAGCCTTGGTTTTTGTCGAAGAATCTGGCGGTGCTCTGCGCGCCACAGGCAGCCTGCTCACCCAGGCTTCCAGCGGCAGCTATTTTCTATCTCAGCAAATCCTCCCTCACTCGGGAGCCTTCCAGCTCAATGTGCCCTTGGATTGGACTGCAGATCCCTTCGCGGGTGTGCTCAGCACCAGTTCCGTGTTTGTGCGGCTGGTGGCTGGCGACCAAACCACGATTGCGGCCTGGGAACGGAATGACTCTTCGCAGAGTGGTGGGGGCGATTTGGAATTCGGCGGCGCGTTCCAGGTGCACACGATTCCCAATCTACCAATAGATGGCGAAGGCCTGGTGCGGTTGCGGCGCTCCGCTGCTGGCGAACTGAGCTACTCCTACAGCGGACCGCTCGGTCCGGAGACCGGCACCCTTGGTTTTGACGCCCGCCCAGTGACTGGGGTCGAAATCTCCTTTGGTCACAGCGGATTTGGCTCCCCTCCCTTTACCGAGATTGCCCTGAGTTCGCTCACTCTCGAAGACAGCCTATCCCCCTTGTTGGTGATTTCCGAGTTGCAGCCAGGCCTCCTCGGCACACTGACCATGCTCGACGCCACGCCCTTTCTTCCGGTGGCCTTCGCCTATTCGGTCACTGGGTCCGGCCCCACCCCAACCATCTTTGGCGAGTTGGCTCTAAGCTCCCCGATTCAAGCCCTCCCGGTTGTGTTCAGTGATCTCAGTGGAATGGCCCAGGCCACCCTGCCGGTCCCTCTCCAAGCCAGTGGCCGGCAGATCTGGTTCCACGGCATCGACCTCGTAACCGGCGAGCTGAGTAACCCGGCAACGACTATCGTGCTCTAGAAAAATCGGCGGCAAAAGCTGGTGGGGCATCGCGACTCCACCAGCGCATCGCTATGATGGCGCAACCCTGAGCGCCTCATGCCTCGCCGGACCGACCTCGAATCCATCCTCATCCTCGGTTCAGGCCCGATCGTCATCGGACAAGCCTGCGAGTTCGACTATTCCGGAACGCAAGCGATCAAGGCGCTGAGGGAAGAAGGCTTCCGCATCGTCCTGGTCAACAGCAATCCGGCCACGATCATGACCGACCCGGAGTTGGCCGATGCCACTTACATCGAGCCGATCACTCCCGAATACGTTGCCAAGGTCATTGAGAAAGAGCGCCCAGATGCGATTCTCCCTACCCTTGGCGGACAAACTGCGCTCAATGTTGGCCTGGCTCTAGCCGAAAACGGCACGTTAGAGAAGTTTGGCTGCGAGATGATTGGCGCCGTCGCCGCGGCTATACGCAAAGCCGAAGACCGCGACGAATTCCGCCAAGCCATGACCGCGATTGGCCTGCGCAATGCGCCTAGTGAAATCGCGCACACCATGCATGAGGCACACGTGGCGCTTGAGCGCATCGGCCTGCCCTGTGTCATTCGCCCCGCATTTACCATGGGCGGTTCGGGAGGCGGGATCGCCTACAACATCGAAGAATTCGAGGACATCTGCTCGCGCGGCCTGCGCTTGAGCCCAGTCGATGAAATTCTGGTGGAGCAAAGCATGCTCGGCTGGAAGGAGTACGAGATGGAAGTCATGCGCGATCGCAAAGACAACTGCGTGATTGTGTGCTCGATTGAGAACCTCGACCCGATGGGCGTACACACCGGCGACTCCATCACCGTAGCCCCTTCGCAAACGTTGACCGACATGGAATTCCAGCGCATGCGCGACGCCAGCTTCGCCATCATGCGCGAGATTGGCGTGGAAACGGGCGGCTCCAATGTGCAGTTTGCAGTCAATCCTAAAGATGGGGAGTTGGTTGTCATCGAGATGAACCCGCGGGTGTCGCGGTCCTCGGCCTTGGCCTCGAAGGCCACGGGATTCCCGATTGCCAAGTTTGCCGCCAAGTTGGCGGTGGGTTACACCTTGGATGAAATCCAAAATGACATCACCAAGGTCACGCCCGCTTGTTTCGAGCCTTCGATCGACTATGTCGTGGTCAAAATGCCACGTTTCGCCTTCGAAAAGTTTCCTTTGGCCGACAGCACCCTGGGAACGCAGATGAAGTCGGTGGGCGAAACCATGGCAATCGGCCGCACCTTCGAAGAGGCTTTCCAGAAAGCCTTGCGCGGTCTAGAAGTGGGCCGTTCCGGATTCTCCGGCAAGAAGCGTGAGTTTCTGCCCGAAGAGTTGCCACAGAAGATTGCGCGCCCAGCACCGGGCCGTTTGTTCGCCATTTACGACGCCTTCCTGCATGGCCAAAGCGTGGAAGAGGTGCATCGTTTGTGCAGCATCGATCCATGGTTCCTGACTTACCTGCGCGACTTGGCACTGACCGATGGCGCCCTAGAGGGATATCAACTCTCCGAGGTCACGCCGCAGCAAATGAGCAGTTGGAAGCGCCGCGGGTTCTCCGATGAGCGCTTAGCCGAGGCCTTTGCGATTCCCGAAGCAGAGCTTCGCGCGCGCCGCCAAGAGCTTGGCGTGACACCCGGCTACCGCTTAGTCGATACCTGTGCAGGTGAATTCGCTGCCGCCACTCCCTACCTCTACTCCACCTACGACTGCAGTTCGGAAGAGGTTCCGGTGCACGCGGCGGACAAGGTGATCATTTTGGGCGGCGGCCCAAACCGCATCGGCCAGGGAATCGAGTTCGATTACTGCTGTGTCCATGCTTCGCTGTCCTTGCGGGAAATGGGCATCGAATCGATTATGGTCAACTCGAATCCAGAAACGGTTTCGACGGACTTTGATATTTCGGACCGCCTTTACTTTGAGCCGCTCACGCATGAAGATGTCCTCGAAATCTGCGAGCGCGAAAAACCGCGCGGCGTGATTGTGCAGTTCGGTGGGCAGACCCCATTGAACCTAGCCGATGGTTTAGCCGCGGCTGGCGTGCCGATTTTGGGTACCCCAGTAGATGCGATTGACCGCGCCGAAGACCGCGGGCGCTTCTCTGAAATGCTCGACAAACTGGGTCTGCGCCAGCCCTCCAATGGCATTGCCACTAGCCCACAGGAAGCTGCCGTGATCGCCGAGCGCATCGGCTATCCGGTGTTGGTGCGCCCGTCCTACGTCCTGGGCGGCCGCGCGATGGAAATCGTGTACGACTCTCGTGACCTTGAGCGCTACATGAAGGAAGCCGTGATGGCTTCCCCCGAGCGCCCGGTCTTGATTGACCGCTTCCTTGAAGATGCCGTCGAGGTCGATGTCGATTGCCTTTGCGACGGCGACGAAGTGGTCATCGGCGCGATTATGGAGCACATTGAAGAGGCTGGCATTCACTCTGGTGACTCCACCTGCGCAATCCCACCCATCACCCTGTCGGAGTACATCCTCGACGAGATTCGAGAGGCGACGGCAAGCATGGCTTTGGAGCTTGGGGTCATCGGCCTGATGAATGTGCAATTCGCCGTGCGCGGCGAAACGGTCTACGTGATTGAAGTGAATCCGCGCGCCTCGCGCACGGTTCCCTATGTCGCCAAGGCCACGGGCGTACCGCTCGCTGCCTATGCCACGCAAATCATGGCAGGACGCAAGATTGCCGATCTCGGCATTGAAGAGGTCATCCCCGAAAACCACATTGCGGTCAAAGCACCGGCCTTCCCCTTCGCTAAATTTGTTGGCGCGCGTGCCGACCTCGGTCCAGAAATGCGCTCGACCGGCGAAGTCATGGGCATCGATCGTAACTTTGGCCTTGCCTTCGCCAAGGCTTCCGATGCCGCGGGGCGCAAACTGCCTACCGAAGGTCGGGTGTTCCTGAGCGTAAAAGATGCCGACAAGCGCAATGTGACCATGGTCGCGCGGAGCTTGGTCGATCAAGGCTTCGGTTTGGTCGCTACCGGTGGCACCTACCAAATCTTGCAGCGCCACGGCATTCCTGTGGAGCGCGTGAATAAGGTGCATGAGGGTCGCCCCCATGTCGTCGACCTGATCAAGAACCACGAAGTCGACTTAATCATCAATACGCCTCACGGCAAAGTGACGCGCCACGACGACGGCATGATTCGCTCCGATGCTTATCAAGTCGGCATCCCTTGCCTGACCACCATGTCAGCAGCAATGGCAGCAGTCGAAGGAATCCAAGCGCTGCGCGCCGGTGCCACGGATGTGCAAAGCCTGCAGGCTTTCTACAACCAGCCTGAACCGGCGACCACCGAAGCATAGATTCATGAAACAATACCTCGCGGAAACCTTTGGAACCATTTGGCTTGTCCTTGGTGGTTGTGGAAGCGCGGTCATTGCCGCTGGCTTTCCCGAAGTGGGCATCGGTCTGCTTGGTGTTTCCCTGGCCTTTGGACTCACTGTCCTGACCATGGCCATCTCCTTGGGGCACATTTCCGGGTGCCATCTGAATCCTGCAGTCTCGATTGGACTTTGGGCCGGCAAGCGCTTTCCCGCGAAACAGCTCCTGCCGTACATCATTGCCCAAGTGATTGGCGCCATTCTTGCGGGCGGGGTGTTGTTTGTCATCGCAAGCGGACAAGACGGTTTCGATGCTGCCGCCTCTGGCTTTGCCTCGAATGGCTTTGGTGAACATTCACCCGGTGGCTACTCGATGATGGCCGCATTGGTGACCGAAGTCGTGATGACCATGGTCTTCTTGTTCATCATCATGGGCGCCACTGACAAGCGTGCGCCTGCAGGCATGGCACCTCTCGCCATCGGCCTGGGCCTGACGCTGATTCACCTGATCAGCATTCCCGTCACCAACACTTCGGTGAACCCTGCGCGTAGCACTGGAGTTGCGCTGTTCCAAGGCGACTGGGCCATGGGGCAACTGTGGCTGTTCTGGCTGGCTCCGATTGTGGGCGCCATCGTGGGTGCCGCGATTTACCGCACCCTCGCTTCTTCCGAGGACTAATTCTGCGGCGAAAGGCCGCCTGCAAGCGGATTTCCTTGCGCACAGACCCGCACTCTGCTCCTATAGGGCATGCTGCGCCTGCGCATTAATGGAGAAGACCGCGAGCTGCCCGAGGCAGACCCGCAAACCCCACTGTTGTGGATTCTGCGCGACCATTTGGCCATGACAGGCACGCGCTATGGTTGCGGCAAAGGTTTGTGCGGCGCTTGCACGATTCACCTAGATGGCAATCCCATCCGCGCCTGCCTCACTCCAGCCGCGGCAGCCGAAGGGAAAGAACTCACCACGATTGAAGGCCTTGGCGGTGCCGTGGCTTCCGCTCTGCGCCAGGCTTGGACCGAGCAACGCGTTCCACAATGTGGTTTTTGCCAGGGCGGCCAGCTGATGTCCGCAGAGCATCATTTGCGCACGAATCCTCAGGCCACTGAGCAGGCACAACATGGCGCTATGTCCGGCAATCTTTGCCGATGTGGCACCTACACCCGTATCGACGCGGCCATGAAACAAGCACAGACTGCCTTGAACCAGGAGGAAAACTCGTGAGTCAACCCCGCAACCCACGCCTGGTCGACCGCCGTACTTTTTTGCGCCAGAGTTTGGCCGGAAGTCTCACTCTGGGCTTCAGTTTGCATGGCTCCCATCTATTGGCGCGAGCGACCACGGACCTAGATCTTGATTTCCAAGACGAAGGCGCCTGGAGTCCCGACCTGTTTCTTTCGCTAGCTTCCGATGGGCAGCTCACAATTGTTTCCCATCGCTCGGAAATGGGCACGGGCATTGGTACCGCCCTGCCCATGGTTTTGGCCGATGAAATGGAGGCCGATTGGGAGCGCGTGCAAATCGTGCAGGGCGATGCCGATCGCCGCTACGGTTCGCAGAACACTGACGGCTCGCGCAGTATTCGCAATTTCTATCACCGCATGCGCGAGGCCGGAGCCTTGGCCCGCACCATGCTGGTCACTGCTGCAGCCGAGAGGTGGCAAGTCGCCGCAGATAGCTGCCACGCCGAGAAACACGAAGTGGTGCACAAACCTACCGGCAAGCGCTTGGCTTACGGAGAGCTCGCTGCAGTTGCCGCCACGCAAGCGCCTCCGGAAGCAGATAGCCTTCAGCTCAAGCCTGCAAGTGCAAGGCGCTACGTCGGCAAAGATATTCCGATTCGCGACATGGATGCCATCCTGCATGGCCGCGCTCAGTTTGGTTTGGATATTCGATTGCCGGACATGTTGGTCGCGGTGATTGCCCGACCTCCAGTCCTTGGGGGAAAACCCTTGGAGTGGCAAGAAAGCGCCGCGCTCAAGGTTTCGGGAGTCAAGCAGGTGGTGGCCATGCCTACGCCAAGCGCACCATTCATGTACCAAGCTTTAGGTGGCATTGCCGTGCTGGCCAAGGACACCTGGTCCGCCATGCGCGGGCGTGAAGCCTTGGCATGCACTTGGGAAGATGGTGAGCACGCGGTGTTCGATAGTGAGAAGCAGCAGGAAGAACTGCGCGCCAATGTCGCAAAGCCAGGACGCAAAGTGCGGCGCAAAGGCGATGCCGAATCCTTACTGAAAGAAGATGGGGAGCATCTGCAAGCGAACTATGAAGCCCCCCACCTTGCGCATGCACCAATGGAGACTCCCTGCGCCACGGCACGCATGACCGAAGATGGTGTCGAAGTCTGGATGCCCACGCAAGCGCCACAATCTGCACAACAAGCGATTGCTGGTGCACTGAACTTGACACCACAACAAGTGACGGTTCATGTCACCTTGCTCGGCGGCGGATTTGGTCGCAAATCCAAGCCGGACTACGGCGTGGAGGCTGCACTTCTGGCGCAAGAAACCGGCAAGCCCGTGCAGGTTTTGTGGACCCGAGAAGATGACATCCGCCATGGCTACTACCACGCGGCTTCAGCTATGAGCTTCGCGGCCAGTCTCGGCGAAGATGGCCTACCCACTGCTTGGCGGCAACGAAGCGCCTTTACTCCGATTGGCTTTACCTTTAACCCTGCGGCGCGCGACGGCAGTGACGGCGAGCTTGGCCTGGGCTTTACCGACATGCCCTTCGACGTGCCGAACTTGAGCGTCGAGAATGGCCCCTCCACTCCGCATGTGCGCATTGGTTGGCTGCGTTCGGTATGCAATGTCTTTCACGCCTTTGGGGTGAGTAGTTTTGCCGATGAACTTGCCGCGGCCAATGAAGCCGATCCTCAGGAATACTTGCTGCGGCTGATTGGCGAAGGGCGGCACCTTGGAATCGATGAATTGGGCGCTGGCTATGGCAACTACGGTTCCCCGCTGGACCAGTACCCGGTGGATACGGGCCGACTCGCCGACGTCCTGCGCGAGGTCGGCAAACGAGGCGATTGGTCCCGCCGGCGTCAGGAGTTACAAGGCAGCTCCAACCCTTGGCGTGGGCTTGGAATTGCCGCGCACAGAAGTTTCCTCGGTTATGTTGCGAATATTGTCGAGGTAGAGATTTCCTCTTCGGGCGCCCTAAAGATTCCTCGGGTTGATGTCGTTGCCGATTGCGGTTTGCTCATTCACCCCGACCGAGTTCGCGCCCAAATGGAAGGCGCGGTGGTGTTTGGCACCAGCTTGGCACGGTCTGGCGCGATTTCCGCGCAAGAAGGGCGCATCGTGGAAGGCAATTTCGATACCTACCGGATTGCGCGCAACATGGAGACGCCGGCGCAAATCCATGTGCACCTGGTACCGAGTGAGGCACCGCCAAGTGGCGTTGGCGAAACGGGAGTTCCCCCATTCGCGCCCGCTTTGTGCAATGCCATTTTTGCCGCGACGGGCAAACGCATTCGCCGCCTACCCTTGCAAGGACAAGATTTGAAACCGGCTTAGACTTTGGCGCGAACTTTGTGACGCTGGAGCGCTTGCCAGAGTTCGCGCACATCTTGACGTCGGCATTGCCAACTCACGCCAAGTGCGGCGAGCACAGCAAAGCCAATCGAACCGGCGAGATCTGTGAAGAGCCACGGCGTGGGCACGAAGCGCAGCCAACACCAAGCCACCGCTGTGGCGGTGATTCCTGGCGCCAGCAAGCTCGGAAGCGCGCGAAATGCCACCGGCCAGCGCAAAGACCAGCGCGGCAGGAAGGCTGCCAACAGGGACAATTGCACGGCAAGAGAGATGGCCGTGGCCCAACCGGCGGCGGGCACCCCGTAGCGCGGAAGCAACACGATATTGAGTGTGAGGTTGACGGGAACGGCGGCAAGCGCGGCAAAGGCGGGAAGGCGATAAGAACCAAGGCTTTGGTGCGCTCGGGTCAGCAGCCCGCCCAAGGCTGCCACCGGCAAGACCCACAGGTAGGCGCAGAGGGTTGAAGCAATCAAGGGCGATTCTTCCGCCGTGACTTGGCCATGCTCAAACAGGAAGCGTACCGTCGGCAGAGAAACCACAGCCAATCCTCCGCCGGCTGCTGCGGTCAGCAACAAGGTACTTTCCGAAGCTCGCTTAAGTGCTTGTTGCATGCCTTTGGTATCACGCGCAGCTGCCAAACGCGAAAACAAGGGCATGGCACCGGTCATGGCCGCGATACCAATCAAGGCCAAGGGCAGGTGCAACAAACGATTCGCAAGGTAGGTAAAGGTGTTGGCTTCATCGCCCACTAAACTGCGCACCAGCACTTGGTCAATCGCGACATTGATTTGCACCGCAGCCAATCCCAACAGTGCCGGCAAAAAGGCTTTGACGGCTGCGCGTAATCGCGGATCCTTCCAATCAAACTCGGGACGCAGCGGCCAACCCGAGGCGCGCACGCCAGGGATTTGCATCGCCCATTGCAAACAGCCGCCCAAAACCACGGCGATGGCAAGAGCGACCGTGGCCTCTTCCAGGTGGTCACTCATTTGTGGCGCTAAGAACAGCGCGACAATCCACACCAAGTTGAGCATGGCAGGCGCCAATGCTGGCAGAAGGAATCGTCCACTCAGGTTTTGCGGGGCACCGGCCAAGGCGCACAGGCAAATCGGCAGTAGATAGGGCAGAAGAAGAAGGCTGAATAGGAGAACGCGGCGCAGGTCTTCGTAGGCAGCGTCGACGGGCAGGCTAGAGCGCCAAATCCAAACTAAAACTTCACTCACCACGAGCAGGCCACCCAAAACGACAAGGAGTAGGCCCTGGAATCTGGCATAAAGTTGGCCGGCGACCTCGTGGCCTTCCTCGGCCTCGGCGCGGGCAAGAGCCGGCTGCACTGCCGCGGAAACAGCTCCCTCTCCAAACAGCCGGCGAAACAGATTGGGCACTACCCATGCCAGGGTGAAGGCGCCCAATAACGGGGACATTCCGAAGGTCGCCGCAAGCATGGCGTCGCGCACGAAGCCAAGGAGGCGCGAGCCCAAGGTCCATATTGCGGTCAATGCCGCGCCGCGCACAGCATGCTGCCCCGGAGCTCTTTCGCTCGCGGGCTCGCCTGCGCTGGCTGATTCGACCATGTCCAGATTATGACCCGCCGCGAGGTGGAATTGCGCGTGCGATTCCGCTTTACCGATTCCTCAGAGGAACTTAGCCCATTCCTAATCCCGACCCGCAAACATGGCCTGTGCCCCCATCATGGGTCCCCTAAGGAAGCATGTCCAAAATAGCCTCGCCAAGGCGTTTCGCGGAATAGCGCGACGCATTGGCGAGGCCTTTTTGTGACCACTCTTGAGCGGCTTCTGGAGCGGTCAAGATATGAGCCATCGCCGAGGTCCAAACACTTGGGTCATGCGGATTCAGCATTAATGCGCCGTCGCCTAGGACTTCTGGCAATGAAGTCGCCCGCGCAGCTAGTACCGGCACTCCACAAGCTTGCGCTTCGAGCGGTGGCAAGCCAAATCCCTCGGCCAGAGACGGAAACAGAAACAGCGCGGCCTGGCGGTACACAGCTGGCAGCGCCTCCTCGGGAAGGCTTTCGCGCCACTCCACCTCATGTGCAATGCCGAGAGTGGAAGCGAGTCGGTCGGCTTCGACCGCTGCGCGATGGCGGCGGCCGACCATCACCAAGGGGTGACGGCTGCGCAGACTTGGAGTGAGTGCCGCATAAGACTCCAACGCTAAGTGCCAGTTCTTATGCGGACGCAGGGCTCCTAAATAGAGCAAGTATCCCGGCTCAAGATCGAGTTCCTGGAGCTGCTGGCAATCCTCAACGTCCACCACGCCGGTGGTGCCTCGGGGCTGATAACACTCTGCGGCAAACCAGGGTGTCACCACCGGATTCGACAGCGCCGGAAAGGCTTGCTGCAAGCGCATGGCGGCATCGCGCGAGCCAGTGTTGATGCACCAAGCTTGCTGCGAAATTTTGCGCACCTTGCGTCGGTAACGACCGGCATGGCGAAGCCGTGCCAATAACCCGCGTCCATCCCCCAACAGGGGATTAATGTCATGCACGGTGATGATCAGCTTTGGCTGGTTGCTCACCGGTGGGAGCTCTGCGTGTGGGGTCCACAGCACTTCGCTGGAACAGCTGCCGCCATCCCAAAGTTCGAGCTCAAGGTCCACCGCTTCTGCGCCAGCCTGAATCAGGCGAACGACACGCGCAAAGGAAGAAAAAGGCTGCGCTAGCGAGCGGACGTCGAGCGCCAGACGTGACATGCCTCGAGCTTACTGCTGTTCCGCTTCGCCAGTCTCAGGCGCAATGGCGGGCTCGGTGATCTGGCCGGTGCGCTCCTGCATGAACTCTTCGAGTTCCCGTGCCTTCTGCTCGCCCTGGAAGATGCGCGTTTCTTCGATTTGGTAACGACCCATCTCTTGGGTGGTGTTGATGGCCTTCTCAATCGAGAGAAAAGCCATGCCTACGACCACACAGGCGTAGCCGAGAATCAGCACACCGATTTTGACCTTACTCATCGGCTTTCGGGCAGGTTGTTGTGGCGAAGTTGCAGAGTTCATGACAAGGCCTCTTTCACAGCAGCGGACAAAGTGCGCCCATCGGCGCGACCAGCAACTTTAGGCTGCAAGGCTTTCATCACCTTGCCCATGTCCGCCATGCTGCCTGCGCCTACTTCGGCAATCGCCTCTGCGACCAATCCCTTTAGGTCATCTTCGGACAGAGCGGCAGGCAAAAACTCTTCCAGGATGAGGATTTCCGCCTCTTCCTTTTGCGCAAGCTCGATGCGGTCGCCATCGCGAAACAACTCGGCGGATTCACGCCGACGCTTCGCCGCAGCCTGAAGGACCTTAATCATTTCGGCTTCCTCGAGGTATTCAGCGGGCGAAGCCACCTCTGCGGTGAGGCCCTGATCGCCCTTCTTCTGAATGCCCGCGTTCTTGAGGTCGTTCATCATCGAGCGCAACATTTGCAGGCGCTCCTTGGCCTTGTCGCGCATGGCCTGCTTAATCTCTTGAGAAAGCTTTTCGATCATCAGGATTCCTCTTCAGCGGTTTCATCCTCGGGCGGAATCGCAGCCAAGCTGGTGAGACGATCGCCGTCTTTGAGGTTGACGAGGCGGACGCCTTGGGTGGCACGACCTTGGATGGAGATTTCCTCAACCTTGGTGCGCACGACCATGCCGCCGGTGGTCGAGAACAGAACGTCCTCGCAGCGACTGGCGTTGCGCGCATTGACCACGCGGCCATTGCGCTCATTGGTCTTGATGCCAACAACACCCTGCGAGCCACGCTTGGTCAGGCGGAACTCACCGATTTGGGTGCGCTTGCCATAACCGTTCTCACAAGCGAGCAAGAGGTATTCGTCTTCGTGGCCAGCGACCAGGTCGACGACCTTGTCATCGGCACGCAAAGCGGCACCCTTCACACCAGCGGCGTTACGACCCATGGCGCGGGCATCTTGTTCTTTGAAGCGCACGACCTGTCCGCCGGCGGTGACAAGCATGACCTCGTCGCCCGTGGAAACCAGGCGGGTTCCAATCAGCTTGTCGCCCTCTTCGAGCTTGGTCGCGATGATGCCAGCCGAGCGTGGACGCGAATACGCCTTGAGCTCGGTCTTCTTCACCTTGCCCTTGGCAGTGGCGAACAGGAGGTAATCGCTTTCGTCGAAGGTGCGCGTGGCGAGAATCGACCGAATCTCTTCTTCCGGCTGGATGCCGTCGATGAGGTTGCGAATCGAACGCCCCTTGGCGGTGCGGTCTTGCTCAGGCAGGAGATATACCTTGAGCCAGAATAGACGGCCGCGATCGGTAATCACCAACAGGAAATCGTGGGTCGAGCAGACAAAGAGGTGCGAGAGGACATCGCCGTCTTTGGATTTGCTGCCGGTAATACCACGACCACCGCGAGATTGTGCGCGGTAAGTGTCGACCGAGGTGCGCTTGACATAGCCTTCACGGCTTACGGTCACGACCATGGTCTCTTCGGTGATGAGATCCTCGGTGAGGAAGTCATCTACACCTTCGCCAATCATGGTGCGGCGCGGTTCGGCGTATTTCTTCTCGAGTTCATCGAGATCTTCACGGATCAGGTTGAAGACCAGTTCATCTTCGGCAAGGATGCGGCGGAACCAGGCAATGTCGACCTTAAGGCCGTCGATTTCCTTCTGCAGCTTGACCACCTCGAGGCCGGTCAAGCGGCCCAGGCGCATGTCCACAATCGCTTGCGATTGGATGGGAGAAAGCGCGAAGGTCTCTTCCAAGCGCTGGCGCGCGACCTGGGTGTCGTCGGAAGTCTTAATGATCTCGACAACCTCATCAATCGCTTGGATGGCGATCATGAGGCCTTCGAGTATGTGCAAACGTGCTTCCGCCTTGTTCAGCAAGAACCGAGTGCGGCGGCGGATGACGTCGAAGCGGTGGTCTCGATAGGCTTGCAGCAGCTCCTTCAGCGTGAGCGTACGCGGCTGGCCCTCGATCAGCGCCGTATTGCGAATCGCATAAGTCGTCTGCAGCGGGGTGTACTTGTAGAGCAAGTTCTCCACCACCACGTAGTCGGCATCTTTCTTGAGCTCGATGACGACGCGCATGCCATTGCGGTCGGATTCATCGCGAATGTCATAGATGCCATCGATGCGCTCACCCTTAACCTCATCGGCAATCTTCTCGATGATCGCGGACTTCTCGCGTTCGTAAGGAATCTCGGTGACGATTAGCGCATTTTTCTGGCGGCCCTCGCCTTCTTCGAAGTGCAGTTTACCGCGCAGGGTGATTTTGCCACGACCAGTCAGGTAAGCCTCGATGATGCCGGACTTGCCACAGATGGTGCCGCCGGTGGGAAAGTCTGGACCGGTGACGATCTCGAGCAATTCGTGGCCAGTGATCTCTGGCTTATCCAGCAAGGCACGAATGGCATGAATGACCTCTTGCAGGTTGTGCGGAGGTAAAGCGGTGGACATACCCACGGCGATGCCTTCGGAACCATTGACCAAGAGGTTCGGGAACTTGCCCGGCAAGACCACAGGCTCGGTGCGCGTCTCGTCGTAGTTGGTCTTACGATCCGCAGTGTCCTTGTCGAGGTCAAGCAGCATTTCCTCTGCAGGACCGGCCATGCGCGCTTCGGTGTAACGCATGGCTGCGGGTGGGTCGCCGTCGATCGAGCCAAAGTTGCCCTGACCGTCGACCAAACAATGGCGCAGACGGAAGGGCTGTGCCATCCGCACCAAGGTCGGGTAGATCACCGACTCACCGTGTGGGTGGTAGTTACCAGAAGTATCACCAGCAATCTTGGCGCACTTACGGTACTTCGCATTGGCGCGAAGGTTGAGGTCGTTCATCGCGACCAAAATGCGTCGTTGGGATGGCTTTAGGCCATCGCGGACGTCGGGAAGTGCACGGTCGTGAATCACGGACAGGGCATAGGTGAGATAACTCTCACGCATTTCCTGTTCAATCAACGCGTCGGGGATGTGCGTAAGTACGGGGACTTCTGGATCGGCCATGTGCGGGTCAGGGGGCCTCATTTGAGGCGGGCCATATTTCACCATCGCGGCGGCCTCAGGGCTACTCTAAACTGCCCAGGCTAGCCTCCCTAAGTCACTATATTCAAGCTATTTAGGAGCGCCCCGAAGAAGACCGGCAAGAGCCATGGGAGCGGTGACTTGCGCCCTCCCGCTGAGGTGGATTTTGCCATCGGAATCACGCTCCAGGAGCAGGTGACCACCGCCCATTTTCCACAGCAATCGCCCCTCCTCCCCTTCCTTCCAGAGCACGGCAGAGGCAGCCAAGGCTCCGCTACCGCAGGCAGCCGTCTCTCCCACACCCCGCTCATCGACACGCAGTCGATAGCCACTCGCGCCCTCTACGCTGCGCTCCATCAGGCCGACGTTGACACCTTGGGGAAAGTGCTGGCGCTCCTGGCGCAGGCGTTGCGCCAAGTCGGCCAAGGGGAAGGCGGCAAAGGAGTCGGTGCAATCCATCAGCAGGCGCGCGGAAGGCACATCGACCACCACATGAGGATTCCAATAGTTCACTCCGTGTACGGTGACGCTCTCCGCTGGATTCTTCTTCCCAGGCAGAGGGATGGGAGTCACCGCAATCTCACCCAAGCTCAGGGGCAAGGCCAGTTCGATGCCATCGGCCACTTGTCGCCATGCGATGTCATGCCCGGCCATACGCAACTTGCCGCGCCTGCCGCCATGATGAGCTGCCGCAACGCGACATCCGTTCAAGCAACAGCCGCCATCGCTGCCATCACGATTGACGATGCGAATCTCTTGCGCTTGAGCATGAGCCGGTCCAAGAACTAAGAGCCCGTCATAGTGCTGGCCACAAACTCGTTGAGCAAGGTGCTCGGCGCTTTCCTCGATTTGGCTTAACTCCGCCGACTGCACCAACAGGAAACGGTTTCCACAACCATCCCCGGAACGAAGGGACAATTGTGGGAATGCTTCCATTTGGGCTTGAGTCCTAGGTTTTGCGGGCGTCTAGAGAGTTCGACTAGCGTAGGCGTCGAGCCCCTTCTGCAAGAAGACGGCAAAGTTTTCAGGGTTTGGATCATAACCCGGGAAGGTGGCAAGAACCGTATCCGTGCGTGGATCTAACAACACATAAAAGGGTTGCGATGCCGTCTGAAAGCGCTCGACTTCCATCTGTGCGTATTCCGGAACCTTGTCCACCCAAAGCTCGACGCGGGTGAACTGTCCCAACCGCGAACGTACTTCCGGGTCGGGGAAGACTCCGTTTTCCATCAAACGGCAGTTGACACAAGTGACGCCAGTGAAGTCCATGAACAATGGCAAGCCTGCCTTCTTCGCTTCTTCAAAGGCGCGGTCGTAGTTCTCATACCACTCCAAATCCGCCGGCCCCAAGATGAGTCCAGTTTCTTCATTGAGGTGGTGGAAGCCATAGTGAGCCGGTGGCAGATAGGCGACAAGGCCCTTCATGTCACGGCCGCGATCCAGTACACCGGGAACCATCCACAGGCCAAGCAGAGTCAACACCACCGCGAAACCAAGGCGGGCCTTACCCGGCTTGGGCTTCTCATAGTCGTGTGGCAAACGAAACAGGCCAAACATGTACGCGGCCCAAACCAGCGCAATCAGCACCCACAGGCCGAGGAACACAGGCCAGGTCAGAATCTCCCATTCCCACTGCAAATCGCTGTTGGAGAAGAACTTGACTGCCGCGGCAAGCTCGACGAAGCCGGCGCAGACCTTCACCGTGTTCATCCAGCCACCTGCGTTGGGCAAGCTTTGGAGCTTGGACGGGAAAAGGGCCAGGAAGAAGAAGGGCAGCGCGAACACAGCGCCATAAACCAACATTCCGCCAATCAAAAATTCAACGCCTAGGTTAAGACCCGCCGCGAAAACGAACCCGACGAAACCCACCGTGCAGGTAAATGCCGTGATGGTGAAGGCAATGGCCATCAAAACAACTGGTAAGTACCCCCCCTTCTTCTGTCCTTCTGCCTGAGCTTTGGAGGCAAAACGGTTCAGGAATTGTGGAGGCTGAATCTCGTAGAAGCCCAACAACGAGATTGCCATGAACACGAATAAGAGTCCAATGGCGAAGTTCACCCATGGGTTAGAACCAAGCGCGTTCGCCGCTGTTGGTCCAATCAGCACCGCGGCACCTACGCCAAGACCAGCGAAAGTAAAAATAATGCCGCCTGAATAAGCCAATGCATTACCGACGGGGGTCCCTTTCCCTGACTCCGCACGCTTTGTGAAGTAACTAATCGTGACGGGGATCATGGGGAACACGCAGGGCGTCAACAAAGTCAACAGGCCAGCGGAAATTGCCAACATGATGAACTCCCAGAAATTTTCAGGGAGCCCCCCTAAACCGTTCATTCCTCCGATTAAGAAGGTTTTCTGAGCAGGAATGAGGCACGTGTCTTCATTACAAGTCTGCCACCGCAAAAGCATTGGGTGGCCTTGAGGATCATTACTCTCGACGCGAACTTTGCCGCGGAATTCCAAATCACCCTCAAGCCATAGGTAGAGTGCCTTGGCATTACCAATCCGTTCCACCACTTCCTTCGGTCCGGAATTGGTTGTGAGTGCCTCGACCAAAGTAAAGTCCTCGGCTGCAAAGGCAAGGTGCACTGGAACCCCATCATTCGGGTCTTGATCAGGGTGGTAAACATGCCACCCCTTGTCGACCTTCATGGTGACCACGACATCGACAACTTGGCCGACCTCCATCTCGCCTTCAATCGCAAGGTCGACCTCGACCTGCGAATTCGGGAAGTCGGGTCGTTCTAAATCTTGGTGTTCTAAGCCCGCTTCGCCTTCCGCCTGATCAGCGCCCGCCACCGGCAAAGTTCCTTGAGTAACGGTGAGAGAAACCTTGGTGGAAACATTGGTGGCGTTGAGGCAAGTCGAGTCATTGCAGACCTGATAGTTGACCACCACTTCCACTTCGTGTTCACCAACCGCGGCCCCCACAAGAACAGGAACTTGAAACGCCGGCTCGTCGGAAAGCCACAAGTATTCTGCTTTCCAATCGCCGACTTCGAGCGTGTGCGGCTCTGGCTCTTGCAGGGAAATCAAATCTCCAGCGATGGAGAAGCCTTCACCCACGACCGTCACGCTGACCGGAATCCCATCATTGGGATTTTGGTCCGGATGGTAAATATGCCAATCCTCAGTGATTTCCAGCGTGAAGTCGAGCTGGACCGTTTCCCCCTGAGCAGCCTCAGCCTGGGCGAAGCTCGCAGACTGAATCTTGGCTTCCGCCTCTGGACCGGGGCCAAAGCCCTGTCCGAATTGTGCCAGGAGTAACCCGACGGTGGCGAAGAGTGCGCTCATCTACCTATTTTGGCGCAGATTCCGGGTGAGTCCAGGGAATCTCTTCGCTCGGCTTCGAGAATAAACGCGAAACTTTGGGAATAAGCCCATACCGGGGGGGCTGCTAGTGGGCGAGGCGTGGGTGGTGGGCGTTGAGGGGCTCGAACCCCCGACCCCCTCGGTGTAAACGAGGTGCTCTAGCCAACTGAGCTAAACGCCCACAAGCCACCATTCTAGAATGCTCGCCGCCCATGCGCGCTAGTCCCCGGCGCCAAATGTCATGTCTGCCCCAATTTCTGCCCGTCCCCCGGTCCTGCTGATTCGCTACGGCGAAATCGGCCTCAAGGGAGGCAACCGGCCCTTGTTCGAGCGCATCCTGTGCCAGAACCTCAAGACCGCCTTGGGCCCCCTACCTGGGCTGCGCACGCGGCGTTTGCGCGGAAGGATTCTGGTCGAAGCGGAAATCGACTTGAGCCCGTACCTGGCTCGCGCCGCCAAAGTCTTCGGCGTCATTAGCGTCTCCGCAGCCGAGGTCCTCCCCCTCGACCTCGAGGTCCTGTTTGCCCGCGCCCCCGAACTGGTCGCCGAAACCCTAGCGCTAGATTTCCCCGGCACCCACAAGGTGCCTTTCCGCATCACCGTGAACCGCCCGAATAAGCGCTTCCCGATGCGCTCTCAGGAGCTGGTCCTCGCCTTGGCCGAGGCCGTGATGCCCACCCAAGACCGGCTCGAGGTCAACCTCAAACACGCCGAACTCAATCTCGAGGTCGACATCCGCGAAGATCAGCTTCTGCTCTTCCTGCGCCGGCTCCCCGGCCCCGCTGGCCTTCCCGTCGGCAGCATCGGCCGCGGCATGTGTTTGCTCTCCGGTGGCATCGACTCCCCCGTTGCGGCCTGGATGTGCATGAAGCGCGGCATGCGCATGGAGTTCATCTCCTTCTATTCTTTCCCGCATATCGGGCCGCAATCACGCGAAAAGGTCATCCGCCTCGCCGAGAGTTTGGCGGCATGGCAACCCATCACCAAGCTGCATGTCGTGCC
Source organism: Planctomycetota bacterium (assembly GCA_021776795.1). Lineage (GTDB taxonomy): Bacteria > Planctomycetota > UBA1135 > UBA1135 > UBA1135 > OFTM128. The sequence continues at coordinate 158,844 of JAJFFC010000008.1, forward strand.
CTTCGCGGCCATGCAAGAAGCCATTCGCGACCACTGCCCAGAGCCTTACCGCACGGTGCTGTATCGCCGCGCCATGCAGCGCATGTCGAGCATGATGGCCAACCGCCGCCACTGCCGCGCCCTCATCACCGGCGAGAGCCTCGGCCAGGTCGCGAGCCAGACCATTCACAACATGACCGTAATTGAAGAAGCCAGCCGTTACCCGGTACTGCGTCCTTTGATTGGCATGGACAAGACCGAGGTCATCGCCAAAGCCCGTGAAATCGGCACTTACAATCTCTCTACCCTGCCTGCGCCGGATTGTTGTACTGTGTTTCAGCCAGATAAACCGGTCATCTACGGCCAACTGCACGAAGCACTCGCCGCCGAAGCGGTGCTCGACCTTGATACGCTCACCCGCGACGCGGTACGCGCCGCCGAAACCCTCGAACTCGCCCCAGACGCATGATCCCGAGAAGCCTCTCCTTCCTAATCCTGGCCGCCTTCGTGGCCCTGCCCTCTTGCGGTGGTAAAACCACCAAAAAAGCGCCCCTCGCTTCCACCGTTTCCGGCACCGGGCCTGCCGAGACCACAGGCAAGATTCCGCCGGCACCGAAGCCGCCGATTCCCAATGCCAACCAAACCGTATACGTAGCCAAGATTGTCTCGAGTGCTAGCGGCAACCCCATCGGTGGCGCGCGTTGCATGCTGCTGCGCAACGTTCCAGAGCCATTGTTCATGCGCTCCCCGGCCCGCCGCGACGTAATGTGGGAGTACAAGACCCCCCGGCATGGCACGGCCATCGCCACCATCAATCACACTCCTGAAGAGAAGAAGGACATGAAGTACCTTCTCGTGACCGGCCCGGGCTTTGCCCCCTTCATTACCGAGGCTGGTGAAATGATTGGCGGAAAGACTCACGAGTTCACCGTCCGCGCAACGATTACGCCACAAGCCAAATTCATCGTGCGTTTACCCAATGGAGACCGCGCCAAAAACGCGGTGTGCACCATGAAGCTCGACGAAGATGCGCCTGTAGTCGATGGGAAAATGGCAACTCGTGGCGGCGGCAGCGGCAATGTCGGCACCACCGAGCGTGCAGATGACCTCGGTGAAGTTTCTTTTAATCGCAAGCCTGGCACCTACCGCCTCGAGTTCAACGCCGAAACCGGCAAGTATCGCCACTACGAAAAGTTCGTGTGGAGTGGCACCCAGGACAAGCCTATCGAGATCAACCTTCCTGCCCAGTCGATGAAGAAGCCTTGGTAGCGGCTTAGGCCCAATCGCCCCTTGGGGCAAAAAGCAAGGAGGCACTTCCCGAGAGAAGTGCCTCCTTGTTGATTAGGTGGCGAGGATGACGGGACTCGAACCCGCAACTTCCAGATCGACAGTCTGGTACGCTAACCAATTGCGCCACATCCCCGCTGTTGAGCGGCGAAGTATACGAGCCTCCGCCGCGAATGGTCAAGCTTTTCCGTCGAAGCTTTTCGCTTCCTCCCAGAGCGCATCCATCTCCTCCAGGGTGGCCTCAGCCAAAGGTTTCTCGAGCTTTTGCTCGACATGACGGAATCGGGCGGAAAATCGTTCAATCGTGCCACGTAAGGCCAGCTCGGGCTCAATTTTGAGCTTGCGCGCGACATTGACCACGGCAAAAAGCAGATCTCCTAGCTCTTCACTGGCGCGTTGCTTGTCGTCGCTCGAGATGGCCTCTTGAAACTCGTTCCACTCCTCTTCCACCTTGGCACTCGGGCCGTGCAAATCGGGCCAATCAAAGCCGGCATTACTGGCCTTTTCCCCTACCCGGTAAGCGCGTAGCAGTGCGGGCATCGAACGCGGTACGCCGGAAAGCGTGGACTCATCGGAGCCCTTGTCCTGCTTCTCTTGCTTTTTGATTTGCTCCCAGTTGCGCAGCACTTCGCCGCTACCTTCAACCACGGTTTCGCCATACACATGCGGGTGGCGACGAATGAGCTTGGCGGTGATGGCCTCGGCGACATCTTGCAGACCAAAGCCGCGGTCTTCCTCGGCGACGCGGGCCACCATCAGAATGCCCATCATCAGGTCACCCAATTCCTCACAGGTCTCTACGGCATCTTTGCGCGCGACGGCATCGGCCATCTCGTGACACTCTTCAACCAGGTGCGGGGTCAGACTCTCTACCGTTTGCTTTTGATCCCATGGGCAACCGCCGGGAGAACGCAAGGTATCGACAACCTGAATCAAGCGCGCCACGGCTTCTAAAGTGGCCGCCGGCACCGGGCGTTCTTGCGGATTCGTGGGTTCGGTCATGGCTCTAGTTTAGGTGGGCCGCCATTCCAGCACGTAGTGCGCACCGATACCGGGCATGTCGAACTCTTCCCCGACTCGCTGGTACCCACAGGCCATGTAGTGCGGAATCGCGCCGACGCGGGCATTGCACCAAAGGCCGGTTTGCTGCCGTGTCGCTTCCGCTTGGCAAGCCTCCATTAGTTGACGCCCAAGCCCTAACCCTCGGTATTGCGGGTCGACGGCCATACCGCGTAATCGGATGCCATGCGCGGGACCACCAGCATAAGGTCCGGAAGAATCGGCTTCGCGGGATTCGCGCAGGAGGGTGGCACAACCGACCACTTTGCCGCCGAGGCGAATCGCGTAGTGAAGAGTGTCATGGAGAAAATCGACTTCGTCATAACGTGCCTTGGCGAAGGGCTCCCCCGCGCGCAGATTGCGATGGCGCGGCGGCCACACCAAGGTGGGTTCCACGCCACGCTGCAACTCAATGGCTGCGGCAGGATGCGCGGCGGACCAACTCGCTTCGGCGGCAAGACGCAGGCGGCAGGCATCGCATAAGCCGCAAGGCTCAGCCAGCTCGGTGGGGTCGTAACAACTCAGGGTGTCGTCGACCGGGACGCCGAGATCGAACGCCAGCTGCAAGATGTCTTCCTTGCTCAGCTCGAGCAATGGTGTGTGCAGCTGGAAGGGTCGACCTTCCACGCCTTCGCGGGTGGCCAAGTTGGCCAGCTCCCCAAACTTGGCGACGAAATCCGGCCGGCAATCCGGGTAGCCGGAGTAATCGAGGGCATTCACACCAATCCCGAGGTCATGCGCCCCGCGCGCTTCGGCCAAAGCCAGCGCTAGGCTCAGAAAAATGGTGTTGCGCGCCGGAACATAGGTCACGGGAATGTCCGCGGCGACTGGCGCACTTGCCTGGCCGGCCTTAGGCACCTCTAGGGCGCTAGTCAGGGCCGAACCGCCAATCGCCCGCAGGTCCAAGGGCATCAGCAAATGCTCCTCTAGGGCCAAAGCCTGCACCACTTTGTTCGCGGCCTGAAGCTCGACACGATGGCGCTGGCCATAGTCCACCGTGAGCGCGACCACCCGGTAGCCCTGGTGTTGCAGCCACGCCGCCACCGTGGCGGAATCCAAACCGCCGGAAAGCAGCACGACGGCCGTTTTTCGCGTATCCTCTTGCCCCTCCATCGCCCCGTATCCTACAGATGCGGAAGGAGACCAGCTGACATGACTACCACCAAGGAGCGCATTCTCGAGGCCCTCAAGGCCGTTCAAGATCCCGATTTGCATCAGGACATCGTGAGCCTAGGCTTCATCAAGAATCTGGCCTATTGCGATGGCCTGGCTAAGTTCGAGTTGGAACTCACCACGCCGGCCTGCCCGGTGAAGGATTTGCTCAAGGAGCAGGCGCGGCAAGCGGCGCTCACGGTCGAGGAAGTCGAAACGGTCAACATTGAAATGACCGCGCAGGTGCGTCATGCACTGCCCACCGGCAACCAACTCGGTGGCGATGTACGCCAAGTGATTGCGGTGACCTCAGGCAAGGGGGGTGTCGGCAAATCCACTTGTGCCGTGAACTTGGCAGCTGCGCTAGCCAGCACCGGCGCCAAAGTCGGCATTCTCGATGCCGATGTGTATGGCCCAAATGTTCCGGTCATGATGGGCATCGACCGCAAACCCGAAGGCCGCGGTAAAAAGATTTTTCCGGTGGCCGCCTATGGCATCAAGACCATGTCGGTCGGTTATCTGATTGAAGATGGCCAGCCCGTGATGTGGCGCGGCCCCATGCTCCACCGCGCGCTCGAGCAGTTCCTGCACGATGTTGAGTGGGGTGAGTTGGATTACCTGATTGTGGACATGCCCCCAGGTACCGGCGATGCCCAATTGTCCCTTTCGCAACTGGTGCCCCTCACCGGCATGGTCGTGGTCACGATGCCGCAAGAGGTTTCGCAGACCGACGTCCGCCGCGCCATCGGTATGGCGCAGCAAGTCAAAGCGCCCGTCCTTGGCGTCATCGAAAACATGAGCGGTGAGATCTTTGGCGAAGGCGGCGGGGAAACGATTGCCAAGACCTTCGACATTCCCTTCCTCGGGCGCATTCCGCTCGATAGCGCCGTGCGTGTCGGCGGCGACGGTGGCAAGCCGATTGTGATCGAGGATCCCTCGAGCCCGGTCGCGCAAGCCTTCTTGGAAATCGCACAAGCAGTTGCGGCCCAGGCCAGCACCAAGGCACAGGCCAGCCTTCCGGTCCTGGAAGTCTGAAAATCACCCTTCTGGTGCTGTTTGGGCAAGAAATCTGCCTCCAGCGGTGCTTTTTGTGCGTAACCGATAGCATGAGGCCCCGCCTCAGGTAGGAGATTGCCCTCACTCCACCCTAAAGCCATGAAACGCGCACTCCCCCTCGTCCTTCTCCTTGCCCTCGTCGGCGTGGTCCTCTTCATTCTGTCCCAAGACGGGTCAGAGAAGAAAGACACCGACCCCATTACCATCGCTCAGGGCGATGACGGACCAGAGGCTGCCACCTTCGACCAGGAAGGCCCCACACGTGTGGGCCCGGTAGAAGAGGAAGAACCTTATGACCACCGCATGACCAAGGTCGGGCTCGGCCGCTTCGGTCTCTATGGCACTGTGGTCGATGAGCGCGGCGCGCCCCTGCCCAATATGTGGGTGGGCGCCTACAGCGCGGCTTACCCCTTCTTTGATTTCGAAGTCGACCTGCAGGAAATTGTCGACCACCCACTTTCCTTTGAATTGGAACCCATCGCTGCCACCATGGCCGATGAAAATGGCAAGTTCCAGCTCGAGGGTCTTCCCGGCCGAGGCACCTTCTTGGTCGCGCGCGGCTCCTTGCACCTGACCCGCGGTCGGCAAGAAGTCAGCCCTTCAGACTTGGACACGGAAGAGGGCGTTCTTCTGCACACCGTTCCAGGCGCATCCTTGAGTGGTGACGTGATCGATGAAAACGGCGCACCCGTCGCCAACGCCGAGGTCTTCCTCGCGCCGGACATCATGTACGCCGCGCAAGCCATCCGTAATCGCGACATCTACTTTGAGCGCATGTTCACCGATGGCGCTGGCCACTTTGAACTCGACGTCGTCCCCGCAGGCATGAAGCTTTCGGTGATTGCACTAGATGGCGCAACCCACCCGGGCATGCGTTCGGTGGGTCCCTTCCCCGGAGGTGGAGCAGGCAAGGCTACGGTGCAATTGACCGAAGTGGGCGCTTTGAGTGGTGTGGTGCAAAACGAAGATGGCGAAGCCATCCGCAATGCCAAGGTCGTGGCGATTCCGCTGGACCTGCGCATGATTGTGGGCTTTGTGCGTGACATTCCTGCTTACACCACCCTGTCAGGCAGCGACGGCTCCTTTGCCTTTCCCGAACTCCCGCGCCGCAACGTCATCATGTTTGCGCAGGGGCGCGAAGGCCGCTCGATTCCCACCACTAGTGCCGTAACCGGTACCGAATCGGCCATGTCCAAGCCGATTGTGGTCAAGAACCTGTATGACTTGAAGGGTCGTGTGATTGACGAGAAAGGCAATGGCCTCGCGGGAGTCCGCGTTGCTTTGAAGAGCATTCCCTCTGAGTCGGACGACCTCACGCGCATGCGCGGCGGCATGCCCAGTGGTTCGCAACTGCTCCTGCAGATGGCAAGCGAAGTTCTCCCTGAGCTGCTGCCCGACGAAACCTGGATGGTCACCGATAGCGCGGGCCGTTTCCGCTTGCCGGCATGGCGCGGTGCCAGTTTGCGCGTCAGCGCCGATGGCTACGCCGATGCCGTCTACAACCTCAACGGGCTTCCAGAAGACAAAGAAGCTGCACTGCTGTTGTTTAAGCCAGGTTCGATCAGTGGCAAAGTCACCATGGCCTCGACCGGTGACGTCATGCCCTTCTTTGTGCTGAACGCCAAGCAAAACAAGATTGCGATGGACCCGGACGCCGAGGTCGACGTCGAGTGGGAAGATGACGACGACTGGCGCAGTTTCCGTGCTCGCCGCGATGCTGCGGAAGCGCAGGCACGATCGACCGCCTTTGTTGGCGTCATCCGCGATGATGAGCACGCCATCCTGCCGGAGCAGCCGACCATGTCGGAGCTGATGAACACCCAGTTCCACGACGAAGGCGACGGCACCTTCCTCATCGAGAACCTCACACCAGGCACTTGGCGTTTGGAAGCACGGGCCGATGGCTTCATTGTCGAGCGTGAGAACGACATCGTGGTCAACCCTGGCGAAGAGACCAAAGAGGTCACTCTGGCCCTGGAACGCGGCGCCACTTTGTCCGGTCGCGTGGTGGCTTATGGCACGCGCGAAGCGGTACCCAATGCGCTCGTCACCATCGGTGACTCCAAGGAAAGTGGCCTCACGGCTTACTTCCAAATGGGCATGGAAACCACGGCGCTGGCGCGTTCTGACCTCGATGGCAACTTCACCCTGGAGGGCATTAAGCCCGGCATGGAGTGGGTGCATGTCATGGCTGAAGGCTTCTCGCCCACAGCCATTAAAGGTCGCCCGCTCGAGGCCGACGAAGTGCGCGATGAAGTCGTGATTCAGGTCCGTCAAGGTGGCACCATTCAAGGTCAGGTCATCGACCGCCACGGAGTGCCCCTACCCGCACGCATGGTAGTGGGCGTTTCGCCAGACTCACAAGACTTCTGGCAAGCCGCAACCGATGTCGACGGCAACTACAAAGCCGAGCACGTGAAGCCTGGCAGTTACTTCTTGGTCACGGCCGCCCTCGACGACGAAGCGCTATACCGCGCCGACTTCATGTCGATTCTTGGCGGCTCGCGCATGGCCCAAGCCTTCGTCCAAGAAGGAGAAACGGTCACGATTGACATCGAAGACCTCTCTGCAGGTGGCACCCGCTTTACCGGCCGGATTATGGCCAGCGGCGAACCCATCGCCAACGCCGCCATCTTTGCCATGGCTGCTGATTCCGGCGGAATCTTCGACATTCGTATGGCCACCGCCCGCGCCGATGATGAGGGCGAGTTTTTGTTCAAGAGCTTGGCTCCCGGCACCTACAACTTCATGATCCAAGGCAGCGGCTGGAATGGCTCGATTGAAGTCGAAGTTCCCGATGTCCCCGAGCATGACGCCACCCTCGAAACACCAACTGGTCGGGTTCGTGGTCGCGTGGTCGAAGAAGCCACCGGCGTTCCAGTTGATGGCGCGACGGCGCAACTGATCTTCCTCGATCAATCTGGAGGTATGTTCGCCATGTTCATGGGTGGCAACCGCAGTGAATGGGAATCCACCGACGAGAATGGCTACTACGAATTTGAGAACATTCCGGAAGGTCGCTTCCGCGTCGAGGTTGACGCCGGTGGCTGGCGCAGCCGCGATCGTGACGACTCCACTGGTGGCGTTCTCGGCAAGGTCAATAGCCGCGAGTTCAGCTTGATTCGCAACGACGACCTAACTCTAGAGAACCTCGAACTGCCGATTGGGTCTGCGATCAAGGCACTGGTCACCTCTAGCGATGGCAAGGACATGGAGCGAGGCTTCAGCATTCGCGCCGTACCCAATGACACTTCCGAAGGTGCTACCGAAGAAGAAGATTGGGGCTGGGGCGGCGAAGGCACCTTGAATGGCCTCAAGCCAGGCACCTACACCGTGACCGTCAGCGCCGATGGCTACATGGCTTCGCGCATGGAGAACGTGGTCGTCGGCTATGGCGAAACCACCGAGGTGAGCTTCAGCTTGGATAAGGGGGTGCGCCTCAGTGCGCGCTTACTCAATGCCAACGGTCAGCCGATTTCCGGTGCCAAAATGCAAGTCTTTGACACCAATGGCAAGCGAGTCGATGGCCTCGAAGGACGCGGCGCCACGTTCTCGAGTTTCTTCGCTTCTGAAGATGGCACCACGCCACTCGGCAGTTTCCGCGAAGGCACCTATACGGTACGCGCGGAGTATGAAGGCACCACTCGCGAAAAGACCGTGAGCCTGAACAGTCAAGAGCCTGGCTTGGTGGAGTTCCGCTTCTAATCCGCCAGCACTTCGCTCCCGGCGCGCGGTATCACCAACGCTGCGCCGTGACTGCGCGGATCAGCAACCGCTTTCATATCGCCATTGCGTAGGCGGAAGATGGCATTGACATCGCCGATGACATTGCGGCGCTCGATCGGCTGCCCCCACTGCCCAAGCTGCGAGCGCAATGCACTCGACAAACGATTGGGCTCAAATTGCACATGGGGCGGCAAGTCTTGACGGTGGAACCGTGGCGCAGAAACCGCACGCTCTGGACTCATGCCATAAACGAAGCGGTTGAGTAAAACCTGCAGAACTGTGGTCAGGATGGTTGGACCGCCAGGCGAACCGATGACCGCGTCGACCTGCCCCTCTTCATCGAGAACAATGACGGGGCACATCGACGACAGCGGCCGACGCCCGGCAATCACCGCGTTGGCAGCCGATTGCACCAAGTCATATTGATTCGCTTGCCCAGGCTGCGCAGCGAAATCATCCATCTCGTTATTCAGGAAGAAGCCTCCGGGAGCCATGACTTTGGCGCCAAACAAGCCATTTAAGGTGGTGGTGCAACTCACTGCAGCGCCATGTTCATCGGTCACCGAAAAATGGGTGGTTTGCGCGGACTCGTGCCCAGGAGTGGGAGCTTCCCCCAGTCGCGATGGCGGGGTATAAATCTGCGAAGACATTCCGCGGCGACGCGAAGCAAGGTATCCCGGGTCAAGGAGTGAATCGACCGTGACTTCCATGCTTGCGGGATCTCCCAGCCAGCGGTTGCGGTCGTGAAAAGCGCGCGCGGTAGCTTCGCCGAGAACTTGCACACTGCGCGGATGATTCCAGCCCCACAAGGCCAGGGGAAAGCCCTGCAATGAGCTGAGCGCCTGCCCTAGAAACACGCCACCGGAGGAAGGCGGAGAAGCCGCCAAGATCGTGCGACCGCGCCACAGAAGGCGCATGACGGGGCGTAACTGCGCCCGGTACTCGCGGAAATCCTCGGCCGCCAGGATTCCTCCACCGGCACGACTCGCCGCGACCAGGTCCTCGACCAACTTGCCTTCACGCAGCGGTGCTTCACCCTCTTCCGCAATTCGCAACAAAGTTTCTGCAAGCTGTGGTTGGCGCATCAGCGTGCCTATGGGCCATACCTGGCCATCGGCATCGAGAAAGATGGTGCTGGCCAACGGCTCTTCGGCCAGGATGTCCTGCACCATGCGCAAGCGGCGGATCTCATGCGCATCGAGACGAAAGCCTTGCTTCGCTAGAGAATAAGCCGGCATGACCAATTGCCGCCAAGGGAGCTTCCCCCACTTTTGGTGAGCCATCCACATGCCTGGAACCGCACCAGGAACACCCGCCGCCTTCCATCCGCGTTGTGCAGATTGCGCATCTAGGCTGCCATCTTCACGCAGATATAAATCGGGCGTGGCTGCTGCTGGCGCCGTCTCGCGAAAATCCAAAAACCAATCTTGACCATCAGCATCATGCACCAGGAAGAACCCGCCGCCACCAAGATTCCCGGCATAGGGGTAGGTCACCGCAAGTGCAAAGTGCACGGCAATCGCGGCATCGATGGCATTGCCGCCTTGCTCCAAAATCGCAGCGCCAACCGCAGTGGCGTCGGGTTGCGAACTGGCGACAGCACCCTGCTGCGGCGGCAAGCTCGGCGCCAAACCAAGGGCGGGCGCCGTGGCCAAGCACAAGGACAGGAGCATTACTGGTTCAGCCGACGCAGACGGGGCTTGGCGCCTTCCGAGGCGAACAACAGGTCGACCACCTTGCCTTCCACCTCGATCTTATGCAGATCGGGCAAGCGTGGCTGGGCATGTTCTTTGGCGGCATCGGCAAACTCTTGGGCATCTTTCTCACTTTCCCAAAGCGTGCGCCAATGCATCATCGAGCGGCCATCTTCATGCACATAGGCACGGTATTGATCGCCCTCCCACCCCATGGAGTGGTCGTGGCGCCAGTCACTAAAGCCGCCGGAGACCTGCAAGGGCGAGGGGATGCGCTTCATGCCAAACACGGCGCAACCAAGTTCCCCCATGGTGTCGGTATCTGCCAAGATCCAACCTTCGCCTAAAGCTTCCGAGGCATCGGCGAGCTCCACCGCTTCGGGAGGATCAAAAGACTCTTCGTCCCAGTACTTCTCTGGGTGCAAAATTTGCTCACTGGATGTCGGTGGCGCGGTAAACGCTCGGTGCAAATCTTCATGGGTCGCGACACCCATGATGCCACCGAACAGGCCTTGCTGACGCACCAAGAAAGAGGCGCCGTCGAGATAAGGCAGAGTCAAACCAATCATGAACCACGCCGGAGCATCGTCCATGCTGCCCATCATCGAGTTGAGCATGTCCATGTCCATCATTTCCGAGACGTTGAGCCAACCTTCTTGGGCACCCTTCATGAGGTAGCGATTGCCAATCAAGGAAGCGCTACCTTCGACCACACATCGTGCTGCGAACTCACGGTCCGAGTTTCCTGCGGCGCGCTCGTAGATTGGCATGAGGGGGTAATGCTGGTCATCGAGCGCGTGTTGCAGTTCGTGCGCCATGATGAACTCTGCCATGGCACCTTGGTTGAAGGTGCTCATCATGTAGAAGTGTTTGGTATCTGGGTCGTAGTAACCGCCTACAGCAGATTCCAACGCGCCGAGCATTTGCTCCTTCATGTCTTGGTCTGGCTGAATCCAGCGGAATAAACGCGCCGACACATTCATGCCAGTCAACTTTTCCGGACCGATTTCCTTATCAAAGGACTCGTGGGCAAAGGCGGTGAATTCCTCCGGCGTGGTGATCCCCACCGCAACCGGCTCTTTCCAGTCCCAGCCGCGCATTTCGGCAACCATCGGCGTAATCTTTGCCGCGAGCACTTCGAGCTCCTCCTGAGTCAAGCCACCGCGAATGTCATCTTCGTCCTCCATGGGGATTCGGTAGGGATCATCTTGCGGAGTGGCTGCAAGGGGCGGCGCCAAGAGGGCAAGGCCGAGCAGAAGATTCAGGGGTCGAGGTAGGTACTTCATGGCTTCCCTAGAATACGCATCACGGGCATGGAGCGCAGGCCACGAATCCACATCGTTGGCGCCGGCATTGCTGGAGCCGCAAGCGCTTGGCATTTGGCCAGGCGGGGTGCCTTAGTGCACCTATGGGAAGCTGCGGACGCCCCCGACGCCCACAGCAGCGGCCGCAATGCCGCGATTTTGCGCACCGCGATTCCGCATTCTCCACTGCACCAACTTGCCGCGGAAAGTGTGGCTTTCTACCGCAACCCGAGCAGCGGGTTCTGCCCGACTCCGCTTGTCCAAGCGCACGGCCTGGTATTGGCTGCAGCAGCAGGAAAAGAGGCCGATGCGCAACAAGCTTGGCTGCAAGATTCTTCCTGCGCTCCGCCCTCTCGCAAGCTAAGCGCCCAGGAGTTGCAAACTCTCCTTCCCTATGCCGCGAGCAACGACTTGCAAGGCTGGTTGTTCGCAGAGGAAGGAACGCTAGACGTTCATGCTTTGCATCAGGCCTTTTTGCACGGAGCTTTGGCGGCTGGAGCCGAGCTGCACTTACGCCAAGCAGTCACGGCGCTTCATCAGCAGGGCCAGCGCGTTAACGGCTTAATCATTGCCGATGGCACTTCTCATCAGGCCGATGCCGTGGTCTTAGCGACCGGCGGCTGGGGCGATGCCCTGCTTCGTCCACTCGGAATCCAACGACCTATGGTTCCGCGCCGTCGCCATTTATTCGTGACTACGCCAACAGCATTGGTCTCCCCCTCAGCGCCGGTGCTGTGGATTCTTGGCGAACAAGAGTTCTATTGCAGGCCCGAAAGTGGCGGCTTGCTTCTTTCTGCTTGCGATAGCGAAGTCGTGCTCGCTGAAGAGGGCGAGCAACTGCAGGCCATCCAGAAAGACGCCGCGATTGAAGCGGCTTTAGAACGCCTGCCTGGCTTGGCCGATTGCGGCTTGGCCCATGGCTGGGCAGGCATGCGCACCTTCCGCGAAAATGCTGACTTCCTGTTGGGACCGGAGCCGCAGCTCCCTGGCTTGCATTGGGCCGCAGCCTTAGGCGGTCATGGCATGAGCACGGCTTATGCCGTCGGGCGCACAGTTGCCGACGGCATCATGCACGAACTTGGCGAGCCGAAGCTAGTCGACGTCCCAGGTTTCGCCGGCGCCTAAAAGGGCCTCTAGGGTGCCTTCGCCAAGCTTCTCGGTCACGCTGTTGACCTGAGCATGGATTTGGTCTTCGAGCACCGGGCGCTCGACCTGACGGAACAGGCCAATCGGCACCGGGACCTCGGCCGTTTCTGAACCTTGGCACAAACGGAAGGCGTTGGCACCAGTCGGGCCATCGGCTTTCCACACGCTGGCTTCTGCCGGCGAGCAAATCTCAATGTCGTTGGGCGTCAGGCGCAAACCCTTATCGAGTTCTTTGCCGTAGACCATGGGTTCGCCATGGCGCAAGTTGACCTGATGGTCATCGCGCACCTCTTTACCCACGATGTGTTCAAAGGCGCCATCATTAAAGATCACGCAGTTCTGCAGAATTTCGATGAAGGCAAAACCCTTGTGCGCATGAGCCTGGGCCAAAATCTCTTTCAGGTGCGGGATTTGGGTGTCTACCGTACGCGCGACAAAGCTGGCGCCTGCGCCAAGAGCCACCGCAATCGGGTTAAAGGGCGCGTCCAGAGAACCGTACGGCGTCGACGGCGTTTTCATGCCTGGCACCGTGGTCGGCGAATACTGCCCCTTGGTCAAACCATAAATCCGGTTGTTGAACAGCATCACCTTGATGTTCAAGTTGCGGCGCATGGCGTGAATCAGGTGATTGCCGCCGATGGAAAGGGCATCGCCATCGCCAGTGACGACCCAGACGTCGAGCTCGGGGTTGGCAATCTTGACTCCCGAAGCAATCGCCGGCGCGCGACCGTGAATGGTGTGGAAGCCATAAGTGTCCATGTAATACGGGAAGCGGCTAGAACAGCCGATGCCCGAAATCACCGCGAACTTTTCCTTCGGAACACCCAGCGTGGCGAACGCCTGTTGGACGCCATTGAGGATGGCGTAATCACCACAACCCGGGCACCAGCGGACTTCCTGGTCGGAAACAAAATCCTTCTTCTTGTAGGTGGGCGTTTCGGTAGTACTCATAGTCCTATTCCTTAAGCGAGGATTTCTTCAATGTGGGCCAGCAACTCTTCGCTGCCGAAAGGTTTGCCCTGCACCTTAGGCAGGGAGGTGGCATCGATCAGATACTCGGAACGCAACAAGCGGCAGAGTTGGCCGCGGTTGAGCTCCGGAACCAAAACGCGATCGAAGCGCGACATGACTTCGCCGAGGTCCTGCGGCAAGGGCCAAACATTGCGCACATGCACTTGGGAAACCGAAAGGCCTTTGCTGTGGGCGCGTTGCACGGCGCCGCGAATGGCTCCGTAGGTGCTGCCCCAGCCGAGGACCAGGAGCTTGCCGCTGGATTCGCCGAACACTTCGGTTGGCCCGTAACTTTCGGCAACTTTGAGCACCTTGTTCTCACGCAGCAAGGTCATGCGCTCGTGGTTCTCCGGATCGTAAGAGACGTTTCCGGTGAGATCCTCTTTCTCCAAACCACCGACGCGGTGCATCAGGCCAGGAGTGCCGGGAATCGCCCAAGGGCGGGCCAAAGTTTCTGGATTGCGGGAATAGGGAAGGAAGCCGTCAGCATCGGCGGCCGTCGCCTTGTTGCACACAATGTCTGGCAACTCGGAAACCGCAGGCAGGCGGAAAGGCTCTGCACCATTGCCGAGGTAACCATCGCTCAGAAGCATGACCGGAGTCATGTGGGTGACGGCAATGCGCACCGCCTCCATGGCGGCGTGAAAACAATCGCCGGGGCTAGCTGCGGCGACCACCGGCATGGGTGCTTCCGAGTTGCGGCCAAAGACCGCCTGCAGCAGGTCAGCTTGCTCGGTTTTGGTAGGCATGCCGGTGGAAGGACCTGCGCGTTGCACGTTGACCACGACCAAAGGGAGCTCAATCATGACCGCCAAACCCAAGGCTTCGGCCTTGAGAGCCAAGCCCGGACCGGAAGTTCCGGTCATGCCAAGGGCGCCGGCGTAGCTTGCGCCAATCGCTGAGGTCACTGCGGCGATTTCATCTTCGGCCTGGAAGGTATAGACGTTGTAGTTCTTGTAGCGCGACAGTGAATGCAGCACATCGGAGGCCGGCGTAATCGGATAACTGCCGTAGAACAGGCGCAAATCAGCCTTGCGCGTGCCTGCGACCAAACCCATCGCCAGTGCTTCGTTACCCTTGATGTTGCGGTAGGTGCCCTTCGGCAAATCCGCGGCGGGAACGGAATAGCGGGTGTGGAACAGCTCGGAGTTCTCGGCGATCATGGCACCGGCGCGGAGTGCACGCAGGTTGGCATCGAGAATCTGCGGCTTTTTGCCAAACTTCCCTTCGAGCCATTTCTCGGTGACATCGAGCGAGCGCGAGTAGGTGTAGTACAGAAGACCAAGCGCCAATAAGTTCTTACAACGAAGCGCTTCCTTGTTGCTCAGCCCGCTTCCTTCCACTGCCTTCAACGTGGCCTCATTCAAGTCCAAGGGCACGTACTGGAAGCGCTGCTCGAGTGAAGGATCGTCGAGCGGATTGTCGCTGTAGTGGGCTTTCTCTAAATCGCGTTTGCCAAAGTTGCCCGTATTCACCAACAACATGCCGCCTTCTTTTAGATCGCTGAGGTTTGTTTTCAGCGCAGCAGGGTTCATCGCGACTAGGACATCGACCTTGTCCCCTGGGGTGTGAATGTCGTTCGAACTTAGACGAACTTGAAATCCAGAAACACCGAATAGCGTGCCCACAGGAGCGCGGATTTCCGCCGGATAGTCGGGGAAGGTGGCCAGGTCGTTGCCGAACAAGGCCGAGGTGTTGGTGAACTGGTTGCCGGTGAGTTGCATGCCGTCGCCAGAATCTCCGGCGAAGCGGATGACGACCTCATCGAGCTCCTGCACGGGAACTTCGGGTTGGGCGGTAGTCATGACAAGACCCGCGCGCCGGACCCAGGTTGGGCGCCAGCCAATCGCGCGGGGAAGCAATCAGTCTACCGTAGCCGTGGAGTTCTAGCGGTCGGCAGGTTCAGGCGAAAACCGAGCAGAAGCACCCGTTGGCGTGTCGAAATCTAGTTCTGGGGCGAAGCCAAACTGCAGCGTGAAACTAGCCCCGCTTGGGCCATCGCTGCGATTCCGCGCCAAAAGCCGCCCGCCATGGCGGCGCATGACCCGAGCGACTAGGTGCAGCCCGAGGCCACGCAGTCTGCCGTGACTCTCCTTGTGGCTGCGGAAAGGCTCGGTGAGATCGCCCAAACTTTGCTCAGGCAAGCCGGGGCCATTGTCCGTCACCCGCACCCAAGGCCAGGCTTGATCCTCGCCCCAGCTAATCTCCAGGATGGCGTCGTCCTGGCCGAGGACGGCTTCGCGAGCATTCCACAGCAAATTGAGCAGAGTGCGCTCCAAATCTAGCCTCTGGCCGTGTACGACTAGGCCATCTGCCCCCTCGACCCGGATCGATAGATTCTGCGGGAAAGCGGTAAACAGGTCGACCACATGACCAACCATGGCGTCGACCGGAATCGGAATCCGGTGCGGCGGCTGGCCATCGGCCAAGGCGAGCATTTCTCGACACAGCACTTGGGCATGAGCGGCTGACTGCATGATGCTCTCAAGGCTTCTTTGCAGCTGGTTCATATCGAAGGGCTGGTCCGGCTGGGCGCTCATGGCCAGGTGGCGCTGCACCTCGGCCTGCCCCACCACACCCGCCAGAAGATTGTTCAAATCATGCGCTGCCAGGGCCGCTTCCGGACAATCTTGGGGAGAGCCGGAGCCACCTGGAGGGGCATCATCTGCAGAAGGAGGGTTGGGGTTCGCCATGGCCGATGCCACAATGATGCCCGGATGGACTACGGTCATGCAAGACGATTTGCCACGCGCGAGGCTCGCCGCCTTGCGGGAGATCTCTATCCTGGCCCCGTTCTCATGCCTCGCGGCCTTCTACGGGCCTTAGACCCGGTCCTCGCCGTCTCCCTTGGCCCCGCCGTAGACGGTCGCGAGGCCTTCGAATCAAGCTTCGAATCCATGCTGCGCGGCCGCCCCGACGGTCCATTGCTGCTGGCTCTATGGGGTTCGATGTCCAGTGGCGAGCTGCCACACGAACCTTTTCGCCGCCTGTTGGCCCTGATGCCGCAACGCATTCCAGAGTCCCCGCGCTCGCGCGGCGAACTCTTAGCTTGGATGCACCCGCGTGCTTCTCTCTTGGCACGGATTACGCTTTGCCTGGCCCAGCGCGACGAGGCCGAGGCCCTGCCGCCCGCCGAACGCCTGGCCTGTGGGTTCGTGGTGACCCGGCTCTTGACCGATATGCCGCAGCACCTTGCCGCTGGGCGCATTTTGTTGCCGCAATCCGACATGGATGCCGTGGGATTGAGCGAAGAAGAACTGCGCAATATGGTGAGGACTCCCGCGGTCAATGCCTTCCTGATTCAGGAATGCATGTGGGCGCGCGACCTGCTGCGCCAAGGTTTGCCGGTTTGCGAAAACGTGGGTGCCAGACTGAGTCGTGGCCTCCGTGCCGCAGTCTTGCGCGCGGAAATGTTATTGCGTCGGGTACGCGATCCCCGCCGCGACATCTTCCGCACCCCTCCGACCTTGTCCGCGGAGGAGCGGTGGCGCTGCGCGGTTCGCGCTTGGCGCCCGCTCAAGGCCAAGGCAATCTCCCAAGAATCCGAGCCTGCTGCAGCCACCGAAGCCTAGGCCGGCTGTAACCGAAGCCGACCTGCGGCTATCCTGACCACGATGCACCCCATCCTGAAGAGCTTGCGCCTCCGGCAGTGGACCAAAAACGTGGTCCTCTTTGCTGGTCTTGCGTTCAGTGGCGGTGCCACCGAGTTCTCCACAATTCTCGATGCTACCGCGGCCTTCTTCGCCTTCTGTTTCGGCTCGAGCGCAGTTTATCTACTCAATGACATCTTGGACCGTGAGCGCGATCGTGCTCACCCGGTAAAGCGCCTGCGCCCGATCGCCGCCGGCACACTCGGTGTGCCCCAAGCTTTAGTCATGGCCTTGGTCTTGGCCGCAGCGGCAGTGATTTTGGTGTACCCCCACGGCGACGCCCTGTGGGCCTTGCTCGCCTATTGGGTCTTGCAGGCTTTCTACACCCCTCTGCTCAAGAACATCGTTCTGCTCGATGTCTTCTGCATCGCCACCGGCTTTTCGCTGCGGGTACTTGCTGGTGTTTGGGCCATCGACGCTCCACTGTCGCCGTGGTTGGTCGCCTGCACCGTGCAACTTGCCTTGTTCATGGCTCTGTGCAAACGTCGCGCAGAGGCGGCCACCTTGGATTTGAGCGCTGGCGACGACACTTCACAGCGCCCGATTCTGGCTGAGTATGCCGGCCAAGCCACCGACATGATGATCGCCGTTATGGCGGCGAGCACCTTAGTCACCTACACCCTGTACTCCCTCCTGCCCGCCAAGGTGGTTGCTGCCGGCATTGCTGGACTGGAGTCGCGCGCAGGCGCTCCCGGTATGGTCTTCACCTTGCCCTTCGTCTATTACGGCGTCTTGCGTTACCTCTACCTGGTTTACGGTCAAGGCCGCGGCGAACGCCCCGAGCGCATTGCCACGATGGATTTGCCGACCATCCTCGCCGGACTCGGCTTTGCCGCAGTCGCCGGTTCCGTCATCTATCTCTAGGTTGGCATGAGCAAGTCGGTTGTCGCACTGATCCGCACCAAGCCGGAAACGGTTTTTGAAGATATTGCTCGAGCCTGTGACTTAGGTGGTGCGAGAGAAGCATTGCCCGCCCAGGCCGATGTCATCCTCAAGGACAACATCACGTGGCACCTGCCATTTTTGAGTGCCAATACCACCCCTTGGCAACTGGAAGGGGTGGTGCGCTGGTTACAGCAGCAGGGTCGCTCGCAAATCGCGGTGCACAATGACACCGTGGTTACCGATCCGATTGAGGGCTTGGCGAACCTCAAGCTGCAACCGATCTATAGCGCCTACGGGATTGAGCAGTTTTTCGTGAATGACCCCGCGAGCGTGAGTTGGAGCACCTGGCGGCCACAAACGCCCACGCCGTGGCTCGACAAGGTCTATCCAGAAGGGACATCCTTCCCCGATATGTTCCACGGCAAGTCGGTGTTTCATTTGCCGACGGTGAAAACTCATATTTACACCACCACGACCGGAGCGATTAAGAATAGCTTCGGTGGTTTGCTGAACACCCGGCGCCATTACTGCCACACCTGGATTCACGGCGTGTTGGCAGACTTGGTTGCGGTGCAACGAGAACTGCACTCAGGCATGTTTGCGATTGCCGATGGCACCTTGGCCGGAAATGGACCTGGGCCACGGACCATGATCCCCGTGCAAAAGGATTTGTTTATTGCGTCGAGTGACCCGGTCGCGATGGACGCCGTGGCCGCCCGCTTGATGGGCTTTGAACCCGAGAAAATTGATTATCTGCGTGAATGCGGAGAGCGCGGACTCGGCAAGGTTGCCGCGGAGGACATTGAGCTGGTTGGCGATGACGTCCCCTTTGGTTGGGGTTTCGATGTCGGCGACAATCTCGCTTCGCGCTTTGGCGATGTCCTTTGGTTCGGCGCCCTACAACGCTTGCAGAACCTGTTCTTCCGCACTCCCCTCGTGCGCTTGTTCATCACTGGTTCTCATGTTTACCACGATGAATGGTGGTGGAAACGTCATGGCCAAAAGCGTATGGCCAAGGTTGCCGAAACGACGCCCTGGGGGCAATTGTTTGCCGATTACCGGCCATCAGCGCCGGAGCAAGACGAAGCCTAGTCGCCCTTGGCGGCTTGCCATTGCGCAAGTACTTGACGAAGTATGCGATCGACCTCTGGAGCGTCCGCCTTGGCTTGCAGGCGCTGGTTGGCTTCGGCAACGGCGCGAAACTGATCGAGGTAAACCTCACAGGGTGGGCAAAGCCTGAGGTGTTCCTCAACATAGGTCATATCTACTTCTTCCAGAGCGCCGTCGACAAAGTCGGAAAGCACTTGGTAAAAGAGGTCACAGCGCTGAGCGATTTCCGGTTTCATGCTGCGCTCTCTCCCATTTTGTCATCGGCGCACTTGCGTACCGAGGCGCGCCCTCGATGCAGAATCTGACGGAAGTTCGCCACCGAAACTCCTAAGATCTCCGAGGCTTCTTGGGCACTGAGTTCGTCGATGGCCTTGAGTTGCAGCGCTTCGCGCTGGTTGTGCGGCAGCAACTCCATGCAATGTTGCACCACCTCCAATAGCTCAGCAGATTCATTCCAAGGCTGAAAGTCCATGTTCTTCCAATGTCCGCTGGCCGAGAAGCTTGCCGCTTCCGGATCGGCATCGGAAACGACCAAATCTCGTCCACGCTTACGATATTGATCGATAATCTTGTTGCGCAAAATGCGGAAAACCCAGGTGCGCAGGGATTCGCGGCCATCGAAATTTCTGGCCGTGCGCAGGAGACCCAGCAAGGCTTCTTGCAGAGCATCCTCGGCGGCCTGTTCGTCGGCCAGCATGCGCCGGGCAAAGCCGAACATCTCTCCACCGAGACTTTGCATGACTTCACCAGCTGCTGCTTCGTCCCCAGCAGCCACGCGCTGTAAGAGGGCGAAATCCTTCGGGTGTTTGGCCGCGGCAGTTGTCATAACAGGAAGATTCTAGCACTCCGATGGCATGGAATCGAAGAGATTGGTTCCGCCGCCGCGCTCCTCCAACAGACCACGCAGTCGTGGCCAATCCTGCTCTTCCAAGTCAACCTGACCACGCCAGCCATCTTCGGTGTAATCCCCCATCAGAATCGCCTGCGGGAATAAGGAAGTGATTTCATCACGAACCCCCAGGTGAGAAAAGGGTAAATGCAACACGCGAACCACCCGCGGCACCACGATCTGAACTCCTGCCTCTTGGGTTGCGCGGGTGGTGGCTCCTCCATAGGCGCGGGTCAAGCCTCCAGTTCCCAACTTCACCCCGCCGAAATAACGCACACAGATGGCTCCGACATCATCGAGGCCGGCACCTTCCAAAACCTGCAGCATGGGGCGGCCAGCGGTGCCGCCTGGCTCGCCATCGTCTTGAAAGCGATAGGCTGCGCCAATTCGCCAAGCCCAACAGTGGTGCCGCGCTTTCGGGTGCTCTTCGTACAGCTCGGCAAGCCGTTGCTCGAAAGCCTCCACCGAAGTGGCGGGGAAAACCCACGCTAGGAAACGCGAACCACGATCTTCATGTTCGCCATTCCCTTCGCGCGCAGGTATCTGACGCATGCTCAGGAGGCAAAGAGTGCGGCAAGCTTTCGCCGGGTTTGTTCCGGCTGATGCTCTGGTGCAGTCATCACCGAACCTTGCAGGGCGGTACGCCAAGGAGAATCGCCAAGGGCACCCAATCGCGGGACAGCTTGCTTCACCAAATCACGCACCTTCGAGGCATTGCCATGAGCAATGCGTATGATTTGTTCAATATCGACCTCGGCATGGTGCGGATGCCAACAATCAAAATCCGTCACCATGGCAATACAGGCGTAGTTCATACCGGCCTCGCGAGCAAGTTTGGCTTCGGTGACGTTAGTCATGCCAATGATGCGCGCACCCCAGGAGCGAAAGAGCTCGGATTCGGCACGAGTCGAGAACTGTGGACCTTCGATGCAAACGTAGGCGCCACCCTGATGCAGCGTGAGCTCCATGCCTTTGGCGGCGGCCTGCACTTCCTGGATCATTTCGGCGCTCACTGGATCTGCCATCGGCACATGGGCCACCACGCCATCGCCAAAGAAAGTTTGGCGCCGACGATAAGTGCGATCCACAAATTGGTCGATCATGACGAACTCCCCGGGCGCGTACTCTTCACACAAAGATCCGACCGCGCTCACCGACAACAGTTGATGCACACCTAACTCACGCATCGCGTAAATATTGGCGAGATAAGGGACTTCACTTGGGCTAAAGCGATGACCACGGCCATGACGCGGCAAAAACGCGACGCGAGTGCCGTCGAGTTCCCCGAGAACAAAGGTGTCCGAGGGAGCGCCCCAGGGAGTTTCGATGACGCGTTCTTCCACGACATCTAAGCCATCGATGTCGTAGACGCCGCTGCCGCCGATGACGCCAACGCGGACTCCCTTAGTCATCTTGCCCCTCTTGCTCGCGCTTCTCCTTGGACTTGCGAGCTTGGGCCTCGCCCCACGGCGAAGGGCCCTTAGTGGGGCCAGCTGGCCCGCGGAATTCGTCCCGTGGTGGGCGGGAATCTTGGCGATCGCCTCGATCGTCACGCGGTGGGCGGTCGTCGCGCTGTTGGCTATAGGGCCCACGTCGGTCGTCGCGCGGTTGGCCAAAGCCACCGCGTTGATCGTCACGACGTGGCCGATCGTCGCCATAGTCGCGGCGCGGGCGATCATCCTGACGCTCGTCTCGACGGTAGCCGCCACCGCCCTGATGTGAGCCATAGGCCCGCTGCTGGCGGTCGTCGTCGCGGCGCGGGCCGCCGAAACCACGGTCGTCGTCGCGACGCGGGCCGCGAGATCCGCGATCATCGTCGCGGCGCGGGCCGCGATCACCGCGATCATCATGGCGGCGCGGGCCATCGCAGCGCGGATCAGGATAACCGCGATCGCCATCGCGACGCTGACGCGGACGACCGCGCTCACTCCAGTGACGACGATCCATGCGATCGCTCATCGGCGCAGTGTTGCCTTTGTCATCGGGCCAATCCAAGGGGTGGCGTGCAACCCAAATCCGCAAAGTCTCGTATCCACTCTCCGTCGGCATGCCCAGGCGTTTACACACCAAGGTGGCGTACTGGCCACGCGGCAAGGTGAAGCGCACGCGCATGCATTGGCGACGACGGTAAAGGTCATCGCGCTGCGCCGGAGCTGCACGCAAGAACTCAGGCTCGACCAGGAATGGGCGCTGTTCCAGCTGCGGACGAAAGCCAGACATATCGAGCTTCAAGAATGCGGACATCGGCAAGCCTTCCTGGCGAAAGACCTTCTTGTAAAGCGCTTCGGCTTCTGCGGACAACTCTCCTGGGCCAAGTAAAGGCAGGGCAAAGTCACGCAACTGTTGCAGCTGCGGTTCAGTCAGCTTGCGCCAAACCGGAAGCGAACTGGCGTCGCCAGGGAGCCAGGCGACATCTTCCTCGCCGACAATTTCTTGCACGCGAATACTGGCTGCACGGTTCCACAGATAAGACTGGTAGGCGAACAAGTGAATCGTGCGTTCGCGGGTCGAAATTCCACGCTCCAAGGCACCGGTAAAGTCTCCTGGATTGTGCATTAGATGCTCAAATACGGTGGCACCGCGGCGACCTCGGCAATATCCGTGAAGCTTCTCCCATTGCCCCCAATGGCGTTGCACATAAGCCTTGAACTGTTCCACTTGCTCGTTGCCATAGGGAGATGGCGCTGCAATTAAAGAACGCAAAGCCATTTCGACATTTCCTTTGAGCAGATGGCGCGCAATAAAGCCCTGGCCATGACGCAGGCAACCGAAGCGCTGGTCATCGAAGTAGTTTGGCAAAGCACCATTGCGCAACTCTTCCAGATTGACGCGTATGCGGCGCATGTCGTCGCCACTCAAATCGCGCATCACGATTTCAAAGCTATTGCCTTTACTATCGGCGGAGGTCAGGGCGCGTGAAGACCGGCTCACGGGTCGAATCACGAGACCCTGTTCACGCATGGACACAGGCCGGCCACCTTCAACCGACATGACTTGCGAGGTGACGCCATCTTTGTCCTTGAGGCCGGCATATGCCACCGCCTCACGCGGAACTCCTGCAGCCTTGCTCAAACGGTCGGCAGCTTCAAAGGTGGTGAAGCCACGCTTGGTCACCCGGTAAAGGGTGAACGGTCCTTCTTCAAACAAGCCCTCTTCTTCGAGGATCTCGGTGACTCGAAAGTCATTCTGGGTTCTCTTCAGGCGCATTCGCCTACTCCTCCGGCTGTGCCGGTCATCATTATGCATTGGGGGGTGGCGGACCACCCGGAATCGGCATTGTACCGATTAATCGCGTCTTGGGCGCCGCCACTTCCGCAGCTGGCGCAGGGCGACTTCGAAGTCCTTTGGCAAGGGAGCCTCGATCACGAGCGGTTCCTCTTGGCCAAAAGGTACAAAGCGCAGACGCGAGGCGTGCAAAGTGAGCCGAGACATCAGGGGGCGCTCCACCTTGCCTGGCTTCGGCCGATAACCGCGCTTGAGTTGCGACAGCAAGAGCGCCTCGTTGCCACCGTACATCGGGTCAATCGCAAGAGGGTGCCCTATCGATGCCAAGTGCACGCGAATCTGATGCGTGCGACCGGTTTGTGGATAGGCTTCCACCAAACTAAAGCCACGATAGATTTCGCTGGGGTGATAGTGCGTCAGCGAATCTTTGCCATGACGATCCACACACATGCGCCCATTCACTTGGCGATCTGGCCCAAGCGGCGCATCGATTTCGCCTTCTTCGTGAACTTCGCCAATCACTAGTGCGAGATACTTCTTTTCGATCTCACGATTCTGAAACAGTGTGCGGTAGTAGCGTTCAGCCTCGAGGGTCAAGGCATATAGAACCACACCGGATGTGCCCAAGTCCAAACGGTGCAAGCCACGCGGACGCGCGACCATGGCCTCGTCTTCGCCTTGTCGTTCCTGTGCCCATTGCAACAACGCAGCAGACAGATATTCAGGGTGCTCCCCCCAGCGGCTAGGCTCCACCGGAATACCAGTAGGCTTATTCACCGCAATCAGGTGCTCATCTTGATAAAGAATCTCGATGGCCGCTTGCTTGCTCACCACCTTCTTGGTCGTTGGCTCTTCTTCCACCAGAACCACTTGACCATCACGGATCTTGTCGGAAGGCAAGGCGCGCATGCCATCGATTTGAATCACCCCGGCGCGGACCATTTCCCGCAACTGGCCCTTGGCCACCGTCGGCCAATGCGCTGCCAGAAACTCATCCAACGGGCTTCCGGACCAGGTTGGGTTGACCTCGAGGACTTTCATCAGGAGCCTTCAGCGATCTCAATCTCGGCCGCCGGCTTCTGAGCCGGGACCGGCAGGCCGTCCTCGCCCGTTTCTAAGGCGAGGAGATCAGGCAAATTGCGATATAGACCGCGGTAATCGAGGCCAAAACCGACAAAAAAGTGGTCTTCTTCGAAGGTGACCGCGGCTTCATCGGGCTGAACGTCGACGGCGCGGCGGACAGGCTTGTCAATCAGCACTGCCACAGTGACCTGGCCCGCCCCCATCTCTTCAAGCAGGAAGCGCTTTGCCTCTTGGATGGTGCGACCGGTGTCCAAAATGTCGTCCAAAAGCAGCACGTGGTGGCCGCGAACATTGGCCTTTTTAGGCCTCCAATCCACGACTGGAGCGGCTTGAGGGGATGTCGCATCTCCGTAAGTCTGGACTCGAATGAAGTCCATAACCAAGCCAGAAGGCAGCCGGCGCACCAAATCGGCCGCAAAAATCATGGCCCCACCCAGGATGGGCAATACCGTGACCCCTTCACGAGGGAGGCGCTGGCGCAGCCTGGCAGCGAGGTCATCGAGGGCTGCAGCCAGCTGATGCCGGTCCATGAGTTGACGGTGACGGAATGCCTCCATCACGGCATTCTACAAAAGTCCGCAAATCCAGGCTTCTCGGGAAATTTAGCCGTCCCAACAGGCATAACTTTCCTGCTCGGGCCGATATCAAAACGGTCTACGGTCTCTTTCCCCTCGACGAACCGTGATTCAATTCAAAAACGAGAATCCTTCCGTCCTCCTGGTCGAAGATGATCCGGAACAGCGCCGCCTCTTAGAGGCTGGGCTCGACCGTCATGGACACCGTGTTGCCGCAGTGCGTGATGCACGCGGCGCTATCGCTCGCTTGACCTTGGAGAGCTTTGACGTGGTCGTGTCCGACCTTGGACTTCCCGGCATGCGCGGCGATGAATTGCTGCGACACATTCGCCAAATCAATCAAGCGCAACCTTTTGTCATGTTGACTGGCGAAAGTGATGTCGCCACCGCGGTGCAAGCGGTACGTGATGGTGCAGACGAATATCTGACCAAGCCGGCCACGGTGAGTCGGGTACGCGAAAGCATTCTTACCGCAATCAATCACCGCTCGGAAATCAGCCAAAACGAACGCGTGGTGAAATACGCTCACTTTGGCGAGCTGCGTGGCTTCTTAACAGGCGTACGTTCTTTAGTGAACTCCCTAGAGGCCAAAGACGAGTACACCAAGAACCATTCGAAGAAGGTTGCACAAATCGCCTTGATGATGGCGCGCTCTCTTCCCGGGATCTCACACCGCCAGATTCGCGAGATTCGGATTGGCGCATGGTTGCATGACATCGGCAAGATTGCCATTCCCTTGACGATTTTGCACAAAGATGGCCCGCTTGATCCAGAAGAGTGGGAAGTGGTGAAGCAACATACCGTGCAAGGGGCCAAGATTGTCGAGCCCTTGGCCAAGAAGTACCCAGAGATTCAACGTATTGTTCGCCACGAACATGAACGCTGGGACGGCAAGGGTTATCCAGACGGCATTAAGGGCAATGACATTCCACTGGGTTCGCGCCTAATCATGATTGCCGACACCTACGACGCCATCTGTTCGACACGCCCATATCGCAAGGCATTGCCAAAGGAAGCAGCCTTGGAGGTGATTCGCGAAGGTGCAGGCACACAGTTCGATCCGAACTTGGTGCCTATTTTTGAAGAGACCTACGAGTCCTTCCCCCATCCGGAGTGAAACGAAGCGGGCTCCTCTTGAGCCTGCTGTTGCTGTGCCTGGCGACAGCTAGTGCCCGCGTACACCCCGGTGCCTTTTCGCACCTAAAGCTCACCTTTGCCGCAGACGAAGTCCTTTTGGATTTCCGCGTGCAAGAGTTGACTCTACGCGAACTGCAGTCACTGCAGCTCGATCAAGATGGCAGCGGCCATATCAGTACCGCAGAAATCGAGAATCAATGGGATGCCGTGGCTTCGTTATTCGAAAGCCACCTTTGGCTGAACTTTGATGGCGAGGTGATTTACCCCAGTTTCTCCATTGCGAGTTACGACGGAGATCTTCACCAACAGGACGACGGCACGGTAGATTTTCAATACCTCTTGTGCACGGCAAGCGTGGATCGCCCCGACACCTTGGAGCAAGTCACTGTGCATAGCGATTTGTTCTTAAACGATGGCAACCCAAACCACATTATGAGTTTGGAGGCCACCGGTTTTGGCGAAGGGGAACGTCATTACCTGCTCAAGGGAGAGGACCATGATTGGCGCTTGGACTTGCCGCAACCATCGACCCAACTCGGCCGCTATACCGTGCTTGGCTGGGAGCATGTCCTGATTGGTTGGGATCACCTCGCCTTCTTGGTCGCCCTACTCTTCGGCGTGCGCAATTGGCGTAGTCTTTTGGGGGCTGTCACCGCCTTTACGGCCGCCCACTCCCTCACCCTGGCCATCTCAGCGCTCGGGCTGCTCTCACTCCCGCCGCACTGGGTCGAGCCGGGGATTGCTCTCAGCGTGCTTTTTGTGCTTGCCTGGCACCTGCGCCTAGCCCCAGAGCAACAACGCCCGTGGCTGCCAGCACTTCTCTTTGGGCTTGTGCATGGCTTTGGCTTCGCCGGTGTTCTGGGCGACATCGGCCTGCCCAGTGACGCTCGCGCCTTGGCCCTAATCGGCTTCAATTTGGGGGTGGAGCTTGGCCAACTCTGTTTCGTGACACCGGTGATTCTGCTGGCAGTGGTTCTTGGCAAACAGCTGGGGCCTGCGCGGGCCAATGCATGGCGCTGGGCAGCCGCGATGCCGATTGGTGGTGCTGCGGTGTTCTTAGTCGGCACAACTTTGCTGCGCTATGCCTGGCCAAGCCTGGAGGGACATACGGCAACCCTAGTGGCTTGGTTGCTGGGATCTGCCTGCATGATGCTCACCATCTGGGCTCCTGGCGGGGATTCCGAGCGCCAACAAAAGTGGAAGCGCGCCGGCATGCAAGCATGTTTGCTATGCGCCTTCTTTATGCTCGGCCAAAGTTTGCGCGCCTAAGCTAATCGCGCTAGATCAACAAACCGCTTGACCTTCCGCTTCCAACAAAGCCTCTTTCATATCGAGGCCACCGGTAAATCCACCAAGTGCACCACCGGCGGCAAGGACACGATGACAAGGCACCACTAAGGGAATGGGGTTCCTCGCCATGGCATTACCAACGGCACGTGCGGCACCAGGGCTACCAGCTGCTTTCGCAACCTCGGCATAGCTCTTGGCCTGTCCAGTGGGGATATTCGCCACCACTTCATAAACCTTGCGCTGGAATGAAGTTTGTCCAGGAAGATTCCAGGGACCAGGAAACTCGTTAGCCCCACCGACTTCAAAGGCAGCTAACCATTCGCGCAACGCGGAAATCTTGGGGGCCTGTAATGCGCGCTCGGGGGATCCCACACTTAAACGTCGACGACTTCGTAACTTTAAAGAAAGCAGGCGACCGTCTTCCGCAAAGGAAAAGGCAACCCGGCCGAGCGCTTGGCTCGCAATCACGATGACGTGGACGGGAGGCATATGGCCAGGATACTCTATTCTCCATGGAGCGCACGGAAGCCCGCGTGAATCGACTCATTTTGGTCGACGGACACGAGCAGCAATATCTGCAGCTGCGTGAGCGAAGTGGTATTCCCCCGCGCGAACTGACGATGGTGATTGGGCGTTCCGCTGCAGAAGAAATCACCAATGCTCTCGAGGGGCGCGACACCCAACGTCCGCTCACGCATGAACTTGCGCACGGCATGTTGCACGCCTTAGGGGGCGAGGTCGTGGAAATTCTGATTCACGATCTCGAAGGGGGCACTTATTTTGCCGAACTACGTATCCGCCAGCGGCATCAAGAGGAGCTGATTCGCCTAGATTGCCGACCAAGCGACGCCATCGCGCTGTCCTTACGCGGGTCTGCGCCGATTTTTGTCAGCGAGAAGGTCTGGCTCGAAGTCGACCACAGCTAAGGAGGCTATGATTTCTCGCGGCCTGAGCTAGGCCGCGCAAAGGAGAGGTGCCGGAGTGGCCGAACGGACCGGTTTTGAAAACCGGCGTCCTGAAAGGGACCGTGGGTTCAAATCCCACCCTCTCCGCCACACCAAACTGCCCTACAGGGCTGATGGCCTTGGCAGCCAGGCTAGCCGCGGCTACACTTTGCGCCCACGTGCGGAGAGATGGCAGAGTGGCCGAATGCGGCAGCTTGCTAAGCTGTTGAGTCGATTTGTCGGCTCCGAGGGTTCGAATCCCTCTCTCTCCGCCACCCCAAACGTGGATTTCCTCCATCCTGAAGCACTACGCGGGCGCCGGGTTCTGGTGCTCGGCTTGGGCAGTTTTGGAGGAGGCGCAGGAGCCTGCCGCGCCCTACTGACCTTTGGCGCAGAACTCACGGTCACTGACCTCCGCTCCGAGCATGAGCTTGCCGACGGCATCGCCTCCATACGCAAGGCTCTGGCACTAGGCCAAGAAGTACGCTTCGCTCTTGGAGGTCATGAGGAAAGTTTGTTTCACGACGCCGAAGTCGTGGTCGTGAACCCTGCCATTCCGGCAAGTTCACCCTGGCTAGAGGTGGCGCGCCAACAGGGCTGCCAACTCACGACTGAAGTCAACTTGGCGCTGGCTCTCCGCCCGGAACTCCCAACGGTGGCCATTACCGGAACGCATGGCAAGTCCACCTGCGCCTCGTTGACCGCACACTTATTGGCGAGCCTTCCAGGCAAGACAGTTCTTGGCGGCAACTTAGGGGGCTCATTGTTGGAGCAAGTCCTGCCGCTCACTGCGGAGGATCGCCTGGTGTTGGAGCTGAGCTCATTTCAGTGCGAACGCCTAGTGGCGCCACCAGCTTGGCCCAAGGTCGCCATTTTCACGAGCTTCGGACCGGATCATTTGGACCGCCATAGAAACTTGGAGGAGTATGCCGCGTGCAAACGCCGCCTGCTGCTTGCGCAGCAGACGGACCAAACTTTGCTTCTACCCCCTCCCGTAGAAGACTCCGTGCAGGAGCAAGAAGTGCTTCGTTGGGAACAAGAAGCGCGCGGCAAATCCCTGCGGCTTGCGCCAAACAGTTTCACTGCCTTTGGCCTGACTCCTTCAGACTTACCCTTCACCGAGCCCTACCGGATGCCAAGCCTTTTGGCAGCACTTCATGCCGCGCGACTTCTCAATGTTGCAGACGTGGCCATCCAGCAGGCGGCACATTCTTTTTCTGGACTGCCGCATCGCATGCATCGGCTGAGGAGGAAGGACGGCCGCGAGGTCATCGACAATGGCGTCGCCACCCACCCAAGTCCGACGGCTGCTGCCCTGCGCCATCTCCCGGAGAACACGCTGCTCCTCGCCGGCGGCAAGGACAAGGGCCTAAATCTCGGGGAAGTCCTGGGAACATTGAGCCCTAGGCACCGTCTCTACTTACATGGAGAAGGAGGAAAACGCTTGGCTGAAGAAGCCCAAAAAAGGGGACAAGCCCAAGACCATGTGTTTTTCTTCCCTCACGCCAAGGAGGCCTTCCTCGCCGCCCTGGAGAATCAGGGAAAAGGCCAAATTCTCCTTTTTTCGCCCACATTCTCTTCCTACGACGAATTTAGGAATTTTGCAGAACGGGCCAAATGTTTCCACTCTCTCGGTCGATTCTTAACCGTAGAGGAAGGTGAGGGAAAAAATCAGACTCTCCGAAATAGGAAAGTGTGACCCCCAGCCGAATCTGACCTAAAGACACTGAACATGCTCTGCCAATCCTGCCAAAAGTTTCAGGCCACCCTGCACCAGCTCGACGTCGTTTATGACGACGCCGGCCGGTCCGAGGTCCAGGCCAAGAATTTTTGCGCAAGCTGCGCCAAACAGGCTGGATTGCCCGTTCCCAAGGCTTCTTCCTATCCGAAGATCATGAGCATGCTGTCCAAAGCTTTTCTCAATCCGCTGCAAAATGCCGCGGATGCCAAGGCCGCCGGCGCTACGGCTCAACCCACTCCGCGCCAAGAGAGCGCAGAAAGTGAACTGCCGAGCTGCCCGGATTGCGGCTGGACCTTGCGCGACCTCAAGCAAACCAGCCGTCTCGGCTGCCCGAAGGATTACGAAATCTTTGCGGATTACCTTGGGGAAATGTTTGAGCGCCTGCACGGCTTTGACTCTCATGTCGACCTCAGCCAAGATGAGCATCCCTTGGAGCGGATTCAGGCCGCCATGGAGAAGGCCATCGCCGCCGAGGACTACGAGAAAGCCGCGGAGCTGCGAGACCGCCTCCAGGACCTCCAGGAAACGGAAGATAGCCTGACAGCGCAGGACCAGGACTGGCAGGCATGAGGCCCGAGGGCCTATCCTGCTCCCCTTTCTTCACCCTCGTTGCCGTCTGCAGGCCCAGAGCCCAGGCGAAAACCACCCAGAAGCCGAAAGAAAGGGCGTACTTCAAGGGCTTCTCGTACCTTTGCCGATAGTTGTAATAACAGGAACCGCTCCCTCAGGAAGCCACCATGTTCGACAGATTCACCGAACGAGCCAGAAAAGTCATGGGATTCGCCCGCCGCGAGGCGCAGCGATTCCACCACGAATACATCGGGACTGAGCATATTCTGCTCGGCCTGATCCAGGAAGGCCACGGAGTCGCCGCCAACGTGCTGCGGTCCATGGGCATAGACCTGGACAAGATCAGCCGCGAAATCGAGAAGATCGTCAAGCCGGGTCCGGCCATCGATCCCTCGGTGCAGATTCCCTTCACGCCCCGCGCGAAGAAGGTGGTCGAGTTGGCCATGGAAGAGGCGAATAACCTCGGCCACACTTACATCGGCACTGAGCATCTGCTGCTTGCCTTGCTGCGCGAACAAGAGGGCCTTGCGGCTCATGTCCTGCGCAACCTTGGCGTGGTCCTGAATGAAGTTCGTGACGAGGTCATCGAGTTCCTCGGCGGTCCTTCGCAAGAAGATGGGGAAGAAGAAATCGAAGAGACTCAGGACATCAGCAAGGGTGTCGATCCTGGACCCTCGAGTTCCAGTGGCAAGTCCAAGACTCCTGCCCTAGATGCCTTTGGGCGTGATCTCACCGAATCTGCCCGCCGCGACGAACTCGACCCGGTGATTGGTCGCGCCGATGAAATCGAACGCGTGGTGCAAGTGCTTTCGCGCCGCACCAAGAACAACCCGGTGCTGCTTGGCGAACCAGGCGTCGGCAAAACTGCCATCGTCGAGGGCTTGGCACAGTCCATCAACACTGGCGCAGTTCCAGAAATCTTGCGCGGACGTCGGATTGTTTCTTTGGACCTCGCCGGCATGGTTGCTGGTACTAAGTACCGCGGTCAGTTCGAAGAACGCATCAAGGCGGTCATGAGTGAAGTGCGCCGCGCCAAGAACGTGGTGCTGTTCATCGATGAAATCCACACCCTGGTCGGTGCGGGTGGCGCAGAAGGTGCCATCGATGCCGCCAACGTGCTGAAGCCTGCACTCTCGCGCGGCGAACTGCAGGTCATCGGCGCAACCACTCTCGATGAATACCGCAAGTACATCGAGAAAGACGGTGCCTTGGAGCGCCGTTTCCAGTCCGTCATCGTCGAGCCACCTTCGCGCGACGACACCGTAGCCATTCTCCATGGCTTGGCTTCGCGTTACGAAGATCACCACAAGGTCAACTACACCCCAGAAGCGCTCGAAGCTGCGGTCGACCTCGGTATCAAGTACATCACCAACCGCTTCTTGCCGGATAAGTCCATCGACATCATCGATGAGGCGGGTGCCCGTTTGCGCTTGCGCACCATGGCCCCACCACCGGATTTGAGTGAGTTGGATCAAGAGATCTCGGAGTTGGAAAAAGCCAAGGAACAGGCTGTGGCCAACCAAGAGTTTGAATCCGCCGCGCGCAAGCGTGACGAGGCCTACCAGCTGCGTCGCAAGCGCGAAGCGATTCTCGCGGCATGGAAAGATGGCGAAGGCGAAGACGTGGAACGGCCCGAGGTCGATCGCGAAGTCATCGCCGAAACCGTCTCTAAGATGACCGGCATTCCGGTCACCAACCTGGCCAAGGAAGAAGCCATCCGTCTGCTGCAGATGGAAGACGAGATTTCCCAGGTGGTCATCAACCAGGAAAAAGCCGTCAGTGCGATTGCTCGTGCCGTCCGCCGCAGCCGTTCTGGCCTCAAGGACCCGAACCGCCCCACCGGCAGTTTCTTGTTCCTCGGCCCCTCTGGCGTCGGTAAGACCTGGTTGTCGAAGCAGCTCGCCAAGTTCATGTTTGGCAGCGAGGAAGCGCTGATTTCGATTGACATGTCTGAGTACATGGAGAAGCACAACGCTTCGCGCTTGGTCGGCTCTCCTCCGGGATACGTCGGCTACGAAGAAGGTGGTCAACTCACCGAACAAGTGCGCCGTCGCCCCTACTCGGTGATTCTGTTTGACGAAATCGAGAAGGCACACCCCGATGTCTACAACATGCTGTTGCAGATTATGGAAGAAGGTCGATTGACCGATTCTTTCGGCCGCCATGTCGATTTCCGCAACGCGATCCTGATTCTGACCTCGAACGTTGGCTCGGCAGTGGTGCAGTCTGGCGGTGGCCTTGGTTTCCACACCGGTGCCGAGGCGCAGCAAGAGCGCATTACCGAAGGAATCATGGAAGAAGTGCAACGCCACTTCCGCCCAGAGTTCCTCAACCGTCTCGATGAAATCGTGAGCTTCAACACTCTCGAGAAGTCGGACCTCTACCGCATCATTGGCATTGAGCTTGCCAAGGTGGAAGACCGCATGCGCGAGCGCAAGTTGGTCCTACATCTCAGCGATGCGGCACGGGACTTCCTCATCGAACGCGGCTTCAACCCGCAGTACGGTGCGCGCCCCTTGCGCAGGACCATCGAGCGTCACATCGAGGATCCGCTTGCCGAGGAAATGCTCCGCGGTCAGCTCCCCGAAAATTCGCTGGTCGAGGTTGGTGTAGACCCTGAAGACGAGGAGAAGCTCTGCTTCGAGGCCATACCAGCCCCCATCGAGGACTCAGAGGAAGTGGCCCCGGCAACTCCTCAAGAGCCAGAAGCCTAGACGGCTTTACCCATCTACCGGCTTCGGCCGAGGCCCGCGGCCTGACAGCTTTTGTCAGGCCGCGAGCTAATTTCCTGCATCCAACCATATCCAGTTGGCGAAGGTTAGAATGGAAAGTTCCGTAGAGTGGAGCGACCTGTTTTGACCCAACGTAATGCCCTAATCTGGCTCAGCCTGAGCCTGATGCTGTCCTGTGCCAGTCCACAGGAGCAAGCAGAGGCCGCCGATGAAGAGGTCTATGCCCTTCTCGATGCCCGCCGTGAAGCTCTCTTCGACCGCCCCCCTGGCTTTCAGGTTGACCGCGAGGAGCAAGCCCTGCGCGCCCAGCTCGCGGGCAAGGCCGACACCGAGCCGCTGAACATCAATCTGGTACAGGCGCTGCAGATTGCCGCGGAAAACAGCCGTGATTGGCAGGACCAGCGTGAATCTCTCTACCGGGCTGCTCTCGACCTGACCCTCGAGCGTTGGCGCTTCGGTTGGCGCCCGACCCTCACCGGCAACGCGACCGTTTCCGGTACCGGCACATCCGGTGGCGACGTCAACGCTGGCACTGACCTCGGTGTGAGCCGCCTTTTCGGAAGTGGTGCCACGGTGGTCGGTGGCATCGGCGTGAACCTTCTGCGCGCGATTTCCTCGGGCGACGGCTTCGATGCCCTGTCCTCGCTTTCCCTGTCGGTGACCCAGCCCCTCCTCCGCGGCGCCGCGCGCGAAG
Organism: Planctomycetota bacterium; assembly: GCA_021776795.1. Taxonomy (GTDB): domain Bacteria; phylum Planctomycetota; class UBA1135; order UBA1135; family UBA1135; genus OFTM128. The sequence goes on from JAJFFC010000008.1 coordinate 192,783, forward strand.
TGGTGATGGAGCCCTTGACCCAATCCGAGCGCAGCTTGGTGTATGAAGTGCGCAACTACGAGCGCTTCCGCCGTACTTTCGCTGTGGACATTGTGCGCCAGTATTACGGCGTGCTGCGCGCGCTCGATAGTCTCAGCAACGAGTACGCCAACCGCGAACGTCTGAAACTGTTGCGCGAACAAAGCGAAGCCTTGGCCGAAGCCGGCATTCGTACCTCGATCGAAGTCGACCAGGCGCGCCAGAACGAACTGCGCTCGGAAGTGCAAATCCTGCAGCTGCAAGCTTCTTTAGAAGGGCAGCTCGACGCCTTCGCCATCACGTTGGGCTTGCCCGTGGAAACACCACTGGTGCTCGATCGCGCCGAACTCGATGTGCTGAAACAGCTCGACGGCGCAGACCTCGAGTTGCTGAAGATCGAAACCTTGATGGATTTAGCACTTGCCTCGCGCCTGGATTACCTCACCGTGCGCGACCGCGTGATCGATGCCGAGCGCCGCACCCGCATCGCCGCCGATGCCCTGCGCGTGGGGCTCGATCTCGAAGCCAGCGTCAACAGTACCTCTGGTCGTGATCAACCCTTAGAGTTCCGCTCCCCGCGCACACCGTGGGCTTTCGGTTTGTCTTTTGACCTTCCGGTCGATCGCCTACCCGAACGCAACATCTATCGCTCCAGCTTGCTCGACCTTGACGTCGCCACGCGCCGTGAAGAAGCCTTGCGCGACAGCATCCTGAGTCAAATCCGCGACGGGCTGCGCCAAGCGCGCAGCACTCGTAGCACCTACCTGATTCAGGTCAATGCTGTGGAACTCGCCGACCGCCGTGTCCGTGGAGCCAAACTTAGCCTGGAAGCCGGGCGCGCCTCGACCCGAGATTTACTGGAAGCACAGAACTCCTTGCTTTCCGCACAGAATGCTGCGACCTCGGCCTTGATTAGCTTTTCCCTGGCCCGACTCGGCCTTTATCGCGACTTGGAGCTTCTCGATTTAGAGGACTCCGGAATCCAATTGGACAGCGCTAGTTTGGAAGCTGCCAACCTCATGCCATGAACGCAACCAACAAATCCAAAGGCAGCAAGGGCCTGCCACTCGTGTTCCTCGTCTTGGTCCTCGGCCTATTGGGCTGGAGCGCCTTCCGCGATGGCGGCTGGCTCGCCGGAGAAACCACCCAAGCCGTAGTCGGACAAGAGGTGCGCCGTGGACCACTGCGCATTACCGTGGTGCAACGCGGCAACCTTTCTGCCAAAAACTCCGCCCGCGTCACCAGTCAGGTCGAAGGCAACGTGCAGATTTTAGAGTTGGTGAAAGAAGGTGAGCGCGTGGAGAAAGGGCAAGTCGTCGGCAAGCTCGATGCTTCAAGCCTGATTGACCGCAAGGTCCTGCAAGACATCACGGTGGAAAACGCCCAAGCGGCCTTGACCAAGGCGCAGCAGAACCTGGAGATTCAGAAAAGCCAGAACACTTCGGATATTGCCAAGGCAGTGCAGAATCTGGACTTTGCCGAGCAAGATAAGATTAAGTATCTAGAAGGTGATTATCCGCAAGCTTTACAAAAGGCGGAAGAGGATATTGTCCTTGCCGACGGCGACAAGGTTCAAGCGCAAGAACGCTACAACTGGTCCATTGAGCTTCATGATGAGGAATTCCTCACCCCTACCGAATTGGAGTCCGACCGCCTGGCCTTCAAGCGTGCGGAAATTCGATTGGCACAAACCGAACGCGCCAAGGAGCTTCTCGAGGAGTATGACTTCATCAAGCAAAAGGCCGTTTACGCCGCAGCTGTCGAAGAAGCCGAACGCGAGCTCGACCGCGTGCGCCTGCAAGCAGCAGCTCGCTTGATTGATATGGAAGCCGCAGTGCGCAGTGCCGAGGCCAAGCTGACTCTCGAATCCGAGAAACACGCAAAGCTCATTGACCAAATCGCCAAATCCACCCTGTACGCTCCGGCGACGGGCATCGTGGTCTACTCGCGTGGCGATGGCGGTCGCTGGGGTCGACAAGGCGACTTGATTGAAGAAGGCGCCTCGGTGCGCGAACGTCAAGAGCTCCTGACCATTCCGCAAGCTGGCGGCATGGTTGCCGAAGCGAGCTTGCATGAATCGGTGATTAAGAAGGTCGACGCCGGCATGCCGGTGGAAATTCGCGTCGATGCCCTGCCTGGTGACATTTTCCGCGGCAAGGTCAACTTCGTTGCTGTGGTTCCTGACAGCGGAAGCTACTGGTCGAACCCCAACGCACGTTTGTTCCGCACCGAGATTGGCATCGACGATGCCAACGCCGAAATGCGCCCGGCCATGTCGTGTAGCGTCGAGATTTTGGTCGAAGAAATCGAAGACACCCTCTACGTTCCTCTGCAGTCGGTGTTCCGCCGCGGCACGCAAACGATTTGTTTCGTGGGTGACGAAGAGCGCCCCGTAACCGCTGGTTCCTCCAACCAAGAATGGGTGCAAATCCTGTCCGGTCTGGAAGAAGGTGAAGTCGTCGCCATGTCTCCCCCAGCGGGCTTCCAAGAGGAAGTCGCCGAAGACAACGCCCAAGGGCGCCCTCAGGCTGAGGTCAATGGCTGAAATCGTTGCGGCCCTGGAAGGGGTTCGTCGGGTTTACCAAATGGGCAGCACCGAGGTGCAAGCCTTGGCGGGAATCGATGTGGAATTTCGCCAAGGCGAATACTGGTCGATTATGGGTAGCTCAGGCAGTGGCAAGTCCACGCTGTTGAACTTGCTCGGTTGCATCGACCGCCCTACCAGTGGCCGTTACATCGTGAATGGTCGAGACACCGATGAGCTCAACGATGACGAGTTGAGCACACTGCGCGGACGCGAGATTGGTTTCATTTTTCAGTCCTTCAACCTGCTGCCGCAACTCAATGTGCTGGAAAACATCCTGATTCCGGTGTTCTATCAGGACAATCCCCGCCCAGATGCAGAGGAGCGCGCCGTGATGCTAGCCGAACGCATGGGCCTAGGCGATCGCACCGACCACCGGCCTTTGGAACTCTCTGGTGGCCAACAACAACGCGTGGCGATTGCCCGCGCGCTGATTAATGACCCACCGATTCTCCTCGCTGACGAAGCCACCGGTAACCTCGACACCCAAACCACGGTCGAAATCCTGAGTTTGTTCGATGAACTGCACGCCGAGGGCAAAACCATTTTGCTCGTCACGCACGAAGAAGAAGTCGGGAAACGTGCCGAGCGCGTGATGCACCTACGCGACGGACTCATCGAGGGCATTACGGAGAATCAGCCGTGCTAAGCAATACTCTGGCGCGCTCGATTCGCCTCGGCGTCAAGAGCTTATTGCTGCACAAACTGCGCAGCACCTTGACCACTTTGGGCGTGTTGTTTGGTGTGGCTAGCGTGATTGCCATGCTCGCGATTGGCGAAGGCGCCAGTGCCGACGCGCAAGAGCAGATCCGCCAGTTGGGGAGCCAAAACGTGATTCTGCGCAGCGTCAAGCCGCCAGACAATGCAAACTCGAATCAGCAAACACGGGTGATCTCTTATGGCTTGACCATGAATGATTATCAGCGTGTTGCCCAAACCTATCCGTGGGCGACTTCGGTGGTTCCTGTGCGTCAGCTCATTCAAGAGGTACGCTACGAAGATCAGGTACTCAATCCGCGCATTTTGGCAACCACTGCCGACTACCGCGATGCCACTGGCCGTCCGCTGATGGAAGGACGCTTTCTCAGCCCAGCCGACGAGGAAAACGTCAGCAATGTTTGTGTGCTGGGCTATGAAGTCGCCCGTGCCCTAATGCCACTCAAGTCGCCACTAGGTGAGCGCGTCAAGATTGGCTCGGAGTACTTCATTGTGGTCGGCACCCTGCAGCCGCGCGTGCCTCTGGGCGATGACCAGCCCGATCCCGGCAGCCAAGTCACCGGAGAAGTCCTGATTCCACTCACCACCGGCACCAAATGGTACGGCGGCATGCAGGTCAAAATTCGCGCCGGTAGCCGTGAGATTGAGGAAGTCGACCTGCACGAGATCATCGCGCAGATTGATACCCCCGAGAATGTGCCCATCGCCGCAGCGGCGAGCCGGGTGATGCTCGACGCTCATCACCAAGAACGTGACTACGAAGTGGTGGTGCCACTCGAACTCTTGGCACGCGCAGAAGAGACCAAGCGCATCTTTAACATTGTGCTCGGTTCGATTGCGGGCATTAGTTTGCTGGTCGGGGGTATCGGCATCATGAATGTGATGCTCGCGACGGTGACCGAGCGCACCCGAGAGATTGGTATTCGCCGCGCCTTGGGTGCCAAACAGCGCCACATTGTGTTGCAGTTCCTGGTCGAAACCGTGGTGCTTTCCGTCGGCGGTGGTTTGGCCGGCATCATTCTGGGCCTCGCCATTCCGTGGGCGGTGGAAACCTACGCTGACATGTCCACCATCGTCACCCCTACCGCGCCGTTGCTGGCCTTTGGAATTTCGGTCACGATTGGTTTGCTGTTCGGCATCTATCCAGCTTGGCGCGCCGCCACCCTGGATCCCGTCGAAGCCTTGCGCCACGAATAAAAAATAAGGCCGCCGCAGCGCGTTGCGCCGGGCGAACCTTCTGATGCAGGCGGAAGACTCCGCATGCCTCCCTGTTGCCAGGGGTCGTTCTCGACTAGGTCGAGGCTTCCTTTTCGGTCTTATTCGTCGTCGGACTTTAGACCTTTGCGGCGACGACGCGCCACTGCGCCAGCTGCGGCAGCGCCACCAGCCAGGGCAATCATCGTAATCGGCTCTGGAGAGTTGACGGGGACACTGCCGCCGCCGTGACCGCCACTGCCACCGCCGTGGCTACCGCCACCATGGGAGCCGCCACCATGGGAGCCGCCACCATTGGAGCCACCGCCATGAGACCCGCCACCTTGAGAGCCTCCGCCTTGACTCCCGCCACCGCGGCTGCCGTGATTGCCGCCACTATGGCCGCCAGCACCGCGGCCGCGCTCTTGTTCTTGTTGCCAATTGGCTCCGTCCGAGGACGGAGAAAGCGTGATGGCCGGCAAGCTGCTGCTCAATAGAGCCATCAGAAGAATGGATGCGAGAGTCGTTTTCATGGGGGTTTCGGGGCGAATAACACCGTTCAGAGGCCAGATTCGTGTGGAAGCATACCCCACGAATTCTGTGACCTCCTAGGAAATCGGATTTTCCCCTTCGCCCCCTTTAGAGCAAAATCCCTGTTTTATTCTTCTGGCCTAGCGCAACGTCGGCGGGTGTACACAAAGAAGCCGAGTCCCGAGACCACAGCACCAATTACGTAGGCCACCGCTGCTGCGGAAACCGGACTCAGCCCGAGTTCACCATGCATTTTCGAGCCAATCCAGACCAGCGGGACCACCAAACCGAGAGTGCGCACCGCAGCAGCAATCAAGGAAGGCTTCGGTTGCTGCAGACCATCAAAGGTGGCGCGGCATAGCAGGAAGGGGGCCAGGCCGGCCACGGCAAAAGGTATCCAGCGCAGCGCATTCTGCACCAAGGCCTCGGTGACCTCGGTATCTGACAGCCCGCGAGCCACGAATGGCCCTAGGAATAAAGCCACTGGAGTGACCACCGCGACCACATAGACCGCGGCTGCCTTCAGCCCAACACCAAGTTCACGGCGGACCTCTGGCAAGCGGCCCTCGCCCTTGAGTTTGGCGACCAGTGGCAGCAAGGCCACGCCGGTAGCAATCACTGGCATGGCGAGGAAACGCACCGATTGATCAAAGATGGACCAGGCGGCCAAAGCGGACGTTGCGTTGGGAACTTCCTTGAGAATGAAGTTGACCGCCATCGACTCCATACCAAGCAGAACGAATCCAAGCGCCGAGGGCACGGCAAGAATCAGAATGCCAAAGATGGGGCGTGACAGATGGCCAGGCACCTGCTGATCTGGCTGCGCCATGCGCCGACGCTCATGCCTTGCTGCCCGACTGGAAGCGTAGGCCAAGCCGGCAAGGCGGCCAAGCACCGTCGACAGGGCAATGCCAAAAATGCCCCAATGAAAGATGAATAGGAAGAGTGAATTCAGCGCGACGTTGGCCAGGCTCGATGCCAAGCCAGCCCACATCGTGGCGCGAGTGTCTTGATGCGCTTTGACTAGGGAATCGGGAAGGATGGACCAAAAGCTCGACACCGCAGAGCCGGCCATGAGCACGGTGGCGTAGATGCGGAATTGGCGGGCAGTGGCCTCTTCCAGGCCAACCATGTCACTCGTGAGCCAAACCACCGCGGCCAAACCAATGAAGAGGAAGGCCAAGGCGGTAATGATTTGCAGCCCCGCACGTTTGAGCTGGGTCACCTTGGCGCTGGACCCCTCGCCCATGGCGTTGGCGAGCCGGGCGGTGAGTCCATTGGACGCGCCCACCCAACAGGCCGTCAACAGGAACTCCAGCGGTAGGGTGAGGCCAATCGCCGCAATCGAGGCATCGCCCAGCGAACCTCCTTGGGAGTCCTGCAACAGTGAGGCAAAGGCCGTGTCGATCCAGGCAAAGGCCGAGCGCAGCCAAAAAGAAATGACCAAGGGCAACGCCAACCACAGCAAGCGAGAGGGTCGTCGACCGGGGTCCGCTGGCCGGACCGATGGGGTCGACGAAGCTGTCATGACAGGAGTGTAGACCGGCGAGCCTTATTTTCTCGTGCCCTCTACCGTCCGCGTACGTCTGCAGGGTATGGAGGAAAGGAGTGCGGAGCGTCTTGCCATGATTGGCTTGCACGCCGTTCCCGGTTTGGGATTGCAAAGGCTAGAGGCACTATTGCGCCTAGCTGGTTGCGCGCAGGCAGCGGCAGAAGACCTGGCGAAATGGGGGCGACAAATGCGGCCACGCTGGAATCAACAAGTGTCCGCACAGGAAGTCCGAGAACGCGGGGAGCAGCAACTGGAACAGGCAGCCAAGCATGGCGCCATCATTCTTTGCCGAGGTGAACCGGGTTATCCGCCAGTTCTCGAGCACCTCAAGCAACCTCCGCCGGTGCTCCATGCTGCAGGAGATCTGCAGCGCTTACCCGGTTCAGAGAATCCATCTTCGCCTTCTGAGGGCCCACGTCGAATTTCCATGATTGGCGCCCGTGGGTGCACCCCCTATGGCAAGGAACAGGTACGGCGCTTTGCCCATCATTTCGCCTGGGCTGGTGCGGTGGTGGTTTCTGGGGCCGCTCGTGGGATTGATTTGCTTGGTCTTTCCGCTGCCCTTGAGGTGCAAGGCAAGGTGATTGCGGTCCTAGGGTCCAGTTTGGACTGCCCCTACCCCACCGAAGCCATTCCCGTGCTCGACTATGCTGCCGCCAACCAGAGTTTGGTTTTGAGTGAATTTCCCTTCGGTACCTCGCCTCGTCCGGGGCACTTCCCTCGGCGAAATCGATTGATTGCCGCTTTGGGTGAATGCACGGTGGTGGTCCAAGCTACCTGTAAATCCGGAACCATGAACACCGTGGATTGGTGCATGCAACTCAACCGCGAAGTCTTTTCCGTGCCCGGCCCGCTGCAAGATCATGCCTGCAGCGGAACCAATCAGCTCATCGCCGAAGGTGCCCAAGTCGCGCTTTCGCCCGAACATGTTTTGGCGCAGTTGGAGCAGGGCCTCCTCCCAGAGGAAATGGCAGATCGACCTCCGGTGTACCAGGCCTTGCAAGACCAGGACCTCAATCTGGCGCAATTGGTCCGGCAATCCGGCCTGACCATGGCTCAGGTCCAGGACCAGGTTCTGGAGTTGGAGCTCAAAGGCCTGGTCGTGCGCCTTCCCGATGGCCGCTATCATCCTTGTGGCCCTGGTCTCGAGCGCAAGCATCGGCCGCGAGAATCACAGGCCTAAGATCATGCTGCGCTGTCTCCTGATTTGCCTTTTGTTCGGATTGTCCTCCTGCGGGAAGTCCTCTCCTGCTGGCGGAGCAGATGCACCTCGGGTGGAGAGACTTGGCGAACCCACTGCTCTGGTGGGACAAGCCACAGCAAGGCCTTCCACCACCCTAAGCCCTTGGTATGGGCAAACGGCCTATGATCCCGAAGCCCCCGCAATCCTGAGCGATCAACGACAGGCTTGGACTGGCGCCGCCCCCTTGCGCCTGGCTTGGGACTTGGCAGCAAGCACGCAAGGACCGCGCCAACTGAACACCGCGGTGCGCGCGGAGAGTACCAAATGGGAACACGCTTGGACCGCATCGGTGTTCTGGCAAGAAGAATCTGGAGAGGTGCAACTGTTGTGGCAAGAGAGTATTGCCGCGCAATACGAAGCCGCACATTCTCCATCGTGGAACGCTGCCCAGGTATCCTTGCCACAAGGTGCAGGCACTTTGATTTTGGGAGCGCAATGGGAGAACCCAGGGCTTGCAGCACAAAGTGGACTGCGTGTGGCCTGGCAACGGCCTGAGGTTTTTCCCTCCAACGGAGCGCGGGAACTACCTGACATCGTTCTCATCAGCATTGACACCTTGCGCCACGATGTTCTTACAGAAATGCCACAACTCCAAGCCCTGATGGACGAAGGCTGGCAGTGGCAAGAGGCTTATGCCCCCAGCAACTGGACGCTTCCGGCCATGGCGTCTTTGTTTACCGGCCTGGGTGTCGACGAACATGGCGTAGGGCGGGGTCCTTTTGCCGCATCTGCTACCGGGAAAGCAGAGAACCGCGCCTTCCGTTCGCTGCAACAGGTACCGACCATTGCCGAAGTCTTACATGCACAGGGCTATGCCACCGGGATGTGGCACCAGAACCCCTTCCTGGAAGCATGGTCTGGTTTGGACTTGGGTTTTGAGCGTTATGTGCGATGCGCCGATCGCCCGCTGTCCGCGGCAGCCGACGCCTGGCAATGGTGGCAGCAACAAAGCAGTTCACGCTTCTTGGTGCTACATGAGTTCACCCCCCACTACCCCTATGCGCCCAACTGGCAAGGAGTCCCCGATCCTCTGGCCGACCTTCCGACGGCTTCTTGGTTTGGCGCGGACCTGACGCCGCAAGAGCGTATGCGTCGTTTTTCTTTGCCTTCCGAGCAGCAAGAAGCCGTGCGCGCCCGCTACCGGCATCAACTGCATGCCTTAGACCAAGCCCTGTCGGACATGATCGCAAAGTTGCGAGCTTCCTCTCCACAGTGCGTCATCTTGATTCACGCCGATCATGGTGAAGAGCTTTGGGATGATGGCCGCTTCGAACATGGCTTTGGCTTCAATGACAGCGTGACGCGCGTGCCACTGGCCATCATTTGGCCAAAGGAATTAGAGCCTGCAGTAGGGCACGGACCTGCACCAGCGCATCACTTGCTCACTCTTTGTTTGGAGCTACTGCAAGAGCGCCGCGGGCTCTCTGCCGGAGATTTTCCACAGAGTGCACTCCGGAGTACCTCCGGAATGGCGCCCCAAGGCGGCCAGACGTCTTTGCACATAGGCGCACCTCTCTATCGCAGCCTGGTCGGAGGCCGCTCCTGGAGTGCAACCGAAGGCTGGGAAGACCTCCCCTTTGACGGCAGGGGGAGCCAGGGCTTAGAAGCGCAGCTGCCTCTAGGCACCGCACAACAACTGGTGGAGCTCGGCTATACCGGCGAAGTGAGCGACTAAACGCACCATTCACCGATTCTCTGGCTTATCCGCTTGGGAGCAACACGCCGACGCTAACCCAATAGGCAATCAACGCAAGAACCAGGACCGCCAAAAAAAAGTTGAGGCCGCGGCGCAAAGCTCCGCGCAAAATGAGTGCGGGTTCTTCATCGCGGTAGCAGGACAACACCACTCCCAAAGAAGCGCTGAAGCAAATCAGCAACAGCATCATGACCCAGGGGGAAATCATGCTGGTGCCTCCGCCTCGGGCTTGGGCTTGGGCTTGGGCTTGGGCTCAACGGCCTTCGCCTGAGAGGCGAGATATGGGCCTGGTGTCTTGGACAGCCAGTCCGTCTCCGCGCGATGGAAGGCATCGAGCGCGGCAATCACATTGAAGAAACCCGCAGATGTCGTGAACAGCAAGCCGGCGTCGATGTAGGGCGGCACGCCGGTGTAACGCACACCGCTTGCGGCCAGGGAAGCCAGCCAAGCTGGAAGGCCCAAAAGCATTTGCCCCACCCAGTAGTAAGGGTGCCGTTGGCGATCAAGATCCCCAAACTCTCCCAGAAGCAAGCCAATGAAAAACAGGCCGAAAATCGCGATCGCGAGGGCAACTGCCTTAAAGCAACGCCCGGTCATCCAGTGGCCTAGGCCCGGGAAAATCAAGGTGGCCAATGCCACCTGCCCTGGGTGCCATCTTGGTTTTTCAGCTGCCGGGTGGAGGATTTCGGAATGGACAATGGTTTGGCCAGCGGCATGCGCGGCGCAAAACATGGCGAGCACGCCGGAGGCGGCACTCAATAGGTAGCCCAAGTGGCGCCAGGGCAAGTGCTCGGGAGTGGTGCCGCCAATTTCCACACTGGGATAGACTCGCGCCAAAATCTGCGTGGTCAAAAAGTTAGAGCCTTCCGGAATCTGCAACCAAATCAAGGTGCTGTCCCCAAATCCAAAGGGGCGGCCGAAATCGAACTGGGTATTGCCTGCCAGAGTCAGCCCGACCACCAAAAGGATTTGGCAGGTGAGAAACCAAATCAGGGCGTCGCGCTTACGATCGGCCAAGAAATGAGCCAAGCCAGGAATCAGTAGCGACCAACCCACGGCGGCAGCAATGCGTTCGCGCGTAGGCTTGGCGGGAGAGGGCTCAGTCATGAAGGGAGGATTCTCTCAGAGCCGCGGCACAATGCCAAACCTCGGCCAGCGTGAGGAGAGATGCGCCCAGTCGCCCAGTAGAATCTCAGAATGGCCCTTGTGGACTCCCCTTACCGCATCCTGTATCGCGATGTCGACCAGATGGGCGTGCTGTACTACAGCCGCTATCTGGATCTGTTTGAAATGGGACGCACGGAATGGGCACGGGCCCAGGGCTTCTCCTACCGGGACATGGAAGAGGTGCTCGGCCTGATGTTGCCGGTCACGGAGGCCTCATGCCGCTACCTATCTGGATTGCGCTTCGACGAAATAGCCATCGTCCGCACCGGAATCGCTGCCTGGTCGCGCTTGACCATCCGCTACCACTTCGAGGTGTTCGAGGAGCAGAGCCAACGCCTCTGCGCTACAGGGGAGGTGGAATTGGCCTGTTTGACCCGAGATGGTGAGAAGCCGCACCCTCTACCGGATTCCTTTGTCCAGATTTTGGGCACTATCGCTGCCGATAAGAAGGGCCGCAAGCGCAATTAAGGCCAATTATTCGGCGATTATGCCGAATAATTCAGATTCGCTGGATTCGGCAAGCTTTGCTGTCGAAAGAGCACTAATAGCATGCTAAATTACCACTCATGCTGCGACTCACCAAACGCTCTGAATACGGCTTGATGGCCCTGGCCTTAATGGCCCAGGCTGGTCAGGAGTATTGCAGCGTGCGCACCATCGTGGATGAGCTCAAAGTGCCACGCAGGCTCCTTGCCGAGGTCCTCAAAGAGCTCTCACGCGCCAGCCTCGTCGAGGCGGTCCGTGGCCCCGGTGGCGGCTATCGCCTCACCTCTGACCCTAAGAGCCTCAGCCTCGAAACCGTGGTCGAAATCCTCGAGGGCCCCGTCAAAGTCAGCGATTGCGCTGACGGCGGCCGCTGCGATTACTCGCCCTCCTGCACCATCCAAAGCGGCATCCATCGTGTTGCCGATCGCATCAAATCGGTGCTTGCTGATTACACGCTTGCGGAATTGGTCGAGGGTTCGCCCCATCCCCACGAACAGGCGGCGGCCAAGGAAAGCCCCGCTCAAACTTCGTCCACTAGCCTCGCAGTCTGAGCCACCATGAGCCAGCCACAACGCCGCATCTATCTCGACTACCAGGCCACCACTCCGGTAGATCCTCAGGTTCTGGACACCATGATGCCCTACCTTCAGGGCTCTTTTGGTAACTCTGCCTCGCGCAACCATGCCTTCGGCTGGGAAGCGGAAAAAGCAGTGGACCAAGCACGCGAAACGCTGGCTGCGGGAATCGGTGCCAAGGCGCGCGAAATCGTCTTCACCAGTGGCGCCACGGAATCGAACAACCTTGCGATCCTTGGTGCCGCACGCATGTACGCCCCTAAGGGCAAGCACCTGATTACCTGCGCCACCGAGCACAAGGCAATCCTCGACCCCGCGCTGTTCCTCGAGAACCAAGGCTGGGATGTCACTGTTCTTGCGGTAGACGAAAAGGGTCACATTAGCCTCGAAGAACTCGTCGCTGCCATCCGCGAAGACACCGTGCTGATTTCCATCATGCACGGCAACAACGAAGTCGGCACCTTGCACGACATCGCCGCGATTGGCGCCATCTGCCGGGAACGTGGCGTGTTGTTCCATACCGATGCCACGCAAACGCTCGGCAAGGAAGAGATCGATGTCAACTCCATGAATATCGATTTGCTTTCGGCTTCTGCGCACAAGATGTACGGCCCGAAAGGCGTCGGCATGTTGTACGTGCGCCGCCGCGCACCCCGCGTGCGCCTCGAGCCTATTGTGCACGGCGGTGGTCATGAGCGCGGACTGCGTTCAGGAACCATGAATGTGCCCGGTGTGGTGGGCATGGCAGAAGCCTTGCGCCAATGCCAAGTCCAACGCGAACAAGAGCAAGCGCGCATCGGCGGTTTGCGTGATCGCCTGCAAGAGCTCCTCACCGATGCTCTCGACTACACCCAAATCAACGGCGACGTCGAAAGCCGCTTGGCTTGCAACCTCAACATCAGCTTTGCTTATGTCGAGGGTGAATCCATGCTCATGGGCATGGACGGGATTGCCGTCAGTAGCGGCTCTGCCTGTACTTCGGCAAGTCTGGAACCGAGCTATGTGTTGCGCGCCCTCGGCGTCGGCGATGAACTCGCCCACAGCTCGATTCGTTTCTCTCTCGGTCGCTTTACCACTCTCGAAGAAGTGGAAGAAGCTGCTGCATGTACCATCTCCGCCGTGCGCCGCCTGCGCGAGATGTCTCCTCTCTACGAAATGGCCATGGAAGGTGTGGATCTTTCCAAGGTTCAGTGGAGTGGCCACTAGGCGAGCAATCTAAAACCATGGCCTACAGCGATAAAGTCATTGACCATTACGAGAACCCACGCAACGTGGGTTCACTCGACAAGGACAGCCAAGATGTCGGTACCGGCATTGTGGGCGCGCCCGAATGCGGCGACGTCATGAAGCTGCAAATCCAAGTCGAAGAGGGCGTCATCAAAGATGCCAAGTTCAAAACCTTTGGTTGCGGCTCGGCGATTGCGTCCTCAAGTCTTGCCACCGAATGGTTGAAAGGGCGCTCGGTAGAAGACGCGCAAAAGATTCGCAATGTCGACATTGTGGAAGAGCTGGCTCTGCCGCCAGTCAAAATCCACTGCTCTGTCCTCGCCGAAGATGCCATCCGCCAGGCGCTTGCCGACTACCAGAACAAGCAAGGCGAAACTGCCCCAGTGGCAGCCAAAGAGGAAGCCTAATGGAACAAACCGAAACCAAACTCTCGATCTCGCCCGAGGCGATTGAAGAGGTCAAGCGCCTCATCGCAGAGAACAACCTGCCCGACACGGCGGGCGTGCGCGTTGGCGTGCGTGGCGGCGGCTGTTCCGGCTTTACCTACACCCTGAACTTTGACAAGAAAGAGGCCAGCGGAGATGTGGTCATGGAGTTCGGTGACGTGCGTTTGTTCGTCGACCCCAAGTCCCTGTTGTATCTCAACGGCACCACCCTGGAGTACACCTCCGGGCTACAAGGCAAGGGCTTTCAGTTCGTCAATCCGAACGCCAGCAGCACTTGCGGCTGCGGCGAGTCCTTCTCGGTTTAAGGCAACGCGGCACGCCTACCGTGCCCTCTTGTACATCCCCACAGGAGTTTAGTGATGCCCGCCGACGACCCCTTTCGTCTGCTTGAATTGCCACGACGCTATTCCCTTACCGACGGGGAAATGAGCGCTGCCCTGCGCAAGGCAGGCATGGCGTGGCACCCGGACCGCTTTGCCTTAGCTTCAGCGGAGGAACGTGACCACGCCGAACAGCGCATGGCAGACCTCAACGAAGCCTTCGAGCAGTTGGCTGACCCGCTCCACCGCATCGCACTTCTCCTAGAGCTCGATGCCAAGAACAGCACGGCATCGCCCGCCTTCCTCATGGAAATGATGGAATTCCGCGAAGACTTGGCCTCGGCACAGGACGCTGGACAAAACGACAAAGTGATCAGCTTACTGCAGCAACTGGGCGAGGATTACCAAGTGAGATTGGATCGCCTCGGCGAAGCGGCGGAATCCGTGAGTCAAGGGCAATCCACAAACGCAACCCGCGAATCTCTAGGTGCCCTGTTTACGGAAGCGACCTACCTTCGACAAAGCCGCGAAGAGTTAGCGCGGCAGAGCAGACCAACCCCATGATTGAGCTCCCGATTTACGGTCAAGACAACACACTTCCCGCTGCAGAAGAGGGTCCCATTCTCGGGATTGACCTTGGCACCACGCATAGTTTGGTCGCGGTATTTCAGCATGGTCGCCCGCGGGTGCTGACCGATGAACAAGGCGATCCGCTGTTGCCTTCCGTGGTGGCCTACCCGGAACAAGCGAGTCACAACCAACCGTCAGCGGTCGGGCGCGAAGCGCGAGAGCAAGCCTCAACAAATCCCACACGGACCATTCATTCGGTCAAGCGATTGATTGGCCGTTCGCTCAAAGACCTGGGCCATGAGCTCGCCACACTGCCTTATCAGTTGGCTTCGGCCGAGGACAACGATGGCGTGCGCATCGTGCTTGGCGATTTGCACCTCACTGCCGAAGAAGTTTCTTCGCACATTCTGACCGCTTGCCGAGAACGTGCAGCGGCCGCTTTGAAAATGGCGCCGCAATCCTTGCAGCGCGCCGTCATTACGGTGCCCGCTTACTTCGACGACGCCCAGCGTCAGGCCACGCGCACAGCAGCACGCCTCGCTGGGCTCGAAGTTCTGCGCTTAGTTGGAGAGCCGACGGCGGCTGCCCTGGCCTATGGTCTGGACAAACGCGAACAAGCTAAGATTGTGGTTTATGACCTCGGCGGCGGCACCTTCGACATTTCGGTCTTGGAGTTAGCCGATGGTGTCTTCCGCGTTCTCTCTACTGCGGGCGATACCCACCTTGGTGGAGATGATTTTGATCGCGTGATCATGGTCGATTGCGCCGAAGAGATTCGTCGCCTACATGGTTTCGACGCCCTAGCCGATCCAGAATCCCGCACCAAGTTGCGTCAGATTGCGGAACAGGTGAAGAAGACCTTGTCGGTGCAAGAGGAGACTGAGTTCCGCTTCTCACACGCAGCCTCCGAGACGGAATACCAGCGCAAAATTGATTGGCGCATGTTCCAGCGTTGGATTGCTCCTTTGGTGCAGCGCACTCTGGACCACACCGCTCTTGCCCTGAAAGACGCTGGCCTGCGCCCGGAAGACATCGACGAGGTGGTGCTGGTCGGGGGCTCCACTCGGGTGCCTTTGGTCAAAGCCGCCGTAGCACAATTCTTTGGCCGCCCGGCTCATGATGAACTCGACCCGGACCAAGTGGTGGCACTCGGCGCAGCCATCCAGGCCGGCATCTTGGGTGGCGCCGTGCGCGACGCCCTCCTGCTCGACGTCACTCCGCTGTCACTTGGCATTGTCACTGCCGACGGCACCGTCAGCCGCGTGATAGAACGCAACGCTTCGATTCCCGCGCAGGCGAAAGAGGGCTTCACTACTTACGTGGATGGCCAAACCGCAATTAAGTTCACCGTGGTCCAGGGTGAGCGCGAAATGGCAGCGGACAATCGCACCCTAGGCGAGTTTGAACTCCGTGGGATTCCATCGATGCCCGCTGGCCTGCCCCAAGTCGCGGTGCAGTTCCTGCTCGACGCCAACGGTATGCTGCAAGTCAAGGCTAAGGAGCAAAGCAGCGGCATCGAAGCCAAAATAGAGATCGCCCCGAAGCACGGGCTCACCGATGAGCAAGTCGAAACCATGCTCCAAGAGGCCTGGGACCATGCCGATCAGGATTTGGAATTGCGTCGCCGCGCCGAAGTGAAGAGCCGACTCGATCAAGTCATGATTGCCGTGACCAAGCATTTAGAACAAGCCAAAACTTCGCTCGGCGAATCAGAATGGCAACGTCTGCAAGAAGCTTACGAAGATGCCCAAGCCATCGATGAGCAAACCACGGTGGAAGGGATTCGTGGACGCCTCGATGAACTGGAGCAAGCAGCAAATCCGCTTGCCCAACTTCTCATGAACGATGTCGCGATGGAAGCCGTACGCGACCAGAAAGTTTCCGACCTCCTGGACAAATGAGCCAATACCGACTGACCTTTGAACCCGGCGGCAAACATGTCGAAGTGGACACCGAGACTCTGCAAGAGCCTCGCGATGGCCTGCGTGGCAGCATTTTGCAACTTGCCTTAGAGAATGGCATCGAAATCGACCATGCCTGTGGAGGGGTATGCGCCTGCTCCACTTGCCACATTATTGTGCGTGAAGGGGGCGGTTCTTTTTCCGAGGCCGATGAAGACGAAGAAGATCAACTCGACAACGCGCCGGGCTTAACTCTACAGAGTCGCTTGGCTTGTCAAGCGGTCCCCGATGGCAGCCAAGACGTCGTGGTCGAAATCCCTTCTTGGAATCGCAATCTTGTTTCAGAAGAACACTAAATCATGGACCGCCCTCTAGATTGGAATGACGTTGACGACATTGCCTTCGCCTTGTTTGAAGCTGATACCACGCGCAACCCACTCACTTTGCGCTTCACCGAACTGGCCGAAATGGTTCTCGCCCTGCCAAACTTTCAGGGCTTGCGCGAGCGTTGTAACGAAAAAATCCTCGAGGCCATTCAAATGGCTTGGCTCGAGGAGTTTGAAGACGCCTAAACGCGGCTAGCAGCCAGCCGTCGTCGCCAGCGAGACTAAGAAGCCTTCGCTGACGCGCCAACCGCCGGATGGGCGACAGTCCCCCTTCATGCCGGGAGCCAGCAATCGCGCTTCAAAGGTGCCGGTGCTTTGATCGACCTCGAGTTCGACATCTTCGAACTCCAAAAAGCGACGTGTGGTGCGGTACTGACTCTTGTAGACCGCTTCCTTGGCACTGAACAACAAGCGCGCCATCAGGCCACGCTCCTTTACAGGAAGACTCGCCAACCAGCGAGATTCTTTGGCTGTGCACAGCAAATCCCACAGGTCTTGCTCCAGCGGTTCTGCGGGTTCCACATCGAGCCCGATGCCCTGTAGATCTGGCGAGAGGTGCGCCACCATCACGCCGCAAATACGGTCGCTATGCGTGATGCTGCCAATGACCCCCTTCGGCCATTCCGGAGCACGGTCATTACCAATGAGTAAATCGTGGTCGCGGATATCCAACTCGGCAAGGAGTTTTCGCGCTAACACTCGCCCCACCATAAATTCGCGCTTGCGACGTGCAGAAGCGCCAGCAATCGCCGTAATCTCCGCGGCAGAAACCTCACCTTCTTTCGGCATCGACAAACGGCTCCAGGCCATGTGCGCGCCTAGCGGCAACAACTCGTGGAGGATGTCGTCAGAAGGTAGGCGAACTTTCAATCTGTTGTAGGGGCCGGTCGTGGGCTTTGCGTGCGCGCCAAAACTCGGTTCAAGTGCTTGGCGAAGATGCGCACATGTGGCTCTTCGCACATCGTAGCGTGCCCGCCAGGTAATTCGTAGACCTCAATTCCTCCTCGAATCAGGTTTCCCCACCCATTCTGTGCGTCGCGGTTCAGGAAGGGGCTCCAGTCCTCATTTCCAGCCATGTATGGGCGGAATAGCACCATCGCACCCTCAAATGGATGGGCGGTGTAGCGGTTTTCCATGCGCAACCACGCCGCGGCGACACGCGCCCGGCTGTCGTCAAAACCGGTGGGACCGGGGTCTGGCAAAGGCCCCTGCTCGCCCTCTGGCTGCTGCGATAGTTCCAGGCCCAATGGCTTTGGCTGCTGATGCAATCGGCGCTTCACCTTGTCCACCAGATAGCGCGGGCCGCGGCGGAACAACTCCTGCGTATGCATGCGAATCCGGCCCAGCTTGCCAACCTCAAAGCGGTTCGGCGCCGGGGTATCGAAGAAGGTCAAGAGTCCAATACTTTCGCCGGCGGCGACCAACTGATGCGCCATTTCAAAGGCCAACAAACCGCCCGCGGAAAAGCCGCCTAGGTGATACGGGCCATGCGGTTGCACCTTGCGTATCGCGGCGATGACTTCATGGGCCATTTCTTCTACGGAGTGATGTGGCTCATGCTGACCATCAAAGCCTCGATGCTGAATGCCATAGAATGGCTGGTCAGGCTCCAGGCGCAAGGCCAAGTGACGCAGGTTCATGGCATTCCCGCCCTTGCCAGCAGCGATGAACAAGGGGTATTTCACTCCCTCAGGTTGAATCGGTACTAGCGGCTGAAACTCTTCGCTTGAAGTTGCAGATGCTTCGCCTTTGGCACCAGTCAGCAGTTCTGCCGCTGGTTCCAAATCTGCGGATAAGCGCTGCGCCAAGGCGCGCACGGTCGGTGCCTCGAACAGAAGGCTGATGGCGTAACTCTTGCCGTATTGCGATCGTAATCGGGAAAACAAGCGCACAGCAATCAAGGAATGACCGCCAAGAGCAAAGAAGTCGTCGTCGATGCCGAGGCCCACAATGCCCAGCAAATCTTGCCAAATCTCTTGGATTTCGCGCTCCACATCAGATTGAGGAGCTACGAAGGGAGTTTCTAAGTTGGGCCTCTCGAAGCGACTACCCTCTTCTGCGGAAACATTGGCGGCAAGCAACAGGGCGTCTGCCTGGAGCTTCAAGGCATGGAGATCGAGCGAACTCACCACCACTTCCGCAGGCGGTTCGGTCCGTCGCAAGCGGCGCCATGCCTCTTGGCCTTCGGCGACGGTAATGCCGCGAGCAATGGTTTCATCTAAGGCACGCTCTGCCGGCGAACTGGACGCCTCTTGATGCACCTCCAAGTCCTCAGCGGAAAGCGAGGGCAAACTTGGTTCTCCAACTCGAATCACACGCAGTCCATGCAAGCGCAACAAGACTTCGCCGGTTTCATCGGTCACGGTAACGGCAAAACGTGCGCTATGCTCATCGGCTTCCAGTAGGCGAACATGCGCGCATACCTCTGCCGCCAAGGGGGCGAGAATATCCAAGCGCTCTATTCCAGCAGGCAACCAACTTGCTTGGGCTTTGCGGAAGGCTGGTATCAATTCCCAGCCACAGCCAATCGCCATATCGAATAATGCTGGATGCAATGGGTGTGCATTCAAGTCATCGACAAATTTTGATGGCAACTGCAACCGCGCTAGAGCTTCATCTTCGCCGAAACGCAACATGCGCAAGGAGCGCCAGCGCGGGCCAAAGCGAAGTCGACCGCTCTCCTCCAAAGCAGTCGCAAGACCGGCTTCCCCTGTGGCAGCGACCGAAGCCCGAGGACAACGAGCGGCAAGTACCGGCAAATCTAGTGGTGCCGATGGCTTCGGCGGGTTGGGCAAACGGATTGCTTCAGCATGGGTCAGCCAACCAGGTCGGCCACCTGCCACGGTATGGCTTTGCAACTTCACCTGACGTTGGCCGTTTTCCTCATTGGAGCCGAGGAATAGGCGAATGTGACGAGGAGCATCGGCCGCAACGACCAATGGCCGCAAGAACAAGATCTCCTCCAAGCATTGCGGTTGGAAACTACCTTCGACCATAGCCAGCATTTCTACGGCGCCGGTTCCGGGCAGGACTTTGCCAAGTCCGCCGACTTCGTGCTCAGCAATGACCCAGTCTTGGCTCGCATCCAGCATGCGACGATGATCTTGATCACGCGTCCGCGAGGCGTTGGCAGCCATGCCCACTTCACTCCATACTCCCCAATCGATGGCGACCGTCTCCTCGCCAAGTCGATGGCGCCGAGCAGCAGCATAGGCTGCAAGCCAAGCATTGGCCGCCACATAATCGGCCTGCCCGGCCGGACCAATCCAAATCGAGGTGCTGCTGCAAAGGTGGAAGAAGTCCAACTTCTTGCTGCGGAACAACATGTCCAGAACCAAGGTGCCGTATATCTTCGCGGCAAAGACTTCTTGAACTTGCTGCGAAGTCTTCATCGCCAAGAGGTCATCTTGAATGACACCCGCTGCATGAATGATGCCGCGGACTGGACCGTGTTCCGCCTGCGCTTCCTCAAGGAAGTGCTGCAGGTCTTCATGATCCGTAATGTCTACTGCAGCGCAAACCACGGTAGAGCCATTCGCGCGGAGGGCTTCTACAGCTTGTGCTTGAGGTGAGCCTTCTTGCAAGCCTCGGCGCGATACCAGAAGCAAAGTTACGTGCGCTTCCTCGACCATGGCCGCGGCCAAACTTAGGGCCATGCCGCCAAGCCCACCGGTCAGTAGATAAACACCATTCTGCTCCACCACAGGCCGTTGCACCTGCGCGAGGTGAAGGCCGCGCCGGTCCAAATGGCGGCGGTACCTTTGTTGGTCGCGGATGGCAAAGCAGCCCGTTTGCGCCGGAGCAAATAACTCGTCGCGCAAACAATCCAGGACCGATTCTTGCGTCATGGAAGCACTCTGTTTGCTGCGCGAAGCTTTGGAGGACTCTGCAAACTGCACATCGAGAGCGGCGGCTCGGAAACCGGCTTGTTCATGCGGCGCAACGAGGCGCAGTCCATCAATCGCCGCCTTCTCGGGGTCAGGGACCATTTCTTCTCCAACCTGGCGAGCGCCATTGGTCACCGTCAAGAGGTGCACAGACCCGAGCAAATCACGGCGCGCCATTTCTTGCAATAAGTGGAAATGACTGAAGAAACCGCGTTCGAGATTATGAGCAAAACGATTCAGGGCGGTGCGGAATTCTTCCGCGCCGGTTAGGGTCCACAAATTGACAATCCGATCAGGAATCTCTTCGCGCTCAACGAGGTCTTCGACCAAGGCTTCAAAGCCTTCGGCACCACGGTCGCTGTCCAACAACCAAGTGTTATTGTCTAAGCGCGCATTGCGTGGTGCTTGCTGCACCGACAAGACCTGTTGGCCATGTTCGCGCAAGTCATGGCTCAGCTGGCGGCCAAAC
This sequence comes from Planctomycetota bacterium, assembly GCA_021776795.1. Lineage (GTDB taxonomy): Bacteria > Planctomycetota > UBA1135 > UBA1135 > UBA1135 > OFTM128. The sequence goes on from JAJFFC010000008.1 coordinate 213,752, forward strand.
CCAAGTTCATCTTCCAAGATGAGCCAACGCGTACCGGGAGTCAGCGCTGGTGGGTTTTCTGGCAAGGACGAGGTCTCCCAGATTGGCATCGAGAAGAAATTGTCGATGGATTCATGCCGCGTCACCTCGGGCATGGTTTTCTTGGCCGAAATCAACTCTTCCCCCACCGCATCAATCCAGTAGCGCTGCTCTTGGAATGGATAGTCCGGCAAGGTCAGGCGCGGGCATTGTGGCGAGGGCTGCTGAGGAGCCAAGGCCGAGAGCAACGGGCCACCCTCTGCCCACACCCGCCCCAATGCGGTGGTGTATGCCACGGCGGCGTCACCGCCAGAACCATCCGCTGGCCCCAAGCATGGCACCGTGACCAAGTCTCCCTGGTTCTGCTCCTGCAATTGCAACAGGCCACACAGGGTTTGCCCTGGCCCCATCTCAAGAGCGAGCGCTTGCGGGATTTCCTCGAGCACAAAGGCCGCGCCATCGCGGAAACGTACTCGTTGGCGCAGCTGCTCGACCCAATACTCGACCGAGGTGGCCTGCTCGGCCGTCAACCATTTTCCACTACGATTGGAAAGCACAGGAATCGTTGGCGCATGCCGCTTGGTTGCGCCCACGGCTTCTCGCCAACTTTCCAAAACCGGATCGAGCAGGCGCGTATGCGCTGCCGTAGAGAGAGGAATCGGCGTCGCTTCGTGGCCGGATTGCAGCAGGGCCTGTTCAAATTCATTCACGGCAGCAATCGGGCCCGACACTACGGAAAGATCCGGTGCGCTCTCTACCGCAAGATCTAACTCTTGTGGAAGCATGGCTTCCAACTCTGCTTGCGGCATCGGCACCGAAAGCATGGCTCCTTTCTCCAAGCGATGGAACAGACGCGCGCGCGCCACCACGAGGTGAAGCGCGTCGGCGAAGTCAAACACACCGGCCAAGTGAGCCGCAGTCAACTCGCCCAAGCTAAGGCCGACTAGGGCGCGAGCTTCGAGGCCGAGGGCTTGGCTTTGTTTCGCCAAGGCGACTTCCAGCAAGAATAAGGCGGGAAGTTGTTGCTCTGGCTGCAGAGCATCGGCTACCGAAAGCTTTTCTTCACTCCGAAGCAGGGGTAACAGCGCAAGCTGATGATGCTCTTGCAGTAGGCGGTCCCCTTCGGCCAATACCTCGGCAACGACAGGGTAGTCCGCTTCCAAGCCTTTGGCGGCTCCGGCCACGGAAGCTCCCCCGCCCGGGAACAGGAATACGGGAGCTTGCGTGTGCTTGGCTTGGCGATGCCGCGGCACGCGCAGGCGCTCTTTGCCTTCGGCTGTAAGCGCCAGACATTGTTGTGCTTCCGCAACACTCCGCGCGGCCAAGACGGCGCGTTCGGCAAACTCATGGCGACCATAAACCAAGGTCGAAGCCAACTGTGACAATGAGGTTTGCGGATGTTCTCCGAGATAAGCCGCCAAATCTTGCATGCGCTCGGTCAGGGCGTCAGGGCTTTGTGCGGAAAGCGGAAGAAGGACAGGCTTCTGTTCCTGGCTCGACGGTGCGCGCGAAGCCTGGCCTTGAGGTGCTTGCTCTAAAACCACAAAGGCATTCGTTCCGCCCACGCCAAGCGAATTCACGGCGGCCCGTCTTGGCTCCGTGGAACTCCAATCCTCTTGCTTCTGCACCACAGCAAAGGGCGTTTGCTCCAGCTGCAATTCCGGCAGTGGCTCTTCGAAGTGCAAACTCGGCGGCAGCACCCCCTCTTCCAGGGCACGAATGGTTTTGATGAGGCCCGCCACCCCCGCGGCAGTATCGAGGTGGCCGATATTCCCCTTGACCGAACCTAGCTTGCAAAAGCCGGTGGCCTCAGTGTGTTCGCGGAAAGCCCGCGTGAGTGCAGCCACCTCGATTGGGTCTCCAATCGGCGTCGCGGTGCCATGTGCTTCGACATAACCGATGGATTCAGCAGGGAAATCACACAACGCCAGCGCTTCGGCAACCGCAGCTGCCTGGCCGTCGACCGAAGGCGCGAGATAACCAACCTTCGCGGCGCCATCGTTATTCACTGCAGAAGCTTTGATGACCGCGCGTATCGGGTCGCCGTCGGCAAGGGCGTCGCTGAGGCGACGCAGCAGGACCACACCGGCACCACTGCCGAATATCGTTCCGCTGGCAGAGGAATCGAAGGGGCGGCAATGTCCGTCTGAAGCCAGAATCTCTTGTTCGCGATAGAGGTAACCGCGACCATGCGGCAATTCAATCGTGCTACCGCCGGCCAAAGCCATGTCACATTCATTCGCCAACAAACTCTGGCATGCTTGGTGAACCGCGACCAAGGAAGTGGAACATGCGGTTTGAATGTTGATGCTAGGCCCGCGCAAGTCGAATACATAGCTGGCGCGTGTCGATAGAAAGTCTTTGTCGTTGCCGGTGTGGCGCAACAAAAATAGACCGACATCTTCCACCAACTGTGGATTGCGCAGCAAGTTGAACATGAAGTAACTGTTCATGCCACAACCGGCGAATACACCTACCGAGCCAGCGAACTGTGCCGGATCTTGGGCGCCATGCTCAAAGGCTTGCCAACAGCACGCCAGAAAACGACGGTGCTGGGGATCCATAATCGCCGCCTCTTTGGGCGAAAGGCCGAAGAAGCTCGGATCGAAATCGGCTAGGCCTTCCAGGGTAGCCGCGGAGCGCACATAGTCAGGACGCGAGTACTCAGACTCCGGGACCCCAGCTTGGCGCAGGTCCTCCTCGCTCAGCGGATGAATCGCTTCTTGGCCAGCACATAAGGCACGCCAGAACCCGGCGACGTCGCGCGCACCAGGAAGGTGGGCGGCGTAGCCGATGACGGCGATGTCGCTGTCGAGGGGATTCTCGCTGCCGCTCATATGCTTAAGGGTTTATCGGCTCATAGGGCAATTTCATACAAGCCTTTAGGAACAAGGAATTGGGCGCCAGAGTGGCCTCTGCCTGCCCTGCTCGTTAGCATACGGCCTCATGGCTTCTCCCGCCGCCGTCGCCGATGCCCTAGAGGCCTTTATTCGCAATCAATTCCGCGTTTCTAGCGATGATCCGGACTTCTCGCGCGACGTCCACCTGTTCGAATACGGATACGTAGATTCCGTTGGCGCTACCGAGGTTTTGGCCTTCGTAGAGAGCAACTTCCAAGTGCAGGTGCCGGATGAACAGCTGTTCTCGGAAGAGGCCACCACGATTCACGGCTTTGCCGCGATTGTGGCAGCGCTGACCTCTTGAGTTAACGCCGAGGCCGACGCCTGGCACTGGCTGCACGGCGAGCGCTGGCGCGTTTGCCGGCACTGGCCAGGGCAGCCTTGCCGTCGTCTTGCTTGCCGTCTAAGAGGTCGGCTAGACCTCGAATCGTGGGATAGCGGAAGATGTCAACTAAGCCTAGAGCGCGCCCCATGCGCTGTTTGATTTCAATTTGCACTTTGACCGAGAGCAAGGAATGGCCCCCAATTTCAAAGAAGTTCTGGTCAATCCCCACCGCGGATAGACCCAATAGCTCTTGCCAGATTTCGGCCACGATGCGCTGAGTTTGGGATTCGGCGGACTGGAAATCGATATTGGCTGCGGCGGCCAATTGCGGCGCCGGGAATGCTTGGCGATCGATCTTCTGATTCGGCGTCTTGGGGAATCGCTCTTGAATACTGAAGAGCTGCGGCAGGAAGCTCTCGGGCAAGCGCTGTTGAAGATAGCGACGCAGCTCAGCACTCTCTGGAGGGGCGCCGTCTGCGATCAAATAGGCCACCAGGCGGGGATCGCCAGGATTGTCTTCGCGCACCATGGCCACAGCCTCGCGAATGTTGGGGTGGGTGGTCAATGCACCTTCAATCTCTCCCAACTCCAAGCGATGACCACGCAACTTCACCTGATGGTCGAGTCGACCGTGAAACTCAAGTTCGCCGTGAGCTCCCCAACGCACCAGATCTCCGGTGCGATAAAGGAAGGCCTGTCGATCCTGCACCCAGCGGTAAGGAACAAAGCGCGAGGCAGTCATTTCGGGCCGCTCGAGGTAACCACGGGTGACGCCTTCGCCCCCGATACAGAGTTCGCCCAGGGCACCAAGCGGCACGGGTTCACCGGATTCGTCGAGAACGAGGACATCGGTATTGGCAATCGGCTTGCCAATCGGAACTTGCTCCCCCACTTCGTCGAGCACATGACAGGTTGACCAAATGGTGGTTTCGGTGGGGCCATACATATTCAACACTTGGCCATCGACCAAGGTCACCAAATCATGAGCTAGGGCCGGTGGGAAGGCCTCGCCGCCAATCAGGAGGCGCTGTAAGGGCGCCATCGCGCTACGGGTATCCGCGTCGAGCACCATCATTTGCGCCATCGATGGAGTGCATTGCATATGCGTTGGCTGATGCCGCTTCAGCAACTCTTGAATACTCGGGGCATTGGTGTTGCCTGCTTGGTGCTTGGAGCGGTTCACGCCAAGCATCACCTGATGCAAACGCGGCAGTTGCTCGAGAACCAGTTCGGTGGGGATGCCGAAATCGCATAGGCACCCGAGTTCATCCACGCCAAGCCCCTTCATGCGATCGGCGAAGGCCATGGCGCGGGCGCGGTCTCCAAACAGGCCGCTATGTTCAAAGTAGCGTTCGAAGGCGTAGTCGAGAATGGCTTCGACATCTTCTTCGGCGAGTTCCTCGGGGCGAAACTCTGCACCGCTGCCACCGACTTTTTCGCGATAGGCAGGCCACTCCCAAGCAGCTTTTTCCACCAAGGAAACGGCGCTGCGCAAATAGGCCTTCATGGGGGCGCGCGCGACTTCTTTGGCCTCGGCAACGCTTTGGCCAATATAGGTATGAACCATCAAGGTCACGATGCCCTGGCCTTCATGTCCGGCAGCACTCCAAGCTTCTCGATAGATCGCAATCTTTTGCGACAGCTCTTCGTCATCTTGGCCCAAAAGGTGAGTCAGCAAATGGCAGCCCTTCTCGCCCGCCAAGCGAAAGGTTTCCGGGTTGCCCGCCGCAGTGAGCCATAGTGGCAAGGTCTCTTGCACCGGCGAAGGATGAATCGAGACCTCGACGTCGACGCCACGACCATCGGCAAGCGGCAAGGATTCGCCGCGCCAAAGCGCTCGCAACTGGTCGATGCCTTCCTTGAGTAAGCGATAGCGCTCCTCATAGGCTTCCGGGCGCAACACAAAGTCGTTGGGCTGCCAACCGGAAGCGAGAGCCAAGCCCGCGCGGCCATTGGAAAGGTTATCGACGACCGACCACTCCTCGGCAATGCGCAAGGGCGAGTGCAGGGGCAGCACGCAACTGCCTGCACGTAAATCGACCTTGTTGGTGGTCGTGGCGAGTGCCGCAGAGGTGACCGCAGGGTTGGGATAGAGCCCGCCAAAGGCATGGAAATGGCGTTCTGGAGTCCAAACCGAGGAAAAGCCATGCTCATCGGCAAAGCGCGCTCCTTCGAGCAAGAGGCGGTAGCGATCGGGGCCACTGCCCTGTTCGTCAGCATCGGAACTGAAGTAGAACAGACCGAAATCAAGAGGTTTGTCCGCGTGTTCTTGAGGCACAGATTCGGATTCCCGCTCCTCTTCGCGGTGAAGGATCACCTCCATGCCGCGCGACAAGGTGACCACCAGCTCCAACACGGAAATGTCGAAGTTCAAACTCGTGACCGCGAGCCAGCGACCAGGAGCGTCGGCTTCTTGGTCGAGCTTCAAGTAGGGCTCCATCGCCAAGGCGAAGTTCTTGAGCTGACGATGTTCGATCATCACGCCCTTGGGCTTTCCTGTAGAACCCGAGGTGTAGATGACATAAGCCAAATCACGCTCTTCAGGACCACTTGCTGGCGCGGTTTCCGCGCAGGTAGCCAGGCGTGCCGCTTCGTCTTCGAGCAGAAGGACTGGCGCCAGCTCCCGCGGAAGCAGGGAGGCGTGAGCTTGGTCTCCAATGATTAGGCGCAGCTGGGCATCTTCGATCATGAAGCGCAATCGTTCCTGCGGATAAGCCGGATCTAGGGGCACATAGGCCGCACCACACTTAAATACGGCTAGCAGGCTAACGATGAGATTCGCCTCTCGCGGCAGACAAAGCCCCACAAGGTCACCACGCCGCACGCCACGCTCGCGCAGCAAATGTGCCAAGCGGTTCGCGCGGACATCGAGCTCTTGGTAGGTCAAGCTCTCTTGACCTGCATGCAGAGCGATGCGCTGAGGATGACGCGCGCATCCTTGTTGGATAGTGTGCAGGATGGTGGGCTCAGGCGGCAGTTCTTGGCGCGGGCCTCGACCCCAAGTGCGCAATCGCTGATGCTCTTCCTCTGTGAGCAAAGAGTGGCGCGCCAAGGGAGCATCCGGCTGCTCCAGCATGGCTTGGAGCAACTGGGCAATACGCGGAAGGAGCTCTGCCAAGTCAATTTTGGCACCGGCGCGGCATTGCACCTGCTGGCCAAATTCATCGAGCGTCAATTCCAGTTCGACACCCTGTGGCAAACCGGCACTGGCTTGCGGATCAAAACGTAGAAGCACAGGCGCATGGACGCCAGCGCCAGCGCCGACATGCCCAGACAACTGCGGGAAACGCTGCAGGAGATCGCGCAGGAAGGGTCCACGGCGCATGGCAGCGGCGCGCGCTTCTGCAACCTGACGCTTCCAAGAGTGGAAGCTTTCGTTCTCGCTAAGCTGCAGGTTGAGTGGAGCCGCTGGGGCAAAGAAGGGGGCCGCCTGATGCAAGGTCTCCCCCCATTGGGGCTCTTGCCATAACACGCCGGAATTGCGACCGCCGGACAAACGCGCCAAGGCCGCGAGCACTGCTGCCGCCGCAGACTCGCCACGAAGGCCATCTGGCAAAGGCAGCGCTTGTTCCTGCATGGCAGACGCGCCGCCAGGCAAGTTGTCCACAGACAAAGGCAGGAAGTCGCCAAGGCTCTGGCACCAAGCTTCTTCTGCACGGGCAGAACGCCTTTGCAAACGGTCCAGCAGAGGACGCAAGGCCGTGTCCTTGGGCAAGGCGGCGAGCTGCTTTTGCAAAGGCGCGACCTCGAGCTCTTGTCCCTCTGGGGTAGTGGCCGCAAGGATGCGGAAACGCCCGTCGACGACATCGGCATCGTGCACCAAGACTGGGCCACTCGCGGTCCACAGTTTCGCCGCAGCAAAGGGGTTGTCATAAGGAGCAAATTGACAGGCGCGAACCATGGCAACACTCTGCTCCGCTTGCGTCACATCGAGCAAAGCATTCGCCGCTGGCCGCGCAAACTTGGCGAAGTAACTGCGTTGCTCTAGATCCTGGACCTCTCCATCGGGAAGCTGATGGACCACAATTTTAGCCAGTAACTCGCCAAAGGAACGCAAGCCCGCTTCAAAGCATTGGGTGTTCAGATCCGCGGCAGTCTCCCTTCCTTCGAGGGAGAAGCTCTCACGCACGACAACACGGCCGGTATCGACAGCTTTGCGACGCTTGCCAATCGCCGTGTCGAGGAAAACCTGACCACGATCTTGTTCGTCGATCATGCGGTGCCAGACCACACCGTAGTCTTTGGTTCCTGCGGCGATCGCCCACGAAGTTGGGTGAATGCCCCCGTATTGTGGGAGCGGCCCATCGTGGAAATTGATCGCGGCTTGGCGCGGCAGCCGAAGCACTGCCTGATCTGGAATCGTGAAGTTCACGATATTGAACAGGTAGTCAAACGGGCGGCGCTCCATCCAGGCGAACAAGTCGCCGTCAGGAGCGAGGGTAGGAATGCCGTGTTCCGCAGCCCAAGATTGGGTGGCAGGGTCCGCGCAAACTACCCCATGAATGTGCACGCCCTCGGCGCGCAGCATTTCCCCACAGCGGATCGGCATGGCGCCGTCGCCGATGATGAAGCAGCTAATTCTTTCGCTCATCTTGTCCCTATCTTTCGGCCGAAATAGGGCTAGTGGTGTAACGGACTTCCGCCAGCGCCTTGGGAACCCTACCGTAAGCCTGTCGATGAGCCATCCTGGCCCTCCTCTACCCCAGTGAAACACCTCGCGGAGCCTCTTGCCCACGCCGCCCGAGTCGCAGCACAGGCATTGGCGGTGGTCGACGGCCCCCGCCGAGTGGATTATGCCACTCTGCAGCAACTCGCGATGGGTATGGCCAGGCACCTCCGCACGCAAGGTCTTCAACCAGGCCAACGAGTCTTGCTTCACTTGGACAAATCCCTGGAAGCCGTGGTCGCCTTCTATGGTTGTTGGATTGCCGGCGGAGTGGTGGTGCAGGCCTCCTCGGTTTTGCGCTCTCCGCAAGTAGAGCACCTTGCGCGCCATGCCGAGGTTGCGCAACTTTGGACCGTGCCGCGTTTGGCTTCGCGCTTAGACGCTGAGTTCCTTGCGGAGTATCCTGCCCAAAACATGGCCGCCCAGTTGGAGCTCCTGTGGCAACAACTTGGCCAATCGGAAGAAAGGTCGCTGAAGGTCGGTAGCGGAACTGAACTCGCGGCCCTGCTCTACACCTCGGGGTCCACGGGCTTGCCTAAGGGCATCATGCTGAGCCATGAAAACTTGTTGGCCGGAGCACGCATCGTGTGTGACTACCTCGGACTCCGCGGCGACGATCGCTTGCTTTCGGTCGTTCCCTTTAGCTTCGACTACGGGTTGAATCAGTTGCTCGATGCCGTGCATTGTCAAGCCACCTTGGTTTTGCAACGCTCGCCCCTGCCGGCCGATGTCTGCCGTAGCCTCAAGCAACACTCCATTTCTGTGTTAGCTGGAGTCCCGCCATTCTGGATTCAACTCATGCAGGGGCGTTCGCCATTCCCGCAACAGACCTTCCCTGATTTACGCCTGATGACCAGCACCGGCGGGGTATTCCCGGCGGACCTGGTCGAGCGCTATCGACAACACTCGCCACAAGCAGATGTGGTCAAAATGTATGGTCTCACCGAGGCCTTCCGCTCCACCTACTTGCCGCCGAATCAGTTGGCCGAGCGTCCGCACTCCATGGGTAAGGCCATCCCTGAGTGCACCCTCTTGGTTCTAGATGAAAACGACCAGCCCTGCCCCATTGGAGTGCCTGGCCAGTTAGTGCACCGGGGCCCCACCGTCGCGCAAGGGTATTGGCGAGATGAGGGAGCCACGAATGCCTGCTTCCGACCTGATCCAGAACCCGAAAATGCCGTCACCGATGGCGACGGCAAGCCTCGTCCGGTGGTGTATTCCGGAGACCAAGTGATTGCCGATGAAGAAGGCTATTTATCCTTCATCGCACGCATGGACGACCTGATCAAGAGCTTGGGCTATCGCATTAGCCCGACCGAAGTGGAACAACTGGCGCGACAGTCTGGTCAAGTTCAAGATGCGGTCGCGACTGGCATCTCCGATCCGGACAAAGGTGCCGTGATCCGATTGCACGTTCTTCCAAGTCATCAGGATCGCTTTAGCGAAGAAGAGTTACGTGGGTATTTCCGTGACCATGCTCCGCGTTACCTTTGGCCAGCAGAAATCGTGACGCATCAGCACTTCCCACAGACGCCAAACGGTAAAGTCGACCGTCGCGCAGTTCTCGACGTCACCTCATGCTGAATGCCCTCCCCCCCGACCTGCAAAGCCTTCTCCATGCGCAGGAGCGTTTTGAACTGATTCGGCAACGCTGGTCACGTGGACCGGCCCGTCATGGCGCCGACTTGGCCTATGCCAACCCCTACGCCGGTCCGCCGCCAGAGGTCAAAGAGGCCATCACCAGCGCCATGCAAAGCGGACGCGCACTCAGCTTGCAGTACACGCCTTATGGGGGCGCCACCATTCCGCGTCGACATGTTGCGCAAGACTTGCGTAAGAAGCATGAACTCCCTTATCAATGGCAGGATGTGGTGCTGACTCCCGGCGCCATGGCGGGGCTCAATATTGTGTTGCGCAGTTTGGTCGCAGAGGGTCACTCACGCCGCGTCCTGATGCCTATCCCTTGCTGGCTCGATTATCCGCTCTATCTACAGCAGCAAGGGTTACTTCGCGTTCCGGTGGGCTTACAGGAAGACCAGCACCTCGACCTAGACGCTATCGAAGGCGCCTTGCAGCAAGACACGGCGGCAATTTTGCTCTCGCAACCTGGAAATCCCACCGGCATTTCCTACCACGAGCAGGAGCTGCGTGCCTTAGGAACGCTACTGGAGCAAGCGGAAGCCCGACATGGCCACCCCATCTTGCTCATCAGCGATGAGTGCCACCGAGATTTCGTGGAAGACGCCAGCGTGTGCCCAAGCGCCGCGCGCTTTCATGCGCACGCCATCATGGTCTATTCCTTTGGCAAACGATGGTTCATTCAAGGCCAGCGCATCGGCTTTGTTGCGGTGTCGCCGCAGATGCCGCAGCGAGAAGACTATCGCCACTTGCTGACTCAGCTGTGCCGCGCCATGGGATTCTGCACGCCCACCGCTCTCATGCAGAATGCACTCATCGATTTGCTTGCCGTGAAGGATGACCACGCCTGGCTCCACCAGCGGCGCAAGGAAGTGACCCGCGCACTGCAGCAAGCGGGCTATTCCTGCCAAGATCCCGACGGCACTTTTTTCCTCTACCCGCAGGTTCCTGCAGGGATGACCGATTTCTCCTTTTGCGAACATCTTGCCGAACAAGGAGTCTTGGTATTGCCTTCCGCCATGTTCCATCATCAAGGTCACGTTCGATTATCGCTCACCGACACCGATGCCGCCATGAACCGAGCGCTGCCGATCTTGGTGCAAGCCCTTTCGCAATGAAACCGCGCCTCGATTTGGAGCACGTGCTTTGGGAGCCAGAGGGCATGCAGGTTTTTCGCGCTGGCCACGCAAATGCCGCTAGTGAGAATGCCTTTTGGGAGTTAGCCTTAGCTGGCGCTCCTGGCCAGTATGCCTTGCACCGTATGGCTGCGGATGGGCGGCATCAGTTTCTGCGCGATGCTTTGGGGGTGCACAAACTGTTCTATGGCATAGACGCAAACGGGGTCATGCAAGTCGGCCACTATTGGCATGAGCTGTTACAAGCTGGCGTGCCTCAAGAGCAACTTTGGTCGGTTCCGCCGGGATACTTACTGCAGGTCTCGACAAACGGCGAACAAGTCCACGCCCAAGAAGTGGCGGCCTTGCCAGTGCAAATGGATGAAGAATCTTCTTCCTCCGCAGCAGAGATTCGGTCGGCCTTGGAGTCTTGCTTCCAAGCGATGGGCAAAGCTTTTGCGGATCGTCAGGTTTATGTCGCCCTTTCCGGAGGCTTGGATTCCACGGCAATCGCGGCTCTTGCACGGGAGTACCTGCCGCAAAGCTGCGCCGTGACCTTTGCCCTGGGTGAGCCAGGATCTACCCGCGCCAGCGAAGACGTCGACACCGCAGCAGCTGTGGCTCGCGAGCTCGACATGGAATTTGCCACCGTCGTGCGCTCTGTCGAAGATGTCTTGGCAAGCCTTGATGAGGTCTTGTTGTACGGCCAAGACTTCCGCGATTTCAATGTCCATTGCGGCTTGGTCAACGCTCCCCTAGCGGCAGGGATTGCCGAGCTGCATCAACAACGCGGCGGCCAACAACGGCCCGTTTTACTCACCGGCGACACCATGAATGAACTCATGGCGGATTACCATGCGGAGGTCTACCAGGGGCAAACGTTTTATCGCCTGCCGGACCTTTCGCTTGCCCAGGTGCGCCGCTTGTTAGTGAAAGGCCTAGACGCCGGTGATCGTGAAATCGGCATCTTCCATCATCATGAGTTGAGTGCAATCCAGCCTTATGCGCTTTGCGCAAGTGCCTACACAGGCTTAGCTCCCAGCAAACTTCAAGGCGACTTAGCCAAGCAATCCTTAGTGCAAGAAGTGCTTGGTGAGAGAGTCCCCGCTCTGGTGTACGACCGGCCGAAAACAAGAGCCCAATCGGGCAGCGCAGATAACAGCACCGGAACTTTGGCCGCCTGCATTGACCATGGGTTCGATTCTGCCGCAGTCCAGGAACGGTTTGCGAAGCTATATGGCTTAGACCCGAAACAGCTAACGCAATTCGTGCGCGGCGGTCGTTATCGGTTCCGCACGTCCTAACGACGAGCGCCCCGGCGCATGACTTGGGCGATGCGCTTGGCGATTGGGGTCACATGAACCTTGGTCAAGATGCCGAGGTGATCTCCCGCCGTGGAGTGGTATTCCAGGCCACCTTTTGCCAACTCGGCGAATCCTCCACCGGGCAAGACCCGATAGATGGGACTAATTTTCTCATCGGCAGCGCGGTAATAGAGAATCTTGCCTGGATACTCGCCGATGCTGCCCTCATAGTTCTTGGTCGCATGGACATAGAAGGAACTTTGTAGCCGGCGGTTGTCCTCTTGAATTGCTGGCTCCACCGTCGCTTCCTCTTGGATTGGGTCGGCGATTTGCGCTTCACCGTTGCGCGCTCTAATTTTGCGCAGCACAGCGAACGGGCCTTTGCGGCAAAGCAGCTTGAAGGCTTCGAAAGCCGTGCGCAAAGGTTTTCGCGACCAACCGCGATTGAGGAAGGACTCCATCAGGGTTAAGGACCCCACCTCTTCGCCTTGTGCATTCAATTGCTGGGCGATTTCATAAGCCAGCACGCCGCCGAAGCAGAAACCAGCGAGGTGGTACGGGCCGCCTTCTTGCCGCTCACGAATGGCCCGGACGTAGGCCTTTGCCAGAGAAGGGACATCGGGAACACCTTCTGGAGGCGGAATGAAAATGCCGTACACCGGGTGGCCATCGGTCATGGCCCGAGCTAACTCGTAATACAGGTGCACACCGCTAACGCAGAACAAGGGCGTGCCGCCGCCATCGGCATTCAACAAGATGGCACTGGCTTTGCCCTCATCGACTCCCAAACGCATGACATTGGCCAACTGACGCACGGTGGGGTTGGCAAAAATGGACGCAAGAGAAATTTCGCGCTCAAAATCCGCGCTCAGGCGCTTCACCAAATCTAAGGCAAGCAGGGAGTGACCGCCTAAAGCGAAAAAGTCGTCATCAATACCCACGGTGGGAATGCCCAATAACTCCTGCCAATGCACCGCCAGCCTCAGTTCCTGGTCATTACGCGGGGGTGCATGAATTTCGGAAGCAACACCGACAGAAAAGCTCTCCGGTTGAGGCAAAGCTTTGCGATCGATCTTGTTATTTGCCGTGAGTGGGAATGACTCGAGAACCATGATCGCAGCTGGCACCAAATAAGCCGGCAGGCTCTCACCAAGCCAAAGCCGCAGGGCGTCGGCATCGGTGGGCTCCTCTGCAATCGCAACAGGAACGACATAGGCCGCAAGTCGTAGGTCCCCTGCCTGCACTTCATGCACAGCGACAGCAGCTTCGCGAACGGTTGGATGACCTTCGAGAGCGTTTTCGATTTCGCCTAGCTCGATGCGCACGCCGCGAATTTTGACCTGATGGTCATTTCGCCCGACGAACTCTAGGCTGCCATCATTGCGTCGGCGCACAATGTCACCGGTGCGGTACATGCGCGCATCTAAGCCGGTGCGATAAGGATCGGGAACGAAGCGATGCGAACTCAGTTCCGGCTGCCCTAGGTACCCGCGGGCCACTCCCGCGCCGCCAATCACTAGCTCGCCTGGAACCCCTTGCGGGACGGGCTTGCGCGAAGCATCGAGAATGTACAGAGCCGTATTCGCCAAGGGTTTACCCAAGGGAACAATGCCTTGTACCTCTTGAACCTCTTCCATAGTGGCGTACACGGTGCACTCCGTGGGCCCGTAGCCATTGATGATGACTTCAATGCCCAAGCCTTGCAGCTCTGTGGCAAGTTCAGGAGTAAAAACTTCCCCGCCCAAGACCAGGTGCTCTAACTCGCTCAGCGCATTGCGACCCGCGGCCTCGCCAAGGAGCATGAGCCCCTGCGAGGGCGTGCACTGAAAATGCGTGACCTTGTGTTCGCGCAGCAGAGCCGGAATATCTGCCTGTCCTGGTTGCCGCGTGGCGCTGCGGGGATCTGCCGCCAAAATCAACTCGGCGCCAAACGCCAAGCTGCCAAAGATTTCGAAAATCGAAATGTCGAAAGAGATGCTGGTTGCCGCTAAGCAAACGGCCCGGCGAGATGCTTGGAAACGATGGCTTACCCCTTCAAGCAGGTTGACAACGTTGCGGTGCTCCACCATGACACCCTTCGGGCGCCCGGTACTTCCGCTCGTAAACATGACATAGGCCAAGTGTTCTGGCTCCGCAAGATTTTCCAGCGGCATGGGTTCTTGATGCGACTTCGCAGCCGATGTCGCGGCTTCCTGAAGTAAGCTATCAATATCCAAAACATGCTGCGGTTGTTCACCAATGGCCTCGATTGTGGCCGCCTCCACCACAAGGTGTTCGACCTTGGCTTCCTGCATCAGCATGTCCAAGCGCGCCTTGGGATAGGCCGGATCCAAGGGCAAGAATGCGCCGCCTGCCTTCAAAATGCCAAGCATGGCAACAATCAGCCGCGGATTGCGATCAAGACACAAGCCTACGACAACCTCCGGGCCAACGCCACGTTTACGTAAGGCAGCGGCGACCACATTGGCTTGTTGATGTAGCTCACCATGGGTCAGCTCCTCCTGCCCAGCACGCACGGCAACCACCTGGGAATCGCGTGCCAAGCGCCGCTCCAACACCTGGTGTAAGCAGAAGCCGCGTAAGCGCATTGATTCCGGACCTTGCCCCTGGGCCAACTGACGTTGAAGCTCTGCGTCGCCCTGTACAGGAAGCTCCGAAATGTGAACCTGTGGTCGCGCCACAATTGCCGTGAGCAAGTGGCGATAGGAGGTCAGCAAGCGCTGAATCGTGCTACTTTCGAAGAGGTCGGTGGCATACTCGATGCCCATTTCTAAACCATGTTCATACTCTTTAATCCAGAACATGAAGTCGGTTTGGATGTGACCCGTTTCGATGTGGAACTGATCCAGCGCAATCTCCCCCATATATTGCTGACGCTGCCGACCATCTTGGTAAGTGAACAATGCCTGGAACAAGGGCGTGCGGCTAGGGTCACGCGGCGGAGCCACGGCGGCGACAACATGACCAAAGGGAACATCTTTGTTGGCCGTGATTTCCAATCGCTCGCGTCGGACGCGATCTAGCAAATCAAGGAAGGTCGGATCATCTTCCATTGAGGTGCGCATGACCAGAGTGTTGACAAAGAAGCCAATCATTTTCTCCAGCTCTGGGGATTGCACGCCGGCTTGGGGACAGCCCAATATGATTTCGTCTTGCCCGCTCCATCGGTGAAGCAAGACATCTAGCGCCGCAGCCAACACCATGAAAGTGGTACTTTTTTGGCGTTGGGCGAGGCGACTGACGGATTGGGCAATGCCCGGCTCAATCAGAATCTCTTCATTGGCGCCGCGGAAACTTTGTTGTGGTGGCCGTAAATGATCGGTCGGCACTTGGAGCACGGGTAAAGGACCGGCCAAGCGCTTGCGCCAGAACTCCAGCTGCGCCTCATGCTCTTCACCTCGCACCCAAGCGCGCTGCCAGATGGCGAAGTCACCGTATTGCAGTTGCAAAGGCGGCAAGTCTGGCTCGCGTTGCGAAATGCGGGCGTCGTAGCCCTCTGTGAGCTCCTTCAGGAAAATGTCAAAGGACCAGCCATCCCAAATCAGGTGGCTTGCCAGCATGTAAAGCGCGTGGTCTCGATCGCCAAGTGTGTACAAGGCAAAACGGACCAGTGGAGCTTGCTTCAGGCTAAATGGCAAGCCCGCATCGACGGTCATCAGCCGCTTTGCCTCTGTACGACGCTTGCCTTTGGGCAAATG
The DNA here is from genome assembly GCA_021776795.1 of Planctomycetota bacterium. Taxonomy (GTDB): domain Bacteria; phylum Planctomycetota; class UBA1135; order UBA1135; family UBA1135; genus OFTM128. The sequence goes on from JAJFFC010000008.1 coordinate 229,416, forward strand.
ACGCAAGTCAATCTCTTGCAAAGAAACCGTGACCTCGGTGCTGACCTGTTGACACGGGCCAATTTCGTCAATCTGGATGGACGTCCGCAAACTTTCATGCCGCGCAACCATGGCTTGCAAACTTTGGATAAGTGCGCCGCGGTGCAAAGTGCCAGTCAACCAGAATGCCGCGGGGAGGTTGAAGCTGGAACGCGACATTCCGCCCTCCAAAGCCAACCACAATCCTTCTTGCGCAATGCTCAGTGGTAGGCGTGCACCCGCAGGCCGCCTGGGAATGACCGCGCCTTGGGTTTGCGCACGACTTCCCTGCTCCAAGAACAGCAAGATTTCCTCCTTGCGCTCCTTCAACTGCTGGCGCAGATTGGCCGTGAGCGCGCCTTCAGGAGCACTGACAACGAGGTCATCGCCATCCAGGCGCAGGTGGATTCCTTCGCTACTCAGTGCGTCTAGAAACTCACGTAAACTCATAATCTTAATTCCTCACGATCGCCATCCTGGCCATCGTTTTGGCGTTGTTGTTGATACAGAGTAGCTTCAATGACCGCCGCAAGACCACGAATGGTGGGCTGGCGGAATACCTCTTCAAGAGCCAGAAGCAGGCCGTAGCGATCTTCGACACGTGCCAGCATTCGTGCCGCCAACAGACTGTGACCACCGAGCATGAAGAAATCTTCGTCGAGGTCGACTGCAGGCAGCCCCAACATGGAAGCCCATACTTGCTGCAAAAAGACTTCCGTGCTTTGCCCCGAGTCCGCAGAAACGCTCGTCACCTGACGCGGTAAAGTCAGTGCGGAACGTTGCACCTTACCACTGTCACTTAACGGCAAGGCGGAGACCTGTAAAAAGCGGCCCGGCAACATATAGGCTGGCAACCTGGTGGCTAGGCTGCCGCGCAGTTCCTTGGCGCTGGGCAAAGCTTGACCAACGGGGCGCAACCACGCCACCAAAAGATCGTCGCCAGATTCATCTTGGCGCAGGGCGACTGCAGCTTGAGCAACCGCCGGTATCGATTCCAGTGCCGCCTCAACCTCGCCGCACTCCAGGCGGAAACCGCGCAGCTTAATTTGATCATCGTTGCGCCCCAGACATTGCACTTCGCCTTGAGCATTCCACCGCGCCAAGTCGCCACTGCGGTAAATACGTCGTTCCTTTCCATCGAGCATGAGAGTCGGGAACTTGGTCGCCGTTTCCTCTTCAAGCTGCAAGTAGTGCTGCGCCAAGCCAGGGCCGCTGATGCACAACTCGCCGACCTCGCCTGGTGCCACTGACTGGTCATTGGCATCTAAAATGTGCAGACCAAGGTTGTGAATCGGGGAGCCAATCGGGATTTCCTCGAGTGGCTGCTCAATCTTGGCCGCGCAAGCATACACCGTGGTTTCAGTGGGCCCGTATGCATTCCAGAGCTCGCTTGCACAAGGCAACAGCTGCGACGCTAAGGCTGGCGTGAGTGCCTCGCCACCCGTAATGATGCGCAATTGATCTTCTGGGCCAAGCCCTGCCTCTAAGAGCATGCGCCAATTGGCCGGCGTAGCTTGAATTACGCCGATGTCGTGCTCGCGAATCATTGCCAACAATTCTGGACCTCCTAGCACTTGATCTCCTGGAGTGAGCACCACGCGGGCGCCTACGGTCAGAGGCACGAAGACTTCGACTAAGGACATGTCGAAGGTTGGCGTAATCACGGCTAACCAAGTTTCCTCTTCCTTGGCGCCTGGGCGCATGGCGAAGGCACAAAGCAAGTTGTGGAATCCACCATGGCCAAGGACTACGCCTTTCGGCCTGCCGGTCGAACCACTGGTGAACAATATGTACGCCGGATCTTGCGCGGTGACCTCCTCCCAGGGGGTGGCTTCCTTTGGCGTAGACGCATTCATGGCAACTGGGAGCGCCGGGACAAAGGCCAAGGAAGATTCTGGAGGTGCCTCGGAACCATGCAAGATGAGCTTGCAAGCACTTTGCCTGAGCATTTCTTCCCGGCGCGCTAAAGGATGCGAGGGGTCGAGCGCCAAACAGACTCCACCAATTTTCCAAAGCGCCAGCTGAGCCAAGCTTAGCTCAAGCGAGCGGCCTAGGTGTAGCGCGACGACATCGCCCTTGCGCAACCCTTGTGAGTAGAGTTGGTGGGCAAAGGCATTGGCTTGTCGGTCAAGCTCAGCATAGCTCAGGTGACGCTCGCCATCGACCAGCGCGATGGCATCACCCTGCCGTGCTGCCTGTTGCGAAACCATGTTGGCCACATTTTGGAAAGGTCCAAAGTCTCGTTGGGCATAGAGGGAAGGTCCCACTTCCACGGTAGGCGCGACTGCCTGGTCTGAGCTTGCCGCCGGCAGCTCCCCCACCAACGTTTCTGGATTCTGCGCAATGCACTTGAGGAGTGCTTCATAGGCATCCATCCAATGCGAGGCGGTGGCATGGTCCATGATGTCGGTGGCATGGTCACATTCCAGCAGGAGCGTGCCTTGATCTTCAATCACATTGAGCTGTAGCTCGAGGCGGGCAAAGTCCCGCGGCGTGGAGATGTACTGGCTTTCCAAACCATGAAAATCCATGCCCTCCAGCGCGGGGTCGACATTAAAGTCCACCGCCAACAAGGTCGGGCGCGAAGCATCGCGCGGCATCCGTAGCTCTTGCAGCAAGTCACCAAAGGTGAAGTCCTGATGCTCGTTCACGGCAAGCATTTCCTCGGCAATGCGTGCGGTCAAGGACGCAAAGCTTTCCTCAGGACGGATTTCCATTCGGAACGGTAAGTAGTGTACGCAGTGTGCAACCAAATTGTTTGCACCAAGCAGAGCCTGACCTGCAGAAGGAATCCCGACCACCATGTCGGTCTGGCCTGTTAGCCGGTGCAAGAAACTGAAGTAACCGGCCAACAACAAGGAGAACAGGGTGCACTTCTGTGCTGTGGCTTGCTCCTGTAGCGCGCGCCCAATGGCGGCATCGATATGACGGAACTGACGGTCGCCGCGATAGCTCCGGCGTTCTGGTCGCGGCCGATCTAATGGCAACTCCAAATCTTCCGGCAGCGTGGCAAATCGTTCGCGCCAGAAGGCCAAGGTCTCAGCGTGCTCCTCGCTCGACTTCTGTTCTGCATCCCAAGCTTGGAATTCCGACAATGGCATGGCTTCGCCGAGCTCTTCATTGCGCCCTTGCATCATGCGCGAGTAGAACTGCGCCAGGTCGTGGAACAAAATGCTGATGGACCAGCCGTCGGCAACCAAGTGGTGCACGGTGAGCAGCAGCTCATATTCCTCATCGCCGAGTTGCAGCAAACTCACGCGCAAGAGCGGAGGTTTCTCTAAGTCAAAGAACTCTCGACTATCGAGGCGATAGATGTCTTCGCGCTGGGTAGCCCGTTCGGCTGTGGACAACTTGCGCAGGTCATGATGAACGATTGTCGGTGCCTCGACCTCGGGCAGGACGCGTAAACCTGATCCGTCTGCTGCGGCCGCAGCGCGCAAACCGTCGTGTCGTTCGACCAACTTGCGTAGCGCTCGCTCCAAGACTGGAGTATTCACACGCCCCTCAAGGCGGAAAGCACAGGGCTCGTTCAAAGCCTTCGACGCTTCTTCCGATGCGCGAGTGGTCAACCAAAGCTCTTGTTGCGGGCCAGTCAACGGAATCAACTGCTCTTCACGCGCAGGTACTTGATCGCGATGGAGGAAGCCACCTTCGACCATGGCTTCGGCCGCTTCGACGAAGACGCGGCGCATGAAATCTAGTTCTTCTTGACCATGCTCCGTGGTGAGAAAGCCAGGGCGACCTTCCCAAGCGTGTAAACCACGCAAACGCATGTGCTGAAACCACAGGCTTTCGAACTCCGGGTCTCCTCCCCACTTGGGGTAGACCATCGAAGCAAAATGAAGCATGCGCAACGGCAAATTGGCTGCCTCAAAATCATCGTTGCAGGCGGCGGCAAAAATCGCAATGCGATCATTCAGGCCCTGCTGCAACGCTTCTCCGCCCTCTTCAAGGCGATCCATCACCGCATTCATGGCCGCCAAAGCCAAGGGGTGGCGCACAAAGGTACCGGCGAAATAGGTCACCCCGGCTTCGGGGAAACTGTCGTCGCCGTACTCCCAATAACCGCCATCCATGGCATCGAGATACTCTGCCTTACCTGCGACCACGCCAATCGGAATGCCGCCGCCAATCACTTTGCCGTATGCAGCGATATCGGCCTGAATGCCGTAGTAGGCTTGAGCCCCCCGCGGGTGAGTACGGAAACCGGTAATGATTTCGTCAAAAATCAGCGGAATGCCCAGTTCTTCGGTGAGCTCGCGCAGCTGTTTGACGAAGGCGTGCGGCTGCAACTCAGGCGCACGACTTTGCACTGGCTCGACCAAGACACCGGCGAGGTCATCGGCATGAGCCCGAATCAACTCCAAGGATGCCGGCAAGCCGTACTCCAGCACCATCATGTTGGTGTTGGACCCTTGCGGAATGCCCGGCGCCACCGGAACGTTTTTGCGTTTGCCGGCTGCTTCCTGCGCGCGCACGAGCACTTCATCGAACAGGCCGTGGTAATCACCACTAAAGGTGGCAATCCGATCTTTGCCGGTCGCAGTACGGGCCACGCGCATGGCTGCCATGACCGCTTCGGAACCGGTATTGCAGAAGCTAGCACGGTCCATGCCTGTCATGGCGCATAGGCGGTCGGTCAACTGACCAGCCAACTCCATGGTCGGACCATAGTCCAGGTTCTTTGCAGCCTGCTCGCGAACGGCATCGACGACAAAGTCTGGAGCATGACCAAACAATACTGCACCAAAGCCACCGACGGCGTCGACGTATTCATTGCCATCGATATCCCACATGCGCGCACCCTTGGAACGGTCGACGGCAAGCGGATAGACAATCTCCTTCCACATCGTTTTGAAGCCGCCAACTGCACGTGGATCAGCCAAAGTCCTACGATGCGCAGCGGTCACCCGCTTCGAGCCAGGAGTTTTTGTATTGACTGCCCGAATCAACTCTTCCAGGTGCGCCTGCTGTTGTTCGGTTAAGCCACCGTCATCGCCGCGCTCCACTGGAGTGAAGGGCCGGAAGCGCCAAACTTGGTCACCCGGATCTGCGCCTTCAGGGTGCAGGGCTGGCAATACCATCGCTTCTCCAGCAGCCACCGACTCACGCGAAGCTGCAGCCAAGCTGGCCTCCGGCATTTCGACCTCGACATCATCTTCGAGTTGACTATCAATGTAAGCAGCCAGCGAAGCCAATGCCGGAGCTTCGTTGAAAAGCTGACGGAAGGTAATGCGCACCTGGAAGGCACGCTTGAAGGCAAGGCTGGCCTGGGTCAGGAACAGCGAATCGAAACCCATCTCCAAGAACGGTTGCTCAGGATCCATTGCGGCCGGGTCATGGCCACTAAGCTGTCCCAAGATTTGCGCCAAACGAATTTGGATGCGCTCATGCCGCGGCATATCGGCAGCGAAAGCAGGCGCGGAATTCTCTTCCGCACCATGGCCATCGATTTCGACCGCTGGCACGGCCTCTGCGCTCCCCGCCAAGGGATCGACAAAGAAGTACTCCGTTTTCGCAAACGGGTAGGTCGGCAAGGGAGTGCGCTTGGCCGATGCGGCGGTCAAGCGCGACCAATCCACATCTAGGCCTGCGCACCAAGCGCGGCCGAGAGCTTCTTGCCAAACCACGGCATCGCTGCGTTCGTCTTCGGCGTGGCGCAAACTTGCCCAGGCCACTTGACCAGAAGATGCATCCAGGGCTGGTCGTGCCAAAGAGCTGAGCGTGCGACCGGGGCCGACTTCGATCAGCTGGCAGGAGCGGTCCGCAGCAACCAAGGCTAAGCCATCAGCAAAGCGTACGGTTTCCCGTAAGTGACGTACCCAATACTCGGCAGAACATGCCTCCTCAGCAGTCAGCCAGGCGCCACTTAGATTGGAAGCAATCGGAATTTGCGGCGCTTGTAGATCGAGTTGCTCCAGATAAGCACGGAATGCCGGCAAGATTTTCTCGACCATTTGCGAATGAGCCGCGACATCAATGCGCACGCGGGCGACATCGACACCTTGCTCTTCGAGCTTGGCCTGCAAGGACGCCAGGGCACCGACCGGGCCACTGGCAAGACAAAGCTCGCTACTGTTGACGACGGCAAGGTCTAGCTCATCTCCAAGTTGCGCACGCAACTCGGCTTCGCTCAATGCCACACTGAGCATGGCGCCTTCGGGCAGTTGTTCAAACAGTTGCCCTCGAAGCAAGACCAAGCCCAACCCTTCTTCCAAGGTCATGACGTCCGCGAGGCATGCCGCAGCGTATTCTCCCATGCTGTGTCCAAGCATGGCCTTGGGTTGTAACCCCTGCTCTTGCCACAAACGAGCGACGGCAACTTCTAGTAAGTAAATCGCCGGCAACTGCCAGGAAGGCTTCTGCCATAGCGCCTCGGCCTCCTGTGCAGAAAACGAGTCTTCTCTAGGCCACCACAAGCGTGCCAAATCGGGGCCTTGATGTTGTCCTAACCAAGTTAATCCCTGCTCAATGGTCTCACCCACGATGCCACCTTGCGCGAGCAAGCCGCGACCCATGTCGTGATATTGCGCACCACCACCTGGGAACAAGAATGCTGCTTCGGCAACGGCAGGCCGCGCGGTTTGGCGAGGCAATTGCGGCGAACGCAGTGCCTCGATGGCTTGATTGATGGTTTCGGCAGTGACCACGGCGCGATGCGCCATCACTTCGCGACCTTGCTGCAAGGTTTTGGCGACATCGGCCAAGGCAACCTCGCGATGTTTCTCTAGGTAGTGAGCAAGAGCAGTTGCTTGCTCGCTGAGTGCTCCTGCCGAGGCCGCGCTCAAAGGCAAGAGTTGCGCTGGCGTGACGGTAGATTCGTCGCTCGCCTCTACTGCCTGTGGCGGCGCTTGCTCCAACAAGACATGAGCATTGGTACCGCCTAAGCCAAAGGCACTGACACCGGCGCGGCGTGGTCCAGACTTCTCTGGCCAAGGACTGCTTTGCCCGGTGACATAGAACGGGCTTTGCGCTAAGGACAAATCGGGGTGCGCCTCGGCAAAGTGAGCGGTAGGCGGAACCTCGGCATGCTGGAGAGCAAGGACCGTTTTGATCAAGCCACTCACGCCGGCGGCCGCAATCAAGTGACCCAACTGGCTTTTGACCGAACCAAGAGCGCAACTGGATGGCGGCAAGTGTCCATACACTTGGCGCAAGCCGTCGACTTCAATCGGGTCGCCAATCGGCGTAGCGGTGCCATGCGCCTCAATCATGCCGACCGATGCAGGGTCCCAACCGGCATCCTCTAAAGCCAAGGCAAGCACTTCCGCTTGGCCGGCGGCACTTGGCGCAGAAAAACTCATGCGTGCCCCGCCATCGTTGTTGATGCCGACGCCACGAATCACGGCGTGAATCGGATCGCCATCTGCTTGAGCGTCTTGCAAACGCTTCAAAGCCACCACGCCCACGCCATCGCCAAACAGGGTGCCATCGGCCTGGCGGTCGAAGGGGCGACAACGCCCGTCCGAGGAGGAGATGTCGCCTTCTTGATGTAGATAGCCCTGGTTTTGCGGGAACAGCACCGAGGCACCACCGGCCAAAGCCATATCGCAACGACCTGCGCGCAAAGACTGCACCGCTTCGGCAATCGCGACCAGAGAAGTGGAACAAGCGGTCTGTACCGACACACTCGGCCCATGCAGGTCGAGTAGATGGGATACTCGCGTGCACAGGTAATCGTTCTGATTCCCCAGCATGGCAGTCAAGGTGTCTGCACTACCAAGCGCACCAGGCCGCGCATGCAATACGCGCAGCAAGTAGGTGCTGTTGCTCATACCGGTACTGATGCCACCCCAAACCCCGACCGCTCCAGGAGCAGAACGCGGCGCATATCCTGCATGTTCCAAGGCAGCCCAACAGCCCTGCAAAAACAGGCGCTGCTGCGGATCCATCAAGATGGCTTCACGCGGACTGATACCAAAAAGAGCGGCATCGAAAGCAGTGGGCTGATCGATTTGGCCACGAGCACGCACATAGTCCGGATCTTGCAGAAGGTCCTCCGCAACATTGGCAGCGCGCATTTCTTCTTCGCTGAAATGGCGAATGGCATCTTCGCCACTCTGCAACAAATCCCAGAACTGGTCCAACTGATTGGCGCCAGGGACTTGCATGTGCATGCCGACAATGGCGATGCCATCGTTTTCGTGCGGCGGCGAGTTGGTTCGGCGTGCACGTTTAGGGGTGGTGGTTCCTTGGTCGTTTACAGTCGCCAACAATGTGCGAATGGTGGGCGCACGGAAGGGTGCCGTCACCGGAACTTCGCGGCCTAACTGTTGCGACAAGCGTGCGGCCATGCGTACGCAGGCCAGCGAATCACCACCCAAGGCAAAGAAATTGTCTTCGACCCCGACTTCTTCCAGAGCCAACACTTCACACCAAACTTTGGCTGCGGCAGCCTCGTCTGCGCTAGCCGCTGGAATCAGCGGATTCTCTTGCGCTGGTCGTTGCTGATCCGGAAGCGGTAACTCCCGCCGTGCCAACTTCCCGCTGGGCGTGCGAGGCAAGGCATCCAATTCCATCATGCTCGCGGGCACCATGTACTCCGGCAGTTGTTCCGCAACATGCCGACGCAGGGCAGCCATGCGCAGAGTGTCGCCCTCTTGGGCAACCACATAGGCAATCAAGCGTGGGCCGGTGGGACCATCTTTCTTGGCGACCGCGACTTGGCCGACGCCTCTTGCCGATGCCAAACAAGCTTCGACCTCGCCAAGTTCAATCCGATAGCCGCGGAGTTTGATTTGCTCGTCGTCACGACCCTGGAAGTGCAGATTCCCATCACGGTCTTGCACCACTTGATCGCCACTGCGATACCACAAGCCATCGCCATGCTCGGCGAGGGTGGTGAAGCACTCCGCGCTCAACTCGCTTTGTTGCCAGTAGCCCAAAGCCGGAGCTAGTCCACCCAGCCAAAGTTCACCGAGCTCCCCAAGCGGCGCCTCGCTGCCATCTTCCTGCAACACCAAAGTCTTCACACCAGAAATCGCTGTGCCGATGGGCGGAAGTTCCGGCCAGGATTTGGCATCGCCAACCAGCGTGTAGGCGGTGGCGACATGGGTCTCCGATGGACCGTATTGGTTGATCAATCGGGTTCCAGGAAGGCCTTGGAACCAACTACGCAAACTCGGGGTCACGACCAGCTGCTCTCCGGCGGCGATGACCTCGCGCAAGCTGGAGGGGAACAGACCCGCAGCCATCGCCGCATTGGCCAGTTCTTGTAGCGCCACGGCAGGCAAGAACAGACGCGCAATGTCTTGCCGCTCCAGGAGCTCGGCCAGACGCAAACTGTCGAGCCGATCATCCTCCTCCATCAGGACCAGGGTGCCACCACTCCCTAGAGTGGCAAAGATCTCTTGGAAGGAGACATCGAAACTCAGCGGGGCGAACTGCAGGGTGCGCGCGCCTTCCTCGAGGCCTGAGGCATGCTGCTGCCACGACATCAAGTTGCACAGCGGCCGATGCGGCATGGCCACCCCCTTGGGGCGACCCGTGGAGCCCGAGGTGTACATCAAGTAGGCCACCTCCTCTGAGGTGTCAGCCTTGAGCTTCGGAAGTTCTACGGAGGATTCCCGAGCAAGTTCTTCCACGCAGAGCTGAGGAAGCGCACTCCCCAAAAAGCGACTCTCTTCGGAAGCGCTCAGGAACAGCGCCTTGGGGCCCGCTTCGGCCAGCATCATGGCCAAACGGGCCTGCGGATAACTAGGATCCAAAGGCAGGCAAACCGCACCCAGCTTCAGTGTCGCCAAAACCGCAGCGACTCGCTCAGGGCCACGAGCTACGGCGAGACCGACGACGTCGCCCTGCCCAACTCCCTGCTGGTGAAGGGCTGCGGCCCAGGCATGAGCCACCTGATCCAGCAACGCACGACTCCAGACCTCGCCCTGGTGCAATAGGGCGGGCGCGTGCGGGTTCTGCTCCAGCCAAGGCAAGAGCAGCGAGGGCAGACTGCGTCCACAGCCCGCCTCGGCGATGGGTTTAGGCGGTGACAAAGCGTTCTACATGCTGTTCATCGGCAATACCTGGGGCAAGCTTGCCCTTTTGCCTCCTAGGATGAGGGGAATCCGGTGAAATCTCCCTGTGATTTTGGAAAGGCCGTTCCCTTTTTCCTAAGCTCCGGCCCCATAAAGGCAATTTCCTAAGGACAGGAACCCCGGGAAGTGGAATTCTCCCCTTTTTTTGGCTGTCAGAAAGCACCTAGGTAGGAATCCTGGGATACAATACCTAACCAGGACGCATCCCCTGAGTCCTTAGTAATTCCAAAACCCCCAGCACATCCCCATGCGCAAAGCTTTCATTCTTTCCATCGTCGCCATCCTGGTCCTGGGCCCAATGGCCGTTGCCCAACAGGGTTCTGTTGCCCGCGGTAACAACCTGCAAAATGCAGCCTCCGCTGGCGCTCAGGTGCCCGTGAGTTCCCCCGAGCCGATCACCATGATCGCCCTCGCAGGTGGCGCTGCCGCCGCTGGTGGTCTTGCCCACCGTCGTCGCAACCGCAAGTAAGTCTAAGCTACAGGCCCTCCTGTCGCCGATAGGCTGAAAGTGACCTCGCCAGGCGCTAGACTTTCCCCTATGGAGCGCCCGAATCCCCTTTTGTGTTTCGGGCTGCTCCTTGGCCTATTTGCCCCCCTGCTCTGGGAGTGGGGTGGTTACGTCGCCCAGGTTGCGCGCCTGAGCTACGCCTTACTGGTGCCCTTCTTGGCACTGTGGCTTTTCTGGCATGCCCGCGGTCACGAAGAAAAGCTTCCACGCTTTTTTGAAGCCAAGACCGATGACCCCCTGCCATGGCTCCTGCTGTTTGGCGGCGGGGCTCTTTTTGTGATTGGCGGCGTTTCGTCCGTGTTCACGGTTTCGGTCGCAGGGTTCCCCTTAGCCATCATGGGCATATGCGGCCTCCTGACTGGCCGCCCTGGTTTGTGGCGCTATCGCTTCGCTCTGATCATGAGCCTGGCCATGGTTCCAATTCCCTTGCCCTTCTTGGACCGCTTCACCCCACTCATGGTGCAGGCCTCGGGAGACACCGCGGTCGCCATGTTGCGGGTGGTCGAATCTGGGGAAATCACCTGGGTAGGGAGCAATCTAAACTTTCGTGGCTGGGACATCTTCGTCGCGGAAGCTTGCAGCGGCTCCGGCACCCTGCTCACTCTAGGAGTCTTGAGCATGCTCCTCGCCGGCCTGTTCTCGATGCGCCTGTGGACGCTTGGCCTCATGTTGGTCCTAGTGGGCCCACTCACCTTGGTCGTCAATGGCCTTCGCATTGCCCTCACGGCTTGGATTCTCGATATTTACGGACCAGCGGCAGTGACGGGCAGCGGGCATGAAATTCTCGGCCAAGTGGTGGTGATCTTGGCTGGCGCAGGCTTCGCTGTCGCCGTCGACCGCCTCACCCGCCCTCGCAGCACCAAGACCGCCGAAGAAGAGGCACAAGCATGACTCGCATCTATCGCTTGATGGCGCTCATCGCTCTGAGTTTGGGCGGCGCCATTTCCTGGGGATCCTCTACCGGCTTGCTCAACCCCGGCGCTGAGCCTCAGCTGGATCAGCTGCCTAAGCAGTTTGGCCCGCTGCAACACGTCACCACCTTCGATGTCGATAGTGGTCTCCTTGGCGACCTGCCTCCAGATGGCTTCACCTTCCAAGATCTGGCCGACGCCGACGGCAACATCGGCAAGCTGTATATCGCCTATTACAAGCGTGGGCGACGCTGGAGTGGGCGGCCACACGAACTCACCATTTGCTACCGCGCGATTGGCTATGACCAGCTCGGTGGCACCGAACGCACTCTGGCCGACGGCTCGCGTGTGCGCTGGACCAACTTCACCAAAGACGGTCAAGAGATTCAGGTCGTGCATTGGCTACAACGCCCCGGCCTGCAGCCCGGCCACGATAGCGCCGGTGACTATCTGCGCCGGATGACCTCACTAGACGGGTTGCGCCAGGATGTTGCATCGGTCTATTTGGAGTATCCGGTCGACGCTTCACCGAGCCAAGAAACCTTGTTAGAAGCCGCTCAGGCGGTCAGCGAGGCCCTGGCTGACATCTGGAAAGATCCTGTGGCAAAGCAGGATTCCTGATATATTTCGGTGGGCAGCAGAACGCTCATCATTTCTTAGAGCGTCCACAGACTGCTTGCCCCTCAATCCGGCCCCCACAACAGGATGAGTCCCTCAACCAAAGCCCCAAAACCCATCGGGGACATTTTGCCTCCAGGGCGCCAGCGTAAGCCGCTGGAGCAGGAGCTGTTTCTGCGCACCCTGAACCGCGAGGCTTGCCGTTCGGAGCGCACAGGTGAGGTGCTGTCGATGGTGGTACTCGGTTCCGCCAAGGCCAAGGATTTTGACCAGGCGCAGTTGCTGGACTACCTGCAGCGCCGTCTACGCCTGACCGACGAGATCGGGTGGCTGCAAAAGGACTTCCTGGCCATCTTGCTTCCCGCCACCACACCGCGAGAATCCGCCATCGTGGCGCACACCATTGCCATGGCATTGGGCGAGGCCCATCAGCGCTTTAGCTGCCGCCTTTATTCCAACGCCGGCCAGGGTAAAGACATGAAGCCCTTGTCGGAGGAAGAGTTGCAAGCGGCTACAGCAGAGGCCAATGGCAATGCCGAAGGATCCTCCCCGCAAAGCTCCGCCATCGTTTGGGATTTGAAGCCAGAGGACCTCAGCCCCCTATTCATGGTCCCTATGCACTGGTCCAAGCGTGCCCTCGACGTACTTGGCGCGGCCGTGTTGCTGGTCCTCACTTCACCCATCATGCTGATTACGGCATTGGCGATCCGGCTGGAGTCATGGGGCCCGGTGATCTTCCGCCAGGAACGCGTCGGCCATGGTGGCAAACCCTTCTCCTTGTTGAAGTTTCGCTCGATGGTGCAGAATGCCGAAGAGCTCCAAGACAAGTTGATGAAGCAGAACTTGCGCGACGGGCCTGCGTTCAAGATCCGTAACGACCCGCGCATCACGCGGGTTGGGCGCTTCATTCGCGCCACCGGAATCGATGAGCTGCCACAGCTCGTCAACGTTTTGCGTGGCGACATGACTTTGGTTGGCCCGCGTCCTCCACTTCCGAGTGAAGTTTTGCAGTACGAGGCTTGGCAAAAAGCCCGCCTGCGCATGGTTGGTGGTCTAACCTGCATCTGGCAAGTCGACGGGCGCCTGCGCAATGTCAGCTTCCGTGAATGGATGCGTATGGACATCCGCTACGGCAACCAATTCTCGGCCACGGACCGCATGCGCGCAACCACACGAGACATCGGTTTGATTGCACGCACCGCTTGGGTGGTGCTGTTCGGTCGCGGTGACCGCTAGGCCTTGCCCTTGCTAGTCCCTGCCCAGGGGCCAAGTCTTGCGCAAGGCTAAGGCTTAAGCGCCTGCTTCGCGAGCCAGTTCGCGGTAATAACCACGCCCGCGGAAAGGCTTGGCCTTGATCAAGACCGCGCCCATGCCCTGCGGCTGCAGCGATTCCATGACTTGGCCAGCGCGACGCACTTCGCCCAAGCTTTGGGTCTCGGCGGTCACGACAAGGACAGCCAGGGGTGCTTCGGCAATCAAAGCTTCGGCGATTGGCGCGGTGAGCAAGGCGGGCGCTACGACCAGCACTAAGTCATAGGCTTGGGTCGCAGATTCCACCTTGTGAATCCATTCATCCCATGCCGGGGGAATGTCTCCAGCGACCTTGCCGTAGGGCAAGAAGTCTCCCGTGCCTGCGCGTGGAACGGCCTCGAGTGGGCCGCCAGCAAGCAAGCCAAGAAGGCCGCCGCCCGCTTTGCCTTGACCTTGGTCGGCATCGGCAGCATCAATCACCAAGACCTTGCGGCCTAGTTGCCCAAGCTCGTTGGCGACATGCGACACGAAGTCGAGGTCGGCGCTTTGGCCACTGACTCCGGCCATCACCACCATGTGCGCACCATGGCGCTTGCGATCGCGGTCGAGGGACATGGCAAAGCGACGGATTTGCCCTTCGGCAAGGGTGCTGAGCTTCCCGGAAGTTGGTCCAGGTACAAAGCCGGAAGGCGCAAAGCCAAGAGCTCGTTGGACATCGCCCAAGGTATGGACGCGGTCATCGCGAAGATCCCACAACACGGGCAATAACACCGCAATTAGGAACGCAATGAACACCGCCATCATGAGGTTCTTCATGAGGCTGGACTCTCCCCGCGGGTCGACCTCGGTGGCGGATTGGTTGATTTGCGCATAACTCGGCGACTGCGCTTCCATTTGGAAGAATTCCAGGCGCTGGCTGAGACGAGCACGCTGCTCCAAGTCTCGCGGCAATTCTTCTTCGAGAATGCGGCCGCGCTGGAATTTAGAAAGGAAGGCGGTGTTTTGGCCTTCGAGGTCCTGCAGGTCGGACTCGAGCGAAGTCACCGTGACCGATGCCCGCTGCACCGCAACTTCGGCATCTTGTAGGCGTGCCTTTTCTTGATCATTCAAGATCTCTTGCATCTGGCGCTCGATGCCCTCTCTCTGGCGCTCAAGTGCTGCACGCCCCGGGTGGGTATCGCCCAGGCCAGCAAGCTCTGCACCCAAACTAGAGTGCTGGGCCGCTAACGGCGAAAGAACATCGGAGAGCCCAGGTGCCAGGGAGCCCCAATCGGTACCGCCAGAGGCCGACGCCGCTCCCCCATTGGCGATTTCATCTTTTAGTGCGTCGCGATTGACTTCCGCCGCGCTGAGGTCGCGCTTGGCCTGGCTTACCGCCAGGCGAGCCTCTTCCAAAGCGGTGGACAAGGGGTTTGCCGTGCTTTCTTCAAAACTCGTGACCTTGAGCTCTTGCGACAGACTATTGATCTCGGCACGTTTTTCGTCAATCGAAGTTTGCACCAAGTCCAAGGCGCTCTGCAGCGTTTCCGGGCGCTTGTCTTCGGCGAAGAAATACTCTTTGCGGTGCGCATCGGCAAAGGCCTGAAGCAGCGCATTGAGTGCGGGTTGGACCGCATTTTTGTCCGTAGACTGCAGGTTGATTTCAATCCGCGAGGATTTCGGCACTGCATAGGCATATAACTGCGAGCTAAAGCCGAGCACGGCAAAGTTCGCGTCGTTGCTCGAAGTCCAAGGCGGACCAATTTGTCCACAACTGCGCAAGGCTGCCTCGACCACATCGGGACGGAACAACAAAGCCACCTGGTCATTGCGGAAGGAGTCGAAGTCGTAACTCGAATTCAAATCCAACTCGCGGTCATTCTGCAGGGTGCGCGGGAAGGTGCGCGAGACGTGTAGAGTGGCGTAGCTGGTGTAGAGAACTTGATCGCGATCCTTGACCAACTTGCCAAGGCCGATGGCCACGAGCACGAAGAGCAAGAACGCGGCCTTCCAATGCACCCGCAAACTGGTGAAGGGGTTGAACTCGCGGCGGTAACTGCGTGAGGAATCCGACATTAGTCTTGCACTCGGTCGTAGAAGAAGAGGATCTGCGCCAGCGGCGAGACTTGGCGGAAGAAGTAACCGACTTCACCCAAGACGCTGGTCGGGACGTAGACGACATCGCCTTCGCCCAAGGGCATGTTGAACTGGAAATCGCCGTGGGTATAGGCGGTGTAGTCGAAGCCTTCGACATCTTCGCCAGCTCCGGTAGGACGCAGCAGGCGGACGCCATCGTCATCGGCGTCTTCGGTGACACCACCGGCGAGGGCAATCGCATCGACCACGGTGCTACCCGGACGTAGCGGGTAGATGCCTGGGTTGTTGACTTCACCCAAGACGTAGAACATGCGTTGGGTGCCTTCGGCGATATGCACGATGTCGCCAGGAACCAAGGGCACGTTGAGACTCATGTCTCCTTCGCGGAGCAAGGCATCGAGGTCAATCCACAGAACCGCTTCGCCACCGCGCATGATCGCGGCGCGTTGCGGAGCCAAACCTTGGTCGTCGTTGCGGATGCCACCGGCGGCACCCAAAGCGCGCAACAAGTTCGGCGGCGCATCGAAGCCATGTACACCAGGGGTGTTCACCGAGCCCAACACCACCAAGGTGTAACTGCGGTACTCATCGACCCGAAGAGTGACCACCAAGTCTTGGTAGGCGATGGCGAACTGATTGCGCACTGCGCTGAGAGCATCGCCGCGATTCAGTCCTGCCAGCTCGACATCGCCAACCACGGGAAGGGTGACGTAGCCATCGGGACCAATCACTTGTTGGCCCGAGAGATCTTCACGACCCCAAACATCGACCGTGACTAAGTCGCCGGCGCCCAGTTCATAGCCATTAGCGCTGGCAATCTCACCGGCGCGACGGAAGGCGTCGAGGGCGGCTGCGGTGTTGGCCGCAATGTTCGTCCCTCCTTCGCCCTCGGCATCCATCACGGGTTGGACATCGGATAGGCGCAAATTCTCCGCCAGCTCTTCATAGCTAGGCGGTTGTGGAGAGGCGCAGGACGCGAAAATCGTGGCAAAAAGTGCCGCGCCGCGTAGCAGGTTGCTTCGGAAACTCATGAATGGCCGGTGGGTCGTGGCGGGAAAGCTCTATCCCCAAGCCCGCGTGGGGTTTGGGGCTGCTTCTAGCGGGTCAGGCTACCAGAGAGCAGAGTTCCCGGCTCTCTATCGGCCAATCGGTGTCCTAGAATAAAGCCATGCAGCTTCCGCTCGACGCCCTCGAGGCACGCGCCGCGCGCTCCGGCCTGGCGGGGATTCCCACTAAGGTTTTCGCGCAAGAACGCCTGTCCCCGGCCGACGGCCTGGCCATGTACCAGTCCGATGACGTCGCCCTGCTTGGCATGTTGGCCCATGGAGTGCGTCGCCGCATGCATGGCGATGTGGCGTATTACAACGTCAATATTCACGTCAACTACACCAACTGGTGCAACCAGTTCTGCGACTTCTGTGCCTTTCAGAGAAGGCCTGGGGAGGATGGCGCATATCGCATGAGCCCAGAACAGGTCTACGATGCGCTGCAGTCCGCCAATCCAGAAGCGAGTGAAGTGCACATGGTCGCTGGGGTCTGGCCAGCACTAGGCTACGACTATTTCCTGGAGATCCTGCGCGCGGCCAAGTCGGCGCGCCCGGACATTCACGTCAAGGCCTTCACCATGGTCGAGATCGACGAGATTGTTCGCCTTGCGAAAAAGCCACTTCCTGAAGTTCTCGATGAACTTAGGGAAGCAGGTCTTGATTCCATGCCAGGCGGCGGTGCTGAAGTCTTTTCCGAGCGCGTGCGCCAAGAGCTCTACCCGCGCAAAATGAGTGCCGAGGGTTGGCTTGAGCTGGCGCAGGGCATTCATGAGTATGGCTTCAAAACCAACTGCACCATGCTTTATGGCATGACCGAGACGCTGGAAGAGCGAGTGGACCACCTGCGCCGCCTACGCGAGCTGCAGGACCGCACCAATGGCTTCCAAACCTATATCCCGCTGGCCTTCCACCCCGACAACACGCCGGCTTTGAGTCACTTGCCGATTCCCTCGCCAAGTGAACGCCTGCGCTCGGTGGCGATTGGGCGGCTTTTCCTCGACAACGTGCCGCATGTCAAGGCTTACTGGATCATGCTTGGGATTGCGGTGGCACAAACCGCGCTGCAAATGGGCGCTGATGACCTCGATGGCACCGTCTCGCAAGAAAAGGTCTACCACGATGCCGGCGCGCAAACGCCACAACAAATGACGCGTGGGCAAATCCACCGACTGATTCGAGACTCCGGGCATGTTCCGGTGGAACGCGGCACGCTGTATGAAGTGCGGCGCGACTTCCGCGACGGCGACCCGGCAGACCTCGATGGCGGCCCGCGCCCGGACCTCGCCCAGAGCTTGACCGTCTAAGCATGACTGCGGTGCGTTGGCGCGTCGGCACGGTCCCCTATTTGGTGGCGAAACCGCTCACTGCGGGCTTAGCCGATGATCCGCGGATGGAACTGCTTGCGGCACCCCCGGCGACCTTGGCCAAGGGTTTATACGACGGAAGCCTCGACATTGCCTTGGCTTCTTCGGTATTGGCCTTGGCGAGTCCACCTTTAGAACTGTGGGCCGACGGGCCGGTCATCGCTGGCGATGGCGCGATTCGTTCGGTGCTGCTGTTTCTCGCCCCGGGAGTCGAAGGCCCAGAACAAATCCGCAGCTGGTACGCCGACCCTCATTCGCGCACCGGTCGCCGCTTGACTCAGTGGTTGCTCCGCCATGCCTGGCAAAATCCTGCGGCAAAATGTCAAGAGGTTGCCCCAAACCAATGCGCCTTCGCCACCGCTCAAGCGGCTGGCATCGATGCCGTGCAACTGATTGGCGACCCCGCCCTAGAGGCTTGCCGAGAACACCCAGAGTGGACGGTCCTCGACTTGGGTTTGGCTTGGCGCGATGCCACGGCACTTCCCTTTGTCTATGCCGGTTGGATGCACCGACCGGAATTGGAGCTCGAAGAGCTGGGGCCAATTCTGCATGAGGCTGCACGCCGCGGGCTTGGCTTGCGCGATCAGTATGTTGCGGATGCGAGCCAGGGCGACGCTCTGCGTCAAGCCGAGTTGCATCGCTACCTATTCGAAGACTTGCGCTACCAGCTTGCACCGGGCCAGGCGCAAGCGATTTTAGGGCGACTCGCGCAAGACTAGCCAAACCTGTAAACCGTAGCCGTCGATGGTGGCGTCTTGGCCAAGCACGGTGTGATCCAGGAGCAAACCTTCTTGACCATCTTCCAATTTCAATGGCGGAAAGCTTGGATGGACCTTCCATTCGCCATCGGCAATTACGAAACAGCGCAAGATGCGTGGCCCCGACAACTCCCAGGATGCGAGAGGCAGGTCCAAAGTGTATTCCACTGGGTGATCGGCGTGATTGAACAGCGGGATAGCCACTTCGCACCATTCGCGGATCTGCTTCTGCGTGTGCAGGTTCACCCCCTGCGGATGCTTCCACGCGCCCATGACTAAGTTGCTCAACTGCAACTCTGGGCCGCTATAGGTACCTTTGCTTTCGCGATCATCTAAGCGATCCAAACGACGTACCAATAAATGATCGGCAAAGAAGGAGTGCCGCGCTTGCAGCGAAGCTGCCAGCTCAGGGTCGCGAATGCGTTGGCCGCCGACCAGGAAATCACGCAGCTTCATGCGTCCGCGCAAGATACGCCTGGCAGCATCGGGAAGGCCAAGCGGCGGGCGGCCCGTTGTCGGGTCAATGGTGTCTAACAAACCTGCGGAGGCTTCCCCGCCAAAGCCTTCGCAGAGGTAATCGTAGGCGGCATCAAAGATTCCATTGCGATGCCAATCCCGCTCCAGGGCATTGAAGGGATCCACATTCATTCCTAAGCCAGGGTGCAGCCCTAGATCCAAGGTGATTTGCGCCAAGCGATACAAACTGAAATGCTGACCAGCATATTGTTCAGTAGCTTGGTCGAGCAGATTGCTGTTGACCTGACTCGGGTTTTCGTCGAGCGGTAGGGCATAGAAGCGACTGAAGCTAATCGGTTGCGACTGCATCAGGGTGTAGTCGTGATAGAGAACCGAAGTCAAGCCAAGCGGTTCACCCATCATAATCGGCAGCAAGGGCGTGCCGTCGAACTCTACCGCAGAAGCCGGGAAATACTGCCGATGCCCCACCGGGTAGTTGTTCTGCAGGACCCCTTCGTGGAATCGTTCCGTGCTTGTAAACGCAACGGAGTCCGTGGCTCCTGGCCAATTCTGATGTTCGCTTTGCAAGGCTTCGCGGAAGCGGCCGAGGTTGCGTGCCCAAAGATTGCCGCCACCTAAACCGCGGCCCGCTTCCTCAAGGGCCGAATAGTCTGGTTTGGCCACACTCATTTGTCCGGAAGTGGCATGCCAATCCAGGGTGCCTGTGCCGGAAGGGCCGAAGCGCGAATAGACATCACGTAGTCGGTGCAAAAGGTGGTCGACACCGCCATCACGGGCGTAACTATTCAAGACACGGCCCGAGCGGCGCGGGGCATTAGCGCCAGATGCGCGGTTGACCAACGGCAGATTGAGCACGCTTGGATAGGGGCGCCCGGTGTAGTAGTTGCCCGTATCGCGATTGATATAGGTCAGCACCCTGCCTGGCCAAGAGCTGTCGGCGCTACGCAAGGCGCTATAGAGATTGGGCAAGCCGGTGCGCACATCATGGTTTCCGTTTTCCACTCCCGACGACTTCACCACCACCGGGTTCGGGCCGACCGGATTGATCATGCCCTCGCCGTGAATGACAGAAACATAGGGGACAGGCTCATCCGGCAAAAACTCTTGGTGGTCTTCGCGCAGGAAGTTCACAAAGGCACGAACCGTAGCGGCCTGTTCCAATACGTCCAAGCGATAGTGACTGACTCGTGGGGTCCCGTGGTAAGGACGACCAATGGGTGTCGCTGGCGGTTCCAATAAGGCAACACCAACCAAGTCTTCGCGAAACTCTTGCGGAAGTATCGCGCTTGGCAATTCCTGTAGCGGAATCGCCGCGCCACTGGCATCGCGGGCGATTGCGGAGCTTTCTTCGAGGAAGAAGTTGCGGTATTCCTGCGCCGCGTCATACCAATCCCCCACCATGGAGTTGAGGTTTCCGTGCCAAGTCAGAAAGTGCAAGTCCTTGACTTCGGCCAGAGGCGGTGTTGGCGGACTGGTGCCGATGCCAAAACTCTGCCACAGTTGGGTTTGCCCACTGCGATTGGCCAACTGCAGTTCACTGAATCGGGACACCAAGCCATTGCTGGTATCGGCTGCCTGGAATTCCACCAGGGTGCGCATGCCAAGGCGAAGCAATGGCAGACCACCGGCGCCCTTACAAGCCTCGTGGACAATCGCCTTGAGATTCAAGTCGGGATCGGTGACGGAGACATACAAGCCCTGGCCGCCGCCGCGTTGACTTGGTCGCTTGCCTAAGCCATCGATGGTGTAGCCGTCGACACCGTAATGGAAGAAGGGCTCCATCAGCGGCTGGTGATCGTCTTGATTTTTCAGGTCGTATAAATAGAGAAACTGGCTCGACATTTCTCCTGGATACAGCATGTGCCGACCTTGCGTGGAAGAAGATCCTCCGGGCAAACCGACCTGAGTCCCCGCGGCGAGATAACGGCCAAAGTCGTACAGAAAGCTATCTTTCCAGGCGTCGCCAATCGCGGGCAGGGAATGACTCTCTAGAGGATTAGCAAACAAGAAGCCATGTTGGAATGGCGTCAGCAACAAGTCGTCTTCTGCTGACCCTCCAATATTCGGGACCACAACCTCTGGGAACACTGCAGACAACAGGACCACGCCACGGTCATCGATTTGGTTCGTTGGCTTATAAATGCGGACATCTAAACTGGTTTCCAAGCCGCCAGTTGCTTTGGGGAATTTCAACGTGACGCGGACATCGAAGGTGGTGTCTTGGGCGATCGGATCCAATCGCCCCCATTGCGTATGCGCATGCAACCGCGGCAAGACTTGGTAGTAGTCTCCTAAGCGTAGACCGGTCCAAGAAAGGACCGCCTTCTGTGCGTGAATCACCTGCACAGCTAACTGGCCCGCGCGACCGCCGCCAACTTTGGCAAGAGTGCTTCCCCCATTTCGCCACGAATCCAAACTTGGGACCAACAACCATTCCGCCGAAGTGATTTGCGGGTCGGGTTGTTCGAGCATTTCCGAGGTGCGGAAATCCAGGCGCCACAGCGGGGAGTGAGAGAGATCGATGACCTCGCCAGTCGTATTGGGACGCAAGTCGATGAGCTCGTCGACATAAAGCAACCCCTGCGGACCATCCAGCGTAATACGGCATTCCTGATCCATGTTTGAAATGGAGTAAGATTGAGCCGCGAGGGGGGATGGTCCGAGCACGCACCAACCCGCTAGCAGGATGGCGGTCCAGGGGGGCCGCGTCGACATTTGCACGATTCTAGAATCCCCATTGACGCAAAGGCCACTTTTTCCGCTACCGAACATGCTCCTGTACCCAGGAGGCGTGGCGCCACTGCACCTATTTGAGCCCCGATATCGGCGCCTAATGGAGGATTTGCTGGCCTCAAACGGCGAGGAGATGGTCCTCGGCACGCTCTTACCCAACTGGGAAGACGATTATTTTGGCTTGCCGCCGGTCGCACCGGTTGCCGGATTAGGCAAGGTGCTGGAGTGCCAAAAGGATCCTGAAGGGAATTTCAATCTCCTGCTTCAGGGCGTCTCGCGGGTGCGCATTCAAGATGAGGCGCTCGCCGAAGTCCCGGAGGGCGAGCTCCCCTACCGCCTAGTTTCGGTGGAATCTTTGCCAGAACAGCACTATGACCAAGTGCAGGAACAGGCTTTGCATCGGGCGCTACTCGAGCAACTGGCCACCGCCGTGGAGGATCTTCCTGACGCCTTGCAAGCTGCCGACATCAACCTGCTCGCCGATCTCCTCCTCGTGCAAAGTCAACTGCCCATCACCGAACGCTTGCGTATCTTCTCGCTTGTGGATGGTTGCGAACGCGCCACCGCCATTCTCGTCGCACGGCAAAGCCAAAGCGCACCGCCAAGCAAGGATCCACATTGGAGTTAGTCCTCGTACATCCAGAGATTCCGCACAACACTGGTTGCGCGGCGCGGCTTTCGGCAGCCTTGGGCCTGCCGCTGCACCTAGTCGAACCTTTGGGGTTCTCCTTGGAAGACCGCTACTTGAAGCGTGCGGGGCTCGATTATTGGCCTATGGTCGACTTGCATGTGCATGCCGATTGGACCAGTTTGCTGCAGTACCTAGAACGTGAAGACGAAAACCGGGTGCAGCCCTTACCACCCATAGAGGACAGGGTTCGTTTGTTCACCTCCAATGGCGGTCAATCCTTATTTGATGTCCCCTTTGGCAAGGAAGACATTTTGGTGTTTGGCGCAGAGTCAAAGGGCCTACCGGAAGAAATGATGCAGCGCTTTACCGAACGCCGCGTGTATGTGCCGATTCGCCAAGAAGTGCGCAGCCTCAACCTAGCCAATGTGGTTTGTTTGGGCGCCTATACCGCCATGCACCGGGCCGGGCTTCCCCTGCCCAAAAACGACGGTGCCCACCAGCGCCATCCACGCGCCGATGAAGGCCTGCAGCCAACGGCTGTGGCCAAGCGTCATCCTGGTGGTTCAGGAGAGCAGTAACCATGGTGGCGCGCCGCGCAATGATGTTTTTGGCCGGGTCGATTGCCTTGGTTCTTGGCATTGCAGGCGTGCTCTTACCTGTAATTCCCGGCACCCCCTTTCTGATTTTGGCCGCCGCAGCCTTTAACCGCAGCTCGCCGCGCTTCCATACGTGGTTACTCTCCATTCCTCATGTCGGCGGCGCCATCCGCAACTGGGAATCCACAGGCTCGATCAGCCTTGGCGCCAAAATTTGGTCGACGCTTCTTCTGCTGGTGTCCCTGAGCTTTACCCTTACCCGCGAAGCGATTCCGCTTTGGGCAAGAATCTCCGCTGCGATTACCGTAGGGCTGGTTCTGCTTTATCTGTGGACGCGTCCACATCGGTAGCCTTGACCGCCCTCCCCTTCAGCTCGACGACCACCGGAAAGTGGTCCGAAGCGCAGGGTAGGGAAAAGCCTTCGACACGATCGACAACCTCGGCCTTGAGCATGTCTTTGGCTAACGCCGGAGTCATTAAGGCAAAGTCGATGCGCGTGAGATAGGGCTTCTGGTTGTAGGTGTACTTTTCGGTACCTGCACAACTATCCACCATGCCAGCGCGCAAAAACAGCTGAATCGTTTCTTCTTCCGGGACTTCATTGAAGTCTCCGGTAATGACCGCGCGGTAGTTGGGGTCTTTGGCGCGCTCCTCTTGAATGATGGCCACCGCGGCGCGAGCTTCGGCTTCGCGGATCAAATCCGCACGAGCTCCACCATGCTGCGACTTAAAGTGGACCACATAGACATCGGCCTGCATCTTGCCGCCGAGGGTCACACGCAGTAAATCACGCTGGAAATGCTGTTCCTTGCCTTCGGCGTCTTCAAAGCGAAGGTGGCGGTAGGTGGTGGCGGCGATAACGGGTTCACGGGTGAGCATGCCGACGTCAATGCCGCGCCCATCATTGCCTTCGAGCAGAACAACTTGATAGCCAAGGTCGCTGAGATAAGCCTGGTTGAAGGCTTCCAGGATTTGTCGATTCTCCACTTCCTCGACACACAAAACATCGGGGTTGATTTGGTGGATGATGTCCGCAATGCGTTGCATGCGCGTGGCGTCAACAAAGCTTGGCGAGGTGACATCGTCGCGGGTGAAGGGGTCATCGAAACGATCGAAAAAGTTCTCGAGGTTCCAAGTCATGAGGCGCACACCGGAGGAAGGCGCGGCCACCGAGGGCGCTGCTTGCGGGGTGCCTTCCGCCGCGACATCAAACAACGGCTTGCCCGCCGCATCGGTGAGTTGCTTGGCCGACTCAATCACGATTTCCGGCGAACCCTTGTACATCTTGACCTTGCCGCGAATGCGCAACTCCTTGCCCATCAACAAGTCAGCTGGTGCGCCCGGGAAAGAGCAACCCGTACTGGCGAAAATCACAGCCACAAACTTGCCCTTCCAGTTTTCGTGAAAGTTCAGGAAGGTGGCCTTGCCACTGTCGTGCGTGCGCACCACTTTGCCCGTCACAATGACCTTCTTGCCGACGTAATCTCCTGCTTGCTCCCAAGAGATGACTGGCAGTTCTTCTTCTTGCGCCTTAAGCGCGGGGTCTTGTTGGCTCGAGGTGGCCACCGAAGCGACCTGATCCAAACGATGCCACTGCACCAAACTGTCCTGGCCAAGCGCCGGCAGTGGCGCGGCAATTAGCAGCAGAAGCAACAGCAGCAGGGCAACCAAGATGCCCCAGGAGATTTCGTTCTTTTCTACATTCATCGTCCAGACTCCTTCACCATCGTGCGTACGCGAACCAAGGCCTCGTCGGCAGTGAGATTTTCGCGCTCACCGCCACCAGTGCGCAAACTCCATTCCACGCCGCGCTCGGCGGCATCACGGCCAACCACAATTCGCAGCGGGATGCCGACGAGATCGGCATCTTTGAACTTGGCGCCAGGGCTGACTTTGGGGCGTTCGTCCCACAACACCTCGATGCCTTCGCCTTCGAGGGTGTCATGGATTTCTTGCGCAAGCGCGTCTTGCTCTTCGTTACCGGCCTTCATTTGCACCAAGTGCACAGCATAAGGAGCAATCGGCAACGGCCACATCATGCCGTGGTCATCGTGGTTTTGTTCAATCGCCGAAGCGGCTACGCGTGACACGCCAATGCCATAACAACCCATCCAAATCGCTTGGGTCTTCTGCTGTTCATCAGCAAAGTTGCAATGCATGGCTTCGGAGTACTTGGTGCCGAGTTGGAAGATATGCCCCACCTCAATGCCCCGAGTGATTTCGATTTCGCCGTCGCCGTCGGCGACCTGGTCGCCCGCCTGCACGGTGCCAAAGTCTGCGGTTTCCGGCTGCGGCAAATCGCGGCCAAAGTACACATCGAGATAGTGAGTATCGGTTTCGTTGCCCCCGCAGAGGAAGCCACGAACACCTTCAATCGAGCTATCGGCAAGAATGCGCACCGAATCCTGCAAGCCAATCGGACCGGCAAAGCCGACCTCGGCATCAGTCGCGGTTTTGACTTCGTCTTCACTGGCCAAGCTGATGTTCAACGCACCTAGGTGATTCAGTAACTTGACTTCGTTGAGTTCGCGATCGCCGCGACACATGACGGCTACCACTTGAGCGGAGCCATCTTCCAGGTCGACGTGATACAGCACCGTCTTCAGCATGCGCGTCAGCGGCAAGTCTGGAAACAGCTTCAGCAGATCCTCACAAGACTTAGCCGCAGGAGTGGGCTCCTTGTGCATGGCCACTTCGCTCTGCGGCTCGGCAGGTGCTGAAATCCGCGACACCGCCTTTTCCAAATTGGCGGCATAGCCGGTGGCACGACAGACCGCGATGGCGTCTTCGCCGGTGTCGGCGTCGACCATGAACTCTTCCGAACCACTGCCACCAATCGCACCGCTATCGGCTTCGACCGGGGTAAAGCGCAGACCACAACGGGTGAAGATGTTGCAGTAGACCTCGCGCATGCGCGCATAAGACTCCGCCATCGCTTCGGCAGAGGTATCGAAGGAGTAAGCGTCCTTCATGATGAACTCACGACCGCGCATGAGGCCAAAGCGCGGACGAATCTCGTCGCGAAATTTGGTCTGAATTTGATACAGCGTGACCGGCAACTGCTTCCACGACTGCACCTGCTTGCGCACAAAGTTGGTCACCACCTCTTCATGGGTCGGACCAAGGCATAGGTCGGAACCCTTGCGATCTTGGAGATCGAACAAGATTCCCTCGTTGACGTAGCGGTCCCAGCGACCGGACTCCATCCACAGCTCTTTGGGCTGCATCGCGGGCATCAGCATCTCGTGGCAGCCGGCCTGGTCATGCTCTTCGCGGATGATGTTCTCAATCCGGCGTAGAACGCGCCAAAGCAGGGGGCCATAAACGTAAATGCCAGCTCCTAGCTTCTGCAAAAAGCCCGCGCGGGCCATCAAAGCATGGGAACGGACCTCGGCGTCGGCGGGGTCATCGCGCAACGTGACGAAGAGGAGGCGGGAGAGACGCATGGAAGCGGTAGTCTAGAGGACGCATGACTTCCCGGCTCGCCTTGCTCGCCGCTCTCCTCGCCTTGGTCGCGACCTTATTTCTGGTTTTCCAGGGAGAGGATGGACTTTCAGCCGACCCTAATGGTTTGGTGGACCAGGGAACCGAGCAGACCAGGTTGGACCCAGCCACAGCAGGAAATGGCACTGGCAATGACGGGAAAGGACAGGATGGCCCCGAGCGCGAAGATCTAGAAGGCGAACCCGAGGAGCCCAACGTCCTCCCCCAGGACGACGAGATCCCCTCCTTCCGCGGCTTTGTCTTGGACAGTGGCGGCCGCCCACTGGCCGATGTCGAGTTGGTCGCGCTTGGCTTCACTCGCTGGGGTTCGCGTTACAAGGGTTTCGAGGATCGCGCTCTCGCCAACTGGACCACGGTCACGGAACCGAATGGCTCCTTTGCCTTTCCGAGTCCCCCACGCGACAACCTGAAGTTTGTCATTTCGATTCGGCACGACGGATTTGCGCCAATCGATCTCGAAGACCAACCGGCTACCCCTGGCCGCACCCGCGACCTCGGCGAGATTCGTCTCAATCACGGCTTCCGTTTGGAGGGCACCGTGGTCGACCCGCGCGGCCTTCCCGTCGCCAACGCTCAGGTCTTGGCCTATCGCGACCCGCTCAACCCCAAGGGTGCGCAGGCTCTGCTTTATGTTCCGCCGCTTGAGGGCTATGAGGCCACCACCGACCAGGAAGGGCAGTTCTCCTTTGACCATTTACCGAGTGGCGCAGTGCGCCTCAAGGCAAGTGCCAACGGCTACTTTGAAGCGTGGTCGGGCATCGCCAACGCGGTCCCCGACGGCACCGCAAGTGGTCTAGAAATTCATCTGCGCGAAGGGCAAATGGTACGTGGCGTCACCCTCGATCAGAACCGTCGCGCGGTGGCGAATGCGCGGGTGCTGCTGTCGAGCCGAGGCAATGATCTCGAAGACAGTTATGAAGTCGAAACCGAATCTGATGAGCGCGGAGAGTTCTCGATTCCGGTACCTGCGGACTTAGCCCGCGCCGCCTTGACTGCCGGAGCCGATGGCTTCTTCCTGGAGCGCCGGTCTCTCAAGGCTAACCAACTCACGGAACGCATCGAACTATTGCTCAGTCCCGCCCCCGCCTTGGTGGGTGTTGTGGTCGATGAAGCAGGCGCAGCTGTCCCTGGTGCCACCGTGCGCCTGGTCGAGCAAGGTGAGAACAAGCTCGACCCGCGGTCGATGGCTGCAAATGATGAAACCATCGCCGATGAGAATGGCAACTTTACGCTGAATCCCAAACTGCGTTCTGCCTGGGGCGGAAGATTCACGGTGTACGCCTGGAATGACAAACATGCCGTCGGCCAATCGGATATGTTCCGACTTTCCGAATCGCGGAACTACAAGGCCCCGGATTTGCGCGTGGTTCTGGCCCGAGGTTTCCAAGCCTCGGGCCGCGTGCTCGACCCCGGCGGACGCGGCCTTGCAGGCGCGCGCGTGGTGTTGCGTAAGTTACGCTACCAACGAAAAAGCAGAATCCCCAGCGACAATCCCGCGAGCACTCGCGGTGGCGATATTTTTGCCACCACGCAAAGCGCGGGCGACGGCAGCTTTGCCTTCCCTGGCCTCAGTAGTGGCGATTGGCGCCTAGAAGCCCATGGCGCGGGATACTCTCCCACCCAATCGGAAGACTTCGTCCTCATCGACACCGATTACGAAGCCACCTTGCAGCTGGTTGCCGAGGCTTCGATTACCGGACAAGTCAATGGTGACCGCGCGGCTTTTGCTCGCCTGCGCATCACCGCCCAGTCCCCCGGCCAAGAAATGGTCGACACCATGGTCGATGGCGAGGGTCGCTTTCACCTCCCCACCCTCATGCCTGGCACTTGGACCCTGGAACTGCGCGAAGCGGAATCCGCCTCCGGCAACCAATCCTTCTTCTATGGCAACACTCCGGCGCTCGCGCGCGCCGATGGCGTCGAGGTCAATCCAGGACAAGAGAGTGTGGTCACCCTGGAGCTTTCTCTGGCCGGCCGCAGCCGCCTGCAAGGATCCGTGCGCATCAACGGCGAATCTGCCGTGGGCTATCAAGTCTTTGTCTCGCCGCAACTGGGTGCCGAAGGCGGCGACTCCAAGATGGCAGCAAAGAATCTTCGCGCGAGCATTCGCTCCACCGAAGTCGACTTCACCGGCAGTTTCCAAATCTCTGGCCTAGACAGTGGAGATTACTGGGTCATCGTCACCGCTCCCGGGCAGTTTCCGCAAGGCATCTGGGATGCCAGCAGCGATGGCGCCCGCGGTCTCGGCCGCCAGACCGTGAGCTTGCGCGATGGCGCCGAATCTTCGCTGCGCTTTGACATCTTGCTCGGTTCCCTGGAGCTCGTCATCGGCAACTCCGATGGCAAATCCAGTCGTGCGCGCCTGACCCCCAGTCCCGACGATGGCCGCTTTACCCAGAGCAGCTATCTCAGTCGGCGTGGACGCACCTGGAATGACATCCCTTCCGGCTCCTACCTCTTGGAGATTCGACAGGGCGATGGCTCTTGGTCGAGCCAAATGGCGACTGTTCCCTCGGGCGGTACCGGCCAAGTCACCGTGCAACTTCCGCTGACCTCTGTGAACCGTCGCTAAACATGGTCTGGTTGCGTCGTCTTGCCTGGCTACTGCTGCCAGTCCTGGTTGTTGTGCTGATTTTGGCACAGGGCCGCGAGGACTATCAGCCGCACCAAGGTCTGGAAGCTCCCGAGCCAGGCACGCTGCACTGGAAGGCACAGGCCATGGAAACGCTGGAGCTAGAAGTACAGCGCGCCGACGGCTCCGCGGCGACGAATGCCATCGTCATGAGCACCACGCCGCATATGGCCGTAGGGCGAGCAAACGACACCGGCCGGGTGCAACTTTCGCTACCATCCCCTGCTCTACCCAGCCAGTTGATGATTTATGCGCCAGGGCATCATGTCCAAACCGTAGAGCAAAGTGTTGCGGTAGCCAGCGCACCGATTCAGCTGCGCGCCTTAAGTCGACTTCAGGAAGCGCCCGAGGTCCAACCCGCACTCCCACGCCGTATTCTCCTGCGAGATCAAGACGATCGCCCGCTGACTGGCGCCCTGCTTTCTGCGCGCGAGAAACAGCAAGCCAATGCCGAACCATGGCTCGCCTTCGTCGATGCGGAAGGGATTGCCACGCTTCCCGATGTCGGCTCCGGCACGATTCAGGTGGAAGTCTTTGCGCCGATGCTCCCACCGCACCAAAGCAATCGCCTTGCCCTGCTGCAGATAGGCGCCGACGTCCAAGAAGCCACGCATGTTCTCAACGTCGCCTATCTCGAGGTCACTGCCGATGCTGGCACCATGTTGCGTTGGGAGCATGCCGCCGACCGGGCTCTTTTGCCCATGGCGCGGGTTCCAGAGTCTGGCCTTTTACGCTTAGGGCCAGTGCCGCAAGGCGACTATCGCATGCAAGTCGGCACCCAGGAGTATCGCCTGGACTTAATCGCTGGCGAAAACCAGTTGCTGCTCCCTCCGGCGGGAAGTTAGCGCGGCAGCGAAAAGGCCTCGAGCGTGCCCTGGCGACTATCTTCCGGGTCGGGCCGCAAGTAGAACAAAGGACGATCTTGCAGGCCAAACTCTTGCACTAATCTCGGCGCCGGGAAGCGACCTGAGGTGCGTAAGACCACGCGTGCGGTGGGGTCTTGCAAATCTTCGGGCAAGCTCGGCGTCCAATACTTAAACGCCAACTCCTTGCGTCCTTCGCGCTTGGGCGGCAAAAAGATGACCGCGCCTGCAGGAGCTTCCGCGGCCACGCGTTGCGGCATCGACCGAGCTTGTGCTTCGTCGGCAATCAGCGGCCAGCGCACAGCAAACACGGCACCACCGCAGGCAAGGCAAGCCAAGATCAGGGCATTGCCTTGGCGTTGGGGCATGCGCTTGGCGAACGCCAACAAACCCAACAGCAACAAACCACAACTTTCAAAGGCATAGAGCGGCCCGAGATAGGCCCGATGCCCTGGATACCAATGCCAGGCATAGGCGAGTGGAATCAGCAGGGCGACGGCAAAGGCAAAGCCGCCATCACGCTTGCGCAACTGCCAACAGCCCCAGAACCCAAGACCGATAGCGCCCAACATGCCACCCAAGGCCACCCCCCATCGCGCAGATTGGCGCAACAAGCCTTGCACAAAATCGCCCTTGCCATAGACATCGATCGGGATGCGTTCGGGAAGCAGCTTGGGGTCAAAGGGGCCGTACTTCTGCGCGTACAACTCATAGACATTGGTGCCCCAATCTCCGGTGAGCTGCTGATTCCACCACAGCAAGAAAGCCAGGAAAGGAAGGCCGCCGACGGTGGCTAAGCCAAGCGTGCGTAGCTTGAGCGACCAGGATTTTGTCCAGGCCAAGACCACCAATGTGGCGGTCAAGGCGACTAATACTCCCGTCAGCGGTCGTACCAGGAACACCCAACCACTCAAGGCGCCAATCCACATGCCGTGACTCCACGACATGCCACTTGCTTGTTGACGTGCGCGTAGAAGCACCAAAGCAAGCCCCAGCACGGCAGGCGTGGTGAAGACCTCGGACTGCACCGAACTATGCACTAAAAGAAAGAACGGCGAGGTCGCGTAGAGAACTGCGGCAATCGCGGGAGGACCTAAATCGAGTCGTTTGGCGAGGCAGTAGAGCAAGCGCAGATTGAGTAGCGCGAGCAAAAGTGTGGTGACTAAAGGCGGCAAGCCAAGGGCCACCAAAGGCGTCAACGCAAGCGAACTTCCCGGAGCGTATTTGGCGAAGCGAACCCCCTGCTCGGGATCTTCATACAACTGCCGACGGCGGAAGACCTCGAGCAGGCTGGAGCCGTCGGCCGCGGGGGCGGGCAAAGCCTCGGTCATTTGCCCGGAAGCCAGTTGTTCCGCCTGATAGATGTAGGCGTACTCGTCGTTGGTGATGGGACCGCCCAGGGTCACCATCGCGACAAGGGCAGGCACCGGCGCGGCGAGCATGGCCCAGCGGTAACCGCTGCCGGCAAAAGGGTTGGCGGTCCACAGGCGTTGGCCGAGGAGAAATACCCAAAGCACCCCCCAAGCCACGAGGAAATCCCAGCGCTGCAGGATCCCCGTGGCCCACCTGGCCTCGAACCACATGCCAACCCCAACCACGAGGGCTGGCGTCGCGCCCAGCAGGAGCCCAAACCAGGGGCTTTGCGAGGGGCTTGTTGGCGAGGTTTCCTGGGAATCCATTCCTGCTTAGGCTAGCGTCGCCCTTCCAGCGGAAGCAGGCGCGAAGCCGTTAGAAGGCCATCCGGGCGCGCGCTTGCGTCGTTTAGAATAGGCTGATGGCACGACGCATGACTCCCACATTTCCGCTGCTGTTGAGCCTTGGCTTGCTCGCCTGCGGAGGCGGCGAAACCCCCACCGACAGTGGTGGCGGTTCTACTTCCACGGCCAAGCAGCGTCCGGTCATCCTGATTTCGATCGACTCGCTGCGCGCGGACCACACCACGCCTTATGGGTATCGCCCGCAATTTGCCCCCAATGAGGCGACCATGCCCTTTCTCGACAAACTTGGCCGTGAAGGCGTGGTGTTCGAGAATGCCGAAGCCACTGCACCGTGGACACTTCCGAGCCACATGAGCATGTTGACCGGCATGCACCCGGTGGAGCATGGCGTGCGTTCGCGCAAGTTTAGTTTGAATCCAAACATTGATTTGGTGTCGAATGTGTTCCAAGACGCCGGTTACCACACCGCTGGTGTGTTTTCGGCACCCTTCCTGCACCCGGTTTGGGGATTCCATCGCGGTTTCGATGTATACGTTCCTGGTCCTGCTTACCTCGGCACCAAGGAAGCTGCCGAAGCTTTGGCAGCAAGTGGGAAGGGCGAAACCGTAGAGGCCATGCATCATTCCTCGCACACGGATGACCAGACTGGCGAACAGGTGATTGACCACGCCATCCAATGGCTGAGCCAGAACGATCGCCACGAGGAGCCCTTCTTCCTGTTTCTGCACCTGTGGGATCCGCACTACGACTACTTTCCGCCACAGGATTACCGCGAGCGCTTTTTGCCGCCGGGCGAAGGCCAAGTCGTCGGCGATGAGTACATGAAATTGGATCGCGAGCTCTCACAACAGGAGCTGGATCAACTCAAAGCTCTTTACGACGCCGAGATTCGCTACACCGACGACCAAATTGCTCGATTGTGGCAGCAGCTCGAGGAATGGGGCATTGCCGATGACGTAATTGTCGGCATCACTTCCGACCATGGCGATGAATTCCTGGAACATGGCGAACGCGGACACCACCTCACTCTGTATGAGGAAGTCATGCATGTTCCCATGGTCATCAACGCCCCTGGCCTACTCCCGGCCGGAACGCGGCTCAAGGCATCGGTGAGCAACCGCGACCTGGCACCCACTCTCATGGAGCTTGCCGGCATGCCGGCCTGGACCGATCGCAGCGGCCGCTCACTTTCTACCCTTTGGCGTGATCAAGACGTCGACCAAGAGGTGGTCATGGATTTGTTGCGCCCGACGCGCAAAATTGAACTGCGTGGTTACCGACATGGCTTTGAGAAGGCCATTCTGAATAGCTATAGCCGCGTGTTTACCGTGTTTGATCTGGAGCAAGACCCTGGCGAACAACAACCGAAGAACGGGTCCATCACCGATAAGACCGACCCCTTTGCGGTCAGGGTTCTTGCCTTCCTCGAAGCCTCGCAGAAAGTGCGACACAAGGTTGGTATGGTCAAGGAATCTACCGTGATGACCAGTCAACTCGACGAACTCGGCTACACCGAAGACTAAGGACCCATTCGCATGTTGCTGACTTGGCTAACGCGCCTCCATCTCGTTTCGGGATTGCTTGTGGGGCTTTTTTTGGTTTCCGCGATTGGCTTCGCTGCCGGCGACGGCTTCCAGCCTGCGCGGGATCGCTACACCCCATCCAAGCCGCTCAACGCCACTTCGGCAACCCGTTACATCACGAGCTTGTTCCCCCGCCCCGCTGGGCGACACATCCTGATTCTTGATAGCAACCGACCCGAAGATTTTTCCGAAGAAGGAGGCGCCTCGGAATACGGGCTCAATACCCTCGAACAGCGACTTGGCAAGGCCGGGATGGTGGTCACGCGAAGCCGTGGAGCTGCGGCATTGCCCTTGGCCAAAGATATAGATGTCCTGCTCTTGGCACATGCCATGCCGCAATACAGCAAGCTCGACCCCCATGAGCTTGCTGCCGTCATGCGCTCCCCGCTCGTGGTCGACAACTGCGGCGGATGGGAAAGCCAGAAGTTCGATGAAGCTGGTTTGCTCTACCTCAACGCTGCTCGACTGTTCTGGCCGCACTGGATGGACCCCGAAATGGAGAGGTTTGCTGCCTATGTGCGCGAAACCGTTCCTCAAGACGATGGCATTTTAATGTTGCCCAAAGCGCATCTCACCAGCACCGCCTCGCGTGCACGCTGGTTCTTGCCCTTGAATGTGCGCCTGCTGCCCCGCCGCCTCTACCTTTGGCGCCCAGAGCTAGGCACAAGCTTCGTCACCACGTATTACGAATGGGTGGAGGCCTATCAAGAACATGCACCGTGGAAGAAAACGGAGCGCATTCGCTTGAAGGAGCGTGGTCTATCCAAGATGTTGCCTTCCTCCCCCACGCGTACCCTGACCGCAGAGGAGCGCCAGGCCGCCATCACCCACAATGTGCAGTGGGTCTTGTTCTGGGACCACCAACCCGACTTCAATCTCAAGGACTGGGAGTTGGTCCCTCTCGATGAAGTGCTCTCTTGGGGTGTCGGCCGCAGCGGAGGACCACGATGACCTTCCTCGGTGGCCTCATTTTTCTCGTCGTCGCTTCGGTCATTGGCCGAGCTTTGTTGCCACGACGGCAACACTTTCTCCGCTCCCGCTGGGAAGAGCTCGCCGTGTCCTATCTGCTCGGTTGCTCGGCCGTCATGGTTGGACTCAGTGCGGGCCTAGCCCTAGGGATTTCCTTCCACTTGCTGTTTTGGCTGCCCTTGCCCAGCGCACTGGGTTGCGCCTATGTGTTGTGGAAGCGCAAGGAGTCGAGCCAAGACCTCGCCCCGTGCAGCTTCTCGCGCACCACGGGGCTCACCCTAGTCTTACTCGGCGTGGGCGCCGTCATCGCCACTCTGGTGCTGCCGCTCAACGAGTTTGACCCGATTTACCACTTTGGCTATCGCGGTCAGGTGTTGCTGTATGACGGCAGCGCGACTTCAGAGTCCATCACCGGGATGATTCATCCCAGTGGTTACGGACGCATGGTCACCCACCCCAACTACCCCTTCGGCATTCCTATTTTGGAAGCTTGGGTGGCCAAAATCGGAGGATGGCACCCCCGGTGGGTGCAAATCCCATTGGCATTCTGGACAGCTTGCCTTCCTTTGGTCGTGGCATTTGGCTTGCGACCCCGCGGCCCCCGCGTCGCCACCGTCGGCGCATTGATCGCGGCCGTCACGCCCATGCTTTATGGCGCAGATTTCCTGATCGATGGCTGGGAAAGCCTGTCGCGCGCAGGTCTCGCCGGGGAAATGATGCTCGGGGGCGGCGGCGATGTTGGCATTGCCTGCCTCCTAGCTCTAAGCCTTAGCCTGTGGTTACGCCGAGCCTCGCTTGGAGGGTGGCATCTTGTCGCACTCAGCGCATTAAGTTTGGCTGGCACGGGTCAATTGAAAAACGAAGGATTGGGATTG
Organism: Planctomycetota bacterium; assembly: GCA_021776795.1. GTDB lineage: Bacteria > Planctomycetota > UBA1135 > UBA1135 > UBA1135 > OFTM128. The sequence continues at coordinate 264,575 of JAJFFC010000008.1, forward strand.
GCGGCGTGCGTCGTGCTAGCGCTCGGCCTTGGCGCACTGCTACCCAAACCGCACCAAGGCAAAAGCCAGCTCATGCCCATTGCCCAGCTATGTGGTTTTCTCGTGCTCATGCTCGGGCCCTGGCTGTTTCTACGAGCACAATTACCGGCCATCGATGAGAACTACACCGAGCGTTTAACCATCAGCAATGTCGCTCATTTCTGGACCGCTGAGGAACTGCAAGATCGCTCCCCCCAGGCGGCAGCTGGAAAAATGGAGGACCTAGGTGTCTCCGGAGTGCGCCGAAATTTGGTCGCGGCAGCCTTCTTTGCCGAGTTTGTGGATTGGCGCAGCTGGGGTTTGCTGTGGTTGTTGTTCTTTTGCTCCCTGCCCGTCACGCGCAGGCGCATGGCCGATGTCGACCTGCGCCAACTTTGTCTGCTGGTTCTAGGTGCTACCACCCTGTATTTCCTCATTCTCCTGGTCACACCTTGGAATTTCCCGAGCCTTCGGGACAAGGGCATTCCGGAACGATTATTGGTCCACCTAGTCGGCGTGATGGCCCTGGCAATTGGCACCGCTCTTAGTCTTGGCAAACCTGACCAGGAACAGGCATGAAATCCGCGTTCCGAATGATGGCGCTCGCTTCCATTCTGCTTGGCATCAGCCTGCTCGCCGGATGCAGCAAGGAGCCTGTAGTCGAAGCTCCGGATTACGGCGACCGCAGACCAGTGATTTTGATTTCGATTGATTCGCTGCGCGCCGATCACACCACCCCCTACGGCTACCGCCCGCACTTTTCTCCGGAAGAGGCAACCATGCCGTGGCTGCAAAGCATGGCGGAAGAGGGTGTGGTATTTGAGAACACGTCCTCCGTCAGTTCCTGGACACTTCCTAGCCATATGAGTTTGCTCAGTGGCATGCACCCGATTGAGCATGGCGTGCGTTCGCGGCGTTGGAGCTTGAGCCCCAAGGTCGAGCTTCTGGCCGAGCCCTTCCAAGCCGCGGGCTATCACACCGCAGGCTTCTTTTCGGCGCCCTTCTTGCACCCGGTTTGGGGATTCTCACGCGGCTTCGATGTTTACCTTCCCGGCCCGAAATACCTCGGCACCCTGGAAGCCGCAGAAGCCCTTTCCGCCAACCGCAAAAGTGACACCGTCGACGACCTGCATAGCTCTTCGCACACCGACAACCGCACCGCGGAACAGGTGCTCGATCACGCCTTGACTTGGTTGGAGCAAGACGACAACTACCGTGAGCCTTTCTTCTTGTTCCTGCATCTGTGGGATCCGCACTACGACTACTTCCCCCCACAGGACTATCGTGAGCGCTTCTTGCCGCCTAGCGAGGGCCAGGTCATCGGCGATGAACTGATGGACCTCGAGCGCGAATTGAGTGAGCAAGAACTCTTGGAGCTGCGCGCGCTTTACGACGCCGAAATCCGTTACACCGATGACCAACTGGCTCGGCTGTGGACCCAGCTCGAAGCATGGGGCATTGAAGATGCGGTCATCATTGCCGTGACTTCTGACCATGGTGATGAATTCCTCGAACATGGCACCCGTGGTCACCACCTGACTCTATACGAAGAAGTCATGCATGTGCCCATGGTGCTGCGCGCGCCAGACCTGGCCCCTGCTGGGAATCGGGTGCAGGCCACGGTCAGCAACATCGACCTGGCCCCGACCCTGCTCGAGCTGGCTGGCCTTCCAGCGTGGCCTGACCGCACTGGGCGCTCGCTCGCGCCCTTGTGGACTGGGGCCGAAATGGCCGATAGACAGGTACCCATGGATTTGGTCCGCCCCGCGCTCAAAATCGAGCTGCGTGGCTACCGCCATGGCGACTTGAAAACCATTATTGACTCCTTTGCCCGGAATTTGCAGGTCTTCGATCTCAGTCAAGATCCCACAGAGCAGCAACCGCGCATGGCCGAGCTTGCTGACAAGGATGATGCCGCCTCTGTCGAGGCGCTAGAATTCTTCCTACGTCACCGCGCCACGCCATTTCCGCCTGGCAAAGTGAAGGAGTCCAAGGCGATGACCAGTGCCCTTTCGGAACTCGGTTACACCGAGGACTAACCCCCTCCTGCCTCTCACCACCTAATCATGAAAATCGCTGTCGTCGGTACCGGATATGTCGGCCTCGTCGCTGGAACCTGTTTCGCCGAAATGGGTAACCATGTCACCTGTGTAGACATTGACGCCGAGAAAATCGCGCGTCTGCAAGAAGGTCTCATTCCGATTTATGAGCCAGGGCTTTCCGAGCTCGTACTCAACAATGTGCGCCACGACCGCTTGCACTTCACGACCGACTTGAAGACGGCCGTGGAAGAGGCTCGTGTGGTGTTTATCGCAGTAGGCACTCCTTCTGGCGAAGACGGCTCTGCCGATCTCAGTGCGGTGTTTAAGGTGGCTCAGGACATCGGCCGTAACGCCAATGGCCCGAAGCTGATTGTCGATAAGTCGACCGTCCCAGTGGGCACTGCGGCCCGCGTCAAGGAGTTGGCCCAAGCCGAAACCGATCACGCCATGTCGGTCTGCTCCAACCCGGAGTTCCTCAAGGAAGGCGCCGCGATCGATGACTTCCTTAAGCCCGACCGCGTGGTGGTTGGCGCCGAGAACGAAGAAGACTTTGAGCTGATGAACGACCTCTACCGTCCGTTCGTCCGCAACGGCGCTCCGATCTACAACATGGATCCCCTGTCCGCCGAGATGACCAAATACGCCAGCAACGCCATGCTCGCCACGCGCATCTCCTTCATGAATGAGATCGCGCGGATTTGCGATGCCGTCGGCGCCGATGTCAATCGTGTGCGCGAAGGCGTGGGTTCTGATGGCCGCATCGGCAAGCCCTTCCTCTACAGCGGCATTGGCTACGGCGGCTCCTGCTTCCCGAAAGACGTCAAGGCAATCATGCACACCGCGAAGGAGTACGGTTACACCTTCCAGATTCTCGACGCCGTCGAGGACGTCAACCAAGGCATGAAAAGCCTGATGCTCGATCGCATCACTGAGCTTTACGGCGAAGACCTTAGTGGCAGGACCATTGGACTGTGGGGCTTGGCCTTTAAGCCACGCACCGACGACATGCGCGAGGCTCCTGCCATCACTCTGGCAAAGGGCTTGCTCGCTCGCGGCGCCAAAGTGCGCGCCACCGACCCTGAAGCCATCGCCAACGCACGCGAAATCATCGGCGAGGAAGTCGAATACCACGATGACCCCTACGCGGTCATCGATGGTGCCGATGCCCTGATCCTGTGCACCGAGTGGAATGAATACCGCCGCCCAGACTTTGAACGCATGGGCGAGCTCATGAAGCGCAAACTGATTCTGGATGGCCGCAATATCTATTCGGCCAACCTGATGGAGCAATACGGCTTCGAGCGCTACGGCGTGGGCATCCCACCGGTACGCACAGGCGTGAAGGCCTAGTCGGCGCTGCCGATCTAGCTAGGGATGAGCTAGCTGCCTAGATATGCGGAGCGGCGCTCTACATAATCCAATGCCTTGGCCTCATAGGCGGGGCTCTTCAAACCCACCGTTTTGGCCTCCGCTAGGGCTTCCTCTGCCGACAGTCCCCCATCGAGCATGCGGTAAGCCAGCCACACGGCGCCGACGCGATTGGCCGAAGCGCAATGCATCAGGATGGGGCGTTCGGCTTGGTTAAGTTGCGCACGCAACTCGTCGAGCACTTCGTCGGTCAGTTCCTCTGGGCCATTCCAAGGAACATGAACATAGTTCAGTCCCAAATCCTGAACCACCGTAGCTTCATTCATGTCCTGATTCTCAAAATCATGACGCAAGTTGATGACGGTGCGGATGCCGCCCATCGAGGCCTGAGCAAAGTCGGCTTCGCTTGGTTGGCTGGCGAGGAACACCCCTTCCATGGTGTGAAGACGCGTGACCGTCCCACATTCGTAAGGTTCAAGAGACTCCGCAGCAAGCGGTGGGTGATGCTCTTCTAGTGGAGGCTCTACGCCCTGGCAGGCATTAAGCCCCAGGGCAAGAGCCGAAAAGAATAGGGTGTTTAGAATCTTCATGCAGCATTCGCTTGGTGTTGCACTTCGTCAGGGCGACTTTTGCCGTGAAGGTTCCTGAATTCTCCAGATTTTCCGCCAGGCGTGGTTCTAGGCCGGGAGGACACACAAAAATAGGCTGCTCATCCCCCCCCGAGATGAGCAGCCCGTCTTTTTCGGGTTACTTAGATACGGCGAACTTCAATCCGTGCCGCATAGGGTCCCCAGTCGTAGGTTGCCGGGGCGAGAGAGTTGGTGCCGTGGATGCCACTCGAGAAGTGAATGAAACCTTCCGCTGGCGTGGGATCGTGAACCCCGCCGTTTCCGCAAGGAGGACCCGGGATGAAAGCGCAATCCTCGGAGTTGAACTCCGTTCCGGCATCGAATACCGGGGCAAAGAACACCGCGGAGTCGGTGTCACGCATTTCGGTCAAGCTATCGACACCGAAGAAGGCATCGTTGGTGGTGACCAACATGCCGGCAATGCTCAAGCGATCATGGAAGCGATCCATTTCGATGACGGTGGTCATGGAAGTGCCCGGAATGATGTTGGCGGGATAGGTCGCGACATCGAGGACATCGGAGTTGGCAGTCAAAGAAGCCATCAGTGCCGAGTTGTCGCCATCTTCGGCGAGTGCCTGAAGCTCGGGAGTGGCCGCAGTGCCGGGAGTGAACATGCTAGCGAGATCATTGTGAGAGCTCACGATTGGTGCAGAAAACACTTGGTTCGCGGTCAGGTTGGTGATGGTGACCTCGAACATGGCAGGTGCGCCAGCTGCAGGTGCATCGGCACTGACGGACTCTGTGAGAAGAACGGAGCCAGCGATAACTGCTGCAACCCCAAGAGGAAGGATGGTGGAAAGATTAGACATGGTTCTGCTGAGGGGGATGGCGAATGCCGTCCCGACTGAGGAGAAGATTCCCATGCACACATCACACAAAGGTGCCGAGGTATTCCAGATTCTGTACTTCTTTTCTCACGCAAAGCTCACGGCGGCCAAGCGGAAGCGGAATAAGGTTCCGACTGCTGGCTGTGACTTCACCTGAATCGTGCTGCGGTGCAAGCTAAGAATCTGCTTGACGATGGCAAGGCCCAAGCCGGTAGACCCGTCGGAGACTTCGCGATTCTTGGCTACCCGATAAAAGCGCTCGAAGATCCGCGGCAGTTCTTCTGCGGAAATGCCCTCGCCGTTATCCACGACGCGCACTTCGACAAAGCCACTCTCCTCAACCACTCGGATCGCCACGCGACCACCACGTGCGGTATGGCGCAAGGCATTGGCCACCAAGTTTCCGATGGCACGCTCCATCAAACTGATGTCGGCATGCACATAAGACAGATTCTGCGGCACCGAGGCCTCGAGTCGAATGCCCTTTACTTTGGCTTCGGGGCGAAAGCGCTGCACCAGGTCGTGCACCAACTCCCCTATAGGAAAGTCTTCGAGTTGCAAGCGCACCGAACCGGACTCCAGCTTCGACAACTCCAAAAGATCTTCGGTCATACGCTGCACGCGATCGGTATTGCGCATGGCAATCTCCAGGACTTCTTCGCGCCGGGCGTCTTCCAGTTCAGGCCAGCGCTCACTGAGGTGTTCGAGATAGCCACGCAAAGACGCCAACGGCGTGCGCAAATCATGCGAAATGCTGGCGATCATTTCTCGGCGCTTGCGATCGCCCTGCTGCACCTGCTCCATTTGCTCTTGCACGCTCGATGCCAGGTAGTTGAAGCCTAAAGCGAGTTGACCGACTTCATCTTGGCCTTGGACATCACAGCGCACGTCATGATCACCCTCTTCGAAGGCGCTCATGGCGCGGCGCACCCTGCGCACCCCGCGGGTCAGGAAAGACACAATGATCACGGCGCAGACTAGGGCCAGAAGGACCGACGCACCTAGAGCCCAAGCCACCTGCTGCAACTCTGGACCATCCACCCCCCAAGTGGTGGCCGCCTCTAGCGATTGATTGCGCAAAACCGCATAGACATAACCAAGGCGCTCGCCTTCGACGTCCACCGGCCACGCGGTGAAGATGCTCGGCTGCTCGGGACGACGGGGATCTGGCCCAAAGACGGTTTGGTCCTGGCTTTCTAAGAAGCGATCGACCGCAGCAAGGTCGACGCGCTCCTGCACCACGGCCTCGGGAGGTGCGTCATAGCCAAGAATGTTGCCTTCTTGATCCAGGAGATAAAGCTCTAGCGTTGGATTCACCGCCATCAGCTTCATGAATACCCCCTGTAATTCCTTCTGGTTGACTTCGCCCTCTTGAAACAGGGTGGAGTGTTCGGCGACGGCACGAGCCACTTCGCGATTGACCTGTTGGTGCGCATTCAAAAAGTGATCGCGCGCCAAGTTGAGAGTCCACGGCACCAGCCACAACGCCAGCGAGACAAAGACCAAGCTCAGGCCGAGGATGATGCGAACACGAAGGCCTTGCAGTGCCATTAGGCAGACTCCAGTTGGTCATTGAACTTGTAACCCACCCCCCAAACCGTCAGCAAAAAATGCGGCTCGCGGACATCGGGTTCGATTTTGGCGCGCAGTCGATTGATGTGACTGTTCACCGTGTGCTGATAGCCTTCGTACTGGAAGCCCCAAACTGCAGTAAGGAGATCTTCTCGACGAAACACGCGGCCTGGGTGCGAAGCAAAATGCCACAGCAAATCGAACTCCTTCGCGGTCAGATTCAAGGCTTCTCCCGCGCGATCCACCGTACGCTTGGTCGGGTCCAAGCGCAGGCTCCCACGCTGCAGAAAATCCTCGCCGTCGCCTTCCTCTTGGTCGACGTAAGTGCGTGAACGACGAATGGCGGCGCGCACTCGTGCCACCAGCTCCCGCACCCCCATCGTCTTGGGCAGGTAGTCATCTGCGCCCAACTCCAAGCCCAAAACCCGATCAATCTCGCTGTCACGGGCAGTGAGCATGAGCAGCGGCGTGTGATTCCCCGCACTGCGCAGGGCTTTGCACACCTCCAGGCCAGACATCGCCGGGAGCATCAGGTCGAGCAGGATGAGATCGAACTCCTGCTCCTGAGCATGGGCAAGTCCAGCTTCGCCATCTCGCGCAACCGTGACCTCAAAGCTCTCCTCAGCAAGACTGAGGCAAAGGAGTTGGGCGAAATCAGCGTCGTCTTCGACGAGAAGGAGGCTTGGCGTCATGAGGGCTGGGGATGGCAACCAATAGATTGCACCAGGAATTCATCACAGGAGGGTCACCGTGACAAGATTTTTGTGGCAATGCCGGATTTTCGAGCCACTGGTCCTTCCCCGAAAAGGGGGCTGATGGACCTATACTGTGCCCACCATGGCACGCCCTGTCCCCCAATTGGAAACCCTCGCCGCAGACTTCCCGAAATGGGAGAAGGTCGGCGACATGATGGACCAGTGCATCGACCTGATGCTCAACCTGCGCCAGTCCGGTCACCCCGGTGGCCCGCGTTCGAAAGTCCAGCAAACCGTGGCTTTGACCTTGTCTGGCACCATGCGCTGGGACATTCGCCGACCGGATAAGGCCTTCGCCGACCGCTTTGTGTTGGTCGCCGGGCACTGCGTGCCTTTGGTCTACGCCATGCTTGCGGTGTACAACGAAGCCATGCGCCGGATGTACCAAAAGACCGGCGACGCCAAGTACCAAATCTACGGCGGTGAAGAGCGCACTCTGGTGTGGGAAGACCTACTCAACTTGCGTCACCACGGCGGCCTTTCCGGTCACGCCGAAGCCGAAGGCAAGACCATGATCTTCGCCGCCAACACCGGTCCTTCGGGGCACGGCGCTCCGGCCGCGGCTGGTATCGCCCTGGCGCTCAAGCACGCCGGCGCTGAAGAGGTCAAGGTCTTCTCGCTCGAAGGCGAAGGCGGCCACACCGCAGGTTGCCATCATGAAACCAAGGCCACCGCATGGGGCTTGGGACTGAGCAACCTCAACTATCTGCTCGACTGGAATGACAACGGCATCGACCCGCGTCCTTATTCCGACATGATCTACGGTGAGCCGCAACAGTGGTTTGAAAGCTACGGTTGGCGCACCGTGGGCGCTGAAGACGGCAGTGACTACGCCCAAGTCACCAAGGCATTGCTCGAAAACGTCTTTGCCGAGGGCGACCAGCCTCGTTGTACTTGGTTCAAAACGATTAAGGGTCGCGGTTATGGCGTGACCGGTTATGCCTCGCATGGCGCTGCGCACAAGGCCAATAACGAAGTATTCTGGGCCACCAAGACAGAGTTTGCAGAAAAGTACGGCGTGAGCTTCCAAGGCCAAGGCGAAGCACGCCCGGAGTCCAACGAAGATTTCCGAACCCAAACTGCCGAGAACCTGAAAGTGGCGCTTTCTTTGCTCGACGACGAGGATTTCTGCGCTTGGCTTGCCAACCGTTTGGTCGAGCTCGGTGACAGTGTCCCGACTTCGATTGACGGCAATAAGCTCAGCGACCTCGACCCCACCACCGACAAGGAGCTCACCGACCCCGCTTCCCTGCCTGAGAGTGTGTTCATTGAGCCTGGCACCATGGCACCGAACCGTAAGGGATTCGCCATGGTCGGCGCCCACCTCAATGCCGTCGCCCGCCGCAAGTACGGCCGCCCCGTGGTGATTGCTTGCTCCGCCGACTTGGCCGACTCGACCAATATCTCCGGCTTCGCCAAAGATGCCGATGGCGAGAAAGGATTTGGCTGGTACGACCGCAACAAGAACGTGGATGGCTCCTTGCTGCCCACGACCATCACCGAGTTCAGCAACGCCGGCTTGATGTGCGGCTTGGCCTCGACCAACATGGCCGCTGACCCCGAGAAAAACTTCCAGGGATTCTGGGGTGCCTGCTCCACCTACGGTAGTTTCAGCTATCTCAAGTACGGCCCGATGCGTTTGTACTCACAGTTGGTACAAGACAGCCCGCTGCAAATGGGCAAAGTAATTTGGGTTGCCGGTCACTCCGGTCCGGAAACGGCTGAGGATTCGCGCACACACTTCGGCATTTTCTCACCGGGTATCACGCAGTTCTTCCCGCGTGGTCAGGTCATTGACCTCCACCCCTATGAGCCCAACGAGGTCGGTCCTTGCCTACTGGCCGCGCTCGGCCAAGACGTGCCAATTGTGGCCCTGCACCTGACCCGCCCCAACATTGAGGTGCCTGACCGCAAAGCACTTGGCATGGCTAGCCACATGGATGCCGCCAAGGGCGCCTACCTGATTCGCGATTACGATCCTTCGCGCCCCGCCGATGGTTGCATCATGGTGCGCGGCACGTCGTCGACCGCATCGGTGATCCAGCTCCTGAAAGATGGTGCCTTCGATGGCAATGGTCCCAACGTCAAATTGGTCGCCGCCGTCAGCCATGAGCTGTTCATGCTGCAACCCGAGTCCTACCGCGACTCCATCATCAGCAAGGAAGATTGGTTCAACTCCACCTTCATCACCAATGGCGCGCGCCAAATGATGTGGCTGTGGACGGCGCACCAAACCAGTTACAACTACGCCATGGGATCGGATTGGGACGATCGCTGGCGCACGGGGGGGTCTGGCGAAGAGATCATCGAAGAGGCACACCTCGACGCCAAGCACTTGCTCGAGGGCATCCAGCACTTCGTTACGGAAAAGGACCAGCGCTTCGCCGCAGCGAGCGCCCCGTCTCCGGCCCACGCCTAAGGAAGCTCAGACTGAAAGGTCATGGCCAAACCGCCCGGGGCGAGTAGGTAATAAATCCGCTCGCCGTGGGCCTCCATCGGCCCTTTCGGATCTAAGCCTTGCGCCCGTGCCACGTCGGCCAGGGCGTCGGCATCTTCGACCACGACCTGAAGCATGATGCCGGCCGGCATGCCTTCACCTTCGGGCCAAACTTCCACTCGACTATCCCCCGCCGGAAACATGCCGCCCTTGGGGCTATCCGGGTCGTCGGCTTGCAATGGTTTCGACAGGCAAGGGAAACCCAATCCTAAGCCGAGAAACTCGACCAACTGATCGGCTTCGGGAGTGATGGCGCAAAAGCGGATGGACTTGGGTGGGTTCAGCGGCGCTGCGGTCATGGCGGCATCCTAGCGGACGCCTGGCGAGACTACATCCCGCGACGGAGCCAACGCCGAGCGAGGTCGCTGAGGATGTCTGCCGCCAATACCAAGAGCATGGCAAGGACGACATAAAACAGCATTTCGTCGTAGCGGCCATGCGCGCGCGCTTCGACGATTTCATAGCCGAGCGAAAGGACGCCGAGCATGCCGAGGACGGTGGCTTCGCGTACGCAGGTTTCGAAACGATAAAAGAAGTACAACAAGTAGCGACCGAGACTCAAAGGGAAAATCGCGGTGAAGGCTACCACCCGCCGCGAGGCTCCCATCATGGTCATGGCGCGTAACGGTGCAGGTGAGAGATTCTCAACGGTTTCCGATCCAAGGCGCCCCAAAATGCCCGCATTGTGAATGGCTAGGGCCAACACCGCCGGCCAAGCGCTAGACCCCAACATCGCCAAAAGCAAAAAGGCCCAAATGTACTCGGGAATGCCGCGGAGCAACACGCAGAGCAAGCGGATTGCACGAGCGATGCGCGGCAGAGTCTGAGGGCAACTCTTGGCGTCGGCAGTGGCGTGGGGCAAGAAGGGGTGAGCGCTCATCAGATTGCGCGCGCCAAGGAGTGCGAAGAACCATGCAAGGAAGGCGGCCAGCACAATGGCGAGCACAGCAATCAGGAGTGTGGCCAACATGGCCGTTCCTGCCCCGCTATGCCACAGCTCTGCCATCCAACTCCACAAACTGCCACTGCCATCTCGCAAGGGACGGGGCATGGCATCTTCGCGTAAGAAGCGATCGAGGCGTTCCATGCGCGATGCCCCGAACAAATCTTGCATGCGAATGCCGGTGGTCGTCCAGGCAGTCAGCAAGAGTCCGCAGGCCACCCAAAGCGAGGCGCGAATCCACCCACTGCGCGGACGCTTGCGCCGAAGCTCCAAGATGTGCTCCCAAGAGGCATCGGCCGCTGAGTCGGCTCCTGGCGTATTGGCATTCATGCCACAAATCTCCTGCGAATCTGCGAGCTCCATGCCTCGAGAGCAAGAACCAGAAGCAATAGGGCATACAGGTAGGCCCAAACCTCGCGGTAGTGCAGGTTCTCAAAGGACTGACGGATATATAAACCCAATGTGGTGTAACCAAAAAAGCCTAGAACTGCGGAGGAACGCACCGCGCATTCAAAGCGATAGAAAGCATAGGCGGCAATATCGGCCAAGGCCCGTGGCAGGCGACCGAATAAAAACACCTGAAGTGGGCGTGCGCCCAAGCCGTGCAAAGCGTTGGCAGCGGCGGGAGAAGACTCGTCCAGCATCTCGGCAAAGACCTTGGCAAGCGTTCCTCCATAAGGAAGTGCAATCGCCATCACCGCCGCGGCGGGTGACAGGCCGATTGCAGCCAAGAACAATAACGCCCAAATCAGCTCATGGACGGAGCGCAACACTGCCATAAACCAGCGCACGGCCAAACGGACGGCGGCTCCTCCACGCCGGCCTTGCCAAAAGCCTTCGGAAGCCAGCACCCCGAACACCGCGCCAAGCACCAATGCCAGGCTGATTGCGGCGACGGCATAGAGCAAGGTACGCCACAGCGCTAAACCAACTTTGAGTAGGAAGGCGGGGGCATCGGCAGGAAGGAAGTCACTGCCCTCATAGGTGAACGCAGGCTGGACGGCTGCGGCAAAGAAGTTGCCCGCAATCTCGACTCCCCCTCCATGAGGCAACAACTGCCCCCATTGCAAGCCGAGGGCAAGAAAGGACAGAACCGCCACTAGGGCCAATCCAAATAAGATGGTGGTGCGACGGCTCGGGGTTAGCGGAGCCGGAGGTATCGCAGGTGCTTTAGCCATCGAGCCGGTAAATAGCCTCGGCCGCAGATTCGGTGAGGTCTTGCGGCGGACCATCGAAGGCCACCTTGCCTTCGCGCAGCGCCACCAAGCGCGGAAAGAACTCACGAGCTAAAGCGACATCGTGTAGAGAGGCAATCAAGGTCCAGCCCTCTTCTTTGGCCAGGGTCGTGAGCAAGGCAATCATGTCGCGCGCGCGGGCCGGGTCCACTGCGGAAACTGGTTCATCGGCGAGCAGCGCATGAGGCGATTGAAATAAGGCGCGAGCCAGGGCCACGCGCTGTTGCTGCCCGCCAGAGAGCGAATCGGTGCGGTGGTACATGCGGTCGCCAATCCCCACCCGCTCTAATAGTTGATGTGCACGCATCAAATCGGCACGAACGGGACGAATCATGAGGCGCAGGGAGGACCAAAATCCACGGTGCCCTAATCCACCCGCGACCACGTTTTGCAGGACTCGAAGATTAGGCACCAAGGAATGGTCTTGATGCACAAAGCCGACGTCGGCGCGAAGGTGACGACGCCGCGCTTCGGCAAGGTCAGCGGGGTTTTGGCCAAACATTTTGAGGTGACCGCGACTAGGCGCAATCACCCCATTCAGCACGCGAAGTAGCGTGGTCTTCCCGGCACCCGAAGGGCCGATCAATGCCACCATATCTCCCGCCACAAAGCGTAAATCCAAGGAGTCCAGCACCGGGCGACCACCCAGATTGACTTGGACTCCAGCCAGCTCGAATGCTGGGGAGGACGACATGCTGCCGATTCGCCTTAGAGGAAACCAAGCTGCTCAGCAAGAACAGCGATTGGCTCAAAGTCTTCGTTTGTGGCCGGAATGATGCCTTCCGCGCGGTCTACCGCCTTGAGCAGCTGCGGGTCTTTCATGTTCACAAGGGCCGTCTGTAGGCGATCGGTGAAGCCGTCGCCATAGTGCTCATCCAGCACCGGGTGGGCCGTCCAGTTGTAGTCTGGGTAGGTTGGCGTGACCCAAATGATGCGACACTTCTCGGGATCAATGCGGCCATCCTTGACCATGCCATCGTAGGTCTTGAAATTCAGAGCACCGGTTTCAAAGGTGCCTGCTTGGACCAACTCGGCGGTTTTGTCGTGCGAGCCAGAGAACTGGTTCTGGGTGCCGAAGAAATCCTCTGGCGACTTGCCAGAATTGGTGCGTATGAAGTGTTCCGGCATCAGGCGGCCAGAGGTCGAGCCGGACGAGCCAAAGGTAAAGCTGCGCCCTTCAAAGCTCATGGGGAAGTCGTCGCCCTTGGTGAGGCCAGTGGAGGCATTGGCGATGAAGTAGGACTTGAAGGTCGGGTCGCTACCGCCCTGGGCGATGGCGCGGGAGCCGTCTACTTTGTTGCGCGCTTGGACCCCGGAGAGACCGCCGAACCAGGCTAGCTGGACATCGCCGTTGCGGAACATCTCGACCGAAGCGGCGTAGTCGGGTGTGGGTACATATTCGACCGGGACCCCAAGGGTCTCGGAGAGGTACGCCGCAACTGGCTTGAACTTGGCTTCGAGCTCGGTGGAGTTGGTGTCGGGAATCGCGGTGAAGCGAAGCGTGGCCGGGCTATCGGCTGTCGAGGCTTTTTCTTCGCTGCTGCAGCTGAAGGAAAGAAGACTCAGAAGTGAAGTGGCGAGAAGCGCACGGCCCCCGCGAAGAGTTGTCTGGTTCATGCAAGGAAATGGGGATTAGTGAAGGACGGATTCTATCCGCGTCCCTGTCCCTGTGCCCATTTCGTCAACGTTTCCCGTAGAAGGTCCTTCTTCACCGGCTTGGCGATGTAGTCATCCATGCCCGCGTCTAAACAACGCTCGCGATCGCCCTGCATGGCATTTGCCGTCATCGCAATCACCGTGAGGGGGCTCTCCCCCTCTTCACTTTCGCGTTGGCGCAAACTTGCCGTGGCCTCAAATCCGTCCAAGACGGGCATTTGGCAATCCATCAGCACCACATCAATCCCGCCCTTGGCGACGCGATCCACTGCCTCTTGACCGTTATTGGCGACGAAAACCTCGCAGCCGAGCCCACTCAGCATGCGCAAAGCGACCTTCTGGTTGATCGGATTATCTTCGGCCAGCAAAATGGAAAGGCCTTGCAAAGGCTGGTAGCTCCCTCCCACTTTTTCCTCCGTCGATGCAGAAGTTACGGTCGCTGGCACCTCCTTAGTCTCACGGCGGTCGGCTTCTGCAGACAGTGCCAGCTCAACCTCGGCCAGCAAGGCGGCGACATCGTCGGTACTTTCTTCTGCTGCCGAAATCTCCTCGGCGGGAATCTCGGGGCGAGTCCCTTCTAGGTTGGTTTCCAATCGTGGCTCCAACAGAGAGCGAAATAGTTGGCGCCGACGAACCGGTTTAATCAGGGTGGCGTCGAGTAAGCGCGAATATCCATCGGGATACTGCGAGCGGTCACAAACCGAACTCAGCAGGATCAAACGGATGTCATCGTAGGCGGGAATAGAGCGCACGCGCTTAGCCAACTGCAATCCATCTTCCTCTGGCATGTGGTAGTCCAGAATGACCGTACTCGGCAGGGCCTGCTTTGCTTGGCGACGTTCCTGCAAGAGCTGCCAGCATGCTGCAGCACAATCGGCTTCCTCCACCAAACAACCGGCATTCTCGAGGTGCCCTCGCAAAATGCGGCGGTTGGTGGCGCCGTCGTCGACACACCAAATTTCTTGCCCCTGCAAAGCCTGGATGGCATCTTCCATTTCCATCGCCGGATGTTCGGCAGGGCGCAAGTCAATCGTGAACCAGAAGGTAGAACCTTTTCCGGCTTCACTCTCCACTCCCATCTCACCGCCCATCAGCTCGGCAAGTTGGCGCGAGATGCACAGACCTAAACCCGTGCCACCAAATTTGCGCGTGGTCGAGGTATCTGCCTGACTAAAGGGCGCAAACAACTTGGTGATGCTCGATTGTTCAATCCCGATGCCAGTGTCACTGACTTCAAAGCGAGTGCGCTCTCCGGCTTGACGAACGCGCACCAGAATCTCACCCTTCTCGGTGAACTTAATCGCATTGCCCACTAGGTTGGAGAGGATTTGGCGCAGGCGTCCAGGGTCGCCAAGCACATGTAGTGGCGCGGCGGAATCCAAGTCGACCAGAAGCTCCAACTTCTTTACCCCGGCCTTCGCACTCAATGCAGATACCGCATCTTCCACCACCTCATCTAAGGAGAATGGAATGCGTTCTAACTCAATGCGACCGGCTTCAATCTTAGAGAAGTCCAGAATGTCATTGATGATGACCAATAGCGATTCGCCAGAACGATGGACGACTTCGGCAAAATCACGTTGTTCTGGAGTCAGGTCTTCCTCCAACAACAATTCGGTCATCCCCAGCACACCATTCATAGGCGTGCGAATCTCGTGACTCATATTGGCCAAGAAGGCACTCTTGGCGCGGTTGGCCGCTTGCGCTTCTTTGGTGGCTTGCTCCAAGGCGCGAAACTGCGCGCGCACAGTGGAACTCAGCCCGCGGAAGGCATCCGCAAGTTGACCAACCTCATCTTTGGTGGAATCTTCATACTTCAACTCCAAGGTTCCATCTGCAACGCACGCATCGACCTTTTGCGACAGGCGACGAATGCCGCGCATGCGCATGCCCAGGCCAGCTAATCCCAGAAGCAGAAACAGTGAACTACAGGCAACCCCGACAAGCAGACTAAGACCGAACAGGCTTTGTTGCGCCGTCACTTCTACGGTGCGATCTTCGATAACGCGAATGGTATTCCCTAAACTGCTGGCAAAGGGAATCACACGGAAATAGCGTTGGCTTTCCGGATCCCGTTGCTCGATTCCCGGTTGTTCCTCCTGCATTCTTCCTAAGCGCCGTAGTGCAATCTCATTGCTGGACACTCGGAAGTTCTGCAATCCCTCCAGCACCACATCGCTTTGAATCAAATGACTGAAGGATGCCACACTCAAATTCATGTCACGGGCTAACATCAGCCATCCGCCAGGCCGGTCTTGGCTATCGGCGAAGGGAACCACACTCCACGCCTGACCTTCTTTGTCTGCAAATAGGCGCGGTGCATGCACTTGAGTCACCGCAACTCCTTGGGTGATGAATTGCAGCCCTTCCTCGCCAAGCGGTTTCGACTTCACAGGCCCATCCTTTGGCCATTGCGCCAGGGCCTTACCTTCGGCACCAATCACCACAGCACCGGCGAGCTGCCTAGCCGTCGCTTCACGCGAAAGCTTCTGCGCCAACTCCTGACTCAAAAGTTCGAAATTCCCCTCAGCAACCGCCGTCAGAAATTCAGGGGAATCGATCATGGAGTTGGCGAGGTGTTGCGTTCCGCCCTCCCATTTCTTCAATTCCCGGTGCCAAAGGCCAGCCATGTCCTCGGTGATCTCCGCGGCATGCAACTCCGACTGGCGCTTGGCTAGTTGAAAGGATTGCCACCACGACAAACTCGTCGACCCCAAGACCAGCAGACCCGCCCAAACAGCGGTCCGCGTCATGAGACTGCGCGACCAGCGCACCTGGGTCATCGCTCTACCCTCCGCAAAAAGCGGTCCTCACGGCTACTGCCGAAATGGGGGGAAGGCTCATTCATACGGTTCTTAGTCGTGGCAGAGATTTATCGGCCATCGAAATCGCTGCGCTTGAGGCCTACAGCGTTCATAATGGACGTCATGAAGAGTGCAATCCGCCTCCTGCCCATGATTTTGGTCCTTGCTGGGGTCTACTATTGGTTCTTTGGCCGCAGTTTGCTTGGGCAAGAGATGCCGGATTTGGGCCAATTTCAGGTCGTCTCCACGGCAGCTGAGGCAAAAACGGCCAGCCCGGAAGAGGGTTGGCGCCTCTTTGCCTTCTTTCGCCCTGGCTGAGGCCCCTGCCACAAGGAAAAGCCGTATCTCGTGCAGATGCAGCGAAACTTTGGTGATCAGGGCCTCAATGTCTGGAGCGTGACCTCTTCTCCCGCTCCGGCCGCACTGTCCTTTGTCGGCGATCTGCCCGAGAGTTGGCTAACGATGGCCGCCGCCGAAGATGCTTTTAGCAACTTTTCGATTTGGGCCACGCCACAGGTGTACCTGATCAATCCGGCGAACGAAATTGTCGCGGACAATCTGACTTCGGCGAACGCTCTTCTCGAGCAAGAGCTCGCGGTCGGAACCGGTCCTTAACTCTCGTCGATTTCGCCGCTGATGGCGTGATTACCAAAGCGATCAACCGAGACCATTTCTTCCAAACGACGCAAACCCATGCGCGGATTGGCGGGGCGCAAGGCTTTGCCAATCGGCAACATGAGTAAAGGTGGGCAGTCTTCGGGAAGTTCCATGACCTCTGCCACCTTGGTCGGATCGAAGCCAATCATGGGGCAACTGTCGTAGCCCATGTCTTTGGCTAACAACATGAAGTTCTGGGCCAGAATACCAATCGAACGCACGGCCTCATCGCGTTGCAGTTCAGTGTTGGTGCCGTAAAAACCGGGCACCATTCCACTAAACATCGTACGCACTGTTTCCGGCGCTTTACGCGTGTAATGATCGACGTCTTCCCAGCCGCGCAGTACGCCCGCCAAAACCAAGACCACGGAAGCTTCGGCGATTTGGGTTTGATTCCATGCCGCAGCGCAAAGCTGATCTTTCTGCGCTTGATCAGTGACGGCGACCACATGCCAATTCTGCATGTTGAAAGAAGAGGGCGCTAAAAAGGCGTGCGTCAGAAGGTGGCGCAGTTCCTCTTCTGTGAGCTTGTGATCGGCGTCATAAGACTTTACCGAGCGGCGCTCGCGGATGGCTTGGGTCAATTCCATGGACCCCTTCTAGTTCTGCGACTCCTTCCACTTCAAGAGTAAATCGGCTTCCTTCTCGGGCTTCAGGCTATTTCCTAGGGTCCGTTTATTGTTTAGGGCGGTGAACGCCCAGGCCGCGGTGTCGCGAATGGTGTCGCCAGCCGGGCGCAAGGTCATGCCGGCGGCAAGGGCTTTGTCGACGATGGCTGCCCCATGCGGATAGTCCGAGGGAATCCATAACGGCAACTCAATCCACGGACCAGCGCCCCATTCTTGGAGTTTTTCATCGGGGATCCAGGTGAACTGGGCATCGGCACCAAGCACAATCTTGCAGCCATAAAGCAACTCTGCCATAGAGGTGGGTGCAGCTGGGCCATTGGCGTTGTACACACCCACAACCTTCTCTTCGAGGCAGTGAATGCAGAACGCAGCCAAGTCGCGTGCATCGATGAACTCGACGCGCGCATCGGGGTTACCCGGTGCGAGAACCTCTCCGCCATTGGCAACTCGCCAAGGCCAATAGGTGAAGCGCCCACTGTTATCGAGAGGGCCCACAATCAAGCCGGGGCGGATATTGGTCACGCGCCCGGGCATGGCGGCTTCGGCAGCTTGCTCGCACAAGGCCTTGAGCGCGCCATAACTTTCGTTCGTCACTTGCTCGAAAGTTTCATCTTCCATGGTCGCCACTGGCGACGTTTCGTCTTGTGGGCTGCCGGTTTCGTCATCGGCATAGACCGACATGGTCGAGATGAAGAGGTACTGCTTGACCTTATCTGCCAATAACGCGGCACTGTCCTTGACTAGGCGTGGGATATAGCCGGAGGTATCAATTACGGCATCCCATTCACGGTCGGCCAAAACCTCTAGGCCACCATCGCGGTCGCCAACCAACTTTTCCAAATCCGGAAACAGCTTGGGATTCGATTTTCCGCGGTTGAACAAGGTGACTTCCCAGCCCCGGGCGAGAGCCTCTTCGACGAGGTGCGGGCCCAGAAATCGTGTGCCACCAAGAACCAAGAGCTTGCCACGAGACTGCCCCTCTGGTTTTTGTGCATTGGAAGCGGGTAAATCTTGCCGTGAAGCACTGAGTCTGCGGCTGGTAATCAGAGAAGCGGAACCTGCCAGGGCTCCATGGAGGAAATGGCGGCGGGAGAAAGCCATGATGAAGAAGGCTACGGTCGCGACCCCACTCCCGTAGGCACCTTTCTCATGAGTTCTCAATCATCGCCCTCGCCAGACGCGCTCAACGCGCGCCAGCTCTTGCTGGCCATGGTGACGGCCTTTCTGCTCATGTGCGGCTATAGCCTAATCAAGCCCATCCGCGACGAGGTCGCGGCGGCGCACCCAGACGACATCACCAGCCTGTGGACCGGAACTTTTTTTCTGACCCTGCTCGCCGTGCCTCTGTTTGGCTTTCTTGCCTCTCGCTGCACCCGGCGCAGACTGCTGCAAATCTGCTTTCGCAGTTTCTTGCTTCTGTTCCTGCTGTTTTCCTGGCTGTTTCATCAGCAGGAAGGCGCGAGCAGGCCCTTCGCCCTCGATGCCTCCTTTTATATCTGGGTCAGCGTTTACAACCTATTTACGCTCAGCCTGTTTTGGTCGGTGCTGGCCGACTTGTTCCACTCCCAGCAAGGCAAGCATTCCTTTGCGCGAGTGACCATGGGTGCCAGCCTGGGCGCGATTGCCGGCCCGGCCCTGACTACCGCGCTGATTAAACCTTTAGGCAGTGCAAACCTCCTTTTAGGGAGTGCTTTGATTCTGGAAGTCGGCTTGCACCTCCTGCTGCGCCTCGCCCGGAACCAGGACAGCGCAGCCTCCGCCAAGGCGCAACAATCCATCGGCGGCCAAGCCTGGGAAGGCATGCGCTTAGTGTTGCGGTCGCCACAACTGCGACGGATTTGTGGCTACCTAATACTCCTCGTCCTCACCAGTGGCTTTATGTATCGCCTCAAGGCCGAGGTCGCCCATGGCTTGAGCGATCGCGCCGCCCGCACCACCTATTACGCACAAATTGAGATGGTTGCCAATAGCGTGACCCTGCTGCTGCAAGCCTTCGCCAGCGGTTGGCTGATGCAACGCCGCGGGGTGGGGATCACCCTCATGGTGCTGCCATTGCTGGCGGTCCTGTGCTTCGGATTCCTCGGCATGTGGCTGAGCTTGGCCACGATTGCCATCGCCGATGTGCTCCGCCGCACCGGCCAATATGCAATGGCCAAACCCGCCCGCGAAGTCCTGTTCACGGTGCTTCCGCGCAAGGAAAAGTACCAGGCCAAGTCTTTCGTCGACACCTTTGTCTATCGCGGCGGCGACCTCGCCGTAAGCTGGCTGTACGACCTGCTCGCAGGCATTGGATTGCACGCACAGGCCCTGGCCTTCTTTGTCGTTCCCACCTCCCTAATATGGGCCGGTACGGCACGACAACTTGGCCGTCAACATCAACTGCTCGAAGAACAGCACGACACATGAAAGCCCCTCTTCTCTCTCTTTGCGCCCTGCCGCTACTCGCCCTCACCCCTAGTTGCGCCGTGGTCATTGGCAACGATGGCTACGTCGACGGCGACTTCGGCCATGGCGATGTCGAACGCGCGGTATGCGTCATTTCCGGCACCGCTGGCAATGAAGGCGTGTCCGGCACGGTCACCTTCACCGAACGCGCCGGCGGCATTTTGGTCGAGGCCGACATCAGCGGACTCACCCCAGGCCTACATGGATTCCATATTCATGAATTCGGCGATGTCTCCGGCCTCGACGGCAAATCGGCCGGTGGTCACTTCAACCCTGACGAGGAAAAGCACGGAGGCCCAGAGGACCGCGGCCGCCACGTTGGTGACCTCGGCAACCTCGAAGCCGACAGCACTGGCCGCGCGGTCTACAGCCGCTTCGACGATGACGTGCGCTTGGGCGGACGCCACTCGATCATTGGTCGCGCCATCGTGATTCACGCCGATGCCGATGACTTCACCACCCAACCCACCGGCAACGCTGGTGGTCGCGTCGGTTTTGGCGTGATTGGCGTGGCGAAGGACTAGTTCCCAACAGCAGGCTCGGCGCGCAGCACTTGACCGCTCGCGCCGGACATCCACCAGGCGTCGATGGCATGCATGCCGTCGGCGCCGCTTGCATGCCAAGTGCGGCCGTCTCGAGACCATTCCGTCCCGCTCGGACCGGTGCACCACCAAAGCTGAAATTCGGGAAGCCAAGCCACAGCTGAGCGGTAACCTCGAGGACCAATCGCTGCGGGAACCATTTGCCAATGACGCCCACCGTCCTCGGTCCAGGCAGCCACCGCCTGGTTGGCCTCTGGGTCGAGGTAATCGCCACCGACCACCACGCCACGCAGGGAGTCGCGGAAGGCCACCGAGAAGGCCCCGGCGCCATCGCTGCCAGAGACCAAAGGCAGAGTTTGCGCTTGCCAATGCTGGCCTCCATCTATCGAGCGCAAAATGCGGCTTTTGCTACCACCTGTGACCAGCCAAGCAAGCCCACCTGGCTGAAGAGCTAGAGAGGTTCCGCTTGCCGCAAAGCAGTATTCCCCTTCCGCCATCTGGGGCCTTTGTTCCTTAGGTAAACCGGCCCAGGTGACGCCCCCATCTGTCGTGATAAACAGGGATAGACGTTGGCCCACCGGGTCGCCCACCATCAAACCCTGGTCGGCATCCCAGAAGGCGAGACCATCCCAAAAGCCTTCTTCTTCGAGGCAACGTGCACGCTCTTGCCAAGTGCTCCCACCATCCAGGCTGAGGAATACTCGCGAATCTCCGCCTGGACCGGCGGACATCGCCACAAGGTGTTCTGGCGACAACACGGCAAAATCTCGGAAGTCGAGAGCGGCCTGACCCTCACCTGGCAATGTTGCCAATTCCCAAGTCGTGCCTCCGTCCACGGTGTGCGCAATCGTGCCTGCGCTCCCGCTGACCCAAGTCTCCAATTGGCTGACGGCGGCCACCCCACGCAGGGATGGTCCGCCGTCCAAGGTTTGGCTCGGATGCCAATGAACTCCTGGACCCGAGAAAGCGGGTGCAGGGCTTTGGCAAGAAGCCACAAGCAGAGCCGTGGCGCACGCGGTCGCCACCACAGAGGAAGCAGCCAGGTGCATCGGCCAGGTTCTACTCGCCAGAAGGCAGGTCGCGATCCATGACCGTCTTGCGACGACCGGATTCCGCGGCCGCGATAGCCTGGTCGCACAGTCCGCGAATGATGTCGGACAGGCGAGCGGCAACCGCACCTGACGTAGACATACCGGACTTAGCCTTGATGTAGGCCTTCACTTTGGACTGAATGACGAGAATTTCTTGATCGGACATGGAAGTCTCCTTGGGTTCATTGGGGGGGGCTAGAGGGCGGGAAGCGCGTCGCCAGCCAGAATGCCGAAATGCGGCCTCGGCCAGTGTAGCAACCAAATCCAGCTCAGGGGGCGCTCAGTCCGCTTTCGGCAGGCCGACGACCTTGCCCTCGGGGAAGAAATGGACCCAGCGTTTGCCCAGCCAGGCGGTGGCGGTGAGGGGCTTCAAGCGCTCTCCGGCCAGAGGGCCACGCAGGCAGCGACCATTGCGGATGTCCCAAACCGACCCAGTTTCGCTGTCGCGCATGGTGGAGACGGTGGGTTGGGGGACCACGGCAGCAGATTTGGAAGGCAACTCGGATTTGGACTCAGAAGCCGCTGAGGGCTTGGAGAGCACTAAAATCGGGTCAAAATGGAGTTTTCGCTCGCCCAATTGGGTAGAAAATGCCGCACCAAGAGCGATCTCTTCCGCAAAGGTCACCACCACTGGCTCCTCACCCACTTGGGTATTGAGGACCGGGACCTGAGACAGCAGGGCGTAGCGGAACAGAGTGACATTGCGGCCTTCGCCAACAGACAAGCCATAAGAGGCCAAGCGCTGTGGGAGATTGAAGGAGCCCATGAAGCCCTCGACCATTTTGCCCAAAAGCACAGTCGTTTCTGGGTGTTCAGTGCGCCAAAATCCCCATGGCACAATCACCGAGGGCAAAAAGCGCAATTGGCTGCCCTTTTTGGGCCCCTTGATTGCCTCGCCAGTGACATGCACCCAAAGCGATTCACTGCCCTTGTCATACATCACAAAGGAGTTGCGGTAGAGCACGCCTTCGTGTCCAAAGGTCAATGTCTCTCCATCTAAGCTGCGGTCATACACGATGGCCGTCTGGCAAAGTGGTCACCAACTGACTGCCGTGGCCAAATCGCCACAGACATCGTTGACCAGCTCGACGCCACCCATCACCCGCAACGGATAGGCGCGTGTTTCGCCATCGAGATTGAGCCCGATGACCAGCTCCTCGTCCCCGAGCGTTTCACTGCCGGTCTTGGCGTCGACCAGCTCCGGCAAAGTCAGCACGGGGAAGGCATCCCGCGGCATGACCTGTTCCGCGACCGCGTCGTAGTCCGCCTCGGTGAAGATTTCAGGCGGAGTGTCCGGCTCTTGAGCCGCCGTAAGAGCAAGGATTGAGGTGCAGAGGAGGATCATCCTCCCAGCCTAGCGCAGGGGAGTAATCTCCGGGTAAAGCACCTGATACAGCAATCTGGTTTGGTACGGCGTAAGCAACTCACGCACCGCCAGCAAGATGCCAACCTGTTGATCCACCTCTTCACGGCGCAACTGACGCAGCTCCTCGGCCAAACTCCCAACCAGGGCGGAATCGATTTCCTCTTGCCCCAGAGCGACTTGCAGTTCTCTGGTCTTGGTCACAATGCGATGGCGCAAGTCCTGGGCGGCCTCGGCCTGTTCGCTGCCCAAACGGCTGAGGGCACTGGTTTGGGTTTGGTTGAGCTCCAAAGTCTCCAGTGGCACCTGGGGTGCACGCAGGCCAGGCCCCAGCTCCTCGGTATGCGCGAGATCGCTCTTCTGCCAAAGGTAAACATTCATGACCGCGCTAGCCAAAAGTGCGCCAGCAAGGAAGGCTGCGAGCCATCCGCCGTTCATTGTGCCTCTCCTTGCATTTCCGCCAGTGCGCGGAGGCCGCGTTCGACCTGATCCAACTCGTATTCATGGAAGGTGTCGCGAAGGCCAGTCAAGTCCTGAGAGAACTCGCCTGCGGTTTGAGTTTGCCCGCCTTGGCCTGGACTGTTCCAAGACAACAGCGCCGTTTGCGCGCCGAAGAAACTGACGAAGCCCAGCACCCCAGCCGCCGCAAGGGCCAGGGCATGACGACGCCAGGTGGCGCGGCGCATGGCAAGCGATGGTTTGGCGGCATCCAGAACACGTTGCTCCAACCCAACAGGTGGGGAAACGGCGGTGAGTTCCTGCCGCAAGTCGTCGGGAAACAGAAAGTTGGGCTCTTTAATCGTCATCGTGAAGAAGGCCGAGGTCACGGGCGGCCGGCCCGGCTAGTTGACGGAAGCGTTCGCGTGCTCGCGCTAAGCGCGACATGACGGTTCCGGGAGCAAGCTCGAGGGTTTCCGCAATCTCTCGATAGGAGAGGCCCTCGACCTCGCGCAACACAAAGACCGCACGACCGTCCTCGGGGAGTCGAGCAACTAGGTCGCGCACTTGGTCGGCAAGCTCACTTTGCTCCAAACCCGACGCCTCCGTTGCGACAGCAGGTGCAAGCACGACCTCCCCGTTAAGCAGGCTCTGGGGCGCGCGCTTGCGTTTGTCGAGCAAGTTGAGGCAGTGGTTCATGGTGATGCGGTGAATCCAGGTTTTGACCAGACTCTTGCCCTGAAACCCGCCCGCCTTGTCGAGGATGCGCAAGAAAACATCTTGCGTAGCATCCTCGGCTTCGGCGGGAGAATTCAGGAGATGAAAACAGAGCCGGTAGACCTGATCGCCGTGCCGCTCGAACAGTTCCGCGAGGCCGTCGGCATGGCCAGCGGCACATCGGCGAAGGGCCGAAAGAGACGGATCGACAGGAGTCACGAGGAGGGGGCTAACTGGCGGGCTTGAGCAGGCAGAATCGCCCCTTCCACAAACTTTCAGACCAGGTGCCAGCCCCATTATTCCGCTTTTCTAGAGCCATTTCAGGTCCAATATGGGGTTTCCAAGGACCCTAGACGACATAATAAGGGCATGGAACATTCCCCCGCCGGCTCCCCGGCAGCGGGGTCGGTGTGTTCAGACCGCGAAGCGCTTCTCCAGGCCGTCCTGGAGCCGCTAAGACGGAATCGAAGCCCGAACCTGCGAATTGCCACGCTCGCCAAGAGCGCCAACCTTCCCCTCGACCGCGCCAAAGAACTTTACCCCGACGACGCCTCCATCCTGGCAGGCCTTTCTGCCCAAGGATTCGCCCGCCTCGAGGCGCGTATGCGGATTGCTGCTCAGGAGCACAGTGACCCCCTCATGGCGTTTCGTCGAGCTGGGGTCGCCTATGTCACCTTTGCGCTTGATTTCCCCCAGCACTTCCAGGTCATGTTTCATGACCGACATTACGAAGAGTTTGAGGAGTATGCGCAAGAGGCTGCAGACAGCAGTTTTGGTGCCATTTTGGAGCTGATTTCCTTGTGCCAAGCTCATGGCTGCATGCGCCAAGGCGACCGCAACGAAATCGCCGCTCTGGCTTGGGCCATGGTGCATGGCATCGCCACGCTTGGCATGGCTGGCCGCCTGCGCGGCCACTCCCATCCCTTCCGCAATCGAGACGCCTTTTTGGAGTTCGCCGATCGCTGCACGAAACAGGTGTGTGAGAGCCTGGCATAGCCATGGCGCCAATAGGTTGGTGCGGCGGCCGAGGCTGGCGCGTCGGTACAATCACGCTCCATGCGCGTGTTCCGACTACAGGTCAACGGCGACCCTCTTGATGTAGCTGCTCCAGAGCACTGGAGTTTGCTCGAAGTCCTGCGCTACCGCCTTGGACTGACCGGCAGCAAGCAAGGCTGCGACAAGGGAGATTGTGGTGCGTGCACGGTGTTGATTGATGGCACTCCAACCCTCGCTTGCTTGGCTTTGCCGGCGACGCTCGAAGGGAAAGACATCACCACCATCGAGGGCTTGCGCCCGCTGCATCAAAAGGCCGGAGGGCAGGGCGTCGACCCGGTCCAAGATGCTTTTGATCGCTGCGGCGCTTTGCAATGTGGCTTCTGCCAACCGGGCATGATTCTGTCGACGAAGGCGCTGCTCAGCGACAATCCAGACCCCAGTCGCCGCGAAATCCAAGACGCCTTGGCTGGCAATCTGTGCCGCTGCACCGGCTACACCCAAATCTTCCAGGCGGTCGAGCTCGTCGCCGATGAGGTTGCAGGGCGCGAGCCACGCAAGCCAGCTTGGGCGCAGGCGCGCGAACAAGAAATCGCTGCGGCATCGCCTAAAGAAGAGCCCTTCCAGCCCGAGCACGGAGGCCAAGCCTAGTGGCCGCGCGCGACCAACATGGACCTGGTGCCCCTTGGGGCAAGGACTTTCATGTCGTTGGCCATGCCCAGCGCAAGGTCGATGCCATGGCTAAGGCTACCGGCGAAGCGGTTTACACCGATGACATTCAGCTGCCCGGCATGTTGCACGCAAAAATGTTGCGTAGCCCACATGCCCATGCGCGGATTGTGTCGATCGACACCTCCAAGGCCGAAGCTTTGCCTGGAGTGCACGCGGTGTTGGTGGGCAGTGAGCTGCCGATCAAATACGGCGTGATTCCCTGGACGCCCGATGAAACCGCGCTTGCGGTGGACAAGGTGCGCTTCATTGGTGATGAGGTGGCGGCAGTGGCCGCCGTCGATGAAGATACGGCGCAGGCCGCGGTGGAGTTGATCGAAGTCGAGTACGAGATTCTCGACGCGATCCTCGATCCAGAACAAGCACTGGTCACTCCAGAGCCGGCAATCCACGAGGATCGCAAACGTCGCGACAACATCTCCAAGCATGTGGACTTGAGCTTTGGCGACGTCGATGCCCAAGTGGCTGAAGCCGCGGTGGTGATCGAAGAGGACTATGAGTTCTCCAGCAACACCCACACCGCGATTGAACCGCATTGTGCGGTAGCGCAGTTAGGCGCCGATGGCCGCCTAACCTTGTGGTCGGCTACGCAGATTACCCACTATGTGCACCGCGCCATCGCGCGCGTGCTTGAACTGCACCCTGCACGAGTACGTGTGGTGCAACCCTGTTTAGGCGGCGCCTTTGGCGGCAAATCAGACCCCTTCTCACTGGAGTTTGTGGTCTCTAAACTCGCGATGAAAACCGGGCGTCCGGTCAAGATGCTGTGGACCCGCGAGGAAGTGTTTTACGCACACCGCGGCCGTCACGCCATGAAAATGCACTACCGCACCACCGCGACGGCCAATGGCATGATCACCGGGGTCGACGCCAAACTGCTGATTGATGGCGGTAGCTACTCCAGCTTTGGCTTGGTCACCACTTATTACAGCGGTCAGCTATTGACCGGGCCCTACGACTTCCCCAACTACCGCTTCGACTCCACCAGGGTCTTCACCAATAAGCCGCCTTGTGGGCCGAAGCGCGGTCATGGTTCGGTGCAGCCGCGTTTCGCTTTTGAGGTGCAGCTCGATGAAGTCGCCCATCGCTTGGGCATCGACCCCATCGAAATTCGCCGACGCAACTTCCTCGGCGATCACACCACGACCGTCAACGGCCAGCGCATTACCTCCAACGGTTTTCTGGAGTGCCTCGATGCCGTAGAGAAGGCCAGTGGCTGGAAAGAACGCCACGGCAAAATGCCGTTTGGGCGCGGATTGGGCGTCGCTGGAAGCATGTACATCTCGGGCACCAACTACCCGATTTACCCCAACAAGATGCCACAAGCTGGCATTCAGATTAAGGTCGACCGCAGCGGTTTGGTCACCGTGTTCACTGGTGGCAATGACATCGGCCAGGGTTCGAACTCGATGGTGGCCTACTTGGTCGCCGAGGAGCTCGGCATTCGCCCGCGAGATGTACGCGTAGTCGCTGCCGATACCGATCTTTGTCCGGTCGACCTCGGCGCGTACTCCAGCCGTGTCACCTTCATGGTCGGCAATGCCGCGATCGATGCCGCACGCAAGTTGCGCAAGCAGATTACCGAGTCTGTCGCGAGTCATTGGGCCACGGCGCCATCGGAAGTGCGCATGATCAATGGCGTTGTGATTGATTTGCAGGACCCGGACCGCACCATGAGCCAACGCGAAGCGTTTCATCTCGCGGAAGAAGCCCATGACACGCTAGGCTCGACCGGCAGTTACAACACCCCTACCCTCGGTGGCGATTATCGCGGCGGTTCGATCGGCGCTTCGCCGGCCTACTCCTTCACCGCGCATATTGCCGAGGTGGAAGTCGATCCGGAAACCGGGCGCATTACCGTGGACAAGGTTTGGGTGGCGCATGATTGTGGCCGCGCATTGAACCCGACGATTGTGGCCGGACAAATCGAAGGCAGCACTTACATGGGCGCCGGCGAAGTGGTGCTCGAAGAGCACACCATGAACCGCTTTGGCTTGCACCAGGGGCCGTCCTTGTTGGACTACCGAATCCCGACTTCGCTCGACACGCCAGATATCGAAGCGCATATGGTCGAAAGCATTGACCCCGAAGGACCTTATGGCGCCAAAGAAGCTGGTGAAGGTCCCTTGCACTCGACCATTCCAGCGATTGCCAATGCTGTGCACGATGCCGTCGGCATTCGCCTGCGCACCTTGCCCTTCCACCCGAGCAAAGTGTTACGCGCCCTTGCCGAACAGAAGCCTGCCCAAGAGGTGCAAGCCTAATGTTGCGTATGCCTCCCTTTACAGTGCTCAACCCAAGCACGGTCGACGAAGCGATGGAGCAAATGCTCGCCGCCGCAGGCGAAGCTCGTTGGTTGGCTGGTGGGACTGACATCAACCCTAACCTCAAGCATCGCTTGCTCGAACCGCAGGCCCTGATTGCTTTGGAAGGCGTTGGCGAACTTCGTGGCGTCAGCGTAAACGAAAAGGGTTGGCTAAGACTCGGCGCCATGACCACCCTCACTGAGGTGGCAGAACACGCGCAGATTCAAGCGCAGTGGCCGGCCTTGGCGCAAGCAGCTTCTCTTGTCAGTGGGCCACAACTGCGCAATATGGGCACCATCGGCGGCAATGTCATGCTTGACACGCGTTGCCAGTGGTACAACCAGACTCACTTCTGGCGTAAGTCCTTGGGTTATTGCATGAAGAAAGATGGCACCGAATGCCATGTCATCAAAGGTGGGTCGAAGTGTGTGGCTGCGGCAAGCAATGACACCGCGCCAGCACTCATGACCCTCGATGCCGAAATCGAAATTGCCTCTGGCGATGGCCGCGCGCGCATGCCGCTCGCCGAGTTGTGGCAGGCCGATGGCATCTGGAACCGCAAGTTGTCCCCGCAAGAACTCTTAGTCGCGATTCACCTGCCGCCCACTGCGGCGAAGCATCATGGCGCCTATGGCAAGTTGCGCGATCGCGGCTCGATCGACTTCCCACTGTTTGGGATTGCCGTACGCTTAGACCTCGATGATGCAGGCAAAATTGCACATGCCGCCCTGTGCGCCGTCGCTCTGCAAGCGCGGCCATGGCCTCTGAAGAAGGTCGCCGACGCGCTATGCGGCACCACTCCCGGGGAGCAAGATTTCCTCGATGCCGTGGAACAGGTGGCCGCCTTGGCTGCCAAGCAATGCCGCCCAATGCCCAACATTCCTGGCGATCATGAGTACCGCCACGCCATGGTGCCGGTCTATACCAAACGCACGCTGTTTGCCGCTGCCGCCAAGGCTGGGCCGGTCCATCACCTCTAAGGCCATGTGATAGGCTTGGTCATGCACTTGGCCTTGAGTCTATGTCTATTCAGCGCGGCGGCGCTCCCAGCTTGTCCGCTCACCCAAGAGCCCGTGGAACCGCCCCAACTGATTGTGGCACCACCACCTCCGCCGCCCCCTGAGGGTTGGTATGCCCTACAGGACGCGGAGAACCAGCTCTTGAGTTCGCGCCGCAATTGGCACGATTGGTTCCTGCATGTTTACCCGGTGAACGCAGAGTTGCGTTGGCAACACTACGGCTGGACGCAGCAGTTTGGCTTGGGAATGCAAAAAGCCGTACAAGAGCGCAAGCCCTTAGTCCTCTGGCTAGGCAATGGCCATCCACTCGGCGCGACTTCATCCGCTGGATTAGCCATGCGCAAAGTTTGGGTCAGTGCGTCGGTCACGCCCCTCATGGACAAGTTGTTCC
The DNA here is from genome assembly GCA_021776795.1 of Planctomycetota bacterium. Taxonomy (GTDB): domain Bacteria; phylum Planctomycetota; class UBA1135; order UBA1135; family UBA1135; genus OFTM128. The sequence continues at coordinate 294,241 of JAJFFC010000008.1, forward strand.
CGGTGGCCGATGACCTCGCCCGCTTGCAAAGCTCGACCGACCCCGAAGCCGTCTATATGCGCAGTGTTTTGGCGCAGGATGACGCCTCGGCACATTGGTCAGACGGCGGCGTCGTCGTGCTTTCTCCTTCCGGGAAGCTGCTGGCTTCTTGCAGCCAAGCGGCCGCGCAAGATGACTTAGCCGCGACTTTACAAAAGGGTTTAGATGCTTGGCAAGACTTGGATGCGGCATCGCGGGTGGCGTTAGACGCAGCAAAGCTAGAGGCCCCCACTCGTCTGGAAAACTTGTTTCCGCATGACGGCCTCGCTCTCGAAGTCTTCTTGCGTGACATGCCTAGCACCGAAGGTGAAATTCTCGTAGCCACCGAAGTTCCTCGCCAAGAAATGTGGAGCCGAGATTATCTGTGGTTCTCACGCGAGGAAATGTTGTCCATTCTTCCTCCAGACAGCTTGCGCTCACGCGAAGATCATGAAATCCCGGCGGCTGTGGCCAATCGTCTGGCTCGCCTTGCCTTACACGACCACCTTTACGGTCCAGGCACTCCCTATGCGGAGTCCGATGTCATCACGGCATCCATCACCCTGCGGCCAAACGCCAGCACCAAAACTCATCGCCATTTCATGATCCAGGGCGAAATCATCCTGATTCATGAGAACTCCGATCCTCCCTACGGCATCAAAGTACAGATTTGGGGCCGCGCACAATGGGAGCGCAAGGGTGAGCACTTCTCGCTGATGGAAATTCTGGGTGAAGGCATGCGCTTGGGCGTAGAGCCAAACTCCGGCCGTGCACAGAAAAACGTGGGCATCGCCAAGCGCCCTTTGGGATTTGCCCTGCGCCGCGTGTTATCCCGCGCCGGTTGGCATCAGGTCCCGCCCTCGACCTTCTCCCAATACCCGGAAGGTTGGCCCGTAGGCACGGAAGAAGTCACCGAAGCTCACTAATTCTTCATGCCTCGATTCTCACCCCTCCTTACGCTGGGTTTGTTGGGCGCTTGCGCCAACCAATCCACACCGATCTTTGATCACGCCGGTGATATCCCGCGTCATTACACCGCGCCGTACACCAAATCCGCTCCCGTCGTCGATGGCAATCTCGATGACGTCGCCTGGCGTCAAGCGCGCTGGACCGCCAACTTCATCGACATCGAAGGTGAAAATGTACAGCGCCCGCGCTTCCAAACTCGTGCCAAAATCATGTGGGATATGGACTATCTCTATATTGGCGCATGGATGGTCGAGCCGCATGTTTGGGGCACCTTGACCGAGCATGATTCGGTCATTTTTCATGACAACGACTTTGAAGTCTTTCTCGACCCAGATGGCGACGCCGCCGAGTACTACGAACTTGAAATCAACGCTCTCGGTACGACTTGGGATTTGTTTCTGCCCGTGGCTTACCGCGACGGCGGCAAAGCTCAGAACAGTTGGGAGATTCCCGGCATGAAGTCGGCAGTGCATGTTTCCGGCACCATCAATGACCCTTCCGACGCCGACCGCGGCTGGTCGGTGGAGCTAGCCTTGCCGTGGAATGTCCTGCGTGAATACGCCAACAAGCCGGCGCCCCCTCATGAGGGCGATACTTGGCGCATCAACTTTTCGCGCGTGCAATGGCAGCACGATGTGATAGATGGGCGTTACATCAAGCGGCCAGGAGTTCCTGAAAATAACTGGGTTTGGACTCCCCAGTTCCAAATCGATATGCATCAGCCCGAGCACTGGGGCTATTTACATTTCGAACGTTAGCTGACTTGCGCGAAAGCCCGTGGCGCTAGCGGTTGGCGCGGTACTCGCGAAAGCCTTCGCCGTAGCCGCGAAGAGTGAGCTCTGGTTCTAATTGCCAAGCCTCTTCAAGCCCATCCCATTGCAACTGGCGAGTCAGGACCAATAGTAAGTCGGCGCGATACCAACTCCATAGCTGGACTTCTTCGCCTTCCCCGCTGCGAAAGCGCACCACCTTGTCGGCGCGACCGCGCCGGCGCTCGACGGTGGCAGCATCTTCTCCCCCGCGCAGACCTTTCAGCTCGCGAAAGGGTGCATTGGGGTCGTTGAGCTCCACTTGCTCTACCGGAAGAGCATGTCCCCAACCAATCAAAAAGCCCTCTTCAAACACCACCGGCGAAGCCGTGGCTTGGTCGAAGGCAACCTTCCAATCGCGTCCTACCGGACCGAGCATGTCCACTACGCGCGCTTGGGCGCCAAGTGGGATTTCGGCCTGGGCGCGCTCCAAATCCAAATGCCGCACACAAGTCGGGTGGCCGCACAGAGGACTCGCCTGAAAGGTGGAACAGGCCGGCAGCAGCCCAGCCATGGCCGCTGCAAAAGCCCGAAGAGTGGTGCCGCGCATGGCCCTAGTTTAGCCATCTGAAGGCGGCTCTAGCGCGCTGGGCGGCCAAAGAGGAAGCCCTGCACCCAATCCACGCCCAATTCTTGGAGCACGTAGAGGTCGGCTTCCTCTTCAATGCCCTCGGCGATGGCGGCGCCACCCCAAGTCGTCACAATCTTCAGCAGGTTGCTCAAAGCGCGACGACGTTGTCCATCACGAGAAATGCCATGCACCAGCTGGCGATCGATTTTGACCACCTCGGGCTCAAGCAGCAGCAAGGCTTCGAGGCTGGAGTGACCATGGCCGACGTCGTCCAGACCAATGCGCACTCCGGCTTCGCGTAAGAACTTGACTTGATCCAATAGACGACGCGGATCGTGCATCGGTTCCTGCTCCGATATCTCGATGCAATAATTGTTGTAGTCCCGTTCCGCGGGAAGCAAGGCCAACAGTTCTTCCGGATCATGCTTTTCGAGCGTTGACGGAAGAATATTGACATGGCAATGCATATTGGCCTCCACCAAACGCGTGGCTTCGCAACAAGTGCGGAAGGCATGGAGGTCGACTTCGCCAGCCACGCCAGCATCGAGCGCAAAGCGCAGGAAATCGGCCGGACTGTCCAAAGCGCGGCATCGGCTGCGCGTCAAAAACTCGTAGCCAAAGGTCTCGCCCTTGGTCGTCACCAAAACTTGCCGCACCGCAAAGTAGGTTGAGGGCTGATGTAGTTCCGCAAGAATTTCAGTAAAGCTCATCGCGCGATCTTCATCGCCGCGGAAGAGATTGTTCTCGTGGAAGATTTGGCCTTTGCCCAGGCGTTTGGCCGAGTGCAAGGCGCGTTCGGTGCGTACCAATAAGTCTTGCACCATTTCATCGTCTTGCGCGGCGGAAACCATGCCAACGCTGGCCCCCACCCGGAGGTGCGGGAAACGTTCGGCGATAGGCGATTCCACAATCGCGCGGTGGACCTTGTCGGCTACGGGTCGCGCTTCTTCGCGCGTGGTGCTGGGCAAGATAATCAGAAATTCATCGCCACCAATGCGAGCCACGTGGTCGCTGGCGCGAACCGTTCCGCGGATCAAAGTCGAAATGCGTCGAAGCACTTCATCGCCAATGGAATGCCCGTAGACATCGTTGATCTTTTTGAAATCATCGAGGTCAATGAACAGCGCCTGCATTTCACTGCGCGTGCGTCGTCGTCGATTCGCTTCGCGCTTGAGCGAACTACTTAAGCCGCGGCGATTCAACATGCCGGTTAAGGGATCGCGCTGGGAAAGCTCCTCGAGTTCCCGCTGCGCGCGACAGCGTGCCGAGATGTCGACACAGACGCCGAACAACGTCGCCGGGCGATCTTGACTATCGCGCAACAGGCTCGCCTGCACTTGGATGTCGCGGATGCCTCCATGTGGCATCAAGATGCGGTACTCCATATCCAAAGGAGTGCCTTCACTGACCAAAGCCAGCGAAGCACGCAGAAAACGCTCGACGTCGGCAGGGTGAATGCGCTTCAGCCACTCCTCACGCGTCGCGACCGGCTGGCCGATGCTTGCGCCATGTAGAACCTGAAAACGTCCGTCGCCATGGAAATGACGGCGGCCAAGGTCATAGCTCCAGGTGCCGAGGTCGGCAGCTTCCAGAATGACGCCAAGACGTGCTTGGGAGTCGTCGGCATGCATGCTATGCCAAGCTTCTTGCCAATGCGCGGCATAGCCGAGCAGAAGTTCGGCCTGGAAGAGGGCGGCCTGAGTTTGCCAGTCCGCTCCGAGCTCAGTCGCGACGGCCTCCGCCTGCTTCTCCATGACCAGCTCGGCCTGGCGCAACCAAGCGCCGAGATCACTGGCTTCGAGCCCAGCGAGAGCGAGCCGTCGCCCCAAAGCTTGCGCTGCCTGTCCGACCATGCCCTCCTCATCGAGGATGGCACGGCTCAGGGAATCAAAGTATTCCTTGGCAGCGAGGGCTTTAGGCATTGAGGGGCAGGGTCCATGGCTTTATCGGTCTCTTTGCCCCCAGCCTTGATGCCCTGAGTGCCCGCTGCGCCAGAAAATCAGTCCTTTTTGGTGGTAGCCATGCGGTCAAGTGCCTCCTGTGCGGCATGCTTAATCGGATTGTTCTCACGCAAGAGGTCGACGAGTACTGGCAACGCCTCTGGGTCCCCCAGGAGTCCAAGGGCTTTCACGGCACCGAGACGCACCTCGATATCCGGATCTTTGAGATCTTCCAATAGTGCGAGCAGCGCTGTGGTTTCCTCTTGGCCGTTGGCCCACGCCGCCCATTTCTGCTGCAACTCGCGAGATTGTTGCAGCGAACTTAATTGACTCATGGCCATATTCCGCACATCTACTCGAGAGTCCGAAGTGAATTGGAGGAGAGTGTCGATAACTCGTTGATCGTCTACGGTACCCAATACCCTAAGAACGATGGTCAAGTCTTCCTTAGACAGACTAGGCTGGCACAACTCGATTAAAGGATCGAGAAACTCCGTGACGGCGTCTTCTTCTTCTAAGCCAGATGAAATTTTGGTGATGTGCTGTTTCTCCTTGAGCAGGTTCGCCAAGTCTTGATGGAAAGCCGTTCGCAAGGCTGGATAGCGAAGGATGAAAGGAATCATCTTGCGGTCGAATCCATGGCTATCCCCTTGTCGACTCCAGAGAATCCTCATAAGGCGAACTTGGGGGACATCGTTTACGAGGCAAAGATGAAGCAAATTAGTCCCCTTAGTGGACAAGTCCTCAGCATGGAATGTGGAGATCGTTTCTTGAAGAAACTGTTCCTGCAAAGCAGGAGAGTTTGCCCTTGTATCCAGTCTTGCTGATACGAGTTCTCTTGCCAATACATCTTGAAATGGAGAGTCCAGGACTATCTCCAAGGCAAGGTTCATATCTTCTAATGCCACAGTCGTGAGCAAGCTATTGGAGCCTCTGTTGGCTGACAACGGAAACTCAATATGAGCTCGCAGAACTTCTATATGCTCACGCAAGTTGACCTTGGGACCTTCTTCTTGAAGCATTCTCATCCAGTCCCCATTGTCAAAAAAGAGAAGCAATCCATCTCGCTCTTCATTTGGTACCGATTCCAGCACCGTCAATGCGCGAGATGGGCTCAGATTCTTCAAATAGTTAAAGGGAGTACCAAGATACTGGCTGGGCCATTTGGAATCCATGACAATCCAAGCCAATCCTTCCACATCTTGTCTTAGCCAAAGCTCCTGAATCAAATCTGAGGCTCCACCAGCTGGAATGGTTAACCCGTATTCTCTCCAAATGGGAACGGTAATTCCACCATGACCCTTTTTGCCGATGAGGTTCTTGACCTCCTGCTCTACTGGAGTCCCAATTCCTAGGTCCAACAGAAGTTGGACTTCCTCTGTGTCCAAGCTTCCTCCGAACCAGGTGTTCAATAAATGAACCGCCCAAGTTGAGTCTGCTCCTAGGTCCTCGAGGAATCGAATTGCTTGGCTTGGTTGACCATAAGCCGCAAGTGCAGAAGCAGCCTGGAAGCGAACCAGTGGATGAGAGGACTGGGAACAAGACTCAAAAATTCGAAGGTAACTTTCGGGAACATCCCCACCACTGGGAAAGCGAGGCCGGCGGTAAGGGTTTTCATCAAATGGGAAGAAGGATCTTCGCCATCGCTGCATCTCCTTATTGGCGTCATCATTCGCCTTGTGATTCAGATAGGGATTGATAAGAGAAAACCGAATAAGGTCCTGGTCATCACCGCTAGTAGCCCATTCCGCGAGCAAATTTTCGCCCTTTCCGTCATGCCAATAGTCCCAACGAACCATCTCCTTAGTCACTGCATCTTCGCAATGGGCAAAGCTGTTCAAAGTCGGGAGAAACCTCTCTTTCTGGTCGTACACCTCCCTCATGAGCAGAATTGAATACTCGTAGATCTGTTCCTTTGACGAATTCAGGAACTCACTCTCAAAGGTCGACAAGACTTTTTGCCACTCCACACCATCACCCAACTCGGGGCTAGGGTTTGGCCAGACCAAATAATCCCACAAAATCTGCAAAGACCTTGCTGGATTACTTTTGCCAAAATGGCGTGCCAGTTCACTCGCGATGCCTGCCGCAACCCTCTGCGCCCCTTCGTCAATGAAACTTTGAGACCAGCCTGGGCCACTAGACTTCACCCCACTGAGAAGCATTTTTTGAGTGATGTCATCCGCGCCAAGGATAAAAGGCAGGAACCAGTCTTTAGTTTCTTCATTGAGTAAACAATAGAGGCTACCCGCTGCATTCTTGCGAAGCCCTAGGTCATACTCCTGGTTCGGGTCTTCCACAATAAACTGGAAGTAAGGGAGAAGACTGCGACCAAACTCCTGGTGCAGGTGGCCAAAGGTCTTGTTGCTGTGCCTTGTGGAAAGCAAATATCTCAAAAAGGAGGGATCAATCCCATATTGATTGGGGCTAAATTGGCTGAGTTGAGACTGGACCGCCGAGGCAAAGGAGGTGCCTTGGCTGCCGCGGCGAATTCCTGGTAGCAACTGCTTTGCTTCTTCCGTTTTGCCGGCAAGGGTCAAAGCCCGTGAAGCTTGTGTCAGCAACCAAGAGGCCTGTCCCGGATAAGCAATGACATCGGGAAGGTCGACTAAGGCCAGCAACTTTTCTGCGCCTTCTTCATTCTTGCCGCGAACATCAATCAGGTGCATTGCCAAGTGATACTCATCCATAGTGGATGAAGAAAGCCGAAGCGGAGGCGGGGTCACCGCTTCTGGGGAAACAGCTGGAGAGGGCTTTGGGGTTTCTTCTTGAGGAAGGGCGGCCGGAGAGGCGCCAATCCATAGGCAAATACTGAGCAGAGCGGTAGACATGAGCGATTGAGGCCGTGTGGCCATCTTTGTTATCGCTGTTCTGACGTCACCAGTGTCACAAGCCTATGTCAAATCTTTGTTACAAATCGCCTTGGGCGGCTTAATCAGGCAGAAATCGATAGCCCACTCCATGCACAGTGAGCAAATGGATGGGATTTTCCGGGTCCTGTTCCATCTTTTGCCGCAAACGGAACACATGAGTGTCGACTGTCCTAGTGGACGCTGGTCTGGCTTGGCCCCATACCTGGCGGAGCAGAGTATCGCGGGAAATCGTTTCTCCCGGATTCTCCAGGAAATAGGCGAGCAAGTCTCTCTCCTTCCGATTCAAGCCATGGCGCTTGCCTGCATGCACCAGGCTGTAGGCTTGGAAGTCGACTTCGACCTTGCCAAAGCTTTGTTGCATGCTTTGCGCAATCGGTTGCTTGCGGCGAAGCACGGCATGAATACGCAGCACCACTTCTCGCAATGGGGTGGGCTTGACCATGAAGTCATCGGCACCATACTCGAAGCCCAGAATCCGATCTGCATCTTCCCCGCGAGCGGAAAGAATCAATACTGGAATGTCGCAGGACTGTGAGCGCATTCGCCGCAGGACCTCAAGGCCGTCTATCCCGGGCAACATGAGATCTAACAAGACAGCATCGATGTCTTTGGCGGCTACGTTTTGTTCTCCTGATAGGAGCATGTCCAGGGCAGACTCACCGTCAGAGGCTTCCAAAACCTCAAACCCTTCGCTTTGCAAACCATCGGTTAGCCCGAGGCGCAAAGATGGTTCGTCTTCCACGAGTAGTACGCGGGCCGAAGATACAGGTGAATCACTCATTGCTGGGAAACTCTAGGCGAAAACAAGCACCATTGCCATCGGTACGGTTGGCTACAGAAACCGAACCACCGTGAGCGACCATGACTGCTTTAACCAAGGCAAGGCCTAACCCAGCTCCAGCAGCCATGCTTTCGGTACTGGGCAAGCGTTCATAAGGTTCCAACACGCGTTGCTGCCAAGATTCAGGGATTCCAGGGCCGCGATCACAAATGGTGACGACGAGGCCGTGTCCTTTTGCCCGAAGAATGCTGATTTCAGCCACTCCCCCGCCAGCGGCATAGCGACGAATGTTTTCAAGAATATTTGCACAGGCGCGTTCCACTGCAAAGGCATCGATTTCGATTTCGGGAAAATCCGGTTCGTAATTCAAGGCAATGGAAATTCCGGCATCTTCGTAACGAGGTCTCTGCTGTTGCACTAATTCCTTTATCACTGCAACAAGAGATCCCTTTTCCAATTCAATTGAAAATTTCCCACGCTCCATGCGAGACAAGTCAAGGACATCGGCCACCAGCATCTCAAGGCGCCTGGCATCCCGCTGCATCGAACGATAATACTCTTGAAGCCTCTCTTTTCCGCTCACTCGCTCCTCGAGTAAATTCTCAGCAAGCATCGATAGGGAAGCCGCTGGAGTTCTTAACTCATGACTGACACCTGCCAGGAAATCTGACCTAGTTTGTTGCAATAGCTGGTCTCGCGCAAACATTCTGCGCCCAATCATCAAAAGGGCAATCAGCGCAAGACTGAAGAAGCACGCGCCAGCGAACATCCATTGTTGCTGCCTGCGGATTGGCCGAATGTAGCTTTCGACATCATGGAGCCGAATCTGCCACCCAGGAAGGCCAACCGCATTGGCGCCTACGAAAGCACTGAGGCCGCTTGGAGATTCGGACATGGATTCCACCGAGGCCAGCACAAAGGAGGAATCCGCTCCCAACCGACTCTGCAAACGTTGTTCTGCCAGAGAATGTACGACGTCGACCGGATAGACCACTGCCCGACTTCGGTTGACATCGGCAATCAGGACTAACTCCCCATCCAAAACCGTGACCCCCGACGGAACTTTCGCGGGCAGGGACTGCAAGAGCTGGCGATACCCGAGGTCCCTGGCCAGTCGTGCCTCAACCTCAGCCGAAAGTTGTCCTTCCTCGGCTGGTGCCAAAAAGCTCAGCTCCATCCGCACTTCTTGTTCAGAAAGTGGCCATCGGCCTGACAGCAGGTTTTGCCGAATCTTGGCACGAAGGATTCCGACTCGCTCTGGATTGGCTGCTCCTTCCTCTATCTCCAAAAGTCGATAAGCCAAGATTAGACTTGCCGGTCGCCCCCTCAGGGTCCAGGAGTCTTGCGCAAGGTTCAGCCACCTTTCTAATAACTCGACTGCGAATTCCTTCTCTCCTGTTTCTTGCAGCAGAGGGATTCGCGCCAGATCAATTTGCAAGGCAAGGCCAATGGAATCTTCCGGGCATGACTTTGCGGCCTCTTGCAGTGCCAACAAGGCCACCTCTGGATTCGCAATTTGCTCTAGGCCGTCACGGTACCAGCCAAAGGCGGCTGTCTCTCTACCCATGTGATCCAAAACCAATGGCGCTTGCCGTTGCGGAAAATGCAGCAGGGCTCCGTTTGCGTTGAGGGCAGATTGAAAAACTCGATTGGCGGCAAACTCATCTCCAATAAGGTCATCGGCAAGTCTGCGAACTTCCAATTCCAAGCCCGGCAGGAGGAGTTGAAGTTCGGCTTGCGCAGAAGCTAGGGCCAACTCCTCGGGCTTCTGAGGAATCCACCAGGTGACCCAAGGCAATAGCAGTGCCAATCCCGCTAGCGACCAAGTCCATAAACGGACAAGGCCTGTGCGTCGAGGTTTATGGGAATAGGTCACAGCCTATTCAGCATACTCAACTCTCTGCTAACTCGTTTTTCGGCACCGCGATGAGGGGTCGAGACGGCGTTCTTGAGTGCGGAAACAGGAACCGCAAGGTAGACTAGAAGCATGCTATCCCCTCTCCTTGGGCTCCTTCTTTTCGCCGCGCCGCAGGGCCCGGACACCCCTGGACCGCATGATGTCGGCATCCGCGATTTGTTGGTGCAAGACCAGCGTTTCAGCCAAGGAACGATTGACAGTCGCATTTACTACCCGGCAACCACAGCCGGTATGAACACCGCAGCCGATCCCTCCGGCGGACCCTACCCCCTAGTCAACATGATGCACGGTTGGCTCGGCAGTGCCGACGGCTTGGACAGTCTTTCGATTCATATTGCCAGTTGGGGGTTTGTGGTGATTTCCACCGACACCAACCGCGGCCTATTTCCTGACACCGCCGATTACGCGCGCGATAGTCGCTCCTTATTGTGGTGGGTCGAAAATGAGGCGCAGGACTTCCAAAGTTGGTTGAGTGGAATGGTTGCAGCAGGCACAGAGTGGGCGGCGACGGGACATTCCATGGGCGGCGGCACACTGGGTGAACTCATTGGCATTGAGCCGCGCGTCCGCACCATCATTGGCATGCAAGCGGCTAGCAATGGTGCTGGCCAGGCTCCGGTGGAGAATTTCGACGGCCAGTGCTACTGGATTGCCGGTTCGGTCGACAACATCGTGCGCCCCAACACCGTACGCAGTTGGTTTGAGCGCGCCAATCGCAACCGCCACAACGTGTACTTTCTGGTGAATGGCATGGGCCACCTCGGACCGATTGAGAATCCACCAAACAATGAGCCACTGCCAGGTGCGGAGCAAGCTCGCCAGCATCGCCTGCTTTTGGGTGGCATTCTGCGCTATGAAATGAAGGGCGAAGAAGACCTGAGCAAGGAAGTCTTCTCGATGCAAACCCTCGGAGATCCCACTGATCGAGAGTGCGCCAACTTTGCGCCAATCGTTTGGGGCGAGCCGGACACGCTTGGCTCCACTCAACTTGCCCTAGGCACCGCCGCACGCCTTTCTGGGAGCGTTGCCCTAGCGTGGAGCCCAACTCCGGCGCAACGGCAGACGCCATATGGCCTACTTGGTCTTGATCCGCTGCAGACCATACGCATCTTTTCCGGTACCGGGGGCGCTTCTGGGGTGGTCGAGCCTCTACCTTTTGATGCCTCTGCATTCACCGGCCAAACGCTTTATGTCACGGCGGCAGCCCTTGGCGCCGGCCGTAGCCCGCAGCTTGGCAACACGGTGGAGATTGCGGTTCCCTAAAAAGGGCGGATAGGCACATTTTGGGCCCGGCTTCTACAATCCGGGCCCATGTCGCGACTCCTCCGCACCTTCCTACTTCTGCTGGCCGCCATTCCGATGGCCTGCCAGGTGCCTGAAAAGGCGAATGACCATGATTCCTCCGAGCTACACGGCGAAGACCATAATGGTGGACACGGCCACAGCCACGATGGCATTGGTCATGTTGCCGCAGTCGACGGCCTAGCGCCCGCGCAAGCCCTCGCCGCCGCCGACGACTTCTATCTCGCGGTCAATGCGGAATGGATGTCCACCAACCCCATCCCCGATGAATACGGGGCTTGGGGTGTGTTTCATGAAATCAATGATCGCAACCAAACCATGTTGCGCGAGATTCTGGAGCAAGCTGCAGTGGATTATCAAAAGCCGGGCGCCTCGCACATCACCAAGCTACTCGGCACCATGTATGCCACTGGCATGGATGAGCAGTCCGCCGAGAACTTTGGTGTGGAAGCGATTCGCCAAGAGCTCGACATGATCGAGGAGATTCAGTCCTATACTGACATTCCACCTGTACTGGGTTATCTGCACAACATTGGCGCCAATGCTCTGTTCGGCCTTGGGTCGGAATCGGACTTCACAGATAGTTCGCAAACCATCACTTTCCTGATTCAAGACGGCACCGGCCTACCGGAGAAGGACTACTACTTCCGAGACGATGCCGAAAGTGAGGACATTCGCGAAGCCTATGTCGCCCATATCGCGCGCATTTTGGGCCTCGCTGGGGCTAGCGCAGATCAAGCGGCCGACGATGCCGAGAGTATTTTGGCCTTCGAGACCATGCTGGCCGATGCCGGTCTTAGTGCTTTGGAAATGCGCGACATCAACCGACTGGCCAACCGCATTCCGATTGAGGAGCTGCATGCGCTGACGCCAGACTTTAGTTGGGAGTCTTATCAATTCAGCCTGGGCCTTGCCCCCCAACCGGTCGCCAATGTGGTCTGCCCGGAGTATTTCTTGGCCTGGAACCGAATGCTGACCGAGCAACCAATCCAACAGTGGAAGGCCTACCTGCGCTGGCAATTGCTCACGCGAAGTGCCGCCTACTTGTCTTCCGATTTCGTCAGCGAAAACTTTGATTTCTTTGGTCGTAAACTCAGTGGTCGCCAAGCGCAGAGCGATCGCTGGAAGCGTGTTCTCGGTTCAGTTAATGGCGGCATGGGCGAGGCACTCGGCCAAGCTTATGTGGAGCGCGCCTTTACGCCGGAGGCCAAGGAGCTGGCGCTGACCATGGTTGGGGACTTGCTCGAAGCTTACCGCGTGAGTTTGCAAGACTTGGCTTGGATGACCCCGACCACGCGTGAAGCCGCGTTGAAAAAGTTGGACTCCTTTAGCGTCAAAATTGGCTACCCCGATGTCTGGCAAGATTTCCGCGAGCTCGAGCTTCAGGATGGACCTTGGGTGCGCAACGTCTTCGCAGCCTCCGCATTCCAAAACGCGGTCGACCTGGCGCGCATCGGTAAGCCGACCGACCGCAGCTTGTGGGGCATGTCGCCGCAGACGGTCAATGCCTACTACAACCCGCTCTCGAATGAGATTGTGTTCCCCGCCGCCATCATGCAACCGCCGTTCTTTGGCTTAGAACTCACTATGGCTGAAAACTACGGGGCCATGGGTGCCATCATTGGCCATGAAATCACTCACGGCTTCGATGACATGGGCAGCCAATTCGATGCCCAAGGGAACTTGGTGAATTGGTGGACCGAGGAAGATCTGGCCGAGTTCGAAGCTCGTTCGCAAATCTTGGTCGATCAGTTCAACGCCTACGTCGCCATCGACGATCTTCATGTGAATGGGGAGCTCACGCTTGGCGAGAACATCGCTGACTTGGGTGGTCTGAAAATGGCCTATAAGGCCTTCCAAATGCGCGCCGCTGAAGATCCGCAAAGCATGGTCGATGGATTCACTCCGGAGCAGCAGCTCTTCCGCGCTTGGGCCCGTGCGTGGCGAGAAAACACGCGTCCGGAATCACTGAAAGTGCAAGTCAATACCGATCCGCACTCGCCGAATCATTTCCGCGCCAACGGACCTCTAGGAAATTTGCAAGAGTTCGCCGACGCCTTCGGGCTCCAGCAAAACTCGCCGATGATGCGCCCGCAATCAGAACGCGCCGAGATTTGGTAGCGCGCCGGTCTTCTCTTTGAGAAGGCCCGTGAAGAACTCCAATAGCCGGTTCTCCGCCCACCAACGATCGCGATCACGCCACTGCGGTGTGATCGCGAGATCTTTAGCAAAGAAGGCGCAGTGCCCACCATAGGTGGTCATCAGCAGTCGTGTATGGGGGTTTGCCTCGATCGCCTGCATCGATAATTTGTTGTAAGGGACCAGCGGATCATCCGCGGCGTGAATCAACAACATGGGAGTGGCCACTTTGTGCAACACGCGAAACGCGCTGGCGCGGTTGTAGTAGTCATTTGCACCGGAATAGCCAAAGCTCGGCGCAGTCCACATGTCATCGAAGGTGTAAAAATCTTTGTAGCCCTTGGGCGCATCATAAGGATAGAGCTCGGGGAATTGGTCAGCCTTGTTGCGTAGAGCCTTGACGAAACCGTCGAGGAAAATCTTCATATAAAATCGGTTCATCACTCCGGTGTGCATGGCACGACAGGTGTTGACCAAGTTCAGTGGCGTGCTTACCGTGACCAAACCGAGTAAGTTGTCCGGTGGCGAACTCCCCCATTTTGCCGCTGTGTGCAAAGCAATCGAACCGCCCAAAGAAAACCCGGAAATGGCGACTTGGCTATGCGGGTGATGGCGCCCAACCCAAGCCACCAAGGCTTCCAAGTCTTCGGTTAACGCTGCGTTATAGAGTGTGGGCGTGGCGCGTTCGGTGCCGCCGCAATTACGCGTATTCAAACGCAGGACTGACCAACCGAGAGCCACTGCTTTCTGCGCTGTACTCACCATATAGGGCGAACGCGCCGAACCGCTGAGGCCGTGCACCAAGATCAGAACTGGGGCATCAAAATCACGCTGCCAATGGGTTTCCACTCGTACCGAGGTGTGATCATCGACCGGAAGCCAAAAGTCTTCTGACAAATCCAGGAAGGGACCGACCGGTCGTGGCAACTTCGAACCAGCTATCGTCATCATGTGCTTGTCACGTAACAAGCCATGCGGATAGAACGGGGCGAAAGGGCGCGTCCGAATGCTTTGCATGCTTAGCCAACCGGCTCAGAGGCCGCTGGCGGAGCCTGACTCGGCTCAGGCCAACCGCCATCCACCGCCGTCTTCTTGTAATCTTCCAAGGAGAAGGCATCGACCTGAATCGCGTCATTGCGCAAGGCTTCGGCACGGGCTAGAGTCTCGACTTCCATGTCGGTGATGATTCCGGCAGAACGAGCCTCTTCAATTAGTGAACCAATCGGTTTGCGTGGCAGCTTCTTCTCGCGAATCGCCTGCTTGATACGCTTAGCGACATCATCGGCTTCGAGGCTGGCACGGAAGGCACGCTCCAGGCGACCAATCGCTTGTTCGGGATCTTTGGGAAGATACAAGCCTGCCGTGAGGCGATTCCGATCAGCACCGTCCTCTTGCATTTTGCGCGCAACGCGCATGACCGTTTCGTCTTCAACTCCGGTCCCGATTGGATTGATCCGCGCCCACCAGGCCAAAGGACCGCGGAACAGCCCGCCGACAAATGGTGCATCGAAGTTCTTGTATAGACCCTCGAAGGAGCTTTGGATTTCGCCAAAGGCGGTGTCCAAGGCGGCACGATAAAAATCCCAGTCTTCGCGACGACGCCCTTCGGCTTCGTAGCGGCGAATGATTGCCGCGCCGAAGTACATCTGCGAGAAGATGTCGGCAAAACGACCGGTCAGCGCCTCTTTGCGCTTGAGATCGCCGCCGTACATGCCCATCGCCATGTCGGCGAGGATGGCAAAGCGAGAGGAAGCCCACGACAACTTTTGGTAATCGCGGCGCGTCTTTCCTTCTATCGGCACGCTCGCACCATAGCCGCGGCTCCAAGACAACACTACCGAGCGGCAAAGGTTGCGCACCACATGGCCGAGGTGGCCGAAGAATGCAAAGTCAAACTCCTTGACGTCGCCATTTTCGAGCGCTGTGATTTCATTTTCGGCGAAGGGGTGACAACGGATCGCCCCTTGGCCAAAGACCATCAGCGTGCGCGTCAGGATGTTCGCTCCTTCCACCGTGATGGAAATCGGCGCAGAAAAGTATGCGTGGGCCAGCATGTTGCGCGGTCCACGGGAAATGCCTGCACCGCCGCAGATATCCATGGCATCGTTGACACTGTCGCGCATGGCTTCAGTGAAGTTGTACTTGGCGATGGCGCTTGCCACCGCTGGCTTTGCACCTTGGTCCAGTCCACCGCAGGTAAAGCGGCGAGCCGCTTCCAAAGCGTAAGTTCTGGCGCCAATGCGCGCCATCGGCTCCGCAATGCCTTCAAAACGACCAATCGACATACCGAATTGCTTGCGCACCACCGAATAGGCCGACGTCACGCGCGCAGCCCATGCCGTGCCGGCAGTGGCTTGTGCGGGCAACATGATGCCACGACCAGCGGCCAACTGTTCCATCAGCATGCGCCACCCTTGACCTGCACGCGCTGCACCGCCGACTAAGGTGTCGACATCGACAATGACGTCCTTGCCTTCGAAGGGGCAGTTAAAGAAAGGAACGTTGAGCGGGTCATGCTGCCGCCCCAAAACGATGCCCGGCAAATTGCTTGGCACCAAGGCTGCAGAAATGCCCGGTTCTGGACCATGCCCAAGCAGGTTGTCGGGGTCGCGCAACTTGAACGCCAAGCCCAACAGGGTGCTGCGCGCGGCCAAAGTGATGTAACGCTTCTCCCAATTAAGGCGAATCTTAGTTTCGCCGGCTTCGTTCTGGAAGACATCGCCAGTGGCTCGCATGCTACCGGCATCGGAGCCTGCGTGCGGTTCAGTCAAGGCAAAGCAGGGCACCTCTTGCCCACTCGCCAACCGTGGCAGCAAGCGATCTTTTTGCTCTTCGGTGCCATAGTGCAGTAGAAGTTCTGCCGGGCCCAAGGAGTTCGGCAACATGGCCGTAATGCCCAAAGGAATCGAGCGCGAGCTCAGCTTCTTGATCACGGCGCTCACCCCCGTAGCCGAAAAACCCAAGCCGCCGTACTTAGGCGGGATGATCATGCCGAAGAAGCCTTCGTCCTTCAGCGCTTGCCAAACTTCCGGTGGCAAATCACGACGCTGGAAGACTTCCCAGTCATCGGTCATGGCGCAAAGGCGCTCGACTGGGCCATCGAGGAAGGCTTGTTCGGCATCGTTGAGTTCGGGATAGGGTTCGCGCAGCAATCGCGCAAAATCAGGGCGCCCCGAGAACAGCTCTCCTTCATACCAAACTGTGCCCGCATCTAAGGCCTCGCGTTCGGTGCGCGAAATCACCGGCAACAAACCGGCCTTCTTCAGGAAGCGCACAAGAGGCGTGGTGACCACGCGCACCCGCAAAGGGTGCACGAGTAGAATCGCCGCGGGAACCGCAAGAATCAGCCATAGCCAAAGCGGCGCGCCCCACCAAAACAGGAAGCCCGCAAACCAAGCTGCATAGACTTGACGCTTGAGACCGAAGAATCCGATCGTGAGTAGACCGGCGAAGAAGAGGATGGCACTCATGAGTGAGTTGGGGATGAAGTCGATGCTGGTTGCAGCAAACACATGGCGTGGGCAATGGTGCTGTCGATGAACACTTCCGTGTCGTAACGCTTGTCTACCCGCTGGGCGTGAATCAAAGAAAGCGCCCCATGGAGCTGGCTCCACAGCACAATGGATCCCAAGGCAGGATCAAAGTCCGTGGAAGTGCCGCGCGCCTCGAGCAGGACCTCGGCAAACAACTCCAGGTTGCGCCGCGCCTTACGGTACTTTTCGGTCGGGTAACGCCGCATTTCCATGGGCGTCATTTGGAACATGATTTCGTAGTACTCGCGGTTGGCGAGACCGAAGTCCAGGAAGGCACGACACATGCCTTTATAGCGCTCGGGGACTGGAGTCTCACAGCACGAGGCCTCTAGGAGCACCTCATGCAGCAAATCCATACCCTCCTCGATGAGAGCGTGAATCAGAGCGTCTTTGTTCTCAAAATGAAGGTAGATGCTGGTAGCCGTACAGCCCACAGCAGCGGCTACCTTGCGCATGGAAACGCTGGCGTAGCCTTCTTCAAGCAGTAATCGGCGCGATTCATCGAGAATCGCGCGGCGGAGGTCTCCGTTTCTGGCCATGGCAATTGTGGACATCGGCAGGTTTACAGTGTAAAGTTTACACTGTCAAGGCACGAAACAGCCGAAAAGGCTATAGAAAATGCTTTCCTACGCCTCCTCCTCTGGGCACCCGCGCCTGGTCATCGCCGCAGGCCTGCGCACACCCATGGCGCGAGCTGGTGGGGTATTTGCCAAAGAAGACGCCGGCCACCTCGGTGCTCTGGTCACCCGCGAGCTCCTCGCCCGCACCGGGATTGCCCCCGATGCCATCGACGAAGTCATCACTGGCTGCGTCGGCCCGCCCTTCGACCAGGCCAATGTCTCGCGGGTGATTGCTCTGCGTGCTGGTCTGCCCCGCCCCACGCCGGCGCGCACCGTTGCCCGCAACTGCGCCAGCGGCATGGAAGCGGTGACCTCGGCCGCGACCAATATCCTGTCCGGTCTCGGCGGCACCTATCTTTGCCTAGGTGTCGAGGTCATGAGCTCCTACCCGCTGATTTACGGGCCAGCCATGACCAACTTCTTTGCGCGCCTGAACCGCGCGCGCTCGGGTGGCGCCAAGCTCAAAGCCATGATGAGCTTCCGCCCCAGCATGCTCGCTCCGCGAGTGGCGCTGGTCGAGGGCCTCACTGACCCCACCACGGGCATGATCATGGGCAAGACAGCCGAACTGGTCGCCCGTGACTTTGGCCTCAGCCGGGAAGAATGCGATCGCTATGCGCTGCAGTCGCACCAACGCGCCATGAAGGCGCGCGACCTCGGGCGCTTCGAAAAGGAAATCGTGCCAGTGGTTCCCTTGGGAGCCAAGCCGAAGCAAAGCTCCTTGCGCCATGACGACGGCATCCGCGACGAACAGTCGATGGAAGCCCTCGCCAAAATGAAGCCCTACTTCGAAAAGCCTGATGGCATCGTGACTGTGGCCAATGCCTGCGGCATTACCGATGCGGCCGTGGCCCTTCTGATCACCACCGAAGATCGCGCACGCGAGTTGGGCTTGAAGCCCCTCGCCGCGATTCGTGCCTTTGCCTGGGCCGGCCTCGATCCTGCGCGCATGGGCTTAGGCCCGGTGTATTCCTCCGCCGCAGCCCTCGATGCGACCGGGCTGACCGTTGCCGACATGGCCACGGTGGAGCTCAATGAAGCCTTCGCCGCACAAGTCCTCGGCTGCGCGCGCGCCTTCGCCAGTCGCGAGTTTGCGCAGAAGCACCTCGGCCGCGACCAAGCGCTCGGCGAACTCGACCCTGCCAAGCTCAATCCCAATGGCGGAGCCATCGCCCTAGGCCATCCGGTCGGCGCCACCGGCGCGCGCCTCCTTCTCACCACCGCTCTTGAACTGAAGCAAAAAGACCAGCAGTTCGGGCTTGCCACGCTGTGCATCGGCGGCGGCCAAGGCGGCGCAGTCGTTCTCGAAAACCTCGGCGGAACTGGAGCCTAAGCATGGAACTACAAGGATTCCCCTTCCCGGCGAATAGCCCCGAGCCAGGCGCTTGCATTCGAATTGAGCGCCCAGAAGAAGGTTTGGCTGTGGTCATTTTGGACCCGCCACACCGCAGCCTGGCAGTGCTCGATGCCCCCCTATTGCGCGACCTCGATGCCGCCATCACTGATCTCGAAAGTGATCCCGGCCTCAAAGGTGTGGTCTTTGCCGGCCGTGAGCCGCTGAAGTTTGCTGCTGGCGCCGACATTGAAGGCATTTCTTCCATCTCCAATGAGCGCGATGCCCACGCCATCGTGACTTATGTGCACAAACTGTTTCAACGGATTGAAAACCTTCGTCCGCAAACGGTGGCTGCCATCGGCGGACCGGTGCCGGGTGGTGCCTATGAGTTATCACTCAGCTGCAATCTGATTGTCGCGGCCGACGACCCCAAAACGCGCATTGGATTGCCCGAAACGCAGCTCGGCATTCTGCCAGGTTGGGGCGGTTCGCACCGCTTACCCGAGCGCTTGGGCATTCCCGCTGCGCTCGACGCAATCATGACCGGTCGCCTGCTTCCCGCGCGCCGCGCTTGGAAGAAGGGCATGATCGATCGCCTGACCTATCCCCACCTCTTGCATCAAATCGCCGCCGACTTGGCGATGGGGCGCGAAAAGTGCAAGCCGCGCCGACGCAAAGGCATGGCGAAGTGGCTGATGGATCGCAATCCACTGGCCCGCGCCGTCGTGCGTCGTTCAGTCATGAAGACGGTGATGGCGCGCACCAACGGCAAGTATCCGGCCGCCGAAGCCGCCCTTGATGTGGTGCTTGGCTCTCCCGGTCGTTCGCGCGAGCAAGCCGCCACCATTGAAGCCGAGGCCGTCGCCAAGCTCGCCACTGGTTCGGTATGTAAGAGCTTAGTCAGCATCTTCTTTGCCTCTGAGGCGGCGAAGAAACTCGGCCGCGGCAGTGAAGACTTTCGCCCCCGCGCTTTCTCGCACACCTGTGTGGTTGGCGGCGGCATCATGGGCGGTGGGATTGCGTCGCTGTTTGCCAGCAAGGGCATGGACACGCGCCTGATCGATCTTTCGCGCGACGCCCTCGATCACGCCCAGGCGCAACACATCTTCGACATCGAGAAGAAGGCCAAGCGCCGGCGCATGACGCGGGACAAGGCTGAGGCCGCCATCGACCGCCTCACGGTTTCAGAAAGCATGAATGGCATTGCCAATGCCGACATCGTGATCGAGGCTGTAGCCGAAGTCATGGGTGTGAAGCGCAAGATTTTGGCCGCCGCTGCTGAACGCGTAAGCGACCAATGCCTCCTTGCCACCAACACCAGTTCGCTTTCCGTCACGGAGATGGCCAAAGGCCTTCCCCATCCGGAACGCGTGATTGGCATGCACTTCTTCAACCCTGTGGCCAAGATGCCATTGGTGGAAATCGTGCGCGGCGCGGAAACCAGCGAAGAGGCGGTCACCGAAATTGCTGCACTCGCCACGCGTTGCGGCAAGACTCCGGTCGTGGTCAAAGATGTGGCTGGCTTCTTGGTCAACCGTCTACTGGGCCCCTACCTCGACGAAGCGGTGCGTCTGTTCCTAGCCGGGGTCGACCCCGCGCGGATTGACCATCTCATGGTCGACTTCGGTATGCCGATGGGCCCCCTGCGCCTGCTCGATGAAGTGGGCTTAGACATCGCCCAGCATGCTGCTGCCAGTTTGCACGAAGCTTATGGCGAACGCATGACCCCGAGTGAGGGCATCGCCAACATGAAGAGCGAGGAGCGCCTTGGCGTCAAGACCGGCAAAGGCTTCTACAAGCATGATGGCAAGAAAGGCAATAAACCTCAGTTGTGTAGCGATCTCAAGCGCTTTCAAGAGAGCAAAAAGGCGCGGGATTTCTCCGACGAGCAAATCGTCGAGCGCATGGTATTTGCCATGGTCAATGAAGCGGCGCGCTGCCTGGAAGAAGGCGTGGTCGCCAATCGTCAGCAATTGGACTTAGCCACTGTCTTTGGTACCGGCTTCGCTCCTTTCCGCGGCGGCTTGATGCGCTATGCCGAGAGTTTGGGATGGCCTGAAGTCGTGGCCAAGCTCGATCGCATTGGGCACGAGCGTGATGTCGCTCTACGCAAAGGCGGCTGGGCCAAGTTCAAGCCAGCGGAATGGCTGCGTCAGCAGGTGGCACGGCAAGAAAATGCTGCTTCAAGCACGCCGCCACCGCAAGAGATAATTTGACCTGTGAGCTGACAAAACGGCGAAATAGTCCTAGCTATTTCATGGAGCTGCATTTTAATAACACCACCCATAATCAAAAAACGAGGCTAACTCCATGGGTTCATCCTAACGGAAGAAGGTTCCATCGAAATTTGTAGCACCCTTACGTTCAGAATCAGGTTTAAGAAGGATTGAATGCGTGGCGCCAGATTCTTGATTGAATAGCTTAATTCTAACCGGAGCATGAGGAGTAAGGCATGATAGCGTCAAAATTTCTTCTCCAGAATTCTCTGAGGAAATGTGACATTCGGAATTAAACCAAGGCGGCGAAACCGCCCAATCATACCTGTGTGTTTTCGCTAATAATACCGGACTCTGAGCATCACTAACAAGATCCTGGATTCTCTGATCGAACTCAGTTGTCACCTTTACATGATACTGTTCTTTTTTTCTGCCCCATGAACCTTCCCCAGTCCATGTTATTGTGTGTTCAAACAACTGCGGCCGCTGCAATATTTTTGTTCCAATATTAACGGTGTACTCTCCTTTGAGCATTTCAACATTTATGGGGTATTCCCAGAATGATGCACGTAATTCTGTCACTGGAGCATTTACTTGATAGGCATTTGCCGTCAAATCCACAACAAAATTTCCTGCTGGGATTCCAGTAATCTCAAAAAAACCCAGGTCATCCGTAATGGCAGTGGAAAATGAATCTCCATAGGCCAATTCAATTGGGCGGCAAACAACTTCTAAATCGGTAAATGGTGAACCAAATTGGTCAATGACCCGACCAACAATACTTGAATCTCCAATTTCCGATTTAAGATCCCCCAGAAAAACATTCTGTTTCTCCTCGAATCGAAATGGAGGAAAACTCCTTACTAGTTGGCCTTTGTACTGAGGGAATTTCTTAACGTTTAATACCACAGAAACTTCTACCCAACCAGGTGGGCAGCCTTCAATACTGAAATCGCCGTTCAAATCGGTGAGTGCACCTTCGGTGTAACCTCCCCGACCAGGAGCAATCCTTGAATACGCTGACACAGATGCCTCTGGTATTGGATTCCCTAGAAAATCTACGACTCTGCCCTGAATGCGCCCATATTCAAAAACCAGAATGTTCTTTTCATTACTCTTGCCGCCAGTTTGTCCATCAAGAATCACTAAGGCTTTCTCGTAGTCAGGTCTTGATAATCCCAACTCACCTGGATTCCATTCTGAAGATGAGGGTCGAAGATTTGGAGGCAGTGTTGTTTTCCACACGATAAGCTCGTACTTACCAATAGAAAGATTGGTAAAGCGGAATTCCCCCTTTTCCCCAGAAAATTGAGAATCTCGAGATTGGAATTCTTCAAGATCTCCTCTCCATTTGAACAATTCTACCTTTGCATTAGCCACTGGAGTCCTCCCAATGTTCTGGAGAACTCGGCCATGAATTTCAAAAACAGGGTCATTTAGGCGAGCATCTGATTTCTTGTTTCGAGAAACGCCATTTCCTTCGATTGGAATGCCTGATTCTCCAATCGACCCGGCGGCAATCTGCCGCCGGGTTTCTTTTTGAGGGGTATCGACCATAGCTCCTCTTTTCAAGTTAAACAGCCACATGCAAAGAAAGACGGTAAGTAGTGCGATGCCCACCGCAGCATGCGAAATCTTCATTTATCGCACCACTCCGTCAACTCCATCAACTCCCTCTTGTGCAGTATCAGGATCCCCAGTGCCAAAAATGCCACCGTCTTTGCCAGATCCAACTGATCCGCTACCACCAGACTTCACGTCTCCACCATTTCCACCATCACCTCCATCAGTAGGATTTTGGCCGCTACCTCCACAGCCACCTTCGCCACCATCACCACCGGAACCGTTTAGGGTATTGCCGCCTTTGCCACCATTGCCTGCTTCACCAGCATCAATGCCTTTCTTGACTCCATCACTAGGAGTATCTCCACCTGATCCTCCTTTTCCGCCATCTCCTCCACACCCGGCCATACCATCTTTGGAGCCCCCTCCATCACCACCATTGCCTGCATCACCTGCTTCTGCATCAGGTTGATTCTGGAGATTATCACCTCCGTCACCACCCTTTCCTCCATTTCCTCCTTTGCCGCTCCCTGCAGCAATACCACCATCTCCACCAGCACCTCCTGAGCCTCCAAGGCGGTCGCCTGAGTATGGTGAACCACCAGGATGGTTCGCCCCATCACCCCCTTTACCGCCGGCACCAGCGTCTCCTGTAGGACCAAAACAATTACCACCATTTCCTCCAGCGCCTCCAGCGCCAGGCGCAATAAGACCATTCAGGGTGCCTGGATCCAATATTGCCCCTTTTCCTCCGCAGCCGCCTGTGCCTCCTTTGTCATAACCATTCCCGCCATCGCCTCCAGATGCACCGTCTGTTGGGTTGCTGCCTAGCTCATCGCTGGCTCCATCAAGCCCCTCGCCACCGTCTCCTCCATTTCCACCATTCAGCCCACTTCTGCCTCCATTGCCAGCAGAAACCGGACGGACAGCACCTGTTATCCCAGGATCGCCATACCCTCCAGCCCCTCCATTTCCACTATTAACTCCTTTGCCACCATCTCCACCATGCCCCTTAGGGGGCTTAGGTGCAGAATCATTGGGGCAGGGGGCATTTGCAGGTGTGTCTGCTGGCCAGCCATCTCGACCATGCTCGTCTGCCCCAAGTTCACCATCACTTCCAAATTTATAGTTATCTGGATAGAGGTGGTAGGACTTTCGATGGCCACAATCACCAGCACCTGCCCCGCCAGAAAGGCCAAAACTAGCACTTGACGAAAGAAATCCCATCAATAATACAAATCCAAAAGTCTTGAGTAATGTCATGCTCTCGATATCACTCCTCGCACCTAAGTAACTTGGAAATACACCGCGAATCTGCGATTGACTTTAAAATCATGCAGACCGTTGGGAGAAAGAGAAAATAGTGACGTGATAGACATGGCGATAGTGAATTGAGAGAAGGCTGCGGTTGATTCTGTTGGATAGCGGGAGTTTATGCAGAGAGCTGGCGACTAGGACATCCTCGGCGCCTGACAATGAATGGATGATGTAATCAAATAACTTAAGTTCCAAAAACTAGCAGTTGCTCTGCCTCAAGCTTTTCTCAGGAAGGACCATTGAATCTTTGTCAAGACCATTCCTAGTTAAAAGCGCCCCGACCTGCGTGCTTAATGCGTGGTCGGGGCGAATGTTGTTGCGAAGAAAAAAAGTGACGGTCATCGACCCTAACGATGACCGCCACAACCTAAGCCAGGGGAATGTTCCTACGATGGAGTGGCGAAGACCCTAAACAACGCATCCATCTAAAACCCTGAACAGAGGGGATCAAGTCCGACCGAAGGTGACTCCCGGGCGGCTGATGCCGAATGGGGGGCCGCGGTGGCGGACAGAAAGAGCGAGACCAAACCGTCTTCGGCCCTCTGGCCCCGGGCGGTGTTCGTCTCCCGGCTTGCTTTGTCTACGCTGCTTAGGACTACCTGGTTAGCAGGATTCCCTGGAAAATTATGGAACCTTGCAAATTTCCCATGCCCATGGCGTATTAGTTCCCGTTTCGGTTGCGATTTAGGAGGTCGGCGAGCAAGAACGCCACGCCAAGAAGGCTCAAAATGATTCCAAAAACGGGGCCTTCTTGATCATTGTGATGGATGTATCCAAGCTCCTTGCTGAGTAAGAGCGCACCTCCAATCGCCAACAGGACCAAACCGCGAACATAGGGCCGGCGACCAGAGGGAGAATCCTCATCAGGTTTACGCTGTTCACCTAGCGCCTTGACCACGATTTCGGGGTCCATTCCATTCTCGATGGCCTTCTCCACGGCACGAGCTCGATCGCGGTTTTTCCGACTGTCAAAGAAGAAGTAGGCAATCGGAATCGAAAAGGCGCCACCCATGGCGACGATGGGGATGATGATTTCTGCATCCATGTTGCTCCTTTGACCGGACCGGACCTTCCTTGGTTGCAGCGATTCCACAAAAGAGGGCGTGCTGGAAGCGGCCACCCTCTCGGCTTATCGTGGTAGCGGCTATGTCCGCACCGCCCCCATCCGCAGGACGTCTGTTCCTGGTCAGCAATCGATTACCGGTCACTCTTTCTGAGGGCGAAAACGGCCTTGAGGCCACTCTTAGCGCTGGTGGTTTGGCCACCGGCCTAGTTGGCCTGCACCAAGAATCCGGCGGAGGCTGGATTGGCTGGCCTGGTCTCACCACCGCCGACGGCACCTTGAGCACCGAAGTGCAGGAAGCTTTGCGGGCACGCGACCTCATCGGCGTCGGGCTGAGCGAGGAAGAACACCGCGGCTACTACCAGAAGTTATCGAACCAGTGCATTTGGCCACTGTTCCATTACTTCAAGGAGCGCATGCACTACGACGACGACGATTGGGAGCAGTACGTCGCCATCAATCGTCGCTTCGCCGACGCCGTACTGGCCGAAGTACAAGACGAAGATGTGGTTTTCGTGCAGGACTTTCACTTAATGCTGCTGCCCGCCATGCTGCGCGAGGCGCGGCCAAATCTACGCATCGGCTTCTTCCTGCACATCCCCTTCCCCTCCTCCGAAGTTTTCCGCATCTTTCCCCGCCGCGAGGAGCTGCTGCGTGGCGTGCTCGGCGCGGACTACATCGCCTTCCACACCATGGGTTATCTGCGGCATTTCCGCTCCTCGGTGTGCCACTTGCTCGGATTGGAAACGCGCACCTCGTCGATTGACCTCGGCGATCGCTCGGTGCGCCTCGACTCGCGCCCGCTTCCGATTGATGGTTGGCGTTGGGGACCTGGCAGCGAAGAAGACGAGCAAAAGATTGCCGACTATCAACAGGAGCTAGCCGAAATGGCAGATGGTCGCCAACTGGTCTTGGGTGTCGAGCGCATGGACTACACCAAGGGCATCCCGGAACGCTTGCTCGCGGTGAAAGACTTCCTGGCCGAGGACCCGAGCCGCGTCGACCGCATGTTCATGGTCCAGGTGGCGGTCCCATCGCGTGCCGAAGTCGACGACTACCGCGAGCTCAAAGACGAAGTCGACCGCCTAGCCGGTTCCATCAACAGTGAGTTTGGTCGCCCCGGTCGTCTTCCACTGCACTATCTATATCAGTCAGTCCCGCCGTGGCAATTGCGCGCGCTCTATCGCTCGGCTGACGTCGCCCTGGTCACACCGTTGCGCGATGGCCTCAACTTGGTCGCCAAGGAGTATGTGGCTTCGCGCCTCGATAACGACGGCGCTTTGGTGCTCGGCGAATCCACCGGCGCAGCTTGGGAGCTGGGCGAAGCGCTACGCGTGAATCCTTATGACCCCGATGCCATGTGCCGCGCACTTGGCCATGCTTTGGACATGCCCAAGGACGAGCAGATCGCACGGATGGCCCCGATGCGCGAGCGCGTGCTCGACAATGACATCGAAAAATGGGCGCGCGGGTGCCTGCATGCCATCCGCCGCTCGCATCGCGTCGGCCCGGCGCCTGCACCGCTCGGCGTCGACGCCCGCCAAGAGCTGCTGGAGAATTGGCAACGCGGCACCGCCCCGGCCATCTTGCTTCTCGATTACGACGGCACCCTGCAGCCCTTTGCCCAACGCCCCGAAGGCGCTGTTCCTGATCCTGAGCTGCTCTCGCTCCTGCGCCGGCTTGCTCAACTGCCACAAGTGGAGCCGTGGGTGGTTTCCGGTCGTCCGCCGCAGGTGCTAGACGAGTGGCTCGGCGCCACTGGTGTTGGATTTGTTGCCGAACATGGTGCCTACCTGCGCAATCCAGGCGCTAAGGAGTTCCAATCTCTGCTCGACAACGACGCCCTAACTTGGCGCGATGACGTGCGGCCGATTTTGGAACGCTTCGTCGGCCATGTTCCCGGCAGCTTGATCGAAGAAAAAGCCGTCGGCCTAGCTTGGCATTACCGCGAGGCCGATCCGGTCCTCGGTGCGTGGCAAGCGCGCGAGTTGTTCCAGCACCTGACCGAACTCCTACCTGACCAGGGCGTCCAGGTCATGCGCGGCAACAAAGTGATTGAAGTGCGCCCGGCAAGCGTCAGCAAAGGCATGAGTTCGCGGCGCATTCTCAAGGCGCTCGACCCAGCCAAAGATCGCTTCCTGTTGGCCGCCGGCGATGACATCACCGACGAAAGCTTGTTCCGCATGCTTCCAGACAGCGCCTGGACCTTGTTAGTGGGCAGCCGCAAGTCCCAAGCACGCTTCCGCCTGGAAAATCCGGCGGAGCTACGCGCTTTGCTGACCTGGCTCGCCGATTGCCCTCCCCCCGCGCCCACCGCCGCGTCAAGCCAGGCCGCCGGAAGCGCCGATAGGTCCTAATGGGCCAACCCCTGTCCCGCTTGTTTGCATGCATTTAGACCACGGCATTCTTGGCAATGGCCGCATTTTGGCGCTGGTCCACCCGGACAGCAGCATGGATTGGCTGTGCATGCCGCGCTTCGACAGTCCTTCTGTCTTCGCGCGCATCCTCGACGAAGAGAAAGGCGGCTGCTGGAGTTTCGTCGATGGCGATGGCCAGCCACTCAAAGGCGAGCTCAGCTATGTCCACAACACCAATGTGTTGCGTCACGTCTTCCGCGATGAACACGGCGCCTGGGAGTTGTTCGACTTTGCGCCACGGATTCCCGACGGTTTGCGCCACAAGACTCCCCTGCGAGTCACGCGCTTGTTGCGCCCACTCGAAGGGCGGCCGCGACTGGCAGTGCGCTTCGACCCGCGCCCGAACTATGGTCGTGAACAACCGCGCTTGCTCCCGGGCACTCACGGCTTGGAGTTCGAAGGCGATGGCCAGCCCTACACGCTGCAGACCAACTTGCCTTTGGATTACATCGAGAGTGGCCGCGCCTTCACCCTCGACGCTCCGCGCTTCTTCACCCTCGACTATGGCCTCGTCGGTGCGCCGCAGCATCTCGACGACATCCATCGCGAACTGGATCTCACCATCGCCGGTTGGCGCCACTGGGCGCGCAACTCCTCGCTGCCTGGCTTTGCCGATGAAGAGGTGCTGCGCTCGGCCTTGTGCCTCAAACTGCACGCCTACGAGGACACCGGTGCCATCATTGCCGCGAGTACCACGAGCATTCCCGAGGTCATCGGCGAACCGCGAACTTGGGATTATCGCTTCTGCTGGCTGCGCGATTCGGTCTTCACCGTCGAAGCCCTGCGCCGCCTCGCCCACTTCTTTGAAGGGCGCCAGTTCTTACGCTTCCTGCTCGACGTGGTGGAAGGCGGAGAACTCCAGCCGCTCTATGGCATCGGCGGCGAACGCGAACTCCCCGAAGAAGAATTGCTGCACTTAAGCGGCTATGAAGGGACCTCGCCGGTGCGCGTCGGCAACGCTGCTGCTGCGCAATACCAGGCCGACCTCATGGGCGAAGTGGTGTTGTGCATTCGCAGCATGCTAGTCGACACCCGCTCCGACCTGCGCAACCCCAAGCACTGGCATCCGCTCGTCGAGCGCATGGTCGAAGAAGCCATCGAGGGCTTCACCAAGCCCGACATGGGCATTTGGGAATACCGTGGACGCCCGATGCGCCACACCTTCTCGCGCGCCATGTGTTGGGCGGCCGTCCACCACGGCAGTTTCATCGCCGAGCACTTCGGTGCCACCGAGCAGGCCGAAGAATGGCGCAAGGTTGCTGCCAAGATGAAGGAAGAGGTGCTGGAAGAAGCGTGGAACGAAGAACTCGGCATGTTTGTCCAGGCCGAAGATTCCCCCCACGCCGACGCCGCCCTGCTGTTGCTGCCTTCGATCGATCTGATCAAGGCCACCGACCCGCGCTTCCTATCCACCCTCGATCGCTACAAGGAGCTCCTGGTCAGCGAAACAGGCGTCATGCGCTACGTCCATGGCGACGACTTCGGCGTGCCTACAAGTAGCTTCACCATCTGTAGCTTCTGGTGGATTGAAGCCCTCGCCATGGCCGGCCGCCTCGACGAAGCGATGGAAATGTTCGATCAGGTCTGTAGCCAAGCCAATCCGCTTGGCCTCTTCAGCGAAGACTACGACCCCGTCGCCAAGCGCATGCTCGGCAACTTTCCTCAAGCCTACACCCACGTTGGTTTGATCAACGCGGCCATGACCATTGGCAATTTACTGCGCGCCCGCGACGGGCGTTTCCACGCCTGGAGTTAGGCTGCCTGCGGAATGGCATAAAAAAGGGAGCCCAGGACTAAAGTCCTGGGCTCCGCAAATGCGAATCTCGATTAGTTTAGAGAACCGCCGCGTTGCTCACGGCACAGGAACCGAGATCCACCGCTTGGACGGTCAGACCACAGGCGCCAGCTGGCAAAGTCACCGCGAAGCTCACCCCGCCGCCAGCATCGGCACCCAAGATGGTAGCCAAGGTTGGGGAACCAATGTCCAGGGAAGTTCCCGCGCAACCGCCAGAAGGAATGCTGAAGCTACCAGCAGGGCCATAAGCCAAAGCCACGCCACCGAATGGAGTCGCACCGGCAATATCCAAGGTCACAGGACCAGGGCACGTTCCCGTGACGGTCAGCGATGGGCCGCTAGGACCGGCATCGTAGTACATGGTGCCATTCCAATTCCGAGTTTGGAAAATCGTTCCCGAGAAGCCAGTGTCGGTCAGACCTGCATTGGTGAGCAAGGTGACATCGGCGTTGGAGAAGGTATCGCCACCGGTGGTGCCGTTGGTGTAGCGGAAGGACTGCACGCCGTAGCTCGTTAAGGCGACGTAGATCCCGTAGGTGGTACCCGAGGCGAAGGTCACGCCGTTACCAGTCATGTCCATGAAGGTAGGCAGGTCTTGTCCAGCGGAAACACCGGAGTAGCTACCAATCAGGGTCCATGCTGCGGCGTTGTTTTCAATGCCGTAGGAGGTACCCGTCGCGTAGTAAACATCGATGGTGGCCGAAGTACCAGCGGCAGTGACATTGATATCGAGGCCAGTCAGAGTCAGGTCTGCGTTTGGCGTGATATCAAACATGTTGCCGGCAAACTGGTTGTTGCTAGCGAAGGTCGTGGTCAACGATCCTGGGGCTTGCACCGCAGGGCCTTGTGCACCATTCAGGTTCAGGGAGGATTGACCATCATCGGAGGTGGAAAGGGATTGGGCGCCGAGTGGGGCAGCCACTAACGCAAAGGCGCAAAGAGCGCCCGCAAGAGAGGTTACATTCATGTTAAGGGGTAGGTTATTGGGGGGGGGGCCGGCGGGTTGGAACCCACCGAAGCACAATTCCTAGATTAGACGAAAACCACTCGTTTCGGCCAATAAAACGTGAAAATTAGGGGGAACAAAGAAAGTCGCAAACTAGAGCATGTCGGTATTGGACACCGCACACGAG
Source organism: Planctomycetota bacterium (assembly GCA_021776795.1). Lineage (GTDB taxonomy): Bacteria > Planctomycetota > UBA1135 > UBA1135 > UBA1135 > OFTM128. Next base: position 324,554 of record JAJFFC010000008.1, read on the forward strand.
GCCAAGTCGACGGCTTGCAGGCTAATGCCACAAGCCCCTGCGGGCGCGTACATCAAGAAATTCACTGCTCCTTGCGCGTTCGCACGGTGGATGGCCATCAGGGTCGGGTTGGCCAGGTCCAACCAATGGCCTGCGCAAGACCCGCCCTGCAACAGGATCTGGCCAGGCTGGCCGAACACAATCCCGACCCAAGAACTGGGGGTCGCGGTGCTGACATCAATCGTGATCAAACCCGGGCACATGCCGAAAACACCCAACTGCGGGCTCGGTACTCCCACTGCATAATGCAGCGTGCCATTCCATTCGCGGTCATGAAAAATGAAACCGCCGAGACCACCGGTGCCGTTTCCGACATTGGTCTGCAAATACATCTCTGGGCTAGTGTAGGTGATTCCCCCTGCCGGCCCATTCGTGTAACGCAACTTCTGCGTCGGATAACTCGTTAGGTTGACATACAACCCATAAGTTTGCCCGGCGAGAAAGGTCTTGCCGTTGCCAGCCAGGTCGATGTACGTCGGAAGATCTCTACCTGCGGAAATCCCTGAGTAGCTTCCTAGGTAGGTCCAATGCAGGGGAATCTGTTCGATGCCAAAGGAAGATTGATCGGCGTACCAAAGCCCCATCGAAACGGCCGTTCCAGGATTGGTGGTGTTGAGGTCCATCCCGGTCAACACCAAGTCGTGGCGCGGCGTGATATCAAACATATTGCCCGCGAACTCATTGTCGCTGTCATACCTGGTGGTCAGACTCTGCGCTTCCAAGCTCGAAGAGAAAAGGCCAAGGAACAAGCCGGCGACCAATCGGGGTTTCCAGATTCGCATGGATTCACCATAGCAGGAATCCTGAAATGGCCGTTTCGACCAAGAATGGCCCATTTGGGCATTAAAAATGCGGCAGCCGGAACCCTAACCCACGGCTGCCGCACAAACCTCCCGAAGGGCCGGAGCCCTAAGGGATTGTCCCCGCATTGCTAAATGATCGTTTTCATCTTTGTGACGTTCTCTAAGACAGAATCTTTGCCCTTTTCTGATTAACGGGCGTTTTGCGTGCGGAAATACTCCTGGGCCGTAAGCACGGCGCCGAAGACGCCAATGAGGCCGAAGGAGACGACGAGAGCGAAAACCGGCGCTAAGACGAGCGGGTTTGTGCCTTCGACAAAGGGGAAGGCGAGCTGAATGGCTTGCGAGAGGAGTGACATGATTTCTAGTGCGTTGTGCCTGTCACGGATGCTTACGCGCCGGTAACCGAATTGCAGGAGAAATTTATTCTGCAACCAAGGAGATAGGATGCAGGTCCAAGGAATGGTAGGTGGAACTGCCGAATCTCCCCTCTGCGGCCTCTCTGCTGCCGCTCAACCAAAGAAACGCCCGCCGTTTTGTGGATAGCTTCACGCCCTTAATTAGCGCTCAATTGAGTCGCTTTCGCCTCCCGCACGATCTTCTCCAAGATGCCGTGCAGGAGACGCTGGTGCGTTGTTTACGTGGTTTAAAACACTTTCGCGGGGATTCCCAGCTCTCCACCTGGGTCTACCGCATCGCCTACCGCGAAGGGCTGCGCGCCCAGGAGAAGCTCCAGCGTGACCGCAGCCGTGCTGTTTCTTTGAGCCCTCTCGCCGAACCAGCCGATTCTGCCCCTACCTATTCCCCTTCCTTCGCCGCCGAACAACAGGACGAAGTTCTGCGCGTGCGCACGGCCATGGACACCCTGCCAAACGAGCAGCGCCTGGTTTTGGGGTATCATTATTTGGACGGCCTCTCGGTGCACGAAATCGCGTTACTGATGAGCTCGCGACCGAATACCGTGAAGTCGTGGCTCAAGCGCGGACGCGATAGCCTCAAGTCCACCTTAGCCGACCCCTCTTCGGAGGAATCCGCATGAAAGACCTCGAACAACTGCTGCGCGACCCCCGCGCCCACGCCGACGCCCCCTCGGAAGAGTCTTGGCGTGCCTGGAGTGACGAGGCCATCGCCAAGTGGAATGCGCAACAAGCACAAGCCCGGCAGCGAAACCCGTTGCGCTTGATCAGCAATGCCCTGTTCTACGCCGCCGTGCTCATGGCTCTCTGGATCTTGTTCCCCGCCTTGGCCAGCACCGCGGAGAAGGTGGGAGAAGCCGTCGGTAGCTACCAAGTCTGGGTCGGCATGCCCAACCCGTGGGTGATTGCCGGTATTGCCACCGCGATTGCCGTGGCCATCACGCCCCCATTGCGCCAGCGCTTGCTCCACGAAATCGGCTAGTCGCTACCAGTAGAATGACTCCCCATGGAGTCTTCCCCTGCCGATGTCGTCGTCATTGGTGCCGGTATTGTCGGCCTAGCTACCGCCTATCGGCTGCTCCAAGATCGCCCCGGCATTTCGCTGGTGGTGCTCGAAAAGGAAGATGGCCCTGCTCACCACCAAACTGGCCATAACTCTGGGGTGCTGCATTCCGGCATTTACTACAAGCCGGGGAGCTACAAGGCGCGCAATTGTCGCGAAGGCAAGGAAATGATGGAAGCCTTTTGCCGTGAGCAGGAGATTCCTTTTGAGACCTGTGGCAAGGTGATTGTGGCGATTGAAGAGGCCGAGTTGCCTTTGCTCGACAACATCTTTCAGCGCGGCCAGGAGAACGGCGTCGACTGCGCGATGATTTCCAAAGAGGAGCTCGCCGAGATTGAGCCGCACGCCGCTGGCATCAAAGCAATCAAGGTTCCCGAAGCCGGCATTGTCGATTACAAAGAAGTGTGCCGACGCCTTGCCGAAAAGGTGACCTCTGCTGGCCAAAAGATTGTTTATGGCGCCAAGGTACGCGCGCTGGTCGAGGCTGGCTCAGAGGTGGTGGTGCAATCCACTGCCGGAGATTTCCGCAGCAAGGCGGTGGTCAACTGCGCCGGTCTACATAACGACCGCGTCACCGCCATGAGTGGTGCCAAGCCGCCAGCGCGCATCGTTCCTTTCCGCGGTGAGTATTACGAACTGACGCCGCAAGCGAAGCACTTGTGCAAGCATTTGATTTACCCAGTGCCTGATCCGAATTTCCCCTTCCTAGGGGTGCACTTCACGCGCATGATTGACGGCAGCGTGGAATGCGGTCCCAATGCGGTGTTGGCGCTCGCGCGCGAAGGCTATACGTGGGGCGACATCAACCTCAAAGACCTCGGCGGGACGCTGACCTACGGCGGCTTTTGGAAGATGATTGCCAAGCATTGGAGAACCGGCTTCGGAGAAATGCACCGTTCCCTATCCAAGGCGGCGTTCACCAAGGCACTCTCACGCCTGATGCCGGAAATTCGCTCGGAGCACTTGGTCAAGGCTCCCGCTGGCGTGCGCGCGCAGGCGCTGATGCCCGATGGCCTCGCCATCGACGATTTCCTGTTCCAAGAAAACGGCCAAGTATTGAACGTGTGCAACGCACCTAGCCCCGCGGCGACCAGCAGCCTGTCGATTGCTAAGGCGATTGTCGAACGCCTAGCGCCAACCCTAGACCGCTAGTGATCCGAAGGGATTGGCGGCGCCGGGTTCAGCGCCTCTAAGACAAGTTGCGCATGCTGCAAGGTGCCAGCCTTCACGTTGACCATCGAGTCACCGCTAAAGCTCATGGCTGGGGGGCCAAATGCTTTTGCGCCCATGTCGCCGAGCACCACGCGATAGTTCCCTTCGGGCAAATCTAATAGGAGGTTGGATTGGCGACGCCCCTCGATATCTGGAAGGGTTAAGCGCAAATACTCCTCGGGCAACACCTGGCCCTCGAGAGGCTCGAGCCGGTACTCCAACTGCCACCCACGGCCTTCTGGAGGCATGAGCAGGTCTAAGCGCAAACTGCCGACCCCATCAAGGCGGGACATGGTGGCTTGGCTACGCAGGATTTGGACCTCTTGCGTGAGCTGAACCGGCAAGACCAGCGGGACATATCCCTCTGCGTTCACGCGCCATTCCAGGTTCAAGCCAGCTGCGGGAATCGCTCCCGGCCACACCATGTACACCTGATCCGGTGGTAAACGGAAACGGCTATGCAAGAAGGGACTCAGGCTATTGGGCGCCACCAGTCCCGTGGAAACCCAAAGCGGACGCGAAGAGGATTTCGTGGGCCATTGCAGATCCAGGTAGAGAACTTTGGTCGCCATTTCCAAACGAACTCCCAAGTCTCCTGCGCGCAAAGCCAGCACTCGTTCGCCATGTTGTTGCAGGGGGATATTCAAGGGCAGAGGACCGTTGGCTTCTCCCATGAAGGCACTCACCGAATACATGCCCGGCGGCAGGCCATGGAAGGCAAAGGCACCGTCCTTTTCCGTCTCGGCCCCCACTGGGTGGTAGGCGCCGATGGTGTCACCAGCCTCAATTCTGCGCATCAGATGAAGCCGCACGTTCTCCACAGGAACGCCATGTAAGTCGAGTACTTGACCGCTAATGCTCAGCCCCGGATTTAATCGCAGTTGTCCATGATCTTCGCGGGCCAAGGAAACATCGAGCCCTCCTGTGGGATGCAAAATACGCAACTGGGAAGGTGGCTCCTCCTCGCTGCGCGGCAAACGGAAGTAGCCCTCGGGGCTTGCCCACCCCATGAGGATGCCATCGACATGTAACTCGGCCATGGCCGCTGGCTCACCTGAGGGCGTGAGGATTTGGCCTGCCGAAGTCGACAAGTTGCGTGGCAAACGTACCATCCATTCGCCGCGGTTCGGTAAGTCGGAAGCCGGGCGGGCATCGGCCAACTCGGGGTGGCGCAACATCAGCTCTAAATCGACGAAGCCCAATTGCACGGCCATGCGCCCCATGGCCTCGGGAAGGATGGCACCGGGAATAGCAAAGCGACCATCCTCGTCAGCAGTGCCCGTGGCCACTGGTTCCTCGGCCTTGGGCGGACGGGTGCGCCCACCCATGGCTGAAGAATCTCGCTTCCACACCGCATACTTCACGCCGGCGAAGGGGCGTCCGCGCTCATCCACCACCTGGACCGGAATGTCATCGGTACCGCTCCCAGGTGGCAGGATCTGCCCCGCGGTCGCAATCTGGTCTTCGCGCTGAGGGCTTAACTCCGGGGCAAGGTCACCCAAATCAGGGCCTGGCGCCGGGCTTTGGCCGAATTCGCCCTCTCCCGCCTCAACTAGAGGTTCTGAGCCACTAGGGCCGGGGGATTGTGGCCGATTCGGCTCCAAACCACCCCACAGCCACCAGCCAATCGCCCCCAAAAGGAGGAGCAGCGGCAGGAGAACGGCAAGAGGGCGAGCTGAGGAGGTCATATTGCAGGGGGCCACCCCATTATGCCGATAGGTAGGGGCTTCACCGCGCCTTTCCGGTTGACAGCGTTCTCCATGTTCACCCCGCGCACGCTCCGTCGCCAGCTCCGCCGCATCCGCCAAGATCGGCCGGACTTAGCGTATATGGCTGCCCTTGGCGGTCTGTTGCTCCTGGCATGTGCCCTGCCGTTGGTGTTGGCCCTCTTCGGCGTCAATCTGAGCGGTCGTGAGACTATTCCCACTGTCGGCGAGGATGGCACCCCACTACCCCTCACCGTAGAGAATGCGACTGCCCTTCTGCGCGGGAATCTCTATCACACCATTCTGGAATGGGGTGCGGTCAGCATTGCCGGCTGCGTAGGGATCTTGGCGATGGTGCAGTTTCGCATGCGCCGCGATGCCTCCCTAGCCATCCTTGGCCTAGCCTTGGCCTGTGCTGGCGCCATGGATGCCGTGCATGCCCTCGCCGCAGACCACCTGATTGCTCATCAGGCTGAGGATTCTCGACTGATTCCTTACACCTGGGCAGTCAGCCGTTTGTTCTACGGAACGATTCTCTTACTTGGAGTTGGGATCTTCACTTGGTGGCAGCGTGGACAGCGCAAGCTTTCGACGCGCATGGTGCTTGGACTCGGCATCGCCTTCTCAGCATTGGCGGGAACCTTCATCTGGTTTGCTGCAGACTCCGCCGCACTTCCCCAGGTGATCTTTCCGGACGCCACACTCAAGCGCCCCTTCGACCTAGCACCGCTGGTGGTGTTTGCCGTCACTGCACTCACGGTGTTGCCGTGGAACTACCGCAGAAACCGCAATCCATTCACGGCATCTTTGCTGTTGGCCATGATTCCGGCCATTGCTGGCCAACTCTACATGGCCTTTGCCTCCACCAGTATCCACGATGGAGCCTTTATGTGGGCGCATGCCTGTAAAGCCTTGACCTACTTGGTCCCTCTCGGTGGCTTAATCGCGGTTTCGATGGAAACCTGGCGGCGCAGTGAGCAAGCTGAGAAAGATCTCGTCGTGGCAACGGAACGAGCAGAGGAGGCCACGAAAGCAAAGAGTGATTTCTTAGCTGCTATGAGTCACGAAATCCGCACGCCGATGAACGGTGTCATTGGTATGACCTCCTTGCTGCTGGATACTGATCTCGGCAATGAGCAAAAGGAATACACCAATGCGGTGCGCAGCTCGGCAGATAGTTTGCTGGATCTAATCAGTGACATCTTAGACTTCTCCAAAGTGGAGGCTGGCAAGATGGAACTGGAAGAGCAGAACTTTGACCTGCAGCAAGTCTTTGACGACGCCATGGAGCGCCTCGGTCATCGCGCTGGCGAAAAGAAACTGGAGCTCACGGGTTTCCTGGCTGCTGATGTACCACTGCAACTAATTGGTGACCCTACGCGCTTGCGCCAAGTGCTGATGAGCATCGGCGGCAACGCGGTGAAGTTCACCGAACATGGTGAAGTGTGCATGCGAGGTAACCTGGTTTACGACGGCGGCGATCATGTCAAACTTCGCTTTGAAGTGCGCGACACCGGCATCGGCATTCCTCAGGATTCGATTTCTCGTTTGTTCCAAAGTTTCTGTCAGGTCGATGCCGCTACCAATCGCCGTTATGGCGGCAGTGGCTTAGGTCTGGCCATTTCCAAGGAATTGGCCAAACTGATGGGCGGCGAGATTGGCGTGGAGTCGGTCGAAGGCGAGGGCAGCACCTTTTGGTTCACGGTGCGCATGGATAAGAAAGCCGGGGTTGGTGCCCTGGTCATGCCAGGCCTCGACCCCCTGGCCGCGACTCGCGTGATGGTCGCCGATGCTTCGATGGCAAGTCGCGAAAGTCTACAAACGCTGATGCGTTCCTGGGGCTGCCGCTGCCGTGAAGCGACCGATGCTTGGGAAACGATTGAGGGTCTACGCGACGCCGAAATGGAAAGCGAAGCGATTCAAGTGGCCTTGATCGACTTGGCGTTGCCCGGCAAGGACATGGAAGAGTTGTGCCACAAGCTGCAAGAAGATCCGGCCACGGCGAGTGTTCCTTTGGTCGCCTTGGTCCCCCCTGGAGATCAGGAGCATCTCGAGCTTCTGCGCTCAGGCATCTTCCGCGCCATCTTGCGCAAGCCTGTTCGTAAATCCATGCTGCGCGCGTGCCTGATGAACATCCTTGGCCGTACTGAAGCCGCCACCGAAGAGCGGCCACAGAGCCAAACGGAAATACCCGCATCGGAAAGCGCGCACGATGCCACTTCTGTCGAGGTGCGTCCTCTGGGTCTGGAAGCGGAACTTGCTCACAGTGGTACGAAGCCAGTCCCCCCAGCGGAAACTCAGGTAGACCACTCCCTGGTCGAAGGAATGGAAGTTCTTCTCGCCGAGGACAACTTGGTCAACCAAAAGGTCGCGACCAAGCATCTGGAAAAACTCGGTTGCCAAGTCACCGTGGTCGGCAATGGCAAGCTCGCCCTCGAAGCGGTTCAGGAAAAGGCTTACGACATGGTGTTCATGGACTGCCAAATGCCGGAAATGGATGGCTACGAGTCCACCGAGAGCATTCGCCGCCTACAAGGGGAAGTCGCGCAAACGGTGATCATCGCCATGACCGCTCACGCCATGGTGGGAGACCGCGAGAAGTGCTTGGCCTCGGGCATGGATGACTACATTTCCAAGCCCTTTGATGCCGACGACCTCATTCGCGTCATCCGCGAGTGGGCCTCGCACAAAGTCGCCTCATAAACGAGGGTCACGCGTTATTCCGGCGCCAAAAGGAAGTCGGATTTCTGTGAAGAGGGTGCGGAGGGATATCCGATAAAGAGCTGCGGAGCAACGCTTCCATTCTCGCCTCCCCTCGGCAACTCGTGGCAACACCCTTTCCGGTTTCGGACCTGATTCGTACAGGTCGATGGCTGCTGGCCTTATGCCTAGCTCCTGCCCTTCTGCAGGCGCTCGGAGTCGATTTTGGCGTGCAAGCCAACGGCGCTTTAGTCCATAGTCTCCTGGAGTGGACCTCGGTGTGCGCCGCAAGCCTGGTCGGTGCCCTGGCCTTTGTGCACTACCGCGTGACCAAAGAGGCCTCCTTGCCGGTGATTGGCATGGCGATGTTGTGCGCCGGCGCACTCGACATGTTTCATATCTTGGCGAGTGAAGGTTTGGTCGGCGAGATTGCCGATCCTGAATCCTTTGCGCCCTTCATTGGCACGGCGAGCCGCTTGGTCAGCGGCCTCATTTGTCTGCTTGGCGTCGGCCTCTTTGCGCTATGGCTTGAGCCGGGGAAGCGGTTCTCCACAGTGAGCTACTCAGTCATTGGTGGAGCCTTTGCCTTGGCCTCCATCATGCTCATGTCCTATGGCATGGATGCGCAGGGCCTGCCGCGCTCGGTTTACGCCGAAGACATGATCAAGCGCCCACTCGAGATGTACCCTCTCGCGGTGTATCTCCTTTGTGGGGCATTAGTCTTTCCACTGTATTACCGCCACCACGCCAGCCCTTTTGCCCTATCGCTGGTATTGATGATGGTGCCGCAAGCCGCTTCGCAGCTGTACATGGCCTTTGCTTCTGCACAAGATTTCGACGCAGCCTTTAATATTGCGCATGGACTGAAAGCGATTGGCTGGTTGGTTCCTGCAGGTGGATTGTTAGTGGAGTTTGCCGATCTCTTTCGTCGCGAACGTCAAACTCGAGAGCGTTGCGAAGCTGCCGAAGCCAGTGCGATCCAAGCGGCGAAATCCAAGAGTGAATTCTTGTCTTCGATTTCGCAGGAGATTCGCACCCCAATGGCTGGCGTCATTGGCATGGCGGACTACCTGATGACCTCGGCATTGGACAATGCTCAAGCCGATGCAGCGGAAACCATCGCCGGTTCGGCGGGAGCAGTTCTGGCTTTAATCGATGATGTACAGGATTTCTCACAACTGGAGACTGGTTTTGTCGAACTCGCCGAAGAACCGCTGGCACCTCGGCGGCTGTTGGATGGCATTCTGGAGCTCCTGAGCGTGCAGGCTTTGCAAAACAAAGTGCGTATGAGCGCCTTTGCCGACCCCGAGGTTCCTGCTCGCGTCTTGGGCGATGAAAAGCGCTTGCGCCAGATCTTGCTCAAATTGACCTCCAATGCGCTACGCCACACGCGCGATGGTGAGGTCAACTTGCAGTGTGAGTTCGTGGAAGAGGGTTACACCCATGTGGTGCTGCGCTTCCATGTGTCAGACACGGGCAGCGGAATCCCCGACGACAAACGCGCAGCAATCTTGCGCTCCTTTAGCCAAGCTGGTCATGAAGATGGCATCGCTTATGGCGGAAACGGACTGGGTCTTGCCGTGACGCGGCAAATGGTGCGACTCATGGGCGGTTCGATTTGGGTCGAAAGCACCGTCGGCCAGGGAACCTCCTTTGTGTTTACCGTTCGCCTTTCGCGCGACCTTGATGAGCGTCGGCAACCGCGCGTGGTGGAAGAATGGCAAGGCAAGCGCTTGTTGCTTGCCGTCAGTAGTCCGATGCGTAGCAGTCAAATGAAGCGCCAGCTCCAGGCTTGGGGCTTTGAAGTCACTGTCGCGAATGATGCCTGGGATGCCCTGCGTGAATTGCGCGCCACCCTATTGATGGAACAATGCTTCGATCTTGCGCTGATTGATCAGGATATGCCTGGTCGAAGTGGTGAAGACCTGTGTCAAGAGTTTCGCGCAGCAGAAGGCGCGGATGGCATGAAGATTCTGCTGATGTCCGGACCTGGCGAAGTCATTCACGAAGGGAATCCGTTGTGGGACTTGCGCCTGCAATCGCCCATCAAGTTTGGCAGTCTGCACAATGCCTTGCAGCAGGCTTGTGGGGTCAAGCGCTCGGCGCTGTATGACCGCCGTGTCGTCGATGCCGAAGAAATCGATGTCCTTCCGGGTGCGCTCAAGGTTCTTGTGGCTGAAGATGATCCGGTCAACCAAAAGGTGCTGAGTAAGCTGTTGGAGCGCCTAGGTTGCCAAGTCGACCGCGTTTGCAATGGCGAGGAAGCCACCGAGCGGGTCCAAACCGGCAGCTATCACCTGGTGTTCATGGATTGCAATATGCCTGGCCTGAATGGTTTCGATGCCACGCGGTTGATTCGTCTGCGTGAATCCAGCACCGGCGCTCACACCATCATCATTGCGATGACCTCAAATGCTCGCGCTTCCACCCGCGAACAGTGTTTGCAGGCCGGGATGGACGATTACATCACGAAGCCCATCCGCGCGAGCGTGCTGGCCGAGGCCCTGGACCGCTGGAAGGCGGGCGATGGCGCCATGACCGAGGCTTAAAGGCTGGTAGAATCCTCCCTTCCCTGGGTTCCCACTCCCCCTCCAGAAGTCATGAAAGTCCTCATCACCGGCCATCGCGGCTATATCGGCGCTCACGCCATCGACGTTTTTCAGGCCGCCGGCCACCAAGTCATGGGAGTCGATATCGGCCTCTACGACGGCGTGGAGTTCGGCACCCCGGCCGTAGCCGATGAAGACCTGACCCTAGATGTCTTCGACATCACTCCAGAGATGCTCAAAGGCGTAGACGCGGTGGTTCATTTGGCCGCGATTTCCAATGACCCTATGGGTGATTTGGATCCGCGCATTACCCACCACATCAATACCGGTGGCACCATGCATGTCGCCCGCGCCGCCAAGGAGGCTGGTGTGCCGCGTTTCTTGTTTGCGAGTTCATGCTCGATTTACGGCGCTGCCGGCGACAAGATTCTCGATGAAAGCGCCGAGTTCACGCCGGTTTCGGCCTATGCCGAGTCCAAGGTCAACGCCGAGGCCGAGCTGAAGGAACTCGAGAGTGATGATTTTGCCATCACCTATCTGCGCAACTCCACGGCTTACGGCCAGAGCCCGCGCCTGCGCACCGACTTGGCGGTCAACAACTTGTTGGCCTTTGCGGTGAGCATCAATGAAGTGAAGCTGATGTCCGATGGCTCTTCGTGGCGCCCCTTGGTCCACTGCCGTGACATCGCCCGTGCTTTCTTGGCCTTGTCCGAAGCGCCAATCGAAGATGTCCGCGGCTTGGCCGTGAATGTCGGCGGCAACGACGACAACTACCAGATTCGCGAGGTCGCTGAAATCGTGCACCGCAATGTCGACGGTTCCGAAATCACCATTGCCGAAACCGCAGTGACCGATCCGCGCAACTATCGCGTGTCCTTCGACCTGCTCAACCAGAAGCTGCCCGAGTTCAAGCTTGAATGGTCGGTGCGCTCGGCGGTGCCGGTCATGTTCAGCGAATACAAAGAGCGCGATGGCTTCGCCTCGGAATTTGAGGGCGGTCGCTACACGCGTTTGATCACCCTCCAAGGCAAGATGGCCGATGGCGCCCTGCCTGAATACTTCACCGAACTTTCGAAGAAAGACTAGAGATGAGCGACGACGTCATGAAACTCACCCAGGGCTCCAAGATTGAAGGAGTCTACGTGCAGCCGCTACGCAAGATTTGCGATGAGCGCGGCATGATCATGCACATGTTCCGCTGCGACAGCCCGATCTTCCAGAAGTTTGGCGAGGTCTACTTTTCGCAGTCGATGCCCGGCGCGATTAAGGGCTGGCACATTCACCGCGAACAGACCCAGCACTATGCCGTCATCCAAGGCATGATTAAGTTGGTGTTGTGCGACCTGCGCGAAGACTCGCCTTCCAAGGGTGTGATCGAAGAGCACTTCCTCGGCGAGGACAACTACTGCCTGATCCGCATTCCAGTTGGCGTGGCAAATGGCTACAAGACCTACGGCACCAAGCCAGCTCTCACCTGCAACTGCTCCGACCAGCCACACGGCGCTCCCGAAATGGACCGCATCGATCCCTTCTCCGACGAGATCGATTACGACTGGGACCTGAAGCACATGTAAACCCTGCGGTTTACCTTGCCAAAGCCCGCTGACTTAGTCGTCAGCGGGCTTTCTTGTTGTTGTTATGCTGCTCTTATGTCACGCCATTGGATTGCTATGGTCCTAGGCGGCCTCCTTATCGCCGCAATTGTGGTGGTGGCATGGCCAGCTGAGGAAAACGAGAAGCCTCAGAATCCAACTCCCTACCCACAAGCTTCCGCCGTCACATTTCCTTCTCATGATGAGGCCCCATTCTCAGACATCTCCCCAGAAGAGAACAATAATTCCACTGAGATTACGCGGGAAGAGCCTCGAATCAATGACGACTGGATTTCGATAGATTTCATTCATGAGGAAACAGGCCGCCCTGTTCCTTTTGCCGAAATTTATCTTTATCGATTAGAGAGCCGAGAAAGTAAAAGTATTTCCGGAAGAATTGGTTCTGAAGTTGCCAAGGAACTGGCAATGTGGGGCCAATTGTTTCGCACGGATGAGAATGGCAAGCTAAAGCTGTCCCGCATCCAGGACCCCGTTGCCATCACAGCAGTTGGAGAGAATTGTTACGCTCATTTTCCGCGCCTTAACCTGAATGAACCCCGTGGCGCACTGGGCTTACGCCCCAATCGGGTGATTCCAGTGAGCGTGCAGGATTATCAAGGGAGCGGCGTTGAGCATGCCTTTGTTTCCCTTCATTTCCAAATGGCGACTGGATTCAGCTTTCCGCTGTTCATTGGCCAAACGGGAGCCAATGGTACGATTTTCATTCCTATCCTTGATCGCTATTCCCGGAATCAGGAGCTGAAAATCGTCCTCCATTCCTTTTCCAATCAAGAGAATATTGTGACTGTCGCAAAGCTCCAGCAAGAGGACCGCCCGGTGACCTTTCTTTTCCCGGACCCAAGTGAACTCAAAATCCAATTCCAAGCGCCACAACTGCCTGATGCACCTGCATATTTTGTTCTCCGTGATATTGCCTACCTGGATCATCCCTCATTATCGAATACCCTAACCCCAGGTTTTCTATTTCCTCCCGAGCATACGATTGCTGTTTCTGCGAAATCCAGATCCCTGATTCTGAATGGGTACATCCTTAGCCGGGGATTACACGCCGAAGTTTCTTTGGTCACTCCAAGCGCAAAAGGAACTACTGTCGAGGTTCCCATGGAGTTCTCCATGGAGTATCCGGCTGTTTCGGGTCGAATTCTTAACGAAGACGGCGTAATTGGAAGAAATCTAAACCTCCAGTACGCCTATCGCTATCCCGGCCTACCAAGCACCCGACAGCCAACAGAGGGAATCCCCCTTTCGACAAATGACGAGGGCATTTTTGAGATTCTTGTGCCCAATTGGAATCAGCAAGGGTTGCTGAGAAAGTTTCTCGTGGTCATCCCGCGCACGAGGAGCAAGCCAGAGCGCTTCGCCGAGGTAGACCTCAGTCAACCCTTACCTAAGGAAGTGAAGGATCTCGGTGATCTTATCTTGCGACCCTCCCCGGTCCTTGCCAGCGGCAGAGTCGTTGATCGAGATGGAATACCAATCCAAGATGCGCTGATTCGCATTCCCTCTGAAGATTCACGGTCGTATAAAAGTGGAGTCTCAGGCGCTGGACTGTATGCAGAAACCAATCAAGATGGCGCGTTTCTATTGCGAGGGGTGTTCCTCGAAGATCTGAAGAGCATCCGTTGCGACCATCGGTACTTTCGAACGGTAGATATCTCCGTATTAGATGGTTCTCATAATCTCAACATCACCTTAGAAAGAACCGTGGAGGTACGTGGGAGAGTTCTAGTCGATCGATTTATCAATGAATCGGACCTCATGATTAATTTGTATTTCCGCGAATCGAAGAATCCAGACCATGAAAGTTCCACAAGGACGATTCCAGATAGGAGAGGGAAATTCCAAATCATTGGTGCCTATGGCGACGAATCGATCCTCGAAATAGTCAATATCACTGATTATGAGAATACGTTTGTCCTGTATTCCACTCTTGTACCCAACTTGGACCAAGGAGAAGACATTGATCTCGGTACGATTGACCTGCGAGGAAAACTTCGCCAATACCATGTTTCTGTTTTGAATCAAGAGGGAGACATGCCGCGCGATGCATGGATTCATCACCCAGAATCCCCGCCAGGGAATGCACAGTCTATTTCGCTATGGAAAATGGAATACTCCCTCTATGGTCCCTCCGAAGGCTTGCCGATACTTGTTGGTGCTGATGGATATCGGACGCAAAGCCTGGTACTGCGAGAACAAAAATCAACGGTAGAGCTGCTAAAGGGACCAGACATTTCAATTCACGCCAAGGGCTTACCAGAGCTTCCCTCTAGGTACCGCTATCAACTCAAAATGATCTCCCTTCCGGGTGGCGCGAAGCGAAATGGTGAATTGCAACAGCTATATAGTACGAGCCAACACTTTGAAGGGTCTACCGGACTTATAGGAGACTGCACGCTGGAAATCTCCTTGGAATCAAATCGACCAGGAATTTCAAATGGCGCCATCTTCGTTCCCCTTCTTCGGCTACCCATTAAGGATGCCGATTCCCGCCTGCATATACCCAATCAAATGAGCGGCATTTCCATCGAATTAGATTTGTCCGAGGCCACTGCCATTGTCCTAGACGCCATCGAGTAGATCACCAAGCCCGCCCTGATCTGCAACTGCTCCGACCAGCCCCACGGCGCTCCAGAAGTGGACCGCATCGATCCCTTCTCCGACGAGATCGATTACGACTGGGACCTGAAGCACATGTAAATCCTGCGGTTTGCCTTGCCAAAGCCCGCTGACTTAGTCGTCACCGGGCTTTCTTTTCTCCTACCGTTGACTCAGGATTTCCTGTCTGCCTAAGGGACATTAATCTGCATATTCAAGCATTTCTTCTGTGAGATTTTTGGAGTTTAGGATCGAGACATTCTGGAAAATGGCTTCCAACCACCCTGAAACCCCAAGCCAATCAACATCTGGAAAGGAGGAATCGATTATCTTGGCTTCTCGGATTTTCGTGAACGAAAAATTTGCACCCCTAAATTCACAATCCTTGATTTCAGTTCCAACAAATGAAGATTCCGAAAAATCGACCTCTCTAGCAATCATTCCACTTAATAGGCATTGATCAAAAACTGCTCCGATTGCCGTTCCTCTCAAAAATAAAATATTCACAATCTTTGCCTCTCTTGCATCGAGGTAATCCCAGTTTGCGCCTGACGCATTACTTTTATCGTCAAGACTGTGTCCCCTGATAATCAACTCTCCGACCTGCATTCGAGACAAATCGATACCCTCAAGACTGCAATCAATGAAGGATATGGAGGCGCCCTCTGCACCACTGAAATTGGCATCTGCCAAATTACAATCCCTAAACACAAGGTCCCCAAATTGGGTGTGAGAAAAATCAGCACCCCCAACATCCACTTTTGTCATCGTCAAATCACCAAGGTCTGCCCCCTCAACACTAAGACCATTTAAACTGGCGTCCGTATCTGCAAGCAATTGGATTGCATTTGTTCTGCCTCGATCGCCTTTTTCTCCGCTGGCCAGACCAATTAGAATCCAGGCCTGATGTTGAACTCCAGATTGTCGATCGGCGCATTCACGCATAAACTGACTTAGAGCAATAAGCAACGAGAATGGCGCCAGGACAGCTACCAATTTGATTAGCCAAAATTTCTCTAACCATTGAACCACTTTGGTCCACCAATTGGCGGAGAATATTGCCCAAATTCCTCGTATTCTTCCCATCTCTTCTGTCACCCTATCAGTACCATTAGTCCAAGAACAATGGATTCGCCCTCGAACATACCAACTATTGCATTACTAATCACCCTTATCCCTCTTTCCTGTTCTGCGCCAGAAATAGATATGGCGACCGAGAGTGGTTACCAAGAGGGCCCTGTCCCTCCCCACACCCTTGAACATCTCTCCCCAGTTGACCCTTCCAAGGAGCATGACGCCTTTCTCTCTGAGATCAGAGAGAGGCTGGGAATCCCAGAAAAGATAGACGGATTCCAAGCCCAAATCTTTGTCAGAGAAAGAGGGTTGCATCCAAGGGAGATAAATTTAAATCTCTCCTACAGAGATCGGCATGGTGGGATGGTTAGGTTCTCACTTGAGACCCAATCCTCAGTACTTGAAAAAGACTGGTTTGGCTATTCCTCTCCAGAAGGTTATTGGAAAGGCCACAGAGACAACAATGGATCATGGGTCGAGACCCGGCTCCTCAGGTCCGGAGAGGAGGTCGACGGCATCGATGACTTCATTATCCTTGGCGAAGAAATTGCTTCAGTTCTTGCCTTGCCAACCTTCCTGAATGCTCTTTCATCGGCGAACCACTTTACTGATGACGCTGGCCTATTAGTCTTGGCAGGCATTCGTCGGTTTGGAAACGAAGAATGGGTTCATCAATTCGCATTTAGTCCCGGCTCATATCGACCCGTTAGGCTAGTCATTTTTCCTCCTATTGATTCCAGATTTTTTAGCAAGCCATTATTTGATGAGGACGCTCAACGAACGCGGCATGCATTGTTGCAAGAAGACGGAAGCATTATTATTGATTTTTCAAATCCACAAGACTTCGACGGGATCATCCTCCCAGCAACCTTTACCGTTCGCGGAAACAACGAGGAAATTGAAGAAGTGATTATTGAAGTCCACCACCTTGCCTGGAAAGTTCCTCCCAAACAGGATTATTTTATGTTTCCGGGGGAGCTTCCTGAATAGGCAAGAAATGGACCGCATCGATCCCTTCTCCGACGAGATCGATTACGACTGGGACCTGAAGCACATGTAAACCCTGCGGTTTGCCGTGCCAAAGCCCGCTGACTTAGTCGTCAGCGGGCTTTCTTGTTGTTGTTATGCTGCTCTTATGCCAAAGCTCTGGCTAACAACCTTATTCAGCGGATGCTGCCTAAGCGCAAGTGCGCTTCTCCCCTCGTGCCCATATGTAACGGCTGCCGAACAAAGCCCACAGGACAGCAATCCTACCTTCCGTGGCATCATTCAATATGAAGGGGACCACACCGTGGACCGTGCGGAGCTAAGTTACGCCATTCGCGAAGTAAATGGCCGCAACTGGGACATTGCCAAGGGCACCTTTCTCACCGACGGCTCAGGAAATTTTTCCTTCACTCCGGAGGCAGATTGGAAACCAGGGAGAAAGGTCATCCTGGTGGTGACCTATCCAGCCAATGTGAGTCAACCCATGCTTGGTGCTGAAATAGACATCAGTGCCTATCTCCAAGGTGGCGAGCCAGATCTGGGAGCAATCGAGATTCACCAGCCATTGCCGATTGCCTACGGTCGGGTCACGACGCAAACAGGCGATCCCATTGCCCATGCCAAGATCGCGCTCATGCAGGGAAATCCCGATACCCCAATCGATTTCACCTTTGGTCCACCCCCCTTGATTGTGGGATACACGGATGAAAATGGAGAGTTCGGGCTGAACGCCTTCCGACTGGAACCTGACTTAATGCTATTCGTCGATGCCGAGGGCTATCTGCCTCAACAAGTTGGCTTACCGACTGTCACGGGCAACGTCGATTTGTCTCTACTTCCTGGCTGGAGAATGCACGGGTCGATTTGGCTTGGGGAACCACAGCCAAACTCCATCACGATGAGAATCATTGGCGCAGACTCCAGCCAACGATTGCCTTTTGACCGTGCACGCGCGGATGGAGGCGGTGAATTCTCCTTTTCTGATGATTTTCCTCCTGGGAAATATGCTCTGATTTCAGAAGACATCACTGGCTTTCGCCATGAGTTTGAACTTGGGCCTGAAGGAGGATTACATGACCTTGGTGTGTTTGATTTAGCTGGCAAAGTCACCTTTGTCACCATTCATGTGACTGACCAGGATGGCGAAGCCCCCTTGTTTCTCCATGCACAAGATGAAGATGGGCGTTGGCAAGGAAATGAACATGATGGCGCCATTGCACTCACCCTATTTGGGGATCCTCCACCGATTTACATCGGAGGCAGAAACACAAAATGGGTGAGAGTGGACAATCCCAAAGATGGCATGAAGGTTGTGTTAGAGCCAGGATTGCCTGTAAAGCTCAAGTTAAAGCCAATCCCCAAATTCCCACCGGGCTGGGGAGTCCATGCAACATTGACCAGCATGGAGACAGACCGACCCTTCACCAGCATGACCATTTCCTGGAACCTGCACCGCGGTATCGTTAGGCCGCCATTCCCTGGGAAATATCAATGTGAGTTGTACGCCTATGACTTTGCAGGGCTTGGGCAAAATGGCTATGGAGGCATCGAATCGGTTGGCATTCCCGTTTCTGACCCTGGCAGTCCTCTAGAAGTAATCATTGAAGACACCACCGAGCCTCAAATCATCTACTTAGAGCTTCCCCAAGAACAACTAGACGCGATGGAGAAGGCCATCGCCGAGCGGAATTCTTGAACTCATTCGACCGAAGACTTTGAGCGCATCCACTGCAAAGTCCCCCTCCTGGTCAATCCGCTAGCTGAAAAAACCCTTCAGCCACTTCAACGCCAAGGTCGACGGATGTCACCGTGGAGTAAATGCTGCCAATCATGGGGTTGGCGAAGCGAATCTGAGTTTTGTGGGGAAGCAGCATTCCGGAGACATCGCGAAAATCATCGAAGCGGATGCGCAGGCCCATCATGCCCATGCCGTCCATGAGCTTGACCACGTCCTCGCCCAAGACTCGTCCGCTCTCTGCATCGACGAAATAGGTGGGAGCTGGTGCAGAGGTGTCACCGGCACGGACCAGATAAAGGGTTTTGCCTCCTCGCTCCAGACGTTGGATGACCTGCATTTTCTCGTGCCATTGGCTCCAATCTCCGAACCGAGCAAAATAACTATCCAAGCGCTGTTGTTCCTCTCGCAAACCATCCAGGACCTGGGCGGAAACCGTAGATGATTGGTAGCGCGCGACTTTGCCATCGAAAGCCGCGCTCTCAAAGGAGCCATTGACGCTTCCATCGCTACGAAATTGGTTGGGCCAGGCATAGGTATTGGAAAATGACCCCGTCGCTTGCATGGTGCGCAGGTCAATCTCGCCTTCCGTTCGCATTGGCCCAAGCGATTCCAGTAAATCTATACGATGAGTTTTGGCAATGGTTCTAGCGAGTTCCTCCACACTGGGCAGGTCCGCCGATGGCGTAAAGCGGAACTCGTGGTGATCTCCGCTAGAAAAGCCACTGATCTCGCCGTCGGCAGAGCGATCGAATGTAATGATTTCACTGGGGTTCGGGAGTAGCTTCCAGCGGTCATTGCCGAGGTAACCCAATGGCACGATTCCCTTGCCATGAATCTCTAGCGCAAGCCCTTCCCCATCACGCACCATCGCACGATAGGAGTCATCATCGTGCTCCCAGTAGTAGCCGAGGTATTCCTCCAAGGGTGGCTGAGCTTGCTCTTCGGCAGGGATAATCCCTAGGAATAACTCTGCGAGCACTTCGCCGACGCGCATTCCGGTTTGCGTCCCGCGCGATTGGGTGAAGTAAAACACCATGACGTCTTGCTCAGGGAAGACCCAGGCATGGGTGCCATCGGAACCATTGTGACCAAAGACCACGACTTCAGGAGCCTTGGTCGGGTCGTCGGCATTTTCTCTGGACAAGACGGTCATCAGGTAGCCATAGCCGAAGGTCAGGCTTGGAATTTCACTTGGTGAGCCGGAAGAAAACGGGCTTGGCACCAAGGCCTTTTTCATAAGGTCAGAATTCAGCAGCGCAACGCCATCGACGACGCCGTGATTCTTCCAGAACGCCATAAAGCGGGCATAATCTGCCGCCGTGGAATACAAACCCTGCGAGCCGAGGAAGAAAGGAAATAAGGGTGGCTGACTCGGGTCCCAAAAGCGGGTCCAGTTCTCCTTGGAGCCTACATATTTGCTCACGCCACGCGCGCGCAAGGGATTCCCCTCATCCATCACACAGACACTATCCTTCATGCCCAAAGGCTCCAGGATTCGAGTGGTGACAAAGTCGGCGGCGGGCATTCCGCTGACGACCTCAACCACGGCGGTCAAGGTGTCCGTGCCCTGATCGCTGTAGTGAAATTCGGTTCCCGGCTCCGAAAGCAACTCTCCCCCGGCACCCATCATCGCCACGGCCTGGATACCGTCAATCGCCTTTAAGTCAGCGGTCATGATCATCGACATCGACATGCCACTGGTGTGAGTCAGCAATTGTTCGATGGTGATGTCGCGCGTGGACTCAGCCTCGAAGGCGGGCAAGAAATTCGATACGCGGTCGTCCAGCGCAATTTTGCCCTCTTCAATCAGCATCAAAATCGAGGTTCCGATGAGTGGCTTCGTCATCGAACGAACGCAAAACACACTGTCCGGGGTCAACTTGGTTTCGCTTTCTTGGTCGCGCCATCCATAGGCCTCATGAAGAATGGGCGCTCCCCCTTTCATCACGAGCAATTCCGCGCCGACGATTTCCTCCTCGGCAACCAACGAGGCAACAAGTTGTTCAAGCTTGCTCAGATCCTGGACCTGTTCGGTCTGGATCGGCAGGGCAAGGAGCAGAAGGGAAAGTAAGGGTTGAATCATGTCTGTAAGGGCAAGCAGAGCGGAGCTAGACCGAGGCTAAGACGAGAGCCACTCTATGGCAGCCACCAATGCGTGGTCTTCTTCGCCTGAGGCGGACTGCGCGGGCACTTCGACGTCGGGCTGGATCTTGTTGCCGTATTGCTTGCCGGTGCGGTCGGCGTAGACGCTGGTGGTCAAGAGCAGTATCGCGCCGTCGGCCAAGGGAATGGACGAGTTGCCTGTGGAGAGTCCGGTTGTCGGTTGGCCAAAGGTGCGCACGTTGGGGCGACCAAGGAAAGCGACCAAAGTGGCTTCACCGGAACTGCCGGTCCAGCGCGAAGTCAGGATGGCGATCGGCAGGTCTTTGGCAAAGCTGACCTCGTGCGGAGGATTCACTTTGGTACCCGGGTAGTCTCCCTGCCCGGCTTCGCTGTTGCGATACCACCAGAGATCGGAACTGCCGTCGAGATAATCAAAACTGCCCACAACTTCCGCGCCAAGCAGTGGGCCTAATCCGGCAAGCATCGGCCACATGTTGCCGCCGCCATTTTGGCGCAGATCTAACACGATGCCGCGACAGCCCTGAAAATCATTCACACCCCGAGCAATCTCGGCGGCAAAGCGGAGCGGACTCTCGTCATCGAAAGAAAGGTGCCCGGGAAGCCAGAGATAACCAATATCCCCCTCTAAGCGTTCCCACTCCGGCAACAGCATCGGCGCCGGGCTGGTGGAGCCATCCTTTTCCACGACCGGATCGTAAGCGGAGATGTACGCCGGCGTCAGCAAACGACTGTGGCGATCTTGCAGTGCGCTCAGACAAAAGCGGATGGCCGGGTAAGTATCGGCGGTGGTCTTGGCGCCGCGAGTCAAGGAGTGCAGGTCTTTGCGCATTTGCGGCCAGTCCACCTGCTCGCGCATCATGGCTTGGCTTTCGACAATCCCAAGGAAGTCGTCAAGATAGGCCGCCGCTTCTGGACTTGCCGGCGCGGAGTACCCGCTGCCGCCCAAGCTGGCGCGCAAGCCGCCAAACTGAGCAACTCCCGTTCCCAATAGGCCGACGCCAAGAACCAACTCCTCGGCCTCGCGCGGAATCGGCACCTTTAAGGTGAAGTCGCTCCACGTACCTGACTCTGCTTGCGGCAAATCGCGACTATCGACCATGCCGAGGACTTCCTTGCCGCGATCCATGCGCACCCAAACAAAGGGTTGGCCAGTGGAGCCCTCTTGGTACTGCTCCCACTCCACCTCTAGCAACAAGGCTGCCGCACGCTGTTCGGGCAAAGGCAGGGTGGTCCAAACGGTGTGATAAACACCGGGAGCTTCGCCTTCAAAACGCAGACTCCCCGCCCGTTCACTTGCCGGATCCCGGCCCAGCGAAAGAACGTAATGCTCCGGAGTTACCCCAGTTACTTCGCCTTCGGTCCAGCGCGGGTGTAAAGACGTATCGGAGGTGTCGGCAAAAGGAAGCGACTGAATGCCCGGCTGCGCGCAGGAGGCCAGGGCACTCAGAATCAAGAGCGCCAAAAGAGACCGGTGTTTGCGCAAGGATTTACTGCACACTCAAGCGTGGATGCTCACGATCCCAACCAATCACGACGCCTCGGATGTCTTGCATTCCAGCCTCAGCACTAGCGCCGCGCAATTCCAGCTCCTGGCCGGTTTCCAAGCGCAAGAACTGACGCTCAGCGCCATTGCACTGGTCACAAGCATGAGTCACGACCTCACCGGAAAGGTCGAGGCGAATCTCCGTGATGACATAGGCGGCATCGAATGCGGCACGCTCCATGTCAGCAAAATCAATCGTCTGTGGCTCGCGCAGTGCGTAGTGCGCATAGCTATCGACGGTATCGAGGTAAATGGTGTCGGCACCAGCCTGGCGCCGTAAGGCTTTCTCTAATCCGAAAGCCTTATCGTTTCATATTCAGCTTTCGAACAGGAGACGCACCTTGGCAAAGGGATCTCCTGAATCCCAGGCTGTGTCGGGTGCGAGACTGCAGGACGCCGCGCCAAGCACGGCCAAACTGGCAAGCAGGGTGAAGATGCGGAACATGATTAAAAGCGTAAACCGACAGACAAGGAGACTTGGTAATCGAACGGCACTTGCAGGCCACCGTAGGTTGAGGACAAGGGCACGTCAAGGCTGAAGCCGATATCCCATTGTGGCTGCGGGTGCCAAGCGAGGCCAAATTTACCCAGCCATAGCTCACTGCCGGAGCTCACCACCGGCACGCCCATGGAAGTAGCTTGTGCTTGATCGCGGTAAAGCAAACCCAATTTGACGTTGGCGCTTGGGCCAGGATATTGCTTATGCAGGAATCGATAAGCGCCGACAAAATCCAAGGCCAAGGAATCTCCGTTTTCCCATTGTTGGGTGCCGCTGTGATTGTCCTTGTATAGGGCGATGGCATCGAAGCGCCAACGATCCAACTCCAAGTTGGCGGACAGAGAAACAAAGGGGTCCCAGGAGCCAGAGCCGGGCTGCATGCCTGGGCTGACCAACACGCCGGCATCGCGGACGTCGGTTTCTCCGGTAGGAAGTTCAGTGCCAATCGCAGCCGCGACATGCCAGCCGGAGCGCTCCCAATAGTCATGCGCCACCAACCACTTGAATAAAATCGAGAGGTCACCGAGCCCAGAACTTTCGGTGGTGGTGGCGCCGCGGTCGCGACTCTTCTGCACCATCGGCAGCAATGCGGTAAAGCCAAAGCGCGATGTAATGCCGTAATCAAAACCAAAGGTGGTGCGGTCTTCGCTGTAGCTTTGGTCGAGTGGGTCAAAAACCGAACTCGATCCGGCCTGCAAACCACTGCCTTCACGGTGGAGATGACTGACGGAAATGCGCGAGCCTCCTGTAAACAGCATTTCTCCGGTGAGGGTTTCAATCCCGCCGGATTGCGCGGAAAGCGTACTGCTGCACCAGAGTGATGTAGCCAGGACGGCCAGGGGGAGACATTTGTTGCTCATGGACTCCAGTGATTCTACTCCTCACACCAAGGGGATTTCTTGAGATGCGCTTCCAGTGTTTCCAAAAAGGCCTGCAGCGTGGGGTTGCCGGAAAGCCGCCCGGAATACACGGCGTGGAACTCACCTTGCGGCGAGCGATGTTTCTCAAGCACTTCTACGAGGTCGCCGGCTTCTAAATGGGGTCGGGCAAGCGCGCTTGCGAGAAGAGCAACCCCCAATCCCTTCAGGCAAGACCGCAAGATGACTGTTTCCAAGGTGCAACTGAAGCGAGAGCTCAGGGCAGCCTGGGTAGTTTTGGGTGACCACGACCAAGCAGGTTCTTGGCCGGGCCGACGATTGAAGGTCAGCACCTCGTGGTCGCCTAAATCATCGAGGCTCTTTGGCGTGCCATGTTCTGCCAAATAGTCGGGGTGCGCCACCCATCGCAGTTGGGTTACACCCAGCGGCTTAGAAATCAAACTCGAATCTTGCAGCCTGCCAAAGCGAATCGCCAAATCTAGGTTGCGCTCGAGGAGCGGCTCAGGCTCCATCGTGAACAGAGCTTCCACACGAGTCTCCGGCCACGATTGGAGGAAATCGTGAATTACCGGCGCCAACACCATCTCACCGAAGATGGGCGTCGAAGTGACGCGAAAGGTCCCCGAAGGGTGGTCCTTCACCCCTCGCAGGGCAGCCTTGGCGGCGTGACTTTCTTCCAAGATGCGCAAAGCATGTGAGAACATTCGCCGACCTGCGGAGGTTGGCCTCAAGCTTCGCGTGGTGCGATCGAGCAGGCGCAATCCAAGGTCTCTCTCGAGCGCAGCCACCCTGCGGTGGACGCGCTGGCGCGGGATTCCCATCTCTCGGGCAGCTGCACTGAAGCTGCCCGACTGGAGCACCTGACCAAAGTAACTGAGGGCTTCGAGGTCCATGACTTGCTTCATTATCGAGACAATCTGACCCTATTTCGAGGGATTGTCTTCTTTTTGTTCCAGCCTAAGCTGAGGGCATGTCGAAACACACACACCTCACAGGGCTCGATTGGGGCCTGCTTCTGATGCGCCTCACCCTGGCCTTCATTCTCATTCACCATGGCGCGCAAAAGATGTTTGGCGTCTGGGATGGCCCAGGCCTTTCTGGCTTCGGCGCCTACCTCGGCAGCATGGGCGTACCGATGCCCTCGGTCAGCGCTTTCCTTGCGGCAGCAGCTGAATTCTTTGGCGGCATCGCACTTCTGGCTGGCGTATTTGTGCGCTTAGCCGCAATCCCAGCTGGATTTACCCTACTGGTTGGTGGCTTCCTCTCTCACAGTGGTGTGACCGAGCGCGAGTATCCCTTGAGCCTAGCCATGTTCCTCTTCGCCCTCGCCCTCACCGGCGGCGGTTCGCTTAGCTTGGTGAAATTCCTTAAGAAATCATGAATCCTCCTCGCCTCCTCATGTTCGCCGGCAGTGCCCGTCGCGATTCCTTAAACAAGAAGCTGGCCGCTGCAGCGGCGCAAGTGGCCCGATCTCTTGGCGCGGAAGTCGATCTCATCGACCTCGCTGACTACCCAATGCCGCTTTATGACGGCGATTTGGAAGCCGAAGCTTTCCCGCAAGCGGCCAGCGCCTTGCGCGAAAAAATGATTGCCGCAGATGGCTTCCTCTTCGCCTGCCCCGAATACAACGGCTCGATTACCCCGCTTTTGAAAAATGCTCTGGATTGGACTTCCCGTCCAGGAGGCGGCGTCGACGAAGGCCTCGTCGCCTACCGCGGGAAGGTCGCCGC
Source organism: Planctomycetota bacterium (assembly GCA_021776795.1). GTDB lineage: Bacteria > Planctomycetota > UBA1135 > UBA1135 > UBA1135 > OFTM128. The sequence goes on from JAJFFC010000008.1 coordinate 349,823, forward strand.
CTTGGTGGCGACTTCTCCAGGGGCACTTGGGGGCATGCGTGGCTTGGTCCATGTCCGTTCCATCCTTTCCGGAATTGGTGTCCATGTGGTGCCAGCCGATCTGGCTGTTGGCGGCGGCTTTCAAGCTTTCGCCGAGGACGGAAGCCTTGCCGACGAGGGCATGGCGATTCGCCTGCAGGAAACCGTCGACGCCCTGGTGCGCACGAGCTCTCTTCTAGTGTCCTAGAAAGTGCCCCCGCCGTAGCATGGCCAAGGTGGATTCACGCATCCTCCTCATTGCACTCCTGTTTACCGCCTGCACCATGCCGAAGTCTGACCATGCCAAAGCCCCGCAAACTGCGGCGGAGACTAGCCAGGGAGCGCGCACTTCTTCGGTCGAGGAAGTGCAGCATTTCTTGGCCCAACTCCCCGCTTTGCCGCAGGGAGGGCTCCTGCAAGTTGCGACCTTTGGAAAAACTCACGAAGGCCGTGACATGACTCTGGTGATTGCAGCCAACCCTCCGCTGCACACTGCCCAAGAGGTTTTGGCTTCAGGCAAGTTGCGCTTACTGGTCAATGCCAACATTCATGCCGGTGAAGTCGAAGGCAAAGAGGCGGTGCAAATGCTTTTGCGCGAGATTGCGCTTGGCCAACATGAAGAGTTGTTGCGCTACGCGGTCCTTATGTTTGTGCCGGTGTACAACGCCGATGGCAACGAGCGCTTCGACCGCGCCAACCGCGCCACGCAAAATGGACCGATCGAGGGCGTCGGCACGCGCGCCAATGCACAAGAACTGGATCTGAATCGGGATTTCCTGAAAGTGGAGGCGCCGGAAACTCGTGCACTGCTTGGCCTGATGAATGTCTACGATCCGCACCTGTTTATGGATTTGCATACCACGAACGGATCCTATCACGGCTATCACCTGACCTATTCGCCGTCGTTGAGCACAAATGTCGACGCAGACATCAACCGCTTTGCGCGCCAAAGCTTTCTGCCCAGCGTGCGCGAGAAAATGGAGCATGCGCATGGCTTTCGCACATTGGATTACGGCAACTTTACCGACACCGAGCCGCGGGAATGGGTGACCTATGACCATCGCCCCCGCTTTGGCACCAACTACATGGGCTTGCGTAATCGCCTGAGCGTGCTGTCGGAAGCCTATAGCTATGTGGATTTCCAGACCCGCATTGCGGCCACGCGCGCCTTTGTCTTGACGGTTTTGGAACAAGCCGTTGCGGATCGAGATCAGATTCGCACTCTACTTGCCACTGCCGATGCGAAAACTGCAGCAGGCACGTGGCAGTTTGGCCATGACAGCCTGCTTGGCGAATCCATCACTCAAGATGTGTTGGTCGGCAGTGTCCAGGAAGTGGAGTTGCCCGACGACCTCGGCGTGCGCCGGATTGCCGATGAGAGTTATGAATCGGTGGCCATGGCCACGCGATTGGGTTTTGTGTCGCAACAGCAAAACTCGCCACCCTTGGGATGGCTACTGCGGCAACCGAGCCAAGAAATGCGCGATCTCCTCGATTGGCATGGCGTGCAATCCGAGGCGTGGAGCCAACAAGTCCAGGGCCAGCTCGAAGTCTTTGAAATCAGCGCCTGTCATCGCGAAGGCGTCCTGTTTCAGGGCCATTTTGAGCTGAAGCTAGAAGGCCAGTGGCGGTCTGCGGAAAAAGCTGCCCCCGCCGATGCCCTGTGGATTTCTGCTCATCAACCCTTAGGCCGGGTTGCAGCGCAGCTTCTCGACCCCTTGAGCGAGGACTCGGCAAGCACCTGGGATCGTCTGCAGGGCTGGGAAGATGTGCAAACAGGCAAAACCGTGCCTTTTCTGTGGAGAATTCTTGAATAGAATTTCTCAACTGTCAATTCCTGACCTACGATACTGGATGATGAAAGCGATTCTTCTCCCTATTCTCATGGCTGGCGCCCTCACAAGTGCCGCCACAGCACAGGAGGTCAAACCGACCCCGGTGCAAGCTCCGGCCGAAGACGCCGCGAAAGAAGTCAAGAAGCCCACGGTTTACACCGTTGGCACACAGGTCCCTACTGACCTGGTCCTGACTGATCTCGATGGCAAGACTCTGTCCATGAAAGAGCTCCGCGGTAAGACCGTGGTCGTGACCTGGTATGCCATCCATTGCCCAGCCATCACGGCCACCGTGGAACGCCTCAAGACTATGGCCAAGGAGTTCGAAGGTGATAAGGATGTCGTCTTCATTGCCATCAACAGCGACAAAAATGAGCTGGCCGATGCCAAGCCCAAAGGTGTCGACAAGGACGGCAACCCAATCAAGCCTTATGCCACCATCCGCAACTACATGAAGGACAAGAAGATCAACTTCCGCATGTTCGTGGATCCGGGCAACAAGATTGCTGACCGCTTCCAGGCGAAGACCACCCCGCATATGTTTGTCATCGATGGCAAAGGTATCGTGCGTTACTCCGGTGCGCTCGATAACGATATGCGCCTGAAGAAGGAAGAAAAGGACTACCGTAACTACGTTTCCGAAACGGTCGAGGCCATCAAGGCCAACCGCTTGGTCACCACGACCAACACCAAGCCTTATGGCTGAAGTGTGAAGCGCGAGCGCCGGTCTGGCGCTTCTAAGAGCTGAACGCTTTCTTTCTCTGTGAATAACAATCGGGTCTGGGCAGAAATGCCCAGACCCGATTCCTTTTCCCTGGCAAGTTGGCCTACTTGTCTTCCTCTGTCACACCCAAACCGCTACGGTCCGGGTAAGCCGGGCGTTTCGGTGCGCGATAGGCTTCGGTCGCCAAACGCTCCATCATGTGTTCGATGGCAACATCGAGTTGAGGATCTCCGCCATCGACCATCTTCGAGGGATCATCCATGACTTCAATGTCTGGATCGACGCCGTGGCCTTCGATACCCCAGGTGCCATCGTTGTCGTAGAAGGCGAAAGTCGGCACGGTAATGCCGCCACCATCAATCAGGCCGGGGTTGCCGGAGATACCGACCAATCCACCCCAAGTGCGGCGGCCAATCAACTTGCCGAGGCCAGCTTGGCGGAAGTACGACGGGAAAGCGTCGCCACCGGAGCCGGCATCTTCGTTGATGAGCATGCACTTCAAGCCCTGGTGCGAATCCGGTGGCCAGTGAATATCCTTGGCTCCTCGGGTTGCCCAGTAGTTGGTTACAGGGCGGTTGAGTAGCTCGATGAAACGCGTGGGGATTTGCCCGCCACCATTCCAACGCTCGTCAATGATCAGACCGTCTTTGAGAATCTGACCGTAGAACTGGCGGAACAAGTTGTTCTGCCCATTCACGCCGGTGTCAGGAACGTAGATGTAACCCAAGCGGCCACCACTCATTTCCTCGACGTAACGACGGTTCTTTTCAATCCACGCGCGGTAGCGCAGATTGCTGTCATTGGTCAGCGTCTTCACGATGACTTCGCGAGCGTCGTCAGTCATGGTCGGTTCGGCGCTCACCGTAAGCACGACCTCTTTCCCGCCTAGGCCGACGAAGGCGGCCCAAGGATCTTGGGTTGGGTCGAGCGGACGACCATTGACGGCAAGAAGGAAGTCGCCTTCGTTGACATCGACACCGGCGGCGGAAAGTGGTCCGATCGCATCGGTGTCCCAGGCGGCACCACGAATGATGCGCGCGATTTGGTAGGCACCGTTGTTCAACTCATAATCCACACCAAGCATGCCAACGTTGGTCGAAGGTCCGTTTGGAGAACCATCGCCATTGCCCGACAGGTAGGCGTGGCCGACGTTTGCCTCGGCGATGACCTCGCCAATCAAGTAGGTCAGGTCTTCTCGACTCGAGCAGAAGGGAACCATGGCAGCGTAGTGATCGTGCACCGCCTGCCAATCGACGCCGTGCATTTGCGGGTCGTAGAAGTAGTCACGGAAGATGCGCCAAGCATCGGTGAACAGCTGTGGATATTCCACACTGGGGTCAATCCGTAGCTGCATGCCATCGGTCGGCACGTTCTTGCCGGAAGCGCCAGCCTTGGCGTCCATGATCGAAGCCGCGCGCCCACGTGGGGAGAGCAACTTCTTGCCATTGGCAGAAAGCATGAACCCGCCGCCTCCGCTGACATCCTTCTCGGCAGGCTTGTCATCGTGTAGGTCCAGCATCTTGATGCCACCGCTGCTACCCCGACGAACGTACAGCAACTGGTTCTTATCGTTGACGGCCAAGTTGCCGAAGCTGCCATGAGTCACTGGCAGAGCAAAGGCGCGCTCTTCGAAGCTCTCAAAGTCAATCAAGACTTCTTCGGCCACTTCGTCGGAACCGCCATCGCTGTCACTGTCGCCATCTTGACCAGAGGAGGCGCGTTCGAGGCGGAAGGTGAACTCCAGTCCCTCGGACTCAATCACGCCATTGCCTTCCATGACATTGGCGTCGATGGTGGCCTCAATGCTCACGGAGCCTCCATCATCGGTAGCCAGAGTCATGGTGACGGCACCAGAATCTGGGTTGTAGCTGCCACTCGCCACGCTGGCATTACCCATGGGCGCGGTCACGCTACCACTCAGGCTGTTGTCAGCATTGAGGACCAAGTCGAAGGTGATGGGCATGTCCTCTGGGAGAACATCGGCACTGAGATTTCCAGACCAAGAGCCGGTGACGCCATCGTCGGAGGCAGCATCGCCCTCAGCAGCCTCTTGCTCTTCCGAGTCCTCGCCTTCTTCGTCTGCCTCTTCCTCTTCCCCTTCACCTTCTTCATCCCAACTCACGACATCGTGCTCGGGAGCCCAAAGACGCTCGGATTCGGCCTGCAGAGGCACGGCAACCAACACCTGACTGTCTTCATAGATGAAGCTCGAATCAATGTCACTGTAGGTTGGCGAGAACCGGCGCGAACTGGCGTAGTACAGGTACTTGCCTTCGCGATCGAAGGCCGGGCTGTTGTCAGCAAAGAAGCCGCTGGTCACCTGTTGGCTTTCACCGCTAGTGGTGTCGTAAATCCAGATCGAAGTCTGGGCGTTGTCATCGGCGGCACGGGAGTAGGTCAACCAACGGCTATCCACAGACCAATCAACACCGCCAATGCTGCCAATCCAGAACCCGAAGGGGCTGGTATCGACCACTTTGGTGGTGTTGCTCTCCAAGTCATAGAGGTGCAGGGTGCCGTCGCTGTCGACATAGGCAATCGATTGTGAATCGGGCGACCACAGCATGCCCAGCTTGAACACGCCGCCAGCGTTGGTGAGCTGCTTGGTTTCTCCGCGGCCATCGGACTGCGTCATCCATAACTCGTACTCCCCGCTTTGATCTGAGAAGTAGGCAATCCATTGGCCATCAGGGCTCCATTCCGGGGAGCGCTCGGCAGTGCCATTGCTATGGGTCAGGTTGACGGGAACTCCCTTTTCGGAGGGCAAGGACCAGATATCGCCGCGAGCAGAAACCGCAGCGCGCTTGGCGTTGGGGCTGACAGTCCAAGAGGAAATGAACTTGGCGGCATCGACCGTGCGCGGACGCAGGTTCGAGCGCTCACCAGGAACCACGACTTCCACAGTGGTGTCCTTACCACTCTTCAGGTCTAGCAGCTTGAGGTCATGCCCCAACTGGAAGACGATTTCGCCTTGACCGCGCCTGCCTGGGCCCATGCTGGGCCATTTGATGTCGTTGTCCGCAAACTTGGTGATTTGCTTGGGCGCTCCGCCATCTGGATCTAAGCGCCAAATGTTCATGCGGTTTGCCGGGCCGGCATCGGAAAGGTAATACAACTTGCCTTTCCACCACATGGGCTGGGTGTCGGTGCCTTCCCAATCGGTCACTTTCTTGGCACTGTGGTCCTTCAGGTTGAACAGCCAAATGTCGGTGGCCAGACCACCGCGATAGCGTTTCCAGGTGCGGTTATCCCGCGTGCGCGGCGTGTAAGCCAACCAAGTTCCACTTTCGTCGATGGAACTAAAGGTGCCGTATGGGATCGGCAATGTAGTCGGCATACCACCAATCGAAGACACCGTGAACACCTGCGCTTGGCGCTGCAAGCCGGCTTGGCCATTGGCAAAGTACAGTAAATCACCATTGGGCATCCATTCGCACAAAGTTTCATTGGCCGGATGGTGCGTAACCCGTTCCGCAAAGCCACCGGCTAAGGAAATCGTGTAGAGGTCGGTATCGCCTTCGTAGTTGCCGACAAAGGCCACCGCCTGGCCATCGGCACTAAAGCGCGGGAAGCGCTCGGGGCCTGCCGGGGAAACCAAAGGTGTGGCCACTCCGCCGTCTCGTGGCACCAGCCACAAGTCGTTGGCATAACTGAATACAATATGAGTCGAACTCACATCGGGGTATCGCAGCATGCCGGCCGGAACCGGGTCGGAAGAGTCCTGGGCCAAAGCTGGCGCCAGGAGGGGAAGCATGAGGGCAATTGGGGGGAGCATGACGTTGTCTCGCCAACGCGCTAAAAGGGTTCGCGTTGGGAACTTTGTCTGCCGAGGGTAGAGCCTTGGCCCTCTTCCGTGGGCTCACTAATCCCAGTATTCGATCCATTCGGCCTCGAGTCCGGTCAAATCCACCTCATAGATCTTCTGGATTGCGGCTTCGATCGCGACGACATCGCCCCGCCTGACCCGACCGACGCTCTTGAGGAAGGCGTCGAAATGGGGTTTGCCGAACTTTGAATTGCGCAGGAAATCGATCATGCTCGCCGCCTGCAGATAGTGATTGTGGGCGAGATTCTCTCCGGTCTTCGACTTCCCGCCAGATTGCAACAGACTCGGGATGGTCACAAACTCGCGGAAGGCAGTGAAGCCCCCCTTGCGCGCGGCGGTCCGCGCAAAGCCCTTGCGCTCATTCTTTTTGGTCGACATGTACTCCGCGACCCCTTCCTGGAACCACGATCCACCGCCGCTAAGCTTGAGGCGGTTGCTGAAGATTTGGTGGGTGGCTTCGTGAATATGGACTGGGTCTACAGGAGAGTCGTAATAAGTGGCGTAGTAATCGCGCCAAGCATGGCCTTTCGAATTAGCCGCCGACTTCTTCGAGATGTTGGCAATCTTTGCGTAGTAGTCGATGTACTCCTCTTTCGTGCGAAAGAGGAACACCGGCATCAAGCGCCGGTTAGGAATTTCCGGGAAGGGAAAAGTTTCCTGAATCGCTTCGTAACACTCTTCCATCTTGGCCGCGAACTTTTTACCACTGCTGGAGTTGGTAAAGATGATGTAGTGCTTGGTGCGATAGATTTTCATCTCGCCAGCAAGGTCTTCGGGGCGGTCACGCTCCCACCGTGCCAGAGCTTCCTCTTCGGTCCAACTCGGGTCCTCGACCTTGCCGGTAAAGCGAATCCCTTCTTGGAACAGCGCAAAGATGGCTGCGCGGGTTTTCTTGTCCGGAGTTGGAGTACAACGCCCACGAATCGAATAGCCCTTGTTCTCGGTGAGGCCAGCGACAAAGAACTCGGTGCCGATGCGCTCGGTGACATTCCAGATGCCTGCGGTAGCGCCGGCAGCAAAAGGCACCGGCCCTAGTGGGCCTTGCAAGACCTGCTGTTCTTCAAAGCGAAAGGCCAGCTGCTTCGGATCTAAGCGCCGGTTGTAGGCAATGTTCTCCAGGACATCGAATGGGTCTCGCAAACCCCACTCTTTGCGCGGCACCACGACCAGTTCGAAGCCAAGTGCATACTTCCCATAGTTCGTTTTCCAGCGTTGGAGAGTCATGCTGTCCTCCAGCTTTTGCTCGGACACCACCGTTACCTCTGCAGGCAAGGTCAACTCCAGTTGCACCTCGGGAAAGGACCAGGTTAATGGAGAAGGCGAGGCAGGCTCTGTTTGTGGGAGGGCAAGGACAAGAAGGTAGATAAGCATGCAGGGCAACGAAATGTGGCTGTTAGGGACGTACCCTAGGGTAGCAAGGAAGAATTTGCTGGTATTCGGGGATTATGAGTCTCTATTCCTAGTCTATACTTTAGTCATGCGACTTCGCGCCCTGTTCCTGATGCTTCTCTTGCTGCTACCAAGCGGCTTGGGTGCTGCAGTAAGCACGGCGCAAAACTGCATGACAATGCAAGCCAATCTTGCCATGGACTGCTGCTGCAGCCATGAAGATCCGAGCTCCGAACCGCTTCCTGGCCCAGGATTAGAGCGAACTTGCTGCTGCGAAGCAAAGGCACCTTTGGCTCCCCTTAGGGAGAGGCCAGCGCCGCGATCATGCGATGACCCGGCACCCAAGGTTGCTTTTGCTCCCCTGACCAGTATGGCGTGCCTTCCGCAGGCTCCAGAAGCAGGCCATGGCATTAAGGCCATCGAACCTGGGCCTCCGCGTGCGCCACCTTGGCCCCCGCTATTGCGTAGTCAACGATTCCTAATTTGAATGAGCGATTTCCGGTTCATGCTTTCTGCATGTCCGGTAATCCCGTCCAGCTCACCTGGACTTCCGCTTGTTCTGACTAGAAATCATGCCTTACCGATCTTCGCCCTTCGCGGCCATCCTTTGTTGTGTTGGCCTAATCGCCTGCCAAGGCCCTATCACCCCGACCCGCCTGCCCTCCAGCGGCGCGACCCGGGCTGGCATTCCCTCGCCAGATCAACCACCGGCACCCCCCCTCGAGGAAGGCATCGCCACTTGGTCACCCGAAGAATCAGTAGAAGGATTATTACACCGAGCGGAGGGAAGTAATCCTGCCGTCCGTGCCGCCTTTCAAGAATGGCAGGCAGCGAAATCGCGCGTCGTTCAGGTCAGCTCATTACCCAACCCATGGATTAGCCTCGGTGGCTACCTTCAATCGGTGGAAACGCGAACAGGCCCCATGGATGGGCGCCTAGGCATCAGCCAAAGTTTCCCCTGGCCAGGGAAATTAGAGACTGCCGGGGATCGTGCCTTTGCACTTTCTGAGGGGGTACGCATGAAAGTTGAGGATGCCCGGCTCCAAGCCAGAAGCTCCTTCCTTCGCTCATGGAGTGAACGCATTTACCTTTCTCGAGCCGAGCGCATTACGGAAGCGCAGGTCGCACTTCTAGAACATATTGAGGACGTCTCCCTCAGCCTTTATGAGTCCGCTAAGGTTTCTCAAGCAGACGTTCTCCGCGCACAAGTAGAGCGCCTGAAAATGGCGGATCGGCTGAACACCCTCAGGCAACGCGAAAAGCCTTTGGAGTCTATCCTCGAAGCAGCAATCGGGGCGCCCATGGTGACGTGCGAAGCTTGGCATGATTTACGCCTTGTGGATGAATTTGACTTGCCCAAGGAAAGCGTTTTACGGGAAGCGGTTCTGGCTGGTTCACCGCGCATCGCCGCTCTCGAAGCCCGCCTCGTCGGCGCTCGCGAGGCCCAGCGCCTAGCCGAATTTGAAGGCTATCCAGACTTTTCTCTAGGCGTAGATTGGACTTGGATCGGAGAGGGAAATCCCATTCAACCAGACTCCGGTGATGATGCCTTAGCCATCTCCTTGGCCATCGAAATCCCCCTGCAACGTGCACCGATCGAAGGTGCACGCCATCAAGCCCTAGCGGAGCGCAGACAAATCCAAGAGCTGCGAGCGCAACTGCAATGGAACCTCTTGGCCGATCTCCAGTCAGCTTTGGCAGCCCACGAAGATGCCCTTCGCCGCGTTGCCCTGTTTGAGGAGCAATTACTCCCGAAAGCTGAGCAGACCTACGAAACGACTCTCGTTGCATATCAATCTGGCCAGGCTGCCTTTCAGGACATGCTCGATGCTGCTCGCGTCGTCCTCGATTTCCGCCTCGCCACGGTGCGCGCCAGAACGGATTCTGCCCTTGCCTTCGCCGACCTCAATGCCCTTCTGCCTGCCTCACAGCTAATCAAGGAGAACACCGAACGATGAAATACCTCCTCTCCCTGCTTCCACGCCCAACCACCATCCTGTTAGTTCTGTTCTTCGGCATTTTGATTGGTCGTTGCTTTACGCCGGTGACCACGGACTCCGCGCCTGACCGAGGAACGGAATCGGGCATGGCGGCAATGGCCCATGAACAGGACCATCAGGTCGAAACTAGCCCCGAGGTTTGGACCTGCTCTATGCACCCCTCCGTGCAGATGCCAGGTCCAGGAAGTTGCCCCCTTTGTGGCATGGATTTAATCCCACTCGATCACGGTGGTGGTTCGTCCGACGGCCCGCGAACGCTTCGCCTAGAGGAAGGCCAAAAGGCCATTGCTGGAATCCGAACGACCCGAGTGGAACGAAGGGAGATAGCTCATGAGGTGAGACTGGTGGGGAAATTAGCCGTAGATGAAACTGCACTTGCCACTCTCTCTGCCTGGGTCGGTGGGCGCCTGGATCGTCTTTACGTGGACTACACCGGTCTAAAAGTACGCGCGGGCGACCACATGGCCGAGATCTATTCACCGCAGCTTTTTCATGCACAGGAAGAACTGATTGTTGCCGTGGAATCGGCTCGCCGCTTTGCCGGCAACCTAGACGAATCTTTGCAAAAAATCTCTCACTCGACGGTGGTGGCCGCGCGAAAAAAATTGGCCCTATATGGCCTCACCGAAGAGCAGATGGTCGAGATCGTGGAGAAGGGTGAGCCCTCAGAACAAATTACCCTGAATGCCCCCATTGGCGGCACGGTCATCCACCGCAATGCAGTTGAGGGACAATATGTCGTGGAAGGCGCTCCGCTGTACACCATTGCCGATTTGGAACAACTCTGGCTCGAGTTGGATGTCTATGAATCGGATCTACCCTGGGTTCGTTATGGACAGGAAGTACAGTTTGAGGTGGATGCATGGCCAGGCGAATCCTTTCGCGGAGAGATTACTTTTTTGGACCCCGTCCTTGATCCGGCTACACGCACCGTTCATGTTCGCGTAGAAATCGACAACCGGGACGGGCGCCTACGCCCAGAAATGTACGTCCGCGCCAAATTGCAAACCATGGTTCATGGCATGGGCGAGCCTGCTCCTGTGGATCTTAGCGGGAAGTGGATGTGCCCCATGCATCCTGAAATCATTACCGACTCCGAGGGGGAATGCCCGATCTGTGACATGCCACTCGAAACTTCTGAGAGCTTGGGCTATGTCGTCGACATGACGGACCAAGGTCCTCCACTGTTGATCCCGATTTCTGCACCGCTATTGACTGGCGATCGCGCCATCGTCTTCGTGCAGAGGCCGGGAGAAGAGTTGCACGGCGCGTCCATTTTCGAAGCGCGCGATATCGTCCTTGGCCCACGCGCCGGCGATTTCTTTGTCGTCAAAGAGGGCCTGGAAGAAGGAGAAATCGTCGTCAGTCGCGGCGCCTTTACTATCGACAGTGAGCTCCAACTGCGCGGTAAGCCATCGATGATGGCACCCAAAGGCGGCGGTGGTGGCGGTGGCCACGCCGGAATGCCTGGCATGGGCGACGCCTCTCAAGGCGAAGGCATGGAGGACATGCCTGCCATGGGCGACAAGGAAGACGTGCCGCAGGAGGAGACAAGCGCTCGTTTCCGCGGCGAGAATGGCAAGCTGCTGATGGCACTAACCGACCTCGGGGAAGCCATGGCGAGCGATGACCTGATTGCTGCACAAAAGGTCGTCGGGACCATGACGGTAATCCTTCACCCGCTTCATGGCGAGGCCATCCCGGCTTCGGCAGCCAGCGATTTGGAGACCCTCCGCACCGCGGTCGCGGAGGCTGCCAAAGCAATTCAGTTAGACGACTTGCGCGTGGTTTTTGACCGCATGCAAGCACCGGCGGTAGCGCTTGCAAAACGCTACGGCTACCTCGGCCTTGAACGCGAACTTGCGATCTTCCATTGCCCGATGGCATTGGAACGAGGCGCCGATTGGATTGACTTTCATGGCGACGGCACGCGCAACCCCTACTACGGGGCAAGCATGCTGAAGTGCGGCAGCGAAACCATGACCATCCCTGGCTTCGAGCAACAGCAGTAGGCCAGATTCATGAATCGCTTCCTCACCTTCGTCCTACGCGAGCGTCTGCTCGTGTTCCTCTTCCTGACCGCCATCGTTGTCGGTGGCCTCATGGTTTCGCCCTTTTCGAGCGCGAAGGAAGATAGCGTGTTGCCGCATTTCCCGGTTCCCGCCGATGCCATCCCGGACCTTGGCGAGAACCAACAGATTGTGTTCACACCATGGTCGGGGAATTCCCCGCGCGATGTCGAAGATCAAGTCACCTACCCCCTAACGGTGGCCATGCTCGGCGTGCCTGGAGTGAAGACCATTCGCTCCAACAGCATCTTCGGATTCAGTTCGATTTACATCATTTTTGAGGAATCTGTAGATTTCTACTGGTCGCGTTCGCGCATCCTCGAGAAGCTGAACAGCCTGCCGGCCGGGACTCTGCCGGCCGATGTGCAACCGGCGCTGGGACCCGACGCCACCGGCCTAGGGCAGGTGTTTTGGTACACCCTGGAAGGCCAAGACAGCGCCGGAAAAGCTACCGGTGGATTTGACCTAGACGAATTGCGTGCGGTGCAAGATTGGACCGTGCGTTACGCCCTAACCGCAGTCACTGGCGTCAGTGAAGTTGCGAGTATTGGTGGCTTTGAGCGAGAGTACACCGTCGAGGTCGATCCCGATGCCCTGCATGCCTTTGATGTAGACCTCAAGGAGGTCCAACAAGCGGTCCGTGGCGCTAATACTGAAACCGGCGCAGGCGTCCTCGAGTTCAATCGGGTGGAGTACATCCTTCGCGGCAAGGGGTGGATCACAAGCCCTGCGGACATCGCCAAATCTCCGATTCGCGCTCGCGATGGCACACCCTTGCGTGTGGCCGATGTCGCTCATGTCTCTCTCGGCCCCGCCCCGCGGCGCGGTGCCCTGGACAAGAATGGGCACGAAGTCGTCGGTGGTGTGGTCACGGTGCGTTACGGCACCAACCCGCTGGAGGTATTGGATCGTGTCAAGGCCGAGATCGAACGCATCGCACCAAGCCTTCCTAAGATCACACTCCCCGACGGCACCGTCAGCCAAATCACGGTGGTCCCCTTCTATGACCGAACCGGCCTCATTCATGAGACTCTCGGCACGCTAGAGGAGGCACTAACTCTTCAGATCATTGTCACGATGATTGTCATCCTTCTGCTGATGGTTCGACTACGTGCGGCGTTGCTCGTGGGCATATCGTTGCCAGTGACCGTGCTTGGCGCTTTCGTGCTGATGAAAGTTTTTGATATCGACGCCAACATTGTGGCATTGTCGGGGATTGCCATTGCGATTGGCACCATCGCAGACATGGGGATTGTCCTGTGCGAAAACATTGTGCAGCGACTCAAATCCGCGCCCGAAGGTGAAACTCGCCGCCAATCGGTGCACTACGCTGCCGTCGAGGTTGGTGGCGCCGTCATGACCGCAGTGACGACGACCATCCTTGGCTTCTTGCCCGTTTTTGTCATGACGGGAGCCGAGGGCAAGCTGTTCAAGCCACTGGCGTTTACAAAAACGTTCACTCTTGGCGCCTCTATCGTGGTCGCACTGATGCTCATTCCAGCGATTGCGCTTATTATTTTCCGCAGCCGCCATGAATCCTCGCCACGCATGGAACGCTGGAAAGGTCTCGCCCGCAAATGGCTTGGGCGTTTTGCCTTTTTGCCCCACACCGTGGCCATTATTTTTGCAGCACTGTGGCTGGTGGTCCTCCTTAGCTCTCGCTGGCAGCCACTCGGAGTTGATCGAACGGTCTCCAATTTCCTGTTCGTGGCCATCACCATGGGTCTCCTAGTCGGTTTCTTTTGGCTGGTGAGGATTGCGTACCCGCGCGTCTTACGATGGTGCTTGCAGCACAAAATTCTTTTCCTCAGCTTGCCAATGACCATCGCTTTGTTTGGCACAAGCGCATGGATTGGCTTCGACAAAGTCTTCGCCTTTTTGCCAACTACATTGGAAAAGGTTGGGGTTGCGCGAGAATCGACTTACCGCACATCCTTTTGGAGCAACGGAAGCGAGATGCTTCCCGGCTTTGGAAAGGAATTCATGCCATCTCTGGATGAGGGAAGTTTTCTTTACATGCCAACAACCCCTCCGCATGCCTCGATGCAGCAGGCGTTGGAAATGGTGAGCCTTCTGGACCAAGCAATCGCATCCATCCCCGAGGTGGAGTCTTCTGTAGGCAAAATTGGGCGCGCGGAGACCGCGCTGGACCCGGCTCCAATCTCTATGGTCGAAAACGTCATTCTGTACAAATCAGAATATTCCACCGACGAAGAGGGCAACCGCATTCGGAATTGGCGCGACGAGATTCAATCACCAGATGACATCTGGGATGAAGTGGTATCGCGTGCCAAATTGCTAGGAGTCACTTCTGCGCCCAAATTGCAACCCATTGAAACGCGCTTGGTCATGCTCCAAAGCGGTATGCGCGCCCCAATGGGCGTCAAGGTAGCCGCGCCTGATTTGGAGTCGCTAGAGGCTGCTGCCTTGCTCATCGAGAAGGAACTCAAGAACATACCGGGTATTATCCCGGCAGCGGTGTTTGCAGACAGAGTCATTGGTAAGCCCTATCTAGAGGTCGATATCCGGCGGGAGGACGCCGCCCGCTATGGCCTAACCGTGGCCGCGGTGCAAGAACACTTGATGACCGCCTTTGGTGGAAAAATCGTGTCGCAAACCGTCGAAGGCCGTGAGCGATTCAATATCCGAGTCCGCTATCCCCATGAACTTCGAGGTGATACCGACGACCTCCGCGCCCTATGGCTACCCCTTCCCCACGGCGGCCATGTACCCCTGACGCAAGTCGGAGAGATCAGTTATCGCCGCGGACCCCAGGTCATCAAAACCGAAGACACCTTCCTTACGGCTTACGTCACCTTCGACAAAGAGGCTGCACTCGCCGAGGTCGATGTCGTCGAGAACGCTCAGCGCATTCTGAAGGAGCATCTCGCCGATGGCAGCCTAGAACTTCCCCCTGGCGTGACCTATAAGTTTGCTGGCACCTACGAGAATCAGCTACGCGCATCCAAGACCTTGGCCATTGTCCTTCCAGTGGCGCTCCTGCTCATCCTCATCGTCCTGCAGCTCAATTTCCGCTCGCTTGCCGTGACCATGATGGTCTTTAGTGGTGTATTCGTCGCTTGGTCCGGCGGATTCCTCATGCTTTGGCTCTACGGCCAAGATTGGTTCCTCAATTTTGATGTCTTCGACACCTCGATGCGTGAGCTCTTTCAGGTGCAGCCACTGAACCTTTCTGTAGCGGTTTGGGTGGGATTCCTTGCCCTGTTCGGCATCGCGACCGACGACGGCGTTCTCATGGGAACCTATATCAAGCAATCCTTTGCCAAAAATCGCCCGAAGACCCGCGAAGAGATTCGCGAGGCCATCGTGATTGCAGGCAAGCGCCGGGTCGTACCGGCACTCATGACCACGGCAACCACCGCATTGGCGTTGCTCCCGGTTCTCACTTCCACTGGTCGCGGCGCCGATGTCATGGTGCCGATGGCCATCCCTTCTTTCGGCGGAATGTGTGTCGCATTGTTGACCATGCTCGTCGTTCCTGTCCTTTACAGCGCCTACGAAGAGAGGCGCATCCTAAAATCTTAGTAAACATGAAACCATTCTCCATTCTGATGACTGCGGTCCTGCTCGCCGTTCCGGCGGCGGCGCAACACGACAACCATGATGGCGAGCATGGACAAGATCCTGCCGCCAAGGCCCAGAAAATCACCGTACCCACGACCCTCGTTCCTCAGACTACTTGCCCGATTTCGGGAGAAGATCTAGAGGACAAGGAGAACTTCATCGACTATGAAGGTCACCGCATCTACGTGTGCTGCAAGAAATGCAAAAAGAAGGCTGCGATGAAGCCGGAACAAGTTGCGATGAAGATGTTTGCTGCAGGCATTGCGCTCGAAAATAAGCAAACGACTTGCCCCGTTTCTGGTGAAGAGCTGGAAGACCATGTCACCTTTGTCAAGCTCTACAACAAGACCATCTATACCTGCTGCAATAAGTGCAAGACAAAGGTGGCTGCAAACCCCGCCAAGTACCTCGACCTGATGGAAGGGCGCACTGCTCAAACCAAATGCGCCGTCCGTGGTGGTGACCTCGACCCCGAGGCCAATTTCACGGTGGAAGGCATGACCATCGGCCAATGCTGTCCTGGCTGCGAAAAGAAATGGCAAGCGGATCCTGCCACCTACTTTGCCAAGTTAAAGGCTGACAACGTGGTGGTCGAGCCCGCGACCATGATTTGCCCCGTTATGCCAGGAATGAATGGCAACAAAAAGTTCCCGGTCACGCTTGGTGCCAAACGCTATTACCTCTGCAGCGAAAAGGCAGCCCTGATGTTTGTTACCAACCAAGAAAAATACATGCCCGGTTGGTTTGCGGCGCAGGGGATTGAGGTCGCGCCAAAGCTTGAAGAGCACAAAGTCGACCATGATGTGCAATAGCCAAGATGAGGGCTTTGCCCTCATTAGCTGAAGAGGAACGTAAGTGTGGCTGTCGCCAACGTCGGCAGCCACCACCCCTACCCAATATGAAACATCAAACCTCGCTTTCTCTCCAAGGGATGAGCTGCGCTTCTTGCGTTGCCCATATTGAGAAGGCCTTGCACGGGATTCCTGGAGTCCTGGAGGCAAGTGTCAATCTGGCCACCGAACGCGCCGAGGTGATCACCTCAGGCGTAATCCCCTTTCCCATTTTGCAGGTTGCCATCGAAAAGGCGGGCTATCAAGCGCAAGAGATTTCTGGGGAAGACCCTCCTGGCGCGAGCAGTTCCACCGAAGATCGACGCAATCAGGAGCAAGCTACACTCAAGCGAGATCTTCTTATCGCGGCGCTCTTGACCTTACCCGTATTCCTCTTGGAAATGGGAGCCCACCTGGTTCCGGCCTTCCATCATTTTTTAAACGACAGTATCGGCCAACAAACAAACTGGTGGATACAACTTGGGCTAACCAGTGCCGTCCTGTTTGGCCCAGGCCGACGATTTTTTAAGGCTGGCGTGCCCTCCCTGCTGCGCATGGCCCCGGACATGAACTCCTTGGTGGTCCTTGGCACCAGTGCCGCCTTTGGGTTTTCGGTCGTCGCGACGGTCGCCCCATTCTGGCTACCGGAGGGCACCGTTCATGTGTACTTCGAAGCCGCGGCCGTTATTGTCACCCTAATCCTCATTGGCCGTTTTCTGGAAGGAAAAGCAAAAGGAAGAACCTCTCAAGCGATTCAGCGCTTGGTGAAGATGCAGCCCAAAACGGCAAGAGTTTTGCGTAAGGGGGATTTCGTCGAACTCCCGATTGCGGAAGTGACCCACGGAGATCACCTTCAAGTGCGCCCCGGAGAACGCATTGCCGTCGATGGCATTGTTTTGGAGGGGAGTAGTTTCGTCGACGAGTCCATGATTTCCGGAGAACCCATTCCGGTCGAAAAATCGGTGGACGCAAAATTGGTCGGTGGCACCATGAATCAAGCTGGTGCACTCACCATGGCGGCAACCGCCGTCGGGGGCGAAACGGTCCTCGCTCAAATCATCTTGATGGTCGAGCAAGCCCAGGGATCTAAGCTGCCGATTCAAGCCTTAGTCGATCGCGTGACGAGGTGGTTCGTGCCTACTGTTGTCCTGCTCGCAGCGCTGACCTTTGGCGCTTGGATGCTATTTGGCCCCGCTCCGGCACTCACGCTTGGCTTAGTCAATGCTGTTGCGGTACTTATCGTGGCATGCCCCTGCGCCATGGGCTTGGCGACCCCGACCTCGATCATGGTCGGCACCGGCCGAGGAGCGGAAATGGGGGTCCTTTTCCGCAAGGGGGAGGCCCTGCAAGCGCTGCAAGTAACGCGCGTCGTCGCCCTCGATAAAACGGGGACCCTGACCGAAGGTCGCCCGTCGTTGACCGACTTGCACCTCATCCAAGGGTTTTCTCGCGACCAGGTTCTGGCTTTGGTGGCGGCTGTGGAGGGCAAATCGGAACATCCAATCGCCAAGGCATTGGTGGCTGCTGCAGTCCAAGAAAATCTGACCATCCCCCCCGCCGCAGATTTCGAATCCGTCACCGGCTACGGCGTTCGAGCCACGGTGAATGGCCAACGGATTGAGGTTGGCGCGGACCGCTGGATGGAACAACTTGGTCTCGTTCTAACGCCCTTACAACAGCAAGCACTCCTGCTAGGAAACGAAGGGAAGTCTCCCCTCTACGTTGCGGTCGATGGCAGCTTGGCGGCTATGGTCGCTGTTTCCGATCCCATCAAAGAAAGCACACCCCCAGCGATCGATGCCCTGCATGCTCTCGACCTTCCTGTCGCGATGATTACTGGCGACAATCGGCTAACCGCCCAAGCGATCGCAAACCGCCTGGGGATTGATGAGGTGGTGGCTGAAGTGCTTCCCGCTGGCAAGGTGCAAGCACTCGAAGAGTTAAAGGCTAGGTTTGGATCCCTTACTTTTATTGGCGATGGCATCAATGATGCGCCTGCCCTGGCGGCGGCGGACGTCGGCATTGCCATCGGTACGGGGACGGATATCGCGATGGAGGCTGCCGACGTGGTCCTGATGTCGGGCAGTCTCGACAGCGTTCCACAGGCAATCGCCTTATCGAAAGCCACGATGCGCAACATTCGCCAAAATCTCTTTTGGGCTTTTGCTTATAACGCGGCGCTCATTCCCATTGCGGCCGGCGCCCTCTATCCCGCAACTGGGATGCTGCTCTCCCCTGCACTTGCCGCCGGTGCCATGGCCCTGTCCAGCCTCTTTGTCCTTGCGAATGCCCTTCGGCTCCGGGGACTGCCTCTTAATTGAACTATTCCCCAAGATTTCCGCCGCAATTGCAAAATATTGATTAACCTAGAGCCATGCAAAGAATCGCATTCATTCTTCTTAGTTTCCTGTGTAGCGCAGGCCTAGCCCATGCCCAAGACATCATGGCTATCGATGGCCCAGGTAATGTCTACCTCATCGATAGCGCAAATGGTTCAGGAACACTCCTAGGTTCCCTCGGCTATACAGGTGCCGTCGGCCTGGCACGTGACAGTGCCGACGACCTTTATGCCATCTGCGATCACCCCATCTCTGGCCAAGCCATTGTGCAAGTTGATCCGCTGACCGGCGCGGGCACGCTCGTGAACTCGGCAATCCCGCTCTACACCGGCGAGGTCTTCCGTGGCGTGTCCTTTGACAGCTCCGATAACCTCTGGGCTGAGCACACCACGAGTTACATCGTGACGGTTCCTCTGGCTTCGGGCGTTGCTGTCTTTGGCAACAAGCCAGCCACCTTTGACATTCGCTCCATCGCTTGGCGCGGTGGCGAGATGTACGGCTGGGATTTGTTCAAGGGCTTGGTCATTTTTGACACTGTCGGCACCAACTGGGCCACTGACGTTAACCCCGGCGTTCCTGGCTCGCTCGATGTCAATGCCATGACCGCCTCCCCTAGCGGCCAGTTGTTTGGCGCTTCGGATTCGCTCTACTCCATTGACGAGATTACCGGCGTCGCCACCTTGGTTGGCTCGGGACCTTACAGCGGCATCACCGCCATGGAGTTTTTGGGCACGCCACCCAACCCCGTGCTCAGCGTGACTCCCCTCACCGCTGGCCAGGCAGCCACCTTCTCGGTGACGGGCGCCACTCCATTTGGTTCTGTGATTGTGGGCTACTCGACTGCCGGTGCAGGCCCCACCAGCACGCCCTTCGGCGTGGTTGACATGTCGCCTCCAATCAACGCTTTCCCGCCATTCGCCATGGATGCCACCGGTAGCGGCGGCTGGTCGCTGACCATTCCTGGCGGCGCATCGGGCCTCACGCTTTACACCCAAGGCGTGGATACCGGAAGTGGTTTGCTCACCACTTCATTGGCCACGGCCATTCTGTAAAGAAGGCTTAGAAGAATCCGTCGTGGGAGAGCTCTACCAGCTCTTCCACGGCGCTTTGCCACTGGCCCACATCTTCTCGAGCATATTCCACTCGCGGAAGGTGTCCATCGGCAGCCAGAAGCCTTCGTGCTCAAAGGCCATCAACTGGCCATCGGCAGCAAGGTTGCGCAGCGGCTCCTGCTCAAAAGTCAGGTCTTCACGATCGTCGAGATAATCAAACACCTCGCGGTTTAAGACAAAGTAGCCACCATTGATGGCACCTTGGCCGACGTCGAGCTTCTCCTTGAACGCCGTAATCTGCTGACCCTTCATATCGAGGTCACCGAAACGACTAGGCGGGCGCACCGCAGTCAGCGTGGCAATCTTGCCATGCGACTTGTGGAACTTGACCAGCGCATCGATATCAATGTCGGCTAGGCCATCGCCGTAAGTCAGCATGAAGCAGTCATCGGTGATGTACTTCTGAATCTTCTTGACCCGCGCGCCGGTCAGCGAATCGAGACCGGTTTCGGCCAGGTGCACCACCCAATCCTTTTCGTCTTGCGACTCATGGGCGTGGGTTTCGACCGAGTTATCGCCGAGGCGGACCGTGACATCGGCCATCTTGGCGCGATAGTTCATGAAGTAGTCCTTGAAGTCCCAGGAGCGGTAGCCGAGGCACGGAATGAACTCCTTATGCCCAAAATGGCTATAAATCTTCATGATATGCCACACGATCGGGAAACCGCCGATCGGGACCATAGGCTTGGGGACGTTGGCCACTTCACCCTGAATCCGGGTGCCGCGACCGCCACAGAGGATGGCAACCTGCATGGGCGGTAGTATAGGTTCGCCTCCTGCGCGCCCCTCCCCATGGACCGCTCCTCTTCCAGTTCCTCCGCCCTGGCCGGCCGCCGCGTTCTTGTGGCTGGTGCTGGCGGCTATATCGCCTCTCGCCTTCTTCCGCGCCTGTTCGAAGCCGGCGCCAAGGTCGCTGCACAAGCCAGCTATACCGAGCCCCTACAGGGCCTAGACCTTGAGCTAATCGCTGGCCCGGTTAGCGATGCCCAGGTGCAAGAAGCGATTCGCGCTTTCGACCCGGAGATTGTTCTGGATTTGATGGGCAAGACCGACCAGTCGCATTCGCGCGACAACGACGACGCCATGGCCGCAAGTCACTTCGCTGCGGTGCGGGATTTGGGTCGTGCGGTGATCGATTCGCCTGCGCTGACGCGCTGGGTGCACTGCGGAACCAATGAAGAGTACGGGAATAACCCAGTGCCTTTCTGTGAAGACATGCGCGAGGAACCGGTGTCTGCCTATTCGGTAGGCAAAGTGGCGGCCACCCATCACCTGCAGATGCTCGCCACCTACGAAGGTGTGCCGGTGTGCACGGTGCGGCCCTTTGTGGTGTTTGGTCCGCAGCAAACGCGCGGCCTGATCCCCTTCCTGATTCGCATGGGTTTGGGTGACCAAGCCTTTGACACCACCGACGGCAAGCAAACTCGCGACTTCATCTGGTCTGAAGATTTGGTGCAAGGCATTCTGGCTGCCGCCGTCGCCCCCGCCGATGCCGTAAATGGTCAGGTCATCAACTTGGGTGCTGGTGTGGAAACGCCGGTGCGTACTGTGGTCGAAACTGTGTGCCGCTTAGCCGGTGGCGGCCAACCGAACTTCGGCGCCATGAGCATGCGCCCGGGCGAAAGCCAGCGCTGCGTGGCGGACATCTCCAAAGCCAAGTCTCTGCTTGGTTGGGAGCCGCAAGTGAGCCTGGAACAAGGCTTGGCGCAAATGGTCGAGGAAGCACGGACCGCAGCAGGAGCCTCGTCATGAGCGTGCGCCCGCAGTTCTCGGTGGTGATTCCGTCTTACGACGAAGAACCCAATATTCGCCCGCTTGCAGATCGCCTCAAGGCCACCTTCGCCAAGATGGGTGTCGAGAACTGGGAAGCGATTTGGGTTGAGAACGGCTCCAGCGATGGCTCTTTGGAGTTGCTCGAGGAGCTTCACCAAGAGGATTCTCGCTGTAAATACCTTTCCTTGTCGCGGAACTTTGGCCACTCCGGCGCGGTCGCTTGCGGTTTAGATTTCGCCGACGGCGAGATGGTGGTGATGATGGACGGCGATCTGCAAGATCCGCCGGAGATGATCGAAGACTTCCACAAGAAGTTGGAAGGCGAAGATCTTGATGTCGTGTATGGCCAGCGCAAGAAGCGCGATAAGGAAGGCTTCATCAAGCGCACCTCCATGACCATCTTCTACCGCTTGTGGAAGCGCACTGCCTATATCCACGTACCGCTCGACGCCGGCAACTTCTGCCTGATGCGCCGTTCTGTGGTCAACGCGCTGACTTCACTGCGCGAACGCGGGCGTTTTGTGCCTGGTTTGCGTGCCTTTGTCGGCTTTAAGCAAGACGGCATTGCCTTTGACCGACCTGGCCGCGCCGCCGGAGAAGAGAAAACCAACTTCTGGATTCTCTCCGGCATTGCGATTGAAGGTCTGCTGGCCTTTTCAGTGTTCCCACTGCGCCTGCTCATGATCACCGGCATGGTGGCGATTGTGCTTTCCGTGGTGGCCGCCTTCATCA
The DNA here is from genome assembly GCA_021776795.1 of Planctomycetota bacterium. Lineage (GTDB taxonomy): Bacteria > Planctomycetota > UBA1135 > UBA1135 > UBA1135 > OFTM128. The sequence goes on from JAJFFC010000008.1 coordinate 372,055, forward strand.
TGATGCTCGGCAACTGGCTGAACTGGTTCGACATGCGCAACGAAATGACCTATCTGACCGCATTGATGGTCTTGATTGGTGGTGCCACCATGCTGGGCATTGGCGTGATTGGCGAATACGTCGGCCGCATCTACCAAGAAGTGAAGCGTCGCCCGATATACATCGTGCGCCGCCGCGGCATTTAGTCGGACAGTAAGGACTCGATGTGGTCGCGCAGCATGTCGATGAGCTCCGGGTTCATGTATTGGTAGTCGTCGGGGATATCGAGTACTTGAATCTCGACCTCTTGAGCTTCGAGCGGGAATAAACGCTGCAATTTGGCGCGGTGATTCTTTTCCATCACCAGAACAAGCTCTGCCCACGCTAAGTCCTTGGCACTGACCCGACGTCGCGCCTGTTGGCTCACCCCCGCCGACCGCACTTCGCAACGTACATCCTTACGATACAGCTGCTCCGCCGTGGGGCTACGCCACTGATTCTTCGCGCAAAGAACGAGAAGCTTAAGCACCGCTCCGTGGCCGCTGAGATGCTGGCGGGGCTGCTGGCGCGGATCCGTAATGAACAAAAGCCATGGTCAAGAGAACCGCAACAGCAACATAGAAATTCAATCCACCGAAAAGAGCAAATGGGGCGTCTAACTCGGCAAGAGTATAGCTTAGAAATACAAACAAATAGAACAGCTGCAGGAGGGTGCGCATCAGTCGAATGCCTGGGGTCAACTGGCGCCAAGTGAGCAAAACCACGTTTGCGAAAACATAGGCTAGGCTCACGTATGGGAGGTAGTGCATACGGGAGGTCCCATCCCAAGGAATTACCATTTCGTGGACAAACACGGCTAAACCAAGCAGACCAAACGTCGTTCCGATTTCGCGCAAGGACACTTTCCAAATCCGGATTCGCCGGGAATGCCACATCCAGCCCACTGCGACAAGCAACAAGAGCCCCGCAATGAGATTGGAAGAAAAGAAAAATCGTTGTCTAAATTTTTGTACCTCTAGACCGCTCCTCAAGAAATAAAAGTAAGCCCCCGTCAGAATAATCATGCCTAGAGGGTGAGCAACGAGCTTAGCTAGCTTTGGATAACCCTTATCCGAGAGTAGCAAAAGAATCAGCGCAAAGTGGGCCATTGTCACCAGGCAAACACGGACCGGCTTCCAGCTAAGGGCATTCTGTTCGACATGAAGACCCTGAAAAATAAGGATTACCAACAACAAGCCAAAGGGCCACAGAAGTCGACGCAACCAAATCCCAACCTTGGGCAATTTCAAAGAGGACAACCCTACCGTCCATAGGAACATCGACAGTGCCCCTGAACTCAGCAGGGCGAACACAATCACAGCTTGGTTATAGACCTGAGTAAATAATCCCAGCCCTCCTATTCCGATCGCCCAAAGGCAAGGCTCCAAGAGCGGGCCAAACTTGCCAAGCTGATTCTCACTAGGAAGTTTCCTTGCCCAGCCAATGGCCCAGTGCAGAGCCAACACCCACGCCGACAGGTAGATTCCATTGGGGCGCGAGTAGTAGGGGCTCATCCCATAAACCTGGTACCACATCAGGAGGAGGCCCACAGCCAGCCACCGATAGAGCTCCCCGTTAAACCATGAAGAGGGGCCAATCATCGCGCCGCCACCTTAACACGCGAGCGGGAATCTAAACAAAGGGGTCTGGAGCCTGCAGGTGGTTCTGCACGTAGTCGCGAACGCCGTCTTCTAAAGAGGTGAATGGGCGATCATAGCCCGCGGAGCGCAACTTGCTCATGTCGGCTTCGGTGAAGTACTGGTACTTCTCGCGGATTGCCTCTGGGGTATCGATGAACTTCAGTTCCGGGTCGCGATCATTGGCGGCGAAGACTGCCTTGGCCAAATCCGCGAAGCTGCGCGCTTGCCCGGTGCCTACGTTGTACAGGCCCTGCACTTCGGGGTGATCGAACAACCAAGTCACCACGTCGACGACATCTTTGACATAGATGAAATCGCGCAGCTGGCCACCGTCTTCATAGTCAGGGCGATGCGAGCGGAACAAGGTGGCCGCCTCTCCGGCCGCAATCTTTGGCTGCAGCTGATGCACCACGCTGCGCATGTTGCCTTTGTGCTCTTCATTCGGACCATAAACGTTGAAGAACTTCAAACCCACGCACTGGGGTGGTAGTCCCCCACCTTCGCGCAGCATGCGCGCGAGGCGGCGATCGACCACATGCTTACTCCAACCGTAAGCATTGAGCGGGCGCAGAGCAGACAGGGCATCGATGCTGTCGTCATCGACAAAACCGTGGCTGCCATCGCCGTAGGTGGCCGCCGAACTGGCATACAGGAAGCGCACCTTGTGACGCCCGCACCAACGGAATAGATCCAGGCTCAGGCGCACATTGTTGTGCACGATGCGATCGACATCTTGCTCCGTGGTCGCCGAAATCGCGCCCATGTGCACAATCGCCTCCACCTGCTCGGCGCTGACCCCGGCCAAATAGTTGGGTAAATCTTCCGGGCGGATGATGTCGGCCAACTCACGCTTGGCAATGTTGCGCCACTGCTCGCCCTGCCCGAGCCAATCCACCACCACCAGCTCGCCGCGGCCCTCTAGGCCGGCAAGAAGATTGCTGCCGATAAACCCCGCGCCTCCGGTGACGATGATCATGTTGGCATTCTACAGGACTGCCCAAATCCGCCGGCAACACTTATCATGGGGGGCGCATGAGCAGTGAGAACCCCTTCAAGGATTTGTTCGCCAAACTCGGGATCGAGGGCAGTGGCGAAGAAGAATCCGATCAAGCCGGTGTGGCCGGAGTCGATGCCGATGGCAAACCGATCAAGGTTGTGGTGATTGGCTATGAACGTCGCGGCAACAAAGCCGTAACCACGATTCGCGATATTCCGGAAGAGCGCCAAAAAGAGTTCTTGGGGTACATCCGCAAGGCCTTCGGCACTGGCGGTGGCATCAACGAAGATGACTTGTTCATTCAGGGTGACCGTCGTTCCCAGCTGACGCGCTGGTTCGAAGGACAGGGCATCCGCGTGCGTGGCGAACGCGGCGACGCATGATCTCCCGCTGGCGCCCGCTTTGGTGCGCAGCCCTTCTGCTTGCGGCGTCGTGCTCGACGTTGGTCGCGCCGCGCACAATTTTGGCGGAATCCGATTTGGAATTGACGCAGAAGGAAGATTTCCTTGCGCAATGGGAAGTCTCGCTAGATGTCGCCAATGCCTTTTTGCAAAGTGAGCACAATCAATCCTTACCGAAAGGCCAGTACGAGTTGCGCAACGATGGCATGATTCTGCGCGGACCCGACCGCGATTATGAAGTCACGGTCAAAAAGACCACCATGGGCGGCCTTTGCGCCACCTTCGGCTATCCCGCGCAAGAGCGCTCCTGGGGCTTTGTGGTCGGCAGTTCCCACCGCGGGCCTGCAGTCGTCGCCAATACTTTCTTCTACAGCGTGACCGGCAAGCGTCGGAACCCAGAGATGTTGGCAGAACTGATTCTGCATGAAACCGCGCATCAAGTGCACGACGTCGGCACTTTGCGCTTTACCCGGACCATGCACTATTACTGGTTCTCGCTGTTCTACGGCTACGGCGGCCACCCCGACGAAGCCATGCCGGTCATGGTGAACCACGAGTACCGCTCCTTCCTCCGCGAACGCGGCGATTGGCCAGCCTCTTGAGCACTCCCCAAGAGGCCCCGCTGGATTGGAAGCCGCCCAAACCAGGCGGCCGCTGGCGTGGCATCCTGGTTCTGCTTCCTGCAGTGATCTTTGCCTTCGGTTACGTGCTGTGGCTCATCCCCACATTGCTCCTGTTCAAGAAGTGGAGCCAGCGCCATCGCACCGCGTTGATTCGCGGTTGGGGCAAGGCTTTGCTTTGGATGTTCGGCGTGCGCCTGGAACTCGGTGGCCTGGAAAACCGCGATGCTCCTGGCGCAAAAATCCTGGCGACCAATCATGTGAGTTTGTTAGATCTCATGATCTACAGCGCAGCTTGGGGCGACGGCGGCACCGTGATTTACAAAAAGGAGTTCGGTAAAATCCCTCTCATCGGTCGCTGCATGCGCCTGCTCGATTTCATTGCCGTCGATCGTGGCAACCCGGAAGCCGCGCGAAAAAGCATGGCCGACGCAGCAACTGGAATCCGCGAACGCGAACTTGCGGTTTGGATTGCCCCCGAGGGAACCCGCTCGCGCAAGGGCGGACTGCAAGAATTCAAGATGGGAGCCTTTCATTTAGCCATGCAAACGGGTGCGCCTATAGTGCCCTGCATCATGCGCGGCGTTTCCGAGGTGAACCCCATCGGCAGCTTAATTGTGCGTTCCGGCACCGTTCGCGTGGATTATTTGCCCCCCGTCCATCCGCAAGGTTGGAAAAGATCGAATTTGAGGGAAAAAGCCACGGAATTGCGACGTCTATTCCTGCGTTACTTACCTGCCGCGAGCGGTACAGAAGGGGCATAATGCACCACTCGGTGCAGTCCGCTGCACCCCTCGCTCCCACCATCCCCGCTTCCTGCTACATGAAACAGAGCACAGCTAGTCGTCCTCGCCGCCGTCGTGAACTCGACAAGGTCAACGCCTACTTCATCTTGACTGCGCATGTCCTTGCGGTAGTCGCCGTGTTGTACATGATTTTCGGGACGTTCTCGTGGTGGAGTCTTGGACTCGGCATCTTCTACGCATGGATTTGCACGCTGTCCATTAGCGCGGGTTACCACCGCCTGTTCTCGCACCCGACTTACCGCGCGCACTGGATTCTGCGCGCCATGTATCTCTTCTTCGGCGCGGCTTCGATTCAGAACTCCGCACTAAAGTGGTCTTCGGACCACCGCACTCACCACGGGGAGGTCGATCGCAAAGACGATCCCTACAACATCCGCAAAGGATTCTGGTGGGCGCACATCGGTTGGGTGCTGCACCGCGGCCCCGAAGGCGACTTCTCCAATGTGCCGGACCTGAAGAAGGACCGCCTGGTGATGTTGCAGCACAAGCACTACCTGCTTTGGGCCATTCTTTCCGCAGGCGTCTTGCCGCTTTGCCTGGGTTTCCTGTGGGGAGACCCGATTGGCGCATTGTTGATTGCTGGCTTCCTGCGCATCGTGGTCGATTGGCACAGCACCTTCTCGATTAACTCGGTGGCGCACATGATTGGTAGCCGCCCTTACTCGCTGGCGAACTCCGCACGCGACTCTTTCTTGACCGCCTTGGTCACGATGGGCGAGGGCTATCACAACTTCCACCACCGCTTCGCCAACGATTACCGCAATGGCGTGCGCTGGTTCCACTTCGATCCAACCAAGTGGTGGGTTTGGACCTTGTCCAAGGTCAACCTTACTTGGGACCTCAAGCGCGCCTCACGCGATGCCATTCTCAGCGCTCGCGCCAAAGTCAAGGCCGAAGTCGCTGCGCGCAAGGCGGAACTTCGCGCGCGGAAGTTGAAGCCGCAGACGAATCCTTAAGCCCAGGCTATCGCCCTTCTGCGGGCCGGGATTAACCCTGCCAAAGCTTAGACTGCACGCCGTCGCGACCGACGATGCGCAAGGGCTTGCCATCTTCCTCGCATAGATAGCGAGTGAGGTCGTCGACGCCCAGCTCTTCGAGAACTTCTTCGTCGATGAGGCAGCGGCCTTGCACCTTTTCTTCGGGGAGGGACAAGATGCCGAGCACAGCGTCGGCAAGGATGTCAGCCTTGCGCCAATCTTTGGGACCGCCGAGCCCATGATTGATCGTGGCCTGAGATTCAATCGCGGTGGCTGGCCATAGCGCACAAGAGTGCACGCCGCTGCCCTGCACTTCATCGCCTAGGCCCATGGCCAACAGGCTCATGCCGAACTTGGAAATGCAGTAGCCGGTTTTGCCGCGCATCATGCTGCGGTCCAGCGGAGGTGACATTTGCACCACCAGCCCGCGGCCACGCGCGACCATGTCTCCCACCACTAGGTGGCTCAGCAAAAAAGCGCCACGGACGTTGACGTCCATCATCAGGTCGAAGCGCTTTGGTGGGGTATCCACCACGGGCTTCCACCACAAGGCGCCGGCGTTATTGATCAAGATGTCGATGCCACCAAACGTGTCCTTCGCTGCGGCGACTAGTTGTTCTAGATCTTGTTGCGAACGCACATCGGTCTTCACCGCTAGGGCTCTGCGGCCCAACTTCTCGACTTCAGATGCTGTTTCGTGAATGCTGCCTGGTAGAGATTCGCGCCCGCGTTCACTTTTGGCCGCAATCACGATGTCGGCACCGGCTCGCGCCAGGGAAAGCGCGATGTTGCGACCGATGCCTCGGCTTGCGCCTGTAATCAGGGCAATCTGGCCGCTCAAATCGGGAGCAGAAAAGGGTGGTTCGTGAATCGCGGACATGGTTGGCCCTACTTAGCCTGCTCTTGCTTGGCGATTTCTTCGTCGCGTAGTTCGCGGCGCAACAGCTTCATCATGGAAGACTTGGGTAACTCGCTGCGAATCTCCCAGTGCTTAGGCACCTTATAGGCCGCCATTTGCTCGCGGCACCATGCCTCGAGTTCTTCTTCTGTCGCAGAATTGTCAGGATGGAACACGATGAAGGCTTTCACCGTTTCCCCACGCTTCTGATCTGGCACCCCAATGGTGCAAGACTCAAATACGGCGTGGTGGGCCATTAAGACGCGGTCGATTTCATCGGGGAAGACGTTGTAACCCGAAGCAATGATCATGTCTTTCTTGCGGCCGACGATCTTGAAGTAACCCTCTTCATCCATGATGGCGAGGTCACCGGTGTAGAGCCAACCATTGCGAAGCGTGTTTGCCGTTTCCTGCTCACGGTTGAGGTAACCCTTCATGACTTGCGGGCCGCGCACGATGAGCTCGCCGGCTTCGCCAACCTTGATCTCTGGCAGACCGCTTTCGGGGTCGACAATGCGTACATCGGTATCTGGCAAGGGCAGACCAATGTGCCCAACCTTGCGCCGGCCCTCGACCGGATTAGCCGTCACCACTGGCGAGGTTTCGGTCAGGCCAAAGCCCTCGACAATGATCGAGCCGGTGAGTTTCTCAAACTGATTCTGCACGTCTTCCGGCAAGGGAGCAGAACCCGAGAAGCAGCGCTTGACTGAGCGCAGGTCAATATTCTCAACCCCGGGGTATTGGTTAATCGCATTAAACAAGGCGGGCAGTGCTGGGAAAAGTGTGACCTTGTACTTGGCCAACTGCTTGATCATCAACTCGATATCCCGAGGGTTAGTTTGCAACACCATGCGCGCGCCGACGGCCACCGGCCAGGTCAGGCAAACGGTGAGCCCGAAAATGTGGAAGAAGGGCAATGCCGCCAACAAGACCTCTTCACCCGGTTCCAGGCCGCGGAACCAAGCCCGCACCTGCTGCACGTTGTAACTCAAATTGCGATGGGTCAACACAGCGCCCTTGGAGACTCCCGTGGTGCCACCGGTGTATTGGATGACCGCAATATCGTCCATGTCGACATCGACAGTCGGTGGCGACGCGGCAGAGGCCTCGAGCAAGCGCCGGAAGAAATGGACCCCGGGCTCTGGGTCAACGCGGGCGAAGGTCGGCGGGTCCATCCGCTTCAACTTCAGCGGAGCAAGGAGGTTTAGCGGGAAGCGCAAGTATTCCGGGACCGAGCAGATGATGTAGTCCCGCACCGGCAACTTATCGCGCAGGAAGCGCACCTTTTGATCCCACAGGAAGTCCATAGTGACCGCGACCTCGACCTCGGCATCGTTCCACTGATGCTCGATTTCCCGCGGCATATACAGCGGGTTGGTCATGACCGCATGCGCACCCAAGCGCTGGATGGCCAGATAAGCGATCGCTACTTGCGGGATGTTTGGGCCTTGCACCGCGACGCGGGTGCCTTTGACCACGCCGAGACCAGCCAAAGCTGTGGCAAAGCGGTCGACGGCTTCCTTCAACTGACGATAGTTGAAGGTGCGGTTGAGGAAGGTCAACGCAGGGCGGTCAGGGAACTCCCGTGCACTGTTTTCGAGGTAGCCACCAAGGGGCATATCCGCGAAATCTAGATTGTGTGGGACACCATCCTCGTAAAAACGGAACCAGGGGTGCTCGGACATGCTTCCAGCATACCGGCACCCCTGGAGGTCAGTGTGGCCCTTTCTAGAGCACCGTGTCGTTGAGCACGTTACTCACCTTGCCGCTCTGCAGCGCTTGCAACCAATAGGCGCGGCCAGACGCACCCGCGGGCACCGAAACCAGGAAGCTGGTGGCGCCAGCGCCATCGGTTTGCTGCGCGCCTCCAAGAGGAATCGGGTTGGCGATGTTGAGGGTGATGCCCAAGGCGGGAATCGAGTAGCTACCAGTGCCGGTAGTCGACACAGCCAACCAAGTCGTGGCACTCGCCGTACCGTTGGTCACAGCCACCGTCGTGGAAGCGCCACTTTGGAAGGTCGGTGCCGCAATGGTCAGGGTAGTACCGACGCCACCACCATCGTGACCGTAGACGGTCAGGGTGTAGTTTTCCCAGGTACCCGTGGTGCCGGAGTCCTCATCCGAAACCTTGATCGTCCAGGTGCCGGCCGAGGACTCGCCCCAGCAGCGCAGGGTGGTCAAGATGTAGTTGTTGAAATCGTTCTGGGAGTCGTTGCGTTTCTTCGTCAGAATCGAGTTGGTGCCACCAGGTGAGACCAGGGAAACCACGATGTCGCCGATGTAGTTGTGATCGATATTCATCTTCAGCTCCACAGCTTCGATGGTGATGTCATCAGGAATCGTGAAGGTGCGGGTCAGGCCGGTGGTGTTGTTATCGGGGATGGCGGTGTTCACCGTCTGCACGCCACTGGTCGAGGACTGCTCTGCAGGCAGGTTGCTCCAGGTTGCGGCGAGTTGGGTGGCAGCATCGGCGTCAATCGCGCCGAAACCGTAGTTGATGTTGACGTCGTAACCGACACCATTGACCAACCAGTTGCTGTTGTTGCCATCGTTCTTGCGTGCGGACTCAATCAAGACCGCTTGCACGTCGCGCCAAGTCAGGGCGGGGTTGGCATCGAGCATCAAGGCGACCACGCCTGCACCCAGTGGCGAAGCACTCGAGGTACCACCAAAGTTGCTGGTGTAGCCCTGTCCACTGGTGGTGGTGTAAATGCCGCGGTTGTTGCCATCGGAGTGGGCCACCACGGTCATCGAGCTTCCGTGCTCGTTGTAGTAGGAACGGGTGTCGTTATCGCCAATCGCGCCAATCGCCAAAGTGAAGCGGCTGGAGGCGTATGGATCGTATTCGACGCGGTCGGCAGTGCCACCGTTACCCGCAGCCCAGGCAAAGACTTCGCCCAAACCACCACGGCCCGTGGCAATCGCGCTTTCAAAGGCGCTGCGCTCGGAACTCGTCAGGTAGGAAATCGTGCCGTTATCGAAAGGACCCCACGAGTTTGACTTGATGTCGTTGATGTCGTTGCGGTGACCAAAGGCAGCCACGTTGGTCGAAGAACCCCCGTAGTACAACTTGGCCCAGTTTGAATCGTAGGCGACACCTACGCCACCGCGACCGTTGTTGGCCTCGGCAGAAGACACGCCTGCACAAGAAGTGCCGTGGCTACTGTTGCCTCCAGACTGACTTGCGGTGCTGTTGTAGTTGTTATCGAGATCAGGGTGCGAAGTTTCCACACCACCATCGACAATGCCGACGACCACTCCTGTTCCGGTGTAGCCGTTATTCCATGCGCCTTCGGCGTTGACGTCGGCGATGGGGTTCAGCGTGTTGCGCAGGTGCCACTGATTGCTGAAGTTCGGATCGGTAGGCAAGGCACGCAGCGCCCATGGACGCTCGGCGTCGAGGTAGGCGGCGTCATCGCCGTAAACGGCATCGAGAACCGGCAGTAGATCGATCGCGGTCGACACACTCGCGGTGTGGACCAGCGAAAAACCAGGTGCGCCATCCATCAGCTCCACCCAAGACTCGGTGGTGCCGTTGGCGATGGCAGCCAGGTCGCCGAGGTCGATGGTTTCGACAATGATGGTGTCGGTCAGGATGTAGCCGGAGGTTGGCTCAGGAATCACGCCTTCCTTCGAGGCGAGGTCATCATTGATGCGCAGAGCCTTAGATTTGGCATTTTCCGGATTCTCGATAGCAAAAAGTGCCATGTCGAAGCCGGTGTCTACCCACTGATAGGTGGGCTCCTGAGGAGTCTGGCTCTGGGGAGCCAGCATTAGGGCTAGGGAAAGGGTTAGGATCATCTGTGCAACTGAGACGTGAATTAGGGCACAGAGTTCCACGATTCACCGTTTCCCACGGTGCCCCATCATCTGCGGAAGTCTAAAATGCGAATATGCACCCTGCCGCGAAATCTGGGGAGGAATTGGCGAAGGAGCTTCGCTACGAAGCCACGCGCTCCACAGGGCCCGGAGGGCAGCACCGCAATCGTGTCGCAACGGCAATTCGCGTGTATCACCTGCCCTCGGGGCTGACGGCGATGGGGACGGAACGGCGCTCTCAGCTCGAAAACAAGGTCGAGGCGTTGTTTCGCCTGCGCAGAAAGCTCGCGCTGCAGCTGCGAAGCCCCGTCGACGACGAACTCCTGGCCGCCCCTACCCTCTACCAGCCTCCTGAGGCCTGGCTGCGGCGTCTGCGCAAAGGGCGGATCAGCGTCAATCCTACCCATGAAGACTTCCCCGCGCTGCTGGCGACGGTCCTGGATCGTCTGGCGGCGGACCAGGATGACCTCGAGCGCACAGCTGCGGCCTTTCGCGTCTCCAAGAGCCAACTGATTAAATTTCTGGGCCTGGAGACCGCTGCCCTCGGCGGGCTGAATGACCGTCGCCAGGAGCGTGGGCAGCGTCCGCTGCGTGGGCACTAGACCCTGTGAGCAGTTGCCCACCCAACACATTTCCTAGAGCGCGGTCCGCGCCAGCCAAACCCCGGCGAAGAACAGGCCGACGCCCAGCACCATATTGGCGAGCAGGTTGAGCATGGCTTGGCCGAGGTGACCGCTGCGCAAGAAGTCACCGCTCTCAAAGGCCAGGGTGCTGAAGGTGGTGAAGGCACCGAGAAAACCGACCATCCAGATGGTGGCGGTTTCGGTGGTCACGAGGCTCTTTTCCCGCACTGCCGTGAGGATGAGACCGAAGAAGAAACAACCCAGCACATTGACCGCCAAGGTCCCCCAAGGGAAGCCCTGGCCACTCCAGCCACGGACCCAGGAGGAGAGTCCGTAGCGAGCCAAAGTTCCGGTGGCTCCGGCGAGGGCAATGAGAAGCAAGTGCATGGCGCAAGGGTATTCTAGGCACCGAAAGCGCCATGGACGACCCCACTCTCTTTCCACCGCTGAACGCGGCCCTGAATGGCCTTGCTGGCCTCATGCTGATTCTTGGCATGCTCAAGATCAAAGCCGGCAACGAAGTCGCTCACAAGCGCTTCATGTTTGCGGCACTTGCGTGTTCGGTGGTGTTTTTGAGCTCTTATCTCTACTACCACCTGCACTTTGGCATCAGCGTCAAGTACCAAGGCGCGGATTGGGGCCGCCCCCCCTATTTGGCGTTGCTTCTGAGCCACACGGTGCTCGCGGCACTCGTCCCCTTCTTGGCTTTGCGCACTGCTTACCTTGGAATCCAGGATCGCCGTAGCGCGCACAAAAAATGGGCCAAGTGGACTTTGCCGATTTGGCTCTATGTGTCGGCCACTGGCGTATTGGTGTACCTCGTGCTCTATGTCTTCACCGACTCCGGCAAACTAGCCTTTGAGGCCCTCGGCACCTGATGGCAACGCGGCGTGATCTCATTGCCCTGAGTGTGGTCGCCTTGGCGGCGGCAACTGGCTTGGGCATTAGCTTGACGCGACCCTTTGAAGCTCCGCTGGTTCCTCCTATTCGCAGCTTCGACACAGAAGCCGAGAGTCAGTTGTGGGACTTGGTCAACGCCGAGTTTGGCCCGGCCGATGCCCCCCTCATTCCCAGCACATTCGCTGATGTGGTTCGCGGCGATGCCCAACGCGGTCGCGAGTTGTACGAAGTGCAATGCCTGCATTGTCATGGCGCCGATGGCTACGCCGACACCTACACCGCACGTTTGCTAACGCCCAAGCCGCGGGACTTCCATTTGGGGGTGGTCAAGTTCACCACGACTGCAAGCGATGCGCCGCCCCGGCAAATAGATTTGGAGCGCACTTTGGAGCAAGGCTTAGAGCCCACGGCAATGAGCTCCTTTAGCAACCTGGAGCCTGAAGAGCGCACCGACCTTGCTGCCTACGTCATGAACTTGCTCATTCGCGGCGCGGTGTTCGAAGATGCTCGTGTGCGCTTGGAGCAACAGCCTCCTGCCGATGCCTTGGCGCAAGCCATCGCCAACGAGACCTCGCGCTGGTCTGCAGCAGCATCGGCACCGATAGATCCGCCAGCACGACCGCAATTGCAGGCCGCCGACGCCGGTTTGACGTTGTTCCAAAGCAGTAAGGCAGGTTGCTTTGTATGCCACGGTAATGACGGCCGCGGCCTGTTTGCCAAAGAGACTCCCGCCCTTTCCTTGTTGGACATCTGGGGCGAGGTGAGCACGCCACGCGACTTGCGCGAAGGACCCTTGCTAGGTGGAGAAGGTGCCACCGATTTGTATTGGCGCATCTCCTCCGGCATCAAAGGCTCACCAATGCCGCCGATGGAGGACCTATTAAGCCCGGAGGAAATCTGGAGCTTGGTCAGTTTGGTGCAATCGTGGAGGACGGAATGAAGGCTTGGTTCACCATTCACCGTCTAGCTTGGCTGGGATTGGTCTTCACCATTGGCTTGACCATCGGCATTGGCGGCACCATCACCAGCACCGAAGTCGGCATGGCTTACCCGACGTGGCCGAACATCAACGGAAGCTCGCTGTTCAATATTTTCTACGGCAAGCTTTCGGATGCCTTTGGCATCGGCTCAGTGGTCGAGCATACCCACCGCCAAGCCGCAAGCCTGACCGGCTTGATCATGTTGGTGTTAGCCATCATGACTTGGGTCAAGAAGGATACGCCCAAACGCATGCGCAACCTCGCCACGGTGAGCTTGGGGGTGGTAATTTTCCAAGGCTTGCTCGGCGCCAATCGTGTGCTGGCCAATGATTATCTAGTTGCCATCTTCCATGCCGTCGGGGCACAGCTTGTCGTCGCCCTACTGGTTCTGATGGTCAAGGAGAGTGCCACTAGCTGGGAGCGTCCGGCGCAGCCATTCGCGGCCCACCGCGTCGATCGACTACGCCTCTGGACCACCACCACCATGGTGCTCCTGTTCCTGAACCTCTTCGCTGCAGCAAGTCTACGCCAAAAACAAGGAGCGTTTACGGGGCACCTAATATTGGCCATCACCACCGCCTGTGTGTTGTTGTTTGTGATTCAGCAGGTGCTGACCAAATTCCGCGGACATGTGCAGCTGCAGCGATTGGCCAGGACCACCGCTCATGTACTCGGCACCCAACTCGCGCTCGGTGTGGCCGCGTGGGCGTTCTTGCTCGGACCGCTGATTGGCAGCTTCCCCGACGAGGACACGCGCTTCCTATTCCAATCGATCTTGGCCACTGCCCATCTGTTGTGCGGTGTTTTGGTCCTCGCCTTTGTCACGGCGATTTGGCAGGAAGCCAAGCATAAGCTTAAGCCTGAGGTTTCTGCTTGAAAGGCCATCCCCGCGACTGGGTGGCTCTGGCCAAAGCGCGCATCCAACTCCTGTCCACAACCGCAGCCTTGATTTGTCAGTGGGTTGCTGCTGGCGGTAGATGGGATTGGCTCGAAGCATTGCACCTCACCATCGGCTTGATCTTGGTCAGTTCTGCCTGCGCCGCAATCAACCAGATTCTCGAGGTAGAAATCGACAAGCGCATGCCGCGCACTTGCAACCGCCCCTTACCGACTGGGCGCATCAGCATGAAAGATGCGAAGGTCTTTTCCTTCGTCACCGCAGCGCTCGGCACTTTCTGGCTGGCGTTTTTCTTAAACCCGCTGACGGCATGGCTTGGCCTGGTCATGTTGGTGCTGTATGACTTCATTTATACGCCGCTGAAGCGCATCACCCCGATGAACACGCTCATCGGCGCGGTTCCTGGCGCGATGCCCTTGTTGATTGGCTATGCCGCGGCAGGTTATGGCCTCGATATTCTGGCCGGCACCCTGTTTTTGATTTTGTTCTTGTGGCAACTGCCGCACTTCTTCGCCATTGCTTGGCTCTACCGCGAAGACTATCGCTTAGGTGGCTTGATCATGCTGCCTGGGGTCGATGCCACGGGCGCTGCTGCTGCGCGCCAATCGGTGCATTACGCGATTGCCTTAGTCCCAGTGAGCATGGTGCCGACCGTACTCGACATTGCCGGGCGAATTTACTTCTACGGCGCCTTCAGTATGTCGCTGATTTTCTTGGTGTCAGTGCTGTTCTTCAGCTTCCGTCGCCATCAGTTTCATGCGCGCGCAGTATTCTGGATCAGCATCATTTACCTCCCCTTGCTGTTTGTTCTGTTAGTGGTCGATAGTCGACTGTAGCCATGGCCCTCATGACTCTCCATCAGGTCGCCAAGGCCTATGATCCGGTGCGCCCTTTGTTCCAGGACTTGTCCTTGGTCGTCGGCGACGGCGAACGCATCGGGCTGATTGGCGCCAACGGCAGCGGTAAGTCTACTTTGCTGCGTTTAATGGCTGGCATCGAAGAACCCGACGCCGGGGAACGCGTGACTCGACGTGGCCTGCGTGTGGGTTACTTGGAACAAGAGCCCAAACTCGACCCCAACCTCACCATTCGCGAAGCGGTGCGCCAGGGCTTAGCTGGCCGCGAAGCGCTGCTTGGTGAGATGGACGAGCTGTATGCCGCTATGGCCTCGGATCCGCCGCCGACCACCGAAAGACTTACCTTTCTCGCCGAGCGCCAAGAAGAGTTGCAGCACCGACTCGATCGCATGGGCGGTCATGAAGTGGAGCACTTAGTCGCCAGCTCGATTGATGGCGTCGGCCTCGACGACCCCGATGCCTCGTGCCGTGACCTTTCTGGCGGCGAAGCGCGACGCGTTGCCCTGGCGCGGTTGTTGGTGGATGCCCCCGACCTCATGCTGCTGGACGAGCCGACCAACCACCTCGATGCCTTCGTCATTGCGTGGCTGGAAAAGCGCCTGCTGGAAATGCGCGTGCCCTTGGTCATGGTCACGCACGACCGCTATCTACTCGACCGCGTGGTCGATCGCATTGTCGAAATCGATCGCGGGCGTTGTTTTGAATACCCCGGAAGCTACGCCAAGTTTGTCGAGCTCCAAGCGCAGCGTTTTGCTTCGGAAGGCAAGACCGAGTCGGTGCGCCTGCAAACGCTGAAACGCGAAACGGCCTGGATGCGCGCGGGCGTGCAAGGCCGTGGCACCAAAGCCAAGGCGCGCATCGATCGCTTTCATGAATTGGTCAAAGACGAAGGGCCAGGTTTGGCGCAAACGCTTGCCCTACGCATTCCTCCTGGGCCGCGATTGGGGACCAAAGTCATTCAGTGGGAAGGCGTGCGCTTTGGCTATGACGAGCGCACCCTGCTTCCGGGTATCGATCTGCACCTTGAGAAAGGAATGCGCCTTGGCGTGATTGGGCCTAACGGCGCTGGCAAAACCACCTTGCTGAAGATTTTGACCGGCCAACTCGAGCCAAATGAAGGCAAGGTAGAGACCGGGCCGACGGTCAAGATTGCTGCGATTGACCAAAAACGCAGCGACCTCGACCCCAACGCCACCATCGCCGAGGAAGTCGCTGGCAAAAGTGACCGCGTGAAAGTCGGCGAACGCCTGCAGCATGTGGTGTCCTTTCTGGACCAGTTCCTTTTCCCGGGCAACAAAAAGCATCTGCAGATCGAAAGCCTTTCTGGCGGCGAGCGCGGGCGCGTGTTGTTAGCGAAGTTGCTGCTGGAAGGCGGCAATGTCTTGGTGCTCGACGAGCCGACCAACGACCTTGACCTGCCCACCCTGCGCGCGCTGGAAGAGGCACTCATCGCTTTCGATGGCGCTATCGTGATTGTGAGTCACGACCGCTTCTTCCTTGACCGTGTCGCCACCCACGTACTACTGCTGGACGGCCATGAAGGTGCCGCGATGCACACCGGTGACGTCAGCTCTCTGCTAGAAAAGCGCGAACAAGAGCGCGAGCAGTCGGCGCAAGATTCCTCGCCAAAGAAGAAGATCAGTGGCGGCAGCAAAATCGATACCACGCAGACCGAGCCGGTAGTGCGGCTCAGCAATCAGCAACGCAAAGAAATGGAGCGCCTCGAAGCTTCCATTGCTGCACGCGAAGAGCGTCTCGTAGCGATTGACGATTCCCTCGCTCACCCGGACACCTATCAAGGCGATGGCGAGGCCATGCGTCAGCTGCAGCAGGAGCGCAAAGAGGTTCTTCGGAATCTAGAAGAAGACATGAAGCTTTGGGAAGTCTTGGCGGAAATCGCCTAACTCTTCTTTCACCGTTATCCGAAGGGAGTCTTCACCATCGAAGGCGCATGATGTCGACGCAAACGCAATGAAGCGTTTGTGCAACCCCAACTACATCATGCATTCTCGTTCCTCTCTTTTGTGCTTCGGCGCACTTGCTCTTGCTGTTGCAGCATCGGCTCCTTTGGCACATGCCCAAGGCGCCGAACAAGACGCTCCCGCTAAGAACGCCATCTTCTTCGTTGGTGACGGCATGGGCGTTTCCACGGTGACTGCCACACGGATTTTTTCTGTGGGCATTGATGGTCACCTGACTCTAGATCAGGCTCCCTTCACCGCGCTTTCGCAAACCTACACTTCGGACCACATCACTCCGGATAGTGCCGGCACCATGACCGCCATGATGACTGGAGTCAATACCAACTCCGGCGTGATTGGCTTTGGCCCCGAAACCGAGCGCCAAGACTTCCTCGGCAATGGTGACGGTCCGGCATTGACTACCGTTCTTGAACTGGCGAAAGCCCAAGGCAAGATGGTCGGCGTAATCTCCACGGCGCGAATTACTCACGCCACTCCAGCTGCCTGCTACGCAAAGTCCAACGAGCGTAACGAGGAAGAATACATCGCCCTGCAGGCGCTTCCTACCGATGCCGAATACAACCTTGGGCTAGGCTCTGGCATCGACCTGCTCATGGGCGGCGGACGCCGCTTCTTTGTTCCGGACACTGTGGTGGACGAGGAAGGCAGCACGGGTCGCCGTACCGATGGTCGCGACCTTCGCGCTGAGTTCCAGGCTGCTGGCTACACCTACGTGTACGACCAAACCGGATTCGACACTCTGTCTGGCGCTAATCTGCCCATTCTTGGCCTGTTCGAGAGCAGCCACATGGAATACGAGTACGACCGCCTCACCGACCTCGGCGGGGAACCTTCCCTCGAGGAAATGGTCGCCAAGGCTGTGGAAATCCTCGAGGCAAACTCTCCGAACGGTTACTTCCTGATGGTGGAATCGGGCCGCATCGACCATGCCCACCACGCCGGTAACGCTTACCGCGCTTTGGTCGACACCGAGGAGTTCGACGCCGCCATCAATGCCGCCTTGCAACTGGTTAACCTCGGCGAAACTTTGGTCATGGCCACTGCAGACCACAGCCATGTGTTCAACATCGCTGGTTACCCCCTTCGCCCACAAGTTGAGCTGCCTTACCCGGTCGCCTACGCTCCCGTGGAGTACATGGCTTCGGCTCACGGCAACATCCTCAACACCGTGTTCGACATCAATGCCAGCACCGGTGGCGTGGAGATTTCTAGCGACCTCAACGCCGTGCCCTACACCGCATTGCTTTACGGCAACGGCCCGGGCCACCGCGGCGCAGGGGGTCGGGTGGATCCATGGTCCGACGCCACCGCGGGCTACGGAGGCGTGATTCCTCTTGGTCCAGAGGATCCTGCCTACATGCAGGAAGCCGCCGTACCACTGAGTTCCGAAACCCATGCTGGCGAAGAAGTTGCCATCTATGCCTGGGGGCCAAACTCCCACATGGTTCGTGGCACCGGCAAAAACACGGGCTGCTTCCGTTTAATGAAGCGAGCCTTAGGCCTGTAAAGGTTCTTCATACCCGGCTCTTTCCTGCCTGCGGGCGGGAAAGGGCCACCCAACTTTTCTCCCAGAACTCACACACGGCCGATGAAACTCTCCTCATTGTTGTTTTCTTCTTTCCTGGTTTCCGCTGGCGCTTTGACCGCAGCGCTCACCATCACCAGTTGGTCCAACTCCGACTCCTCACTTAACGCAGCGACTCTTCGCCTCCAGCAATGGGAAAGCACACCACCGACCACGCCGATGCGAAACATCAGTGGCACCGCTCTGGATGCGCGCCATCGAACACAAGAGTCTGGATCAGAATCGAACCTCATCCTGCCTCCTCTTCGCGCCACCCTGGTGCATCGTAATGCCGATGGGGAAATTGGTAATCTCCGGGTGCTGACGCGAAGCCAGAACAGCATGCAACTTGGGCGTAGCGATGCCCCAGAGTTCCTATGGCTGAAACGGAACCCGATTGCGCCTTCTCGGATGCATGGATTTCATGTTCGTCATGCACTTCGCCATATCTTGGAGTACACCGAAGCCGACTTGCAGCAGGAAGGCGTCGGCGAAACTTGGCTGGACTTAGCCAGCTTTGGCGTGCGCAGGGAAGACCTTAAGACTATGGAAGTCGATGGCCGCCGCGAACATGCCTTTGGGCTTGAGTTCACTTGCTATGTAGCTCCCCACGCCGCCATGGAAGAGGGTGGCATGACCGAGTTGTGGTGGAATGAGGAGTACCGGCTTCCGTTGCGCTGGACCAGAATCGGTGTTGGGGGCGCCTTTTCCCAGGAGCTGACCGATTTAGAGCTCTCCCCCTCCGAAGAGGATGTGCTTTCTCCATGGAACCGCTGGCCTGACTACGCCTTGATGGATTTAGTCGATTACCGCGAGGAATTGGAATTTGAAGAGGGCCATGAAGATCACGATCATGCGAGTCCACATGCTCATGGCTTTTAATTTGCCAAGATTCCAACTTTCTTAGGTCGCAATCGCCAGGCCATTCCTGTTTCCTGTACGGAAGGGAATGGGGGCTCCCACTCTGGCCGGCACGAAGACAGCCGAACAGACATGCCGGAGTCTAAATGACTCGACCAGCGGCAGGTGATGGGCAGTTGACCACAGCACCGAGGTACAATCTTGACCTCATGGAGCCCATCCTGACCATTCAACAAGCGAAGCGGAGCTTCGGCGAAGTCCATGCCCTGCGCGGCGTGAGCTTCGACATGGCGGCCGGCGAGGTCGTCGCCCTGCTCGGCCCCAACGGCGCCGGGAAGAGTACCTTGATTCGCTCGATCACCACCTTGGAGAATCTCGATGCCGGATCGATTTCCGTTTGTGGTGTTTCGGTGCAAGACGATCCGCGGGCCGCGCGCGCCTTTCTCGGTTATGCCGGGCAAGAGTCGGCGCTCGATAAGGTCCTGACTGGGCGAGAGTTCTTGCGCTTCCAGGGTGGCTTGGTGCATTTGCCTAAGGCGCAAATTTTGCCGCGCGTGGAAGAGTTGCTCGCCCGCTTCGGCTTGCAAGATGCTGGCGACCGTCGTTTGGAAACCTATTCCGGCGGCATGGCGCGGCGCTTGGACCTTGCAGCATCGATCATGCATCAGCCCAAGCTTCTGATTCTGGATGAACCCTCTTCGGGCTTGGACTACGACGCCCGCCGCGAGCTGTGGCAAATGCTCGGCGAGTTGCGCGAAGAAGGCACCGCCTTGTTGTTGGCCACTCACGATTTCGAAGAGGCCGATGTCCTCTCTTCGCGCGCAGTCATGATGAGCCACGGCGAAGTCGTCGGCAGTGGCACGCCAGATGAATTACGCGCCGCCTTGGGCAGTTGGATTCTTGCCGCATCCTTGCATGAACATCAGGTGCCGGAAGATCGCGAACGCCTGCGCGCCTTGTTCTCTGAGGTCTCTGGCGTGGAAATGCCACCCAACCCGCAGTCTTCGGAATATGCCAAGGCAGTCCCGCCTGGCCAAGACATGGCGCCTGACGGCCGCAACTGGAGCGAATGGCTGCGCGATCACGCTGCGCAACAGGGCGTGGAGTTGGTGAGTGTTGGTTTGCGTCGGCCGACGCTGCAAGATGCTTATCTCGCTGCCACACATCAACAAACTTCTACTTCAAACGCCGCGGAGGTGAGCGCATGAACTCCCCCTTCTGGCAAGAAACGCGCGCCCAAACTTGGCGCTGGTTCCTTCACAGCAAGCGTCGGCCGATTGTAGTCATCAGCGGCCTCATGCAGCCCATCATCTGGATGACGCTATTCGTGTTGGTGCTCGGCAAGTCGATGGCGGAGACCTTGGGTGGTCTCCCCTATCTCGACTTTGTTACGCCGGGTGCCTTGCTGTTCACGGCCTTCAATGCCTCGCTCAATGCGGGTGTGCCGATTCTGTTCGACCGCGAACTTGGTTTTCTCGACCGCATTCGCGCCGCGCCGCTGCATGATCGCTTCAGCATTGTGCTCGCTAGCGCGATTCACATTTCGGTGATGACGCTGTTGCAATGCTTGGTCATCGTCGCCGCGACTTCGGTAATCGGTGTCAGTTTTGCAGGCGGCTTGATGGGCGCGATGGTTGGCTTGCTGGCCTTACTCTTGGTCATTCTGGGCTTTACTTCCTTAAGCCTCGGCCTGGCCTTCCAGTTCCGCCGTCACTTTGAAATGTTGGCGGTGATCATGATCATCACCTTGCCGATGATCTTCCTTTCCAGCGCCTTTGCTCCGCTGGATCGACTGCCCGACTTGTTGCGCAACTTGGTCGTGTTCAACCCGGTCACGATGGCGATTGAACCACTACGCATGGTCTACAGCAATCCGGAATGGAGCATGACCACGCCGCTGGCCTCGACCTTCTTCGGCGACCTCAACGCCTGGCACTTCTTTGGCGGCTTGATTGGCTTCAACCTCCTCGCCGGCATGTGGAGCCGCAAGGTGTTGGCCAAGAAGCTGGCTTAGAAACCGCGTAAAAGAACCTCGAGCTCGACGTCCTCTCCGGCAATAATCTTCACGCCATCAGACCTTTCCGTTAGCGAAAAGGAATGATCTTCTGGATTACGATACCAGATTAAAAGGCTGTACTCACCTGGAAGTGCAGCAGGAATAAGGAACTCTGCTTCTGCAACATCCTTTTGCATTACAGCATGCTTCTGCACCACTGTGGCCGCTGTGCTCAGTTTGGAAACGCTCTCTGACACCTCGGACGCGCGAACCAATTGAAGTTGAAAATTGGCTTTAATACTTCTTTGCGATCGCGCTAAATTGATTCGGCATGCCCCCATAACGGGAATTTCAATCGTATGAGTGGTGACCCCAGCGGGAATTGAAATTTCTCGGAGGTGATTGCCAACGCGTAACTGAGCCTGAAAGGCATCCTGCGGAATCCCCGTAAGAAGAAGGCTCCCATCTTCCTGTGAAGCAGCCCGGACTTGTGCATGCTTGATGCCGTAAACAATCGAAGCAACTGATTGAATTTGTCCTAACTCATCCTTAACCCATAGTCTCAGATCTCTACTCTGGCTCAAAATAATCCGCAAGTTGTTTCCTGGCGACGGCACGATGACCTCTGCTCGAACATATAAGCCAAAGCCTTCTTTCCGCACACTCATATTTACTGTTTCTGTTCCGATTCCAGGGACTTCAAATTCTCCAGCCTCATTAGTCGTAACGGTAACTGGCCGGAATCCCTCCCCATGAAGCCTGACCTTCGCACCAGCAATTGGTTTTGCACCTTCATCATGGACAACCCCTTGCAATTTTGAGGGGAGACTGTCCCAAAAGAGGCTTTTCTGAGTCCATTGCCCAGGTGGTAAGTAAAACCCCGGCAGTTTCGCCAAGATATTTTCCGATGCGTCCAGAAGAGATAACTCCATTTCCTGATTTGGAGTTAACCCCCACAGCTCAAGGGTCTCTTGATTTTCTTGGATGGCCAAATTGAGAGATTCCTGACCATCGGATCCTCGGCGGCCACCTGCAGGACTGATACCCAGCGCATTTCGCAACATGCCAAAAGCAAAATACTCCCAATCATTCTCGCCGACAAAGAGTGGCCGAGTGTTCCCAATTTTCACTCGGAGGTGTTGCCGCTCTTTACCTTTTGGGAAATCCAAGTGTACTCGGAGAGAAGCAGAGGGCTTGAGCCTAAAAAGTAGCTCTCCTGGCGGCGCCTGATCGAGCCATAAAGACACATAGTCATAGCCAACAGCTCCTGCAGCAACTCGCTTTGTACCCTCCTTTAGCTTCACTGTGCCTTTGCCATCAGAATTAGTGAAACCTGAATTCTGATATGCGAATGCCATTGCGCCACCAATACCATTGCCATGCTCATCTAGGACCCGAAAGGGGCGGTCCACAACACGGCTTAACGCAAGGTCACCAAGATCCCACGGATTGTCGAAGGAAGACAAATCCAGCTCGATTTCTTTCGCGGCACCGTTCAATCCAAAGACGCTTCGGGGACGAAGATCGACCTCTGCCTTCCAAGGTCTTCCAGGCCCTCCGTTGCCTAACCAACGCTGATACTCATCCTCAGTGGACGGACTAATCGGAACCACAAACTCGCCATCTTCATTAGACTGGACCCATTTCCACGGAGTGATGGCATCGTTGGAAAAGAAAACGTAAACACCAACGTGAACGCCAGGAACTGGGATTCCTCGATCTGCAGAAACCACACGCCCACGCATGCTGGGCAACGGCATGGCAGTTAAGCGTACAAATGGAATTGCTTGTGGCAATAGGGCAGTGGAAGGCTGACTTATTCGCCCTTCAGGGAACACCGATTCCAACATTACGCCATCGGTGAGAGTGAGCCTACCTTGCCATTCCTGCGGAAGACCAGTCACAAAGAAACGTTGCTCGGCATTCAAATGCAGTGTCCGTTGGCCTGGAAGGCATTGCAACTCTTTGAACTTCTCCCGAACTCTGTCAGGAATAGGGAAGGTGGACCTTGCTTTCGATTGAAGAAACACGCTTACTTCTCGCTCAGGTGGCGTAAGGAATTCAACTTCCCCCTCCATCTGCAATCCTTGGGGTAGCTGGGCGAATATCGCCGGCTTCGAGCGGTTGACCTCCTGATAGTGCGGCATTGCGTTCGCTGCCAATACCAATAGGCCACCTTTGCCTGAACCAATCGGAAAATGCACTTTCCCTTCGAGGTTGGTGAATTCACTCAAAAGGAATCCGGCACTATCCCAAAGCCAAACTTCTGCACCGGGCAAGCGTTTCCCATCGAAACTTTCCACGGTTATTTCGGACTGGCCAGCTCCTTCGGAAACTGAATTCGCGCTCAAGGCGTGGTCTTCGCGAAGCAAATCCATTTCCGATGCCTCGGCCCTTGAATTAATTGCCAAATCCTCCTCTAGCCGCGATTCTTCAATCTCTTGTGACTCATTGCTCTCTCCCCCCCCGTCGGAGGCACTTTCCAACCCCCAAAAGACTCCTAATACCAGGGCAGCGAGTACCACGACCAGGACTGAGGATTTATTCATCAATATGTGCTCTCTAGAGCATCCCCACCTTAACCCATTCCGACTGATAAGGTGCAGGAATGGATAGCAAGCACTCCCGACGGGGGCTGATTAGCCGGGAAGTGCTTCCAATTCGGCCTAGTCACCTCGATTTCCTCGACCGCATTCGCGATGGGCCCGGCAATGCTTGTTGTGCATCGCCGGAATTTCGATGCTTGGTCTCAGCATTCCTGGCGGCTTGATTGGCTTCAACCTCCTCGCCGGCATGTGGAGCCGCAAGGTTTTGGCCAAGAAGCTGGCTTAGAGTTCGTCAAGATTTAGCACCAGCGAAAGCGGCTGGCCAAGTTCAAGCAAGTAAGACTTCGATTGGAAATGCAGTTCGAATTGATGAGTCTCTAAATTCCATCGCCACAGGAACAGGTGGTATTCGCCCGGCACTAACCCAACAACCTGGACATCTTCTTGGACATCTCCCTGCTGAAGCACGATATGGGCCTCACCCATGCCGGCAAAATGTCGATATTGGTCGCCAACCAACCCTAGGTCGGCAACAGGCACCAATTGCAGCTGATAATTTTCCTTTGACGCGCCTTCCTCGCGCGTGAGCTGGACCGAGGCTAGCGAAAAAGCTGGAATCTCAATGGAGTGCTCTAGGACACTTGCCGGCAGGGGATAATTACCGAGCCATGGCCCTAGCCAGACAGAGATACTTACTGCTTCTTGTGGCAGTCCCTCTAGAAGATAGCTCCCATCTTCTTGCACTCGAGAGGATACGGATTCCAACTCACCACCAAATCGAACGAAGCAATCGGACTGCAATCGATTGTCTGAATCGGTAATCCACAGCCGAACTGATCTTGCCTCGCTAAGCGTAATCTTGACTGGATCGTCGTCGGCGAGCGGGACGGGAATAGCCTCTGCCCAATAAAGACCGTATCGTTCATGGCGAACACTTAAGCGTATTGATTCTGTGCCAACGCCTTCCTGGGTAAAGGAGCCGTCAGATTGCGAATAGAGGCCAAGTCCATGGCCCTCATCTTTAGTCCATAGCTGGACCAACGCTCCGGGAACCGCTTCGCCATGCTCATTGACGACTATGCCGCGAAAGGATTGAGGACCCTGCTCCAGGACCAGAACCAATTCTCGAAGCTCGCCACCCTGTAAATAAACTGGGATATCCACCAGCTTATTGCCGATCGCATCAAGCAGGTAAATGCGAAAATCTTTATTCGCCGATAGCCCCCAAATATCTAGAGGACTTCCATCGCTTGGTAGTTGGAATTCTTTTCCCTCGCCATCCTTGCCGCTATAGCCTCCACCAATACGCAAACCCATTCTCCTTCGTAGGCCATCGGCATAACTCCGGCCTTTACCGCCAAGAAGTGCAAAGAGAGGGCCTTGATCCGTGTGAACCAGCAATCTTAGGGAAGACAAATCGGTGTTAGCTGGAAAGTCAAACTTGATGCGTAAACTGGGTGCTTTTTGGAGCCGAAAGGTCAACCTCTCTGGAGTGCCATCCTCGAGTTCGATGCTAGTAAAGGCATAACCCACAGCCCCACAAGTCACCACAGAATGGTTATCGCCGAGAAAAACCGTGCCCTGTCCTTGCGCGTTGGTCGGCTCCGAAGGAATACCGGCGCTGGCATATGCGCCTGCAATAGGATTTCCGCTTTCATCTAGTGCGGCAAAGGGAATCCCCTTAATGGCCGCCAAAGGAATCTCACCTAGGTCCCAAGGGTCACTGAGCGAACTCAAATCAATTTTCACCGATCGACTATTGCCACCGGACTTCACTGGCGATCCTACGTATAGTCGGAGTTTGGCTGAGATTGGACCTGTAGGCACCTCTCCCGAAATCCAAGCTAGGTAAGTTTCCGTGTTGGACGGAGTGAGGTTCAAGATGAACTCTCCTCGTTCGTCACTCGAGGCATTGATTACCCTCGCCGCTCTATCTAGTGGGAAGGAAATTGAGCCGCTAATATTTACATCGCCAACCCCTACCCTGCCTTGGGGTGTAACTACTTTCCCATGGAATCGAGGGATAGCTACAGCTTCAAGGGTTAAATATGGTGGAATTTTTTCCAGCTCAACCTTATTTGGTCGCTTGACGCTACCTACTGGGAGAGAGCTGACTAACAGGTATTCTGGTGAAAGTTCTAGTGAGCCACTCCAATCATCTGGCAAATTGACAAAACGAAATGAACCGTCTTTCTCTGGTTTTACATAAGATCTTCGGACGTAAACGCCAGCGTTGGCTAAGTGGTACCCAATATCATCTGAGAAGCCGGGAGATGGGACCGAATCAGTTCGCATGATTACGCTGTAATCCGCTGGAATCCTATCCGGAAGAAGAATACGGCCAACAATCTCACGATTTCCCTGAATAACAAACTCGGCTTTCCCTTGGGAGAAGTCTGCCTTGCCAAACTGCGCCAACGAATTCGGCAGAACAACGGCAAATCCTCCCTCCCCGGCAGAAAGAGGAAAGGAGACAACCCCTTCTTCATTCGTATGGTTTGGACCGAAAATTTCTTCCCCAATCCAAACCCACACACTGACCGCAGATTGGGGGCGGTGTTCGGAGTCAATGACTTTCAAGTGCCAAGACTGTTCTCTTCCTTCGGGAAAAATGCCCCCATTCTCTAAGGCGGTTCGCTCCACAGATTCGTGAGAGCCCAATTCTCGATTCTGGCTAGCAGAGGAAAGGTCTTCACTCAAAACGGTACCTTTCTCTATGGTTTTCGAAGTGTGACAGCCGTCAGCCAAGAACAACCAAATCAAAAGGGCAAATAAGACCAAGGACGTCAAGGAGAGAAAGGCGCGCATGAAAGGAAAATCGGAGTCAGCTTGAATCTTAGCATAACGATGTGAACTGCTAAGGTGCAGGAATGGATAGCAAGCACTCCCGACGGGGGCTGATTAGCCCGGCACTTCTTCTGGTTGGCCTGACCGCAACCGGCGCCTTCGCCCTGGGGCAACGCGCGAGTCAGAAAGCGCAAGATCCGGCACCGCCCAATCCTGCGGCGCAACGCATCGAAATGATCCAAAGCTTGCGCTCGATGGAAGCTTCCTTCGCCAAGATGGAAGCGAACATGGAACTACAAACCAAGAGTTTGCAACAACTCGAGCGCATCAATGGTGCCCTGCTGCGTTTGGTCCATCAACAGGTCACCCCGGTAGAGAGCAACCCCCATGTCATCCCGCATGGGGTGCCCGGCCCGCCCAATGGCGGCGAGATCAACGGCCCGCGCTAGCGCGGAATGCGTTGCAGGGTGTAATACGCCTCTGCATGCAGAAGGGTTTCACCTTCTTGGGCGAACAAGTCTTGTACGTGAAGCTCGTGAACATAGCCTTCGCGCAAATCGCTCGTCGGAATGAAAAGTTCCATGCCATCTTCACTGAGCTGAAGAGCGCCAATCTCTAAGGCTTTACGGTCCATTTCGTCACTACCGTAGGCACTGTGCAGCTCGTAGGTGTAACTCTCGATCTGCATCGATGGCGGAGAGGCTGCAAATCGCTTGCGATCCACTGCCTTCGTTAGGAAAAGACGGAAGCCCTTGGGCTCGACCTTCATTTCACGAATCTCGAAGGGTACGACGCCACTCCAACTCAGTTTCTGCAGGCCAAAGCCTTCCTGGCCCAATGAAGGCCAGCCGCGGTCGGACATGCCAATCCAGAAGCCTCCATCGGGAGCTTGGCTCACGCGAATCACCCCTGCGGCCAATCCCTTGCGGAAGGGGTAACAAGCACCTTGCCACACGCCGTTGACTTGTTCCAAAGTCACGCGCATAACCGAAGCTTGGTATTGATCGCCGACGAAGAGTTGTCCGGCGAACGGCCCCATGGAGCCCTTCGTATCCCAAGCCATGCCACTCGGCGAACGCCCCATCTTGTCGTAGGGAAACCAAACCGCCGGAAGTTGGAAGTGTGGGATGTACTCCGGCACCTCGGGCATGAGCATACCGTCAGGGTTTTCGCCCGGGTACTTCACTCGCGACTGTGGCAGTGCGGCAGACTTGATTCCGAAAGGGTGGCCGTGGTAATCGCCTTTGCGCAACACGGCCAACTTGCTCGCGCCGCACCACTCGCCTTGGTTGTCGGTGTAGAACATGTCGCCCCAAGGGCTCAGCTCAATCCCTGCAGGCGAGCGCAACCCGGCAACCATCGGCTCCATCGGCTGGCCTTCCTGGATGCGAAGGGCCCAGCCGCGCCAAGGCTTATGACCGAAGGATTCTGTGCCAAAGGCGCGGTTGGTGGTGATCCACCAATTGCCCTCGGCGTCCGGACGTGGACCAAAGTTGTACTCGTGATAATTGCCGCTGATGTCCCAATCGTCGTTGACGACTTCGAAGTCATCGGCGCGACCGTCCTTGTCTTGGTCACGAATGCGCATGAGTGCGCCGCGCGTGGCGGTGTACACCCATTCCCCCTGTTGCCACAAGCCGAGCGGTTCTTGCAAACCGTCGGTCCACAACGTGAAGGCAGGCTCCTCGCTGGAGGCGGCGCTGATATGCCAGATTTCTCCGCGACGAGTGCAGACCAAGAGTTGGTCATTGGGCAAGGGCAAGAGCCCACCAACTTCCATTTCGATTTCCTCTGGCAGCGCAACTGTTTGCACCTCGTAGACATCGGCCTCCTGCAACTGGGCGGGGGCTTCAGCCAACGGCAAACACAGCAAGCTCAATAAGGGGGTGATCACCATGACAAATCCTCCTGGAGTTGAGCCACAAAGAGCTCTCCTTCACGCACCAAGGTCACCGGCTCCCACGGCAAGTTGCTGCTGCGGCGTAGGTGCTGCCAGTACAACCCAGGCAAGTCCTCCGTGCTCTCCAAGGAAAACTCGCGGCGGAATATCGTGCCGTAAGCCGTCAACACCGGGTAGATCTTTTCTTCGACCATCAATGGCCCCCATTGATAACGGAAAGTGGGATGGCCGAGAGCATCGCGCCGATGTCCCAGCATGCGCCACCCGGCTTCCTTGCCAGCCAACTCAGGCCAATCTTGGTCTTCCTCGAGGAAGGCAAAGGCCGGCCCCGGCGGAAGGTCAAAGACATCGGTACCTGCCGGTTTCTCTAGCTGACCGGCGCGGCCATTCCAGGTGCCCGAGGTACGCATGAAGTCTCCCCGCCAAACTTTGGCCAAGCGTACGTTGTGCTCATCGAAAGCTAAGTGCACCCGCTCGGGGAAGCCAACGGTCAGAACTCTGGCACTGAGACCTTGTAGGAAAGTGCCGAAGTACAGCGGCCTGTCAGTGGGCACCAGTAAGTCGTCATCACCATCGACGACGAGCCCCTTAGGCAGCGGTGCACTGACTCCCATGGATAGGTAAGTCCAAAGCGCAGGAATCTGGACATCGGCCTGGCCATCGCCAAACTTGGTGAGGCCGGAAACACCTTGTTCATTCCAGAACACCGGCATGCGCGTTTGCTTGCGAAACTGATGCGGATCACGCATCCAAGCCTCGAACCATTCCGGACGCAAGCGCTCCTGCGTCGTGACTAAATCCAAGCCTTGAATGCCAGCGGAGCGATGCCCAGCAAACTGATGACAACTGACGCAGGCAAAACCCTCGATTCCCGTAAGCTGCTGCCCCAGTGTGACCATCTCTGGCCGGAACTCCTGCGCGGGCTTTGCCACAGGCGGAGGTGCTAAATGCTGCAAAGAACTTAGGGTTCGTTTCCCTCCAACACTGTTGTAGTTGGGCATGCGGGTGCGCATATAGGGGCGGACACTGGCTCCCTCGAGGAGGACTTCCTCCAGCCAGTCGGGCTGCAACTTTGCGGAGACACCGTGCAAAGACGGCGGCACTCTGCCCTCGTCGCCGAAATCTCCTTCACCCTGGAATCTTTGGTATTGCGCAGAGCTAGGACCACCAAGCCCGGGCCACTCATGACAGGCCGTGCAGTTTTGCGTTTTGATCTGCAGATCTGCCAAATCCTGATGGTTGCGGGCCCGCGTGAGTTGATGGGGATTCTCCACCGCGAAGGCCAACAACGCCCGCTCTTCTTCGGTCCAGGTGTACTGCGGAACCAAAGGCTCGGGAGTCTCGGACAGACACCCCTGGCCAGAACTCAACTTGCCCCATTGCGGCGCTCGTGGATTTGACATGTGAGTACTGCCTTCGTGGCACTGATTGCAACGAAGCTTTTGGTACCAGCTACTTCCGTGGCCTGGGTCCCCTTCGAGTCCAGTTCCGGAAATCGGTATGGGGCGAAAGGCTTTGCCAAGGTGAGTCAGGGCGTCAGCACCAAAGGGATGGTCTTCACCATCTGGTTGAATCCATCCGGCCTCCAAACTGGCATCGCCACTGTTCTCGTAGTACTCCAGGCGAAACTCGTGTGGGCCTTGCTCCAGATCCAGAGTCGTTTGGTGTCGCGTATGGGATTGATTGACGCGCGCATCGAGCACGACTTCGCCATCGATCAGCAAGCGATTGCCGTCGTCGGAACCGACATAAACGGTGTATTCACCCGCTTCCTTCACTTGCCAGGTTCCGGTGAAGAGAATTCCGTAGCGATCTTGGCGGCCACCATATTCCTCATGCAAGGAAACTGCGGACCCTTCGGCAAACACACTTTCTATATCCCAGTTCGGGCCATTGCCGACGCCATCCCAAGCGTAAGCTCTCCACCTCAATCCTGGCAGTTCTTCAAATCCTCCATAACCTGCCTGTTCGCGAAGCAGCCATGCGGATAGAGCAAAGGCTTCGTCTTCGCTCAAATGCATATCTGGCATCAAGGAGTTGGGCCAAGTCAACGAGGGCGTCAGCAATTGATTCTGTAACTGCTTGACGGATGTTCGGCGCGCTAGGGAGCGGTCCGCAAAGGCATCCTCATGACAGGCCATGCAACCCACCTCCGCAAACAGGCGTTCTCCTTCGAGAACTTGTTCCGGTGTGACTTCGGTTCCACTCGAGTCAAAGGAGTTGTCACCTTCTAAAAGGTAGGCACGCAAATCTGCGGCAGCCTGTTGGCGCTCCTCTTCGGGCAAGCCCTCCAGCATGGACGGCATGCGTGTGCCGGGGCGGAGCGATTGGGGGTCGAGCAACCAAGCCTCGACCCAATCTGGCTGCGAGAAGTTACTAATCCGGATGTCTGGGCCATACAGTTCAGGGAACAACTCTTGCTTCTTGGGCTCCCGATGGCAGGTCAAACACTGATCGCGAGCGACCAACCAATCTAGTTGCAGGGAATCTTGGCGCGAAAGCTCACGCGGTAAACCTGGCTCTTGGGCGAGAAGCGGAACCGTTGCCATGGCCGCCGCGACAACAGAAAAGCCACACAGCGGCCAGATGCGGCTGCTTAGAACGCCAGCCATGATTCTTGCTCGGCGCTGGCGACGACCTTCTCGATGAAGCGCACGCCACGCACGCCGTCGGCCACGGTCGGGAAGGGTGCTTCGGGCAACTGTTGGCCACGGACGGCGTCGGCGAAGTTGCGATAGAGATTGGCAAAGCCTTCGAGGTAACCCTCGGGGTGCCCCGCCGGCAAACGGGTCATGCCGGCCGCTGTGGCGCCGACATAGGCATTGCCGGGGCGACGCCATTCCATGGCGCCATCTTTGTGGAAGATGCGCAACTCATTCGGGTGCTCCTGCTCCCAAGCAATGCCTCCCGCCGTGCCAAAGATGCGCAAGCTAAGGGCGTTTTCCTGGCCAGTGCACACTTGGCTTGCGGCCAAGGAGCCGCTGGCACCATTGCCGAATTCAAGCAGAACCATGGTGTCGTCGTCGACGGCGCGCGTGGGCACAAAACTCTGGCGCCGACCCAGCAAACGTGAAACGCGTTCGCCACTGACATGCTCGGCAAGCTGGAAGGCATGGGTGCCGATGTCACCCAGCGCGCCTCCAGGGCCACTGCGTGCTGGATCGGTGCGCCAACTCGCCTGCTTCTGGCCATCGTCTTCAATCGGATCGACCAACCAGCCCTGGAGGTATTCGACAAAAATCTTCTGCACCTTGCCAATCCCGCCGCTGCGCACCAACTCGCGCGCTTCGCGAATCATCGGGTAGCCGGTGTAGTTGTGCGTGAGCGCAAACACCTTGCCGCTCTCCTTCACCGCCTGCTCCAACTCCTCGGCCAAAGCACTGGTGATGGTCAGCGGCTTATCGCAAATCACGTGAAATCCCGCCTGCAGAGCCGCCATGGCAGGAGCATGGTGCATATGGTTTGGCGTAACAATGCTGACGGCTTCGATGCGCTGTTCCGCCGGCAGCGCCGCTTCCTGTTGCAGCATGTCTTCCCAACTGCCATAGACGCGCGAGGGGTCTAGTCCCAACTCTTGCCCACCTTGGCGGCTCTTTTCCGGATCGGAGCTTAATGCCCCTGCCACCAACTGGCAACGCCCGTCCATCGCCAAAGCCATGCGGTGCACGCCACCGATAAAGGCACCCGGACCGCCTCCAATCATGCCGATGCGCACGGCTTGTGAGCCACCGGCAGTCGAAGAAGCCTCAATGCTCATCGATCTAAGCCCAAAATGCGACGGTTGGCCTCACGACCGCTGCCCGAATCGGCAAAGTCATCAAAAGAGGAGCTCGCAACCGGAATGATGTGGTCGGCGATGAACTGCGCGCCCTCGGCAGCGCCAACTAAGTTGTCTTTGTAAGCGCATTCCCATTCCAACACGGCCCAGCCGTCGAAATTGTAATTGGCTAGTTTGGTAAAGATGGAGATGAAATCGGTTTGGCCATCGCCCAGAGAGCGGAAACGCCCGGCGCGGTCCTGCCAATCTTGGTATCCGCCATACACACCAACGCGGCCATCACACACCAACTCGGCATCTTTGACGTGGAACATTTTGATGCGTTCGTGGTAGTGATCGATAAAGGCCAGGTAATCCAAACCCTGCAACACAAAGTGACTCGGGTCGTACAAGATGTTCGCGCGCGGATGATGATCGACACCATCTAAGAATCGCTCCCAAGTCACGCCGTCGTGCAAATCTTCGCCGGGGTGAATCTCGAAGCACAAGTCCACGCCGCAGTCTTCGGCGACATCCAGCAAGGGGCGCCAGCGCCGGGCCAACTCAGCAAAGGCTTCGTCGACCAAACCGGCCGGCCGCGGCGGCCATGGGTACATATAGGGCCAGGCCAAGGCACCACTAAAGGTGACACTGGAGTCTAAGCCAAGATTGCGCGAAGCCAACAGGGACTTGCGCACCTGATCAATGCCCCACTCCATGCGTGCCTTGGGGTTGCCATGCACTTCCTTCGGCGCGAAGCCATCAAATAACTGGTCATAGGCTGGGTGCACCGCAACCAACTGCCCTTGTAAGTGCGTCGACAATTCGGTGGGTTCCACACCAAAAGCCGCCATCTTGCCGCGATATTCCTCGCAATAATCCTTAGAGGTTGCCGCTAAATCCAGATCAATCGCGTTGGCATCCCAGGTCGGAACTTGGACTCCGCAAAAGCCCAAACCACCGGCCCATTCGGCCGCGCGCTCGTAATGATCGAAGGGTGGTTCGTCGCCCATGTACTGGGCAAGGAAAATGGCAGGGCCTTTCATGGTTTTCATGACAGACACGTTGTAGGTGACTCGCCGAGCCGCGTCTAGCCGCAACGCTATTCTGGCACGCAACCCCAGAAATTCTGTGACCGACCCCTTCGCCCCGACCCCTCGTGACCGCTTCACCTTCGGCCTATGGACCGTGGGCAACCCTGGCGCCGATCCCTTCGGCTCGCGCGTGCGCCCGAGCATCAGTCCGGTTGAGATTGTGCAGGGTTTGGCCAAGGCGGGCGCTTATGGCGTCAACCTGCATGACAATGATTTGGTGCCCTTTGACGCCAGCGCCAGTGAGCGCGACCGCATTGTGGCCGAGTTTCAAGCGGCACTAAAGGATTGCGGCATGAAAGTGCCGATGGCGACGACCAATCTGTTCAGCCATCCGGTGTTTCGCGATGGTGCGTTCACCGCTTCCGACCCCAAAGTGCGCGCCTTTGCCTTGCGCAAGGCCAAACACGCGATTGAGCTAGGTGTGGAGCTTGGTGCGTCTACGATTGTGTTCTGGGGTGGTCGCGAAGGCGTCGAATCCGACGCCGCACGTGACGCGCGCGATGCCATCCGTTGGTTCCGCGAATGCTTGGATTACCTCGGCGATTGGAGTCAAGCGCAGGATTATCAACTGCGCTTCGCGCTCGAGGCCAAACCGAATGAGCCGCGCGGTGATATTTATCTGCCGACCACCGGCCACATGCTGCATTTCATCGAAACCTTACGCAACAAAGATATGTGCGGCGTCAACCCGGAAGTGGCGCATGAAAACATGCCCGGCTTGAGCATGGTGCATGCGGTGGCGCAGGCGATGGAAGCCGACAAGCTGTTTCACATCGATCTGAACGCGCAGCGCATCGGCCGTTATGACCAAGATCTGCGCTTTGCCAGTGAAGATCTGAAGGGGGCCTTCTTTTTGGTGCGCTTACTTGAAGGCACCGGCGGTTATCCGCGCTATGAAGGCATGCGCCACTTCGATGCCCACGCCTACCGCACCGAAGACATCGACGGCGTGTGGGATTTCGCCCGCGGCTGCATGCGCAGCTATCGCATTTTGGCGGAGAAAGCGGCGGCCTTTGACCAAGATGCTGAGGTGCAAGAAATCTTGGCCGCGAATCATGCCGATGCCGAGGACATCGGCGCTCTGACCGCCGCCTACTCGACCGAGTCCGACGCCGCGCTCGAAGCCCTCGACCTAGATCCCGATGCCCTCGCCGCACGCGGTCATCGGTATGAGCGCCTCGATCAACTCGCGATGGAGCACATCATGGGAGTGCGCCAAGGGTGAGCTTGTACCTCGGGGTTGATCTTGGCACGCAATCGGTCAAGGTGTTGGTCTTCGACGCCGACGCCCGCCGCGTGATTGCCCGTGGCCAATCTGCCCTGCCGCCGCTGTCCATGCCGCGCCCCGGCGCCGCCGAACAAGATCCGCAAGATTGGTGGTCGGCTTTTGAAGCCGCCATGCAGGAAGCGCTGGCCACAGAAGGCGTGGATCGCAGCGCTATCGCCGCCTTGGGGGTTTCCGGTCAACAACATGGCATGGTCGCGGTCGACGAAGCCGGCCAAGTGTTGCGCCCCGCCAAACTTTGGTGCGACCTCGAAGCCAGCGCCGAAGCCGAAGCGCATAGCCAGACCATGCCCTATCCGGTTCCGGCCGGATTCACCGCGCCGAAGATTCGTTGGTTCTACGCCAAGGAGCCAAAAATCGCAGCGCGCATGCACCGCGTCATGTTGCCTCATGATTGGCTCAACTTGCAACTCACGGGAACCTTTGCCACCGACCATGGCGATGCTTCCGGCTCCGGACTTTATGACCTAGAGGCCAGCACCTACCTGACCGAGGCCGCGGCAGCTATCGACCCTGACATAGTCGACAAGCTGCCGCCGATTCTGGAACCGCAAGCGCAACTCGGCACCTTGTTGCCGCAACATGCCGAACACTTCGGCCTGCCCAAAGACTTACCCATCTCCGTTGGCAGCGGCGACAACATGATGAGTGCCCTCGGCGCCGGCGCGACGGAAGCCGGCACTTGGGTCATCAGCTTGGGCACCAGTGGCACCATCTTTGGCCCCACGCCGGAAGCGGTGCTCGACCCCAGCGGCAACGTTGCTCCCTTCCGTAGTGCCTTGGGCGGTGGCCTGCCATTGTTGTGCACCCAAAACTGCTCGACCGTGGTCGAAGAAGCGCGTGCGGCGAGCGGCCAAAGCCATGAATCCTTGAGTTCAGCGGCATCCATCCTGCCACTGAGTGCCGACGACCCCATCTTCCTGCCCTATCTCAGCGGCGAACGCAGCCCCAACTGGCCGCATGCTTCGGGCGTGTTGTACGGCTTGCGCCAAAACAGTTTGCAGCCCGAGCGCCTTTACCGCACGGCTCTCGAAGGCGCGAGTTTGGCGCTGGCGCAGGGCATGCAGCATTTAGTCGACCTCGGCCTGCCCTTGCGCACGCTGCGTTTAGTCGGCGGTGGAGCCAACAACGCATTGTGGGCGCGCATCTTGTGCGATCTCTTTGGCCGGCCATTGGAAGTGGTTGAAGAAAGCGAAACTGCAGCACTGGGCGCGGCCATGCAAGCGTGTTGGATGCACAGCGAAGTCCATCCGCGCAGCTTGGTGCCGGACAGCGATGGCCTGACCTTGCGCCCAGACGACAAGCAGGAATCGCGCTACCAAGAGTTGCTGCAAAGATTCCAAGCCCTCGGCCAAACGTTGTTCGCGAGTGTGTTCCTGCTGAGTTTCCTAGGCCTAGCTTCCTGCAGTGTCGCCGCCGATGGCTGGCGTTATGGCCCGGAAATGCAAGGCTATCCCACGGGCTACATTCCAGGTGCGCAAGTGCAGATTCCTTGGCATCAACAAGATGTCATCGTCATGCGCGCGGCCGCGAATCTCACCGACCGTGGTGACTTTGGCGAACACGACAACGAAGAAGGCGGCGGCGGCGGACTCGGTGTTGGTTGGCGTCGTTATGAACACCAGGGCTACGAAGGTTGGCTGATTGGCGCACGCCTAGATGCCTGGAGCCTCGACATCGATTGGCGCGACGACGTCCCAGGCTCTCCTCGCCGCGGTTCCACCGACGCACTGGTGCTACAGCCGACCCTCGAGGGTGGCTTCGCCTGGCGTTTAGGCAAGAGTGCGTGGACCTGCGACCTCACCGTAGGCCTCGGTAAAGAGATTAATCTCGAGGAAAACGGCGAATCGGTGGGCGACGGCACGATTGTGCTGTTTGGCCTGACCCTGCTCTACAATGGCTGAATCATGGATCGCGAGCACGGCAACCGCCTGATTTCTTCTCTTTGTTACCAAGACGCCAACGCCGCCATTTCTTGGCTGGAATGCGCCTTTGGGTTTACTCCGCATTTGGTCGTGCCCGGTGAAAACGGTGCGGTCATGCATTCGCAGCTGGTGTCCCCCGACGGCCGTTCCATGATCATGCTTTATTCGCAGCGCGACGATGAGTTCGGCAAATTGCAAAACCCACCTAAGTCATTAGGCGGGTGCAACCAAAGTTTGTATTTGGTGGTCGAAGACGTCGACGCCCACCACGCCCGCGCGGTCGAGGCCGGCGCCACCATTCATATGCCTCCGACCAATCAAGACTACGGCGGCAGTTCCTATACCTGCGAAGACCCCGAAGGACACATCTGGAGCTTTGGCAGCTATGACCCCTGGGCAGAAGTCGACTGTCCGCAGGATTAGGGCTGAGGCAACCACAACGAGGCATCGCCGTAGCTGAAGAAGCGGTAGCGTTGGGCGACGGCTTCGGCGTAGATTTTTTTGACTAGCGCTAGGCCATCGGCGGCGCCTTGGTGTTGCGCTAGGCCGGCGACTAAGGCAAGCAAGGTTGACCTTGGGGTGTGGAAGTTGGTGAGTAGACCATCCACTACTTGAAAGTCATGCCCGGGCAAAATCATGAGTCGGGTTTCGCCTTTGTCGCCTTGGGCCCATGCTTCCAGTGCGCGGCACACGGTGGTGCCCGCGGCAATCACATGACGACCGTCTTGCTTTGCTTGGCGCAGCTTTGCGGCCAAGTCTTCGGAAACGGTGAAGCGCTCGGCGTGCATCGGGTGCTCTTCGACGCGTTCGGTTTCGACTGGGAGGAATGTGCCGCGACCTACATGCAGAGTGAGGTAAGCCTGCTCTACACCTTGCTGCTCCAAGGACTGCAACAGAGCCTGGTCAAAATGCAGACTAGCCGTTGGCGCAGCCACCGAACCCTCGGCCTGAGCCCAAACGGTTTGGTAGCGCGCGCGATCTTCGGCACTGTCGGTGTCTTCGGCTAGGTCTTCGCGCAAACGCCGAATGTAGGGCGGTAAGGGTGTGGAGCCAATCTGCTCCAAAGCAGCGGGCCAATCGGCAGCTCCCTCTAGGTCCACCGTCCATTCTCCGCGCTCATGCTTTTCGACTAAACGCAATTGAGGTCCGCCCGTGGCAGTTACCCCATGAAGTTCTACACCCGGGCGCAAACGACCACCGCTCATCAGGCAACGCGCCTGGCCATCGGCGAGGTCATGCAAATACAAACCCTCGACGCGGCCGCCGGTTTCCTTCTGCAAACACAAACGCGCCGGCAACACCCGCGTGTCATTCAGCACCAACAAATCACCTTCGCGCAAAAACTGCGGTAGGTCAGCAAAGACGTGGTGATGCCCCGCCCCTTCCTGCACCACCAACAGACGCGCTTCACGGCGCTCCGCCGGAGGATGACGCGCAATCAGCTCTTCGGGCAGCGGGAAATCAAGCTCGCTTAACTCCACAGCACCCCCACGCGGATCACAGGTCTACTTGCCCGCGGCTAACCAGCTGCGCAACATCTCCATTTGGCGATGGAAATCATGCTCGCTGACGCCAAGCGGGTTCTTGAAGAAGGCCGCGGCGGCCGGCAGCGCACCACCTTCGCCACGCTCCTGCGCCATCAAGGCCAAACGCGCCAGGTCGAGCACCAAGGGTGCGGCCAAAGCCGAATCGGAACCATGCCAAGTGAACTGCAAGCTCATGCGTGCACCTAGGAAGCCTTCGAAGTGGATATAGTCCATCGCGGTCTTCCAATCATGCAGGCTGGGCACGAAATTGATCGACACTCCCGAATGCATTCCGGCTGACTCCTTCAGGATGTCATGCAGCACGCCATCTTTGTTGGTCATCTTGCCTTTGACGCGCTCGGGATCCTCCAGGGCCGCGCCATCTTTGTTGCCGAGCATGTTGTAGCCTTCCCAGGCCATGACATTGAGCCGGCGATCGCGGAACATGGGGGCCAAAGAAGTCTTGAGCAAAGTCTCTCCGGTTTTGCCGTCGTTGCCGAGCACGGGCACACCTTGGCGTTTGGCATAGGCCGCCACTGCTGGCACTGCAGCGCCAGGTGCCGGAGTGAAGTTCACAAAGGGCATGCCCTCGGCAATGGCTGCTAAGGCGTACATGACCGAACGCGAAAGATCGGCGGGCGCGCCAATCAATAACTCAAAGGGATCGGCTTCCGGGTCGAGCCACTCTTGTGGCAACTCGCGGTCGCGCTCCGCCGAAGCTAAGTACACCACCACACCCGAATGCATGCGCGGCTCGGACATCCATTCGCGCAAGTCCTCGCGCAATGCCGCAACCTGATCCCCCGGAGACAAAGCCAGACGATCTTTGGAGCCTTCGGAGACTAAGCGCGCGTCTTCCGGCTCGGGAACCCCGGGCGCAATCGACAACTCGAGGCGGTCGCGCAAGGCGCCGGTCATTTCGACTAAGTCCTGCGGCAGCACACCAATCCGCGCCAAGTCGGCGGCGGCGCGGTTGCAGTCGCCGGCGACATCCCAGCCATGGACTTGGAAGCGCTCGACGTCGGCCCAAGGAAGATCTTTCCACTCCGGCGCGGCGGTGACCATGCCAGTGGGCGGACTGCCACTACGCAGGGCTTCAATGCCATGGAGGACAGTGGTGGCGATGGCGCCTCGGACACCGACGAGGAACAGGCCGGTTTTTTGCGGATCAGGACCCATGGTCAGGCAATGCGGGAAGGGGCGGCGCGGGGCGCGAGCCGGCGCCTACTTTAGCCACCGTGGGCCGGTTCAGGCGTAGGAACCCGCTCCAGGATCAGGCGGACCTCGGTGCCAATCGGCGGCAGCAGGTACAGATTGGGGTACCAGATGGTCTGGCTGTCGCAGCTGGGGTCGGCGCCAATCAGCAAGTGATCGGGGGTCGAGAAGTGCACCAGGCTGATGAGATTGCCCTCGGCCTGGGCCATGAAGATTTCCTTGGCGTCTTTGTGCGGCTTGACGAAGCGCGAGCCGATGTAGACGAAGGTCCCGCGTTGGTAAGTGCGTTCCTCGCGCACATTCAGCACCAGATCTTCGGCGCGGAAACGGTAAGGCTCGACGCGGCCATCTTCGTGAGTGACTTCCCACTCAACGAAGGCACGGAAACCGACGCCGCCATAGGCCGGTTCAAAGATGTAGGGCATGATGCCCTGCTGCATTTCCTCCATGGTCGGCGGCGGGTCTACCCCCACAATGCGGCCAAGCGTGCCCATTTCGGCGCCTAGCAATAGGAAGGCGGTGTTGAGTGCTTCTGCGGTGGTGCCTTCCATGCTCAGCAAAGACTCAAAGTCTTTGCCTTGAGGCTGCAAGCACAGGAGATACTCCAGCGGCTCGTAACGCTGGGTGACTTGGACCGGCAAAGTCATGCGCCCCGCTTCTAAATCTAAAGCAATGCCTTGCTCGGCAAAGCCGGCCAGCAGAGCTTCCATGCCCTGCGGCTCCGCCGGATCCTGCTGCGGCAGGGGCGAAAACAGTGCGGCAACCAGCGGTAAGAAGAGTAGCGCCATTTGCGTAGCCTAACGTGGTCTGGCGCTATTGGTTCAGGCGCTTCAAGCCGGCCACAGCCCCCTTTCCGGCTGCGGTGGTCGGCGCGCGCAGGCGCAACACCGCCTGCCACTGCTGACGCGCGGCCTCGGGCTGGTCATTTTGCTCATAAAGGCTGGCCAAGCGGTTGCGCAGCTCGCCCGAAAGTGGGTGCAGAGCCACGAAATGCTCCGCCAGGAGCAGCGGCTGCAGCAAAGAGTTGCCGCGCTCGAGGCTGGTGTTGAGGACGCGCTCGGCGAAGTCCGCTTCACACCATTGCTCGGCGAAGCGGCCGAGGTCTGCCGTGGGCCGCTCCCCGCTTTCGATTTCGGCAAGGAGCAAGCGTTCTTGCAGGCGGTCCTGCCATAAGGTCCAGCCGATGCCGACCACCGGGAAGCCTTGGGCAAGCAAACGCGGAGCCGCAGCTAAGGCTTCGGGTTGGGCAAGAAGAGCACGCATGGCTTCGGCTTCGCCTGGCTTTTGCGCAAGCATGCCGGCGCGAATGGAAGCGATGCGCAACAAGTTATCTGGATGCCGCGCCTCCTTTTCCGCGAGCTGTAACCAATGAGCCGCAAGTGCAGGCGCCATGTCCGCTAATCGCAGGGCCGCGGCGGCAAGCATTTGCGGCGGAACGCGGCTGACGTCGGTCTCTAACAGCAGCTGCGACACCTCTTCGTCGATGGGAACCGCTGCGAGGCAGGAGCGATAGGCCGCCAACATGGCATCGAACTCGCCAAACTCCTGCAAGGCGCGCACGAAATGATTCCACGACTCCTCGACTTCGCCGGTCGGCACCGGGCGCTTCGGCAAGGACGGAAAATGCGCAGCGAGGTGTTCCTCTAGGAAAGGAATGTCCTGTGCCTTGGCCCCATTGCCGATTTTTTGCCACAGCTCAATGCGCAGACCGCGCTGCTCGTCTGGTGCCAAGCCCTCAGGCGAAGACAGGGCGAAACTACGCGCCCATTGTTGTTGGTCCGGCGTACCCGCGAGAAGCAGAGTGGTCATGAGAGCCACCGCGCTTTCATAACCCTGCGGTGGATTCCCTTGCCATTGCTGCACGAGTAAACCGGCATCGGGGTGCGCGGCAAGCAACGTGATGACTAAAGCGCGCAAGCGGTCATCGGTCGCCGGGTCTTGTGCCAAAGCCGCCAAGCGGAACAGATCTTGCTCTTGACCAGCCGCGCCTAAAGCGCGAATGGCTTGACCACGACGCAAGCGATCTTGACCTTGCAGAGCTTCGCGCAAGAAATCGCGCGCGGCTTCGGAATGCGGGGCACGCTCCAAGGCCAAGGGATAGCGAATGCGGTCGGGGACTTGGGCGTCGTGCAGCAAGGTCGGCAGAATGGGGTCGACCTCTTCGCTGCCTTGCAGAATGCGCGCCAAGGTCATGCCGACGGAACTGCGCCAACCACCTTGGGCCAACCAAGTTGCGGCTTCGGCCTTGGCTTCTGGCAATGGCGAGAGCGCCAAGTCGCGCATCCACATCGCCCGTTGCGAAGGAGAAGCCTCTTTGCCGCGCAGGAGGTATTCCTCCCATAGAGCCTCGGGACCACCGAAGCGCGGCAACAAACGCATGGCGGCGCTGTGGCGCTTGGGGTCGATGGTGTCGAACTCCTTACGCAACTCGGCGGTGAGCGCCGGGTCGGTGCCTTGGGTGGCGAGCGCATCTAAAGCCACTTGGCGATAGTTGGCTGGCGCTTGCAAAGCCAAACGCAAAATGCGTAGCCGCGCATCGGGGTCGTCTTCGTTGAGCGCCCACAGCTGCAAAGCGTATTGGCCAGGTACCTCGCTCAGAGAAGTGACCATGGCTTCGAGCCGTTCCATGTCTTCGGGTTGCACGCATTGACGCCACCCGGCAAAGACGCGGCTGAGATACATGATCTCGGCATCGGCGTGAATCGAAGGCAAGAGTTGCACCAACATGTCATGGCCTTCGACCAGCAACATGGCCTCGACCAAACGCGCGCGCAAGGGAGCCGGCTGTTGCTCGTTGAGCACAAAGTCGAGCAACTCTTGCGGCGCACCTGCGACCGGCCAAGACACCAATAGAGACACCAAGTCCTGACGTCGTGGCACCTCGCGCATTTCGAGAATGGCCAAAATCTGAGTGCGTGCGGCTTGGCTGATCTTGCCACGCAAACGGGTGTACAAATAATCTTGCCACTCCACTGGTACTTCATTCGCAGACCAAGCTTCGAGCAAGGCCTGCACCGATTGCGCTTGCTGCTCCGCACTCACGCTTCCCTCTAAGCGCGGCGCCAACTGCGCCATATGCCAAGCCAGCTGCGCATTGGGGTGCGCCTCGATCGAGAGCGTGCTGGGTGCCTGGCCGGTGAGCAACCAAAGTTCCCACTCCCGTTGCTGCGCCTGTTGCGCCGGGTCTTGTCCAGGCGCCAAAACGCCGAAGGCGGTCAAAAGGAGAGGGAGAAGCATTAGGAAGGATCGGCTGGAGAGTCCTTTAGGTGCTGAAGCATCGCGCGTGACAGCCATTGCGATAGATGGCTGGCGCGCAGGCCATCAGGCCCCCATTCGGCCGCATAGAGATCGGCGGCGAGGCCATGAAGATACACGCCGAGGCGCGCGGCGTCATACACGGAAAGGCCGCGTGCGCACAGAGCGCCGAGTAAGCCGGAAAGGACATCGCCGCTGCCGGCGGTGGCGAGACCGGGGTTTCCGCTCAAGTTTTTCCATGGCTCCTG
Source organism: Planctomycetota bacterium (assembly GCA_021776795.1). GTDB lineage: Bacteria > Planctomycetota > UBA1135 > UBA1135 > UBA1135 > OFTM128. The sequence continues at coordinate 414,430 of JAJFFC010000008.1, forward strand.
GGAACTCTGGCCGACGAGAGTGCCTTCCCCTTTTAAAACCACGGTGGCTTGCGTTTGCGCGCACAAAGCTTGCAAGGTGCCGATGCGGTCATTTCCAGGTGAAGCCTTTTGCTCTGCCAATAAGCGCGCCGCCTCGCCGGGATGTGGCGTGAGCAAACACTGCGCGGAGCAGTGGTGCCAAGCTTGGTTCGGTGCAAGACGATTGAGGGCGTCGGCGTCGAGCACCAAAGGCAGGTTGGGGTGCTGCTCTTGGATCGTGCGGATGGCTTCGGGCAAGAAGTCCGAAGCGCCCTCCGCCAAACCCATGCCTGGACCAATCACCATGGCGTCGGCGCGGGCGGCACAGTCGAGCAAGAGCGGCACATCTTCGGCGCTGAGTTGCTGCCGCGTATCTTCCCCACAAGGGTGGTGGATGGCTTCAGGGAGAGCGTCGAGCAACGCCGGGAACAAGGCGCCCGGCGCCACCAACTCGACATAACCCGCGCCGCTTTCGGAGGCGGCGCGCGCCGCCAACAGAGGCGCTCCGGGATAGTGCGCGCTACCTCCCACCACGACAACCCGGCCGCAAACTCCCTTATGGGCGTCTTGCGGGCGCGCGGGCAAGGCGGGCAGGTCGTTGGGCGCAGCCATGGACCTCCAGAATAGCGTTGGGGCACAGATACACTGCGCCGGAATGGCAACTCGCCGCCCCGCCAAGCTTGAGGTCTATCAAGAAGACCACATCGCGCAGGATTACGACCAGCGCTGGGCGGGCTCGCGTGGAGCCGCGCGCGATCTGCGCAAGCGCCGCGCCCTGCACAAAGCCTTGGCGATTTTGCGTTCGCATGTCGAAGCGCAAGGCGGGGTTTGGCGACACCAGTTGATCGATGTGCCTTGCGGCACCGGGCGCTTCAGTGATTTACTCGAGCGTGAAGGTGGGCAGGTGATTGGCGTCGACCTGGCCACGTCGATGTTAGTCGAAGCCAAGGCCAAGCACCCCAAAGCGACTTACCTCGCCGCCGACCTGGCTCAGCTCCCTTTCGCCGATGGCTGTGTCGACGCCATGATTTGCATCCGCCTGTTCCATTTGGTGCATCAGCCCGCAATGCGCGTGGCCTTTTTGCGCGAGTTGGCGCGCGTCGGCCACCATGGTTTGGTGATTGATTATCGCCACGGCCGCACCTTCCGCAGTTGGGGAAGGCGTTGGCGCCACCGCCTCAATCCAGCAGTCGAAAACGCGCACAACCCCATGCCCAAAGTGATTCGCCAGGAGATTGCCGCGGCTGGCCTGCGCCCTCTGGCATGGATTCCGGTGCACCGCGCCCCGCTGCTGAGCGACAAGCTGCTGATTCCCTGCGTGCGGCAAGAATCCGCGCCGACTTCGTCCTAAACTTTGACTATGACCGCCACCATCTCCCCGCTTTCGCCGTGGTTTGCCGCGCGCGGGGCTAGCTTCCATGAGCAGGACGGGCTTTCCCAAGTGTTGCGCGTCAGTGATGCTGGCCAGGAATATCAGGCCGCCAAAGAGGGCCTGCTTTTGGCCGATGGCGCCGACCGTGCCGCTTTGCACCTCCAAGGCAAAGATGTGCTCGAGTTTTTGCAGCGCCTCACCAGCAATGACACGCGCAAACTTGAAGTTAGCGGCTATCAATGGTCGGCCATGCTCGATGGCAAGGGCCATTGGATTGCCGATTTCCTGATCTACCGTTTGCCGGATCCCACCGAGGGCAGTGTGCACTTGCTGCTCGACATGCCGCAAGCCGTCGCCACCGATGTCATGCAACGCTTGGAGATGAGTCACTTCACCGAAGACGTGCAATGGGAGCCTTTCGCTGGTGCACGCTTGTTGCTGTTGGGCCCCAAGGCAAGTGGGCCGACGGAAGAAGATTGCGCCATGCAAGGCGACCACCTGTGGCTACGCCGCCCCGACCGCGGCGCCATTTGCTGGGAATGCCTGTGCCCTCCCGAACAAGCCGCACAACTGGCTGATCAACTGTTGACTGCCGGCGCCGTTCCCGGTGGCTTAGTGGCCCTCGACATTTTGCGCGTGGAATCTTGGCGCCCACGCTTCGGCACCGACTACGACACCTCAGGGATCTTGCCCGCCGCCAATGAATGGCAGCGCGTGTCTTTACATAAGGGTTGTTACGTCGGCCAAGAAGTGGTGGCGCGCATCAACACTTATGGCGAAGCGCCGCGCCAACTGGTGCGCCTACTCTTCGACGGTCCACCGCAGCCACTCACCGGCGCAGAATTGCGCCTGGACGATCGCGCGATTGGACATGTTAGCTCTTGGGTATGGTCCCCCATGCGTGATCAAGCCATCGGCATCGGCACGGTGCGGCGTAAAGGCGCCATCGAAGGCCAAGAACTATTTGCGCAGTTTGCCGAGGACCAAGGGCCCGGCGTAAGCGCGGTGGTGCAACTTCCCGAAAAGAAGACCGACGACTCATGAAGCGAGTTTTGACATGGATTCTGGCGGTTGGCTTGCTTGCCGTGGCGGGCGTGTATTTGGCTTCGGTGATTTGGCCACCACCTGGCGAAGGTGGGCCCGGCGAAGGCGCCTATCCCCTATTGGCCCGCCCCGGCGTGCAGAATCCACAGCAACCAGATCCTGCCGCGGCCACGCCATATGACAACATCGACGTCTTCCGCGATACCGTCGACGGCTCGGCGGATCTTCCCGAGCACCTGCAACCGCGCTTGTGGCTCAAAGTCACCAACCAAAGCGGCGAAGGCTTGGCGAATAGTGAAGTGCGACTATTTCTAGCTGGCGGTGGCGGCAGAGTCGCGCGCACCGGCAAGACCAATGCCGAAGGTGAGTTGCTTCTCGAAGACTTAGAGCTCGGTAGTTACCTGGTGGAAACCAGTTCACCTGGTTACTTCGATTCCGCTTCGCGCACGGTTAGTGTTCCCACCGGCCGCAAGGAGCCAGAACAAGTGGTGCTAACTGCGGGCGCCACGCTGTTGGCCCATGTCCAAGATGAATACGGGCGCACGCGCGTCGACGGTGTGATCTTGCTGCAGAACACGCAAGGCACGCAAAACTATTTGGTGCGCGCCAATGCCCAAGGCGAAGCCATGTCCGCCACTCTCCCCGGCGGCGCTTGGGCGGTGAGTTGGCGCGAGCATCAATACGCCGACGTCGATACCAAACTGCAAAGCACCATCGCCGCCGTCCCCGGCGACCGCGTCGAGTATTGGATCACGCTGCCCGTCGCCCCCGCCGCCAAGCCTCCGGCCGACGGCACCCCACGTTACGCCGTGGGATTGACCTTGGCGCCACCGCAAGCGTTGTGATAGAGGCGGTTTTGGAGGCAATCCTGCATCCGAGTTTCCTGGCTAATATGTTAGCCTATCACCATGAATCCCCTAAGTGGTAACCGCCTTCTTCAGCGCCCATTTATTATTTTACTTTTGGGCTTTGGATTACTTTGCTGCTCCGACGAGCAAACGCCCCGCGAGTCTTCAGGAAATGACAATGCCTATCAAACCAGCCTGCTGAATGACAAGAAGGACTTCATTCTTATCACCGTAGACACCCTACGAGCAGATCGCCTACCCTTTTATGGCGCATCAAGGGATACCGGAGGGAACCCTAATGCACCGTGGTCCTTTTCCTGGATGGCAGACAATGGAACGATTTTTGACCAGGTCTATTGCCAAGTTGGGATTACTCTTCCTTCCCTCTCATCCATGTGGACTGGCAAACACCCATTGGTTCATGGTGCGCTGACTAACCATTCGCAACTTGAAGAGCCGACTCTTGCAATGAAGCTTAATGAGCACGGCTGGATAGGGGTTGGGGCAGTCGCAAACGGTATTTTGAGAAGAGGATCGGGTCTTGAACGTGGATTCCGAGATTACCTTGCTTTTTCGGCAAAGAAGGAGAATGAAATCCCAAACTTCGTGGTTTCCAAGGCGCAGGACCTAGTACGAGAACAAAAGCCTCTGTTTGTGTGGGCTCATTTCATGGCACCCCACCAGCCTTATGAGCCATTTCCCCCTTTCGCAAGTCAATTTACGAAGCAGATCGGGCCAGAGGGTAATAACAAGACTCTCTATGACTTACATTTAAATCCGGAAAAACTAACGCCAGAAATCAAACATCACCTTCGCGGACTCTACGATGCCGAAATCCTTTCTGTAGAATCCCATGTACGCCAATTGCTAGCGGGCCTTGATGCAGAATATAGAAATGCTGGGCGAGGTGGCCTTCTTGAGAATGCGATTGTAATATTTACATCAGATCACGGAGAGGAACTTGGAGATCGTAATGGCTTCTTTATGCACGCTAAAAGCCTATATTCGGGTGTTATTCAGGTGCCGACGATCATTCTCGGTGCAAATTGGCCTGCAAAAAGAGATTCACGCTTAATCGGACTAAACGAGGTTCTGCCATATATTATCGAAGGGGCACCGCTATCTGAATCCTTCGTAGTCTCCTCATTGAAAGAAAAATTCTATTCGATACGAAATGAGCGCTGGACTCTAATACACAATCCGCGTGCTGACAACTCCGGTCCAGGTGGCCCTCCTGTTGGCTCAATTTATCCATACCCGACCGTGGCATTATTCGATCGCATTTCTGATCCGCTGGAAAAGAATGATCTGGCAAATCAATACCCAAACACTGTGCGCCTCCTGCTAGACCAACTCCGAAATTGGCATGATGAGCTGCCCATCAGAGAAGAATCTGCAAGCAGTGGCATCGACACTCAACTTGTAAACAGTCTTGGATATGCCGCCCAAGAGGAATCATCTACCAACTCATTGCCACCCCCTTGGCATGGAAATGAATGGCCTAAATAATGCCACCACTGATTAAGTTTAATTCCTGGCCTAAGGATGGTAAAGGACGACTAATGGCTTATTTGAATAAAGGACTGGATTGACAACGGACTTCCCTGCTGGATTCGTAGAGATTAACAGGTTGGTTTTGGAGAATTGGTCGAGCGCGGTGCCACTTCCAAATGTTGCTGATTGGAGAGGCGATTCAGGAGAAACAGCCTCTACAGTCGTCGCCCATGACGGTACCGGGATCTCAGGAAGTGCACTCACGCTTGTTGTGGTTACTACTGAATAAGAAATCCCAGCGGATAAAACGTCGAACCGAACTATATCGGGGGCAGAATTCCAGTTTCGGGTGACACTAGTAGACTGGGCCAATAAATCGGAAGCAAGCCAAACAGAAAAAGCATGCTTTCGAACAGGAGTTAAGTAACTCTGGCAGCCACAATTTCCACTCGTTGGAGCCTTATCAGGATTGCCAACAAGGCCATTTAATGAATAGCGGCCACAATCGTTTCCAAGCAAACCTGGCTCATGACGGTCCATGGATGTGCCAGAGACCACTCTCTCAGCTCCTCCGGCAAGTGAGGCGTGAAGGCAAAGAAATGCATAGGACGCTTGCTCCTCCTGAGATTGCGACACCAAGAATTGAGCTTGTCAAGTCCAAGTGGAGCCCTCCGTAAGGAATGCCAGTACGGTGGCTCCAGGGAAGGCCGGAGATAGTGAATTCTCGATCAAGGATTTCGTGTCTCGAATTCTAGATTCGACCGACAAGGCATCATTCCAATCTTCGTGATGGTGGACATCGAACCCATGCACCAATTTTCTGGGGGTCTGTTGACTGCCCTCTTGAATAGCTTTTTCAAGGATCGCCCTTAGGAAGGGAACAACTTCTCTATCCCAACTCGAACCGGGAACTTCGCTGGGCATTTGCCCAGCCCTGAACCCTGGAAGTATCACTAATGCACCAGGGTTTACAGCTTCCAATGAATCCTTTACAGCGGTTAACACAATAGGAAAATGATCAACATGCGGCGCCCAAATAGCACTCGATGTTAGTGGATCAGCATAAATCTCATTCTCGAGCTGCCAATACTCAATATGCTTACCACTCATTGAAAATGCGCGAGTAGCTAAATCATCAATCCAATTCTGAAATGCAGCAAGCTCGTCGGACCCGGAAAGTTGAATCCCAGCGAGTGTGACATATTCTCCAAGCCCAACTAGATGCTTTGTGCCATCTGGGTCAATAAATTTTGAATAGATTGTAAAAAATATCTCTTTGTCAGAGTTAGCAACTAGGATGTCATCAAACCAATCCCACTGATATGAAGCACCCATCTCATACCAATCGGTAAACTCTTGGCCGAGTGCAGAAATCCGGATAAACCCTAGATTTGCTCCGTCAATAGCAGCCTGGGAGTCTGGGTTAGGCCCACCGGCTCCAGTGGTATAGAAGGCTGGCGGTACTAGAGTGCCAACAGGTGATTCCTGGCCAAACGAATTTTGTTGACACGTGACGAAGAAAAGGGAAAGTCCAATAAGTAATGTTTTCATGAATGCTCCTTGCCCACAGATTTCTCAGGCTTTCATCTCCCCCACCCTACCAAAGATATGTCAAGTGGAACAACTGCTCTTCGTTAATAAAGCCCTTTCACTTCGTTCGGCTTGTAGTCTGGGAAGAAGCCCTTCGGGGATTCGAAGCCGAGACCGTTGCCGAGGATGCTGTGGAGGACATCGCGGAAGTCGGTGGTGACGGCTAGGTCGCGACTTTGGTAGAGGGCGTCATCGGCGAGGCCGCGCCAGTCGCCGTGGACTTTGCCACCCTTCACCCCACCGCCGAGCACCAGCATGGTGGTGCCGTGGCCGTGGTCGGTGCCGTTGTTGCCATTTTCGCGCACGGTGCGACCGAACTCGCTCATGACCACCACCGTAGTCTTTTGCATGAGTGGGCCGAGGTCACCTGCAAAGGTCGACAAGCCGCGCGCCAAATCGCTCATGCGATCGGCCATGCGCCCTTCGATACCACCTTCTTGGGCGTGGTCATCCCAACCGCCGAAGTCGATGCCGGCAACTTCTACACCCTCTTGCGCCTTCAACACCACCGAAAGAGTGCGCAAGGCTTTGCCGAAGCGGCTATCGGGATAGGAAGTGCCAGATACCGTGGTGGTGCCGGCACTCTTCTCACGAATGCGCAAGTTGCGCTCGCCTTCCGCCACAATCTGCTGGAAGCGGCGCAAGGTTTCGATCGTGACGCGACCGGAGTTGACCACGCCAGCGGCATCGTCTTCACGCGGCCCCATCATGTTGTCGCCGCCTTCGAGCATGGTGCCGTCGCCGTAGAAATCTTCGAAGCGGTCCAGCGTTTTACCAGCACGACGCTGACCAGAGTTCGATGGCACCGCAAGCACCGGATACTGCCCACGTAAAGAACGCGGCAACAGTTGCTGCAGACCTAAAGCGCGGAACTCACTGGCATCGGGAGTTTCCGAGGCGGCCAAGTAGCGATTCACCCAACCTTCGCGCACCGAACGATTGCCGGGCGCGGCGAACTCCATCCAGTCTTGCGCGTCGAAGTGACTGCGCGTGGTGTGCGGGGAACCGGTGCACACAATCGGCGCGAACAACTTTGCCGCCCATTCGCGCTCCAATGGTGCCAAAGCTGGATGCATGGCGAAGGTGTCATCGAGCTTAAGCAAGCCATCGGCAAGATTACTCGCCAAAGTCGGGCGCTTGGCCTCGTAGTCGGCGTCGCCATAGGGAATGATCATGTTCAAGACGTCGGCCGCGCCACGCAAGAAGATCACCACCAAGGCTTGGCCTTCGCCGCCTAGGTTTGCGCCAGGAATCGCGGCCTTGGGCACGGCCCAAAGACGATCGCCAAAGGCTCCAAACTGTGCGGCGCCAGCGGCGGCGGCAGTGAACTGGAGGAAACGGCGGCGAGAGAGATCGGAGGAACTCATGACAAGGACAAAGTGCTAGGGCGAGGGCTCACTGTTGTTGGAACTCGGGTGAACCTAAAAGCAGACCGACAAGGGTTGGGCCGAAGTCGAAGAGATCGGGCACCTTTTTGCGGTCGAGGTATTCAGAAGTGACGGTGGCCAAGGCAGCGCGCGTACGCTCGCCGGCACCACCCGGCAGAATCAACTCGGTGAGGTAATGCTGCCACAGGCGCGCCGGCACATCTTCCGGCACTTGGGCGTAGAAAGTGTCGGGGATGGTCACTCCGCGCACGCGGCCCTCGGCCAAATCGGTGGCGAACTCCCAACGCAAAGCCATGACACCTGGATCAAGCCATGACTCGGCGGTGTCGTAATAGCCGGTGGGGTCGTCGCACATATAGAGCGGTTCCCCCATGCCATTGAGGTAGTTTTCCAAGGCGCGCAAGTTCTCGATTTCCGCCCCCGTGACCCGCAGCGCGCTAATCACAAACTCGAAGGGGCGCTTGAACTTGTTGCGCCGATGTTCAGCTGCCCAAAACTCATCGCTATCGACGATGGTCTTGACCATAAGGCGGATATCGCCATCTTTCTTGCGATAGACCTGCGAAACCTTATCGATCAAGGTCTGTGGCGGCTGATCAGCAACAAAGAAACGCACCAACTTCATGCTGATGAACTTGGCCGTGCGCTTGTCCTTGCCCAGCATTTCCAGCAGCGCTTCGCCTTGGCCAGGGCCATCGTTGCGGTCTTCGGATAGACGCCGGCGGAACAAGCGTTTTTCGCCTTTGACGTGCATTTCTGGACGGAAGAGGAACTCTTGGGTTCCCTTGCGCCCCCCATCGACAGTCCAACCAGTCAGGATTTCGGCGGTGGTGATGACGTCGTCTTGGTCGTAGCCATTGTCAACGCCCACGGTATGCAGCTCCAGCAACTCACGCGCATAGTTCTCATTGAGACCACGCTGTTGGGCAATGGACACCGCCTCTTCGGCGCGCTCCTCGGAACCAGTTTTGCGTTTGGTGCGGCGCTCAATCTCTTTTAACTCCTGCTTATTCGGCGGGCGCCGGCTGAGGTAGTTATCGAGGTAAGTGAGCATGGCCGGGTGGCGTGCACTGGCCGCCAACATGTCGGGAAAGCTCCCCCACAAATTCCCACGCACCACAGTGCGATCATAATCGGGAATTTGGTTGTAGATGCGCTGGCCTTTGGTGAAACTCACATTGAAATGATTGCGGAAAAAGTCGGCCAAAACTTCTTCGGCAACGCGGTCACTAAATACCGCGCGAATCGCCACCGCTTGCTTCAACTCATTGCGCGGCTGACGTTGCCGTTCGCGCGCAGACTTTTGTTCTTCCCGCGGCGCTTCACGGTCGAGCGGATCCTGCGCAACATAGTCCACGCATTCCTTCACACTCAAGTCCACGGTATCGAAATCGGCCAGGCGCGATTGCAAACGTGGATCGGTCGCTGGCTTGGCTTGCAGCTGGTCTTCGAGCCAAGCCTCAATGCCCATTTCCAACACCCGGTCAATCTCGCCAGGGCGTGGTCCGTAGGCAAAACGATTGAGCAGATGCGCCGCGCGTTCTCGCTCTGTGCGCTCCCTTAGGGTCGGGGGTGAAGTCTTCGGCCGGGGCATGTGTCCATCCTAGAGTCCAGTCGGGACTCATGTCACTCAAACCCCGCTCTCTGCGCCTGGTTTCGGCGCAAAAGGGCGAGGACAGCCCCTTATCGGCGCAAAGCCGCGCCGCGCCAGCGCTCTTGGGCCGCCAAAACCAGCTCCGCAACCTGATCCCAGTTCTCTGCGCGGGGGCCAGGAACCAGGAGATTGGTGCTGTTGGCATAGACGATGACCTCGGCGCCGTCTTCCCGCAGCTGCTCCACATTCTTCGGCGTGTCCTCGATGTACAGGTGCGCCCCGACTGCTTTCTTGTCGCCCATGAAGCACAAATCGTAATATGGGATGTCGTGGCGGTCGAGCCAAGCGATGGTCTGCTGCACCGCGGTCATGTGGAAACGACCAATGAACAAGCGGTGGGTAATGATACGAATTTGCACCTCTTGCGCACTCAACTCACGCAGTACTTGTGGCGCACGCGCCATCGGTTCCAGGCAACCAAATAAGTCGCGCTGGGTGACCGCAAAACGGTGCAAGGCTTTGTAGCCACCTGGCGCTTCGGGGACGCCCCATTCGGGCAAGCCATAAGTGGGTTCCGGGTGCAGAGAAGATTCGTCTACCCCTAGCCATTCGGCAGCAATCGGGCGCAAGCCACGGTAAAAATCTGCCGTGCAGCCGTCGAGGTCTAAGCCGAGGATGAAGCGCTCATTCGTCACCTGTGCATGATAGTCGGGCGCAATCGCGAATACTGCGTTAGGATGCGCAGGTGTCCTGTTGTCATTATTGCCAAGCACCCATGACGGAAGGTGCGGCCTTTTGCGTGAATTGCGGACAGGACCGCCCCGGTGCACCGCGCCCCAAGCGCCTCCAGGAACCGGCCGCCGCGCCCAATTTTCATGACCGGGTTGGCTTGCAAGGCGGTAACGCCATGCGTCTGTTGATTGCCCTATTGGCGACCATGTTCGGCAGCACGGTGCTGATCTTGCTGATCCTGCCAGACAGCGAGTACATCATGCTCTATGCGGGCATCGCTATGGCGATTGCCACCACACTGTGCGCATTGCCCGAGGCAGAGGAGATTCGACGGCTATTCGCCATCGATCGTGTCCTGCGCCCGATGCCCTGGATTGCAGCGATTGTAGTCACCCCATTTCTGCCCCTACTCGCCGATCTTTGGATCGCCTTCCTAGGCATCCAAGAATCAGCGAGCTACGACTCCCTCGAAGGCATGACCCCCGCCATGGCGCTATTGACCATTGCCATCATGCCGGGCATCTTCGAAGAATTGGCCTTTCGCGGCGTGGTCCTGGGCAATCTGCGCCATATGTTGTCCCTGCGCAATGCCCACCTGCTTACGGCGTTCCTGTTTACGGCAATCCACTTTTCACCGCTCATCTTCCCCTATCATTTCATCATTGCCCTGTTTTTGGGCTGGTTGCGCCAGCGCAGCGGCTCTCTCTTGGTCCCGATGTTTGCCCACGCCTTGCATAACGCAGTCATCGTGTTCATTTATGATGCTGCCTGAATGATGCCCGTTCCCCTGCTCCCCAGGCTCTGGCTGCCTGCTTTACTGCTCTTTGGCTTAGTGGCTGTGGCGTCCATGCTGCAGGTCGATGCCCAAGGACTCAGCTGGCTAGGCCAACGCTTACCTTCCGTTTGCCTTTGGCAAAGCGAGAACGGTGGGTGCCCTGGCTGCGGAACCACCCGCGCTGGCGTATTGCTGCTCCAAGGACAGATTTGGCAAAGCCTGCAGATGCAACCGGCACTTCCTTTGTTCCTTGGCGCGGCATGGTTTAGCTGGCGCCGCCCTTCCCCATCCCGTCGGAAAATCGCCCTTGGCTTGGCGATCGCCGGCCTTGCTCTTGCCTCTGGCCCTCTGGTCCTCGCCATTTTGTAATTATGGGTGACTTCGCACTCCTCATTGGGTATCTCATTTCCTATTTGGTCATGGGAATCGTTTGCAGCTTGATTGCTCGTAATCGTGGACGTAGCCCAGTCGGTTGGTTTTTCATTGGCTTCTTCGCCAGTTGCATCGGTTTGATTTTGGTCTTGGTGTTGCCTGACCTGAATCAGGAACAAGAGCGAGAGGAAAGCGAGCGTCGTCGTCGCCGTCGCTTGGAAGAGGAACTCATGCAAGAGCGCATGAAGAACCAGGCTTTCCGCGGCCATGCCACGACCCGGCTCGATGCCCATGATGGTGAGCTCGGCATCGATACCAAATCTGGGGCGCCGTCTGCCTTGCCGCCGCCCCCTGCCCCGCGCGCGCATGTCGAAGGTGTCCCGGCAGATGGCTGGTACGTCGCCATGCCTGGCCATGAGCCAGAAGGCCCCATGGCCGTCAGTGAAGTGCAAGCGCGCATCGAAGCGGGCGATGTCAACAAACGCACCTTGGTGTGGCATGAGAGCTTCGATGACTGGAAGACTGCGGGTGATTCTCCACTGCACATCTGGCTGTCATGAATCCGGAACCCGGCACCGTCCAACTGCAGGGGCTTTATGAAGGCCCGGTTTCCTCGTGGGCTCCACAGCAGGAGTTGGTCGCCGATGCTCTGCGCCGCGCCGGTGCGCCAGATAATTGCCTGCATGCTGTCACTCACGGCGGCCGTGGATCCTTAGAGCCCGAGCCCATTCTGTTCCCGCGTGGGCAATTTGCCGATGCGCCCGCCGATTGCGTCGCGTTGGCTTTGGAGTTGATGCTGGAAGAGACACTCGGTGGCAAGCCCGACGAATGGTTCTCAACCTTGCGCGTAATTGAATACCAGGAGCGCGTGCAAATTGAATCGTTGATTCAGGTCAATGAAGATGGCATTCGCGGCATTTCGCGCGAACAGCCGTGGACGCCGGTCCCGCAGAAATCACTCAAAGATCGCATCTGGCAAAACAAGCTCATTTTGAGTTTGGCCATCCTGGCCTTTTTGGTGTACGGCTTCTTCAATCGCCACAAGGTGGGCGAATGGGTCCACGCATTTGAAACGCGCTTCTTTTCCGAGGACTTCGCGATTGCGGAAGAGTACCGCCAAGAGTTAAATGGCTTTGGCACTTTCTTATACGCCGAAGCAGAGATCGAGGAAGAATCGAATCAGCTGGTCGTGACCTTGCGCCAGACCAACGCCTACCCACAAACGCCTAGCGATTTCGATTTGGCACGCGATCAAGCCGACCGCTTGGAAGGAATTGCCTTGGCCGCTTTAGAACTAGGCAAAGCGCAAGTGGTCTTGCACTTCAACGCTGGCGACGTCCAACGCAGGACGGTTTCGCTCGTCGACTGGGAGGACGATGGCTCCTTGCGCTTCAAGTTCGAGACCACTTCGTGGAGGGGCACCGAGTTGACTCTGTTGGAGATAGAGTCTTAATTCTGCCGCGCCAACGGCAAGACTTCGATTACGCGGAACTCGACGGGGTGGCTTTCCGATTGTAGGGAGAGTGTGCCCTGCTCTAACAGGAGCTCACCGCTTGCCGCGTATAGCGCTTGGGCATCGGCATCGTTTTCGTCGAGCTGCGGCTGTTGATAGGACAACACTTCTTGGCCGTCGAGGAAATGGCGGATGACCTGGGAACCACGCACTTCGACTTCGATCCACACCCAGTCGTCGCCATGGTTGGTCGCCGAGGAAGAGTCGGTACAGTGACGCCGCACCAGTTCTTCGTTCATCACCACATGAGTCCCCGGAGTGCAAAGGTTGGCATTGGCGCGGTCGTTCTTGCCATCGCCGCCGAGTAACTGCACTTCAATCGACACCGGGAAATCTTGGTCCACGCGCATGCTTTCTGCGCTTTGCCCATGCACCATGAGACCGCTGTTGCGCCAGGCCCAACCGGGGCCTCCGGACATCTGCTGGCCTAAAAATCGATATTCCACGCGCAGGCGGTAGTCGGTCCAAGGCATGTCATGAAACAGATGACCGAAGCGGTCGTCGTAGTTGCCTTGGTAGTTGCTGTAGTCGACGGCAATCACGCCATCGCGCACGAGAAAGGTGCGCAAGGGATCCTCCCCTGCCGCATAGCCGCGAATCTTAGGCGTCCAGCCGCTTAAGGATTGGCCGTCGAACAAGGACTCCCAAGTGGATTCCTGCTCGATTTCGGTTGGTGATTCCGGGCTTTGACACGCAGCGAAAAGCAAAAGACAAGGCAGGAGTGACTTCATGAACATTGCTTCAGGAGTTGGGTCAGTTCGACTTCGGCTTGCGCCGCAATGGCGATTGCCTCTGCGCTGGCACCACAAGCAAGCACCGCAGCTTGGGGAGAGGAAAGCCCAAGATGGCATTGGCCCTGGTCAGTCCAAACCGCAATGCGCCAAGGCAGGGCCCGACTGAGCCCAGGATCCATCTCTAAAAGTTTTTGCGCTTGTTCGGCATGAACCACTTCCAGGACCCATGAAGTCTCGGCGCAGGTGGCTTGGCGCGTTTGCAAAATGCCCTGCAGATCAAAGACGTGCAGCACAGCGTAATGCTGGGCTGCGAATGCCTGAGGCAAATCTGAAATGATCAGATCAGGGTGCTTGCTGCTGGTGACGGTAGGTTCCATGGCCCGGCTGAAGGGTCCGCGTGAGGCAACACTCCTACTTAAAAGGTGCGCGGCACACCATACGATTGCTCTTCGGTCACCCGTCGAGTCTAGCAGGCGGTGCTTACCAGCTGTAAAAGCCCTCGCCGCTCTTCTGCCCTAGCTTGCCAGCTGCCACCATATCGCGCATGACCTGCGGCGGCGCAAAGCGCGGTCCAAGCTCCTGTTCCAGGTATTCGGCAATGCCCAGGCGCACATCAAGGCCGACCAAATCAGTCAGGCGCAATGGCCCCATGGGGTGGCGATAGCCAAGCACCATGGCTTTATCGATGTCTTCGGCGCTGGCCACCCCCTCTTCAAACATGCGCATAGCTTCGAGGCCGATGCAAACGCCCAAGCGCGAACTGGCGAAACCAGGTGAGTCGGTAACCACAATCGGCTCCTTGCCGAGGCGATGCGCCAAGGCCACGGCCAAGCTGCGGTCGGCGTCGGCGGTTTTGCTGCCAGTCACCACTTCCAACAGCTTCATGACCGGCACTGGGTTGAAGAAGTGCATGCCGAGGAAACGCGAAGGATTGTGCAGAGCAGAAGCGATGGCATCGATCGACAGAGAGGAAGTGTTGCTCGCCAGCAGCGTTTCTTGACTGACGTGTTCTTCGACTTGCAGTAGCAAACTGCGCTTCAGCTCTAATTTTTCAGGAACCGCTTCGACCACGACATGGGCACCAGAACATGCTTCGGCAATGTCGGTCGACATGCTGATGCGCTTGCGCGTAGCTTTCGCACTGTCTTCGGACATGCGGCCCTTCTCCATTGCCTTGGCCAACATGCGATCGACGTTGGCCAAGCCATGCAGCAAAGGCTCTTCGGCGATGTCGTACAGCACCACATCTAGGCCTGCCTGCGCAAGCACTTGGGCAATGCCGTTACCCATGGTGCCGGCGCCAAGCACGGTGGCTTTTTGCAGGAGCTCGGAAGGGTCGTGGGCGGAAGGCGCGGAGGCGGAATCAGTCATGGCTAGGTCCTTGGGTCCGCGAGATTTTAGCCTTGCCTCAGTCACCCTTTGTGCTCACCAACGAAAGACCATGGCCAGGCGCCAAGAATCGTCGAAAGTGTCATAGCCGAAATCCACGCCCAACTCAGGCGAAGGGGTCCACAGCACACCTGACTGCAAGTTTCCGCCCCAGTACACGGTGCCCAGGATGGCGACGTCGCGCCCACCGCGGTTTTCAATGCTACGGTCATAAAAGTTGCCAATGCCCCCACCGCCATAAACCGCGATGTCATTGGTGATGCGAAAGAGGCCGCCCATGGAATAGACCACAGCACCTTGATATTCATCGAAGCGCACACTGTCGGAGCCATCGCCGTCGTCGGTGCGATCGCGCGAAGTATCGCTGAGCAAAAGATCTAGACCAATCACCGAGTCGAAACGCAACGCGGCATAGCTGCCGACGCGGCTGGTGCCGGCGCTATATGCCGCCAAAGTCATGCCGGTACGGGCGTTGTCTCCAGAGAGCCCACTGGCTGCCCCCACCGCAAAGGCTTCGAGCGGCAGCATGCCATGATCGGGGCCATGCGGAAGTGCGCAGGATCCACAGCCCAATGCCAGCACGGCGCAACGAAGTAGCGGAGAAAGCACGCCTTATTCTAAAAGCACAGAGCTTCCTTCTAGGACGGCTTGCTCGGGAATCTCGAGCGTTTGCGCCTCAGCGTCGCCAAGACGGTAGGTCGGGTTCACGACATCGGCATCGTGATTGCGATTGGTGGCGTAGGGGACGCGAAGCTTGGCCACGCCCTGCGCATTGGCGACGGCTTCGTCGGCCCACATGCCGCGCAGGAAGACCTTGCCGCTGACGTCGCGGAACTGGAAGGGAATCTCAATCCGCAACACCGCGCCTGGTGCCGTTTGCGCCTGGACCTCGGCTCCGCGTACGACTTGCCACAAGCGACCCGCCGAGGTGATCCCGCCCAGCTGTTCCGGCACCTCCACGGGCACCGGCGAAACATGGGCTAGGCGCAAGAAGGGCAATGGCGATGCCGGACCTTGTGGGCCATCGACATCGCCAAGATTGAAGACTTGTGCCCCCACGCTTTGGAAAAACTGTGCACTGAAGCGACGGCCGGAGCCTTTGCCTGAACCCGTAGCTTCGAGGTAGTCACTCATGGGAACCCCAAGCGCCTTGCATAACCCGGATAAGACATCGGGGAAGCGCGAGGTGATCATCACCCAGGCCACTTCGCGTTGCCGCAGCACGCCTTCCGCTTCTTCTGCACTAGCTGTCAGGAAGAAACGCGCCGGCGCTTGAAAGGAATCCATGCCGATGTAGCTGCCGAAATTACTGGCGATGCTCGGCCGTTGTGCAGCCCATTCCAAGGCATGACCGAAATCCCATGCCGCCAAAACTGGCGCGCGCGTCAAGGGATCTTGCGGGCCAAGGGGTGGGGCATCGGGGGCTTGTTCTAGCCACTGCAGAAGCGAACGCTCTGCACCATAGACCGCGTCGAAGCGCGACTGGGTGCCCCTCTCCATGGCGTAGGAAACTGTGGGCGCCTGAAGTGCGAGAGGCAGAAGCAAGCAGCCCAAAGAGGCAAGGCTTCCTTTCGGCAGAGAAGCGAGAGTTGCTTGCGACCACTGTGGCTTGCGGCGGATGATGTCGGCAAGCCACCACGCCAACAACAAGGCCAATGGTGCGGCCAGGGGCTCGGCGAAGCGGCGTTGTGCCATGGCCTGAATCGCCAACAGAGGTACCGCAATCAATAAAGGCCACCACTCTTCTTCCTTGCGCTGGAAGATGGCTCGCGCGGCATAAAACAAGGCAAAGGGCATGAGCAATACCCCGAATCCAATCCATCGGGCGAAGCCACCGGTTTGATAAGGATCTTTCCCCCACAGCGACGCCGACTCCGCAATCGAAGCCATGAACTGATCGGCGCGCGAGGACCAAGCGAAGGCCTCGCGCAATCCTGCTGCTGGACCCAGGTCTAGAGTCAGCAGGATGCCCGCACCAAGGGCGCCGAGAATCCCCACTGCAGGGATGTACCAGCGCTGCCAAGCCTCCTTAAGGAAGAGTGGCGGCAAGAAAACCAATGCGCCCAAGTTCAACCACATGGCGTGGAAGTAACTCAGATTGACCACCATCCATGGGTGCTCCACCTTCCATGGGCTTTGCAAAATCGCTGGCCCCAACGCGACTAGGGCAAGTGCGTGGAAGAAGAAGCCAAAGGCGCACAGGCCTTTGCGCCAGTCCGCGGAACTGCGCCATAGCCAAACCGCCAACACCAGTTGTAAGGGCAGAATGTAGAGCACGGCGCCAACCCAGCTGCCGAGAAGAACGCCGGCGATGGTGCCACAAAGTGCGCCAAAGACGCTTGCCCGCCGCACCACAGCAAAGGCGCGAAAACGAATCGCCAAGGTGAACAGCACCAGCAAGGCCGTCGCCATCATCGACACAAAGCTATGGTGGTCGGCCACGCCGGGAGCGCTGTAATGAATCGCGCCGTAGCTAAAGGCAAACAACAATCCACACAGCAACAAAGCCCGCCGCCCTGCCAAGATTCCTGCAGCGGCCGCGACCAAAATCGTGGTCAGCAAACTGAAGAACAATGGCAACTCGGCCATCGATTGCTCGAGCGGAAGTCGCCCGCCACTGTCATCGGCCAAAGCCGAAGCGACCATGGTGTAGTAAGGCGGCCACGGCACCACCGCACCTTGCGGCGCATTGAGATATGGATCAAACGCTGCCGGCAATCCCACCTCTTGGCGGAAGCGTTCCACGCGGCGCATGTGATAGAGGCCATCTGGGTCGAGACTAAACCAACGCTCGACGTCGCCCGCTTGCACTTGCTCCACGCTCGTGTTGTCGGCCAGCGGCACCGAGCGCATTTGCAGCGCTTCGCGCGCAATCCAAGCACAAAAGACCACCAGCCCCATAAGGAGCACAGTCGACCAGGTGCGGGCAGGAAGTTTCATCAGATGCGAACAGAGTAGACCACCTTAATGGTGACGTCACTCCCTGTCGGCACGATGGCACCACTCGCCAATTCTTCCCAGCCGGAATCGACCACAAGGAATAGCTCGCGGCCATCCTCCACAATCCAGCGCAAACGCGATTGCAGACCGAGGGTATCGCTTTGATTGTCGGCTTGAATCAAGGTTTCGATACTCACTTCAGGGCTGAAGGAGAAATCCACCGACAAGCGCTCGATGCGCACCGTGAAGTCCCCTCCAGAAACGCTGCCTTTGTCTTCAATGTAGTTCAACTGCGTGTTGAGGAACTCATTGGGGCGGTAATTGACCTCAGCACGTGTTTGCGTGATGTTGCCGTCATACCAGTCACCGCTTAAGAAGGTGAACTGGCCGTAAACCTGGCGGCTCTTGGAGGTGGTCAGGCGCATGACCGGGAGAATCCAGTCATAACTACCCGGCAGCACGGCCACGCCATCGCCCACGGTGAAAGGACGGTCAGGGCGATCACTTTCCAGTATCGCGCCGATGCGAAACTGATCCCCGCTTTCGAGTTCGGCTTCAAAAGCACTGATTTCGGTACGGGAGGAGATGGTATTGCCATCAAGGTCGGTCCACATCGAGGGCGTAATGGTGAAGCGGTAAAACCGCACTGGACCTCCGGGCGCCGGGCGTGGAGTCCATTGCACTTGGCCGGAAGTTAAAGCTTCGCCTGGACGGCGAATGAACCCGAGTGCAGGGGCGAAGTCATCTTGGGTACCCACAATGCCCGCACGGTACTGCCAATGCTTCGTACGATAAGAAGCTTGGCTACCAAAGCCGAGCCCCTGGGCATCGAGAGTGTCATCATCGGACCACACCAAGAAGTTATTCCAGTTGAAGGTGCCGCCATAAAACTTGGTGCTGGAGTAACGCGTATCCAATCCAGCCACGGTGTTGCCCTGATCGCTCAATGGATTTCCCGAAGTCAACAAACTGCCAATCGCAAAAGATTCACTGACCTGATAGTTGGGGCGGAACACGAATAGGTCGCCATCGGGAATGCCGATGTCGGACCGTCCGCCGGTATGCACACCCAAGAATCCCAACCCAAACCGCCCCGCCTGACCCGCCACCCGCAAGCCAGCTTCGAGAGGGATTTCCTGGCCGCCAGCAAGACCGATGCGGCGACTGAAGAAGGGCAGCACATTGTTGCCATTGAGTTCGCCGAACTGGAACATCGTGCTGTCTTGCAGAAAGAAGTCGCGCTTCTCCGGGAAGAATAGCGGGAAGCGCGAGGTATTGACGCGGCGATCATCGACCTCGGTTTCGGCAAAGTCTGTATTCCAGGTCAAGGACGCGCGCAGTTGTGGACTGATGCTCCAGTTGATCTCGCCGCCGACATCGCCAAGCAAATCGCTATCGCCCACTTCATCGTGATATTTGCCCTTGAAGAATGGGCGGAATTCCAAGCCATAACCTTGGTCCAAGTTTTCAAAACCATCTAGATCACCAGCGGAAGAAACCGACTGCATGCGCACATGCCGTAGGCGATTGGACCAATGATGGCGCGAGCGGTCTGCGGAGCGATTGCGCTGAAAGTTGCCGCGCCACATGGGGTTATCGCCAAAACGCAAGGTGGAGAATGGAATCCGAATTTCGGCAACCCATCGGTCACTCAGGATTTTTGTGCGCCCTTCCCAACTAGCGTTCCACGGTTTATTGAAGCGCTGGCCGTTGTCACTCGTGAGTGCATCGCCGCGCGAGCCAGCCGCAGAAATCTGGAAGAAGTAACCATTCTTGCCATCGCGGAAGGTGTCGAAGATGAACTCGATACGATCGTCTTCGTTTAAGAAGGCGTCGCGCGCCATGTTTTGCAGCACCATGTTGTCGACGTCGGGCTCATGACAAATGAAGGCCAGGTACAGCGCTTGGTCGTCGCGCATTAACCACACTTCGGTGGGAGGATCCGAAGCCACACCCTCTTGAGGGTCCACTTGGAAGAAGTCGGTCACGCGCGAAGCTTGGCCCCAAGCTTCTTCTAGAAACTCTCCATCGAGAGTCACGCCCTTCGCGGCAGGAACATAAGGCACTGAAGCCAAGGGGCGCGGCGACTCCGGGCGCTTGCGGCAGTTCGCCTCCTGCGCCATCAAGGGCGAACCCGAGATAGCGATAAGACCGCCAAGCACAAAGGCGGCCCGCCTCAGTGAGGTTTGGCGAGCCATGGGCAAAATCCTAAATGCTTTTCTGCACGATAGCCAGGGCTTTCCTGGTGATGGTGGTGAGGGCCAAATCCGTAGTAGCCTTGACCGCCTCGCCCCCTTCGCTGGGGTAGTGCCAAACTTCAATCCGAAAACGGTGGTTGGTGATGGCATGGGAGAATTCACCAAGGCGTCGTCCGGGAAGCAAGGCGTGAGCAGCCTCAAACTGCTCCCGCTCCTCGCCCGACTGCATCAAGGGAGGTTCGAAAAAACCGGGATTCCACCCGGATTGCCGCTGCGACACGCGCCAATGCTTCCCCGCGCCAATCATCAAGCATTGCAGACGGCGGGCGACGACCTCTTTCTTGCGCGGCGGCAAGGGATAGGCGTGTGGATTTCCTTCCTGAAAGGCGGTGCAGGAGGATTGCCATGGGCATTCGCCACACAAGGCTTGCCGGGCCTTACACACGGTGGCGCCAAGCTCCATCAAGGCTTCGTTCAACTCCCCCGCCGCGGCCAAATCGGCGGTCGGAAGCTGCTTCATCCAAGCGCTCCCTGCCTGCTCCGAAGCTCGATGCAATGCGGGGGCATCGCGCCGCAACTCCAGGCCATTGAGGCGAGCGACGACACGCTTGACGTTGCCATCGACCACCGGGAGACGCTCGCCGGATACCAGAGAAGCAATCGCCGCCGAGGTATAGGGGCCGATTCCGGGAAGCGCTTGCCACTCAGTTGCGGTGATTGGGAATGCGCCGGCCGCGACCACGGTTTGGGCAGCCGCCTGCAGATGGCGCGCGCGGCGGTAGTAGCCAAGGCCAGCCCAGGCGGCCAAGACCTCGTCTTCTGGGGCCGAGGCCAGGGCGTCGACCGTGGGAAAGTGGGCGAGAAAGGCCTCGAAGTAGGGCACGACGGCCTCGACCCGGGTTTGTTGGAGCATGATTTCCGCGACCCAAGTGCGGTAGGGGTCGCGCAGGCCGTCGGCACCCACAGACACCCGCCACGGCAGCTCACGACGTCGGCCATGAAACCACTGGCGCAATTGCGCCGGGCAAGCCCCAGCCGCTCCGGTAACGTATGGCTTCGTCATGAACCTGCCAGGATAAATGACCGGCTTCCTGCGTGCCTTCCTAAGCTTCGTCCTTCTCACCGCTCTCGTGCTCGTGCTCGACGGCGTGGTCGCCTGCTTCACCGAAGCGCTCGGTGGCGGCACCAAAATGCGCCTGCTTGCGGCGCTCTTGACCTTCCTGCCGCTCGGCCTTGGCGCCATCCATCGTGGCGCCGGCCATGTCCCGACCCGCGCGCGCTTTTTGCTGCTGGGTTTCGTCGGCGCCCTTCCGCTCATGAGCGGCTTGGCCCCGGTCACAGGGCTATTGATCCTGGCCTTCTTGCTGCCACTTCGGGCGCTGGGCGCACAGCTTCACGCCCTGCTCGCTGCCCAACGCTACACCATGGGTATGGGATTGGTCGCCATGCTCGGCGCTTATGCCCTGAGCACCGCCTTCCCCATGGGCTTGCCGCTTTATCTCGCGGCATGGGCTCTGGCGGCGGCCTTGATGCGCTACTTGCTCACCACCGAGCAACCTCCAGCGCAACCCACGGACCCGAGTGGTGCCCTGCAAGCCTTTCTACTCGGCCTCGGGCTCACCTGCCTGTTCTTCTTTTTCCGCCCCTACTTTGCGGTGTTGGACTCTGGCGCCACTAGGACCGACCTCAGCCGATGGCTCGGTTTCGCGCTGATCCTTGGATTCAGTTGGGCCACCTTTGGCACCGGCTTTGGCGAAAGCAAACTGCGCCTTCATGCACTCGCGGTGGCGTCCTTGGCCATGGCCCTGACTCTCCCATGGTGGAGTCATATGGTCGAAGCCTTCTTCCAGCCGCAGGCTTACACCAAAGTGTTGGCCTCGCCGATGTTGCGCGATTGGGTGAACTCACCCAATCCTCTCCTGTGGGAAGATCACTGGGCCTATGGCGCAGTCACCGCGATTGCCGCCTTTGGCTTGCCGACGGCATTGGCCACGGTTGCCTTCCGCTGCTTGAATTGGCCCAAAGCTTTGGCGCCATTCCTATTGGGCATCAGCGCAGCTCTGATTTCCGCTTTGCTCGTGGGCTGGGCTACGTTGCCAATCCTCGGCACGATTGCCGCAGGGTTCTTATTCGCCACGGCATTGTCCTCGGCCGGCTTGGGCCACCACCGACCTGCGCGCGCTAGTGTGCAAGTTGCGGTGGTACTGGTTTTGGGCGGCCTATTTTTGCGCGAGGTTTCGCGCCCAGTGCCTGGCTTCCCCCTGCAAGACAACTTTGCGTGGTCCGTCGCCACCGAGGACGGCAGCGAAGGGCCGGTCCACTTGCAAGAGGCCACCTACACCGCGCTCCCGCGGTGGATTGAGCGTGAATCTGGCGAAGTCATGGGTCGTCGCCTCTTCCTTGCCGATGGCCGCAACATGCTGCAGGGAACGCTCCAACAACAAGAAGGCCGATTGCGCGCCGCGGTGTTTGCCGCCACTTTGGGTCCCGAGCAGCTGGAATCGATCGCGCTAGTCGGTTCGCCTGCACCAGCCACCACGCAAATGCTCGCACGCCTGAGTGGCGCGCGGATGAGTGTGGCCTCTGACCCGCCCGAACTCGGTGCCATGGCCTTCCGCTTGTCGCAGCAAGATGACGCCGACCGCGCCATTGATCAACCAGAGTTCGTCAGCAGCTTGACCACCGCCGACGGCCCCTTCGACCTCATCATGCTGCAGGGCGATGCCTGGTGGGAATCGCGTCATTCGGTATTGCGCAGCAATCTCTTGCGTCAGGCGCAATTGCGCCTCAGCGACGACGGCGTTTGTGTATTCGTGTGCCGTCCAGAGCAACTTGAAGCAGGCGTGCTGCCGGCATGGCTGGCCGCTTTCGCTCATGTCTTCCCCGATATGCGTCTGTGGCTGGTTCCAGATTCGGTGCAATCCATGCACTTGGTCGTCGCCGGCACCTTGGGCGATGAAGACTTGGAGTGGCCACGGCAAGGTGAGTTGAGCCCCGCCTTGGAGCAAGCCTGCAGCCAGTTGATGTTGCCCTTGGGCACCCATGCTGACCGCCAAGCCTTAGAAGTGCCGCTGAACCTAGATGCTCTACCAAAGGGGCGCTCCTATCTTTTCCGCGCGCCATGGCATCCGGTCGATGGGCGCTTAGCGAATACGGCATTCCACCCGGAATCACGAGACAAAGAAGTGCGCCGCGCCGCCCGCGTTTTGGAAGAGCTCATGAGCTTGCAAACGGCAGATGCCCCAAGCGTGTTGTCTTATTACGCCGCCGAAATTGCTGGCCAAGAATTTTCGGTTCATGACACTTACCTGACCGCCAACCCTTATGCGATTGAGATCGATGAAGCGGCACTAGAGGCATTGCTTACACTCGCCAAAGCCCATCCCGAAGCCGCCAGTGTGGTGCAACTGTGGCAATGGGTCGCGGTTTCCTTAGTGGAACTACGCGAGGTCATGTGGCTCGAAACTTATATGTCGGAGCTGCAGGCACTCGGCTGGGGAATGCCGTTCTTGAAACTGGCCCGCGCGCACGCAGCCATGGAAATGCTCGATTTTGAGGGCGCCGTCGCCCTGATTGATGAGGTCCTGGCAGTAGAGCCTGGCCACGAGGCTGCGTTGCAGATGCGCCCCTACGCCGCCGCACAGGAGCAAATTCCTCGCGACGAGCACGCTGGGCACGACCATCGCTGAGTTCATCAATTCTTCACAATTCCTGCGCATCTTCCCACGCGGAAAGGCTTAATCTGCTGGCTCCGACACAAGGTCGGAACTTCCCTAAGCCCATTACCAATTGTGAAAGGCATCTACATCCCTGCTTCCTTGCTGGCCATCGTCATGGCCGCCCCCCTCTCTGCGCAAAACGCGCGCACACCGGTTCAGCTCGACGCTGGTCTCGGTACTCCTGTCGGCCCGGCTGTCGTCACCGATGGCGAAACCTCCATGGTGCTCTGGAAAGAGTCCGGCACCAACAACATGTATGTCTCGACTTCGAGCGATCGCGGTCTGACCTGGAGCACCGCCACTCGTGTCGACTCCGACGCCACTGCTGCTTCTAAGTTCGCCAGCGAGTTTGGCGTGGCTGCCGGCGGCGGCAACTTGGTCGCGTGCTGGTCCGATGACCGCAACCAAGCCTTCGATGCCGACCTCTTTTACACCATCTCGAACGATGGTGGCTTGACCTGGTCTGCCGACATCGCCGCCGACAAAGGCTTGCCTTCTCTCGGCAACGACGTGAAAGATTTCAGCGCCTTGGCCGAAGGCCAAACCATCATCTTCGTCACCGCGACCGAAGACGATGCCAACGGCGGACCTGAGCAACTCTTCGCCACCGTTTCAGTCGATGGTGGTGCCACCTTTGGTGCAGCCTTCGCCCTTTCCACCCACGGCGCTGCTGCCGACGTCGATGAATTCTCTGCTGACCTTTCGCAAGGCGTGTTGCACGTGGTGTGGCAGGACAACCTCACCGGCACCAACGCGGCGTACTACACCCAGTACACCGTCGCCACTGGCGCCCTGGTCACCGACGTCCTTCTCAGCACCAATGCCTCCGCCGCAGGTGGCATCGTCGAGAACGACATCAACGTTTCGGCCACTGGCAGCAATGTCATCGCGACCTTCCAAAACGATTACACCACCAGCTCGAGCCTGCATGAGTTGTCGGCCGTGGTTTCCACCGATGGTGGCGCCACCTGGACTGCCGATGCCGTGATTGGCGGATACACCCCCGCCGTCGACGACGCCGACCATCCAGTTTCCTTGGCTTTGTCCAACGGCAACTTCGTCATCGCCTATGAGCACAACGCCACTGGCAGCGACGAGATCTACGCCCTGTCCTCGACCGACTCCGGCGTGACCTGGACCGAAACCGCTAGCCTTGGTGGCGGTGGCTTCCCAGCCATTTCCGGGGGTGGCGACTACGTCGGCATCAACTGGACCGGAACCTCCTTCCCAGAAGGTTCGCAGCTCGTGACCTCCAACGACGGTGGCGCCACTTTCGTTCCTGCCGTCGATGTTGCTGCCGGCCAGACTGGCGATGCTGACTTCGCCGAGTGCGACTTTAACGAGCTCTACGGCAACTTCATGTTGGTGTGGCTCAGCGATGACTCCGGCGCCAACCAGCTCTTCGCTGGTGGTGCTCGCAGCCAGAGCCTGAACCCTGTCGGCCCATTCACCGCCGGTGGCACCATCAACTTTGATGGCACTGGCTTTGGCACCAGCGAAGCGGGCAACACCTTCATGGTGCTGATCTCCACCGCGACTGGCTCCGCTTTGGTTCCGGGCGACGGGCGTGACATCGGCCTGGCCGTGACCCCAACCCTGCTCTCGACCGCTTCGGCTGCGCCACTGATGGCCACTCTCGATGCCTTCGGCGCTGCGAGCACCCCGGCTGTCACCTTCCCAGGTAGCTTCCCGATCGGCACCACGCTTTCCGCAGTGGCGCTGAGCCGCCTCGGCGGTAGCTACGACTCCATCACCGACATCGCCACGATCACGGTGCTGTAAGGCCCTCAGGGCGGGCTCAGGCCCTCCTAACAGCCTTTTGTAGGTCTGCTGCCAACTCAGGCAGCGGACCTCCTTTTTTGCGCTATCCTAGAGGCATGATTCTCTCAATCCTCCAGGTTTTTGCCCTCTCGGTGCCTGCCGCCCCGGTGGCCACCGATCTGCCTGCCCCGGCGCCCGTGACGGCTACAGCCTCGACGAGCAGTCAAGCCCTAGCTGCAGCGCCCACAATCCTGTTCGCCCTGCCTTCTAGCGGCTCTCAGCTCGACCCTGTGGTGATTGTTGGCACCAACTTCGCCGATACCGCCCTGCCGTTCTTTGGCTTCATCCCTTCGATCCCGCTCTTCACCTTCAGCACCGGCCGTATCCCTTTCCTGGGCCGTGTTTCGGTCATGGTGACCGCAGTTCCCTTCACGTTTTTCCCGGGAACCGTAGATTTGACGGTGTTGAGCGATTTCCAAAGTAGCAACGCCATCGACTTCACCATTACCTCATAGGACCCTCATACGGCATCCTATACTGGCCGGTGGCGGCGCCCCTTCCGCCATCCCTAAGTACTCAATAGCACCCCATGCGCACCATCCTCCCACTCGTTGCGGCTGCTGCTTTAGCAGGTCCCGCACTCGCTCAAACGGTCACAAGTGAGATCGTCATGTACCAAGGTGACTCGGTCCTCGCGGACTGGGGCCTCTGGCGCTACTACGACAAAGACGGCGATGGCGTTTGGACCAACGTCGACGAACAGATTGAGTTCGGCATCGATGGCCAGACCCAGATCAACTTCATCGATGACGTCAAGTACCGCAAAGATGGCGGACGGGACTTTGTCTTCTGCTTGGCTACCGGCGACATCCTGCTGCGCCTCGAAGACATCGATGGCGATGGCCGCGTCGATGGCCCCGGCGAAATCGTCGAGTGGGCTGATACCCGCGCCGGTGGTGGATTCTCCAACACTAGCCCAGACGCTCTGGACTTCGACCCCATCACCGGCGGCTTCTACGTCACCGATGACAACTACAGCTTCGGTCCCCAGCCTGGCACCGGCATTCACTACTACGAAGACACCAATGTCGACGGCGATGCCAACGACGCCGGTGAGTTCGTGCAGTTTGTCGACGCCAACTTGCCGATTACTGTGGCCGGCACCGCTGGTGCGGTGACCATCGACGCTGGCGACTTTGAAGGCCTGATGTTCGACTCGACCAACGGCATTGTGATTGGCTTTGCGCAACAGGACTTGGCGCTTTACGCCTTCCAAGATCTCAACGGCGATGGCGACGCCAACGACGCTGGCGAAGCTTGGAACTTCTGCAACTTGGTGGGCGAGGTCCCTGGACTGGAGCTCAACGCCGACGTTTTCGCCGGCACGCTTTACAACCCTAGCTGCCCATCCTCGGGCGGCGTTGGCCTGTTTGCGGCTCTTGAGGTCCTCGACTTCTCCGCAGGCGCTGGTCCTCTTGGCGAAGACGTCTACTGGATCATGTCCAACGCTTCGAACGGTTCCTGCTCTGGCGCCGGTGGCCTGCTTTACCGCGGCATCGACCTCAACGGCGACATGGACCTCAACGATGCTGGCGAAGTGGTCATGTTCTACGACGGCAACCTCGGCCCGATCGGCATTCCTGCTCACTACGGTGGCGCAGACATGGATGGTGGCTACACCACTCGCCTCGGCACGGGAGAGACTTACTTCTTCTACGACCTCAACGGTGACGGCGATGCCATGGACGCAAGCGAGCAAACTCTGCTCGGTTTGGATCCTCTCGGTCACTTCGTGGGCGAAATGGACGCCATGCCAGTCGGCGCTTTCGTCAAGCCTGGCCTGGGCCCACCGTTCTTCAACACCTTCGGTATCCCTGGATTGAACAGCAACGGCCTCAACCCGTTGATCGGCAATGTCGGTACCCCAGTGATTGGCAACAGCTTCGACGTCACCCTGACCAACGGCATCCCGTTCAGCTCTGCGATCTTGTTCATGGGTCTGAATGACACTTCCTGGAATCGTCCACCGGTCGTCGCTCTGCCGTTTGATATGGTGGCCATTGGCGCGCCGGGCAACATTCTTTACGCGCCTGGTGAATTCCAGTTCCCCGTTGGCACTGACATCAGTGGTTCGGCGAGCTTCACCATCAACGTACCGAACAACCCTACCTTCATTGGTCAGGATCTGTACCTGCAGTGGTTCTGCATCGACTCCCTGGCCAACCCTCGCGGGGTGACCATGTCCGATGCCGCGCACACCCAGGTCGAGTAGTCCTCGGTAGAATTAGGTAACGGATGGCTCGCTCATCCGTCCTCTAGAGGGAGCCCTGCTGGTCGGGGCTCCCTCCTCTCTTGCCCATGCTGTCCTCCCTTCTCTTTTGCCTGCTGCCTGCTGCCCTCCAAGGCGGCACAGACCTCGCCGAGCTCGCTGACACCCTGCACAGCGCTCGCGACAAGTCCACCTATGAGCAGGGGGCTTATCAGGCCGCCAAGACCTTGGCTGACATGCGCTCGGCCGAAGCGATGGAGCTTCGCCTGGAGCTCTTTGATACCAAGTACGACACCTACCGCGGGGTCTATCTGCGTGACTGGTTTTACTCCGGCTACCTCAAGGCCAATAGCGCCGAAGAAGGCGAGCTCATGGCCGAAGCGGCTGGTGAAAAGAAGCGCAGTGAATGGCAGCGCATTTTGTTGCTGCGCGCATTGGAGCGTTCCGAAGCCAAAGCTCCGGCCAAGTTGCTCATGGCCTCTTCCCTGGTCAAAGCCAAAGGTGAGTTGGGCCGTTCTTGGTCCGCAGCCTTTGGTGCCATGGCTGCCGAAGGTCGCCTGCTCGACGCACCGGAAGAACAAGCGCTCCTGGCTGCCATCCAACAACAGGGAGCGCCCTATCGCGGCCTGGCCTATTGGAAGGAGCTACCCACCGAAGGCGTAGCTCTGTTGCAAAAGGCAGCTGGCGTCAGCAAAGACCCCGGCAATCAAGCCGAAGCCTTGCGCATCTTGGGCGAGCGCCCTGAAGACTCGGCGCGCCAAGCTTTTGTGTTGGTCGCCCCCGCCGCCCTCCACACCGATGCACTCGGCCCCCAAGTCGCGGTTCTAGAAACCGCGGTGTTACACCAACATGTGCGCTTGGTACCGCACCTGATCTCTGTCTTAGAGCTCGTGCCCAAGCGCAAGAACCCCTTGCGTTTGCAGCATGACCTCGGCCAAGCGCTGCGCAAGCTGACCGGCCAAGGTTTTGGCGATAGCGGCGAAGCTTGGCGTCGGTGGTGGGAAGCCGCCGGCGAAGATTGGTTGGCCAAAGCCGAGGGCAATGCAGCCAGTGGCGGTTCCGGTCAATCCCAAGAACAAGGCGATACGGTCTCGAGCTTCTTCGGCCTCGAAGTGCATTCCACCCGTGTGGCGATTTTGGTCGACGGTTCGGGCAGCATGAGCGCCAGCAAACTCGGTGAAGTCAACTGCGCCGAAGCCGCCGCCCAAGAGGCCGGGCGCTTTTTGGAAACGCTCGAGAAAGACGCCCTGGTCCAAGCCGTGGTGATTGAACAAGAGCCGCAGTTCGCGCTGAAGAAAACCGCCAAGGCCAGTGCGAGCAACCGCAGCAAACTGCTCAAATTCTTGCGTTCGCGCCCCTACAAGAGCACCTCGGCCATGTACGACGCACTTGAGGCAGCCATGCAAGATCCGAATATCGACACCATTTTGTTGATTTCTGATGGCGGCTCTTCTGCCGGCAAGCACCAATACGACGGCCATGTGCTCGACAGCACGCTGCGTTTGCACCGTCGTACCGGAGTGCGCATCGACGCGATTCTGGTCACCGATAGTGACCGCCACGCAGATGTATTGCGGGATTTGGCGGCGGGGACAGGTGGTAGCATGGTCAAGCCACCTGGCTAGGCTCACCTCCTCCCTTCCATGCGCCTGCTTCTACCCTTCACCTTTCTGCTTGGCTTCCTCACTCTGCCCTCTGCCGGTTCCGACCTGCAGATTTACTTCATTGATACTGGGCAGTCCGACGCCACCTTGCTGATCAGCCCCACCGGGCAGACCTTCCTGTTTGATGGCGGTGACAACGGCGACGGCAATGCCGATGTCGTGCCCTTGCTCAACTCCTTGGGCATTAGCTCGCTGGATTATGTCGGTGTGAGCCATTACCACGCCGATCACCTCGGCGGCCTCGATGAAGTTTGGAATGCCGGTATCCAAGCCAATGTGGCTTTGGACCGTGGCTTCAACAACCTGCCCAGCACCCAGAGTTATACGAGTTATGCCTCGGCTTATTCGAGTGTGCGCCAAACCGCTTTCCCTGGACAGGTGATTAACCTCGGTGGCGGCGTGACTTTGACCTGCATCGTGCGCGAAGGCGATTTGCTTGGCGGCGGTTCGGTCAACATCAGTGGCAGCTCGCAGTGGGAAAACTCTTCTTCGATTGGCTGGCTGGTTGAATATGGTGATTTCGATATGTGGATGGGCGGCGACCTGACCGGTGGCGGCAATGGCACCACCAATGTCGAGAGTTCGGTGGCGCCTTTGGTCGGTGACATCGAGGTGTATCAGGTCAACCACCACGGTTCGCGCACCAGCTCCAATAGCACTTGGGTCAACACCCTTGACCCCGCGATCTCGATTGTGCCCTGCGGTTCCTCGAACCCTTATGGCTATCCCAAAGAAGAGGTGCTCGATCGCCTCAACTCGCCGAGCTCGGTGAGCCCGGTGTGGTGCACCACCGATGGCGTCGGCACCGAAGGCTTTGTCGACACTGGCGGCAACATTGTGGTGTGCACCGATGGCAACACCTATACCGCGACCATGGAAGACGGCACTGAGTTGCGTTTCCAGGTCGATGAACAGACCACCGCCGGCGCCAATGCTGGTGAGTTGGTGGTTGCCGAATACCTGGCCGATGCAGGTGTCGTCAGCGATAGCGATGGCGAGTACTTTGAGATCGCCGGCATGCGCCAGACCGATGTCAGCCTAGACGGCATTACCGTTTCGGGCGTGAGTGGCGAGAGCTTCACGTTTGGCAGCGCCATCTTGCTCAACGAAGGCGAGGAAATCACAATCGCCGCCGACGGCCTGCGCGGGCGCAACGGCGGTCATCGGCCGCACATCATGTGGCCGACGGGTTCATTTGCCTTGGGCAATGGTAGTGACACCGTGGAGTTGAAGCGCGGCGGGATTAGCCTCGACCGCATTGATTACAACTCGTCGTGGCCCGACAGCACCGGCGTGGCCGCTGAGCGTAAAGACTTGGCGGGCAGTGGCACGTCGAGCAACTTTGCCGCTGCGGTCAACACTTTTGGCAATGGCGACAAGGGTACGCCAGGCGAAACCAACAGCGCCGACACCACCAACTACGGTGGCGGCATTGGCGGTCCGCTAGATATCAATGTGCTCACTCCCCCAGTAGTCGGCCAAAGCTTCAGCTTAGATTTCCTCGCGCCGGGTGAATCCGGCGTGCTCTATCAAGGCATGATTACCTTGGGAACGGTGCCGGGCTATAGCTACGGCGGTGCCTTGATTCCTGCGCGGCAAGATCGCGCATGGACGGTCACCACCGCGTTGCCTGGTTGGTCCGGTGTGGTGCCGGTGAATGAAGTCATGAACGTCAACGTGACCATTCCGAACAACCCGAGCCTGCGCAACCTGATCATCTACGCAGTGTTCTACACCTACGACAACGTCGGCACGCCCCAAGTACGCTTGGTCAGCCCGCCGGAGTTGATGGTGATTAGTTAGGGTTCCATGCTGCCCCAACACGCTATCTGCAATGGTTATGAAAATCGGCCAATGGCAGAATCTCACTGCCAAGCCCATGCCTATTGAATTCCCCTCAATGCCCATTCTAAAACAAGGCATTCAGTGCGACCTATTCGAAGCCAAGTGAACAACAAAAGAGTGGAATACTCCATCAGATGAATCAGAGTTGACTCGGACTCCAACCCTCGCTGATGAGTATTGATTTTTATCAAGTTCCCAATCTAGCAGGACGTCATCCACAAGAAATCGAAGGTTCACACTTGCCTCCCAACCCACATGCTCATTGCTGACAAACGAACCTGATCGAAAGCCCCTTAATGGACTACCCAACAATTTATCCTCACTGTCCGGGCTGTCATCCATACCACTCACAAGTGCTATTTGAACTATATGCCAACGAGCCTCAACTTGAGAGAAAAGAGTGAGCTCACCGGATTTAGATTCAAAAACTGGCTCAAATCCCTTGTTAGCTTTTGAATTCAGCACTTCCGCAGTGCAACTCAAAATTGGGACAATTAAAACAAACTGAAGAAACTCGAACTTACTTTGCCAAAACTGTCGCAATCTCATTCCTTAACTTCTACTCCCAGGGAAACCCGTATTCAGCAAACTTATCTGCGAACCCTTCCTCATCCGGGGCAAGGTCAAATCGCATGTTTCCGGCAAAGCTCCGAAATCGTTAGTTCTCCTTCCGACTCGCGGAGGATGGCAATGATTTGGGCTTCGGTATGGCGCTTTCTCGGCATGGTTTTCCTCTCGGATTTTGCTGACTGTTACCTTAGCAAATATACGAATATTGGGGGTCAGGCCAGGGTGGCTTGACTAGAAGCTAAGTGGCCTATAACGTTTAGGTGCGAGACAAATCGCATTTCTTTAACTTTACTAAACCGATGACTAGAATCTTTTACTTGCTCTCGGCCATCATTCTTTCCATGTCCCTTGGCATGGCGAACTCAAATGGAATGTGGCTACTTACAAATGACTGCGAATGTGAGGCTGTTATTGTTGGCGAAGCCTCCAGCGGCGCAGACGTTACTAAAATCCTGTCTCCTGTTGGAAGTTCCACTTATGTTGGAAAGGCGACGATTAACAATGAAGGGGAGCTTCAGGGAAGATGTTACCTAGGAGGTGGGTCTGCATGCACTGTGGCGTCTTCAAGCTGCATTTTTGATGTAAGCATGACTGTAAGCGTTGATGCCTTCTCTAACCCTCCTGACAAAGACCCTGAATACTTTAAGATTGGCTCTGAAGTTGTGACCCTTACACAATCGGGTACTGCATACGTTGGAACTTCTGAAACCACAAGATACGACGGTCTTGAATGCGAAGAGCAGAGAAATGTTACGGCAAGGGTTCGAGATACTGATGGCAACATTATGGCAACTGCTCAGTTCACCCTGGAGTGCCATGATTGCCCCGCCGCCAGCGGTGGAAGTTAATCCGTTCTTCATCCGTCAAACCTAAAACCGATGAAACTTCTAATTAGCATTTTAGTGTTTGGCGTGACATGTGCCCTGGCCATTTTTTGGTCAGGGTGCAATCAGGTCAAAGATAAACACCACGACCATGGTGGATCTGAACAGGAGCATGTCGCGCCGGAAGCTGGCCAATCTGGCCAAGTTGTTCGAGAGGAGCAGCCCGAGGTTCTCAAGCCGGTCGAAGAGACTGGTTGGAGGGATATCCCCGATTTGAAATCACGATTCTTGGAGGCCTTTGAGCGTGAGCGAGTGGTTAATGAAGGCGAAGCAAAGGCCATTGCCAGAATTGAAGAATTGACCGCCAATAAAAAACTTGCCGGCAAATGGAATAGGATTACCGGAGTGTTAGGGCTATTGGAGGAGAACGGAATGGCGGTTAGTGAATTTTCTGATTCAACCTTCGGAGGCGTCACGATCATTGAATACAATGAAATAGCCAATAAATTGAACCGGCAAGTAGAGCAATTTCAGAAATGGGCTCAAAAGCGAGATGCGGAGAATTACCAGCTCCCTGCTCATCGAATCATGGAATACCCTCTGGATTTCTCTCCAGAAATGCATTTTGCGTTCCTTCTCGATTCACCTTCCAGAACAGACTTTAAGCCCGAGGCAATAAGGGAGGCGGCTGAGTATCGAGATAAGATTCTTTACGAATATGGCCAGCTGGAAATTGACCAATTTGTCACACTTTCAAGCGCTTACGCAGCACTACAGGCAATCGATGTTGAAATCCCTGCCAAGGAGTTAGATGAGGCGCTCAGCAGTTTCCTTCCTTCTTATGCGAACCTTATGCGGGCGACTGATGACGTTGAGCGTCGGTATACGGATGGCTTAAGGAACATACTTGCCGCCCATGGTGAACTTTAGGAGATGAGTGCAAGGTCCATTCTTCCCTATTGACTGTGTTTTTTTAGATTCGACACTTTTTCTCATGAATAGATTTTTTCCTGGTGTATCCTGCTAGAGGAATTAGGAATTCCTCTTCCACGTCTAACCTTTGTTCAGGGTAGTGACCTTGCCCCCGCCTTCATTGGCAGGAGCTCGTTGTGGTTTCACAAACTGATAGATTCATTCGAATTGGTCGGCCAAAGCTTCAGCCTAGATTTCTTGGCGCCGGGTGAATCTGGCGTGCTCTATCAAGGCATGATTACCTTGGGAACGGTGCCCGGCTATAGCTACCGCCCTACCTGGTTGGTCCGGTGTTGTGCCGGTGAATGAAGTCATGAACGTCAACGTGACCATTCCGAACAACCCGAGCCTGCGCAATATGATCATCTACGCAGTGTTCTACACCTACGACAACGTCGGCACGCCCCAAGTACGCTTGGTCAGCCCGCCGGAGTTGATGGTGATTAGTTAGGCTGCTTTTGATCCTGTGCTTGCAGGATCCAAGCATGCGCTTGCTGATCTTGGCCAGCAGGGAAATGCTTGACCTCGGCCGAGACAAAGACTTTGGCCAGGCTCGGCATGTGCGAGAGCATTTTGTCGTCGGTGACGATGGCCAAACGCTTGACGTGGCGTTGATGTTCCCGCACAAATTTTAGATGCGCGAACATGGCGCCAAGGCCGTCCCAGCCGGGAAAGGCAAAGGCGCGAATCAGGACGCCGTTCAGGTCTCCGCGTTCTTCTAAGAAGGGATCGACCTTGGCGGCAAGCTGGTGAAAGTCTTCCTTTTCCAGCTGCCCATGCGGCTCCAGGGTGAGAATCGCTTCTTCTTCTTCGAGGGTGGCCACCAAGCCAGAAGTGCCATCTTCCAGAATCCAGTCCTTGGCCTCGGCAATTCGCTCGCGGGTATATGCGCGAACTGGGCAAGGCACTAATAAGCCAAAGCCCTTCATGGTGCGCCGAAACCAATTCAAATCGCTGACCACAGCAATTCGTTCCCATTCCAGCAGGTGGCGCAAGCCAAGCTTGGTGTCCTCCCACATGGCCCCAAGCTCAAAGCCATCGAAATCCTCAGCGATTTCGTAATACAGCCGTAACTTTTCTTCGTTGGCTAGGGCTCCTTCCACTGCGGGCAAAAGTACGTCTTGATAATCTTCGGCGGTCACTTTTCCATGTGCACGAAGACCAAGAACGCCGGGCGGCATCGTTTGCAGGATTTCAATCATGACGACTACAGCCTAACACAGGAAGAAACGGCCTCCAGGCGCACCCGGGCGTCAAGCACACAAGACTCTTTGCTTTCCCAGGCGGCCAGATAAGGGTTGAGGTCGAACTCGGCGATTTCGGGGTTGTCACTCAACTACCTCAATGCGGCCTTCTGAGCAGAAAACCGTTGTCCTTTCGCCTGGTTGGTTTGAGAAATATTCTACGTGGGCAGATTTCGAGACCTCGCCAGACCATTCAATTTTCACCGCTCCAGCCGGCAGGACGAATACGCCTGATTCTTGAAGCCACATTTTTCTCGTCTTCCCTTCGTGCAAGAGGCGGTCATTAACCCAAATACGCAATAGATAAGCACTGCTTCTTAGGGACTCCTTATCTACACGGTACTCAAGAAAATTTGCCCCTCCAGGCAATACCTGACTGAGGTCTAACTCAATTCTTTCTCCGTCAGAAATTTCAATAGAGTAGGGATTGGCAATGTAGCTAGAGGTTCCCGATCCAAAAATAATTTCAAACTCCCCCGCAGGGAGTTCCAATTCCACCTCGGCAATTTCGGACATAGGCACGAGTTATTGTCAAATGTTGTGTTCCAGAGTTGCAGCTCATGCGGCGTAGCTCCTGATGCCGTCTTTGAATCGCACGCCGTTGATGACTTCGGCGAGCAGTTGATGGCCATTCAGTTTGCGCCAGCGCTTCTCTGCGGACA
>JAJFFC010000009.1 GCA_021776795.1 Planctomycetota bacterium
CTGTCCGCAGAGAAGCGCTGGCGCAAACTGAATGGCCATCAACTGCTCGCCGAAGTCATCAACGGCGTGCGATTCAAAGACGGCATCAGGAGCTACGCCGCATGAGCTGCAACTCTGGAACACAACATTTGACAATAACTCTGGCAGAAACCGTTGTCTCTTCCCGAACAAATTTCGCGACTATTGCATCTGCAGCAGCTAAATCAGGGTTTAGGGATAGATTGCCAATTAAATTGACTGTATGAGCGCGTAGTTGAGACTTTCGATTGGACCACCAACCCAGTGCACCAAATATTATGGCCACCAAGACTGATAGGGCCAGAAGTATGTTTCCGATGTTTTCAGCGACGATTGTCATGACTATTTACTGCTAACGGGATTGCCATTGCAGCAGCTCGCGAAGCGAGTCTGCTGCAATGGCTTCCATGAGAAGTTTACTCCTGTCACGGCCGATGTGGCGGCCGCGGGGCAAGAAAGGTCGATTGCCTGCCAGGCTTCCATGCGCACTCTGAATGGCCCATCGATGGGGCAGGTGCAAGTTAAGGTCCGTCCAGTCGGGCGCCGCTATCTGGTTGTCGGCCTCACAAAAGTGGACTTGGGCGTTGCACCGCAGTCGCCCGGACTGGGCGGTTTGATCAACTCGGCCTAGTCGCCGCTGCCTCGACATTTAATCAGGAAGCCTCGTTGGACTCCTTGCGCGGGTTGCTTGGAGCTTGAGCTCCTCGAGGACCTCGCCGCTCGGTGCGGACACCACGGCCGCGCTGCGCTTATCGCATATATCCAATGAGATTCGTGGTAGTAGTTGCTTTATGGCTGGTCTCCGGATTGGGCCACACGAGCCCGCATGAATCTTTGCAGACCCCTCGGGGTACAGCGCAGACCGGGGACCGGTCGGCTCATTTCATCTGGATAGACTGTTAAGAGTACAGGATTAGACCACAGTCAAACTTCCAGTGAATGCGTCCATCGAGGAACCCCCTGCTTTGAAAGATAGCCCACTAGGTTTTGACTTCCAAAGAAAGTGGCCTTGCCAGAACTCATAAACGCAAGAGCAGATTGATCGATCTTAAAACCCGCACCTCGGGCCTTCTCTGTGAGTTGATTCAGCAGGAGTTGATTTGCTGCTGTGGTGCCCGAATTTGAGCGGGCGTCAAATACGGCAAAATCAATCCAGCCGCCAGATGTAGATTTTTCTCTTAAATGGGCAATGTTAATCTTCATTGGATCACACGTGTTATTGGTCGCTTTAGGTTAGTGCTCGGTGTCCTTGGGTGGGAATGGGTCACGTCCAGGAGAGATTGTGTCCTTACTTCGAATGCGTCCATTCAGCCCTTTAGTCGTGAGCTCCCCACCACCTTGGTTTGTTAGCATTCCACGGGCAGAATTCTCTGCGGCACCCTGTGTTTTGTGGAGGCTGGATGCCCGCTTTGAATCATTACGCTTGTTTACCCATTGGCCATCTTCGCGGCGGTAAACGGTACGGTCTTGTTTCTTAGACATTTGTTTCGATTGGGCTTGGGGCCGTTGAGACCCTTGACAAAATGGCTCCAGGGAGAGACCTTGGAACACTCGTAAGGCAGTCTGCCCCCTCGCGCACGACCAGTCAACCGTCTTCTTACCAATAAGACACCGAATTCTAAAAAATGGGACAACCGACACTGAAAACACTTGGGCTTCTGCTCCGCAAAGAGCGAGGAGAGCGCGGTATTAGGGAGGTTGCAAAGGAGATTGATATTAGCCATGCAACGCTTTCTAGGGTTGAAAGGGGGTTTTTACCTGACCTCGAGAACTTCAGAAAAATATGTGAGTGGCTAGAAGTTGATCCAGGCGTGGTTTTAAGGGTCAAGCCCCACGGGCAATCAAAGGAGCCTAAGATTGCTGCCCATTTTCGAAAAGATGCGACTCTGGAACCAGGTACTGCGCAGGCACTGGCGACGTTAATCCTTGCGGCTCAGAGAGCACTAGTGGAGGGCAGTCGCCGGGACAACTAGGATGTTTGAACGTGGATATAAAACATGGTGTGAAAACATCTCCGCATCTTTGCGCAAGGAGCTTGCATTAGAGTCCAAATCCCCCATTGATCTTGATGCACTTGCAAAGCATTTGGGCATTTTTGTGTGGGAAGCAAAGGATGTTCCAGGTGTGGATAAAGAAACCCTGGGGATTCTTCTCGAGACCGATTCTTCGAGTTGGTCTGCTTTTACTATTTACGCGAATGGCCGAAGCCTAATCGTTCTTAACTCCTCACACTTTGGGGGGCGCAGAGCTAGCAACTTATGCCATGAACTCGCACACCTTATTTTGGGCCATGAGCCTGCACGCCTTGATGTGGCTGAAGGCGGCCACCTTGTTCTCCATTCTTTCGATCAATCTCAGGAGCAGGAGGCTGATTGGCTAAGTGGATGCCTGTTACTACCAAGAGTAGCGTTGCTTGCCTGCCGAAAGGAAGGCCTTTCGATTGAGGATATCGCTTCAAAGTTTGGTGCAAGTAAACAAATGGCAACATACAGGCTAAATGCTTCAGGAGTTGAACGCCAGCTAGCCAGAGGCCGGAAGTAGAGAATATACCTCTACTCAAATCTTGCGACTTCCAAGTTTCCTTCCGTAAACCTCAAAAAGAAGTCGGTTTAATGGGATTGCCGCTCAGCAGCCCGCGAAGCGGGTCTGTTGCAGCGGCTGGTTGTATGGCAGATTATCATTAACCAAATGCCTTAGGGTCGACAAACTTTGTGGGATATGACACAGGAAGGCTCTGTGGATCTAAGTGTTCAAGGAGTGAGAATTTTTCCACAAGCGGCTTGAACTTCTCCCGTCCAGGCCCAGCAACGACATTTAGAAAGAGGAGCAGTTGCTCACTCCTAGACAATTGAGCCCGCAACAAGTCAATATGGCGCTTTTGATTTTTTATTCCTGACTCATCAACGAATTTTACTATCTGAAAGAGATTCCGAAAATAGTGCCCCAGCATGTTGCCATCTTGCTGGTAGAACTCGTCATAAACGAGAATGAGAGTAGCCAGCTCATCCTTATTCTTTATTGAGAGGGCCACATTATCCCACTTGTTTGCAAAGCGTGTGAGGAGAACATTGCCGCATTTTCGCCCCTCATGGGAACCCATCTTAAAATCTTGAACAATTGCGTTATGAAGCCTCAACATATGAAAAAATGTGGACTCAAGCAGTTGCTCGGCTGATGTGTTGGCTTGCTTCCCCATTGCATGTGAAGACTTGGCGAGTTCTTCACGCGAATGGTTCAGCTCCTCCATCTGAATTACAATGGTGTAAAGCAATGCAATGAGGGCCAGAAAGGAAAGGACTGGGTTCAATAGCCCTCCAAAGTAGTCGCCAAAGGTTCCCCACACTTCTTGTTGAGAACTAAAGCCTTGGTTAAATTTCAGAAAATACCAACCAGCTGCGAGGGCAACAAAAAGCACCCCAGTAAAAGCTAGCCAGATTAACTTGCGCCTCAAATTTTGAAGCCTTTCCGCGCTCACTCTCCTTTCTTCTTCGAAATTGCTCATTTTAAACCTTAAGGTCCATACAACGGAGGACTTGGCCGAATCATACTTTCCAAATCCAACTTGACCGATAAATGGAAAAATTGTTCATTGTTTTCCAGACCCTGGATTCCCACATATTTCTTCCCTGACTCAGCTTCGAACCTTCCAGCATGCGGTCGTAGACAGATTTCGTAATCCAAGTGGGGTGGCTGGGGTCGAGTTCAGTTAACTTTGCGGCGTAATTTGCCGCGCGACCTACCCAGACCAAATCGTTTGAGCCTCGAATACCAGTCCTAGCGACAAACAGCTTGCTTGTGTCAATGCCCACCGTTTGCTTGGCTTGAAAGTCAATGTTGTATTGAGATTTAATCGCAGGATTGACTATCTTCTTACAGGCGTAGTTGATTTTCAATCCAGCTCGAACCGCGGTCGTGTTTTTTGTTTTCCCAATGAACACCGCCATTATTCGGTCCCCATCATACGAGGTAATGGCACCCCCCTCTGCTCGAATT
The DNA here is from genome assembly GCA_021776795.1 of Planctomycetota bacterium. Taxonomy (GTDB): domain Bacteria; phylum Planctomycetota; class UBA1135; order UBA1135; family UBA1135; genus OFTM128. The sequence continues at coordinate 4,012 of JAJFFC010000009.1, forward strand.
ATCTGGGCGGCGCAATGCAAGTATGACTTATACACCTCCGCAGAAAATTCAGCTGGGAACAAATTGACCAGCTTTGTTGACTCAGACAAGTCGGCGTACAAGACTGTTGCTTGGAGCTCTACAGCGTCGTTTGCAAACTTTAGGTCCGAGTACTCTGGGACCTTCTGCCCCTTTCGGGTTACCCATTCGTCTCGAAAAAATTTTGCAACCCGCTGCTTAAGATCTTCTTCTAATGCCATGAGTTTCTCCCCAATAAATGAAGTTTTCGAATTGGTGGACCATGCGGTCAACCGTTGTATAGCAGGAATATGGCAACGGCCCAGGGAACGATGGCCATGAATAAACCGGTTAGGGATCGCCGGATCCAGGCAAACTTAATCTCAGCGATTTCAGCGTTTCTGTGACATTGATCGGACAAATCCTCAACCAATCCAGTCTCGGACATGTCGGCAACCTCCTTTCTGAACTGATCTGAACTTTTTTGGCATACCCCTCCAAAATAGATGAGTGATCCCTTTGGTCCTCCCGTTCTGGGGAAAGTTGCAAAGCAAAGAAACAGAAGGCTTGCCAAGCCAAACACTATGGCAAGGGCGGAAGAAACAGCTTGGCCTGTTGTCCAAGCCTCGACTTCATTGGGAGAAATTGCAGCTAGAAAGCCAATCATTGCGGTATTTAGTGCAAAAATAATTGAAACCCTAGAATCTGCCGCAGCAATCCAGCGTAATTGTCGTTCTAGGCTTTTTTCGAGAAAAATGATTTGCTCGGTCTCTTTCACGTCACTTCATTATTGCACAATCCGGCCTAATGGAAATGCCATTCAGCAACTCGCGAAGCGAGTCTGCTGCAATGGCTGGTTGGGAAGTTAATGATGCCGGACCTTTGCAATGTCTGATTAATTTTTCTTTGCACTCCGAAAACCAGCAAGCCACCGTGACAATCGGCCAAACAGGCCACCTTCCGTTCTAGTAGTGCCGCTAATACTGTCTTCCTCGGCAAGAAACTCAGGGATGCTCCATGCAGCTCGAATCCTCCTTAGCATTTTACGATCAACTCCCCTTGGAGAACAATAGTGAGCCAAATACTCGTATTGGCGGTAGCATGCCCACTGAATCGCCCTGTTGGCTTCTTTCGCTACGCAGTCGATGGCGTTCCCATAGATTTCGCCTCCTTCGACACCGATGCTCGGCTCCTCAGACACAAGCTTAAGCATGTGATCAGCCATGACCTCTTGAGTAATCCCGAACATGTTCTTGGTTTCTTCCGTTGTGTACTCTAGTGCATCACCTACACCGGATTGAAGAAACAGATTTCCGTGTGGTTGAATGTGACTGAGGATTACAAGGTGGGCATCAAGAACTGAAAGTGAAGGATGTTCCGCCTCACCTTTGCGATACTGCTGCCTCCAATAATCAAGAAATGCTTGTGCAGAATTTCGCTTACCCTCCCTCTCCATCACAGCGCAATGCTTTGAATTGAGGCCCTTCTTGCTCTGAATCTCAACAAGCTCATCCGTGATTTGGAGCTCCTTATCAAAGCAAAGATCTGGATCCTTCTCAAAAAGAAAATTCCCAAGATCTTGCCATGAATAAAATGAAGTACCAAATTCTTCATTTCCTGCAGCAAGGACGCGAGAACTTGCCTCTATCAGATCCTTCTCTAGCTCTAACTCTGCACGGCTCTGCATGGTTTAATCAATCTTACTGTTGTTCTAGGAAAAGTTCGAGTTCGCAACCGCTTGCACAACTCCTATCTTCCAAACGACCAATATACGGCCGCGTTACTCCCCTGGCGCCCAGGGGACATCGGGCGTGTTGGCGAGATGGTTGGCGTAGCGGGCTAGTACGAAGATCCAATCGGACAAGCGATTGAGGTAGCGCACATGGGCGGCGTCGACTTGGTTTTCGCCTTCTTGGGCAAGTGCGACGAGCTGACGTTCGGCGCGTCGGCACACGGTGCGGGCGAGGTGGAGACGTGCAGCCAACTCGGTGCCGCCGGGCAGAATGAAGGCGGTCAGCTCTGGCAGGGCTTCTTGCCATTGATCGACTTCCTTCTCGAGAGATGGAGTCGCCTCTTCGGGCCACTCCGGCAGATAAGCCTTCGCACCTTCGCGTGCCTCCGGTGGCGTGGCCAAGAAGGACCCCAAGGTGAACAGATTGCGTTGCTCACGATGCAAAACCTCAGCTTGCGGAGCATCGGCAGCGACCGCGCACCAACCCAACACCGAGTTCAACTCATCGACCTCGCCATACGCCGCAATCCGCGTGGCGTGTTTGGGCACGCGGCCGCCGCCGAAGAGTCCGGTTTCTCCCTCGTCGCCCGTCTTGGTGTAGATGCGCATGACCCGATTGTAGGGCCAAATCTGGGCACAAAAAAACACCCTGGCCCGAAAGCCAGGGTGATGCAAGGGGAAGGAGCCGCTCCGACCAAGGTCAGGGCGACTCCGCTGCGTCGACAAGCCTACAGGCTGTCGGCGTTCTCTGCCAGGTAGCTGGCGACACCTTCTGCCGAAGGAGTCATGCCGGCCTTGCCTGGAGCCCAACCGGCAGGGCAAACCTGACCGCTGGTCTCGAGGAAGTCGACGGCATCGAGCAGACGAAGGATTTCGTCGACGTTGCGGCCAAGAGGCAGGTTGTTGACCATTTCCACCATGACCATGCCTTCTTTGTTGATCAGGAAGGTACCACGCATGGCGAAGGTGGTCTCCTCGTGGAGCACGTCGTAGGCCTTGGTCATGCCGCGATCTTCATCGCACAAGAGCGGGTACTTGACCGGGCCAATGCCACCTTCGTTGATGGCGGTGTTGCGCCAGTTTGCGTGCGTTTCCGCGTCGTCAATCGAGACACCCAAGACCTGGGCGCCGCGCTTTTGAAACTCATCCATACGATGGTCAAAAGCGATCAACTCGGACGGTCACACGAAGGTGAAATCCTTAGGGTAGAAGAAGAGGACGACGTTCTGGCCCTTGTAATCCGACAAGGAAACCTGCTTGGTCGAGCCGTCTTCCATGACCGCGGTGGCCGAGAAATCGGGCGCGGTTTTGTTGACGAGGACAGACATGGTTCTAGGTATTTGGGGAGGAGCCGGTGCTCCGAGACTCCACATTCTAGGACTGTCGGCGAAAAGCTCAATTTCAGAACAATCTTGTCCGCTTTTTGGTCTTGTTAGGCTTCGGGCGAGTCGTGAATCCCCCCCCTCCCGCCTGCCACCGGCCTCTTATTTCACAAGGAAGGCCGCCACGCCACCTGGCTCGAGCTGTTCTTCGATCTGGTGTTTGTGGCAGCGATCAGCGTGGTCACGCACAACCTGCTGGGGGTCCACGGCAGCCACCTCGATCATGGCCATGCCTGGCTTTATCCACTGGAAATCTTTCCGGTGTGGTGGATTTGGGCGTCGCAGATCATGTTCGATAATCGTTTCGACACCGACGGCCGCGGCAACCGCCTGGTGAGCTTGGTGATCATGCTGTTGGTGGCCACGATGGCGACGCTTCTGGGCGGAGGCTGGGCGGATCAGACCGGGTTGTTTATTGGCTTTTACATCGCGACTCGATTGCTGTTGGCCTTCCAGTATCGATGGGTCTCGAATCATGTGGCGGTGTGCACGCGATTCGCGCGCAGGATGGGCCTGGCGGTGATTTTGGGAACGGCGCTGTCTTCACTGAGCTACTTCTTAGATTCGCCGTTTCGAGAGATCGCCTTCCAAGCCGGCATTTTCTTGGAGATGATTTGCGTGGCGATGTGGAGCAAGGACAAAGACGCGCCGCCGGTGCATAAGGAGCACTTGGTGGAACGGGCGGGGCTTTTGTCGATCATCTTGCTCGGCGAATCCGTGATCAATCTGGTGTCTGCCTTGCGCGAACACACTTGGGATTCCTGGAGCTTGTCCGCCGCGGTGACGGGGTTTGTCATGCTCGGGAGCATTTGGTGGGTGTACTTTGACACCTACGATCGCCTGGGAGAAACCAAACGGCTGCGCAATGGCTTGGTCGTGTTGTATTCCCACTCGCTGTTCATCATGGGGCTCGGGATCTTGGCCAGTTTGATTGCGCATGCGGTGCGTAATGACATCATCATGGCCGACTACCGCTTTCTAGCGATTAGCGGCATGACCTTGCTCTACCTGGGCAAGCAGATTCAGTACTTCGTGGCCTTCCCGCCGTTCCGCAAGAACATCCTCATCAATACCACGGTGTGTATTGGAATCACCACGGCGTCGGCCTTCTTGCCGCGGCCGGAGTTAGCTTTGATGGGCGCCACTGCAGGACTGTTGTTCTACGTGTACAGCAATATGCGCTGGACGCTGACCAAAGATGTCAGCGCCTACCTCGAAAGCCACGGTTAATCGCGCAGGCCGAGGCGCTGGCTGAGGTGGTGCAGATTGCTGCGGTGCATGCCTAATTCGCGGGCGGCTGCGGCCCACACCCCGTCGTGACGGTCGAGTGCGGCTTGGATGAGGTGGCGTTGGTATGCCTCGACCGCTTCGCGCAACGGCGTGCCTTCTTCCACTTCGCTGGATGGTTGCGGGAAGGATGGCTGCATGGTCTTGGCACTCAGGGTTTGCAAAGGCAGAGCCAGATCCGCGCCTAGGTCGGCCGCTTGCACCAGAATCAAGTTGCCTTTCGCGACCCGGGCCGAAGCGCGAAGCGCGGCGCGCGACAACACGTTTTCGAGTTCGCGCACATTGCCGGGCCAAGAATAGGCTTCGAGCGCGGTGACGGCTTCAGGGTGGAGGCGAATCGGACCCAAGCCTAGTTGGCGCCTTGCCTGGTCGCAGAAATGACCGGCGAGGACGGCGACATCGCCGCGGCGATTGCGCAAGGGCGGCACCAACAAGCGGCAGACATCTAGACGGTGCCACAGGTCGGAGCGGAAGCGACCGGCCTCGACTTCTTTTTCCAGGTCGCGATTGGTGGCGGCGAACACTCGCACCGAAACTTGGTGGGTTTGATCCGAGCCCACGCGTTGGATTTCGCCGGACTGCAACACGCGCAGCAGTTTGGGCTGCACCGACAACGGCAGCTCGCCGATTTCATCGAGGAATAGGCAGCCACCATCGGCGACTTGGAATTTGCCCAGGCGGCGCTGGGTGGCACCGGTGAAGGATCCGGCTTCGTGGCCGAACAGTTCACTCTCGACCACCGATTCCGGAAGAGCTGCGCAGTTGACGTAAATCAGGGGCTGGGTGGCGCGCAGCGATTGCCGATGCAAACTCTTCACCACCAATTCTTTCCCGGTGCCGGTTTCACCGGTAATCAACACCGGGAATTCCGAACTCGCAAACAACCCCACCTCTTCTTTGAGGTTCTCCAGCGCCGGACTGTTGCCGATCATTTCTTGCTCGCGCGCATCGGTGGCTTGGCGCACAAGAACATCGGCGATGTGGCGCTGATGACGTTCGGCGGCGACCAAGGCTTCGGCCAAGTCGGACATGCGCAAGGTGGCTGCACCGAGCGCGCCGAGGACATCGAACAACAAAGAAGGCGCGGCATCGAAGGCGTCGTGGGCGATGGCATCTAGGGCCAATACGCCGGCGAGTTCCCCTTTCACACGCAATGGCATGCCTAAGCAAGCGTGGACGGTACTGGTGAAGCCGTGGTCGCCATCCAGGAGTCCGTCAAAGGGATCTTCGAGCGGAGAATCTGCCGGGAAGCGCACCACATCTTGCTCTTGGCAAATCGCCAGGAAGCGCGGGTGATCCTTGATCGCAAAGCGGTGACCCAAGGCCTCTTGGGCAAGACCATGAGCCGCGACCGGAACCAGCTCTTCGCCTTGTAAACCGAGCAGAGTGACGGCGTCGGCAGGCAACATGGCGCGCACGCCGGAGACAAAACGCTGGCAGCGCTCGACCTTGGTCAAAGGCAGCGCCAAGTCTCTCGTGAGGTCCCGAAAAGCACGCCAATAGGCGTGTGTTGTCCAATCTACAGCAGTTGTTGTTTTCACAGCATTACCCGTTGTTTGCCAGACAACATCATAGCGTCAGCGGGCCGCAGAGGGCCCTATTTCAGATAAAAAGATAGTCTTTTCTTGGCACAACAATTGCCTTGTGGAGGTCAAGGCCCCCCTAGGGCTCCCACCCTCTTCCTAACCAAGCAAGCCATGCTGACTAAATCCGCCGCCAAAACGTTCTTCCTGGGCGGCACTGCGCTCTGCAGCATTGCCTTCGTGCTCCTAACCATGGACACGCTGGCGCAATTCCCCGATCGCTCTAACCAGGAAAACATGACCCCTGCCGTCGTTCGCGGCAACCACATCTGGACCAAGAACAACTGCATGGGGTGCCACACCCTGATGGGTGAAGGGGCGTACTACGCGCCCGAGCTCACCAAGGTCATGGACCGCCGCAGTCCCGAGTGGATTGCCGAGTTCCTCAAGGACCCCGAACGCATGTATCCAGGCCGCCGCAAGATGGTCAAGTACGACATGTTCGATCCGGCTGAAGTCGGTGCCGAAGAAGCCAAAAAGAACGTCGACGACATCGTGGCGTTCTTCACTTGGGTCGGCGAAATCGATCTCAACGGTTTCCCCGCGGAACCGGATTTGGCCCAAGCCCCGCGCGCGCAAGCCGTCGACGTGGCACCGAGTTCCAACCTAGCTAAGGCACCGGTGTATTTCAGCACGGTATGCATTGGCTGCCACAGTGTGGGCGGACAAGGCGGACAAGTTGGTCCGGCGCTGGATGGCGTCGCCAGCCGTCTCGATGCTGAATTTATGCGCAAGTGGATTTCCGATCCACAGTCGGTCAAGGCTGACACCACCATGCCAGACCTCGGTCTCGAAGGAGACGACCTGGAAGCCATCTTGGACTACCTAGCCACGTTAAAGGAGTAGAGCCATGCAATACAAATCACAAAAAATCGCTTGGTACTTCTTTGCAGCATGCATGGGCCTGTTTGGCTTGCAGCTGATTTACGGATTCATCCTTGGTTTCGACCGCATGGGCTATGACGTCCTGCACGATTGGATTCCGTTCAACACTGCTCGCGCCACGCACACCAACCTGCTCGTGGTATGGATGCTGACCGGCTTCATGGGCGCGGCCTACTACATCATTCCGCAGGAATCTGGCCGCGAACTCTGGAGTACGCGATTAGCCTGGATCCAATACTACTCCCTGTTGTTAGTGGGAGTGGTTGCGGTTGTCGGATATCACTTCAATATCTGGGAAGGCCGTAAGTTCCTCGAGATTCCTCGTCCGCTCGACTATCTGGTCGTGGTCAACGTGTTGGCTTTCTTGCTCAACTTGTTCATGACGATTTGGAAGGGCAAAAACAAGAGCACGACGGCCATGGTCTTGTTCTTCGGCCTATTGATGGCCGCGCTGCTGTACCTGCCCGGCATGTACACCTTCGACAACATCGTGCACGACTCCTACTTCCGTTGGTGGGTGGTCCACCTTTGGGTAGAAGGCGTTTGGGAACTGATTATGGGCGCGATTCTGTCGTTCCTACTGATCAAACTCACCGGCGTCGACCGCGAGATCATTGAGAAGTGGCTGTACATCATTGTTGGCTTCACCTTCTTATCCGGCATTCTTGGCACGGGTCACCACTACTACTACACCGGCGCCCCTGGCTACTGGTTGATGGTCGGTGGCATCTTCTCAGCACTGGAACCTTTGGCCTTTTTGGGTATGGCGCTGTACGCCATCGCCATGGCCCGCCGCGGCGGACGCAATCACCCCAACAAGCTTGCCCTGATGTGGACGATTGGCTGTGCAGTCATGAGTTTCGTAGGCGCTGGCTTCTTGGGCTTCGCGCACACTCTCCCGCAAGTCAACATCTGGACTCACGGCACGCTGGTCACGGCGATGCACGGCCACATGGCCTTCTGGGGTGCCTATGCCATGCTGATTCTGGCCATGATCACCTATGTGCTTCCGGAAATGACCGGGCGCAAGTTGTTCAAAGGCTGGGTTCCGGAGTGGGCTTTCTGGCTCAGCAACATTGGCATGATCGCCATGACCGGCGCCTTTGCGGTCATGGGTGTCGCCCAGGTGTACATGGAGCGCAAATCCGGGATGGACTTTCTCGAAGTGCAGGAAAGCCTGGAAGTGCACGCCTTTGGCTTGGTCCTAGCGGCCAGCCTGTTCACTCTCGGCATCGTGCTGTTCATTCGTAACTTCTGCGCCTACGGGCGCCCCAACGACGAAGTTTTGGAGGCCTAGTCATGAGCGGGACCAACACCAATACGATTCCAGAACCGGGTTTGGTCCCGTTCTACCAACCCGTGGGCCAAGAGACGGATTTGTTCTTGGCCTGCTGGAAGCAGAAGCTTCCTTTGATGCTCAAGGGCCCGACCGGCTGTGGCAAATCGCGCTTTGTCGAACACATGGCGGCGCAGCTTGGCCGGCCCTTGGTTTCGGTCGCCTGTCACGACGACACCAGTGCCTCGGATTTGCTTGGCCGCTGGTTGGTTCGGGGCGGCGACACCGTTTGGCAAGATGGCCCGGCCACGCGCGCCGTACGCGAAGGCGCCATCTTGTATCTCGATGAAGTGGCCGAAGCCCGACCCGATGTGGTGGTGGCAATCCACCCACTTACTGATCACCGTCGGCAGTTGTTCCTCGAGCGCCATGCGGAAACGCTGGAAGCCAGCGATGACTTTATGTTGGTGGTGTCTTTCAATCCTGGGTATCAAAAGGGTTGGAAAGAGCTGAAGCCCTCGACCCGTCAACGCTTTGTCGCCGCCAGCTTCGACTATCCCAATGCGGAACTCGAAGCACGCATTCTCTGTGGCGAAACTGGTTGCGAAATGGATTTGGCCAAGCGCTTAGTGCGCCTCGCCGGCAAACTTCGCGGTCTGGAAGAACTCGGCCTGGCCGAGAAGGCCTCGACCCGTTTGTTGGTCGACGCCGTGCGTCTGATCGAAGCCGGCATGCCCTCGCGCACGGCTTGCGTCGCGGCGATCTGCGAACCGCTCAGCGATGAGCAAGACATTTTGGAAGCCCTCAGCGAGGTCGTTTCTCTCGCATTCTAAGATGAACCAATCGCAAAACGCACCGAACTTATACCTCGACTTTGCCGAGGATTTCTTCGGTGCCTTGTGGCAACGCCTGCGCCGCAAGGAGAGCTTTGCGCATGCCGATGTCGCCGCGGAATTTTCCAGCATGAGCAACTCTTTGGGCGCGGTGGCTCAAGCCTTTGCCGGACGCCATGTCACGCTACGCCAAGCAGAAGCATGCGGCGGCTTTCAAGATCACGTCATCCTGATGCCTCGCCGCATTGGTCTGTCGCCGGATCGCGCGACCAACCGCGAGTTCTACTTTACGCGCGCAGCTCTTGCCGGAGCCATGGTCGCGTCTGGCCAAAAGATACCTGTCATGGTTGGCGATGGCCTGGGGCAGGAACTGAATTACCTGGCACTCGCCGTACAAACCGCGCGGGAACTCAGTCACCAACACCCCGGATTCCGCGCACGAATGCAGCGAGCCGCGGAACTGGAACTGCACAGTCGCCCGTCATTGCGCAGCATGCACGGCCAAGCCGCGGCGATGGAGAAAATCCGTAGAAGTTGCTTAGAGGCTCTCACCCAAGAACTTTGGGGAGGGATCCCTTCGAGCACGCTGGGCCAACTCAAGAAACTGCCCAAGAAGGGGTCCGGTTCACCTCCGGTGCTGTTGTTTGGCGGTTGCTTACGACCCTCTGAATCTGCGGATGCGCTGGAAACCGTGCGGCAGGAAGAAGAAGCGGCTGGCATTCATGCCGACGCTTCCGAGCACGAGGCTCCGACCAAAGATCACGTCAAGCGCATTTTGTTGGACCAAGAAGACGATCCCTACAAAGATGCGATGCCGGAACATGCCTTTGAAAAAGTCATGTTCGCCGAGAAATACGAAGGCGGACGTCGGCGCATGGATGGCGAAGACGACATGGATGAGCAGCAACAGTCGCTCGATGCCGTCGACCTGCGCGAGCTGATTCGCGGCGGCCCGGAAGTGCACAGCATTTACCAGGCGGACATCGGCGACGGCGAGGGCATTCCGGATATGGAAGGCACGCAACCCGACGAACGCGGCATTACTTACGACGAGTGGAACCGCAAAACCAATTCCTATCGCCGCGATTGGGTCACGGTGTATCCCACTCCGCTCCATGGTCAAGACCATGATCTCGCGCAACTTCTGCGCTTACAACTCGCGCCCACGGTGCGCACTTGCCGTCGCCGTTTGGAGCGCCGTCGCACCGAGCGCCGCACCCTCGACCGCCAACTCGATGGCAACCACTTAGATCTGTCCGCAGTGGTCGAGGAACACGCCGCCTTCCGCGCCGGCCAAACCCCCAGCGGCCGCATTTACCGCCACAACCCTCGGCTCAATCGCGATCTGGCCACCACCGTCTTGCTCGACATGAGTTTGTCCGCCGACAGCTGGGTGGAAGACCGGCGCGTTTTGGATTGCGAACGCGAAGCCGCCTTTGTGCTCGGCGAAGTCGCGCATCAAGTCGGCGACGACCTGCAAATCTTGGCCTATAGCTCCAACACCCGCAACTTATGCCGGGTTTGGGAAATCAAAGGCTGGCAAGACTCCTGGGCCCAAGGCAGCCAACGCCTGGGCTTACTGCAACCGCAAGGTTACACGCGGATTGGCCCAGCCATCCGCCACGCCACTGCCGGACTGGAAAATCATCCGGCGCGGCATAAGCACATTTTAATCATCACCGATGCCAAGCCCACCGACTTCGATCAATACGAAGGCGATTACGGGGTTCACGACGTGCGCCAAGCGGTGCGCGAGGCATCGGCGCAAGAGGTTCGCGTGTTCGCTCTCGGCATTGATCCGAAAGGAGCCGGCATTTTGCCGGTGATGTTCGGCGTCCGAGGCTGGCGCATCCTCCCCCATCTGGCTGAATTGCCAGAAGCCCTCGTCACCGCATACGGCGACATTTGTTGAACCCATAGCAACCTAGATACATGCTCCTCTCAATCCTCACCTCCCTGGCTTTTGCTTGCCAAGCTCCTGTTGCGCCTACCCTTGTGGTGGAAGGCGGCGATGGAGTCACGAGCATCAACGGGGTCACCGTCTCCTCCGAGTTCGGTCCCATCATCGGCGAAGAAAAGGCTGTCTTGACTTCTCCTCCCAATGTCCCCGCTCCGATTGATCGCAATCACCCGACTAAGTTGATTGTCGACCTTGAGGTCCTAGAGTTTATCGCACCCATCGCCGATGGCGTCGATTACACCTTCTGGACTTTTGGCGGCACGGTGCCAGGTTCCTTCATCCGCACTCGCGTTGGCGATGTGGTGGAGTTCAACCTGCACAACAACCCTTCGAGCAAGATGCCTCACAACATCGACCTCCACGCCGTGACCGGCCCTGGTGGTGGCGCTGCGGCATCCTTTACCGCCCCTGGCCACACCTCCCAGTTCTCCTTCCAGGTCACGAACCCTGGCCTTTACGTGTATCACTGCGCCACCGCGCCAGTGGGCATGCACATCGCCAACGGCATGTACGGCCTGATTCTGGTCGAGCCTGCCAAGGGAATGTCGCCAGTCGACAAGGAGTACTACATCATGCAAGGCGACTTCTACACCGAAGGCGCATACGGCGAGGCTGGCCTTCAGCCTTTCAGCATGAAGAAGGCTCTGCAAGAGATTCCTGATTACGTTTTGTTCAACGGTTCGGTTGGCGCCATGGTTGGCGACAAGGCCATCACCGCCGAAGTTGGCGAATCCGTGCGCTTGTACGTCGGCAACGGCGGCCCCAACTTGGTCAGCTCTTTCCACGTGATTGGCGAAATCTTTGACAACCTCTATGTCGAAGGTGGATCCTTGGTGAATCACAATGTACAAACCACTTTGGTGCCTGCCGGTGGATCCGCCATCGCCGAGTTCGAAGTGGAAGTGCCTGGCACCTTCATCATTGTGGACCACAGCATCTTCCGTACCTTTAACAAAGGCGCCTTGGGCATGCTCAAAGTGACCGGTCCTGAAGATCTTCTGGTGTACTCCGGCAAGCAAGATGACCGCATTTACCAGCCAGAAGGTGGTGCTGTGCAAGAGATTCCTGCAGCAGAGGCCGCGAAGACTCCTACCACGCGCACTCTGGAAGAGCGCATGACTTTGGGTGAGCGTTCCTACAAGGTGAACTGCCTTGCTTGTCACCAGGCAAACGGCGAAGGCATTAAAGGCGCATTCCCGCCACTGGCCAAGTCTGATTACCTGATGGCCGACACCAAGCGCGCCATCGATGTCATGCACAAAGGCCTGAGCGGTAAAATTACTGTGAATGGCGTCGAGTACAACGGTGTCATGCCTAAGGTCAACATGAATGACGATGAGATTGCCAGCGTCCTGACTTACATCCGCAACAGCTGGGGTAATGATGGCGGCAAAGTCACTCTGAAGGAAGTTCTAGAAGCCAAAGCGGCTCACTAAGTAACCATGATTCTCCGCCTCTTGTTTGTTCCGCGTTCTGCTTGGGCGCCAGCCTGTCTGGCTCTGAGTTTGAGCATCCTGTCCTGCGCCGCGCCACCACCGCCCGAGCCAGAGACGGTCGTGGAACCCGCACAAGAGGCGGAGAATCTCACTCCACTGATTTCGATTGAGGCGGGAGGCTACCGACCTCTTTATCCCGGCGAAGGCGAACCGAAAGAAGTCGCCCGCCCTGCTTTCCTGCTCGAGGCCACTGCGGTCACCAACGCACAGTTTCTGGCCTTCGTGCGCGCCAATCCGAAATGGCAGCGCGCGAACGTGAGTCCGCTGATGGCAGACAGCAACTACCTACAACACTGGGATGGCAACTTGGCAATCCCCGCTGGTTCGGCGCAAGCTCCGGTCACTCGCGTGTCGTGGTTTGCCGCCCGCGCTTACGCGCAATGGATCGGAAGGCGTTTACCCACTCTTGCCGAATGGGAATCCATCGGCATGTCAAGCGACACCGCGGCTTATGGCCGCGAAGATCCGAACTACAACCAAGTCATTCTGAACTGGTACTCGCGGCCGACGCCCGAGTTCCCCGATGCTGTCGGCCAAAAAGTGCCGAACTACTTTGGCATTTACGACATGCACGGCCTGATTTGGGAATGGGTCGAAGACTTCAACTCTTCCTTCGTTACTGGAGAATCGCGCGGCGACTCCGGCCTGGATCGCAACTTGTTCTGCGGTTCGGCCTCTGTCGGCGTTGCCGATCCTTCTGATTACGCCGCGTTCATGCGCTTTGCCTTCCGCAGCAGCCTGGAAGCCAGATTCACGGTGAACAACCTTGGCTTCCGCTGCGCTGCCGACTCCCCGACTGCCCCTTAACCCCATGAAAACTCTCTTCACGCTTTCTCTGCTCGTCATTCTGGGCGCTTGCGCTGTTCCTCCTCAAGAGGACACGGCGTCATGCTGCGAAGAAGACGCGCCCATGGCCAGCATGGCTCCTCTGAATGAGGAATCGCTCTATCACTTCGATGTCACCTGGACCGACCAGGCGGCGGAGCAGCGCACCCTGGCTGATTTTCGCGGCGAAGTGGTGGTCACGGCCATGGTCTTTACCCATTGCCAATACGCCTGCCCGATGATTCTCTCGGACCTCAAGAGCATCGAATCCGCGCTGGCGCCCGAGGTTCGCGACGAAGTGCGATGGCTTCTGGTCTCCATGGATAGCGAACGCGATCAACCACCTGTGCTCGCGGCCTACGCCGAGAACAATCACCTCGATACCACCCATTGGACCTTGCTCCACGGCGAAGACTATGCCGTGCGCACCATTGCCGCCGCACTGGGTGTCAACTACGTCAAAGATTCCAAAGGCAACTTCTCACACAGCAATGTGATTAGCGTGCTCGATCGCGAGGGCGAGTTGGCTTTCCAGCTCGAGGGTCTCAAGGCCGATGCCGCACCTTGTGTGGCGGCAATTGAAGAGGCGGTGCAGCCTTAAGCTCCAGCGGCATGCAGCGCAGCGGCCAAAGCTTCGGCGGCCGCCTCGCCATGAGCTTGGGCGGTCTCCAACACCTCTTCATGACTCGGTTGACTGCCCTCTAAACCGGCGGCGAGATTGGTCATCATGGACATGGCCAGGACCTCGGCACCGAGCGCCTTTGCCGCAATCGCCTCCGGCACGGTGCTCATGCCGACGGCATCTGCGCCCAACTGGCGCAACAGCTGCACCTCGGCGGGAGTTTCATAAGAGGGGCCGGGCATGGCTACATAAATGCCCTGCTCAACCTGCGGTTGCGCCGCAATCAGGCGCTCGCGCCAGGCTGGCGAGTACAGATCGACCAGATTCACGAACTCCGGGCCGATGCCACAGTTCTGCCCCCCGGTCAGGGGGTTGGGCAGGCCAAAGTTGATGTGGTCGGTCAGCGCCATCAGGGTTCCTGGTTGCCAATCGCCACGCAAGGAGCCTGCCGCGTTGAGCAGGAGCATATGCGGGGTGCCCCAGCGGCACAGAGCGCGCACCCCGCGGACGACCTCGGCAATGGGACGGCCCTCATAGCAGTGAACGCGGCCCTCACACAGTGCCACGCGGCGCTGAGGGCCCTTCTCGCTGGCCGGAAGGGTGCCCAGCACCAAGCTAGCGCCATGTCCGGCCACGGCAGGAGTTGGCCAATTATCTAACCCACGTAAGTCAATCTCCTCCGTATTCTCCAATAGCCCCTGGGCCCGTTCCTTCCAGCCAGAGCCGAGCACCACCGCCACATCGGGCGGAGTGCCCAACCAGCGCTGCAGGATTTCCACAAGGGCATCGACTTTGGTGCATTCTTCGAACATCACAGCCATCCTAGACCCGCCGACTCACTCATGAGCACACTCGCCCCCCGCTTTCTTTTTGCCTCCGCCGCGTTGACCGCGGCAGTTTCTTGCTCTTTGGTGATCGATAGTTGGCAAGAAAAAGCCACTCGCACAGACATGCTGGAGCACCCGGCAGGCAGCGCGAATAGCCTGCGCATCGACGGCTTCAATGGCGACATCGTGGTCACCTCTGCCCCGGGTATCCGCAGCCTCAGCGGCGGCGCCCGCCTTTACGCTCGTGGCGCAAGCAAAGATGCCGCCGATGCCCGCCTTGCCGAAATGACCTGGTCGTGGGAACAAGACGGAAGCACATTAGTGCTCACACTAAGCAAGCCCAGTGGCGGCTCGAATAATGCGGGTAGTTCGCTCGACAATCTTCTGGTTCCGGAAGGCTGGAACGTCGACATCAATAGCTCCAACGGTAGTGTTTCCGTCGGCGCCGGCTTCGAGCGCGTTTTGGTGTATTCCAGTAACGGCAACATTGAAGCCACCGGCGATGGCCAAGTGCGCCTGCGCAGCTCCAACGGGCGCATTAGCTACGCCGGTGCGTCGCAAGATTTCAATTTGCGCTCGAGCAATGGCGGAGTCGATCTCCATCTGCAAGGTGATTGGAGTGGCAATGGCTATGTCGACACCAGCAACGGCAGCATTTCTGTTCGCTGCGACGGCACTCTTGCCGCTGCTCTCGAAACCGATACCTCCAACGGCAAGACCAAGGTCTATGGCCCCACGCCAACGCCCCACGCTTCTGGCGGTGGCGGCTTGCTGCGACTGGATACGAGCAACGGCAATATCAGCATCACCCACGCCGAAAACTAGGCACCAAGTCCGGTCGAAGGACCTAAATGGGTTCAGGAGAGTTCTATCCGCTGATAGAATGACTCTCCCCTGACCCTTCCCATGCTCGGGCTCCCTTCCCTTCTGACCCTGGCCCTGTGCGCAAGTCCCGCCGCAGCGTGCCCCTCCGCCCCACCTCAAGATCCCGCCGCCGAAGTTGTGGCGCGGACTCGCTGGTTGCAGGGCACCATTTTGCCGCTCGAACCGCGCATGGTTCCGGTGATGCCCCAACCGCCAGAGGGCGTCGATGCTCCTCCTGGAATCAAGGTTGCGGAGTACGCACAGATTGCCTTCGGCGACCAGCAGACTTGCGTGGTGACCCTGGACGCCTTCCCTGACAAGGAAGGGCTGTGGATCGACGACAAACTCGACGGCCACTTCCGCAATGATGCTCGAGTGTTGTGGGAACAAGGTGCTGTGAAGTGGAAACTGAGCCACAAGATTGCCGTGCCTTATGCTCAAGAGCCAAGGGCCGTTTCTGTTCCGCTGCATTTCGAATTCTCGAAATTGAAGAAGGATGAGCTCGGGGTCATTGCCGAGGTGTATAAGGCTGGGGAAGTCGAGCTGCAGCAGCGCGTGCACTCCTTTGTGGTGATTGACCTCAACTCCACCCTTCAGTTTGATGCGGAAGAAGGCATTGTGATGCTGTTGGACCGCAACAGTGATGGGCGCTTCCAGGCGGAGGAGGGCAGCTCCGAGTATTTCCGCCCTGGCGAGACTTTCTCGCTTGGCGAAACCTCTTACCGCTTTGTCGTACGCGACCCGGCCGGTGCAGAAGTGGCCTTTCGGCCGATTGGCGAGGCGCGCACGGCGAGCAAAGTTTCCTGGATTGCCGAAGAAGCGCCACCGACTGGCGTGGTTGTCGAGCCGGTCGAGGAAAGCTTCGAAACTCTGAAACAGCGCCTGGACGACGCCATCGATGCCGGTCGCGGGAAAATGGCCCCGACCGCAGAAGCCATCGGCACTTTGGGCACCGAGGAGGCCTTTGTCTATCTCGAAAAGATTGCGCGCAGCAAAAAGCAAAAAACTCTGCTGCGTAGTAAAGCGATTGAAGCACTTGGTCAATCGGCTTATCTCGAATACGGCGCGAAGGTCAAACGCTTTGCTCTCGACAAGGACCCGGTGATTGCCAAAGCCGGAATCAAAGCCCTGCATGCCATGGGCTGGCCGGAGCGTGAAGAGGTGTACGCGAAGCAAAGCGGCAACCGCAATGACTCGATTGCGCGCACCGCCGCGATCTATTTGGCATACCTGACCACCCCGACTGCCGTGGAATCGGTCAGCGAATTAATTGCCAACAGCAGGACCGAGCGCGAAGTTCGTTTGGGTGCTTATCAATCACTGCGCACCCACCCCAAGGGCCCGCCCCTGAGCGGCATGCTTGCCGCAGCCAGCGCCGAGTATCCGCCCCTTGCCGCACTCGGACTCGAAGACCTGTTCTTACTCGATCCGAAGGCCGCCGCCGAGTTAGCACGCGAAGCTGCAGCGCAACGCACCCACACCCCTGCGCAATACGAAGCCATCATTCGAGTTCTTGGTTCGGTTGCCGATGCCGAGTCCATTCGCAGTTTGCTGGAAATGGACACCAGCGGCAAGGCAGTTCCACGCAGTCAAATCCGCAAGCTCTTGGGCACTCTCCGTGACCCGGAAGTGGTTCCCACGATTGTCGAAAGTTTTGGCAGTCGAGAGCTTTCTGAACGTCAACTCGCGGCATCGATCCTCGGCAGAATTACTCTTCCCGAATCGGCGACGGCCTTGGCCGAGCAACTGAGCGCTGAGAAAGACGAAAATGTCGAGCTCACCATTCTCGAAGCCCTGGGTCGCTTGCCCTTCCCGCAGAGCATCGACGCCTTGATCAAGCTGGCGAAGCAAAATGGCGCCAATCATGTATTAGCGGTGCAGGCGCTTGGCGCCGTTGGCTATGGCGATGAAGGCGCCCGCGCCTATCTCACCGAGCTCTTGTCCACCAGCGAATGGCAAAGCCGGATTCCCGCCATTCAAGCGGCGGCAAAAACAGGCGACAGTGCACTCGGCGAGCAGATGTTGCTGAGTTTGTCGCATGAAGAGTGGCCGGTGCGTTTGGCCGCGATCGAAGGCCTCGCCCACTTGCGCGACAAGCGTTGGATTGGCCCTTTGATTGCGCATCTTGATCAAGAGCCGCGCTTGCGTCTGCGCTTGGCCCTGGGCCAAACCCTGTTCCAGTTGACCGGCCAAAGCGCCTACTGGGATGCTGACACCTGGAAAGCATGGTGGGAACGCGCTGAATCTGGCTACCAAGTTTCGCCGATTCCACCGCAACCGCCTGAGAACACTGGCGGCGACACGGTGGTTGGTACCTTCTACGGCCTACGCCTGGAATCCGACAGCGTCATCTTCGTAATTGACAAGTCTGGCTCAATGCAAGCCTTAGGCAATCCTGGCACCGGCGATCAAGCTCGCAGTCGCAACCGCCTAGTCGAAGCGGTCGATGAAGTCTTTACTGCAGCCGCTGGCTTGGCCGACGAAGACCAAATTAATGTGATTATGTTCTCGAGTGGCGTGCGGGCGTGGAAGAAGAGTTTGTCAGCTTTGAGCGAGCGCAATCGCGAAAGCTTGAGCGGATTCCTCAAGAAGCAGCGCCCAGACGGTGGCACCAACGTGTTTGATGCCCTAGAAGAAGCCATCTTGACCGATGGCGTCGACAAGATTCTGCTTCTTTCCGATGGCGAACCTACAGAAGGTCGCTTCATTGCCCAAGAGGACATTCTGCGTGAGGTGCGCAAGCTCAATGCCACCAAGCGCATTGCCATCGACACGATTTCTCTCGGTGGGGAGTCGCGCTTGTTGCGGCTTTTGGCAGAGGAGAATGAAGGCACGTACATTAGCCGCTGAACATGCTTGCCCCTGACACCGCCCCCGCCGATCCGCTCGTTCGCGGATTCGTGATTTTAGCGGTGGGCTTGGCTGGCGGCTTCTTACCGATGCTGACCAAGTGGACGGACCGCCGTCTGCATGCAGCTCTAGCACTATCCACCGGCATCTTTTTGGGTGCGGTGTTTTTGCACATGCTGCCAGCCTTGCCCGAAGCCAGTCACCATGTCGGTGGCGAACATGACATGGAAGGCATTTGGTTGTGGTGCTTTGTATTGCTCGGAGTCCTGGCGGTATACCTTTTGGAGTCTCTGGTCTTCCGCACTCACGACCACGATGATCTCCACCGCCACCGCGCCGTCGGCTACGCCAGTTTCTTTGGCCTATCCCTGCACGCACTCACCACGGGATTAGGTTTGTCCGCTGCGGAAGTCGGTGGAACGGCAATGGCCACGCCGGTATTCGTCGCGATCATTGCGCATAAAGCCTTCGAGAGCTTTTCACTGATGTCAGTGTTCGAGCTGGCGCATTTCCCACGCAAACGCGTCTTTACCTTTCTTGGGGTGTTCGCACTGATCACTCCACTCGGAGTTTGGGGTGGCGCTTTGTTGTTCCCGATGCTCGGCCCCACTGGCATGTCGGTGGCGATGGCTTTGGCCGCAGGCACCTTCCTTTATGTTTGCCTGAGCGAACTGCTGCCTGAAGTCTTCCACCATCGCGAAGACAGCCTGGCCAAAATTTTGCTGCTGGCCACAGGAATCGGTGTCATGGCGGCAATTGGCGTCCTAGAACATTAATCATGCTGGCCTTCCTTCAGGACTGGATCCTTGCGATTTGGGGGATTCTCGCCGAGTCTGGCCCATGGCTATTGATTGGCTTCTTTGTCGCCGGCGTACTCAAGGTTTGGATCCCCACCAACCGCGTCATGCGCCACCTCGGCCACGACGACTTCCCTTCGGTGTTCAAGGCTGCGGTGTTGGGTGCACCACTTCCGCTGTGTTCCTGCGCGGTGATTCCTACCGCAGCTGGTTTACGAGAGGCCGGCGCGAGCAAAGGCGCCACCACTTCCTTCTTAATTGCCACCCCGGAAACAGGGGTGGATTCGCTCGGCATCACTTGGGCCCTAATGGACCCCATCATGACCGTGCTACGACCCTTCGCCGCGATCTTCACCGCGATTGTGTCCGGGAGTTTGGTCAATGGCTTAGTCAAACGCGGTAAAGCCACCGGTGGCGAAGAAGCCGAGCCGGTGAAATCTTGCTGTGCATCTCAAGGCGGGTCGGAACAGGTGGCGGCACAAGATGCTGTCGAAGCATCACCAGAGGGCTCTCGCTTCCGCCGCGCCTTTAGCTTCGCCTACGGCAAGTTGATGGAAGACCTCACGCCGTGGTTCTTACTCGGCTTTTTGCTTTCGGGTTTAATCACCGTGCTGGTCCCCGAAGATTTCTTCGGCGGGCGTTACACCACCGGCATCTTGGCCATGCTGGCCATGTTGGTGCTTTCTATGCCGATGTACATCTGCGCCACCGCAAGCACGCCGATTGCCGCAGCCCTGGTCGCCAAAGGATTGGATCCGGGTGCAGCCTTGGTGCTGTTACTCGCCGGCCCTGCCACCAACCTCACCACCATCTTGGTCGTGCGCCGCTTCCTTGGCGGCCCCGTCCTCAAGATGTACTTGTTTGCGCTGGTGGTCTGCTCTCTTGCGCTTGGCTTCTTCGCCAACGCGCTCTACGGTTGGCTCGACATCGACCTGCGCACCGTAGTGCCCGATGTCATGACCATGGAGCATGGAATGATTGCGGTAACCAGCGGCATTATCTTGAGTATGCTCCTTGCTTGGCATGCTTGGCGCCTATGGGTGGCGCCACGCCTGCGTCAGGCCGCTTAACCCCATCGTGTCCCGACTCATGAATCGAACCCTTCTCTCCCTTTCGCTATGGTCTGTGGCCGCCGTCGCGCTTTTCTCTGCCTGCTCGAAGCCCCAAGGCCTGGCCCGCACCAACCAAGAGGCCACACCTGGCGTGGCCCAGTTGCTCCCTCACGATGTCCGCGATCTACAACCCCAGGTGCCAGCCGAAGAGAGTCTTCTGGATCTGGTAAGGGCTTCCGTTCCTGGCGAATATTCTGCGGAAATGCAGCAAGGCCAGCTCTTCGTGCGCGGCACACCATCGGTGCACGAAGCCATCAACCTTTACTTGACTGATTTGCGTGTGCAGTATGCCGCGAATTAAGTTAAGAACATGGCGGCCGTGGCTGCCGTGCAATAGCTCGCGATCGAACCGGCGAACATAGCGCGCAGGCCAAGCTGTGCGAGGTCTTTGCGGCGGCCAGGCGCAATCGTACCTAGGCCGCCAATCTGAATGGCGATGCTCGAGAAGTTGGAAAAACCGCACAACGCATAGCTGGCAATGACGCGCGAGGATTCGCTCAGTCCGGATTCCTTTAAGCGCTCCATTTCCAGGAAGGCCACATACTCATTCACCGCCATTTTGGTACCGAGCAAGGTGCCGACGTCTCGCGCTTCCCCCATCGGGACGCCCAGTAACCAGGCAATCGGCGCGAACACGGTGCCGAGTAAATGTTGCAAGGTGGCTTGCTCGCCGAAAAGCGAAGTGAGCACCAAATTCAATACGCCAAGCAAACCAAGGAAGGCAATTAGCATGGCCAAGATGTTGATCGCCAAGCGCATGCCGTCGGCCGCGCCACTCGATGCAGCATCTAGAGAATTGGCGTAGTCAGACTTGGGTTGGGCCACATCTTTGCCCATCGTCTCCGACTCTTCCGTTTCGGGAAACACAATCTTGGCCACTGCCAAAGCCATCGGTGCAGACATGACTGTGGCTGCCAGCAGGTGTCCGGCCACTCCGGGCACCGCGCCGTCCATCATGTCGACATACACCGCAAACACTCCGCCGGCGACGGTGGCAAAACCAACGGTCATGATTGCACCGAGTTCACTCCGCGTCATACGCGCCAGATATGGGCGCACCAACAAAGGTGCCTCGGTTTGGCCGACGAAAATGTTGGCTGCGGCTACCGTCGACTCTGAACCACTGGTGCCCATCAGTCGTGCCATGACGCGCGCCATACCACCAACCAATAAACGCACCACGCCAATGTGGTGCAATAAAGAGAAGGTCGCGCTGAAGAAAATCACCGTGACCACGACCACCGCGCCAAGCAAAGCAGGCGAGCCATCTAAGCCGAGCGAACTCTCGCCGAGCACATTGCGCCCCGCTTCTTTACTGATGTCAATCAAGCCGCGGAAGAAGGCTTGGGCGCCGTCGAAAAACCAGCGGCCAAAGCTCGTCTTGAGCACTACAAAGGCCAAGATCCACTGCAAACCCAAACCAACAGCCACCGTCCGCCAGCGCACTTGGCGGCGGGCGTCGCTCATCGCCCAGGCCATCGCCAGGAGAACCGCAATGCCGAGCAGGGGTTGCAGAAAAGACATCTTTCGTAGACTAGCGGCATGGCCCTCATCCTGTCTCTGACCCTTCTGGCCTGTCCCGCCCCTGCGGCTGGACAAGAGTCAACCCCGACGAACGGACAAGAGCCTGAAGTCACTGCAGAGGCGCCCGCGCCCACGGCGAAAGAGCTGCTCGAACAGGTCGACCTCCCCAAGTGGAGCTTGCGTGAGTTGAACACGTGGCGGGATTATCTTCTGCCCACCCAAGAAGAAGCTGCGTTCGAGGCCTTGCCGTGGCGCAACACCTTCGCCCAAGGCCTGCAAGACGCCGATGACGCTGGCCGCCCGCTGCTGCTTTGGGTCATGAACGGGCACCCGCTCGGCTGCACCTGAAACAATGGTGTGGCGGGCCGTGTGTCCGTCTTCTCCAACGCGAAAGTTCTCGCCGCCGCGCAAGCCTTTGTCCCCGCCGCCGATGAAGTGTGGCGCCTACAACGTGGCGGCGACGCCGAATGTCAATTCTTTCAACGCGCGGTCAATCACGGGCAACTGATCACCGACAACGGAACGCGCCAAGGCATCTATGTCATGTCACCTTCGGGCAAAGTGCTCTCGCGCGTGAACAGCCTCAAAGCCGATCGCGTGTTGACCATGATGGAAGAGGGTTTAGCCGCTTGGGAGGCTTTGCCAGAGAGCGAGCGTCATCTTCCGCAAGAGATTAATATCCAAGGTGAAGAGCGCTGGGAAGATTCGCGGCCTAAGCAGGGTTTGCTGCTGGAACGCTTCGTGCGCGATTTACCGGCCGATGGCACGCCGAAAGGAGAGCGCGCCACCAAGTGGAACCGCGACACGGTTTGGTTTTCGCAAGAAGAGGTTGCCTCGATCGTGGCCGCCGCTGCCGCGGGACGCACGCGCGATGGTGCCTGGGGCGACGTCCCCGAAGCTCTGGCACATCGTTTGGCCAGTTATAGTTTGGTCGACAACGTGTATGGGCAGTGCATCCCTTTTGACCGCGGCGATTTGTTGCGCGTGGAATTGCAGATTCGCGAAACCATTCAAGATGGCGTCGTTCGAGGTTATGAATGGCGCGGCAGCACGCTGGCCATAGAAGACGGCAAGTGGGTCCTAGGCGAAAACCTATGGACACCAAAGAAGCTGCACCCTCATGCCATGGAGACCACTATTCGTGGGCGAGCGCATTACGACACTCATGCCGAGGTGTTCTTGGGTCTCGAGTTGGTTGCCCTCGGCCGACGTAGCGGCTTCACCGAACTCAACAGCCGGCGCTTCCGCCCCGAACCGGGTGGCATCGGCTTTCTGTTTCGCATGGATCAGAGGCAATGGGCTCCAGCGCCCACCTTCTTGTCTTTGTACGACACGCCGTGGGTGAAAAAGCCACAAAGTGGGCGTGAATTACGCCGCGATTAGGCCAGAAATGAAGAAAGTGGTGCCCGAAAGCACCACTTTCTCTCCCCTGAGGTTCGGCAGCGCTCACAAAACTCCCCCAAGCTGAAGCGCACCGGACCTTTCCGGGAGGGAGGCACTCAAGAGAGCCCCCTCAAGTATCCTTTCGCACAAAATGCCTGTCGTGACAGGTTTTATTCGAAATTTTTACTCGCCGCCGAGGCTCTTCTTCAGCTGAGTGTCATTGGGGAACTCGGCAAGACCTTTGCGCCACGCCGCCTCGGCCTCGGCCTGCTTGCCTGTTTGGGCGTAGAGGTTGCCTAGGAACTGATAGGTCTGCACAAAGCGATCTTCGCGTGGGCGATTGCCCTGCTGCTCAATTAGGGTTTCGAAGTGCTTGATGGCTTCGCCCTGCTTGCCCATGACCGGAGGCCAGAAGCTATAAGAAACCGCTTTCGAAAAGCGAGCATCCCAATGTTCTGGGTCAATCGCCAGAGCGCGGTCATAAGTGGCGTCGGACTTCATCGACCAGATGCCTGCCTCGGGCCCAGCCGCGGCTCCGCTAAAGATGGGTTGGACATAGGCGTATCCCAACTCGGTGAGAAGGTCGGCATTGTCGGGGTTGCTCTCGACCTCGGCCTCGAGCGCAGCGATGGCTTCTTTAACTAGACCTTCCTCGCGAATCTTGGCCCAGATTTCCTCGCGCTCGGCGTCACCGAGCAAGGGATCAATCAGACGGCGCATGGCATCGGGCACGATGGCAGCGCGAATCGCTTCGGCGTTGGCGTCTTCGAGGTTCGTGGTAAGGGCATCGGCCGCAATCCCACCGCGCTCTGCCAATGCTTTAGCAACGGCGTTATCGATGAGACCAGCGAGATTGCTGGTGTCTGGCTGGCGCTGCATGCCATTGCCACGGTTCGCGGCGATTGCGGCCTGCATGCTTTCGATGATGGTGTCCCGCTCGGCAATTTGGTCTTCCATGGAAGACAATTGGGCCTGGATCGCGGCCAATTGAGTGGTCAACTCATCGTTGTCTTTGCTGCCTTCATTCGGGTCGTTCAGCAGGAAGACGCCCAAGCCAGCAATGGCAAGGACAAAGAGAATGGCAAGGAGGGGGCGATTCATGGGTGGAGAGTTTACTGTGCTTCGACTAGGCGGCGGAAGCGTTGCATGTCGGCAATCATGCGTTTGCGCATCATGGAGCCGAACAGGCGGAGAACGATTTTGTAGAAGAGATTGGTGCCTTGGCTTTCGACTTCACTGTCAATGGCCGTGCCTTCGGCACTGGCCGCAAAGTGGACTTTCATCTTGCTACGAACGCCTGGACCGACCATGTGAAAGGCGTAAAGTTTCTCTGGTTGAATGTCGGTGACGGTTTCTTGAAAGGTCATGACCCGTTTCCCTTCCAGAAACTGCATGTCGTACACACTGCCGACTTCGCCCTTGCGACCTTCGACCAGCTCGATGGATTCAAAGCCCTGCATCCATTGCTTCAACAGGGATTCGTCCATAAAGGACTCCCAGGTCTCAGCGAGGGGTTTGGCGACCTGAGTGCGGATGGAAACTTGCGGCATGCTTAATCCGAATCAGGGAGGATGTCGAGCAGGTCTGCGGCTTGGCCTGCAGGATCCGTCGTGGCGATTGCCTGTTCGACTTTGCCTTCTGGGCTGACTACGAAGGTGTAGCGCTGGGCGTATTCATCTTTGGCGCTTGCCATGGCGCCATAGGCAAGAGAGAGTTCCTTTTCGGTGTCACATAGGAGTGGGAAGTTGAAGTGGAACTTCTCGGCGAAGGCGCAATTCTTGTCTACCGAGTCGACGGAAACGCCGAACACGCGAATACCACGGGTTTCATAGTGTTGGATTCGATCACGGAATCCATTGCCTTGCTTCGTTCAGCCTGGGGTATCGGCGACAGGGTAAAACCACAGCACATAGCGCTGGCCGGAAAGATCCTGCGACTGCACCGTGTTTCCGGTGTGGTCGAGCAGGGAAAAAGTTGGAGCGGTTGTGCCAGGAGAGAGCATGGTAGGTTTGCCTTGGAACAAACGACGCAGGAAGGTGCGAAGCATGGAGTGGCATCGTAGCATGAGGTCGCGATGAGCCTCCCTCCCTTTCACCTCGCCTTTCCCGTGCACGATTTGGCCGCTGCGCGCAGCTTTTACGGCGAGTTGCTGGGGTGCGAGGAAGGGCGTTCGAGCGAACAGTGGGTCGATTTCTCGCTGCACGGGCACCAGATTGTTGCCCACCTCGTGGCCGATGCCGCGCCGCCGCTTGCGCACAACGCGGTCGACGCCAAAGCTGTTCCCGTTCCGCATTTTGGCTTGGTACTGCCTTGGGAAAGCTGGGAATCATTGGCCGCCCGTCTGCAGCAGGCCAAGGTGGAGTTCGTGATCGAGCCCTATGTCCGCTTCCGCGGCAAGGTCGCCGAGCAAGCCACGATGTTCCTGCTCGATCCCTCGGGGAATGCCCTGGAGTTCAAGGCCTTTCGCGACCCTGCAATGTTGTTCGCTTCATGATTAGGGAAGCTTCCAGGTGGCTTCCATCAGCGGGGCGACGTCGGGCAAGCTTTGCATGACTTCTACGCGCACGAAGGGGTACATGTCGTTGGTCGACCACCACGCCTCGCTCATTTCGGCGAAGAACTCCATTTCGTTGTTGAGGCCGTAGGCGACTTGTTCGCCACCGGTGATGTAAAGGACCTTGTCTAGGGTGCCGGCTTCCTTGGTGTCTTGGTAAGCCTTCTTCACTCCTTCGTGCTGATAGGTCAGTACCTGATGGTGCCACGCATGCGCGAGCTCATGCAGCACCATGGCTGGTTGTTGCCGTGACCAACCGAGGAAGTTCTTGGCGTTGCCGAACTCCACACCCTCGGCCCAATCTTGCGGGAAACCGTTGTCGCGTAGCCAATCTTTGGACGGGTGGTACACGCCGCCGGAGCAGCCTTCGCGGTCGAGGTGCATGCGAATGGGCACTTCGCGCAGGCGCTTGACCGTGTCTTTGGGCAAGTTGTAGGCAATCTCCCACAGCTTCACTTCAAGAACCTTGAGGACTTGATCGCGCAAGTCGGATTTGGCGTGAAGTTCCTTTTGGACCAGAACTGTCCAGCCCTCAAGCTCCATTTTCTTGTACTTGTACGGCTTGAACTTCTTAGCCGGTTCTTGTGCCAGGAAGAATGGGGCAAGCAACAACAGCGGCAACAGAGTTAGGGCTCTCATGTTGCCAGTTTAGCGGGCGTCTATTCAATCAGCTTTAAGATCCGCAACTGGTCTTCGCTGAGGTGAATTTGGTAGGCGCCAGTCCCTGCAGGAATATGGAAGCGAAGAGTGTCGGTTGCGTTCGGCCCCTTGAGCAACAACACGCCGCCCGATTCTGGCCAAGCTTCGAAGGGCAAACTCCAATAGGTCGATTCTCCGCGGACACTCCTTACACCCAAGAAGGGACTGGGCCAAATCTGAAAAGACTGCCTGTAGGAGAGAGCGAACATCGAGTCGGTGGCTAAGGCCGCTTCGAATCGGACTTCATCTAACTCAGACAGCCCTAGGCTGTCGACCAAATGGAGCTCTCTGTAGACGGCCTTTTCGAGGGCTCGCTCTAGCGGCTGCTCACCATCAGATAGGGAATCAATCGACACGATCATTGGAACATAGCCCGGGGATTTGATCTCAACAATGGCAAAAAACTCTGTGTCCAAATTTTTGGTGCGGCGCCTAGCTTGGCCCCAATCCTTCCTAAATGGACGTGAATGGCCGATTCCTTCTGAATTGGTGACACCAAGTTGACGGCCACCCGTACGACCAGATCCACTGGAGTAAACGTGGAACAACCCCTGAAGAACGGATGCCTCTACGCCCCCTCCCAGCTCATTCGTAATCTTCAACTTAAACCGGGAATAGCCCTCAGCCAATTCCCCAAGCGTAATCACGACGGGGTTGTCGCTCGGAGTCACCTTAACGACTGTTGTGAAATCTCTGGTAGATCCAGGGGTCGCAACCAGATGAGTCGCCCCATTACCAATACCTGGAAAGCGGAAGTTCCCTGATTCATCCGTCCGCTAGCGATAAGTGCCCAAGTAATACGAAGTTGTTTGCCAATCCGAAGTTTTTTCAAAAATGGGGACGCCCCTGACTTCTACCAATACGCCTGAAACGGGTTGCCCTTCCTGGTCCTGCACAATGCCAAATAGGGAGAGTTCTGGATAGATCGTCATGATCAAGTGGGCCTCAAACTTCTTGGAGTAGTGTGCATAGGCTGCATACCCCTCCGCCGAAACCAGGACATGCTGATACCCATCGGGGTTGATTCCGGCGATTGAGAAGCTGCCATCCTCTTCGGTCTCCTCCATTTCCCAGTCCTCACCCCTTTCTACATCGCTTGGACTATCCGACACACTGTCTTTGTTGAAGGCATATACTTTGGCTCCCGCCACCGGTTTGCCTGCACCATCCAGCACGACTCCGGTCAACGAGTTCCCACTTTCCAAAACGACGACGGCCTCCACTTCCTGTTGCAGGACGGTGATGTCGGTTGGCCGGAATTTCTCATGGGAAACCTCCAATCGCGCATCCAACTGGATCATGCTCAATTCAATAAGGCCAGCGGCATCGGAAAAACTTCCTTCCCGGTCATAGTCATAGGGCGAGATACGAACCTCTGGCGAGGTCATGCTGGTGTAGCGCTTGAAAACCTTGGCGCCCTCAATCGGATTCCCAATCGAATCCATGACTGAAAGCAGTACCTTCTTGCGCGCCAGTGGCTGAACAGCCAGTGTTCTCTCTTGGTCATTTCTAGTTAATTCATATTGCCAATTGGTTGGTGCAAAATCCTTATTTCCTTCGCGAATAAACACTCTCAATTCGCCCTCGCAAAAGTAAGCCGACACCTCACCTTGTTGATTTGTGTTGATCTTCTGATTGGCACTGTAGTTATATCGCTCGGTGGACATATTCGCCATGACGTTGAGCTCTTGTCCGACAATGGGAGATCCGTGAAGGTCCACCATGCGAACAGTGATCGGGAAAGCTTCAGGAACTGTCAGGACTAGATTCGATTCCTCTTGCTCTTGGATGATGAGCTCTCCGTCATGCCCAAATCCTCTGTCGTCTCCAAGAAAACTCCCATAAAAATGAAAATTGAACTTTCCGATTGGCACCTCTCCAGACCATTTCCCCTCCTCATCCAAGGAAACGGGAATCCAGTGATTCCCTGTGGGAGTGCCCGTTCCCAAAGAAAGATTCGCGGGAGAAAGTTGCATTGGGCGCTCGGTATTTCCCTCAAGGCATAGGATGTTGAGGATGCTCATTCTCCCTTTGGCCTCGTTCCCTAAGGTTGCTTCTAGATTACTTTCTATCTCTTCTCGCTCTACTGACTCTGAACCTTTGTCGGCACCTAGGGAATCAGCAGGAGCAACCGCTTCTTCTGCCTGCACCTCTTCGTTGTGGGGTGCCTTTTCCTCAGGCGGCGATAGGAACCACCAAAGGCCGAGGGCAATGGCGGCAAGGATTATCAATAAGGAACGAATACGCACCTTGACATTCTAGCTACACTGCAGAAATGAAGGATGTCTTGGTGATAGGTGCGAATCGTGGCCTGGGATTGGGCTTTGTCGAGGCCTTGTTGGCGCGCGGCTGCCGTGTCGTCGCCACGGTGCGGGAACCGATGCACGCCGGCATGCTCACGAAGCGAGCTGCCACGGAGCCGCTCGAGATTTTGGCGCTTGACGTCGGCAAAGCCGAATCCCGCGAGCGTTTCCATCGTGATATGGCTCCGCGCACGATTGACACCGTCATTCATAACGCCGGCATCTATGGGCCGCGTGGTTTGCCGGTCGGCGACTTGCCCGAAGATGCATGGATGGAAGTCTTGCACATCGACACCGTCGCCCCTTTGCTCACCGCGCAGGGTTTATTGCCGCAAATGCGCGCCTCGGCCAGCGCAGGCAAGAAGACTTCCTTTCATTTCCTGACCAGCCTCATGGGCAGTGTCGGCGATAACGGTTCGGGTGGGAGCTATCTGTACCGCTCCGCCAAAGCCGGACTCAATGCCGCGGTGCGCAGTTTGTCGATTGATTTGGCAAGCGACAATATTGCGGTGCAACTCCTCCACCCCGGCTGGGTGCGCACAGGCATGGGCGGCGAGAATGCGCCCATCGACATTCCGACCTCGGTTGCGGGCATGATTGAGCGCATCGAGGAACTCAGCCTGGCCGAAAGTGGGCGCTTTGTCGATTACACCGGCAAGGCTTTGCCCTGGTAGCGCCGCGCCAATCACGCTAGCCTGCGCACATGGCCAAAGCCAAAACCCGACGGCTGCGCCTGGAACTTGCGGTTGCCTATTGGCTTCCTCTGCCCGCATTGCTTTCCGCGCTGATTTGGACTGCCTTCTTTTTGGGCGTGTCCTATGCCGCTGTTCATTTTGACCGGATTGACCTGTTGCAGGCCGGGACCGACGAGGGCCAGCCACCGCGATTAAGCGCCGCCGCCGCCGTGTTACTGGCAGCATCGATCATGCTCGGTGTTCTGCCGGCAGTCTTGCGCATCAGTGCCGCCGCCGATGAATGGGATTTGCGCAAGCTCATTCCTCCGGCCGACAGCAAGGCACGACGCAAGCGTGAAATGGCGATGCTGCGTGAAGAATCGCCACCTGCAAGCATCATGCGCCCGTTCACGGTCCTGGGTGTCATCGTCGGCGTGGTGGTGGTGTATTGGATTCTGGGCGGACAGTGGGAATTGCTGGCACGCATGGTCATGGCATGGATGGCGCTGCAGATGATGCTGCTCATGCTGCTTCTCTTCCGCGGCATCGGCACCACGGTGTGGGTCAAGAAACGCCACAAAGCCATGCTCGAGGCGGCGCGCACCGTGGATTTACTGGATTTGAATCCGCAGCACACCGTCGCGCGCATGGCCATGCGCACCAGCCTCACCCACCTCACTGGTGCGGCGCTCACTTCGCTGTTTCTATTGGCCGGCGGACCCTATCTGACTGAGGCCATCATGTCGGTGGCCACAATTTTTGCCCTGATGACCTTGCTGCCGCCGATCTTGCGCATGCAAGCCCTGATTCGCACCGCCAAGCGCGAAGCGATTGTGGAAGTGCATGGTGAGCTGCAAGAACTGCGCAACCTTGGCGACCGCGCAGAGCCCGGGCGCCTGGCCGATCGACTGAGCTACCTGCACTACCTAGAAAGTCTGCCGGTACTGCCCTTCGACAAGGGGCGTGTTGCCGTGGCCACGCTGTACTTCGCCGTGCCCTTGGCTTCGTGGGTTTGGGTCAGCGCGATTCAGCGCTTACTCAACCTGGCCTAATACGAGAAGCCGTAGGTGTGCAGGCTGATGCCGGTGAGCAGCATCAGGAAGCTCAAGAAGGTCAACGAATGACCGTACTTGGCGGCGGATTTGATTGCCGCGCCATCGCCAGCTTCCAATCGTGGCAACACCTTGCGCTGCATTTGCACCGCCACAATCACAATGATTGGATACATAATGATTTTGCTGCCGATGTGATCTTGCGTGCCGTTCTCCCAGGCAAACCAATCCGACATCTTGGGAATGAGGCGTGTGGCCATCATCGGGCCGGTGAGCACTTGCATCACCAAAGCGGGATAGCCCACGCGCAAAAAATGACGCAGATAACTGGCGAGGGCGCCCGGATCCCCAGCACGCTTTGCCTTAGGCAGAATGCTGCACGACAACACCATCAATCCGCCAAACCAAACGCTCGCGCCGATGACGTGGAAGAGGATGAGGATTGAGAACATTCGCGCTTAGGATAGCGTAGAGGACCCCCTATGGCGAAATGGGCTGCGCGCAAATCTCGCCCTTGACTTTGGTTGTTATAACAACTAATATCCCGACATGACTGATCTTGCATCTCCCCGCCAAGCAGAGGCCAATATCGATTCCCTCTTCCTCGAGCGCTGGTCGCCGCGGTCTTATCTCGACCAGCCGGTGTCGGCTGAGGACCTGCAAACGGTCTTTGAGGCAGCGCGCTGGGCCCCCTCTTGCTACAACGAGCAGCCGTGGCTGTTTCTTTATTCACAGGAACCCACACTCCGCGCCAAAGTGGCGGCAACTTTCGCCCCCACCAACCATATCTGGGCACAACACGCCCCTGTGGCGGGCGTCATCTTTGGCCGTCGGCGCTTTACCCACAACGGCAAGGACAACGCCTTTCACGCCTTCGATGCTGGCGCCGCCGCCTTCGCCATGAGTTTGCAGGCGAACCGCCTCGGCCTTGGCACGCATCTCCTTGGCGGCTTCGATCCGGAGCCTTGCTATGAGCTGTTTGATGTGCCACGCGAAGACTATGTGGCCTTGGCTGCCTTTGTCCTGGGGCACCGTGGCGCCCCCACCACTCTCCCCGAGGAATACCAGGCGCGCGAGCAGCCAAGCGCGCGCAAGGAACTCGCAAGCATTGCTATGGAAGGAAGGTATCAAGCATGAGAAAGGTCCGCCATCAAGAGGACCGCGGCAAGGCAGACTACGGTTGGCTCAAAACCGCCCACACCTTTAGCTTCGCGCACTATTACGACGAAGCGCATATGGGTTTCCGCCATCTGCGCGTCATCAATGAAGATCATGTCGCGCCGAAGACCGGCTTTGAGGAGCATGGGCATCGGGATATGGAAATCCTGACTTATGTACTGTCCGGCACCGTGGAGCATCGGGATAGCGAAGGCAATATCGGGCATATTCGCGCCGGCATGGTGCAGCGCATGACTGCAGGTACGGGCATTCGCCATTCCGAAATGAACAACGAGGCCGAGCCTCTGCACTTATTGCAGATTTGGATCCTGCCTGAGCGCCGTGGGTTAATCCCCGGCTATGAAGAGCGCGCCTTTCCCAAGGCTTGCGGCGAGAACCGTTTGCAGTTGTTGGCGTCGCCGGATGGCCGCGAAGATTCCCTGACCATCCATCAAGATGTCACGCTGTGGGGCAGCACGCTCACGCCGGGCACCAAAGTGGAGCATGACCTCGCCCCCGGCCGCCATGCTTGGGTGCAAGTCGCGCGCGGCACGGTCGATCTCGGCGAGCAAACGCTCCAAGCCGGAGATGGCATGGCGATATCGGAAGAGCAGCGCATCGAGATTCAAGCCTTAGAACAGGCCGAGGTTCTGTTGTTTGATTTGGCTTAACGCGCTCGCCAAGCCTTGATGGTCAATCCTAGCCACACGGCGACAATCAAGGCTTCAGTGGCCTCGGACAAGATCCGACCCGAGGCAAATTTTGGCAGGCCAAGAGCCTCTCCATCGAATTCCAGCCAACTAAATCCGAGACAGGCTGCAGCCAAAAGAATGACAATAAATAAGGGGCAAAGGTTTGTGGAGGGTAACAAAGAGGCAAACTTGGGGAACGCCCGCGATAAACGCGAACGCCAACAGCTGAGGGCAAGGCCAAGCATTCCCGCCAACGCCAACAATCCATGCCGCCACGGCTGAAAGACATTATTGTTATGTAGATTGAACTCTCCTTGGCGATTGAAAGATTTCAGCGTGGGCGGAGGCTGAAACCCGATAATCCTCTGTCCCCAACTGATTTCCTCGAGCAAAAGAAGCAGGGTGCATCCCGTCAAGGCAAGTAATGTCGGCGCCCACCTCTTACGCCGAGCAAGGAGTGATAAAAGAATCGTCGAAGCTAATAAGCTGAGAGCTTGGAAATTTTCCACCAACCCATCTTCGACAAACCACGAAAAGGTTTGGCGCGGCCAAACTTGCATGCATAAAACGACGATAGCTGCGAAAGCTAAGGCTAAGAATGTCGGGAGGTAGGGTCTCAGCGCGGGCTCTCCTTGGTTTCTTAAAGCCTATTCGAACTCGAGTTCTTTCTCGGCCGGTGGGCCGTCCACTTCGGGCGGACGCAACGCACGTACATCGCGGTCGATGCTGTCGACCTCGGGTAAGTCATCTTGCTGATGCTGCAACTCGGCCACCTTGCGCCCGGTCGGCAAAATGCGCCGTTCGTAGCTGCCGACGGCGTCGTTAAAGGCACCCACTGCAGTACCCAAGTTCTTGCCGACCTTGCTGAAGTGCTTCATGAACACGCCGAGGCGGCTCATCAGCTCATGCGCTTCGGTCGCGATCTCTTGCGCGTTCTCGGCCATTTGGTGCTGGCGCCAATACAGCGAAACCGTACGCAGGAGCGCCACTAATGTCACCGGCGTGGTAATCAGAATGCGCTTATCGAAAGCCTCTTCCTGCAACTGCGGCATGGCTTCGAAAGCCGCCGCAAGTAGGTGATCACCAGGCAGGAACAGCACGGTGAAATCGGTATCGCCCTTGGTGTACTGGCTGTAGTCGCGCTTCGCCATCTCTTGCACATGGATGCGCAAGTCCTTGGCGTGCTGCAGCAAATGCGCCGCGCGCTCCTTGCCATCTTGCGTGGCCATGGCGCGGTCGAAAGCAGCCAAGGGAAACTTGGCATCGACCGGAATCGCGCCACCGTCGGGCACCTTCACCACCATGTCGGGGCGTTTGCCGTCGGCATTGGCGCCTTGTTCTTCAAAATCACAGTAGCGCGTCATGCCGGCAAATTCGGCGATGTTGCGCAAGACCATTTCGCCGATGCGCCCCCGTGCCTGCGAACTCCCGCGCAAAGCTTCGGACAGGGACTGCGCCTGGGTGCGGTAACTCTCGGTAGCCTTGTTCAAGTGACCGATTTGCTCGCGCAGTGAACCATAGGCTTCCTTGCGCCCCTTCTCTAAGTCTTGGGTCGCCTTTTCCAGGCGGTGGAGCTGTTCTCCAATCGGCTTCATGCGCTCGGTCGCGCGCTCGAGGAAACTCTTGTTGCTAGTTTCCAACACCCGCGAGGACAGCGCCTGGAAAGTCTTCTCCATTTCCTCTTTCTGCAGCTCCAGCCACTTCGCCTTTTCGGCGGCGGCTTCCTCGACCTTGGCGGCGACGGCGTGGATCTTCTCGACCTCGGCCTGGAGACGGATGCCGCTCTCCCGCTCCTGCGCGAGTTTGGCTTCGACGGCATCGATCTCGACCTGTTTCGCCGTGGCCAAGCTCTCTAGGGCCGCGCGATGGGCCTCGGCCTGAGCCGAAAGCGCCCGCGCGCGCAGGAGAAATCCGGCGAGCAGCGCCAAAGCGGCGCCAGCGAGAAAGGCGAAGAGGAGTTCCATGCAGGTTCTGGGGTCGAGGATACCCTCTTTCCGCCTCGCCGGTGCGCGATCGCTCGCGCCGCCCGAACCGCAAGAACGGTCAAGCGGCCTCCTGCCGCGGCGGTTTATCCTGTGCCCATGAGTGAGCCGCAGCCAGCAACCGCACAGGACTACGCCGCCCGCATCGCGCGGGTCTTGGCGTGGATGCAGGCGCGTTTGCATGAGCCCATGCCGCTCATCACCCTGGCCGAGGTCGCCGGATTCTCGCCCTTTCATTTCCACCGCATCTTCCGCGGCATGGTCGGCGAGAGCGTGCAGCAGCATGTACGCCGCCTGCGTTTGGAACGTGCTGCGGGATTGTTGAAGACGACGGAAAGGAGCGTCTTGGACATTGCTTTGGAGACTGGTTACGAGAGTCACGAAGCCTTCACCCGCGCCTTCCGTCGGCAGTTTTCTTGCTCCCCCACGTCCTTTCGCGAAACCATGCGTGGCACCGCGTCGCCCAGCCCAAGCAACTTTTCCCCCATGACTTACTCCACGGACGAACTGCAGGTGGAACTGCGCCGCCTGCCTTCGCGCATGCTGTTGTGCCTACGCCATGTCGGGCCTTATGACCAAGTCGGCAGCACTTGGGAGCGCCTATGCGATTGGGCAGGGCCGCGTGATTTGATTGGCGCCGATACCGAAATGATAGGCGCAAGCTACGACGATCCCGACGTCACCCCCGCCGACAAGTTGCGCTACGACGCTTGTCTGACGGTGCCTGCGGGAACGGTCGGCGAAGGCGAGATCTTCGTGCGTGATTTCCCCGGCGGCATGTTCGCGACCATGCTGCATGAAGGTCCCTACCAAGAATTGGGCGCGACCTATGCCAAACTCTATGGCGGTTGGCTGCCGCAAAGTGGATACGTTGCGGCCGATCCACCGTGTGTGGAGTTCTATCTGAATGAACCCGAGACCACCGAGCCCGAAGACCTGTTAACGCAAGTTTGCATCCCCCTGAAAACCTCATGAAGCGCAATCTCGTCCAAGAACTGAAAGAAGAATACGGCCGCTCGGCCAAGGCTAAGCTGCTCGATGTGAGTGACGGCGTGTTTCTAGCTGCCGATGGCAAGGGCGCGCCCGATAGTGAGGTCTACCAGGACCGAATCGGTGCGCTGTATGGCATGGCCTACACGATTAAGTTCGCCTGCAAACAGCGCGAGCAAGATTTCGTGGTCGGCAAACTCGAGGGCATCTATGCCGAAGGCGTGCCGATGATGGAGTTCGTCCAGCAGCCCAAGGAAGAATGGGTGTGGACCATGATGATCCGCATGCCCGAGTTCGTGACTCAGGAAGATGTGGTGGCGGCTCGCGAAACTCTCAAGAAGAAAGGCAAGACCGAAGACTTCAACGCCGTTGAGCTACGCGAAATCCAAGAAGGCCGTTGCGTACAAATGCTGCATGTCGGCCCCTACGAAAACGAAGGCGAAACCGGCGACAAGATGATTGCCTTCTGCGAGGAGCAGGGATTGCAGCCTACTCGCTGGCACCATGAGATTTACCTCAGTGACCCACGCCGTGTGCCGCCTGAGAAGTTGAAAACGCTGCTGCGGTTTCCTGTAAAAACCGCCTAATTAGCAAGCCCCTCCATGGCTAAAATACTATTCAATTACCCTATTCTACGCCAAGCCAAATCTTTAGTGGATCGGCCTGAATGTCCTTTCTCTCCCAGGTTAGCGGAATATAGTCCGGGGAAGCCGCACCGTTTTCAAAATGGTAATCTGCCGCTGGTCGACCTATGGTTCCAGGTGGAGCGGGAACTGAATCGCGGGAAGAGTAAACCCCCGTGATGTCGTCGTAGGAAATAGTGTCGCATTTCGGAACTGATGTATCCAATCGATCTACAAAGCAGCGGCGAATAAATGGATAATCCCGTCCTCTAATGACCGTTGGCTTGCCGTCTTGAAAGCCGGTTGAATTCATCCATCCCGTTACAACAAAGAGGTGATGATTGTTGCTTCCGTTCTGCCAGGCAACCTCTCTATAAACCACGTTAGCTGTCTGATCAGCTGCCAGTGGATCCGGATTACGCTTGTTAAAGGTAATGGAAACCATTTGTTCACCTTGAGACGTGCTAGTCGGCGGATATGAAGAAATGTTGGGCCTACGCCTAACAAAGGGGGTAAGGCCAGGCGGGCTCTTAAACGTAGTCCCAAACGTTGTTGCCCAATTTCCAGAATCCATTTCATAGTATTCAAGTCGGATTCTCCCATTCGGCAAGGAACCTGATTCAGTTTGCATTTCATATGCAATCCAAAACGAATTATCTACCGACGATGGCGCAAGCTCAGGCAAAATGAGTCCAGCAGACGGAGAAGGCCCAGGTGAGGTGTCACCATTAAAATAGATGGATTGCTGCAAATCTACGAACGGGCCTTTTGAAATTGTGTCAAGAGCGTCATCAAACGAACATGTAATCATTCTCAGGTCGAATTCCCTGTCATTCGATCCCCCACCACTGAAATCTGTTTGATGAGGATATACAACCGCAACCTTGTACTCATCATTGTCATCTGAAAGAGGAACTGCATCGGCAACGCCAAGGCACTCTTTCGTCAACAAATCCCTAAGCCCAGTACCCACAATGTGTGAATCTAGAATATATCCAAGTCCTGGACTTGGATTAGCTGGATCTCTGTAGTCAGGATATGTTTGTATCTTGTAAGTCTGTTGGGGGCTTGCTTTTTCCACCCAAGCGCACTCAATTACTGCCGGGCCCTCGCTTTGGTTTGGGTACTGCAATGGCGCTAAGCTATCTTCATACCTGCGAGTCCATACTACAAAAAACTTGTCCCGAACTGCGACAACATCAGGTCTCTCACACCTGACACTCGTTTGGTTTAAGCCCAGAATGGGGCTGTAATCGATGCTGCCAAGCAGAATCGTGTCAAGATACACCCAGGTTTCTATTCCACCAATGTCTTGATACTCATAATACGCAAGCTCAACCTGCTTGATGTTTGCTCCACCGGCACCGGTAATTGCTGGCCGACTTGAATGATAAGCGACGGCAATATCCCGATCTTCGTTAATTGCCACGGTGGCATGATCGAGTTATTGTCAAATGTTGTGTTCCAGAGTTGCAGCTCATGCGGCGTAGCTCCTGATGCCGTCTTTGAATCGCACGCCGTTGATGACTTCGGCGAGCAGTTGATGGCCATTCAGTTTGCGCCAGCGCTTCTCTGCGGACA
>JAJFFC010000010.1 GCA_021776795.1 Planctomycetota bacterium
GGCGATCGTTTCGCTTCGGCAAGCGCCTTTGACGACGAGCTAGCGCGCTGGCAACAAAATATGTAGGACGGGCACTCCTGCCCGTCGTTTAGAGTCGATCAACCGCGCGCCCAATCAGCCGGCGTGCGCCAGCACCCGGTCCGTCGAGGAGCTACGCCCAGTCCGACCGGCGGACGTGGACGTGACGTGGACGTCCATCGTACGGGCGCTAGCTAGCTATCGCGTTCTGGCTGATTTGGGTGCCGCGTAAACATCCAGGCTAAAACGACCAACCCGATGAAGAGAGAGCCGAGTTGATTTCAGCCATGAGACGCAGCGCTGCGCGATCGTTGGGATGATCAGAGAGGATCTTGGCGAGCAGCCGGGTCGCCGTCGGCAGGTCTCCTCGTTCGTACGAGTCGAGCGCCGATTCGTAACGTTGCTTCAGCACGGCCCAGTCATCGGGGGCATGCTGAACAAGTTCGATGAGATCTAAAAACTCGCCCGTGTCGTCGAGTTCGACGCGGCACAAACGACGCAGCGGGTAGTCGGAACTCAACGCGATGGAAGTAGCCTGAGTGATCAAGACTCGCGCCTTCAGCGGAGCTGTCGCCCGTTGCGCCCGTCGCGCGATGTCGACGGTGCTACCCAGTGGGCCATACTGGAATTTTCGCTCAGATCCAATGTTGCCAACTCGAGCAACGCCAGTGTGGATGCCGATTCCAACGTCGATGGGAGGATCGATCGCACTTTGCCAGCGCCGGTTGAGCGCGGGCAATTCTTCAAGGATTCGAATCGCTGCGCTACAGGCCAGGTCGGCATGGACCGGTCGGTCGACTGGAGCGCCCCACATCGCCGAGAATTCATCGCCCAACGTGTCGATCAGGACTCCATTGCGTTCGAGGACGCAATCCGAGAACGTACGCTTCACATCGTTGATCCAATCCAGAGTCAGGCGTGGCCCCAGTTTCTCAGAGACACGGCTAAAGCCGCGGATGTCGCAAAACATCAGCGTCACTTCGATATCTTTGCCCAGCAGCAACTCTGGATGCGACTCCAGCTCGCGCGCCAAATCGGCGGTAAAGAATTGTTCGAACAAGACGCGTGCTTTCACAGCAGCGCGCTCTTGCTCGATTCTTGCTAACCCCGCTGCAACACCGGATGACAGCAACTCGACAAGAACCGCTTCAGTCTCCGAGATTCTCACGCCAGCAGCACCGCTGATGGGACGCCGGCGATCGCCGTACAATGCGCCGACAACTTCACCATCGCAGTTTAATATTGGCGCCGCCACAACTGCCCGAACATCGACGAGACTCGGTGCTTCGCCAGCGGCAACCGAAGGGACGCGCCAAAACGTACGCTTTCCCTCGCGAACATTCTGTAGGATCGACCGGCTCGGCTCCCATTCATTCGCTCCATCGTCCGAATCACTGCAGAATGAGATCACTTGCCACTGAGGTTCTTGCCAGACGAGCGCCGCCGCATTTTCGAGTTGGACTACATCAATCATCGCCTTGGCAGCCAGCGGGTAGAAGTCGCCCTCTTTGACGGTAAGCTGAAAAAGTGATGTTACGGCATGTAGGCCGTGCAACAAGAATTTGTCGTCTTCGACGCTTCGCCGACTTGCCAATAAATCGACGATCGCCGACGCGTCTCCGCGCGCGGCGCCGGGCGGGGTCGTCTTGTGAGCGAAACTTTCCAGGATCCCCTGGCTGCGATTGCTACTCAGCTGAATGATGCGTCCGAACAGAGTGATCAACGCGCTGTCGCTCACCACACGGTTCCCACCTGGATCCAACACATCATCGCCGCCAATCAGAATCGTGTTGACTTCACTTTGATTCGTAACACGAACGGCGCCGTCCTTTTGGAGCTCTAACAGAACGTGTCGCCGAGAGATGTCCTTTTCCTCCAGCCCGGCAATCACGACTCGGTCGTTCAATCGCGTGAACGGAGGAATTTCGCCCGCTTGTTGGCGGCCCAATTCGAGCCGGCCCGTCAAGTTGGTCGAGTACTCCAGCCGAGAATTTACATAGACTTTGACGGAAATCACTTTCACTCCTCAACCGTAATACAAGCCCGGCGCTGGCTTCGCCCGTTAACCCAATTGGCAAGGGAAATGTAAATTGAAAAATGTAAAATAAAATGTAAATTGACTGATGGCGTTCACGGACGTTGACAAGCAACAAATCCTAAATCCGAACCAGCTTGGCCGACACCGAATCACGACATCCGGTTGCCTTGTTATCCAAAGGTCAACCACCAGCCGCGAATGCGGCGACCGTGAAGTAGCCGCGTGGCGCCCGCCGCGAATGCGGCCAGCCCGCGGGGCCGGTTGCCATACGACCCCCGGTTGCGACATCTTTGGTTGTCTCGCGACATCCGCCCGATGGAACACCAAGCCCAACGCACAAAACGCTAACACCAGCCAGTTAAATGGTTTACATGCGTGGAAAATTTGCGAGGCGCACAAACATTTTCCCTGATAGTAGCACGAAGCGCCAGCGAGTGGATCCCGCGGCAGACATTAACTCTCAACGTGAAGGAAGCGTGAACGAGTGGAAACGAATTCGACGGCGTTTTGTCGAGATGCACGGCATCCTTGATTCCCCCTTGCTCACGCTTCGAGCTAGGAATAAAAGACTTGACGATGAAGGTCACAGGAAACAGAACCGATGGAACCAAATGCGCCACAACAATTAGGCTCACTGCTCAAAGCCAATCGCCGCGAGTTCTTTGCGCAAGCCGGGTTGAGTCTGGGAAGCATCGGCTTGGCAAGCTTAAACGCGCGATCGTCGAATGCCGTCGAGGGGCTGAC
Organism: Planctomycetota bacterium; assembly: GCA_021776795.1. Lineage (GTDB taxonomy): Bacteria > Planctomycetota > UBA1135 > UBA1135 > UBA1135 > OFTM128. The sequence continues at coordinate 2,801 of JAJFFC010000010.1, forward strand.
TGGGGAAGGCCTCCATCGCGCGGCCAAGG